>CBDIDQ010000056.1:0-300658 GCA_965277695.1 Alteromonadaceae bacterium
TTGAGAACAGCGAATTAAAGGTGCTGTTGACCCAACCAGAGCTGTTGAGCCGATTTGAGCGTGATGGCGTAGAATGTATTGTATTAGATGATGATTGGTACGAAAATACGGCTCATGTCATCTCTGGTGATATCCCTGAACCCTTCATCCAAGCTGATGATGACCCACTGGCCTATATCATGTATACCTCAGGCTCAACAGGCAAGCCCAAAGGGGTCATGATAAGCCACAGTAATGTCATCAACCTAGTCCGTTCCATGCTTGAGGTACTGCCACAGAAGGTGTGTCAACATCCTTGGCTATTGTTGACCAGTATTTCTTTTGATATGTCGCTGTTTGAGTGGTTAGGTTGTTTGAGCATCGGCAATACTTGCGTGGTGGTTAGCGAAGAACAACAGTTAGACCCGATTGCACTGGCACAATATATCAATACTCATGAATTATCCTACATTCAGAGCACGCCATCTCGTTGGTTACAATTGTTTGAAGGTGGGGTTAAACTCAAAGCGCCATTGGTCGTTGGCACGGGCGGTGAAGCCTTGTCCAAAGAATTACTGACTAAATTTAAGGGCAATGATGGTATTGAGCTGTTTAATTGCTACGGGCCAACGGAAATCACCGTGTACTCGTTGGTAAATTATATCGGTAAAGATGCGGAGGATAAATATGCGTTATCCTTGGGACGGAGCTTGGCGAACTACAGTCATTTTGTGTTGGACAACCAGTATAACTTGGTGCCCATGGCACCATTGGTGAGCTGTATGTTGGCGGTACTGGTTTGGCAAAAGGCTACTTTAAACGTGAAGACTTAACGGCAGAGCGTTTTATTGAGGTTGACCTGGGTGATGGTCAGTTACGCAGGCTGTATCGTACGGGCGATTTGGCTCAGGTGATCAATCAAGATTACATCGGCTTTGTGGGCCGGGCAGACGAGCAAATCAAAATTCGTGGTCATCGCATAGAGCTTGGCGAGGTTGAACAGCAACTGATGGCCTTGCCGGGCATTGACGCGTGTGTGGTGATGGCCAAAGATTTTGGCAGTGTCGGGCAACAACTGGTGGGTTACGTCGAAATGGCTGAGACCATGGGGTTACCTGAGGTTGAAGTGTTTAACCATATTCGTGAAGGTTTGTCGCGGACCTTACCAGATTATATGGTACCGATGGGTTTTATGTTGATTGACGTATGGCCGCTGACCCCCAGCGGCAAAGTGGATAAAATGGCGCTGCCAGTGCCTGACATGACCGGTAGCACTGAAGCCTATGTCGAAGCCAGTAGTGATATTGAACGCACATTAGTGGTCATTTGGTCCGAATTACTTAATATACCAGCAGACAAGCTCAGCATCACCGCCAACTTCTTTGATTTGGGGGGCCATTCACTGTTGACTGTGAGATTGGTTGCCCAAATTCGCCTGAAAATGTATTACGAAGTGCCTATTAAGGATGTTTTTGAATTTTCAACCATCGAATTGATGGCCAAGTTTATTGTCACCACCGCCGAAAAAATCGAAGAACAACATTCACGTAAAGTCATAGAAGGCGTGCCCAGAGAAGCCAAAATGGCGCTGTCTTTTGCTCAGCAACGGTTATGGTTTATTGACCAGCTCGAAGATGGCTCTAGTGGCCTGTACAATATGCCGCTATTTTTATGGGCCAAAGGTCACTTTGACTTAAATATCGCCAATGCCGTATTGCAGTACATTGTGCAGCGTCATGAGATCTTACGTACTGTGTATCAATTGAGTGAGGGTGAGGGTGAGCCTAAACAAGTGATTGTCGATCAGGTTGAAAGTGCAGTGAAGGTCATTGACCTGAGCGAGCTAAAAGCCGAAGAACGAGACGAAAGAGTGTATGAAATTTCCTCAAAAGAGGCTGTAGCCCCTTTTGACTTGAGTGCTGATGTGATGGTGCGGGTCACTTGGTTAGCGCTAAATGAGGGAAGGGGCGCTTTGTTGTTTAATGTCCACCACATTGCCTCTGATGCCTGGTCTATGGCGATATTGGTGCGTGAGTTTGTTCAGGTCTATGCTGCCTTTAGCGCCAATCAGGACAGTCCGCTGGCACCGCTACCGATACAATATGTCGATTTCGCACTCTGGCAGCGAGATTATTTAAGAAACGAAGTGCTTGAAACTCAACTTGATTATTGGGCCAAGCAATTGGGTGGTGTGCCGACAGTTCATAGTCTGCCGTTAGACCGGGCGCGGCCAAAGATTAACCTATATCAGGGAGCCTATGTGAAGAGTGAGTTGGACGCCGATATGGGCAAACGCTTTAATGAGGTTGCTCGTCTTAACAATGTCACTGAGTTTATGTTATTACACACCATGATGACTCTGGTGATAGCCCGTAACAGCAACATGACCGATGTGGTTTTTGGCACGCCAGTGGCTAACCGCACAGATGCGACGATGGAGCCGCTGATGGGGGTCTTCATTAATACTTTGGTGTTGCGCACCGATACTGCCAATTGTGACACCTTTGCTGAACTTTTAGAGCGGGTTAAACAAGTCAACCTCGATGCTCAGACGCACCAAGAGATCCCATTTGAACAATTGGTCGACAGCCTGAATGTCGAGCGTAGTACTGTGCATTCCCCGTTATTCCAAATTATGCTGAATATGAACACCAACGAAACGCAAGATTTGTCTTTACCCGGGCTGAGTTTTGAACGTTTTCACACCGATATGGTGCAGGTTAAGTTTGATATACAAATGGATGCCACCATCAGTGATAAGGGCATCAGCTTGCAATGGGCGTATGATACTTGTTTGTTTAACCAGTCGAGTATCGAACGGTTTAATCGTTGTTTGGTGCAATTGCTGACCAGCGTACTCGAAGAACCTGCTATCAAATTGGCAGATTTGCAGATGCTGACGGCTGACGAAAAACATTATCTGATTAATGCGCTTAATGATACCGCTTGGCCATACCCGCAAGGGTTGTGTATTCATGATTTGTTTATGGCTCAGGTGACCAAAACACCGGATGCACTCGCCGTGATATGTGGTGAGCAATCAGTGACTTATCGGGCACTGGATGAAAATACCAATCGGCTGGCCAACTACTTACTGGCACAGGGGGTGACAGTGGGCACCCGGGTGGGCATTGTTATTGACCGTTCTATCGAAATGTTGACGGCGGTGATGGCGACACTTAAGGCTGGTGGTTGTTACGTGCCCCTGGATCCGGCTTATCCAGCGTCGCGCATCGATTACATGCTTAAAGACAGTGGGGTCAAGGTGCTGTTGAGCAATCGCTTATTGGCATCCCGGTTTGCAGATAGTGACCACACCTGTTTGGCATTGGATGATATGACCCCGTTATTGCATCAGTACGAGAGTCACTTTAATATCGGGCAAGTCATTAGTGACGACAATCTGGCTTATTTGATTTATACCTCTGGGTCAACCGGGTTTCCCAAAGGGGTCATGATAGAACACCGGGCAACGGTGGCCTTGATTCATTGGGCACAGCGTTACTTTGATCGCGATGAACTGCAATCCGTGTTGGCCAGTACGTCATTGAGTTTTGACCTGTCGGTATTCGAAATGTTTGTGCCGCTATCAGTGGGTGGCAAAGTGGTGGTGGTTAACAACATCTTGTCCTTGCTGGAGCCACAGGCATCGTATCAAGATCTCACTCTGATCAATACAGTACCTTCCGGGATTGATGCGGTATTAGAGCATGTACCCGAGAGTGTCCGCACCATCAATTTGGCTGGTGAGTCATTGCCTCAGGCACTGGTGAACAAACTGCATGACAATTATCAACTTAAGCGGGTGGTGAACCTGTATGGTCCATCGGAAGATACCACTTACTCTACCGTTAGCGCGTTTGATGGCCCGGTGGCGACCCAGCCGAGCATTGGTCACCCGATTGATAATACCAGGGCTTACGTGCTGGACAATCACGGCCAACCGGTACCATCAGGTTGCATCGGTGAACTTTATTTGGCGGGTCAGGGGTTGGCCCGGGGTTATTTGAACCAACCTCAGATGAGCGCAGCGCATTTTGTCGCCAATCCATTTGACTCCGGTGAACGGATGTATAAAACAGGTGATCTGGTGCGTTATGGTGTCGATGGTCAATTGCAATATATCGGACGTATAGACGATCAAGTCAAAATACGGGGTTTTAGAATTGAGCCCAAAGAAATAGAAGCGCAGATTAGCCAAGTCGGTGGGGTGAAAAGTGCCCTGGTGATGACTTTTGAAGACCAGCTGGTGGGTTATTTCATACCTTCTGTTGAGATTGCTGCTGAGTCGTCGGCGGATGAAGGTGCCCTGGTGGGTCAAATCAAAGCCTCGCTGAACAAAACCTTGCCAGAGTATATGGTACTGCAAAATTATGTGATGCTTGACCAATGGCCATTGACCCCCAATGGCAAAATCGACAAACAAGCGCTGCCAGACCCGGATGGTCTGACAGGACAAGCCGTTTATATTGCCCCGGCCACCGCCACCGAAAAAGCCCTGGTATCAATTTGGGCAGCGCTATTGAAGCGGGATGCTGATTCGCTGGGCATCAACGCCAACTTCTTTGAACTGGGCGGCCATTCGTTGTTATCGATTCGTTTGGTGGCGCAAATTCGCGCAACATTGAACAAAGAAGTGGCGCTGAAATTCTTGTTTGAATACCCCACCATCGCACCGCTATCGGCCCATATCGACAGCAGTGTCAGCGCTGTCAGACCGGCGGTGACGGTGGTTGAGCGCAGTGATGCGATGCCACTCTCGTTTGCTCAGCAACGATTATGGTTTATTGACCAGTTTGAACAAGGGAATAACGCGGCTTACAACATGCCGGTGGCATTACGGGTCAGTGGCCAGTTTGATGTGGCGATAGCCCGCCGGGCGTTGTCGGTGGTTATCGAACGCCATGAAGTCTTGCGTACAGTTTATCGCAGCACGGATGATGAACCGGTTCAGGTGATCATCGATAAACCTGCGGTGGTGTTTGAAACCCGACAGGTCAGTGAAGCGCAAGTCAGTGAAGTGGTGCTCAAAGACGCGTCAACGCCCTTTGATTTAAGCCAGGATTTGATGGTTCGGGCGAGTTGGTTAACCTTGAGCGATCAGGCAGGGGTATTATTGTTTAATATGCATCATATTGCCTCGGATGGTTGGTCGATGGGCATTTTGGTTAATGAGTTTGGCCGTTTGTACCAAGCGTTTTCACAGGGACTGGATAATCCGTTGGCACCGCTGGCCATCGGGTACGTCGACTATGCCCTGTGGCAACGGGACTATCTCAAAGGAGAGGTTTTGGCGCAACAACTGAATTATTGGCGCAAACAGCTGGACGAGGCACCAGTGGTTCATTCACTGGGGTTAGATTACCCAAGACCCGAGGTCAATTCGCACATTGGTGCGCGGGTCAGTGGTCAGTTATCACCACTAGTTGCCGGTCGATTGAACGAAGTGGCCCGATCACATAACCTGACCCCCTTTATGCTGATACACGCGATGTTGACGCAAGTGTTGTCTCGTCACAGCAATAGCACCGATATAGTTATCGGCACGCCAGTGGCGAATCGGATGGATACGGCGGTTGAGTCGTTAATTGGCTTTTTTGTTAATACCCTGGTATTACGGGTTGATACTGCCACAGCCGATCACTTCGGCCATGTTCGACAGGTCAACCTGGACGCTCAGGCACACCAGGACATTCCTTTTGAGCAGCTGGTCGAGCACCTGAATATCCCGCGCAGTGCCAGACATGCACCGTTATTCCAAATCATGTTGTCGATGAATACCACCACACAGCAACCCCTGTCGGTAGAGGGGTTACAGTTCAGTGAGCTTGAAAGCGGGGTTTACCAGGCCAAGTTTGACTTGCTGCTGGATGTGGCGCACTCGGATACTGGCATTTACCTTAACTGGACCTATGACACCGGGATTTTTGAGGCGACCACGATTGAACGATTGAACGACCACTTGGCGCGGATGCTTGAAGGCGTGTTGACGTCTGACACCGGAGTGGCGCAATGGCCGATGCTGAGTGATGATGAAACGCGCGATTTGCTCGAAGGCCTAAACCCGGCCCCCGTCGATTACCCGGCAACAGGTTTATTACCGCAGTTATTTGAGGCGGCGGCACAACGAACACCCGATAAGGTGGCCCTGAGTGTGTCAGGTCAGCGGGTGAGCTTTGGCCAACTGAATGCCCGAACCAATCAATTGGCCCATTATTTACGTGGCCGTGGTGTGAGTAAAGATAGTCTGGTCGGTTTGGCATTGACCCGCTCGGTAGAAACGGTGGTGGGTATTTTGGCCATTCTCAAAGCGGGTGGGGCCTATCTGCCGATGGATGTGGGGCACCCGGATGAACGACTGCGCTTTATCATCAGCGACAGTCAGATAGCGTTGTTGTTCACCAGCGAAGATTTACTGGCGCGTTTTGAGTCGATTGTTGGGTCTTCAAGGGTGGAATGCTTGCCATTGACACCGCTGGAATTGAGTGAGTTTGACGCCCGGACGGCACCAGCCATTGAGGCGGATGCCCATTCGCTGGCTTACGTGATTTATACCTCAGGGTCAAGCGGTCAACCCAAAGGGGTGCTGGTTGAACATGCCGGTCTGCTGAACCTGGGTTATGCCATGCAGACGCTAGAGGCGGGTAAAGATAAGCCCTGGGGGTGGTCGGCGACTTATGCTTTTGATGCCTCAATACAGGCGTTGGGACAGCTGGCATTGGGTCAACCCGTGGTGTTGTTGAGCGATGAAGAAAAACAAGATATCGGGCAATTACGCCAGCGCATTGAGCAGGATAATATCGGGGTGCTTGATGGTACGCCGAGCTTGGTGGCCTTATGGTTTGAACTGGGTGGTGGCGAATTTTTACCAGACTTGGTGATTGGTGGTGAAGCGATATCCGCCGAATTATGGCAAACATTGGTGCAACATCAGCAAGGCGGTGGCCGCAAAGTCTGGAATGTCTATGGTCCGACAGAATGTACGGTGAACAGCAGCTGGACACGCGTTGAAGGAGACGGTCCTCATATTGGCCGCATGTTGCCCAATACCAGCGGTTATATCCTAGATAACCATGAACAGCTGGTGCCTAAAGGCTGTGTGGGCGAGTTGTATATCGGCGGCGGCGGACTGGCCCGGGGTTACCTTAACCGGGCTGAGTTGATGGCCGAGCGTTTTGTCAGTCATCCGTTTGCCGAGGGTGAGCGGCTGTATCGGACCGGTGATTTGGTGCGTTACCGGGCAGATGGTCAGCTGGCCTATGTGGGTCGTAATGATGATCAGGTGAAACTCCGGGGCTTTAGAATCGAATTGGGCGAAGTGGTGCAACAACTGTTGGCGTTGGCGAGTGTGGAGTCGACCTTGGTGATGGTTAAACAGCAACAGCTAGTGGCCTATGTGAAGACCGTGAACAGTGATGACGATATTGATGGCTTTGGCGCGGCACTGACGGCAGTATTACCCGATCACATGGTACCTGCGCGTTTTATCGCGGTAGCGCAGTGGCCATTGACCCCCAATGGCAAAATTGACAAAAAAGCGCTGCCAGACCCGGATGGTCTGACAGGACAAGCCGTTTATATTGCCCCGGTCACCGCCACCGAAAAGGCCCTGGTATCGATTTGGGCAGCGCTATTGAAGCGGGATGCCGACACGCTGGGCATCAACGCCAACTTCTTTGAACTGGGCGGCCATTCGTTGTTATCGATTCGTTTGGTGGCGCAAATTCGCGTAACACTGAATAAAGAAGTGGCGCTGAAATTCTTGTTTGAATACCCCACCATCGCACAGCTATCGGCCCATATCGACAGCAGTGTCAGCGCTGTCAGACCGGCGGTGACGGTGGTTGAGCGCAGTGATACGATGCCACTCTCGTTTGCTCAGCAACGATTATGGTTTATTGACCAGTTTGAACAAGGGAATAACGCCGCTTACAACATGCCGGCGGCATTGCGGGTCAGTGGCCAGTTTGATGTGGCAATAGCCCGCCGGGCGTTGTCGGTGATTATCGAACGTCATGAAGTCTTGCGTACAGTTTATCGCAGCACGGATGATGAACCGGTTCAGGTGATCATCGATAAACCTGCGGTGGTGTTTGAAACCCGACAGGTCAGTGAAGCGCAGATTGGTGAATTGGTGCTCAAGGACGCGTCAACGCCCTTTGATTTGAGCCAGGATTTAATGGTTCGGGCGAGTTGGTTAACCTTGAGTGATCAGGCAGGGGTATTATTGTTTAATATGCATCATATTGCTTCGGATGGTTGGTCGATGGGCATTTTGGTCAATGAGTTTGGCCGTTTGTACCAGGCGTTTTCACAGGGACTGGATAATCCGCTGGCACCGCTGGCGATAGGGTACGTTGACTATACCCTGTGGCAACGGGACTATCTCAAAGGAGAGGTTTTGGCGCAACAACTGGATTACTGGCGCAAACAGCTGGATGAGGCACCGGTGGTTCATTCACTGGGGTTAGATTACCCAAGGTCTGAGGTCAATCCGCACATTGGTGAGCGGGTCAGTGGTCAGTTATCACCACAAGTCGCCGGTCGATTGAACGAAGTGGCCCGGTCACACAACCTGACCCCCTTTATGCTGATACACGCGGTACTGACGCAAGTGTTGTCTCGTCACAGCAATAGCACCGATATTGTTATCGGCACGCCGGTGGCGAACCGGATGGATACGGCGGTTGAGCCGTTAATTGGTTTTTTTGTCAATACCCTAGTATTGCGGGTTGATACCGCCACAGCCGATCACTTCGCCCATGTTCGACAGGTCAACCTGGACGCTCAGGCACACCAGGACATTCCTTTTGAGCAGCTGGTCGAGCACCTGAATATCCCGCGCAGTGCCAGACATGCACCGTTATTCCAAATCATGTTGTCAATGAATACCACCCAACAACAACCGTTATCGGTCGAGGGGTTACAGCTAAGTGAACTGGAAAGCGGGGTTTATCAGGCCAAGTTTGACTTGCTGCTGGATGTGGCGCACTCGGATACTGGCATTTACCTTAATTGGACCTATGATAGTGGGATTTTTGAGGTGACCACGATTGAACAGCTGAATGACCACTTAGAGCGGATGCTTGAAGGCGTGTTGACGTCTGGCACCTGGGTGGCGCAATTGCCGATGTTGAGTGATGATGAAACGCGCGATTTGCTCGAAGAGCTTAACCCGACACCCGTTGATCACCCAATGAAGGGGTTATTATCGCACTTATTTGAGGCTGCGGTACAACAAACACCCGACAAGGTGGCAGTGACTGCGTTAGGTCAGCGGGTGAGCTTTGCCGAACTGAATGCCCGAACCAATCAGCTGGCCCATTATTTACGTGGCCGTGGTGTGGGCAAAGACACTCTGGTGGGTTTGGCATTTGCTCGTTCGGTAGGGACCGTGGTGGGTATTTTGGCCATTCTCAAAGCTGGCGGGGCCTATGTGCCGATGGATGTGGGACATCCGGACGAGCGACTGCACTTTATCATCAACGACAGTCAAATCGCGTTGTTGTTAACCAGCGAAGATTTAATGGGGCGTTTTGAGTCTATTGTCGGGTCTGCAACGGTGCAATGCTTGGCCTTGGAACAACTGGAAGTGCAGGAACTGGGTGAATTTGACGCCCAGAGCGCGCCAGTCATTGAGGCAGATGTCCATTCACTGGCTTACGTGATTTATACTTCAGGGTCAACCGGGCACCCCAAAGGGGTGCTGGTTGAACATGTCAGTGTGCTAAACCAGAGTTATCTCATGCAGACGCTAGGCGCAGGCAAAGACAGGGCTTGGGGATGGTCGTCGACTTATGCTTTTGATGCCTCATTACAGGCATTGGGGCAATTGGTATTGGGTCAGTCGGTGGTGTTGTTGAGCGATGAAGAAAAACAAGATATCGGGCTATTACGCCAGCGTATTGAACAGGACGATATCGGGGTGATTGACGGCACACCGAGCTTGGTGGCCTTATGGTTTGAACTGGGTGGTGGCGAATTTTTGCCAGACCTGGTGCTTGGCGGTGAAACTGTATCAGCCGAATTATGGCAAACGCTGGTGCAACATCAGCAAGCCGGTGGCCACAAAGTCTGGAATGTCTATGGTCCGACAGAATGTACGGTGAGCGTCACTTGTGCGCGTGTATTGGGGGATGATTCTCATATTGGCCCAATATGGCCCAATGTCAGAGGGTACATCCTAGACAGTCACAGACAATTGGTGCCTAAAGGGTGTGTGGGAGAATTGTATATCAGCGGCGGTGGTGCACTGTCGCGTGGTTACCTTAACCGGGCTGAGTTGATGACCGAGCGTTTTGTCACGGATCCGTTTGTTCAGGGTGAGCGAATGTATCGAACGGGTGATTTGGTGCGTTATCGGGAAGATGGCTGCCTGGCGTATATTGGTCGTAATGATGAGCAGGTGAAGATTAGGGGCTATAGAATCGAGTTGGGCGAAATTGAGCAAAAACTGTTGACTTTGGACAGTGTGGCATCTGCCCTAGTGATGGTTAAGGCGCAACAGTTAGTGGCCTATGTGAAGACCGTGAACAGTGATGAAGATATTGATGGCTTTGGCGCGGCACTGGCGGCAGTATTACCCGATTACATGGTACCTGCGCGTTTTATGGCGGTAGCGCAGTGGCCATTGACCCCCAATGGCAAAATCGACAAAAAAGCGCTGCCAGACCCGGATGGTCTGACAGGACAAGCCGTTTATATTGCCCCGGGCACCGACACCGAAAAGGCCTTGGTATCAATTTGGGCCGAGCTGTTGGGTGTTGATGAAGATAGACTGGGCATTACAGCGGACTTTTTCACATTGGGTGGCCATTCGTTATTATCAATTCGGTTGATTGCGATGATTAACAATCAATTTGGTACGTCTTTGGTGATACGGGATGTGTTTGTCGCTTCAGTGTTTAAAGATATGGCGCAATTGATTGCCCAGTCAACACAGCCGCTAGCAGGAAAACAGTTGTTACCACGGCTGAAACAATGGTTGCCGATTTTATCCATGGCCACCGCCACACCAGAGGCACCGACCTTATATGTGATCCCCGGGGCTGGTGTTATTGGTGCAGCCATACATCCTTTGGCTCAAGCCCTAAGTGATAAGTTATCGGTTAAGTTGTTGGATAATCGCGGACTGTATATGAGTTATCCGATGTATGTCGATATGGCTGAACAAGTGAACGAATTTGTTAACTCTGTTGTGCAAGAGCAGCCTGAGGGGGTGATTAATCTGGCCGGGCATTCATTTGGTGGTAGTTTAATTATTGCAATGGCATTGTTGCTTGAGCAGCGTGGTAGACAGGTACAGTTGGTATTGCTCGATAGCCTTGTGCAATTACCGGATGAAATCGCTGATGAAACGAATAATCATCGTTTGGTCTATATGCAAATGATCTGGCAGTGGATTTACGCTGAGCAAGCGCCATCCATGGATGAGCAGGCGCTTTATCCAAACTTGCGGGCGCGGCTCGTCAGGGATGGTTTTATCGGCGAACAAGACGCAGATGAGAATTTGCAGCGGTTTATTGAGGTATATGTTCAGCAGGTCGACTGGTTTGATCACTATCGTATTCAAAGTCAAGTAGACGCGCCTGTGCTCTTGCTACATGCCAGCAACGGGGCATTTGATGAACGCAAAGCACAAAGGTTGGCCACCGTACAACGGGCTTGCCGCCAGCTACTGAGTGTTATTGAGGTTGATGGTGATCATCACAGTATACTGACTGAACCGAATTGTCAGGCATTGGTCAGTCATATCGATCGTTTTGTTAACCCGACTACAGAGTAACTAGATGAAATATTATCAACTTAGTATTAGTGAACTCCCTGGTCCGACCGCTTTGTATTCGGGTCTGTCCAAAGACAATGTCGCCTCGCTGCAAAACCGTCAGTTTGGCTCCAATCCTTGCCAGCTGGCGATGCAGTCACTGCATAGAATGAAGCTGTTGCTAGATGCTGGTGTGCCTCAAGTGATCTTTGCGCCTCATCGAAGGCCGGACAGGTTGGCGTTGCACAATGTTGGTTTTAGTGGCGATTTGCAACAACTGGTGGAGCAGGCCGATAAGGCTGCGCCTTGTTATTTGGCGTCGGTTTTATCGACGTCTTCGGTGTGGACGGCAAATGCCGCGACGGTGACACCAAGCTTGGACAGCAGTGATGGCAAAGTACATATCACCACGGCTAATCTTAACAGCCATTACCACCGTAGCATCGAAGTGCCGCAAACCCATGATAAGCTGGCCAGAGTTTTTGCCGATAGCGATCACTTCGCGCTGCATAGTGCTTTGTCGGGTCACTTTAAGTTTTCTGACGAAGGGGCGGCAAACCATATGCGTTTTGGGGTTCCCGGAAAACAGCCTGGCATGAATATATTTATTTATGGTAATGATCCCGCTCGTGATAAAGCCCATCACAGCCGCCAAACCTTATGGGCTTGTGAGTCGCTGTTTAGGTTACATCAGCTTGAAGCGCAAAACGCCTTGTTTGTTCGCCAGTCTCGCCAATCAATTGATGCCGGCATATTTCATAATGACATTATTGCGATGAGCCACCATGACCTATTGGTGTATCATCAAAGTGCCTATCATGATCATCAAGAGCTCATTGACAACCTGCAAGCCCGTGGGGTTTGTTGTGTGCAAATCACCGCTGAGGAGTTCAGCATTGAGGAAGCATTGAGCACTTACTTTTTTAACTCAGAGTTTATTACCACTAGCGAAGGCGAGCTGGTATTGATTATGAGCGATTGTTGTCGCGATCAGCCAACGGTATCGCGGTTGATAGATAAGATCACCAGTGCCTACGGCAAACCACTGACCATCCAATATGCGGACCTATCCGATAGTATCCGTAATGGGGGAGGGCCGGCTTGTTTACGTCTTAGAGTGCAGCTCAATCAAACTGAGCTCGCGGCTATTGATTCGCGTTACCTGCTTAGCGCTGATAAACTCAAAGCTGTTACAGAGGTAGTGCAACGGCGCTATCGTAAAGAATTACATTATGAGGATGTGCTCAAGACTGATTTTTTGGCTGATTTGTGCAGTATTTATGATGAAATAGAACAGGTTTTAGCTTGGAATTAAAGGTTACAGGTGGTTTAAACTGTAACCTTTATTTTTAATGGGAGAGCAATAAATTGACAAGACCGCAAATTAAACGTCGTGCCAGAGGCGATAGAGCACCCGCTGGGGTGAAAGAACTGGTCAAATTGCGACCATTATTGGATGATAGCCAACTGGTGATGTTGGTAGAGCCTCAGGTGGAGGGGGTTAACCTGCAAATGTGGTTACGGGACAATGGCCCAATGGTGAGTGATTTGGTGCATAAACACGGGGTGGTATTGTTTCGTGGTTTCGGTATGAAAACTGAAGAAGACGGTATTGCCCTTAATGCCAGCTTACCTTGGGATCGGGCAGAGCCTAACTTATGGGAAAACACCGCCCCAAGGCATAAGGTCAGTGAAAATGTATTTGTCGCTTCAACGGTGCCAAGTACAGAATCGATATTTTTGCACTCGGATCATACTCAGTCGGTGCACTATGCTGAAAAAATCACCTTTTACTGTGTTCAAACCCCTGAATCTGGTGGTGAAAATCCATTTGCCGACAACCGTCAAATTTTGCAAAAGCTAGACCCTCAGGTCAGAGCAAGCTTCAAACAAAAAGGTTGGCGTTTGGTGCGTAACTTCCATGACTCACTGGGTGTCAGCCTTGCCGATGCATTTTGGGATAAAAACCGTGAAGAAGTGCAAGCCTATTGCGAAGCTGAGGACATTGCCATTGAGTGGCATGACGGTATTCTTCGCACCACCCAAACCCGTGGGGCGATAGTCGAGCACCCGGTGACTGGAGAGTCGGTTTGGTACAACCATATTGGGTTCTGGCATTGGGCAACATTGCCCAATGGGATTTGCGAGCAAATGATGGAACAATTCGGGCCTGATGGTATGCCTTTTAACGTGCTTTATGGTGATGGTAGTCCGATCCCCGATGAAGTTGCTCTGCATATCAGAGAAGTGATGAAATCTGAACAAAACTCGTTTGGCTGGCAAAAAGGCGATTTTTTGGTGGCAGACAATATTCTCACCTGTCACGGGCGAGCCCCGTATACAGGGGAACGCAAAACCAGACTGGGTTTATTTAATCGTTCTCGTCGGGCGGACTTTGCTGTTTTGTAAATCCGCCTTATCCGGGCCTGTATTTTACATACCTTCGCTTTCGGGGACGAAATCGATTAACAGGATCACCCGGTCTTCCTTGGTGCGGTTCCAAGCTTCGTGCTCCTCGCGGTCGTCGAAGATAAACACTTTGCCTGCGTCCCAGCCCCTAGTTTGATCGAGCGAACGTAGAGCAAGGTCTCCTTCAGGGATAATGAGGCCCAAGTGCATACGCAAAAACTTGCCTTTGTAGCCTTCGTGAGGTTTTAACTCGGTACCGGCAGACAATCGCGAGAACCCGGCAACGCCGTGAGTGGGAATATGCTCTTTGATCAAATCTCGGGTAAATGAACACATAGCGGCAAAGGGCAACTCGCGGCCATACGGAAAATCGTAAAGACCGAAGGCTTCCCAGCCTTTGTTATAGAGGTTTTTCTCAGGCCAAGCGACCATTTTGTTCTGAACTCTGAGATATTCGTCGCGGATCTGCTCCCAGTTGTCTTCAAAAACTTTGGTGAAAGGAAATTTGTTGATATCTCTAAAACTCATTGAACTACCTATTAGATTTAGCTATTTTGTGTCGTCTCTTAAGTGTAAAGTCGAATTTGGCAGGTGTCACTGCTCAATATCGGTTATTTTAACAGCCACTTAAAGTCGTTTTTTAACTTCCTTGATAAGTTTTTTATCTGAGGAGCTTGTTTTTATTTGGCGATAAATTTGTTTTGCTTCTTCGGTTTTTCCGCTGATGTCAAGCAGTATTGCCAGCCGAAATTCAGCCCATTCTTTCTTTGGTAGATTGTTCAGTTCAGGAAAGTGGTCAATATACTGTCGCAGCGCACTTATCCCTTCGTTTGCTCTGGTTTTACTGAATACGCTGGTACGACCAATTTGATAAAGGGAACTGAATTTGAAATACGTATCTTCCTCAGTTTTAACGGTCATATTGCTAACGTCAGTAAAGACGGCAAAAGCATCATTGTAAGCTTTATCTTGTTGCAGATAAATTCCGCGTTGAAAATTTAAATCTGGATCATCGGCAAAGTCTTTTTTGATTTGAGCAAATAACAGTTTAAGTTGTTGCTTATCTTCGAGTGCCTGATAAACCGTTATCAGCGCTTGGGTGCCCCGCTTAGCATCAAGTGGCAGCATCAGCTTTGCTTGCTCTAAGGCTTTATCTTTACCGCCACCAACGAAACCTGGGGCATCGAGATAAAAGGTCATTAAGCCTTGTCGAAAATCGGTGTTTTTAGGGGCCAGTTCTACTGCTTTTTTAAAGCCTTTAAGTGATTTTTTAGCGTAACCTGAGGCGCTGAAAATACTGGCATCTTGTGCTTGACGGCCCATGATTTGGGCGTAGATGAAATGTGCTTGTGGATCTTGAGGGGTATTTTTGATTAATTTTTTAATGTAGTCTTCGCCATCATCGAGCTCTTTTTGTTCAAGGGCTATTTCGCTTAAATACAAATAAGCCTTGTTTTTAGTGGCCTGATTCTTTAATTCTATTTTTAGCTGTTTCTTGGCTATTTCATATTCTTTATTATCCATGGCGGCCTTCGCTTCCTCAATAGAGGCACTTGCTGGTAAGTTGATGACAGTCAATAGTGCCAGGCTAAGTATAAATTTGTTCATTCGGTTGTTCTCTTTAAAATAATTGGTATTTTGATGTTACTTAAATTTGTTGCACTGGAATAGAGGCCCGATTATAACAGCAAAGATTGAAAAGTTTTTAACAAATCCAACAATCAGAATTCAATCACTACGTCGCTCCTATCGTAAATTACTAGACAACCAAGTTTGATTAATAGTGTTAAACTGACGCATGTTACCATGCCGAGAGTTTCTAAAATATAACTGA
This sequence comes from Alteromonadaceae bacterium, assembly GCA_965277695.1. GTDB lineage: Bacteria > Pseudomonadota > Gammaproteobacteria > Enterobacterales > Alteromonadaceae > JABSOG01. Next base: position 15,987 of record CBDIDQ010000056.1, read on the forward strand.
CAAATAAATATAAGGTGATAATTAATTTACTTGGAATTTTTATTGTTCCCACGTTAATTTCGTAAAAATCCGTTCACTAAAATTTTTTTCAACAACCGCTCAAAAACACTCCCATCTTGCCGTGTCGCATTAGGCACAAACCGCGAATAAACCTTAAACAGCATCGACGTACATTTTAGTCGGAATACAGATGAAATCAGAATGGATTTATGACGAAAGCCAAGATGCTCGAATGGCAATGATATCATCAGTCTACCTTAATTAAGCAAATTTACTTATCACCACCATTCTTTGTTCAGTAGAACTCGCCATCCCTGTTTTTATATAGATAAGTCATCTTGGATTCTAAAATCCGCCCCCAAACCAACCCCATTTTGTATTCGACGTAAACCGATGAACACTAATACGTGTTTATGGGAAAATACGGTATTAACCTTGATATTCCTGTCTTTTAATCGTCCAGCTGATGGTGTTTGGCTTAGCAATCGGTTCTTCTTGACCAAATCAAATGGGCACTTTCAGATGATAAATGCGCAAAGTTAAGGTATTAACTATTTTAATGCAAAGAGATATTCTACCACTCATCATTCAAACGACCCTTTGGGTTTCGGGTTAATTTTCCGTCGGTAAGTCAACGTTCATTTGCAATGATTTTGGACGAAATGGAAATGCCGTCTACTCAACACATAATATACAGACCAATAATGCTCATAGCACCCGGTAGCCAACATGCGCAGGACATAACGCTCGTGCAGCTGCCAGGGCGTTGCTAAACGCCCCTTAGTTAACCGGGTAAACTTTCCAGCAGTAAGTGAAGTTTTTAGTTGAAATGATGTTGGAAGCAATGGAAAATGATGACCACTCAAAACATACTATAGAAATAAATCATGTTCATTGAACTCGGTGGTCAACTTGCGACATCAAACGTTCCATTACTAACTTCATTACTGGTGATATATTTAGTCGGCTGCCTGGCCGCGTTCGCCGCTACAATAAGGATGCAAAAGACACTAAAGCAGTTATTTGAAAAGCAGCGAATATCTGCCTTGACCTTCATCGGAGGCACCATTGGTGTTGGCTTAACGATATTGGTTGGTCCGAACTCAACGGAAGCAAACTGGTTTCATCATTTTGTTAACGACAGTATTTTGTCGGGTATTACTGGGTACTTCTGGGTATGTTATTTTATCTACAAGGATGAGCACAAATCTGCTTTAACGACGCCAGATAGGCTAAAATCCGATTAACCAACTTGAGATTAAATGTTATCGCTACGTCAAGTAAAACTCAACTAATCACCAATTATCTTATAAAATCCGGATAAAGTATCATCGAGGTGTGCGGTGCCTATTGCTATTTTGTCGCCCCTCACTGTTTATATAACGATTAGCTATTTTGCTGCAAATAAGGGTCGGCAATGATTCGTGAAATAAACAGCCATTAAGATAATCGAGATATTAATGTGCGGGTATTGAACAGTTTACACTACCTATCGGTATTATTACCTGACAATACCTGAGTAAATAAAACGCCCGTTTCTTTTACTCTTCTATGTACCTACTGTATTCACTCAAAATAGTCGATAGCGTCAAACGCCGATTGAGCGTATCCGGAAATTATCCGGCGGTGGATAATTTGTGTGAGTGAATCACATTATGGGTTAACGGTTTCGATCACGTTTGCCAAGTCCCCTACCCTTACATAATTACTAATATAAAACATAAACCCCTGTTTTCATTTCCCATTTAACCCCCTCCTTAATTCATGGGCGATAATATCCCTTATTGGCCGTGAATATTGTTTTACCCGAAAAAACAGTCTATAATGGGGCATCCCATCGTTAAAACTATCCACCACCGGATGTTTTTATAAACTGATATTTTGCCACGCCTAACCCGGTTTATTAAGGCCCGATTAAAACGTGATGCGGGGTGAATAACGTGTAGCCAGCGGGTCGGTTTTGGTCGAATCCCGTTTGTCCCTAATATGTATTTGCACTGGAGCGCATGATGAAAAATAAAGGCAATGAACAGCCCATGGGCCTTATTGACCTAAGTGATTCGCTGGTGATGGCCAGTGACGGCCCCATCGATGATGAGCGGGCAGCGATACAAAAAAACCTTCGCGAGTATTTTGCGGAGATTTTTGCCAAACTGCCGCACAATACCCGAAAAGCCTATACCAGTGATTTAACCCAGTATTTTGCCTTTTGTCAGCACCAGTCACCGGTGTATGATCCGCTCACCCCCGATTTTGAACAACAAAAAGACCAGCTCAAACGCTATGTCGAACACCTCGTTGCTTCGCCGAAAAAACGGGCCGTCATCACCCGGCATTTAGCCTCAATCAGTTCGCTGCTGGGCATTGCTGAGATTAAGAATCCGCTGAAAGTCTCCGGGCTGATGACGGGATTTATTAAGGTCACTTTGGGGCAAAGTGATGAGCAGGGCCACTTAATCAAACCGGCGAAACAAACGCAAGCCCTGGCGCTGGATGGGGATTTACTGGCCCGGGTAAATCGCGATTTTACGGTGAACACACTGCAAGATAAACGGGATATTGCGGTGTTGAACTTTTGTTCAAACACCTTGTTGCGGGGCAGTGAAATTGGCCAAATTGAGGTGGCCGACCTGCAACGGGCGATGGAGCAATGTTATGTCAAACGGACCAAAACCGATAAGACGGGTCAGGGAACCTATCGGCATGTCTCCCGGGAAACCTATGCCCTAATTGATGACTGGCTAACGGCGGCGGGCATCAGCGAGGGGCCGGTCTTTCGGGCGCTCTCGAATCGCGGGGGCAAAGTGCAGGCGAAGGGGATAAGCTATAAAACCGTCAATCGCCTGTATAAAGCCGTGCTTGACCGCTGTGGTGTCGACAATGCCCGCGCGTTTACCGCCCACAGTTGCCGGGTCGGCGGGGCAGTGGATATGCGCCGTGCCGGATTGACCGATAGCGACATTATGGATTCGGGGGGGTGGCAGTCGTTGGTGTTTTATCGCTATACCGCCCAAACTGAGCTGCGTCACTCCGGCGCCGCGAAGTTAACCGCGCAACGTCGCCAGGCCAAGGCCGCGCGGGATAACCAATCAGACGAGTAGTGCTAACACGGATGAGGGCCATTGAATAATTCGTCACTATAAAAGGATGTCATTTAATTTACAAATATTAGCTTATTGCGAAGCGTTGTCGGTTAGCCATCGGTCAACTGCTGATGAGTCGAGAGATTAGTAACACTATTTGAAGGTAGACTGATGATCAACATCACTTGACCAACTTATAAGGAACGCTATACCCTACCGATCAATTAAGCGGGTCATTTGGGATGTCGTTTAAAATCCAAGGCACTGGCACAGCCAAGTGGGCAATTAAAGCACCTATTTGACCGCGATGACTATATTCAGTAGAAATCGTATTAGGGTGGGCTAACCAGCGACGCTTCCTGAAGCTCGACAGCACAAAATAGCGGATATTACTTATAGGGGGACTTTTTTGAAGGCTGGTGGCTTGATATATTCGGTTTTTACACGGTAAAATCATACCAAGTTTAACCCGTTGAGTCAGTGCGAACACCTTTAATCTTCACCACCCGTTACCCCTTAATTTGCGCGGCGCTGATTTCCACCGCCAGTATAGGTTGGATCACATGGTCAATAAAAGGCCATTCCCCACAAAGGTAATGGCGGTTTCTTCCGACGTTTTTAAAGGGCACTGCTACCTGATGTTCGCTGGCCAAACAACAGACGCCAATATCACCGACGAACGACAGCGTAACGTGCCCACGCATTGATGTCACGGTTGAGCATATTTCAGGGATGGTGCTGCCTTCAGGTTATTTTAATGACAAAGCGGGATCTGGCATTCCACGAAGCTGTTAACGCCTGGCGATGCTGATATATCCGCGCTGCTAATACTCGATCATACCATCTAATCATCGCACAACCATGTTTTAAATTTCACGAGAATGACAATGATAAAGGTGTTCATGGGGCAGACTAGCCAGAAACGTCGTAAGTCCACATGTATGCCGATTACCACAACGCATGGGAGCCTTGATTCAAAGGAATATCTTAAAAAGTACACTTAATCATTAGGTAAGCCAACCGGTTGTGTTACTTTGCCATTCGAGCAAAAGAGCAAAATTCGTTAAAGTTAGGGTGAATATACGTGAAAAATATTGGAAACTTGGGGCTGCGGGGAAAATTTACCGCGTTACTAATTTGGATCAGTTTGATTTTGAGCATTACTATGCTCTTGTCGTATCGGTCTGTGATCCCCATCGAACAAGGCTGGGATCAGTACCAAAACCAAACCGTTGCTCGCCAGGAATTATTACTGAAAATTCAATCATCCTTCGGCTACGGCAATATGATCCACAATTTCAAAAATTTCGTGCTCAGGGGGAACAACAAATATTTTTCGCAGATAAGCGAAAACAATGACGCAATTGATACCGCGATCAACCAATACCGGCAGCTATCAGACCTAACAAGCACAGAACTGCAGGCGTTGCAGAACATTGCCAAGGTAAATCAATTGTATCTGGAAGCCGCCAACGTGGTTAGAAACAGGCTAAAGGCTGGTGATTCTGCCCACCAGATCGATATGGCCATAAGGATTTCGGACAAACCTGCCATTGATGGTTTTTTGGCGCTCAGAAAGGTTTACTCGACTCAAATAAGATTAAGTAGTGATTCCATTCGTTCAACAATCTCAAGCGCGTCCCTCATACTTATTACGGGGATATTATTCAGTGCATTGATGATTCTAGGTTCAGTAATAGGGATGGTAACTTCTATACGCAAGCGTATCCTGAGTCTATCCAGGTTAATCGCTGCAGCAGAAACAACTAAAGATTTAACCGTGCAAATTTCGTCGGACTCCAAGGATGAAATTGGCCAAGCTGGTGTCGCTTTTAACTTGATGTTAACGCGGTTTAAGGAAGTGGTAACCACCATCAAATCAACCAGCAACGAACTCTATGCAGAAACTCAGTCGTTAAACCAATCAAGTGAGCAAGCGCAGACCACTAACCAAACTCAAAAAAATGAAACTCTGCAAGTCTCTTCAGCAATGACTGAAATGGCCTCCAGCATTCGTGATGTTGCAAGCAATGCTCAGGATGCGTCACACGCCACCCAACAGCTCGAACGAGAAGTTCAATTGTCCGCAGATATCCAGTCGAGTACAATTACCTCATTTAAATTACTCAATGATGAAATTACTGCCGCATCCGAGGTAATAAAAGAATTGCAGTCAATCAGTAATGATGTCGAACAGGTCGTTAGCGTAATTGGCGATATTGCTGACCAAACTAACCTCTTGGCGCTTAATGCGGCCATTGAAGCTGCCAGAGCAGGTGAATCAGGTAGAGGATTTGCCGTAGTGGCTGATGAAGTTAGAAACCTGGCGCAAAAGACTCAACAGTCAACATCCAAAATCGGTCTTACTTTGACTGAATTGCAAAGTAGAGCTAAACAAGCAGTCGCTGTGATGATAAGCAGCACACAGCAGTCAACTGCAAGCATTGAACAGATGCAAAAAGCAGAGGCTGCCTTGCTAACGGTGAGCAACAGCATCAGTCACATATCCGGTTTAAATTTGCAAATTGCCTCCGCTGCCGAACAACAGTCCAATGTTGCCGCCAATATCAATGACAATACCCAATCGATTAATCAAACGGTTGATCAGGCAAATGGAAACAATCAGCATGTATCGACATCAGCTGAAAGTATCAACTTGCTAATGAGTCATCTAATGAAAATGGTCAGTGAATTCACCGTTTAGATAGGCCACAAATTTATTTGGCCTAACTGATCTGCTATGGCTTATGGTTGATTAGTGCACGGGCAGTTCGAAATGATACTGATAGATCCTGAATGCATGCAGGAATATTTTGTGATGTTTTAAGAAAGAAATCTGCCGGTAGCTAAATCCTTGCTCTAGCCCTTTAATTGCCTCTAGGCGACGGCTCGGATTGCCTATAAAGTGATTCCCATTGACTTTTCTCAACGGCACGTCCGTTTCTATAATGTTAATCCCGTCTATAATGGCAAAAGAGACTGACGCTCTACTATCATATAGAGAGCTTTTCACTTTATCCAAAAAAAGAATTTGTCTGTCAGTATACGCTTGATATGAGATTATAACGCCATTTTCACAAGTTAAAATGCTGCCAATGAGATGATTACCTTCGTTATCAAGTTTATGCTATTCGCCCCTTATTATTGTCCAGTCGTCGATTATTGCGATTTGTAAGCTGACATAAAATCTTACCAAGCCTTTAAAAATCATAATAAATCCTCGTTCAAAATCAAATGTTTACTGTTCTACGGTAGTTTCGCTCGTCCAATTTGTTGGCAAATCTGAGTTCATTCGGAGCGAATAGCCCATAGGTTTGATTGCCATAAAACATCTCAAATTTACCGCTGGAGATAACTTGAATCACGGCTCTTAAACCCATTGCGTTAACATGACTTGAACTCAATATAACGACTTCAATGCCAATTAATTTGTTGTCCAGTTTCAACATTACCTCCTGAAAGAAAACGATACCGTTGATAGCCAGTACTCCTTGGGTGCTACTGCAATAATGGATCTCAGTGCTGAATAATTGTGCTTATGCCGTTAACCGAGCTTGGTGCCTTTGTCCATGTACAAACACAATTTCATCAATAATGGCGTTCAGGATGCTATCTGGAGTTTGCTGCCGTTCTTCTTCTTCTGCTGACGTGCTATCCATTTGATATCGTTCGACCCTGGCTTTTAAACCGGCCTGTTTGCGGCGCTTGGTGATCTCTTCATCAAGGTTGCCCGACGGATATAACTCTACCAGCAGCTTTCGAGCTTCCACTTCCGTGATTAATTCATACAACCGATCCCGCACAAATGAGTCATCTCTGTTGGTGTTCACCGCCCACAGAAATATTGGTCCTTTGGTCGACAACATATGGTGTTCAAATACACCTCGTTCAGTGTCAATGATGCCGATCACTGTTGCGCCTTTTTTAGCAGGTTTTCGCATATCATTAGTCAAAAGCGCTATCATCGATGGAGAAAGCTTGAATTTCCTGGCTATTTCATCAATATTATTTTTGGTACCGGCACCCAGTATCCAAATGTTGGTTGCCAATTGAACAATGGCATCTGAAAAGGCGTTGACCAATTGGCTTGCCTGTAATATCTCTACGCCCCACTTTCTACCCTCAAATATTGACTGGTCCATCTGCTTGTCAATATCAGTAAGATCTGCTACTCGGTGTTTTTCATCAATGCAAAAACGTTTTGGTAATTTGCTTATCGAATCAATATAATCAGCGTGGTACTTTCGGTAATCTACACCAAATATACCCACATTAGCTTGCATTTCGGCAAGGTGGTCAGGACCGGTGAAAAAGTGATTGGTTAATACGTGGTAAGCCAGCATATACATTAGACCGGTCCTGTGCATCGCATCTGGTCCGGTTCCTTTGGCTACGTCATTCAGATCCAAAGAGATGACCCTAGCTTCACCGATATCAAACCGGGTGTAGTCGGATATTAATGGGTAACCATTTTGGGCTTCCATTATCTTGCGTTTAACAAAAGCTGGAAGTGGCTCCTGGGTATCTCTTACAATCGTACCTTTGTAGATTGAAGTGATAGAAGGATCAGCCAATAGGGATGCAATGGTTCTTAAAGTAGGCACTGATAAGCGTTGTGCCATCGAGGCCAAATGAGAATTACCTGATTTGTATAGAAAGTCGACAACATCCCACCAGAGCACTATCTTGCGTTGACAGTGCTCACTAAAATTGTATTCTGCCAATGCTTCATCAATTCGGGGCATGGCCCCGGGCACGTAGTGATTTGCCGTTTTACGATCTGAGGCAGTCTTGTACGCCAACATGATCAGCGCATCAGCGATGCCGGAAACGCCATCAGGTGGTTTATCAGCATCATCCGGGGTAGCCAGAAAAGAAATGAAATTCTTTATAAACGCTTTTTGATTGGATAGCGGATATCTTAGCCCCAAACGAGTATCAAACACATTGATACAGTATTCTTTGGTATTCTGAAGGCGTTCATAAACAGCAAAATGGCGCTTTTCTTTTGGCAATGCAGCCCGTATCAGGGAAATTAGTCCCTTTGACGATGGGCCAATATCCAGGATTGAAATAAAAGGCAGTTCCGTCAACCCGGGGCTTTGGATCAAAGCAATATTTTCATCTGCGATGGCATTGGACTTGCCGGTGCCCATTGGGCCAAGTAGTAACGTCGTTTTGTGTAGTTGTAGTTTGGAATTCATTTCAATCGGCATTAATTTACCGTCACGAGTCCGCAATAACTTAGATCCAACGGTATAAGGGCTAGATGGCCGGGTCACAGGAGCCATCTTTATCGCTTCATATAAGGGGGGGGAGCAGATGGATTTGCAGTACTGCCCAAGGTTGCGCCCGGCACCGAACTCAGTGTTGTTTCAAGCGCATCACCCTCTGCTTGCGCTGGTTGGCAAACCCCCCAGCCTTGTACGATCCGTGATAGGATGGCACGCCTTTTTTCAACAAGCTTGATTTCGCCTTTGGGTGCCCAAGTACAAAATGAAATTTGCATTTTGACAATTTCTTCACCCTTATCCCTCAGTTTTTTTAGCTGTTTTTTAGCATTGATTATATAGTCGTTGTCATCGGTGCCCGGAGTGAAGGCCAAAAAAGAGGCCAACGTTTCCTTAAAGCCAAAAACACTCATGCCGTCTTTACGGACCAACATGTGCATTCGCCAAGGAATTTTTTCATTTGACAAACTTTGGAAAAGCGCTTGAAACGGCTGAGGATGCTTGGGTGGAATTTCGATAGTCAATGGTGAAAATAGCGTGTCTCCAATCTCAACAACAGAATGATTCTCACGAAAAGCAGACCGGGGAAAAACTTGTTCCCTTAGTTTAGGATAGCCCATGCCACTCAAGTCAGGATTAGGGTCCTCATTGAACCTAAATGGAATGGGGTCTCCGGGTAACGATGGTGACCAGTCTGGACCCGTAAATTCACTGTCAATGCTATTGCGCATTTCACGGATAAAAGAATGGCTATCCACTAAGTCACAGGCCAGACCCACGTTGCGCATGTCTTCAACGACACTGTTAATTAAAGAATGGTGTTTTTGCACATAAGCCGACACCCCCATACCAGCAGACTGGGCGTTAGACTGAAGCGGCAAGCCTTTACGCTGCTTTGATTTGACCCGTTGAATTTGCTGCTTTTCTTCTTTGCTTAAGCCATGAATGTTTGTCCAAACCAGCAGGTAAACCCGCTCTTTCTGGCAATACGGCAGCATCACATTGCGCTGCTCGTAAATTAAATCGTCCCAGTCGAGACCAATATCATGAGTTGTTTTTAACGCCGAATTGGTATAAATATCGTCAATTTCAGCGGCAACACCATCCTGATCCGCAGAAAAGAAAAAGCTAAAATAATGACAACCATCGGTCATATAGGCGGTCAACTTGGTTTCCATGGCATCGAGAATGGTAACTACCTCATCATGTAACACCGTTTTTGATGAGCCATCGATACGCACACAACTCACCAATGAACCCTCTCGCATCACCAAAGTGTATTCATCGTTAACGGTTTCCAGGTCGATAAATTCCCTTGGATTCATTGCAAACAATGAGTCATGGATATATTGAGACAAATAGTCAAAAGGACGGAATAGTTTGTCGAGAAATGTGTTGTGAGGTTGATAGCGCATAGGTATTCCAAACAGTAAATCGCAGCTTGTTATTGTTTAAGCTGCGATTCCCCCAAGTGATCGTTTAAATGATTAAAGGTTGCGGCGTGCCAAAATTTCAGCTGACGCCTAAATGGGATTTCAAATGGCCAATACCGAAGTCCGTTAAAGAGTGACTTTTGATTTTGTTTTATCCGTGGCGAAGCATATTGCCAAAGATTGATAAACTCCGACAACGCACCCGTTTTAAGGCCTGGAAAAGTCTCTGCCAATGGCGCGATGCCTTTTGCTTGAATATTATTTATCAATTGATCGGCACGTTGTGCGGCAGTGCTGTTAAGTAATTTGGCCAAATATAACATTTGCGCAATTCGATTTATTTGGCCCTGTGAAAGAGATGGACTATAAATAATCAGCCCATGGTTATAGGATTGATGTTTCCTGGACAAATGAATGGCTTGCATACACATAGTGCAAAAAGCCGTAGGACTGCCGTCAAAATCAACAACTTCAATATAACCAGTAACCGCCTTTTTGTGCGGACGAGATTTTAAACCACAACATTGGCAAGTGTAGTTCAACTGAACCAATAAATGAGTCGAAGAAAGACTGCCAAGGTCTGACGAACCTTCGACCTTTGTCAAGTCCATTGCTGTTTTATTGGGGTGAATGCGTATCATTGTCCGCTACTTGTTGGCTGATGTGATCACAGCATTTTGCATTTTTGATGAAGCATCGGAACCGAAAAATGACACATTGATAAGGCTGATTATCACTGGAATGGCAAAAAGCACTGACCCCGTGGCAGTCATTTTCATTGCTTCTTTTGGTGTATCTTCCTGGTTTTGTCTGGCCCCTACCCATTTTTAGGTACCAATAACAACCAAAACAACACCGACAAATGCGGATGCGTAAAGCACCCCTTGGGTCAATCCACTCATTTGGTCACCGACGTTTTTGCCCACTTGACCTGCATCAAGCCCCGAGTTACCCCCTCCACCTGCAAATGCTGCAAGATTCATTAAGCTGAGTAAGAATAGGGTGACTAATTTCAAGTAAGCATTCTTGACTTTTGGGATGGTAGGAAAATATATCGGTAGCTTCATAGGGTGACCTTTGCCTGTCTGATTAGGAGTAAATCCAAGGCTAACAAACACAATTATGAGTTTCAGAACTAAGCGAACTTTCCAAGATAGGGGTATATGATTTGCGAAGGGGATCATATAGCGAGCTTTTTTCGGCTGAAAGAATGATACTAAAGTAAGCAATTAGGTGCTTCCTCCGTTATTTCCTGTTAGATGGTGAGGTGGTTGGTTTTGGTGCATAGTTGGGGGCTGTGAAGTCCTTCCATTAGAGGCAAGAGATTGTCTTGATTTGTGGCTACTGCCAGCATTCCCGCGAAATTGCCTTGTATATCGATTTGCAGATCTGTTTTGTCTGCGTTGGGTGTGAGTACTATTTTTGTGATGACTTTTTGTAACAATTGGGCGGCTTCGTGTAGGTTGTCGCCTTGTGCCATGTTGTCTTGGAGTTGCGCTACTTCCTCAAAGTAGCGTTTTGCCAAATCAAGATTAAGCACTACTGGGGCTTGCTCGGCGTTTTTGTGTACGGCTTGCGTTTGTTCGCGCTCGGCGGCAATTGTTGCTAGTTCTTCTTTAAACTCGCCTGCGGGTAGTCCGTCTTGATGGCCTGCATAATGTTGGCTTTTTGCTTGGCTCACACCAACGCCGCACCACTGTCGTCGTTCCCGCTATCATCAAGCAGCGCTGCGGGATCAAAAGTTTCAGCTACCCCACTGAATGACTGTGCAAAAAGAACAGCCCATATCAGCAGCAAAACCAAGGTCAGCCCATAAATCCCCAACCCATACCATCTGCGATAAAGCGGATTGTGAATATAGTGCGATAAATTCTTAATCGCTGTGGCCGCAATCGGCAGCAAAAGCGATATCGCCACCGCCAAATAAGGCTTGATCAAAAAGATGCCAACGCCCGAGGCCATGAGGTTGGCAAATACGTTCGCTCCGCCCATCACCATGGCGGAAATCAAGGCTATAGCCGTGATAACCATCAAGATTTTGTCCTTAAATGCCCACTGGCCAAAGACCGTTTGTTGCTGCGCACTATCATCATCCGCAGCCGCCTTGATATATGGTGCGGTATTATCCAGCGTCTTTTTAAGCGCCTTCACATTGGCCTCGGAAGTTTTATAGCCCTCACCAATGCCGGGCAAAACGCGGTTTAATTGCTCTATCTCCCAGCCATGCTCTGTACCAAATTCATGCTCGGCCTGTTCCGCCACGATCACGGTGGATTCTTGCACATTTGAGTGGTATTGCATATTGACCATAAATGCCTGGATGCCTGTTGGCGGCTTCGCTGCCGTTCTTCTGCCGCTGTCTTGCGGGGCAATCCGCGTCGCTAATGTATTTGTACTTTTCGCCATTATTTTTGCCTCATTGTTGTTGGGCTGTGGGTTCATCCTAAACCCACCAACCACGCAATCCGGGAAACGGGATAAATTACTTCCCGAAATGTCGTGCCAAGTTCGGATGCGCAATCCGTAAGCTCAAATCAATGAGCTGCACTTTCCGCCAAGCGCGGCTAACGGCCTTGGGAGCCATGCCCGACGCATCGGCTTTTAAAAAGCCACTCATCCACCGCATGTCCCATACATCTTCGCCGAACACCTCATCCAGATCGGGAAACTGGAATAACTTTTCATCCCGATGCAAAATTACCCCATCGAACTTGGCCACATCGATAGAGATCTTATCCACCCACTGGCGGCGAGGGATCTCAAGCCCAGATACCGCCATCCACAGTCGGTTGTAATAGCTCTGGGTCATAATCTCGTCTCGCTCACCGACATAGACAACTTTCTTGCCATGGCGCTTTAATGCCCTCAGCGCCGCCCCATCAAAAACCGGATCATTCGCGGCCTCTGTCTTGCCAATAATCCGTACAATTGTGGTTGTGTTATTAATAATCTGAGCCATCTTCACTACCTCTTTGTTACCTAAATCCAGGCACCAAATACTGCGTACCAACTCACCAATCCGGGAATCAGCCTCCGTGCTGATTCCAGAATTTTCTTACTCACCGCCACATCAATGTTTGCATTTCAATCGCTTTCTCTCGGCTGCCAACATGCTGTCAATGGAAACAATAAAAGCGATTCCGCCGCCCAAAAATGCTGCGGCGAAACTGAGTGCCCATAAAAACTCACCTGTCAAACAGGAAAGGACAAAACCAGTGACAACCACTGCAAAAAGCAGGTAGGATAAGAGCGCAACAACTGCGCATTTCCTAAGATTTTTCATGTGCGTTACCTCGCAATGAATGTGTTTAAACTGAAAATGTCCCCGGGTTGATTTGAATTCTACTTACCCCCCATATAACCACCACGGAGCAGCCGTAGCAGTTGCTACGAAAAATGATATAGCCCTTTAAAAATAAGGGATTCAGCGCTACGGACTATTTCCTTGACATAATAATGGGCGGGATGATATGTTATTGTAATAGGGAATTTAAAGTTGAAGGATTAAACTGAAATGACAGATGGAATTAAGGAAAAATTTGCAGGTCAAGGCTCACTACCCCTTAATATGGATGAACTAAAACCTATAAGGCTTCCTTATGCCACCGCAAGGTTAATTGAAAAACTTGAGGCGCTTGGTAATAAATTTGACAGCACCATGCTCGCAGACTGCATTACAGAGCAAATTATAGATAACTGTGATCGGGTTTTTGGTGAGGATAAAACAACACAACTTCTTGAAGAACTTGATTCTGAGCGTTACGAGATTTTGAAGAAAAAACGTGCACATAATGAAACTTTAATTTCAAAGCAAGAAGCCCCTCCCACCATAGGCTAGTTTTTGTAACTTTTTATATTTTGATTTAAACTGTACCCTTGACATTCCTATTGGCGTACAACTATGTCTACTATGTTAAAAGAGCTAGAAGCAGCTCTTTCCGACTATTTTTTGTCTGTTTGCAGTCAAATGATAGGATCTATAGACCACCCGAATGAGCTAGAGGGAAGATTTGAACGCTTATATGGCCGTCCTCCTAAAGAACTCAGTAACAAAAAGGAGTTCACTGATGTCTGGGAAACAGGCCATCTTCAAAAATATATTCGGCATCTTGAAAAGGAATTCGGTAGTAATGTCCTTTTCAAAGTTTTAGCTAAATTTAAGTTTGGTAAAACTACAGTTTCACGGCTAACAAGTGAGCCAGTTCAAAACTTGAATAAGCATCCGAAAATAGTAGATGCTTTAGCTGAGTTACACGGTACGTCAAGATTAGAGTGTTTTTATTATTTTCTGGAATTCTGTCGTGATAAGAGCCTTCCACTTGTGGCCTTTAGGGATAGCCAGCGCTTTTTAAAGGATGAACTTGATAGGCTCAAGCCTTACATTGATGAATTAAGAAAAAAACGTGAATATGAACAGAAGAAAAATTCAAATTCTGGTAGGTCGTTTGATGGATTAAGCATTGCTTGGGAAAAAGGCAATAACGACCATGAAAAGCCTGTTTGTACGATCACACCATGTTGGGGAGAAAACCACTTATCTGCACCTGACACCACCGGCAACATCGATTTGGAACAACCATCAACCGTGCTCGGCTGGTCTTCCTTATTGACGCCAAGGATAGTTGGAAGGGATAAAGAGCAGGAGCATCTAAAAAACTGGATTGAGAGCGGTACACCCAAATCAGTTCAATTGATTAGCGGGGATGGTGGTGTTGGCAAAACAAGGTTAGCATTTGACTTTGCCAAGGAGATATCAGCGGCAAAGTTTGGTTATTCAGCAGGCCAAACAGGAAAAAATTTCAGGGGACAATGGCACATTGGCAACAATGGTATATTACTCATAGTTGACTATCCAGAGGAACGAAAAGAGTCAGTAAAGCAGCTCTTAAGAGCCTTCTATGACTTTGACATGGAATCATTACCTTGCGGAGATAATTTTAGGCTTTTGTTGCTAAGCCGGGATCGTGATTTTTTTGATGTTATCGAAGAAGAAGCACCAAGGCTTTCCAATAAGCCAATACATCTTGAAGGATTAAAAACATCTGATGATCAATGGATGCTATTAAATGATGCATGGGAAGCACTGCAAAAGCTAAAACTCCATTTCGCAGCAGATGACCAACTTGATGAAGAATTCTTACCTCTATTGCTGGCAAAAGCCGACTTTATTTCATGGCAAGCGCAAGATTCCAACAGTACAACTCCTTTGATGATCATCGCACTCGCATACTATTTATTCTGTGAACCAAAGGCCATTGAAAGCAGTTTTGTCGATCTAACCAGTCAAAATATCATCCGATATATGACAAAACGCGAAATTAAGTTCATCCGAAAGGAGGTGGAAGAGAGCTTCGCCTTAAAAAAGCCTTGGACAAGCACAGGGTAGAAGACATTTTCCTTTTTAGGGCGATTGCTGCTATCTCTGACGGACTGACTAAAGAAGAACTTTTTAAAATAATAGGAAATATAAGCACTCAAAGAAGCAGAGATCGCTATACAGAATTGCTCATTCCCTACCCAATTCATATTGATGGGTTAAGCTTCATTAAAGAGCATCATGTATACGCAATAACACCAGATATCTTAGCCTCTGATTTTCTTTTTTATTGCTTAAAAAACTTTGCCTATGATGAAGAACAAATAAGTTGGGTATGGTGTGCAATTGGATTCAATAGGTATAAAAATCAAGGTGGAGTTCTAGTTTCAAACTTTCGCAGGTTTGGACGACTTATGTTTGATAACGAGGTGAGGCTAGGCAATGAACAGTGGGATATGCGGCGGCTTATCAATTACTGTTCCGAAGTGCCGCCAATAAATAAATGGCTTGGTCTACATGCCTATGAACTCAGTGAGATTCCAAGAATTTCAGTGCTTGTAGAGAAGGTTATTAAAGAAAGAATCGGCGAATCTCATAGAAATCGTTTTTTTTCATTTGATCCAGAGACAGACGAGAGAGCAGGGCTACATTTAAGATTATCTACTGTTACAAATTCTTCCAGCGACCTTATTGAGAAAATACACCAAAGTGTTGCTTATTATCGGCAAGAACTTAAACACAACAATAAAAATGTCAAATTAAAGCACAGCTTAGCTTTCTCATTATATTCTTTGAGTTGTAATTTTAACGATATTGGTAATCTTACTGAGGCAATAAATGCAGCTGAAGATGCACTAAAGATTCTAATAGATTTGCGTAACAAAAACCAAATTGAGAATTTTCGACTACTGACAGCGGTATTAATTTATTTATCTAGTTATCACAAGGAATTGAGTAGTTTCCAATTATCAGAAATTTATTTGCACGAAGCAAAAAGGACTTTTATAGAACATTTTGATGTTTCTTCACCATCTAACATCGACATTGCAACAACAATTAATAAGAACCTAGCATCTCTCTATTTGAAAACAAATGAAGCCAAAGCCTTGGAGTATATTGAGGAAGCAACTCGGTGTTTAGAAACGGCGTGCCAAACAGACAAATATATTTATTACGAAGACTTAGCAAATTGTCTCAGCAAACGCGCGTTAATTTTATCACAAATAGGAAAGCATTCGAGATCGATTCAAGATTCCAAAGAAGCGATTAATATATATCAACAATTATCCTGTGACGATTCAAAATATCACTACGAAATAGCATTAGAATATCTGACGCTATCTTATTCGTATTATAAGTTTGGCAATCAAAAGCTATCTATGAATAGCTTTAAAATGTCTTGCGAACAAACAAGGCTTTTAAAAGAAAAGCGAGACGAATATACGGTCTATAGGTTTTATAAAATTTTACAAAGTCACCCGCCACCAGTTGCAATGTCAGCGAGCAATGAAGAATCTCTTGAGCTATGGGAGGCGTTGTTAACCAATTTAAAAAGTAACCCTCTATTTCATGCGTTAAAAACCCCAAAAATATTTTTAGATGCAATTCTTCATATCTGCAAGATCTATGATGTGTTAAATAGGCTTGATTGTATAAATAACACTCTATTAGAAAATAAAGGCCTTATTGATGATATATGCTCAATCAAAGGAACGGTTATTAGTACTCTAGATGAAGGTAACCTCTTAGGCTTAGCCAGTTACGTCGATAATCACTTGCCTAAAAAAATAGCGATAGCCTTATCAGAACTTGCCAAAGAGCTTTCAAAAATGAAGTTAATTGAAAAAAAATACTATGCTCTAATTAGCCGTGCGGCAATTCTGTAGCGTTGCAAATACCGCTCTTGTCGGCTTTTTTGTCCATAAAGCAAACGACCTATAGGTGTAAAAATATTTCATACAGAGATTACCAAAGAATAGTCCATAGTCAGCTCTTGTCCATCAAAGAGAACCTAATAGGGTGATGTCCGTATTGACTTTGAGACATCGCCTTAGCAGCATAAAAAGATCAACGTTGCATTTCTGCCACGCTAAAGTCGCCGGCAGGAAATAACGGAGGAAGCAGGCTGCGTGATTATTTGCCAATACGCACCATGTAATACAGGAATATATACCTTAACCCCGAGCGTTCCGCTTACCGCAAGATGTGCGCTGTGTAATACATTGTCGTGCCTCCAATACACAGCGCCTATCTTGCAAAGGGAGAGATTGCTCCGCATCTCCCGTTTGATCCCTCTTAGGATTTTCTAACCTCATCAGTCGCAAGCTCCATCTTCGCTAAGAAAAGTGTGATGCTAACATCGCGCAAGCGCGGCACCAAAAACGTTTGCCCGTTTTATCAGCAATCAAGGGAGCCTTCAAGCTGCCCCTGATAACCCCATGACTTAGGGAGATTGCATTTTCCCCCAAGACCCCATGCCCAACCGTCCACTGTTTGGATACAGTGAGCTTATCAAAGCTCAATCACGACCACTGTTTCGCTAGTGGCGTTACAAGACACCGCACCCGCCACCAAGAAGTTTCCTCTGTGGCAAACATTGACTAATGGTGGTTGGATAATATGTGTAGTTGGTTAACACAAAATCAATAGTCAACCACCCAAGTCCAAATATCCTCCACCACTTTTTTCATTTTTATAATTGACCTCGATTTCCATTAAATAAAGAAAACCTTTAAATCCGTTCGCTTTATGATTATCAGGCAAAATGGGAAAATCAAAATTTTTCCTCTTAAAAAGCTGCTTAATTTCTAAACTTGGTATCTTCAAATTTGAGGCGATACAACATGTTATGATTCCAGCAGCTTGCTAAGCATGGGATTCACCACCAAGTTCTTTAAGTAGCCAATTAAGTTGATTTCTAGCATTTGATATTAATTCATCAAAGGTAACAATATTTGTGTCTGGCTCTCTGCGATCAGGCAATGGTAGATCGTTACCTCTCTTACCACCAACTAACAGGACTTGAATTCTCTTGTCTGTATAAGGCACAAAGTCATTCCTATAAAAAGTAACTTGTTGATAGTCCTTATATCTTAAGTTATGGCTTGGTCGTTTAAACTCTATCAGTAAATACTGATCCGCATAATTGGCGCTTAGCATAAGGTCAGGACGCTTATCAGACCGATCTCCTTGATACTTTTTGTCCAGTTTATCGTTAAGCTGCCTTTTCAAAGTCTTATTACTACTAAAAACTGAATATTCTATGCCAAAAACCCAAAGGCTTTTTTCCAGTGTAGTGTGAACTGTTTGCTCATCGGTATCTTGATTTAAACAAAGCTGTTCGAATTGATCTAAAAATTCCAATCGACTTTTGGCTTGGTCTCCTACAATGGCCAATTCAGCCAATCCAAATTCGGTCAGAATTTCTGCTAATTTTGATATATCCGAGTGATCAGCCTCATGGATATAGTCAAGAATAGCCCTGTAATCAGTTTTTTCTAGCGCATCTAGGATGACGCTGACAACTGGTTCTGTTTTTGCCTCTGACTCGCCATAATACTTGGATAATATTGTCTTTATAGCCTTATCTGCATATTGCCGTTTGTATTCAGGCAGTAGTGAAAGTCGTTCATTTATCTTCTTTTGTAGTCTGGCCTGAGCTAGGTTTATATCATTTCTATATTCTTCTTCGACTTGAGATCTAATTATGGGTGCAATGTATGCAGAAACTTCCTGATATAATTCACTGTTCTCAACTAATGCCCCCCAATCAGCAGTTACGTGATCGGCCAAGCCATCAACTTCGATTTCACCGTAAATCTTACCCAATAATTTGGACGGAAAGTCTTCAGCTTTATCCAAGCCAAAAAAATCAGGATTTCCAACCACTTTTCCCCCAACTCGAATCGAAATTCCTGGTTGCTTTAATTTTCTTTTTTGGTTAGATACGGTAAACGCCAATTTTATATTTCCAACTTCTGGCAAATTTGCTTCGTGGCATGTGTGATTTCCTTGAATATCATCTGCGCCTAGCTTTTTGCCATCGACTACGATATCCAAATCATCCACTCGACCATATTCTTGCAATAATAATTGTCGGAACTTGTCTGGATTGGGGTAGGAAATGTGTTGGTGTAGGTTTGATAAAGTGATTTTGGTTCCATGCTCCTGAGGTGCCCATTCGTGTACTGTCAATTCGATTGGAAGTTGTTCAATATCCTCTGCATTATCAAAGTCATTTGTGTTTAAAGAAAATGAGCATTTTTGTCCTCTTGCCCAAGTTTCAAGGGTCATATTATTTGCGGTCATTAAGCCAGCAAATTTTCCAATGCCTTTCTTTCCTTTAACTTTTCTCTTTTTGATTGGCGTTCTGTCACCACGCCTTTTCCTACGGTCGCTGGCAATGTTTAAATATTCTCTTAATAATTCTTCATGTGTCATGCCAGATCCGTTATCTTCAATTATGATCGGACTATTTGACATGGGAGGCGGCAAAGTAACTAAAATTGTTTCAGCATCTGCATCCCATGCGTTGTCAACCAACTCTTTTAGAGCTTTCTCAGTAGAACGATAATTCTCTGACAAAAGCTTTGCTAGACGAGTATCAACCTGAAATTTAACTTTTTGCATAACTTACCTTTTATTGCTTTTTTAAATCCACGATTTCAGTCCCTAAAAATTAAAGGTAAAGCTGCTAAGGAGTTCTGTTTAGGGTCGAAATTATAGCCTTAAGTTTAAACGCGCAGAATATAAAAGGAAATAGCTTTGAAAAGCTTTTCAATTGAAAACAGCAACTAACTTGCGTTAATTAGGGGGAAGTCTCGCCCCTGTCTCCAAACCTCGTACCTCGGTTTTACGCCACCCCCTCTGCGGAGGATTCTCCGCAACACCTCTTTTGAAGATCAAGAGCAGCGGTCTTGTCCGCTCAAAATCAAGAAAAATGACGGTTTCTGCCCCTTAACAACGTGCTACGCACGGGGCAGACACTCCGCAATTTTTCTGGATTTTTTCACCCCCGTCTAGTCGCCCTAGTCCCTGCCATCACGGCCAAACGCAAGCCGTGCCAAGTCACCACCACAAAGGGCAGGACTCAGAACTGTTCAAAAAAGGAGAAAAATCAGGCGTCCAAAACACGCTTGATAGTATTGGGGGAAACTTCAAATGTTCGGCCTATGGCTGATAGGGTCATGGCTTCAACTTCAAACATTTTGCGGGCAATGATGATTCAATGACTGCACATAATAAATTACTGCACATAAGCCCGAAAATCAGCGGGTTGAGTCGCCAGCAGGATATGGGTTTGGGCGGTTAACTGGATCATGAAGGTACCCCTTGTTGTCCATGGATTTCGTGAGTTAAGGCCACAAGTAACTCGGCAGAAATATCGCCTTGTAAACAGAGTTGGCAACCATTACTGAACGTGAGTTCAAGGTTTAATGGCGATGGCGGTGGGTCAACAACATGAGGTAAAGCCACAAACTCAGTGACATCTTGATGATGTTCGGCCAAACCCGCCCAACGTTTTAGGTTGGTACTGCTGACATTCAGTGTGGCGGTAATTTGACTAACAGAATAGTGATCAAGCAGGGCGATAGCCTGTTGCTGCAAGGTGAGTGGTGTTTTTTCAGTGGGATGAACCCCGGTCTTTCGCCATTGTGAAAAGGCGGCGATGGCAGCGGTCATGGGTTGGTTTTGTGTCGTCATATTGCTTCCTCCGTTGAGATAGCAATAGTAAAACATTTAAAAAAATAGAAGTTGAGCTAACTTCTCGTAAACTCACGAATTATCATCCAAACCAAGGAATAGCACGGTATGAAACTCCAGCCCTTTGCTCTTATGGATGGTAATCAACGGAATATGATAAACGCCATCAAATTCATCTATGCAACCTTGCCAACAATTCGTCTTCTCTACGCATTGTAAATAATATAGCCGCAATGCTTCCAAAGTAATGTCCAATAAATTACCGCCACCATAACGTGTCGCTAAATGGAAAAGATTGAATCCACGGCCTCATCAGCTAAATACGATTATGAGATACATAATCAATGGCAGTTTGCTTGCTGCCCATTGGCTGGGATCTAATATAAGCATTAACATAATTTGGTTATCTGGTCGAATCAAAGTCATTCATTCAAATACTTTATGCAGAAACTCAATCAGTGAAGGTGATAAGGTAAACTGAAATGATCCTTCAATACAAACAAACTTTAAGATAAATGCCCTTTTATCCTTCCTATATTTGGCTGTTGCTAATATAATTTCAGCTCAGTGAATATCTTACTTAAACTACGGTGAGTTAACAAAACAGATCCCCAATGCACTGACTGATAAAAAATCTAATAGTTACCTAAGGGCGAAATAATTGAAAATCGAACTATGGGAAGGCGGGCTACTTGCCCATGAAGTTGACGCTATTGAACAAATAGAAAAACACTTCACTGAAAAAAAACAAAAGAAAAAACCAGCTAACCGTGGTTCGTTAAAAGACCAACTCGGCAGTATGCGCAACGATTCTATACTGCCTTGGAAAGGATATGCTGGCTTCCGCTTTGTTGATAAGGGTAAGGAAGGTGAATTTGATTTGGTCATTATTACTCATTGTAATGTCCTGATCATTGAATTGAAGCACTGGAATAGAGGCGAAATCACTTCACAGGGCGATAAGTGGTATAAAAATAAACAAGAAATGGGACGTTCGCCTGTTAGCGTTACTCGCAACAAAAAGTTCCTGCTAGAAAAGAAATTAAACCCTTATAAAAACCACTTTTCGAATAAAGGCTACAGGCCTTTTGTTCACTTTTTTGTTGTTATGACAGGCAACGCTGGCTTTGACAAGTTAAAGGAAGACCAAAAAGAGCATACGATTTCTCTTGCTGAATTTTTGAAATTGAAAACGGGCCAAATCTTTGATAATCGCTTTCGTCCACATCCAAATTCCAAAGTGTTAAATAAAGATTTCCATATTTTTGACAAGCTCTTTGATCGACAAGCAACCGATCATAAGCATATGGTTATCAATGGCTATCAAGCAATAAGTGAAGTTTTTCAACACCCACGTCATGTTTACAAAGAATACCTCTCTGTTTCAGAAGCCTCCAGTAATGATGAAGCATTATTGCGATTATGGGATTTTAACAAAGTTAAAGGTAGCAAGGCTAAAACTCCAGAAGGCCGATTTGACATTATTTCTCGCGAAAGGGAAATTCTAAGTTCAATAAAACACCATGACTATAACCTTTATAAGTATTGTTTAACTTCACTGACCAGTCCGCAAAAAGATGAGATCACCACCCAGTATTCAGAGCTTTATGAGTTACCGCCAGGGCATTTTAGATTTAATGAGTTTATTGGCAAGTTTGGCACTACATTTGACGAGCAAAACAGAATTAATCTGGTCAAGTTGCTTTTTGCCAAGTTCGCAGATTTGCATCAATTAAAAATTGCCCACCGTGATTTGGGTGACCACAGTATATGGATTTCTCCGGCTAAAGAAATCGCACTATCAAATTTTATCTCAGCCTACCATCAGCCACTTGGCACCGTAGGGGACAATCGAGAGTCACTATCTGTCAATCATGGCATGACTCCGTTTGGTATGCCCGTCAATGACAAAACGACCCCATTTCATATGGACGTATATACTTTGGCTGTTCTTGGATGGCATATTTTAAACGGTGTTAGGTTGTCACCTAAAAGCCTTAAGGACCTTATTGCCGATATTAATAGTAGTGAAAAATGGTTTGCCCCGATATTTCAAAAAGCTGCTAGTACAGCTCCTTATACCGATGCGACAGAGCTGTTTGATTCAATTAAGCTTGCAGAGCCACGGGTTGAACAAAATCTTGATTTTGATATTTCAACGCTGGAGCCCTTTAGACACGCTATAAATCTGACAAGGCAATACCCGGAAGATAAGTTCATATTGGAGACGAATGATAAGGAAATATACCTGTCCAACGGACTTGTTGTAAAAGCATGGTTAAATGTTAATCCAACAGCTGAAACGCCTGTATTAGGGCATAAGATATTTTGTTTTTTAGAGCGTTTGGGTAAATTAAAATCTCTGGCCCCTCCATATCTGCCTGCAATTCATGAAGCAGGAATTGCGACGAGAACTGGCAGTTTGTTTATAGTGATGGATGAAATAAAAGGGGAAAAGTGGTCTGATATCACCCCAAGTGATGATTGGGTTAATTTAGTCACAAAGCTAATATCTGCCGTTGAACACTTACACAGTTTACATATTACTCATGGGGATCTACATCCTGACAATGTGCTTGTAAATACTGTTACAGAATCTGTTTGGCTGATTGATATTCCTGATTTTTCAGCAGACGAGCAAGAATGTAAAAATCACCGATATAGCCCAGATAATATTGATGGTTGCACAGCATTGGAACGGGATAATTTTGCAGTGATGCGTATGGCTGCGGAAATACTAGGATTAGAGTGGGGGGAAGACTCAAATGAGTTATCAGGTATTAGTGACGCAATTAATACTGAAATGAACGACCACGAATATGGCTTCAGAAGTCTTGAGCGATTTAGAGACGCAATGAAATCGCCGACAGGCAAAGGTACCTTCGAATTCATAGAGATCACCGTTCGTGGCGAGTTTGAAGACCTGGACATTTATCCTGACAACGGCAAGTTATATCTTGATATAGAGACAAGCAATAAAGACAAAGCTCACGCAAGAATTAAATTCCATGGTGTCGGTGGCAATGTTGCGTTAATTTATGTGCCATTTCAAACTGAATTTAGTATTGGTTTTAAACCGTATCCTCGCTCAACAGTAAGCCGCAGAGACATTGATTCCGCCAAATTAGAATTACCATTTGGATTGAGAATTAGAGCTGGTCAATACTCTGATTTAAGCGAATTAAATAGCCGAATTAGCGATAATGAAGAGCTAAGCCGTGCTGTTGACCTAGTGTTAAACCCCGTAATTGATGAACCCGCAGATGAGCAACAAAGCACAGAAGCTAGCCAATCAGAACCAGAGGTTAAAGAAGTAAAACCTTTGGCCATTTCGACCCATAAGCTATGGCAGGGGGTTATTGATACTGAGACTGAATCACACCCCTATGTAGAACTTTTAGGTGAACCTGAAAAGGCTCAAGGCCAAAATGATCAATTGATTATTTCCCATAAATCTGAAATTGACCCATTAGGCGGCTTTAAAAAATCAGATGTGGTTGAGGCTTTGTTAGTCCAAAATGATAAAGAACAAACACTGGGTGAGGTTATCTTAAAACATTCATCTTTAAGTGAAGTCCGGCTAAGTAAGCTACGTGACAGAGCAAACAGACTAAAAGAAAACGACATTGTTTTTTTCCGCTCCAGACAAGATAAAGCTTCTTATGATAAACGTAAAGGAGCACTCGAAAGACTACTGTCCAGAGAAAGCACTATTAGCAGCTTGGTTGATTATTTTGA
The DNA here is from genome assembly GCA_965277695.1 of Alteromonadaceae bacterium. Classification (GTDB taxonomy): domain Bacteria; phylum Pseudomonadota; class Gammaproteobacteria; order Enterobacterales; family Alteromonadaceae; genus JABSOG01. The sequence goes on from CBDIDQ010000056.1 coordinate 40,492, forward strand.
ACCCGATGGCCAGATGGATGCAATTTGCTATGATGTTGAAGTCTCAAATGAAGATTTTGAACGCTATGACAGAGAAGATGAATTTGGCAATAAAATCAGCTTAAATGCACAACAAAGAGCGGCTTTTCAAAAGCTTGTTAATTTCGGCCCCCTTTCATTATTACAAGGTCCACCTGGCACCGGAAAAACAGAGTTTATCGCGGCTTTTGTACATTATTTAGTTGAAAAACAACAAGTCAAAAATATTTTATTAGTTAGCCAATCCCATGAGGCAGTCAATACAGCGGCAGAAAGGATCCGTCAACATTGCCAGAGACTAAATACCCCCTTGGATGTCGTTAGATTCAGCAATCGCGAAGGTGCAGTGTCCGACGGCTTAATGGATGTCTACTCAAATGCCATTGTTACTGAAAGAAGAGAGTTGTTTGCCGCAGAGGCAGCCCATAGATCTGCAACGCTGAGTCAATCACTTGGTCTACAGCCTGAGTATTTGGCGGCGTTGACTAACGTTGAATTAAAACTGTTTAAAAAACTTGACGAAATTATTTCTCTATCTGACTCGTTAAAAAGTACAAAAATCAGCGAAAAAGACAAAAAAGGATTAAAGAAAATATACAGCGAGCTTCATGCTTTTGTGGCCCAATCTCTTGAAGAGGAATATGGAATACAGCTCAAAAGTGTTGAACTTACCAGAATAAAAGAATTGGTTTGGGAGAAATTAAAAACCGATTATGGCATTCGACCTGATGAAGCCATTAAAGCTCGGGCTTTGGCAAGGATATCACGGGATATGCTGGATGTTTTGGCCACTGACAGAGTCAATTATGATGAGTTTTTCGCTCGCTCAAGACAGTTAGTTACTGGCACTTGTGTAGGAATTGGCCAGCGGCATATTGGTATCAACGAAAATCAATATGACTGGGTAATCATTGATGAAGCCGCACGCTCCATAGCCAGTGAATTAGCTATTGCGATGCAGTCAGGCAAGCGAATCTTGCTAGTCGGCGATCATAAGCAGTTACCACCGCTTTATTCAGATCCGCATAAAAAAGCACTATCCCGCAAGCTGGGCTTAGTGACACTTGATAATGATGGTGATATTGGTGACTTGTTGCAAAGCGACTTTGCTCGCGCTTTTGAATCTGGGTATGGCAATCAAACTGGTGCAAAACTACTCACTCAATATCGAATGGCGAACCCAATTGGTGATTTGGTTTCAACTTGCTTTTATGATGGCGATTTAGAAACGGGTTCACGCAATATCCCAGATATTTATCACTCAGGCCCTAAGGAACTAAATAGCTTTGTAACGTGGATTGACACTTCTGGCTTAGGTAAGGATTGTCATCATCAGGAAGACAAAGGGATCAGCATCTATAACCGTGCTGAGGCAGATGAAATCATTCGTTTATTAAAGTCAATTGCTGATGATGACCATTTTGTCAGTGCACTGACTAGTTCAGTAAAAGATGGTGAACCGGCCATTGGTATTATTTGTATGTACGCCGAGCAAAAGCGTCTCATCCGTCAAAAGTTCAAAGAGCAAGTATGGGAGGACGGCTTTAAGTCACTTGTTAAAATTGATACTGTTGACAGTTACCAAGGCAAGGAAAACAGAGTAGTGATTCTCTCTATTACACGAAGTTGTCCAAAACTAAGCCCTGGCTTCTTACGCTCTCCTAATAGAATCAATGTTGCATTATCACGTGCTATGGACAGGTTAATCATTGTGGGGGCTGCACAAATGTGGCATGGCAAAAATAAATCTAGGCCACTTGGTAAAGTGGTCGAATTTATTGAAGGAAGACAAGATCTTGATAGTTACTGTATATTGATGGCGCAAAGAAAAAACAAAAAGGGTGGTAAACGATAATGAGTAACCAGCCACATATAGTTTACAACGAGATTGATTTCCTGATCCCTGCTTACCGCTTCAATATCCGTTTTTCATACGTAACCAAACGTGGGTTGTCATTTATTCGCGAGTTTGTATTGCGATTGGTATATTTATCACCAATGCAGCCTGCACATATTGCTGAATACCTGGGGCTGTCTACACGGGAAATCAAAGAAGCGTTGAGTGATCTGGTAGACCGGGGAGGACTGACCTATAACGATTTTGGACAAGTCATACTCACCAATGAAGCAAAAGGATACTTTTCTGGCCTTAGTGCGCAGCCCCAAGTCACGGACGTTTTGACAACAGGCGCGGTTTTGGGTTTTGAGTTAACCGCTTTCAATTGTGTTTCTTCTACTGAAAAGCGCCTGAATGATAAATGGACTCATGGATTACGCGTTGACATCCCACATGAAGTAATCGCCAATCGTAATAATTTGGCTGAGAAAGCATTTCAGTCACAGTTTTATTCATTACTTGATAACAAAGATTTGAAAATCAGTCGTGATATTGATAGCAAAGGCCGACCGAGCATATACAAGATTGATTCTGTGAACCAGATTGGTGTTGAACCATTAAGAATCAAGCTGACATTTTCAATGGATGAATATGGTAATTCGATTGAACGGGAAGACATTGACCAGTTGGAAAATTCAGCCAATACGCATGAAATCATTACTCAGACTATTCATGCCCATCGAGGCGCTGATAATATCAGGACAATTATCTCAGCTATAAAACAATTGGGGGATCCGCACACCGATTCTCTAATTAGTGAGCAAGGGATCGATATAGCAAAATTTATTCAGTTGACTCAAGATAAGGCAGCGATAAATGGAGACTTTATTCCACATATTGGCCTTTCTTACACTGACCATAATTCAAAAAAATTCACGACACTATTTGACTCCATTAAAAATATGCTGGGTAAAAACCACCAAGATGGTGTTAAGCAATTATCCTGGCTGGCACCTAGCGAAGAATTCTGGGGTCGAAACAATAATTTAACGAGCCACTTCAGTTTTCTGTTTGATGGTGCAAAGACAAAAAATAAAACATTTTACAAACCAACCCTTTACGTACCTTTTGTCGATGATCGAGATAGGCATGCAAAGGCAAGATGGAAAGAAGACTTCTCTGGCCGATTAGATCACGTAAACGCTTATATTGAAGGGTTTTGTGGTGGTGCAGCAGAAATACTATTGCTGAAAGGTGAAATGGTGGTCGTCACTTATTATGTTTCTTTACCTGAAGTTTATCCTGTCCCAGTCCCAATTGGATTTACAAGTAAGAATAAATTGCTGGTAGATCATATTGACAAGGAGATTGCCCAATATTTATCAAGCTTTTATGATGGTGAAACAAGGCGTGACTTAGGGGAAATATCAAAACTGTAGCCTATTAGACGGAGGCTTCAGTAGTTTGCTTTATTTTTATGCAGCTGCAAATATAGGCGGATTTAGAGTGGTGGCTACACCCTGTGTTGCCGACATTTCTTCCCAAGTGAAACTAGGAAATTAGATATTTAACGACGTTCTTTATAATGAGTAATACGAAGGCGACTGGAGGGATCATCCAACAAAGTACCCGATAATAACCAATTCGTTTTCCACGAGTGGTAATTAAATTTTGCAGTTTATTTTTCATAGTTGATATTTCTGACAACACTTCGTTAGTCTCCAGTTTTTCACTCCCTTTGGTTTTTAATTTATCAAAAACAAAGTTCATACTTTCTTTTGTTTGAGATAAACGCTCTGACTGGTCATTTAATGCGAGGTGAGTTACAAACGAAGTGACTAAAATCCCTAAGAAAATAAAAACATGACCAATAATATTATCAATTTTCGACAAGGCTCCCATACCGATTAACACAGCGGGTATCGCGTATATTTTGGTTTGAATATCGCTCAATACTGCTTGAATTTTTTCAACATACTCAAAATATTTTGCTTCAACCTCTTTGTGAAACTCGCCGAGTGCGAAATTATGAACAAAGACTTCGTAGTTTTCATAATAAGTACACCTTATTTTCTCAATATTCTCAAAAGCCAGATGGATGTATGATTTGTTTGGCTCATTTTTCTTAAGCTGCTTTAACACGTCAACCAATGACAATTTAAAAAAAGCGCGTTTTTCCTCATTATTTAAATCTTTTTTTACCTGAGACATTAAAGATGAAAAGTCACCTATCATTGGGATTGTTGGTATATCAATCAAGCCAACTAAATTGGAAACTTCAAACTCTAACGGCTTGGTATATTTATCCTTTTCACTTTTGATCAAAAAATAAAGCATTAAGCCTTGTTCTGTTTGTTTTTCTATATCAGCAATATCTTCAAGTAATTTTAGCCAATCCAAAACACTGTTTAACTTTTCTAAACTTGCGCAACTAATATTGCCGTTACTTTGGTAGTCAGTATCAAACAGATAAAAATAGGCGGGCAATGAGCCGCCCTTAATCAGGCCAGAGCCATAAGTACTAATTAAATCTTCTACAGTTGAACAAAAAACAATAGAGTCACTTCCATCCGTGCTCAGTTGAATTTTAAGGTGAGTAAGTTCATTTTTAAGGGCTAGCTTGGTTGTGTCGCCGTAGTTAATTTCCAATTCAAATGATTGAAAGTGAGACTTTTTAGTGCGCAAATAAGACAGTAAATCAATGATTTCCTGAGTCAGCTCAAAAGCTTCATCAACAGATAAAATACCAGCTGTGTATTTAATGCTCGGGTGGGCTTTGAACAAAGCGACCACCTGATTAAATACATCATCCTGATCGGGATTATGCTGGCTCATCTTTAATATTTAACTCGCTCTTCATTAATTGAATAAATTCTGGTGTCAGCTTGTTTAAAACAACTTCATCATTAGCGGGGTTATACAAAACAGGCTTTTGCTTATCGCTTTCTTTGCCCGTTACCCCCAAGAGATTTCTATTAAAGTTTAGCGATATATCATCAGTTGTAAATGTTATTTTTGCCAACCTGCCAACAGCACCTTTGGGTGGTTGAAAATATTCAGGTATTTGCCACGCATCAGATTTGGCAAATTCAATAAAGCCATCTTTAGCATTATCAGCACTGCCTTCGGGTAAATGGGCATTGGCAATGTCGTTAATTTTACCTAACGACGCTTTTTTGCCTACACTGTCGGATAAATACTTTACTAACGTATCATGTGCCGATTTTAGCACTGCCTTATCTTCTGTATGTTGACCTAAGAAAGCTTTTAATGCTTGAGGCGCTTTGGCCACTGCTTTATTTGGTGTAATATTATCGGTGCTGGAAAAAGCTTCATTAAAATAACCACTTGGCTCACCTTGTTTACTAATAAAACCAAGATAGCTTTCAACGTCACCTTCACCTATTGAAGCAAAGTAAGCCAACACGTTTATATCAATGGCTTGGTAGAGCTTACTTATATCAACATGGATATCTTCCTCGGGAACTAAATTGGTTAACTTTACGCCATCCGTATTTTTAATCATGGCCACTAATAGACGGTGGGTTTTCATCGACGAATATTCAATAAAACAAATGTAACCACCAGTACCCGACGTATGTTCCATTGATAAAACCAATTGCTGCATAACAAAATCAGTTAACGATATAAACTCAGCATCGCTAACGTCAGTTTTATTAAGTTTTTGCAATTCTAAAGGGAACGCCCCATTATTTTTAAATTTCCCCCACATCACGGCAGTTTTTTTCTTGTAGACATTCACAACATCGTCAGCAAGTTTTAAGACTAGCGGATTGTCGAGTCTCAATAGTACTTTAGCCATATCTGGCTCCGTATTTTTGATTAACTCATGTACGATAAAGCGGTTGATCGTGGCCATAAATCTTTTAATTCCTATTTATTTTATGGTAACTATTTAATCAATAGTGATGCACGACTTTAATCCTGGCCATTATTTTTTAACTGTAGAGCCTTTTGTTCGACGAAACACCACAAGTGGGCAAGATGCCCCTGTAATGGAAGCAGCTTATATGAATTTTCCAGACTTTGCATTCTTTTCTGATGAAAAGAGCTGACCAATAACTCAGGCCTTCACCAAGTAGTCCTATCAAACAAATTAACTACGAAATTTGATCTGATTCGCGAAAAAGTACTACACAGGTACGCCCAGTTCATCAGCAATTCTCTTAAGCGTCTGACCGCCCGATGTGCCTGCCTTTGCTTGAAAAGACACTCACGAAAATTTAAAATACTCAGAACCGACATTAACGGTCCCAAATGTAACCCCTAAAACATCTGCAAATACGTAGAAATTCGCCATCAAAGTGCCAGAGACTAAAAATGTTGTGCCAGTACCAAGCCAACCGGGTTGCCCATATTTAGGACCTGTTCGATAAGTCCATAAGCCTTTCCCAGCGGCAAACCAACCCAGCATGTTGATATAGGCTATAACAGCTTGAATGCCCAACTTTGTCGGATTGGTGCCAGTCGGGTTAAAGCTTTCAAGAAAAATTGGATCTTGCACGTCTCCCAAAATCGACTGACCAATAACAGAAACCACAGTCTGAATTGATGACATGATACTACCGATGATTAATCCCATGACAGTTTGTGCCAACATTCCCTCGCCACTACGCCCCCGCTTTGCTTGATGGGCGAGTGAGGCTATCACAGTAAAAATACCCATGGTTGCCAGTACATAGCGAAACCCATATAAAATCCCAGGGATGCTACTCGCTGCGTTGATTGCAAGTTGTCCAAAGTCACCCATGGCTATTACCTAATTTTATTGTTTTAGTTTTAGAATTAATGGTACATCCCTGGGTTATCACGGTTTGTGCTGATGGGTCAATCCGCTTCACAATTCCGCAATTTGGTATATCAAAACCAACCTGAACTCTCAATGACTTTTTACTATTCTGGTTGACTACAAATGCGAGTTTGTCACTGGCCCCACTTAAATAATACGGATGCTGCTCCCTATCAGGAATGAAGGAGAGGTTTTTGGCTGCCGCAAGAATAGCTTTTGGCGCTTGCTCAAGCTCCAGTACGCGGGTTTTGAGGGCTTTTAACTGTTGGTTAGCAACAGCCAAATTTTGTGAAGTAGTTTGCTGGAACAACACACCATTTTGTTTCAAATTTGCCAGTAACAGTGATCCTTGCTCATATTTATCAAACAGCTGTTTTATAATGTCAGTGTTGATATTATCGTCATTTTTGCCGTTTGATGACAACTCTGCTGTGATAGCTGATTTCAGCCTCACGATATCAAGCAGATTAAGCTTTTCATTTGCCTGGGTAATACTGACATTGATGGCAGTATGTTTTTTCTTAATTTGGTCCATTTGTATTAAAACGGATTCGATGGTGTTGGTTGTCACATACCCATCACGGGATTGTAAAATTGTACTTTCAACTTGCTCTTTCGTTAGATATTGACTCAGTAACGCCTGGACTTTTTGACTGACCAACTCTTCTATGTCTATGGGAGGATCATCTCCCCCCGAACCATAGCCAGATACTGGATCAGGTGCGACAGGCTGCTGTGCTCCGCCAAATTGCACAACAAGGTCCTCACTCTTAAACCAACCGCGATAGTGTCCGACTACAGCCAAACCAATAACTGCCGCAAAAGCCATGGATACGCCGATGCCGATTAAAGCTTTTCGAGAACCAAGATTTTTAAACGAAAACACAGTCGATTTTTCTGGTCTGGTCATGGATTCATCGTTGTCAGACGCTGCCATCTCGGGGTTATCATGCTCCTTATGCGCTGAGTTCTCGTCATCCAAAAACTCATCTTTGAGGAATTCATCTGTCATTTGTTACAACCATTACATTTAAGTGAACTTCAAGCGTTGTTAACTAGTGTTCATCAAGAAACGTATGCTCGGGCGCTGCCCCGCACACACTTTATATCTGATTAACTCATTAACTTATTGATTCATAAGCCTTACGACTTCGCTGCATAGCGCCCGTCCTGCCATTTGGCAGGACGGGCGCTAACTTAGGTTATGGTTATCCGACAGCAACATCCACCAATAAAAGCCGAAAAGTACGGGTACACTCTTACCCCAAACTTGAACTATCAGTAACTGAGCGTTAGTCGTTTTATTGCGTGATGTTATCCATCAATAAAATTGCAATTTCTGAATTCGCACGCAACGTGGCAGTAGAAGGTCGATTAAGGTTTTCCGAGAATACATCGGCAAAGCGCTCGCCGACTTTGCCCCCGGCTCTGTACGTTAATTGCTTACCAGATAACCCTGATGTTGTCACCTTCGTCCCGGTTGGCGTAAAATCTTCTGTACGTTGTGTAGTTTCTGACGCGGCCTCAGAGGCACCGTAAATCAGTGTCGATACAAACAACCCACCTAGGCGATGGAGATAATGATGGTCAACCTCTGACGCTATTCCTCTTGAAGCAGTGACAGGGTTGAGTGCAATGCCATTCATGGCTATGCAAGTCGCTTTTGGCGCACATATTCTATTGAAGGATAAAACCATTTCATCGAACTTTAGCTCAAAGATGCCGAAGATCACCGAACCAAAAAGTGGATGTCCCTGAGGTAGGTTAACAACATCTACACCGACTTCAGATCCAAAATCAGTGTTAGCTTCAAATTGGGTAACGCCATAAAGTAATTCCCCCGCATTAAGGCTGATATTCTGTTTGTTGGTTTGTTGCTCAGCCCCAGGATCGGCGGCTGACCTTCTGGTTTTATCATTATTTGCAGTAATACTGGCCCCAGAAGAGGCTTTACCACCGACAACGATTGAAAATGACGGTTTGGGTTGGGTGATAAATGTTATCACACTGTCAAGCTGGCCTCTCATGCCTGCCTTGATGCCGGCGTAACGTTTTTGTAATCTGGAAAGGTCTTCAAGAGATACCTTTGTGGTGTCCAGGAAAATCTCTCCGTTAACAATATCAATTCCAGTGTCAACGCTCCCCTGACTATCCCCACCATTCTCACTGGACGCCGGCTCTTCAGTCCCGGTAAAAGATTGATTGCTGGTTGGCTGCCTGTCTTTCGATATTTGATTGTCAGCTGCTGAACTGGAGGGCACCATAGGTGGAGATTCAGGTTTTACAACAGCTCTACTGTTTTCCTTTACTTGACGTAAAGCCTGTTCCCGCGTGGTGCTATTGTAGACCAGCGGTTGACCGGATGAATCTACCAGCCCACTCTCAGTTAACATCAGCGCCTAGTTATCTTGTTGCCGAATGGAATTACCATTAGCATCCACAACTTTTCCTTTATCAGACAAGTACAAATCTTGTCCTCGGTACCTTATTGGTCTGCCGTAACGATTGACAAGCCGTTTATTGTCGTCAACGAACAGTCGTGCGCCTTTTGTTTTAACGGGTTTGCCTGCTGCGTCAACGATTAGGCCACCAGCTGTTTTGTATAGCGCGGTTCCCGGTATTTTTGTTAGCTTGCCCCCGCGATTAATCAACTCTCCCTTGGCGTCGATAAGGATGCCATCGCTGGTGGTTAAGAATTCCCCGTCGATAGGTTGTCTGCCAGCGTTGACAAGTCTGCCTGAACTATTGATATAAACAGAGTTGCCATTTTTGTCGGTCACAGGACGGCCACTTTCATCCAGTAACGCGCCTGAACCATCTTTCTTCACCCGCACCTTTGAGCCATTATATAAAATGGCTTTACCACCACTATCAACAATCATTCCTTCCGGCGTTACAAATAGGTCAGTATCACCAATACGACGCATTTTTTTGTGGGCAAGTAAACCATCGGATGCGATCAGGACTTGTTCGCCGTCCGTAAGCAGCGATTGGTTTATCCTTGCCCCATTTTTATCAATGAGTTGACCATCATCATTCATAAAGACTGGTTTGCCATCCGGGGTGACGATAATGTTGCCATCGATGTCGACCAATCGGTTCTGACCGTCCCGACGAACAGATTTGCCTTTGTAAGTGATTGCCTTGCCATTGCCATCGACCAAAGTACCGTCATCGGCCATGAAAATATCAGACTTACCCAGTCTCTTTACGCCATCAACTGTTTTCGTTGTTAATGTCAATTCTTCAACAGCCGGGTTGGCCAGACTAAAATCATCTTTGGGGACCAATTGACCGGACGCGTCAACCAGTTGATTTTGACGGTTAAGGGTGATTTTTTTACCGTCACTTGTTCTTAAAGGTACTCCTGTGGCATCAACCAGTTCACCATTCGGTTTCTTGAATACGGGTTGACCTTTATATAACAATGGACTGCCTGACGGTGTAATGACTTTCTCCAAACCGGTTGTCAAACCCGCGTTAGTAAGTTTGGTCGATGTGCCATCGACAAACCGATTGTCGCTATCAAGAATAACCCCATCACTTAGAAACATGTCTTTACCGACCAATGTTTGCATAACGTTCCCAGCGCTATCAATTATCCGCCCCTTATCATCAACGAAAATGGCTTGATTATCAAAAAGAACAGCTTTCCCTGACTCATCAACGACTTGCTTCTTTCCTGTTCGTAGCTGACCTTTAACGAATTGACCTTTGCTGTTCGTCAATAAGTCTTCAGTGATGGCATTTTCATCGGCGTCAACCAGATCACCGGCATTGTTCATCAGCACAGCGCGGCCATCGCTGGTCAAGATGGCATTTCCAGATGCGTCGACCAAGGTACCGTCCTGTGCTTTGAATACTGCTTTACCTTGATATTTTACGGCATTGCCGTCCTGGTCGGTGACCGCTTGTCGGGTTTGCAAGTTGGTCGGCTGGAGACTTATAGATAATCGTTCATCGTCAACCAACATTTCATCCTCATTAACAATTTCGCCGACATTATTGAGGTGCATCGTCAGGCCATTATTGTCGGTGATCACCTTCCCATCAGCAGATACCAGTTGGCCATTTGAATTGAGATGAACTTTTTTACCGTTGAATAGAATACTATGACCATCTGCATCAGTTAACGCCCTTTGACCGGCAGTGATGCCTTTGGCCACCTTTCGCCCTCTGGTATTTCTCAGGACTATATCACCAATTTTCCTACCCTGTTTGTCTACCAACTCCCCTTTTTGACTAACATAAATAGCCTTGCCGTCGTTGGTTACTATCGGTTTTCCTGCGGCATTGATCAGTTGGCCTTCGCCGTTTTTATAGACCCGTTGCCCTTGGTAATGTAGCGCATCACCAAACTCATCCCAGAGTGCTTGCCGAGTAGATATGCCATCAAGCAGAGGCTGTTTAACAGTGAAACGGTTTTCATCAATCAGTTGCTGGTCTTCATCGACCAGTTTGCCATCAGCACGCAAAAAGACCTGTTTTCCATCCATCAGTACGGGCTGTCCCTGAGCATCGACAACCCGCTTGTTTTGGTCAAGAAAAACATCTTTCCCGCCATATTGAAGCGCTTTGCCTTGGCCATTGGTGAGTTGTGGGCGCGTCGACAATTGTTCATTACCGAGTGCCTTCTCTCCTTCCACGGTCAAAAATTCAGGCGAAACAATTTGATTGTCTTCGTCCGTTAACTGCCCGTTTGGAGATAAATAAACTTTGCCACCATGAGGTGAAGTGATCAATTTTCCCGACGCATCAACCAACGAGCGGTCGCCATTGACAAAAACCGGCTGGCCATTTAACAATATTCGTTTTCCCTGGCTTGTCACCAAAGCTTTGCGTCCCTTGCTGATGCCAGTGGTCACGGTTTGTCCTCGGTTGTTGATGAGTAGTGGATCGGTGACGCTTTGATTGTCGCTATCGATCAAACTGCCGTTTTCATCAAGATGAATGGATTTGCCACTTTTTGTTAACACCAGCTGTCCATTTTCATCAACAATACGCTGCTGATCATCCAGAAAAACTCTTTTTCCCTGGTGAAACAACAGATTGCCTTTGTTGTCTGTCAATGTTTGCCGTGTGCGCAGCTCCCCAGATTGGGCTGGACGTGATCCGACCATTAACCCGGCGTTTTTGAGGGTGCTACCGCTATCATCAACAATTTTGCCATTAGCCGACATAAACATTGCCTGACTATTGTCAGAGAGAATGGCTTTACCATCCTTATCGACAAGTTGGTTGTTGGCGTTTTTATAAACTTTTTGACCATTGTGAGTAACTATCTGGCCGTCATTGGTGACCACTTGACTGATTGTTTATTAATGAGCCTTGGGCGTCGACTAAAACACCAGCGCTGTTGGTGATCACACCAACGTCCTCAGTCGGTTGACCTATTTCATTGACCAATGCGCCTTCACGGGTCAGATAGATGCGGTGATTTTTCCTGTCCAGGACCTGCGTCCCATCGAACGTGATCAACCCCTGTGCCCCTGATGCTGGCAAATAGGCAGAATAGTCAAGAAAAATATCTTTATTAAGGTACTTGAAAGGCTTGCCCTGTCCGCCAGTGACCAAACCGTCAGTTGATACATAAATCGAAGAAAGACCTCGCCTTGAAACTTTGCCTTGACGACTCAACATTTGGCCCATATTGTCCAGCGCCGTACCATCACTGGTTTTAAGTACACCCGCACGGACTCCCCCCAAACCAACATCTGTTCGCAACCGACCATCATCAACGAGGAAGACCTGGGCTTTGTTTTGATTCACCACTTGCCCCACTGACGAGGCCAAGAGAATTCCGTTTGTGCCCAGGGAGACTGCGTTTGTGTAGTGGCTAATTTTTCCACCGGTGGTATCAACCAGTTGATCTTTGCTGTTTTTCAGGATATCGGCCTGCCCAATCCGGGTGAGATCAAGCAAAGGCTGTGTGAGTAACCCTTTGTTATTGATGAGAATGCCACCATAGCTGAATAGAATGCCCGGTCGTTCAAACACTCTACCGCTGGCATCAACGAGTTCGCCCCGAATATTCTGGGATACCCCCTTCCCTTCCCAGCTCACTTTACCGCCAAGGTTATTGATAAGGTTTTGCTCAGCATCACGGAAAACGAAACCACCGGAATGGAGTATAGGTTTTCCATCTAGGGTCACTAACTGGCCATCCCGGGTGAGGTAAATGTCTGTAGACGCGACTCGCAACATATTGCCTTCACGGATAGCCAATCGACCATCCCCAAGAATAATACGGCCATCCAATGTCAACAGGTCCCCACGCAACTGTAACTCTTGTGCAAGCTTGTCAAAAAGCTGCCCTTCTTTGCCGAGATATAGCGGTTCACCATTTCTTGACAGTAAAGCGATGTTATTATCGTCCACCAACGCTCCATTACGGTCCATCAAAAATGGATTGTTGTTGTACTTAAGCGGTTCGCCCAGGCTGGAAACAATGGATCCGTTTCCCGCAATATAAATGTCTGACTCAGCCACTCGCATATTGTCCACATCATTAGACTGTCCATTGAGACCAAGACGCCTTAATGCCGCCACCAGCTGTGCCTCATCTATTTTACAGCCACAGGATTCTATTGTTGATGAGGTTTCAGTGGCCGACGAAGGATCACTGTAGGTAAAGGGCATATGTACCCCGCCCTCAGTATTGCTTTGCTGGGCATAACGTTGAGCATTTTGCTGGTCTTTTGCTGCCTTATAAGATCCGGGCAACTGGGCATCAGCGCTGGGATTGATGTCCTTTGCCTCAACCTTGCCGGTATCAACCACCTGCTGAGCATTGTCTGTATTGAACAGGAAATAGAGAGCGATCATACCGCTAAAAAACAGCGCTATGAACATGAGGGTGATCAACTCACTTCGTTTGTCATGCGCCCAAATCCGGCGTAATGGTGCGCTAATTTCCATCATTATTTCTTCTCTTGTAGTTTGATACGCTTCTCTGTGCCACTGTCATCAGTCATTATGAGCACGGGAATATAGGCCATACGGTAGGCAACGTACCCCGAAGCTCCGTGCTTTATACCGCGTGGAAAGGGATTGGTCGGGTGGTAAGTTGTTCTTACATAGAGGTGTTCTTTATATTTCCATGCCAGCACATTAGGGTCAGAGCTATTGAGCCGTTCGAATTGGTCGTTGCCTTTTGCGCCCAAAACAACGCTGTCGAGAAAGGGATCAACTGCGTTACTTTGAAAGCTCAATAATGGTGTTTTTTTCGCTTGTGGTCCCGGTCTGTCAAGTTGCAATAGTGCGGTAGGATAATACCGATCTACCGTATTTATAATTTCTACCGATAGGGTTATCGGCAGATCCACCAGGGAGAAGCTGACATTAGACGAGCCGACTTGCTGCAACGCATTGAGCCTGATAACATTTTTGAAGGCGTGTTGCTCAAGCGCATCAACTTTAACGCTTTGTTTGTTACCGCCTGATACCTGAGCGATGGGCCACGGTTGTCCAGTGGCGTCAATGATGTTGATCATGGTATCAAAACCAGAGGTGACATATATTTTCTGCGGCGTCCCACCTGGTGCTGTTGTTATCGGGATGATATTACTCAGCGCCTGAGGGTGTTTGTTTTGAATTATCGCATTGTTGGTACGATTGTGTGCAGCAATGGCTTGGCTTATCTGCTCAGGAGACAAGCTATACATTTGCGACAACAACGCTTTTAGGGCGACTTCGGAAAGTTGAGCATTGGAGATATCATCAACACTGGAACGTAACTCCGTGTGCGATTTGAGGTCATCACCAAGTTCTGCTTCATCATCCGCCGCATTGAGGTGACAACAATAGAGAGAGCCAATGACAAGCAATAAAGACGTTAAAGATACGTGGTTAAACATGATGCTTTCCTATTGGTTTTGAAGATATGGTTTTGAAGCAATTGGTTTTCAAGGGTTTAGTTTTCGAGATACTTGCTGATGACATATCCAGCAAGGTTATTGGCTCTAGACGTTTTTTGAATACGAATTTTGGCGGTTAAATCAGTTGGAATGGTGGGTGATTTCCCTCCGCCGATGAAAACCCGAATTTTCATTTCAATGTGCCACTCATCAGGATTATCTTCGGGCACTGATTTAATCAGTCGCGGTGCTGAGAGCGGTTCACTCCACATGACCAACCGACCGGCCTTTAGTTTTGCAATCGTTTGTGAATTTAGCAGGGCATACTGATAACGCTCAAATGCTTTTGGGGTGAAGTCAGATCGCATCGACAAGACATGATCGATATAGTCTGAGAACGCCAGATTGTGAAGTTGTTTGACTTTTTTTGCCGTCCACAACAATAAATCGGTGGTATTTGTGACGGGGTTTCGTCGTTCATCCAGTTGAACAGAATTGCCATCCTGGTCGACCAAATAGCTAAGCGTAACGGCTGGCCTGAAGACCGCATAAGTGAGGGCTGAACTAAGAAATATGGTGCTTATCGCCAAGCCCAAAACGGCGAATAGCAGTCCTTTGGCGAAAGACCGATACCACTGATTCTGATCAATGACCAGCTCCGCGCCATAAGGTACATCGTTATGATAGACAACTCGCATGGGTTTTGTGTACCCCGCCAACGCCATTGCTTTTTGCTTTTGATGGGCAGCTTTGGCAGCTTCAATCTCTGGCATATTAAACTCCCAAGTAGAACTGACGAACTTGCAGTCCATCCACATTGATGATCCGATCAACTTCATGCAGTATGATGATGATCGTCGATTTGCTGGTTTGAGGTTGTGGATCGCCCCCTGCTGCGGTAGTTATAATTGGCACCTCTATTAGCCAGTCACGCTGTCCCTCGAAAAATGGCTTCTGCGATAATTTAACGTCACCACTAGGTACAACTGTGATGATCAGAGACTTTTCGTTAATCGCGTTTATGACCAGATTGTTAATAAGAGATTGGTGATAGTGTTCAAAACCATCACCGTAAAAAAGGGTCCTGCGGCTGGTAAGCTGTTCTTCCAGATATAGAAAATGAAAAGACAATAACCGGGAGACCACACGTCCGGCATATTGAATGGCTTGAGTGTCAGAAACAGGATGATTAATCAGCGGCGTTACGGGGGTATAGCCGCCTTTACCGTCATTGAGAAACTGCTGAGCGAGATTATTTTTTTTGATCACCTGTTCCAGGGTAATACCAAGGACAAGACTTATTAGACAAAAGCACAATATCAACCTGACCCGAGTTGTCATTGTCTGTTCAAACTGTTTGTTTTCCCCTAACAGGCGGAGGTATTCCAGCTTGTCAACGTAATAGACCCCTGGGTCAACCCTTGGCATCGATGTTGACCTCTCTGTTGACAATGACCAGCATCATGTTTTGCAGCGCATTCATTAACGAGACTTTGATAAAGTTAAGTTTAATCGCGGCCAAAATAGCCACTGCCTCTGGCATTTGCAGCGTCACCGACAATTGCAATTGGGCTTTCCCATCAGTGCTTTGCTGCATGGTCAAAATGCAAGCCAAACCAATTTTTAACGGAAAAATATGGTTCTGTTGCAGCAGTTCATTAATTGACAGTGCCGTGGGCACGCTGCCGGTTGTTAAAGATTTTTTGATGGCTTCAAATAACCCATTCAGGACACTAATCTGGGTCAGCGCAGGCAAACCAAAGAACTCGTGGGGCAATTCGGCATTGACTTTTAGTGATTGCTCTTCGATTAGTGGCTCAATCACTAATGGAACTGCAATCGGTAGTCTTGTCACTTCCATGGTTTGTTCTCACAACATTAATCAAGAATTTGATGCGGTGATTATTAAAATTCAACCAAATTTCGGCAATGTTTAACTGTACTTTTTGCAATTTATATCGTGAGTTGGTGAATTCAAACCCATAAGATAAAAGGCAATTGAGATTAAGAGTTTTATCAAAATAATGAAAAAAGAAACATTTTTTGCCTTGCTGTGCTTGTTGTTTTTACTGGGTTGCACCACCGAAAATGAAGTTGATCCCGAGCTGGACCAGCCTGCCATAGAAACCACTTCACAGTTGTACGCATTCACAAAATCGCAAAATATGAAATCTGCAAAATCTGCATTGGTACGATACTTTGGTAAAACCATGGTATTGCAGTCACTGGCCGATGCGCCTTCGGGCATGATCGAAATCGTTGCGTTGGAAATAAAAAGTGGGCAGCAAAGAAAATTCTACTTGCTGCCAGACCTGAGGCATTTGATTGCGGGCGTTCTGTATTCTCCTTATATGAAACCCAGCGACATCACCGCACAACATAGCAACCAGACCAAATCGCTGGCCAAACTCAATCAAACACAAGCATTGGCCACTGCCGATTTTAAACAGACACTCAGAAATGCGATTAAAAATCAACAACCATCAAAAGCCAACCTGACCCAGGCAACAAAAGATAACCTTAATCAGCAATCTCAGGCTGTTCGCTCACACGTTAAGGCAGTTAATGATTTCTCACCAACGATGCCACAAACAGCGCCATTGCCGAGTAACTATTCAGGTGTTGATGCCCAAGCGATTTATGCTTCACTTGAGCAGACTGAATATATCCAGTCCGGGAATAATTCGGATAAGGTCTTGTATGTATTCTTCGACTTTCGCTGCCCCGCCTGCATGCAAAGTCACGCCGACTTGTTACCACGCATTGAAAAAGAAGAGGTGCAAGTACGGTTTGTTCCCGTAGGCATTTTGGGTGAGCAGTCTGAAGCAAAAGCCACCTATGTCTTAATCGAAGACAAAATGGAAGCCCGATTAGCATTAATGAAAAAGCTAATGGGCAAAAAAACCATAGCTCAAATAATCACTGATAAACCCGACCGAGAGCAACTTAACAAGGGCTGGCAACGTTATTTGGCCAATACAAAATTGTTGATAGCGACACAAAAAGTGATGACCCCGCTGATGGTCTACCGAACCAAAACTGGCGTTACGATACAAACCATCCCACCAGGTAAACAAATGACTGCGGCGATACAAAACATTAGTAAAAGCGGTTGATGTAATAAAAAGGGAATGGCGAGATGAAGAGAATGTGAAGATGGAAACGGTACCAGTTAACTCAAATATGCCTCCTACGCGGGCAGACTGGCAAATGTCAGTCAACCAATTTACCACCAGCGTATTGACTCTGCCACAAGTGCGTTCTGGTGCTGTTGAGAAAGCGCAAGCAATCAACTGGCTGGAGTGTGTTTCAAAACTACACAAACCACAAAGTATCGAACGGATCATCAATCAAGCGAGTGGCCTGGGTGCAAAAGATATCCGGGCATTAATTGCCAATGAAAGACAGGAGTATTATCCGGCCATTGGGGTTAATGAGGTTTATTCAGCCAAAAAATTGGAGTCTGTGCCATTGCCGAGAACCCCGAAGATTGAGCGCGAAGGCGTTGTAACTACCATTGCCCGAAAAATGCTTGAAACCCATTACGGGCTGACTCGAAATAAAGAAGGAGAGGCAATGATGGGGAAAATACAAGGTGGTCGTTTTCCTTGGATGATATCTAAACCTACCCTCTTGGGCACCAGTGGAGATGGCACATTTTTGTATGACACCCATGTAAACCGCAGAGATACACTCAGTGGGTCCGATGAAATACGCCTCCATTATCACGATCTGGTCGCAAATACTCGACGCATCAAATGCACGGAACTTTTTCAGGCCAATCTGTCTATCGACAAATCACTCTTCAGCAGATCTCGGTCTCCCTGAGAAGCCCTATATTCAAGGGCTGTAGCGGCACTAAAAATAAACCTCTCCCGCAAACGAGCAAGAATTTTTTTGAAAAAATCTCAAATTAATGTCTGCACGACAGATAGTGCCAGTATATAATGCGCATAATTATTATATTGGTAATGGAATCATGAAATTAAGACCAAGAATCGAAAATTATCAACCTGACTTTAAAATTAAGAAAAACCTGAATTTGACCAGCCTCATCGCGAAAATTAGTCATGAATTTCGCCTCATTCCTGATAATCGGCGACAATCTCATTGTACGTATAAACAACACGACGTGATGATGGCGGCCTTAGCCTGCATGTTTTTTCAGCAGCCCTCTTGGCTCCAATTTCAGCAACAACTGGAGGCTGGGTTGAATGATAACAACCTGTCGTACTTATTCAATGCCACTGAGTTACCGCAAGAAACCCAGACAAGGGATATCCTTGATGAAATTGATAGCGAGCAGTATCGTTCGACATTCAACACATTATTCGAGCAACTGCGGCAGGATAAGCAGTTGGACAAATTCCGCTTACCACTGAGTCTGAGCGGTCTTTTCTATGTCGCGATTGACGGCAGCCAATACCACAGTTCAAAAAAAATTCAGTGTGAATGTTGTTTAACTAAGGTACATGGCGACGTAACGACTTATCAGCATCAAGTTTTGCAAGGCGCGGTGATGCATCCCGAATCTCGTCAAGTTATTCCGCTGATGCCGGAGCCGATCCTGAATACCGATGGGGACAAGAAGCAAGACTGTGAACACAAGGCAACACAACGCTTTCTCACCAAACTCAGAGAAGATCACCCGCGTTTACCCTTGCTGATAGGCGGCGATGGTTTATTTAGTGACAGCACGATCATCAAGCACACGCTGTCGTTGAACATGCACTACATTTTCACCTGCAAGCCCGGCGACCATACGTATTTAATGACGTGGCTAGCGGACTACACCGATGACTGGCCTTGGATTGAACATACTGACAAGGGACATTTGCATCGCTATCGCTGGCGTAACGGGGTGCCCTTGTCAGGGCAGTCAACGGCACCAGAAGTCAATTTTCTTGAATACGAAGATGTTAATATTGAAACGGGTAGAGTCTACCGAAATAGTTGGGTAACCGATCTTGAAGTGACCCGATCAAACGTCTGGCGACTGATCCGAGCTGGGCGGTGTCGCTGGAAAATCGAAAATGAATGCTTTAATACCTTAAAGAATCAGGGCTACAAAATAGAACATAATTTCGGACATGGCAAAAAATATCTGTCTCAGAACATGTACCTATCAACGCTGTTGGCATTTTTCTTACACCAGATACTGGAGTTGTGCGACGAAGCCTACCAGCTGTGTCGAAAGATGTATGGCTCGAAGCGAAATTTATGGGAGCATATCCGGCAAATCACGAATATGTTTATTATTCCAGATTGGTACTGGCTGTTTGCTTGGTGCTTGGATCCGAAACATAAGGAATTTACGTTAGACGATAGTTAACCGAATCTAGGTGAGATGTTTACCCCCCTATGCGTTTAATTATGTAGGATCGTGCCTACCTGAAACAAAAATAACGCGTGTCTGATTTGGATTTCCTTGTGTCCGAAACCGATTGTCAACAGGTGAATGAGGTACCAAATTACGTTCCGTTTTAGTTGAGCGAGAATCGCTGATCACTCTTGGACAGCCTAGTAACGATGGCCAAAGTCAGCCCTAAATCATTCGAAGCAGTGTTGACAGTTACCGCCGAAATGGCCCAAAAAGGCAGGCAAGAAATTGAATTTGATGTGAAGTCTGTCAATAGAGACTCCGGGTTATTTAATGAGATCGTGATGACTGGCAACCTGCACTGGCGCAACATACTCAGTGGGATTGCGCCGACAATCAAAGTTGACCCACCGGCTGAAATGACACCTGAGAGTAAAGCTGTTTATACAGAAAAAGCACAGCAAATGACGGTTGCAAATCAGATTCATGTGGCCGCAGAAGTTCTTAAAAATCGCGCCAGAAACGATTTTATTAATACCGTTACAAAATTGGGCATCTACACAAATATGCAATCGCCCTACTTAGGGGCTTCAGCCAGGACCTATGACAAACTTGATACAGAAGCAGCAGGTTTGTATTTAGAGCAAGTTCATGGCATCGATCCATCTCACTTTAGAGAAACCAAGATAAATATGGAACAGTTAATGGCTGACAGCAAAGCCGGGCCGATCCAGGATGTTATGAGCTATCAGTCCCTTGGCTCTGTCATTCGAAGCAAACTCGATACCATAGCAGAATCCATAGGTTTTGATTTAAACAGCTTCACTGTCAGGGAAATGAGATATTACAGCTCAACCCAGACTCGCGGTCCTGTATTTGATGCAATCCAATCAATTGGCCATTCTGCGGCTATTCATGTCGATGCAATACAAGGGCAACTGTTGCAGTTGGATCAAGTTAACGACCCGGCACTTTTTTATCAAGCAGAAACTGAAGAACTGAAAAAACAGCCAGTGGTGGGTCAAATATGACAGTAGAGGCTAAAACGAAACCCTATGTGATTATTTCTGTTCAGTCCTACAATCTTGCCAAAGGCATCATGTATGGGAAGAGAGTACCTGATGGCAAATCTTTAATCATCAAAAAAGACCCCAGAATACAGCGTGACTTTGTTTCATCTCTTGGCAATAAGAAGCTCAAAACATACGCACCAAAAGGTGCCTTGATTGCGTTGTTTGATGCTCAAATGGTGAACGAGCAATCGGGTCAGATGATTACCTCGTCAGTCGCAACGATATCAAAAAACCCGGAAAAAGAAAATATCTACGTCACACCAGTAAAAGTGAGCTTTCGCCCCGAAAGGTTGGCATCACCACAAGCAAACAATAGCACGTACATGGAAGCAACGGTGCTGGATGAAGCGCCTGTTTCTATCAGCGACATGACTTTGATACGTCAGACGATTGTTAGGATGATTAAGGGTCAGGGAGGGCGACCCATCTTAAATGGCGAACGCGGTTTTATGATCCGTTATGGCTTCACCGGTCCAGATGGATCAACATCTTCCAGTGGATTTGAATTTTATCAACGAAAAGGTGAGTCCCCCGAGGAAACAATAGAAAGAATATACAATGCGCCAGCCAATGGCGGTAAAGTTAACCTTTTTAGGGGATTGCTATTCGCCATCAGAGAAACCTTAAAAAAGTCCAACGGCTTCGTTCATGTTTGTGGTTTAACCAAAGCAAGGGTCAACGACTATGGCAGCGATGAGAACAACACTCGTTTGGCCAAGCTGCCAAACTTTAAAGCAAACATCAACGGTAATCATCAAGCAACTTGGTCTCTTGCGGCATTTACGACTGCCAAAAGTGGCAGTCAACAATTTGTTAATAAGATCATCCCCCTGCCCAAATATAAAGTGATCACCAACCCTTCCGGATTGCTGGGTAAACATTCAAAGGATGAGAGCATACCTTTTCGGCTGAACGAGACCAATGCGTCTATAGCCATCTCAAAAAAGGTCGCTCCACCAGCGTCCTCTGAACCTGCTAAAGGCTTTCAACCTGCTAAAGGCTCTCAACCTGCTAAAGGCTTTCCCTTAACCATTAATGACTTTATAAACGGAAAGGGAAAGAACGAGTCTTTTAATGTATGGGGCAATCCGGCTGCACTTGAAAAATGGCATTCGAGAATTTTTAAAGCCACTGGTAGTAGTACCAAACCATACAAAAATAGTACTGGAGGGTTCAGCTTTCCAAAGTTTTATCGTCCGATTGTCGAGTCAAATTTGTCTGACTTACTGGGCACACCAGCCATTTACATCGACAACTACAAAATTGGCGACCAACGCTATATTGCCTTTAGAGGACGATATGGCGAATCGCCATTTGCAGAGGGCATTGCCAATCTTGCGCAGAAATTTGAAGGTAGAGTGGTGGCCAATGGTCTAACCGTTTTCCCAGAGCACCTTCGGACCAAAGTCATCAGTGATGCAGGATATATTCTCAGGTCGGCTGCAACTCAAGAACCGATTATTAACAACCTGGAGCGACCTGCCAAAACTCAGGTCAGGAAGAAGTCTAAAAATGGCACTAGCTATCCTGAAAGAGAGACTTTTCCTGACTGGTTAGATCGCAAATTTGGCAATGACCCCCATGCAATGATGAGCCATTTAAGTAACGACATCTCAAAAGTTGCCGCCCAGGCCGGAATAGACTGGGAGTCAACAGCATCAAGTGTCGTTTTTGACACCGGAGACGTATTATCTAAGAAAAAGGGTTACGATATAATTTTCAACGATAGTGCGCACAATGGATCTGTTGCTATTGGCGCTGAAACGACTGAGAGTACGTGGGATAGCGGAACCTTGAAGCTGTTCTACCTTAATTTCATAAATAAAAAAATCATGGCGGAAGGCGCTTTTCTTTACAATCCCTTTCACGATTTAAAAAGCTTGTATGATTCTGAGGTCTGGCAAAAGAAAGCATCAAATATTCCTGATGCTAATAAAGAAAAACTGAAACAAGAAGCAGAGCGTAGGAACAAAGAAGCTGAAATAAAAAGAGCTGCAAACATAGAGGACTATTACTTGCAGCTGACTAACTTGAAAGATGAATTCCCAGAACTTTCAAAAGATATTTATAGGCACAGCTACTATAATGCTAAAGGATTACACGGTCTTGAGAAATATATCGACTTGCGTATCAGCAACGAGCATGGCAACCCTGAATTAACCTATCAGATACTTGATATCAACTTGAATCTTGCGGGTGCTCAACGACTTTTGGACAAACCTTACTATGATAAAAAAGGCAAAAAGAACAACAAATTATTTAACGCCGGTTTTGCATTTAGTAACCCTGAGACAGGGGAAGTATTAGGTGCTCATTGTATCATAGGCGAAGTCCGCCCCAATGAACCTATTGGGTTTGTTGAAGGCTTGGCAGACGGTTACACCGCATTTAAGGCAAGAGGACATGCAATAGTTGTTTGCCTAAGTAAAAGCAATATGGATAACGTCATTCACCTATACCGTTCAAAACATCCCAATAATGATTTTTTGGTGTTCGGCGACAATGATATATATAACCCTAAAAATGGCAATCCAGGGGCAATGGCCGCTTTAGAAGCATCTTATAAGTACAAGGTTGACTATTCACTACCGAGGTTCAATGGCCTGCCAGCGACAACAAAACCCAAAGACTTTAATGACCTGGAAAAGATCGCTGGACTGGACCTTGTTAAGTCTCAGATGGCAAACCTGTGGCATCCTCCTGAAACAGAGCTTCATTACCAAGGCTCACGTATTATGTACTGTGGCTTGGGGAAACTTGAGAAAGAGATTATTTCCGCCATAAGTGCAATCAGAAATTCTCAGGCGTTTGTTCGAGAGACTGACGACGAGTTAGAGAGTATTTTTATAGAGGTGGCATTAACGGTGCACTCACCTCAAGACATTCAGCAGTATGCAACCGAGCTTTGGGCAAAGCACGGCCCTGATCGGTTAAAAAAAAATACGCCCCTTGCCGAAACGCCTGTTGCAACACAAGCCAATCAAGACGTTAGTGTCGGTGAGCTGAAAATAACCAATGACCACCGCAAAGCCGCTGTGCCACTGCGTGCTGCCCGGACAGAGGCAACACAGACACAACCGATAAGCATAAGCAGCTCAAATAAGTCTCTGCCAAAGACCGTTAACGACAGTGACCAAAATAATACAAATCAACGGCAAAGCTTCGCAGAGCCAGACTTATCAGCGGACGCTGGTCATGATCTGTATTTCAATGAACCAAATGATGGCAATACATTAAGTAATTCACTGCCAGATGCCATTGACAGCAGTGATGTAAATACAACAAATCAACCGGATGGGGTGGTTGAAAAAAGCACATCTGGAAACGAACAGTTAAAACAGGAAAATAGTGGAGTCCAGGTGACATTTGGTGATTCGTTTGCTCAATCCAGCGACCCCCAAATTTCCATTAACTCGAACGGTAACTATACTTTAGTTCAATTTCAATCTGCTGAACAAAGAACAAGGATCCAAGAGGCGCTTCAATCACTATTTCCAAACAAAAAGCCCATATACAATGAAGTACTGCAAGGGTTTATTGCTCCCCATGAATCCGAGAATTTATTACGTAGCTATTTATATGAAGACGCCGGTGCACCTCGTTTATATTTTGGTCGACCACTTAGCAGCAAACCTGGGAGGTGCTTTATTGTTAGGGGAGACTTTAGTGACTCCAGTTTTAGGCGTGAAATAGAGCAAGCGCTGTCATTAGCAACGCCAATTTTTAAGCCCGAAGAGTTCGGATATGAAATAAACAATATTGATGCACTTGGATTTGTTGAGTCGGCTATCGCTCGGCATTTGAGCGTCGAGGAACAAAAACCGAATACAACCCCCCAAAAACCCTTTATTGAACAAAAGATCAACGGGGTCACTATTCCACAGGCCCATTCAAAAATTGAACCAGTGGAAAGCCAAATTGATATTCCAAAAGAAAGTAATGGACATGCTTTGGCGCTTTCCCAAGCAATGGATTTTAGCGGACTATCGAAGATAGATATTCTAAATGCCCATGTCAAATTAAGCAAAAACGAGCCCGGGTTACTGAGCAAGTCAAATTATTCCTTTGCAGCCATTTATGCCAGACAAGAAAAGTCTTTTACCAGCCAATCAGCGGCTTCTCAACATACATTGGCACTGGGAGCTACGCTGCTTGAAGTAAATACGCTTCTATCTAACATATCAAAACTTAACCCTGTAGTAGCAGCCCAACTATTTGAAGCCGAAAAACAGTTTTCATTGCTAAGTACGCAAATAAATAGTACACAAGCAAATAGTACACAAGTAAATAGTACACAAGTAAATAGTACA
Source organism: Alteromonadaceae bacterium (assembly GCA_965277695.1). Taxonomy (GTDB): domain Bacteria; phylum Pseudomonadota; class Gammaproteobacteria; order Enterobacterales; family Alteromonadaceae; genus JABSOG01. Next base: position 65,716 of record CBDIDQ010000056.1, read on the forward strand.
CAAGTAAATAGTACACAAGTAAATAGTACACAAGTAAATAGTACACAAGCAAATAGCACACAAGTAAATAGCAGCCAAATAAATAGCAGCCAAATAAATAGCAGCCAAATAAATAGCAGCCAAATAAATAGCAGCCAAATAAATAGCAGCCAAATAAATAGCAGCCAAATAAATAGCAGCCAAATAAATAGCAGCCAAATAAATAGCAGCCAAATAAATAGCAGCCAAATAAATAGCAGCCAAATAAATGCAGTAGCAGAGCAGCCTTCTGCTGCTCTTTCTTCGGTTGTCACAAGTGACCCACCCGCAACAGTTGCCTCGGAGGTATCATCTGCCAATATTGGGTTAACGTCGACAATAAACGAAATTCTATCTCTCAGTGATGCCTTGCTAAAAGTAAACACTCAGTTAGAAAGAATGCATGAGCTAAACCCCTTGATTGCTGCAAAACTGGGTGAGGCCAGTCAACTTCATACCATGCAAAATGTTCAGCCAGCTGAGGTGGTTCCAGAGCCGGCAGTCAATGAGAATCTGTCTGTCTTAGCCGACAGCAATATTGGCCCGACCAATCCACCAGTCTCTGGTGCCGGACAATTCTTGCCAGATGACGACCTGTTTATCTTTGCCGACAACGACATTGACCCGGCCAATCCCCAGAACTCTGGCACGGATCAGGTCCTGCCAGCTGACAACACAATAATTGAAGATGAAACACCGGTTACACCCGCCACCATCAACGATGAACAAGACCTGCCCGACAGCGACATTGACCCGGCCAATCCCCAGGACTCTGATACCGGGCATCTCTTACCACGTGACGATCTATTTATCTTTGCCGACAACGACATCGAGCCTGCCAATCCACAGACTTCTGATACCGGGTATCTTTTGCCGGATGACGACCAGTTTATTGATGGCGAAATCCCGGTTACACCTGCCCCCATCAACGATGAACAAGACGTGGCCGACAACGACATTGACCCGGCCAATCCCCAGAACTCTGATGCCGGGCAGTTCTTGCCGGATGACGACCAGTTTATTGATGGCGAAGTCCCGGTAGCGCCTTCCCCCACTAACGATGAACAAGACGTGGCCGACAACGACATTGACCCGGCCAATCCCCAGAACTCTGATGCCGGGCAGTTCTTGCCGGATGACGACCAGTTTATTGATGGCGAAGTCCCGGTAGCACCTGCCACCACTAACGATGAACAAGGCATCGCCGACAACGACATTGAACTAGCCAATCCACAGAATTCTGATACCGGGCATATCCTGCCGGATGACGACCTGTTTATTGATGGCGAAATCCCGGTTACACCCGCCACCATCAACAATGAACAAGACCTAACCGGCAGCGACATTGACCCGGCCAATCCGCAGAACTCTGGCCAAGATCAGCTCTTGCCGTATGGCGACCTGCTTATTGATGGCGAAATCCCAGTTGCGTTTGACACCATCAACAATGAACAAGACCTAACCGACAGCGACATTGACCCGGCCAATCCGCAGAATTCTGATACCGGGCATCTCCTGCCGGATGACGACCTGTTTATTGATGGCGAAATCCCGGTTACACCTGCCACCATCAACAAGAACCAAGACTTGTCCGGCAGCGACATTGCCCCGGCCAATCTGCAAGATTCAGATGAAAAGCCAAACCTGTCTGAAAAACCATACTCACAAGAAACCCCACTTCAAGGTGGATTTAACTTTGATGCACCTTCAAGCACTGCACCTTCAAGCACTGAAGTGGAAAACAATGCGTTTGACGCCCTTATTGATGATGACGTTTCGAATGAGTTGCAAGCTGTTGCAGATCCAGTTGAGAAGATCTCAGACGATTTTATTCCAGCGGGAACAAATGATAACGCGACAGAGGTCTCCGGTGAACCTTCTCAGTATCCTCAACCCGGAGTGCGAACTGATCACAGCGATACCATTGACGAAAACTTAATCACTATAAATAACGCTGTAAATCTGCCACCTATCGATGATGGAGTAAACCCCACAACCAATCCCGCTAGTGTTAGCACTACAGAAGCACCGCCAAATTTTGAAATAGATGATGCTATAGCTCCAGACTTTGTGACGAACGATCCACAAAGGAAGCCGACCCCTCAGGAAGCTCGTGCAATAACTTTATTGGCGTTTACACGTCAATTCATAAAAACAGACAAAATGGGTCATAAAGTAGAGCATTTTGTAGACAAGGCAATTAAGTCAGTTGGGAGTCCTTATTATGACACTCGTACACAAACATTTGACCAAGCATCACTCGCAGAGGATATTAAATACGTCAGCAACAATAATGTTCCCACATGGAAAAATATTCAAACGGTTAGCACACCTTCCTCCCTATACTATGCCCTATATAATGAAATAGCGGCTGAACGCTTAGCTCATTTAAACGACTATATATTTGCTTATTTAGGGTCTGATAGGGGAACTCACGACAAAACCTTCATGAAGTATTTCAAAGGAAAGTTATCACTAGATCTTGAAGTGGAAAACCCCTACCTAGTTTATGGAACGTATGATGAGGACTTCCTCAACAGTGATCTTCAGTTTTTTACTGAGTTTCAAAGTGTTAATGAGTATTATCGAGACTTAGCAGACCAGTTTAAGTCCCATAATCTGGATAATTCAGCAAGCGTGACTGAACAAGTTGGCAAGATTGAAGTTTTCCCCCGCAAGTTAGAAAAGGACACCAGTACTGGTGAGGAATACTTCCAGACATCCATAGTTTTTGATGGACTAAACATAGAATGTAGGGAAACAGTTAATGCCCCCCTGAATGACACCAAATACTTGCTGATCACAGCAGGCGGCGGCATAAGGGAAGGAGATAATAAAGCACCTATTCTGACGGAAACTTTAAATGCCCAAACATTATTCAGCGAAACAATGGATGATCAGCAATTTCGGTTGAAAAAAGTCCTCATTGGTAGTCTCAAACTCTACGTCGTTGAAGACGTGGATAAATCCGGGGTGAATATAAGACCCTATGATGATTTCCTTGCCGCCAATCAAGCCTATAAGCGCTTGTTAAAGACATTACCCGAGATATTAACCGTCAGTGACGTTAGCGCCAAAACCAAACCTACGTTAAGTCCAGCGGACATTCACAATAAAATTAAAACGTATATAGAACAAAATGTTAGTTTCAGAGATGCCATCGAAGGATTAAAAGATCAGTTTTCAATTGAGTTAGTTGATGAAAAAGCTCTGGAAGGGCTGTATAACGAATGGGTTGTCGAGGATAAAGCAGGTCCACTCCCTGCAATAGATCCAGAGGAACGGTTTAAGGCATTCCACCAGTTTATTTCGTCCCTGGCAACAGCCGAAATGCTATACGACGAATGCTTTGATGAGGCTTTCAAAGCGGGTGGTGCATATTATGAGAGCAATCCCTATTTTGATGTGAGTAGCGCTAGAGTCGACACTCGCGCTAGTCGAAAGGACTTAAAGGAAAATGGATACCGGTCTTTTAAGATGTTCTATGAGGATGTATTTAGTGGCATCAACCACCGAGAAAGTCATGAAATTGTCTTGGCAAGAGCAGGTGGTTACATTCCGTCGAGTTATGATATTAACGGCCCAATTGGATTGCAATATTCTCAGCTATCGAGCCTTTTAACTGAGAACGCTTCGACTGATGCTTTACCTCTGCACTTACCGACCTTTAAAGCATGGATTGGTTCTGACGATGCACTGGCGGCCATTCATCCGATCTTGTCTGTTAATTTGACCAACATTTCAGCAAATCAGTTGACAGATAAATACACCATCGATGCACTTTTACTTCTTGCGGATGTTCATGGTGCGCCCATCACCAAAGATGACGATAAGCACGCAATAGCCACCAGGGTTTTGGATATTTGGTTGCAACGAAGGCGCTTGGCATCCACCACCGTCGATGAATTCTCAGGAATGTCGGTTGATGAACTAACCCTGATAGCAACTGACATTGGCTTAACCACGGTATCGAATAGATATAAAATGGCACAACAAATTGTCAGCCATTTGGATATATTAAGAGATAACTCACACCTAAGATTAGCGCAATACAGTTATATCAAAGCCGCTCTGGGCTGGGAGAAGGCCGGACGACAATTACCATCGTATGTAAAACGAAATATTCATGAAATAACAACCAATGAAAGTATCTACCGCTCTGATGCCAAAGAAATCGTCAAAAAAGTAGAAATGGCTAAATTGCGGGAGGACATCGCGCAGCAGTTGGCCTCAATGGAACAGCTCGAACCTATTGCGCGAAAACTATACGCGTTACAAGCTTTTCCAGATAAGACCATGGTTGGCTTATCTGAAACGGACTTTGTCAAGGAGGGGGCATATCGCTACAGACTGGTGAATGACGCTGATACTGCCAGTTTATCAATGCCTGAGGGCATTAGTTACTATAATGTTCTTGACGAGAAAATGATCGCCACCCCTACTCCACTGCCAAGCGATTATATGGCCAGAAATAAACTAACCCCAATAACAGATAAAGCGGTCATTGAATCTCTATCGTCCATCAAACAATGGATAGAAACACAAGGTTACGGCGCTTTTTACCAGCAGGCGACTGGTCAGCTCATTGTGATCCATCCTGTGGGTTTTAAAAATGGATACTTCTTAGACACATTTGACACTGATAACAAAATGGACCGTCTTCACTTTAGCAGCCTGGATAGTGCTTTAGTCACACATACCGAAGTACTTAACGGGTTTTGTGACAGAGACATAATCGCGGAGGACTATATTGAACTGATCGACCAAGATCTGTTTAATATTAGAAAATCGCTCTTGGCCAAACTGAAATCAACGCACTCACCAGAGGTTGCAGAAGCGTCAATTGATACCTTGGTTGCCAGCGTTGCTTCTCAGTCAGAGCAAATGGCTTTGTTGATAAATGACCATGCTGGTGAAAGTGGCAAAACAATACTCCAGTCGATTATCGCTTCACAATTGGCTCAACTTAGTGAGTTGGCCTATCAGAAGGTCCTGGGTATAGAAATAGGAGAAAAAACGACAGCTATCCGGGGAATAGACTCTGCCATCGATATTGTGGTCAATGAAATTGCTGACCATCCTGAGGAAAGCGCCCAACCACCAGAACCGTCTCTGAATGAGCTAATCCCGCTCAAAGCTAAACTTGGGCAGTCCGATAACAATTCATCTTACCTGGCTGCTTTAAGCCAGTCATTGGCCCTTAGCCTGTTCAAAGCAGACTACTACAAAGACATGCCGCTGGAACAGGCAAATAAATTGGCACTGCTTATGGCCAGTGGTACCTATGAAGGCCAATGGCAAATGCTGCACCACCAGTGGGTGATCCGTCACGGAACAGATACTCAAATAGCGGCACTCAATGCTTTTTATAACCCATCCTCCGAAGCACAACAGGACTCGGCAGTCCAGCAACAGATCGAAGTCGAGGGTATTGAACTGAAGGTTGGCACTTCGGTTTATTGTGACAGCGACGGGGGTTTAATAGGTATACTATCGGAAATAGCGGCTGATTCCTTGGTGATTGAAGAACATCCGCTAGCCTTTGAGATCACAAAGGCTGAGGTGTCCAATAAAGACCGGCAAGTTCTATTTAATGAAAAAGGCGAAGGGCTTTATTCAAAGACATTCCATGAATATATATTTACGCCAAGACACGCGCAAAAAAACGAGTTCAGTGAAATAGATAAACTGGTTAATGAACTGCCGTTAACAGTTGATGCAAATGCTCGCCAGCAACTAAGTAACGGCTTAGGAGCACTTAGTCTATCCCAACTGTCCAAATACGCCCGCGAAACAGGAACCATTTATACCGGAGATAGAACAACCATTTCGGAAGGTATTTATGACCAAGCGCTTGTCCTTCAGGCTATAGCAAATACAAATGAAGAACCTGAGAGTTTATTTTATAGCTTGGACGATGTGGAAAAAGAACGTTTCACCAAGTTTTTTGGTAATACCAGCATGGACAACTGGCAACAGATTGCAAATGAAAAATCACGCGCTAACATTGGGCTGGACTTAAGGACCGAATACTCGCTGATGCTGTTAACTGCTCAACGATATGGCTACATCCGCAATGGGTCCAATTTTTCTGGCAAAACAATTACCTTAAATAACGCTAACTTATTAACCCCGATTGCCAGCAAACAGATGTTCGACACACTGTTAAAACAGCAAGTCGATGCACTCTGGGTTGATAATGTACTTTCTCATGGGGAGAATAATACTCAGATTGAAAGAGCGGTTGCCACCTGGCTATCACAGTTGAGTAATTTGACGCCAGATGCCTGGCATACTGCTATCAGCAATTCCATAAGCAGCATTACTTTTGAACCTATGATAGAAGATGCAACAATAATGTGGCGTGGCAAGGACCATAATGGACAGGTGGTGACCAACGCCTACAGCTCTGTAATAGGGGCGATAGAAGAAGCAGATCTCAAAGCAATACCCATTGCCATTTTGGAAATGGACACACCAGTCGCCTGGATAGATGAAGCTGACAACCTCCAAGAAGGGATCACCATAGATGAGGTAACTCTTTCAAATCAAAACGATGAACTATCCGTCTATGTCGACTTCGAAGGCGATACACAGATTCAAGACATAAGTCTTGCCCGTCTGACGGTCATAGATCCCCAAGCAAATGCTAATCAATTTAATACCATATTAAGAGACTTTAGTGGTAATTTCGACAGTTTAATTTCTAATATAAAAACTCAGAAAACACAAGCGCTGGAAAACAAGGCGTGGCAAAATGCTATACTTTTGTCATTCGTACTTGAGAATGCCCGCCTACTTAAGCAATCGTATCAAGAGATCAAGACAGGGCTAAATGATGGCGATGATATAGTCATTGATAATGGCCGTTTTTTGCTGACCACCCCTAACGAAACGGGGGATGTAAAGCCTGTTTTTGACACTTTGGCAGATTTAGAAAAAAATCAAATAATCCGCAAGCGGATTAACGTTCAAAACAGCATTGGCCCAGCAGGCGATGGCACAGAGCCAGCTCAGAGCAGTAAAGAAATAGATACTTCGGCTGACAAACCTAAGCCTGGAGGTCCTAATAGTAAACAAGAGAGTGATACCAATGCGACTAAACCAGTGGGGATTAATTCTCAAACAACACCTGGAACAATACCTGCCACAGACAACAGAAAAGTTAAAGAACCAGGGGGACTGGGAAGATCACCTTCTAACGGAACAGGAGAAATTGGAAAGCATGGTTCACCGTATGCAAACCCGGTTAGAGAAGAACAATCCGCCACCGAACTCGACGAGCTACCTGGATCAACTCAATTACCGACAGGAGATGGCCAACCAAGCGAAAGAGATGGCACTACGCGAAATGCTACCCGACGTAGAGGATTAGAATTTTTTCTGCCACAAGATTTGGAGCAATTGGTATCTGGTTCAGCAAGACATCGTGCCGACCTAAACATGGCGGCGCTATATCGCAGAAAAGCAATCAAAGAGAAGTCCCGGGAAGTAACTGATCAAGATAGAGATGTTCTTGTTAAATATTCCGGCTGGGGTGGCCTGACTTCTATCTTGGCAAAAGCGCCCTTTATTTCAGCGCTAAAACAACTCGTTAATAATGAGGAACTGGACTCAATATACAACAGTAGCCTGACCGCCTTTTACACACCACCCGGTATTATTCACGCGATGTGGCGTATTGCCAAACAGTTGGGATTTGATGGCGGAAAGTTTTTTGACCCATCCACCGGCACCGGTCATTTCATCGGTTCTGCCCCAGAGGAAATCGCCGCCAACACTGTATTCTCCGCAAGAGAACTTGACAATGTTACGGCAGACATTGCCAAAATGCTTTACGGTGATGACATAGTCAAACACCAGGGTTACGAAAACGCGCGTATCCCCAAAAATTACTTTGACTTAATGATGTCTAATATCCCTTTCGGAGATTTTAAAGTTTTCGATACGCAATACCGTAAAGACAACCATCTTATCCATGACTATTTCATTATTAAGAGCCTTGATAAAGTCAGAGAAGGCGGCGTGGTTGGTTTCATTACCTCGACCGGCACTATGGACAAAGTTGACCCTACTGTGCGAGAAAAAATTGCTGGTAAAGCTGATTTACTGGGTGCCATTCGACTACCGAGAAAAACATTTAGTCAGTTTGCGGGGACCGAAGTAAGTGCAGATATCCTATTTTTCCAAAAACGTCACTTGCAGGACAAACCGAAAAACGTTGATTGGATAATGACAAGCAAAAAACCTTTTGTCTATTCAGATCCTGAGCAGGAAAACGAATACGATCTTCATTCAATTAACGATTATTTTGTTTCTAACCCGGAGATGATTATTGGTGATCCCGTGTCTATTAAGGGACAGTTTGGTAGAGAGTTAGGCGTCATTTTCAGCGCAGACGATATACCCGCTGAAATCAACAACAGGATAAGCCTCTTCCCGCAGGGAGTCATTGCCAAGAAAAAACCACAAGCGATAAAAGAGCAAACCACCAGTGATTATCAACCGGTTGATTTCGCACATGCCAAGCCTGGTACTCACGTTGTTCAAAACGGCGAAATATTGATTCTTGAACCGGTATATAACGCAGTGCTTGAAGAATATGAGCTTACGCCAGCGCCCTCCAGCGTACCAAAAACACAATATGAAAACGTTATGTCAATGATCGCGCTTCGTGACCATACCAGAGGGCACATACAGTTGCAGTTAAATGATGCTTCTAAAGCGGAATTTGAGCGTTCCATGACCAAACTGAATGAGCTATATGATAACTATGTCAGCAACAAAGGATACCTAAACGATAAAGCCAATAAGTCAGCGTTCAGGAATGACCCGGATGCAGCCCTACTGCTAGCCCTTGAAAATTATGATGGCAGGACGGGGACAGCAACCAAAACAGATATATTCTCAATTCCGACTATTCGCGATCAAGTAACGATCAACAAAGCCGATTCCCCTCAAACGGCATTACAAACGTCTCTCGGTGTCAAAGGTAGAGTAGATACGCAATACATAGAGTCACTATTAGGTCAGTCGTGGGATGTCATACACTCACACCTTAAGAATGACATTTACCTAAATCCAGAAACAAACGAATGGGAAAGCAGCGCCCACTATTTGTCTGGAAACATTAGAATAAAGCTCGATATAGCTGAACAGGCCAATGAAATTGACCCTCGCTACCAGAAAAATGTTAGCGATCTGGCAGCGATAATGCCTACTCCAATCGAACCTTATGAGATAAGGGTTCGTTTGGGTGCTACTTGGATACCAATGAATACTATGTCGCAGTTTATAGAGTTCATTGTGACGGGCGAAAATAAGCTTGCTTCTCCAGAGAAGCAATTTCACATTGCACGTAGTGATGCTTCCTGGGTGGTGCGGGTTGCCAAAAAACTCATTGAACGTGATGAAGGCCGCACAACAGAAATGTTTGGCACAAAAAGAGTAAGCGCCGATAAGTTGATAGATAAGTTGCTCAATAGCCGCAAAATCGTTGTGAATGACGAGTTCGATGGAAAGAGCGTTGTAAACGCCCAGGCTTCAATGGAAGCCAATATCAAAGCTGATCTTATCGGTCAGGCATTTAAAGATTGGGTATGGGCAACACCTGAGCGAATGACAGAACTCAGCAAGATATATAATGACCAGTATAATGTTTTTGTTGAACAAAAATTCGATGGTTCCAAGCTGCAATACCCCACATTATCTCCACTACTCAAAGGAAAACCCTTTGTTCCTCGCCCCCATCAATCTAATGGCGTTATGCGATACATCGTTGATGGCACTTTTCTGGCGGCCCAAGGGGTCGGTTCTGGCAAGACATTTACGCTATGTGCTTGTGCCGTAGAAGGCAAACGGTTTGGTGTGCATAAAAAGGCCCTAATGGTGGTTCCTAACAATATCCTTTCGCAATTTGCTGGTATGGCTCTCGAACACTATCCCAATGCAAAGGTGCTCACTTTAGACCCGAAAATAATGAAGAAGGAACATAGGCTGGAGAACACAGCAAGGATAGCTACTGGGGAGTGGGACATGGTAATTATGTCAATATCCAGTTTCGTAAAAATGTCGACCCCACCCGCCTTTCAAAGTAAGTTAATTGAGCAAGAAAAATGGCAATTAGAAGAAACACTTAAGGGACTACAAAATAATCAAAATGGTGCTTCACGGATTTCGATCAAAAAGATTAAAAAGGCACTTATCAAACTCGAAGCAACGCTGTTGGATTTATCTGATAATAATCGTAAAGATGACCTGCTGTATCTGGATGAATTGGGCATAGATGCGATCCTTTGCGATGAAGCCGACAACTTTCTTAACTTACAGACCTCTACTCAGATGTCGCATATTCCAGGCGTGAATTCGTCACAGAGTCTACAAGCTACTGCCATGTATATGGCATGTAGGTATGTCCAAGAGATTAATGACAATCGCGGTGTAGTATTCGCCACAGGAACTGATATCAGAAACTCGATGAGTGACATGTATACGATGATGAGATTTCTTGCACCAGACGTATTGGCAAGTGCAAATGCATCGACATTCGACAGCTTTATGGGCACTTTTGGCGAAGTGGTCAAGTCGATTGAGGTAAATCCAGAGGGGTCCGGCTATAGAGAAAACAGCCGATTAAGCAAATTCATTAACATACCTGAATTAGTAACGATGTATAGGCAAATTGCTGACATAGTGCCCTCAAGCACTTTAAACTTGTCGCGCCCAAATGTAGAAACAGTGGCCGTTGCTGCTGAACCTTGTGAGTGGACCAAAAGATACATGAGTTATCTTTCTCAACGTGCGAGGGACGTAAGAAGTAGGATGGTCAAGCCCACCGAGGACAATATCCTAAAGATTGCCAACGGAGGACGCCTTGCCTCTTTGGACATAAGATTAATTGATAAGAACCTGCCAGACTTTGAGGGCAGTAAAGTCAATATTTGTGTTAATAATATACTGTCAGAATACCAAAGCGGTAAGCGACAAAAGCTAGCCCAACTAGTCTTCTGCGATTTAGGAATACACAAAAAAACCAATGGTTTTTCAGTATACGAGGATATCCAGGAAAAGCTCATCGCAAGAGGTATGCCTGCCGATGCGATTGCCATAGCGCAAGATTATGATAAAGAACCCCAAAAAAAATTACTTGAGCAACAAATAAACAATGGTGACATCGCAGTTTGTATTGCCTCTACCGCAAAGTTGGGCGTTGGTAGCAACGTTCAGCAACGACTTGTCGCTTTACATAACCTGGATGCGCCATGGAGGCCAAGGGATTTGGAGCAAAGGATCGGCAGAATTGAGCGACAAGGCAACATGAATGATAATGTCAGAATCTATAATTACTCCACTATTGATTCGTTCGATCTGTTTATGTGGGAGACATTATTTCGTAAGGCTGGATTTATTGTCCAGATAAAAGTTGACCCTAAAAACGCTGCCAGGGAGTTATTAGAAGACATCAATCCGACCTATGCTGACGTAATGGCTATCACCACTGGCAACCCGAAAATAAAACGAAAAATTGAACTTGATGGGGAAGTTGAGAAATTACAAACACTTGAGCGAGGGCATCAACGTAACCAGTGGGAGAGCACTGGTCAAATTGCCCACCTTGAAAGAGAATTGGTTCGATTTTCTACTGGTATTGACTTCTACAAAAGAGAAATGGGGAAGTTGGATGGTGCAAAAATGACTTTCTCTGGACAAACTTTTGACAATCTGGATAAGGCGGCACAGTTCGTTAAAAAATACTTGCTCACTAGAAAACCGCAAAACACAGGCGAAAAGCCGGATTTGATAATCCCCTTAGGTTCCTTCGGATCAATGGAACTAGACTTGCGTTTGGATCACGGTATTGGCAGGTACGTCTTACGAGCAAAGGGTGAACAAACACATATAGTATCCACCAACGAAAATGCAGTCAGGATGGTGAAGAAGTTAGCAAGTTTAGCATCGGTATTCGAGAAAAATATTGATACGTTTGAAGATAATATCCGCCATACCAACAAACGTATTGAGTCGTTGAATGCGGTGCAGGGACAACCTTTTGAGCACAAGCAGAAACTAGAAGATTCTATTTTGGAATTACAGACGATCACTCGGGAATTGGCAGATGACGCCAACGAGCAATTGCAACAGCAAGAAGAAAGTGTGCCATTCGAAACACAATTAGAACGTTACCTAGAAGCGAAAGACGTTGCTATAGAAGCCTCTAAAAGTGTGCCTAATCCAGATGCATTTACCGAATTATTGAGTGAGCCTGAGGAGGACAAACAAGGTGTGGCGATGGCGATGTGAAGGTAAAAGATTTGAAAGTAACAATAGTTTTTCATCCTTTTGGTCTGATCAGTTGCATTTATACCTAATTAATCTAATTTAGATGTTGATATTGAAGGTCGTATAGAAAAAAGGGTCTGTCGTTTAGGATTACTCTCAACGTTTGCTCTGTAGTCGCCCTAAGTGAGCAAACCCGTCTGTTATCGCAGCCATCTTTATGTATTGCTTGTACGATAAATTCTAATGGTTGATGAGATAGTGACAGACTATATATTTCACTTATTATCTAGTGCATCCTTTGTCAGCGTAGTTAGTTCGCTATTAAAAATATTGAATGACTGAGGTGCAACAGTATAGCGTAGAGTGAAAAAAGGAAAGTCGCAGTGTCAATAGATCGTTCCTATACTTACGTTAACATACAACAACCAGAAGAAAAGACATCATGGTAAAAGACGAGACAAGCGAAGAAAAAATCATTCTGAAAGGTGAAAAGGCTTTGGCGTTATGGCGACAAGGCAGAAAAGCCTGGAACCAATGGGTTGAAGCAAACCCGGTGGCTGATGTCGACTTTAGAGGAATAGATTTTGGACAAGAGCGTACGGAGAAAAAGCCAGCCATTGAGTTTTCGGAGTTTTGCTTTCCCGAGGGGCGTGTTGATTTTCGTAATGCCCAGTTTGGCGATGGGGATGTTGACTTTGGTTGTGCCCAGACTGGTAAGGGGAATATTAATTTTATTGATACCCGATTTGGCGAGGGGGATGTTAACTTTGGTGGTGTCCAGTTTGGTGAGGGGAGTGTCCATTTTAATTATGCCAAGTTTGGCAAGGGGAATGTTGATTTTAGTGGTATCCGATTTATTAAGGGTGGGGTTTACTTTATTGGGGTCCAATTTAGCAATGGAGACGTTAACTTTTCACATACCATGTTTGGAGAAGGGGACGTTAACTTTCATAAGGCTCAGTTTGGCGAGGGGAATGTTAATTTTGGTGGTGTCCGGTTTAGCAAGGGGAGTGTTGACTTTCGTGGTGTCCTGTTTGGTGAAGGGGAGCTTTGGTTTAACTGTGTTAAGTTTGGCGAGGGGAATTATAGCTTTGAAAACCTGACGTTTCAAGGTCACGTGGATTTCTCAACGATGATAGACATTGGACAGCCCATAAATCTGAGTTTTAAAGGGGCCTGCTTTGATAAAACCTTGGATCTGTCAAACAGTCGCATGTCCTGCATCATTGATTTGACCGCCACCAAAACCACCAATCACATCTCACTGGCAGGCTTGCAGTGTCAAATGTCCATGGAAAAGCACAAAACGTTTTTCCAAAAAGTCAAAGACCCTGCTGATATTGCTAAGCTGCGCCGATTAAAAGAAATTGCTGAAGACAATAAAGACCATGAGCGAGCGTTAGAATTTCACGCGCAGGAAATGCGGGCCAAACGTTGGCATGAAAACACATCATTCCGAGGGTTAGTGTTCGATTGCCTATATGACAAGCTCAGCAATTATGGTCGCAGTGAATCTCGACCTTTCGTTTGTTTAGCTGGGTTGTGGCTTCTATTCGCAAGCATTTACAGCATTATGTCAGGTAACACGTTAATAGATACATGTCAAAAAGTGGGAGCTGCTCTGGCATTTTCTGCCAGTCAAATCATCCCTGTCGCCCCTGGAAGCCGATTTGCACAAATGCAGAGTCTCGAAGTGTTGTTTTTCAACAAGATGTATTTGGGGTTGTATTTAGTCACGTTATTGCAAAGTGTGCTGTCGATTATACTGCTGTTTCTCATCGGTCTAGCCTTGCGTAACCGCTTCCGGGTTTAACTAGTGATTTAACCTCAAATTGAACAGAGTAATAAGGAGTACGGCGATGCTCTATTACAGAGACGACAGGCTATAGTTGAGAAGTTTTGCAAAAAAATTCTAATGAACTATTGCACCCAGGTAATCTATTGTATTTGCTAATTCTTAAACCCTTTGATTATAAACTTATGGATATTCTGTTAGACGTCAACTAACTTGTCCGGTCGGCCAAGTTAATTGTCGCCTAACAACAAAGCGTACCCACCCATCCGATTTATCTCCACTTTTCAACAAATTCAGATTGAAGCTGCCGATACATCTGTAGACACTAAGGAGCATGTAATTTTAGCGGTCATTTAAATGCCTGGACTCATAAAACCCGATAGAGATTTGACTTTATGCCCTTTGTGCACAAGTGAACTGGAGGTGCAACCCCCTGGTGCTCAGTCGCCTACCCGATGCCCAAAATGTGAATATTTGGAGCCGGCAGGGTCTGCACATTTAGTCACTTATTTACAACGTATTATGAGCGAATATTGCCAGAAGATTGGCCTATCAAAGGCTGAGATTGACGACAGGGATGTGCCTTTAGACTTCTGCTTTAAGGGCAATGTTTTCCTGTCACATTTTGTCACTCGTGGTAATGAACTTTCAGCGCATATTTTTCCTGGTCAAGGGTTTGGCAACCCCCTGTTCACCACACGACATGATAGCAACGGTTTATTTGATATCAGGGTGGTGACTACCGGTTCAGATCCGGCAACCCTTGGCAAATCACTTTTATGGTTGGTTCACAGTGTCCATGAGACTTTGGAACTGTCCAAGTCTTTGAATCCAGCCCATAGCAACAGCGTTTTGAGTTTGGCATTCCATCCCAATCATAATCAAAGTTTGTTGTCACAGATGCCCGGCAGCGCTTTAAGTGATATCGTCATACCAAAAACAATAACAACCACTCAACTAACGTCTGACCCGGGAGGGTTAAAGCATGGCCGATAATTTACAGGACATGCAGCCAGTAAACATGGCGCAACAGGCAATGGATAAGCTGCTTGAAGACGACGGCGATGAAATTGAAGAAAGTATTGTCAATGAGCCACACCAAGAGATTGTGGTAGGGCGGGTACTCAATGGCATTCGAGCCTGTTCACCGTTTTTGACCAAAGCAGTAAAAATGGATGTGGCTGATGTCATCGGCGAAATAGATAAAATGTTAAATGCCACAAGACAGCTGTTCAATTTGGTTGCAAAAGAATGCGCCGAGCAAAAAGTTGAGGTGAAAGATGAACAATGGGGCGTCGTCAACGCTCTGTGCATTGATTTTGTTGCTGAAAATTGGTCTTCAATAGCGTTTGACCAGCCACTTTGGGCAACTCTACTGGTGAAGTTGCTAAGCGAACCACATTTATTTGTCTATCGGAACCTGGTATCAGGACACACCGCTGATTCTGAGGCATTGTCCATCGACATTGGCGTAACAGGTTCATTGCTTCAGGCTTTGGCCCCATGCATTGATATTCACCAGCAAGGTGAGGCAATCTTGCAGCAGATGGTAATAACAGTACGAAACACAGTAGAAAAATGCGTGAAGCGATTGGCAAAATTTCACGTCGCTGAAGATCAGGAAGAGCTTATACGCATAGAGATAATCAAGCAGAGTGACCAACTATTGTCCGCAATCATTGTTATTGAAAAAATGGAACATGACCGTTCAATGTTAGTTAATGGATCAGAAACCACGATGAAATTTGACGTGGTCATCAAGCGGTTTGAAACTTTTATACACGTTCTAACAGAGTCGATTTTTATTAACAGCAGGATGGTAAAATAGATGTTTAGCTTAATAGAGACAATTGGGATGCAATTGCTTCGGCTGCGCAGTAAAGGCGTTGACCACCAAGTGTCTGTGAAAGTCACGGATAGGGACGATGAGTGTCGAGAGCGGGTTGTCACCATTCGAGCAATGAGCCAGCAGGATTGTGACAAGATAGCCAATCGATATGGCCGTCGATGGCAAGATCACATACTGGCCAATAAACTTGAGCGCACTTTAGGCTTGATGGGCAAGAACCATGTTAGGGGCAAGGACAAAAAAAGCTTGCTTGGTTTTTTCAAAGTATACAGCTATCAACAAGCGCTGGGTTATGCCTTCAGACCGCTCGGTATCACACATGGAAAATTTCTTCGTGGTGCACTGGCCAATTTTAGCAGCAACCAGGTCGTCGATAATCAATCACCTTCCCCAGAAACGCTAAGGCAACGCATAAAGTACACGCTATACCACATTGCTTTTAATCTGGGATTCCTTGCAATGTCCATGGCATCAGCTTATATCGGCTATCAGCATAAAGCTGATAAATACCTGCTGGTCAATCCTCACTATGTTTTTGCACTGTTTTGTAGCTTGATTGGATTGATCAGTCTTGTTAAAAATATAAGGGATAGACGCAGACTCAAACGGATGAACTTTGGCGCAGGTGGATAGATGGGCGATTTTCAGGACATGGTACATCAGGCGATTAACGGCAAGGCTCCATATAGTGTTCCCACCTCATCTACCCCTGAGTGCATTAAACGCACAAGTCAACGGGTAAATATCCCCATATTGGTGCTTAAGGCTTTTCAGCGTGTAGAAGGTGCCAAAACAGGACACATTCGGAAAAATACTAACGGCAGCTATGATGTGGGAGAATTTCAAATTAACAGCATTAACTGGCCGATGCTTTACGAAAAACATGCCATCACCCCCGTTCAGTTAAGGTATAACGGTTGTATATCGGTAAAAGCCGGTGCTTTGCTTATTCGTCAACATCTTGATTCATATAGTGCCAACAGCAGTGCTGATAATACTCACTCGTGGGACCAACTATTCACAGTGCTGGCCAATTACCACTCAAAAACACCTAAATATAATATCAGCTATAAGCGGAAGCTAATGGCAGCTTTGCATCAAGAAATTATGGGGCGTAATTAAATGGCTGGGCATAACGACGCTGACTCAAACGCCATAACAAAATATGTGGCTTTAATAGCAACGACGATATTGTTTGTCATGGTCATATGGTTTGTGGCCCACACCCAGATTTCCTTGTTTGTGTTAAACCTCGCCCAATGGGTGCTGAGGTTGCTTGCTGCTCTTTTGGAACTGTCCAAGGGCAACGAGATTGCAGAAGGCATTATTTCTTTAATCGTACCAAAAGACGTTGCAGCGGGAATTGACAACTTAATTGATATGGCTCAAAGACAGTCGCCTAAGCGGCTCACCTTTGTGCGCCTGCTGGATTGGTTAGAAGTGATAGGATTGGTTATTCGCCTGGTCTTGCCATTGATGCTGATTTGGTCGTTAACAACCATTTGGCGGCACACCAAACCAGCCAGATTAAAACGTCGCTTTGACATTATATCGTTGGCCAAATGGTCTATGCGTTACAACCCACAAATCAGGCCAGCTATCATAGCAAACCTGCTCGAAGTCGATCCAGATAAAGGCTCTCACCGGCGTGAAGTCAGCCCTATACGCTTTGCCATTATGCACTCGCTCATTAGCGCCTATTCGGTAGATCTACGGGGAAAATTGGAATTTCCTATTGTGCTACCTACATTCGACCGCAGGCTAAAAGGGAATAAAAACAGTGAACTGGTTGTCGATAAATTAAATAAAAATGGCATTGCCAGATTGCATAACCGCTGCATCCTCGATAATGACAAAGTAGAAAAAATATTCATTAACCAGCTTGGACCACTATGGCGGGAAAGCAGTCGGTTGTCGGCATGTGTGCGGTCGCTATATGCTGCTTTTATTACCTTCGCGCAAGGTGGTGAAGCATGCAAAGACACCGCAATGAAATTGTTGATGCAAATGAATCAAACTTGGCAAGCGCCAGAAAAGCGACTATTCAGACCGGACAAACCCTGGCAAATCGATACCAAAGGAGCCGAAGAACTAATCGCCCTATATGAACATACTGCTATTGTACAAGCGGTCATCTCTGCCCATGCCTATGAGACGACAGTCATGCAAGCGCTGCTGCAATTAGCCCGGGAAAAAGGAAAAATGGCATGCGCGTGGTTCTACTGGCTTAAATTAGTTGACCGAACGCTGTGGTATTCCCTTCATCAGGAGGGCGGTAACTGTGGCTGGACTGAGGCTGCAGGACCCAGGGCACACAAGCTGGCTGAGGACGACGCCAAAGGTGCGATTTATCAGCCTGTAGTTGAAGAAGGCGTGCTGGCATTTTATGATTTTCTGGCTGAAACAGAAGGGTGGATACCTAAAGAAAGTGAAGTTCCGACACCACAGTCAATAGATCAAAACCAACATAAAATACCTGTAAAGAGAGCTTTATGAGGGCACCACAAAAACATAATAAAGTTCGCAAGAATATCTATATTGATGCCCGTAGTTGGTGGCAATTTTTGTATGATGAGTTGCCGAAATATCAATATGCATCAGCAATGATTTTTTTGCTCTGCGTCGCTTCTTTCTACTATGCCGTTTTTGCTTTTGTTGCGATACCAATCATCCCAATCCTGACAGTTTGGTCATCACGATTAAAGGCCAATAAATCAATGCCGATGAACTTGCCGATTGATGTTGCCAGGTTTACTGATCAACGAGATCATCAGCCTGGTGAACGAAACAAACTGAATAAGGCGAGAGGTACAATTAATCTGGGGAACTCAATTGGAGACAGGCAAGAGATCTGGACTTTGGGTCGAAAATTGCTGACGCACTTGCTTATCTTGGGTTCGACCGGTTCTGGCAAGACCGACATGTTGCTGTCTCTTACAGGCAGTACTGCATACTCAATGGGCGGTGGTGTCATTTACATAGACGCCAAAGCCGCAAAAGAGCTTTTGTATGTATTTGCTACTATGGCGCAAATATTTGGTCGGATAGATGATGTGCGGGTCATCAACTACTCCACTGGCAATCAAACCATCTCTCTTAGGCACTGGAAAAAAAAATCCAACACCGCCAATCCGTTTGCCAGAGGTGACGCCAATACGGGCGCACAAACATTAATGGGTTTGTTGCCCCCTTCCGGTGGCGATAATCAGTTTTTTCTCGACAGGGCGATATCAGCATTGACGGTTTTGATGCCGGTGCTGTGCGAATTGAGAGACCATGGCCATTTAAATATTTATCCATCGCTGATTGGCCATTTTATTTCCCTCAAGCGCTTCATTCAACTGGCCAATAATAAGGTCATCATGCCACCAAGAATAGGCGAACAGGACGGGGATGAATTAACCGGTGTAACGATATCAGATAAGAATCGTAGCCAAGTAATCTATTTTTTGAAAAACTTGCAGGTTGATGATTTATCGAAGGAAGATCCAAGCAAGCACCCGGAAGAAGCCAGACGGCTTTTTGGCTATGCAGAAGGTTATTTCGCTCGAACGCTAGCCAACCTTGCGGGTACGTATGGACATATATATGAAACCGAGTTGGCGGAAGCCGAACCCACTAATGTCATTAACCAAAATCTGTTGCTCTTGGTTTTAATACCAGCGATGGAACAATCGAAAGAAGAACTGTCGGCATTAGGCAAGGTGATATTAAGTTCCATCCGAATTGCAATGTCGATGGGGCTAGGGGATGAGTCCGAAGGCGATTATGAAGATGTCATTGAGAACTTGCCTATTGACCTTAAAATTCCAAGTATCATTATTATTGATGAATATGCTCAGATTGCGGTGCCGAATTTCAGTGTCACTGCAACTCAGGGGCGAGGACTGGGCATATCATGCGTATTTAGTGGCCAGGACCTTGCCGGCTTCTATTCTGCCGATGAAGAAGACACGGATATGATCATCTCAAATACATTAATCAAAGTGCAAATGAGACTGGAAGATCCCAACAAAACCTGGGACGCGATTAAGACCATTGCCAGTACAATGAATGTTCACAAAGACGCCGGTGTCGAACGAGGTGTTGGCATGAGCACCTATCAAACCCAAAGTGGCGCGTCTGTCGAAAAAGCGGATCGAGTTGAATTCCTGGATTTAAAAAGGCAAATTGAGGGCGAAGCACATATTTTCTTCGATGATGAAATCATTAGAGCTAACCTTTTTCATCATGGCATTCCAAAAAGCAAGATTATCAATAATTTTCGATATAATCGAATGTTGAAAATAAAACCGCCACCAAAAGAGGTTACATTTAGATATCAGGACAATATCATCAATAATCGTCAATACCATCAATGGCTTGATGAAAACATTGTCGTTACAGGTAATGAAGACCCGTTATTCCAAGTGCTGGCAGAAAATGCCAGCAGTACAGATGAAATTTGGCATAACCTACATTCACAAACCAATGATGAGGTTGCGGACGAGCCGAATGAAAAAGAAGATATCAATCCGGTTCAGGCAGATGATAACCAAGCGCAGCCAAATAAATCGGTAAGTACTCCTGCTGAGCCAAAGGGAAACGGTCAGGGAAATCTGCCAGAACCTGAAGAGAAAAGTGCCCCGTCGACAAATAGTACAGCCGCTACTACGCAAGCGGCGCTGACCGAGGATAAAGAAGCAATCCCGGGCGGGGAAACTACTCAACCCGCCCACCTATCGTTAAAAGAGGTTGCTGCCCATATTAACGGCATTGTCATACCCTCCCCCATCGAAATTGCAAATGAGCCGATTGAAGTGGCCACAAATATTATGGATGCCAAGCATCCCATGGATATCTTGGAGGTATTGAGCAGGGCAGAAAACGAGTGGGTATTCAGCGTCGGTGTGGATACCGAGGGAGTATCCCTGCCCCGCAGAATATTTGATGACTTGGCAAAAATAGATACACTCATTGGATTAAGCCAGGAAAATGCACAAGCCTCTGCGTTGTCGACGGTAGATGCTTTAACAAAGCAGGTTCATTACACCAGCGAACCAGAAATAGGCATAGAAGCAGGGGATGTAGGTAAGTTTTGGACATCGCTCAATCGTTTGAGATCTTCGCAAGAACAAGAAAGCCAGTAGAAACATGTTCAGGTATTTATTTTAAAACTATTACCTACCTAACCCGCTAATAAGGATTGTTTATGCCAAACTGTTGAGAAAACGACACAAATGTCACTTGAACCATAAGCTGTCATTGGGATAGTGGTTAAGTTATTGATTATATATGACCCCAAAATGAACTGAGAACGAAAATTTTAACTATAACTTGTCATTGTGAAGCTGTTTTTAACCATAAGCTGTCATTTTGTAAAATCAAAAATCTTCACTTTTTTATAAAATCTATACTAAGATTTCAATTAAAGCGTGACGTTGAATAAAGCTGTTATGTAAAGTATTAGCAAAATTCAATAACCGCAATGCACAAAACAATTCTGATTAAAGGATTTTATCTATGGAAAAAGAAGCAGCAATCTCCCATTTTAGAGCCCGTGTGCGCAATGTATGTAAACAACTGGCATTATCTGCGACATTGTTGGAATTTTCCTATGTTGCTTATGAATTGCAAAATGATAAGGAGGATAGTATTGATGAAAGCGAAGTCAAAATAGTGCTCACAACCTTAGATCTTGCAAATAGCAAGATAAGCTCAATTAAATTCCTATTGCAACACATTAGTATGGAGGAATCAACGTCTACAGTACTGCAGCAATATCTGGAGGAGTGTGATGCCCTTGACGGGTGGCTGGTAGTGTTACTGTACAACAGTAACACGTCAATCTTCGAATATTTCTCGTATCTTGGGGTAGCTAGTCAAGAAGTTCTCAGCCAGCTTTACATACATAGTGAATTAATTCAGACTAATCCAGTTTTTTGTCCTGTATCTTTTTTAGATGTAGCGAAAAACATAAACGCTAAGAATTTTCTGCAAGTACTTGTTACTTCAGATACCATAAAATCGACACTTTCATGTATCTCCAAAGCCTATACAAAATTAGTTGAATCTGAATCGAGTTCAGCCTCTGAGCTTAAAGATACATTTGTAGAGTTCTCACTTGGCATTGACAGCGTCGTGGACCTCCCCGTCATAGATAACATTCTATTGCAGCAGGTCCAAATGGCCAGCGATATCATTTCAAAATTCAGATCACTGGGCAGTGATGAAAATGAAGATACGCATCTATTATATTCATATACAATTCTTGTATCTAATTTAGCAATTTCCACATCTGTACTTTCGGACAATGATGATACTTTCGAATCTAGTATTGACAAAATGGCCTATCAACAACTTGTCCTTTTTAAGAATGCTCAAAGTAGAACATTGAATCTCCCCTTGCTGCAAATTCATAAGATTAACATCAGGCTACAATATCATCTGAGAAAGCTCATTAACGCTTCACAAAGGGCAGGCGATGTATACCAAATATGCGACAAGGCACACGAGCTGTCGATACTTTTGAGACGAACACCACCACCTGCTGGAGATGTTAATAAGTCTTTGGAAGTCATCGACTTTGCAATCGAGAATGCAGCCGAGCTTCCAGATGATATTCGCGCTGGTTTGTTCAACTCTCGTGGCATATCAATGCGATATGCTGAACGATTTGAAGAGTCACTTGTGAGTTATCGTATGGCACGGGATTTAACAAATTACCATGAAAACCTTGGCAAATTTCTGTTGTACCTCCTAAACATAGGAGTTTGTATAGCGGAAACTGAGTTAATTGACGAATCGAAAAATCGAGCGGAAGCTGAGCAGGCTCTTGATCAGGTGTTAAGGGCTTTTGAGGCTCGTCCTGATCAAGTCGAGCAATACGTAAATGCGACGTTCATGCAAGCTCGGATCCTCTACTATAAAGGTGCGGGTAAACGAAGTTATGTATTGAACCTTCTCGAAAGAGCGTTAGATTACATAGTCTCGCAAAAACATCTTAAGCAGTCTGAATTAGCGAATAAAGTGCTTTCTATTGCTTTACATTGGATTAATAGGGACCCCTCAAGCGCAGCTCGCCATGAGATTTTAGATTGGCTACACCGATATCAGTCAATAGTAAATGAAGCCACTATAAGCAAGTATGAGACTGCTATTGAGCGAATTTTAATGGGGGATTATAGTCAACCAGAAGTTTCATTAATGGATGAAAATAGTATAGATAGAATTAACATTTGGACTATGCTTCATGCTGGCCTACGTATACGGTTAATTGAAGCTGTACTAGGCGAAGACGAGGACTTTGTATATGCCAATTCTGACGTGCTTTTAAACCCGATCGTTCTAAATGAGATAGAAGCCTTTGTTTTAAATACATCTAGTGATAATGAAAATCAGATTGCCCTTTCGCTAGAATATCTTCAGGAAATTATCAAAAAGAGGAATAGGGAGGCGTTTGCACAAACTGACGAAGTAGCGACAAAGAGTGATAAAGTGGCATTAAACAAAGGCCGTATTTCATCAATTCTACACAATATGCAGGAGATTTTTATAGAGAGAAAGTGGTCGCGAACAATTCAATTGTTACGCGAACGCAATTTTTTACAAATAGAAATGGTGAAGTCTCTAAACCAAATTGGCGATATTTTTAAATTAGATGAGCCACTCGGCGAAGGTGCGTGTGCTTTATATTCCCATGCGAAGCTCATAGAACTTATCTGTAATTTCGGTGAAGAACAAATACAAGAGTTCTTCTCTGAAGGTGATTTGAAGTTTTCTGTTAATGGTGCAGCTCAAAGAATTGTTCTACTCAATTCGTGGCAACAAGCAGATATCGTTCTTCAGCTACATCCACATTTGATGCAAAAGAGTTGTCTAAAATTACTCCGACAAGAAGTGTCGGAATACCACAATGATAATTCAGTTTGGCATGATGCCTTAGCGTTTATCGAGTGGCGCCGAAACCATAAAGATGACAATTTGGGTAATTTTATTGATGAATACAACAAAAAGAAAAACATTCAACTCAATCGTTTACTAAATGCTGAGAGCACCTCTGACCTGCTTAAGCTGGCTCAATCAACACCTACCAATAAAAGACACAACGTAGAACAGCGCATTGAAGCAGGACTTTCAAGTGAACTGCGCACAAACTTCGTATCCAGAAGCCTTATTATAGCAAGTGTATTATATAATTTGAGAAATTCTGAATGGATAAGTGAAACATCAAGTACACTTAATCCTTCTATGAGTGATCTAATTGAGCTGCGAGACATTAAGAAATTTGCAGCTCGTTTCGAACTATCTGCAAAGGGGGAAGAGCTTGTTCACAATATGGAGCAGGAAGCCTTTCGCTCGATTGTTATCATCATTAATTTTGTTCTAGAAACCTTTCCAGAAGATGCAAAAAATTCTTCGTGTTTTTTAGAGACTGTTCAAATCGTTCGTGACAGAGTTGCTATTGAGAATTATGGTTACACAATTCCAGCTTTTTATATCACTGAGAACCAAGAAGCTCAACGTGTGATTGGGAATGTGATGAAAGAATATGATGCTGATGAGGTATCGAACCAGCAGCTAGGGGCAAGAATTGATATGTTGTTATGTCAACCAAACATTTCTGCTAACCTCAGCTTAAAAGTGCCATTAAAAATATATCTAGCCAAATGCCTTTTTGATGAAGGGTTAGCTCCAGGATGGAAGCGTTATAAGGCAGCCTCGGTCCTCGGTGCTTTATTACTCGAAGACTTAAGTGACGTGGTCAATGACGAAATGGTGACAAGTATAAAGGCTGAGTATCTGATGATGCTCGTAACTCTCCCTGGAATGGAAGGTGAGGTTTTTTCCAATGCGGTTTGTTCATTGACACTCAATATTTTGGAGCAAAAAGCAAGTCTTTCACCTCAAAGGTTGGCTATGGTGACTGTTGCAGGTCTAGACGGCGTTAATCTTCAGATGCAGCTGGCAGCTAAAGCGCAAATAAACGGACTTGATTACGGAATAAATCCTCTCGAGACAATGAATGTGATGTGGCAAAAAACTTTAGAGCGCAGCACCGTACAATCACCTGAGCTATCTTGGGCGCAGGCCAAAATTCAATGGATCATAGCAGGGTTTGATGTTCAATCCCGCCCTGAAGAGTTTGACACTAATCTTGCGCAAATGTGTGAAACATTGTCTACCAGTTTTGATGCAGCAGCAGACACATTGAAACCCGAAGATATTTCAACCTTTGCGTGGTCGTTGTATCAAATAAATTTAGCCCAATATAGGACAACAATCTCATATCAGAACTACAAGGCACCCTTTGCACATGCAATCATTGAAAGTGTCTTAAGAAGACTTCACACGCTACGTTCAGATGAACGATGGAAAGATGTGATTCTAGCAGCAAAGATCGATAGGCTTATAGCTCTTGCTACAATAAGGGATGTACGGGATCCGGATAAATGTGACTTCCATCACGCGACTGAATATATGTTAACCGGCTGGCAACTTTTAGGAACGGATTTTGATCCAGAAGCCGCATGCCATGAGCTTTCAATTATTGCTCAAACACTTATCCGCGAGTGTGAATTCGAAATGGCTGATAAAGTACACGCCAGATTGTTTGAGGTACTTCCATTTCTTGTCCAATATTCGACTAGCTCAACGCGCCAATCGAACGTGCATAACAGAATCTCTAAGTGTTCACGTGAGTGGGCGTTTGTCAAGTTTCACCTTAATAGATCGCAAGAAGCAATCGCTGTCTTAGCTGCTAGTCGTGCACAATTGCTTCGTGAGAGGTTGACTATGACGCGAAACTCTCGAAATCAGAGCGATATTGACCTTTATCGTGAAGCAATAGCAACACTTGATAGTAGTTTAGAAAAATTGTTAGACGCCGATGAATCAAAATTTTTAGCACCTGAACTCTCAATAATAGCCACAGCAAAAGAACAAATGCATACTGCGAGATGGCGATTATCTGCTAGCAACCCTCTTGTATTAAATCAGTTCTCTTGGGAACAATTGTCGGTAGAGCGTCCAATTATTGTGCTTTTCGCGGCAGAAGACCAACCTATTCTAATAGTAGGCGCAAGCAAACTGCACGAAGGCGATGAAGTTCAACGACAATGGAAAGCAAAAGATCTCGGCAAAATTTGCAGTGAAAATGAAATCATTATGGGTATTTCTGGTGAGAGAGGCTGGTTGAAGAGTCATGCCCATTCTACTAATCCCCAAGCTGTATTGACTGAATTGTCACGAATGTTGTTGCCTTCAATACTAGAGCTCCTTGAAAGTTTATGCATTCCAAAAGGAACAACACTCAGCTACTGTGGCTATGGTATTTTTTCAGCTATGCCAATTTCAGCACTGGGTGATCATGAAACCCTTGGAGATCTCTACCCAATTGAGATTGTGGGAGTTTATGATGATACATCTAAAGATATACAGTCTAATACCCTAGATGCACACGCTAGCATAACTGTTTTCGACGACCCGTCTGAGGACTTGGCTGCTGGCGCTTTGGATCTCGAGATTTTACAAAATCATGGATTTACTCAAGACAGCTTTGCTGGGTCTGAAGCTTCGCGTCAGCGATTTACCAATGCTCTGAAAGAAAGTCATCGAATTCATTTTTCAGGACATAGCGTGTTTGACGCTCAGAATGTTTCAAGTTCTTATTTGTTATTAGCCAACAACGAAAGGATTTTAGCCAGCGAATTGATGCTTATGATCCAGCATGGAAAAGTTCGTGAAGTTTTCTTATCCTCTTGTGCTGCGGGCGTTATTGGAGATGGTGTAACCGATGAATATGAAGGGTTAGCGACTAGTATGCTCGTAGCAGGGGCGGAAACAGTTATTAGTGCTCTTTGGCCTGTCAATCAGATTCCAACAGCTTTATTATCGCTATATTACTATCAAGCACAAAGAGACGAGGGTCTGTCACCGGCAACAGCTTTAGCATCAGCTCAAACAAGATTGAGGCGAACGACAACAAAGCAAGCAGAAGCACTCCTTAAATCTAGCCAATATTCTAACGCTCTGGGACTAGGACAACTAAAGGGAATTCAAGCCAGAGACTTATCTAGTGTTTCAACACTACAAAGTCAAAAGTCGGATAATTTTGCAGAACAACCTTTTGCTGATAGTAAACATTGGGCGGGATTTTATTGTCTTAAATTAGCTTAAGTGACGGCACGCCTAGTGAGCAAATTCCAAATTTTAATAAGGATTAGAATGAAAGCCAATGAATCTCACGATATCTTTTTTTCATATAGTCGTCATGATGAAGCCCTTGCCAGGGTCATTGTAGATATTTTGAAAGCGGAAGGTTTCACTGTTTGGTGGGATCAGGACATAGAACCTGATGAACCTTGGGCTGAAACTATTGAGAAGAGACTCTTTGGAGCAAAGCTAGTTGTGGTCGGCTGGTCCCCTACCGCAGTAGCAAGTGAAGCTGTTCGAGAAGAGGCTAGATGGGCTAAAAATCACGGCACTTTACTCCAAATCTTCTTGCGTGTCTGTAACCCCCCTCTTTTTTTTGGTGAACGTCAAATTATCAACATGGAATCTTGGTTTAATGAAAATAATTGGGAACCAATCGAAAAAGCGATTAAATATGTTAGAACGATTCTTAGTAATAAATCACAACTGACCCTTGCAAGAGAGTCTGGTCTTATTGGGCTATTTTCGCAAATCAAACATGCTCGTAAGGCGCTTGGAGAGGAATGGTTTAGAATTATTCCTATCGTTGGGCATAAAGGTATTAGAGTGGCTTCTAGCCCAACGGAGTTACAAGAAATTCCTGTAGGTTCAAGAGTAAAATTAGTTTTCGATATTGATAGACCTTCGAGAATATGCGTGCTGACAATCGATTCTACTGGTATTGCATCTCTGGACCAATACCTGCAGAAAGAGAAAGCTCTAATTCTCCCTAGTGGTAAGTCAGAGTTCTTTGGCCCCCCAGACCAACCGCTAGAGGTACAACCACCGATAGGGCTGGCTATCACTGTTGCTTTTTTAATTGAAGGGCCTTTGAAGCTTGATATCGAGGATGTCGTAAAAAATAAGCAGGTAACCCCAGCGAGGCTTCATCAATTATTGGAATTGATTTCGAATTCTAGTCCTGAGTCGTGTAAAGTAGCACCCGTATTTTATAGTGTTTCTAAACCTCTAAAGTAAGCGTCCGGGCAAGTACACCCTGAAATGGTTGAAGGGTTATGAGAAAATGATAGAGCTGGCGGATTTTGACCGAGGGCTGGGTGTTTGATGATCATACAGTGCCAACTGAGTATACATGCTGGCACACCTGAGCCAACACTATCCGAGAGGGGCTACAGTTTCACGTTCCAGGGCAATAAAGCGTCGAGCGCTTGGTCATCCGGGTTTTGACATAACAGCTTCAGGCAATATTCTATATAGTCAAATGGCACCAATCCGTTCGCCTTCGCCGTCTATGCCGAACCCAGAACTATGCCGCAAACATGATGGAATCCCTTATATTTGAGCAGGTTGCTCTTTCTTTATTCGGCATAGTTTAATAACACTTCTTCCTTAACAAGATGGAGAAGATAACATGAGCATAAGTGCATTTGTCACCAGCCCAAAAACCTGTCAACTTTTACACGCCGGCCCCTTCGATTCATATGTAAGCGTCCGGACAAGTACACCCTGAAATGGTTGAAGGGTGATGAGAAAATGATAGGGCTGGCGGATTTCGACCGAGGGCTGGGTATTTGATGATCACCGATCATGCAAGACGACATGCTGGCACATCTGAGCCACCATTATCCAAGGGCTATAGTTTCACGTTCCAAGGCAATAAAGCGTCGAGCGCTTGTTCATCCGGATGTTGACATAACACCGTTAAGCAATGTTCGATATAGTCGTATGGCACCAACCCATTTGCCTTCGCTGTCTCGACAATGCTATAAAGCATCGCGCTTGACTGCGCCCCATTGGCGGTATTACTGAATAACCAGTTTTTTCGACTATGTTGATATCCACATAGTCGGAAGGCGTGGTTATTTGCCGATACCCCGGCAGGTGCACACGCCAGCAGTGTGCATTATAGTCTGATCGAGACCGCAAAATTACATGGGCTTGAACCTTATGCCTACCTCAACGCCATCTTCAAAGCTTTGCCATATGCCGAGACAGTTGGAGACTTCGAAGCACTCCTGCCTTGGCATTTTAAATCGCAAAATTTAGATAGCTAGCCCCGTAGGTTCATTGGGCGATTACCATAGAGTAGTATATGCTTGGGGTTTTTCAATGACAAATTATGGGTTAGGAATGACAGCTTATGGGTCGTAAATGACAAGTTACGGGTCAAAAGTGACAGTTTATCGGCATAATGACAACACAAACTCAATTCATCGAAGTAGTAATTTTATTAATGGCACCCTTGAGAACATCCAGTAGTTTATTGATATTTTCTTTCAGTGAGGCCATGACATCATCCAACAATGGAAGTTGATCCAGCTTATCAATGGCTTGTTGGTATTTATCCTTCCATCCTTCCAGCAGTTCGTCCATTTTTGCCAATTTTTCAGGTTCGTTTGCGTATTCCTCGCTGATTTCGTCAATCAGATCGCTCATATTACTGTTTATGTTTACCATACTATCCATAATTGCCTTGGTGCCATGGTCTTCAGCAAGCGCTGAAATTCGTTTTTTTGCTTCACTCAATTGTTGAGGGTCCTGGAGGTCTTTGTTTTGTTCAGCAAATTTGAAAAGTTCAGAACTTTCAAGAATATCTAATACGCTACTATGACTTTGTGACATATCATTTAATCGATTAAGATTATCTTCAAACCTTGAATCAAAAAAAGTGCCAAAGTCGGCGTTTACAGGTGTTGTGCCATTGACCTGCGTAGTATTTATCGAATTGTCAGGCGTTGGCGTAACAGGATCTGGTAATGTATTTGTAGAGTTAATTGTTGGTTTGGGTACCTTCTGGATTAAATTGCTAGCTGCGGAAAAAACAGCAGAGCTAATTCCGCCGACTAAATTAGCAACCCCTGCGCCAAAAGACGCACCCAAATTTTGCTGGTTTTGAACTGGGTAAGATGCACCCGCTGGCTGTGTCGGTGCATGTTGAAGCCCATATGGCAGTGGGGGTTGATCATCCAACTCGTCCAAAGAAACATCCTTCATGGGGCGTGTGTCTTGAATCGGTTGCGTCGGACGGTCATCAAGTTGCTCTTCTTCTGGCCCATCCAAACTGTCACCAAAGTAGTCATCATATTGCTGCGAGTCAAATTGGCTCGAAGAAACGGATGCTTCCTCAGATAACGTACCGCCGCCAAAACCTGAAAGATTGAACTGGGCATTGAGTTCGGTTAATTGCTCATCTGGTGAAGGTTGATGCGAAGGTGTTTCACTGTAACCCTGAGCACCAGGGGCGGCTTGTGTCGTCGACAGACTGATAGAGCTTGCCCGGTTGGAGAGAATATCGTCGATAATGTGCTGCTGTTGCTCAGGATCTTCGTCGACCTTATCCGGATCACCATTTACCACCGGGTCCTCAATAGGTCCAGCAGTATCAGCAGTGGCAAGAGTTGAACTTGCATTAGTTCCGGGATTGAATGGGTGCTGATTTAATGCTTGGGCCGCAAGGTCTGCTTCATTGACATCTTGCGGTTCAGTAGCGATATCTGGCTGCCTGTCAGGCTCCGTTTGCGGTGCATCTGCCTGTTGTGGTGGTACATGCGCATTCTGAACGTCGATACTTTGCTCAGTCACTGGCAAGCCGGTTGCTGAAAATACCAAGTCATTCATCGCCTGTAAATCAGGATCCCCTTGCACAATGGCAGAATCACTTATACTGACAGGGTCTGCTTGTTGATAACTACCAACAATTGATGAGTCCGGATAATTCTCAAGCATGGCGATTTGTGCTGCGTAGTGATCTGCGCTTGTCGGCGTTGTGGCTACATCAGTTAGATCTGTCATTTATAAACCTCAAAGCGTTAATATCGCTCTATTAAAAATTGCTTACCGTCATTATCTTTTTGCTCACGCCATGACATCACTTCATCTTGGGGGATTGGAAAAGTAAAATAATCGTAACCATTCAGCGTAATTGCTGATTTTGTGGATAAGTTTGAGCATGAGCTTTTTATCCACAAAAGGTGGGCATCGCTGCGCTCTGCTATATGTCACTCCGTGACACCACCCTACAAAAGACTGTAGTATCAAATGATTGCGATAACCTTTGAGGAGACAGTCTTTTGTAGGGTGGCGCAGAGCCCCAGCGATGCCCACCGAAAGGATCGTTTATCCGCAAGCTGAATAGTTACAAATAATCAAATAACCCTACTCGCCAGTATGTAAGCTTTTGCTTTTAATTGTTAATTATTCATTGTTAATTATTAATTTCGCGAAGCCTTGCTCCATATATGTAGCACTACAAAATACCTAACAAACCCGCTTCGCTATTCAGCGCCTGGATCAGCCTCAACATTAATAACGTATTTTTGAGCTGCTTTTTTTCGTTTGATTTGAGCAACAAATAATTTTCTTCTGCCTTTAAATAAGTCAGCTCTCGTTGCAATCCAACAGTGCTCAACGATTTAATATCAAGGTAATACCCTGGCGAAGCTAACCTGCCACTAACCAAGCCTGAAACTGTTTCGGCTTCACTGATACTCGCTGCAGCCGAGGTTTTTGTCATATACGAGCGGACCCAATCTGTTTCAATCGTTTGGGCTTGTTCCACCAACAAATTGAGTACTGCATCCATAACAAAAGCCAGCTTGGCATTATAGATCTTGCGTTCAAACTCATAAGTTTTAGTGCCATTGCCGTCTGCGGGCAATGGATGTGTATTCACCATAAAAGTGAATAAGTCCTGATAGGCGTTGAACGCTTCATCACTTAACGTTGAGCCAGAGGCTAAATGGCTGATATCAAATAATTTATCTTTAAATGAAGCCCGAATACCGACCGCAATGCTTTCATCCCCTGTTTCCAGTTCCGTCGAGTAGGAGATGAAATGCTGCAATATTTCCCGATGTAGCGCCTTGCCTTTTTTCAGTCCTTTTTTGTGATTGCCAGCCTTGTTAGTGAAAAGCTCTCCCGTTTCTGGCATGGCGTTTAGCAGGTAGGTTTGATTGTTTTCGTTGACTTTTGCCGACAATCGAAGTGCCTTTAAACTGGTATAAAGGTTCTGAGAAATATTGTCTGTATTCTCTGCCATGGTTTTGTTGCGCATATATTCAGCTAATAGCCAAACATCAGTCTGCGCAGCCAGACCATGGGCTGAGAACTCCAATTGTTCAAACCAAGCGGCACCAAGGGCGGCAGCCTGCTCGATGACGGCGGAGTCAACCGAGAGCAGTTGTGAATTCAGTGCATTGTTGTGGCTTGTCATTTGACCATATACGGCACCGACAGTCACCCCCATCTTCAGCAAAGCAGGTACGCTGCAACCGGCATCACAAAATGGCATACAGGGCTGAAATGCAGTGGCGTTGCCTGCTAACAGCAATGACAAAAACAGCCACTTTCTCATCGTGGCTCTCCCGGGTTGTCATCTGGTTTATCAAGACTGTTGAATGAAAGGGCAAGCAATCGGTTTTGTTGTTTTTTTAGCGTATTTTGCTGCATCAAGATCATGTTCTTTTGCGCTTGCTGATAGGTCAACTCTCTTCTTAGCCCGGTAACATTAAGCTTTTTAATACTGTTGTACCACTCCGGGTCAACGAGCCGATTAATAACATGGCCATTCAAATGTTCGGTTTGACTGGTTTTACCTGACAGGTCTTTATCCGGATCATAGTAATATTCACTTTCGGGAGCCGGAGTCAGCGCCAACTTTGATGCAACCAAATTGATGATTGCTTCAAAGACGATTAGCTGTTGCAAATTGTAATTGAGTCGACGCTGTTGAAAATCCGCCTTGTCAACCGTTGTTTGACCAGACAAAACGGAAGGCAGCGGACGCTGCTCAACCAGCAGAGACAGGACTCTGAAAACATATTGCATATCATCGCCTGAAATCAGGTTTTTGGCGAAAATGTCGTTGAAGTGTTTATCCGAAACAAACTCCGTCAGCGCTTTGGCTTTGATAATATGTGTCGAGCCGACCGGGCGAGTATTATCAGTATCGTTGAGGTAATCGTTAAAACTTTTAAGCGATTGTTTAATAAACAGCTCACTATTGACAGAAAGTGCCCGTTGGGTGTCAACCTGATCCGACAAAATGTCCCCTGACAGCGGTTGGGAGAATTGGTCATAGGTCGTATTGTTTTCATTGGCCGTTTTGGCCAGCAATAATTCTTTCAGCGCTTGATGTAACCCGGTGATCAGGGTGTCAGTGTTTCGGTTTGTGGCTATGCCTGCTTGTTGATAAGCCAGCGTTAGCCGATTGGCATTAGCAGACATGCCTTGCAGATAGCGGGTATGTTGATCAATCAGACTAGCGCCCAGGGCCTCTGTATAAACAATGTGAGAGTTGTTTACTCCGCTTAAAGCCTGGGTAAGTGAACTATAACCAGCGTTCAATGTCGAGATTGAAGTGGACAGAGATGCGCCCATGTTATTAAAAGCAGCGCCGGCACAACTGGTATCACAGGGAATGATGCCACACACGAACCCGGCACAACAGGGGCCGATACCAAAGTTAGCCTGAGCAGGCGTTGAAAAAAGACCAAGTGTTGCGCACAAGACGATAATGAACCTTTTGATTAGCATATTTCATTAAGTCCCATGAATTGTTGGTCGATGTGATTTCAGCGTCTGGATTTGTTGCAACGCCTGCAGCAGCAACGCGCCCTTATCATGCTTCAGCTGTTCAGCAAGCAAGTAATTATTGATGCTTTGTTGATAAACTTGCTCCCGCAGAATACCGGCTTGGGACATTGATTTGACATTTAAAAACCAGCCTTCAGAGAGTAACCGCCCTTCTGTTTCTGCCTTAATAAATTCCGCCTGAGAAACGAGGCCATTTTCATCGGGGGTGATATTAACGTAGCCTTGCTGCCAGTCTGCTGTAGACAGTGGCAAAGTGGCACTTTTTGATGCCACCATATCTGCAAACACCGCATGTGCCAAACCGGTTTTTACATTGTAAAGCTGCCGATCCAATTCGTACTTCACCGCGTTTGGATCGCTGGCCATTTGTTCTGCCGTTGCCGCTTTAAGTGGTACCGGATTGAACATTATGGTCAAAAGACGTTGGAAGTTGAGTGATTCGACATCACTTAGCCTGTCTTGAAGCAGAAAAGGCAAAGGATCGAACACTTCCTCTTCTTCGGACAACAGGATGCCTACTTTAATACTGCTGCCTGCTGCGTCGACGTCATCCGTATTATTTGAATACAGCTGCATGTCGGCGACCATCTGCTCAAATATTTGTCGTGTCTGGACAAAGCTTTGCTTTAACAGCGGTGCCCTGTTAGCACCAATGTCACCAGAAATTGGCTGGGCAATCTGAGGGTGGTAAGTTTTATTATTGTTGTCAACCTGTTCAGCGAGATGTAATTGCTTAAACAGGGTGACCAGAGAGGTGACCAAATGGTCAGTGAGCCGATTTCCTGTTGCTGTATTTTGCTGTATTGCCAACTCTATCTTATTTGTTGCCGCAGACAGACCAGAAAGGTACTGTTGTGAATTGATTTGAATCAGGCTTTCAAGCGTGGCCGTCGACGCTTTAATTGTGGTATCCAGTGCTTGCGTTGCAGCAACATTGGATTCAACTGCCGCATTTGTTGCATTTACCGCTGTCTGAATTTGAGCAGTCGCCGCTTCAGCGGCTGCTTGAATGCAGGGATCACATCCAGACAATGCTGGAAATGGCAGCCCAGACAAAACCAGATAGGTGAGCGCACAAAGTAAACGATACCTGACCATCAATTATCGCCCTCTTTTTTGTCACTGCCAAAGAATGTATTCAAATCCAGCATCTGCTTAAACTGGCTTTCCAGCTTTTCTTTATCATTGCCTCGGATTGCATCGGCTGCAGCATGGGTATCCAAAGATTTAACAGCCGCATCTATTTGAGCGGCGGTCGGCACGGTGCCCAATGTTTTGGTTGATACTTTTTGCACCAACGCTGTACTATCCAGCTGAACATCCGAATTAGTGACACTCTGCCAGTCAGAAATTGCATCACCTTGTACCACTGAAACACTACTCAGGCCGAAAGGACCCTGAAGATCGAATGTCAACTTTTCAGTGATGTTGTTTATGTGTTGCTCTGCAGCATCACATACCATATTAAAAATCTGATCTTTTAAGGTGGCATAGATCGGTTCCCAGATATTAGTGAGATCAATCGTAAACACACTCAAATCTATGCTGCGGATATCATCTAAGCACCCGGAATCAATCGCTTTTTGCGGGTTGCTGGTAACGGTATCAATCACCTCCAGTGCACTGTTGTTCATGTCTGTTAACAACAGCTCAATTTGTGCTTTTTGCAATTCTGCCATGTTTGGCCTTGCGGGTGTCGCCGACGCGATGCCCGGTAAAATGAGCACCAAAGCCAGTATCATCTTATGTTTCATAGACCTCTCCAAATCGCTCATTGGTATCTGCGATGCATTGCTTTATCACATCGAGCCTTTGACGTGAAAAAATCGTTGTGATTGTGTCCGACATAAATAACTGAAATACCCGGTCACGATAGGCTCTGGCCGCTCTGTTATCCCGTTGAGCGCTTTGTTCGTCGGGCTGGGCGATGATTTGTGATGCATGTTTCATCAACTCTATAGGTATCTGTGGGTCCACTAACTGAACGGCATGCAAAAGATACATGGATCGTTGCGACCCCATCGCAAAAAGGATATCTAACATCGCACCAGGCTGTTCTCTCAGTGCTAAAATGTGGCTTTCATCCAAGCCAATAGCCCACTCAACAAGTGCTGATTTCACCTGGTGATCTGCATCGAGAGTCCAAGGTTCGTGTTTTTCCATATTCGACAAAATACCCAAAACATCTGGAAACTTTTGCCAATGTTCATTAATGGTGAAATCTTGTAGATCCACCCCACCATGACTCATAAAAGCACCTCATAAAAACACCCCATACAAACACCCCATATCAGCACTCCATCACCACTAAATTTAGGAAAGTGGAGAATTAGATTGAAGAAAAATCCACTCGATTCAGAATGGTTAAAATCCATTTTGCGGTTTGGCCGATTTTTTACAATTGAAAACTGTACTTATTGAAAGATAGTGAAAGGCATATGAAGAAAAGACTAATGTTGGGTTTGATGGTTTTGTCGTTTTCTCAAAGTGGTTATGCAGAGTCTATTACCACGGTTGATGAAGGAGATAAGGCCGTAGAATATTTAAGGTACATATTTGGCGATGTCGTCAATATCATTGTTGGAAAAGACATTCCAGCGGAACCAGACGCTGTTTTGGGCGCAATGTCAGAAGTTTTGAATGCCGCGATGTTATTTTTTACTGGAATGATAGCAACTTACGTGTCAATAACAGGGCTTGTTAGTACGTCAACAGAAGGAAATGTATTGGGGAAGCTCTATGATTCAACCTGGGTGCCATTAAGAATGGCTATTGCTTTACTTTTATGTATGCCCTTCGGCGCGGGGTATTCGGCAATGCAAATAGCGGTGCTTTCGGTCGCGGGAAATGGGATCGGCGTTGCAAACTCAACTTTTTTCGCTTCATTGAATCACTTACAGGGGGGTGGCACTTTATATCCTCCCGCAATCACCAAAGATTTGGATCGACACGCCTTTCAAATCTTGCTCAGTCGTGTTTGCATGCACGGTATCAACTTGGCTGACAGACACTTAAATATTGTCAATATTCCCTATGTAGAACAGAGTGGTTCATCGACACCGATGGCGATAACACAATCCGGCGTGACAGATTTCCCCTCTGAAGGAACTCACCGTATCATTACACAAAGTTACGATGGCAGATATAACTATACCGAAGCCGGTTTTGCCTGGGGAGCGGCCAAGCTCGGCCTTTTTGTAAACGGTGAACCACGGCATTATGGTCGACAAGCTTGCGGTTCCTTTTCCATCACATTTCCAGAAATAGACACGTCCTTAGGCATGGGAAATATCATTAGACGTTATCAGGAGGATTTGGCCATCGCTTTAGGTAGCCTGGATGCGACGCTTGATCCCATCGCAAGGCAGATTGTAGACATGGCCATTGGCCAAGGAGCTGGGCCAGCGCCAAACGCTATTAGTACGGCGTCAGATACCTACAAAGCAAATGTCAAAGCGGCAATTTCCAGGGCCGTAAGCGATATTACCGCTGTAAGGTCTAGCCGCTGGAATGCCGGTAACCCTGAGCTAACGGGCACCCGTGTGACTGCGCAAGAAGGTGGTTTTATTACTGCGGGTGCTTGGTACTGGGATTACACCCGCTTAAACGGAGAAGTTCAAAAAATCATTGACCCAAATATTACCTTTGTACAGCCGTCACAAACGGCTTTGATGCACAACGAGTATGCGCTATTTAAAAGTGCCTACTCTACGTTTGTAAAGTACATTGCAACATCCGGCAACAATCAATCAAATTACTCAGAAGACTCTCCATCTGCCATGGCTGATATCACTTTCAAGTTGGCCACCGACAGTTATAAGGTGGCATTGGCGTACACATTAGAAAACCCAGACCCATTAATAGGTCTATCAAATCTTGGACATCACGTAATTAATATTGCTACAGTCGTTTTTCTTGCCAAACAAACAATTGGAGTTATCGCATTCGAAACAGGAGAGAATGCCAAAGCCTCAAATATGGTCCCTGCCCCGGTTTCTCTGGCTTTATCTATTATAGGTCTTAGTTTATGGGAAGTATTTAGCCTGCTGGTCATGGCGCTATTCGCAGCATTGCCCTTTGCGGTCGCGCTGGCCTATTATGTGCCTGCCATCCCGCTGGTTTTTTGGATACTTGGCATTGCAGGGTGGTTCGTTCTCGTTATAGAAGCGGTCGTTGCAGCGCCAATTTGGGCTGCCAGTCACGCTATGCCGGAAGGAGAAGGTTTTATTGGCCAACGTGCACTACAGGGGTATATGGTACTTCTGTCTTTGTTTCTTCGTCCGACACTGATGCTTTTCGGTTTGTATTCATCCATTTTATTGATGATTGTAATGGGTAAAATTATAGCCTTCCTGTTCATCCCGTTTATGTCATCCATGCTTGGTCCTACCATAGTGGGCGTTATTGCTGAAATCGTCATGCTGGCTATATTCTGCATCCTGAACGTAGTGGTTGCACATAAATGTTTTGGCATGATACATGAGCTACCCGATAAAGTATTAAGGTACATTGGTGGCGGAGCAGAAAACCTGGGAGAAGCGAATGGTGAATCATCAGTCGGCGGTAAGTTCGGTGCAATTGGTTTATTTACTCAACAGGTTTTGTCATCGAAAGAAAAAGGTGGTAACAATCAACAGGCTGGTGGTTCTCAAGGCGGGCAAGGGCAAGCAGATTCTTCAAGGGTAAATAAGCAAATGAAGACATAAATAAATAATTTATGCTGTGCAACCTTCCCCTATTGTGTCATTTTAACCCTAGAGCACCGATCGATTAGGAAATCACCAACCAGAATTTCGCAAAAACTCATTGAAAAAGTATCAAAAATTTGGTTATAAACGACTCTTTTTATTGTTCATATCAGGTCAAGCGTTGAGTTTTTGCTCATTCCCAAGGGCGGGGCTAAAATGCCCGCACTCTGCGTTAAATTAATTTGATTTAGATGACTAAACCGGCGTTAATTTAACTTGATTGCGAACATTTTATCTCCCGCTGGTGGGCGCTATCTAATCATTCGGTGCTCTAGTGAGGTATGGTTAAAATGACACAAACGCGGTCAAGGAATTACAGGAATAAACCCCCAAAAGTAAACCAATTATAGAACCATCGGACAAACTCAATGTATAAAGATATTGAGGGAAAAATAAAAGTGGCCAAATAATAAGAAACGACTCCCCCACCACCGAAGAAGCTTAGCGCACCGTGACCCATGAACCACGTCAGCATAATGAGTTGCCAGCTTTCTATATTCCGGTCACTAGTGACTGGTGTGCCGTTAAAAAACAATTGATTAAATAGCAACCTAAAAAGAAATAGCCAGACAAGTAGCCCGCCAATCTGGATGAAAATGAAAACCCAGGTTGCCCACGACCAGTCCCAAAAAGAAGTTATCACCAACATTCGTTCGGTGATCAGAAGTTCATCCGCTGACAGTACTTTTAATTCAAAATTGCTAAATCCATTTTGCCTTCCACCCCAATAGCGGAATACTGGCGCGTTAACAATAAGCTCCATTTGCTTAGGGTCTAAATGTTTAATCATAAATCGTTGCCCTACCGATGACGGTTATATCTCAATTAATGAGTAATATACATCAGAGGTCTGCGAATGAAAAATTTGGCGGAAATGCTGTCTAAAGCCTTTAAAAACAAGACTTAAGGGTGATATCCCGAACGTTTCCCACGGTATTGTTGTTGCTTAAAGCATTAGATTCCCCGGTTGTACACCCGCTGTTAGGCGACAATTAACTTGGCCGACCAGCCGAGGTAGTTGATGTCTGACAACCCGCACACGAACATACGTTAACGAACTAAATTGCCTGCTTGATAAAGCGATACAACTGCACCTTACCGAGCAGAGCATTTTCATGATAATTGTGCCACTCCAGTTATCTATTTTAACTACACTGCAATAAATTAGCGCGACGTTAAAACCGCAATGACTTGCCAACTAATGAACCCTGGTCAACATTATAGAAATATCGGTAATTTCAGAGAGTATTTGAGCTTCTACATATTGTGGTATGTTGCAGTTTGGTCGCTTTTGCCACTTAGTTGCCAAATTTAATTTGTGCCAATGCTTTATTTTAGATTAATAAAAGTATGGCTAATGAATCAAAAAATAATTTAAAAGCCAGAAAAAAACAATAACTTACTTGAGGTGTAACAGTTCTGTAGAGTTCTGTTGCACAATTTCTTATCTACAACCTGTTATCACCGCAAAGGTGCTTTGCAACACTCCTCACTGTTTTGTTTCAATCAACTAAATTCTGAAGCGGTTGCGCAGCGCCAACCCAATAAGGAATAGCAGGGCAATCGATAGTACGCTTTGTGCTAATGTTACGAGATACAGTCCCAACTCCATCTTGCCGAAAAACAGTAATTGCGCACTTTGTAATTGGGCTGGTTTACTGCCTGGGGCAATGGGGATAATTTGACTGGCCGAAAATGCGAGTGCAGCGCATATTTTTTGGCTTACTGCTATCATGGTGTTGCCTGACATGGCGTAGTAACAGCCAGCGAATAACAACCATAACCCTATCAAACAAGTAACAGGGCGGGATTCACTGCGGCCATAATTGCTTAACTTGTCATAGGTCAAGTCCAATAGATTGCTTCGTATTGTCGTGTTCTCTTGCCAACGTTTAGCGCGCATCTCATCGGCATAGAATGCCAAAGCACGTTCATGGTCTTTATTGTTTTCTGCGATTTCCTTGAGTCGTCCCAGCCGAGCGACATCATCTGTATTTCGTGCTTTATCGAAAGTGAAAAAGCCTTTTTTGAAAGAGTCTTTTGATAAATCACAGCTGAATCCATGCAGTGAGACATGGTTATTGGTTTTGGTGGCGGTTAAATCTGGAATGAATGGGAAGTGGTTGCCAGACAAGTCGAGTGTTTTTTCGAAACAGCATCCTTTTAAACTCAGACTTATAACTTCATCAATATCCGAAATAGATGAAAAATTGACTTGGCCCCCAAACGTCGCTTTCTCAAATGAATAGTCCCCCTCACCAAATTGAGCCTTACCAAATGAAACATTGCAGTCACTAAACTGAGTCTCTATAAAGCAAATATAGCCCTCACCAAACTGAGCCTCGTTAAAGTGAACATTGCCCTCACCAAACTGAGCCTTATAAAAGGAAACGTGACCATCACCAAACTGAGCCTTGTTAAAGTGAACATTGCCCTCACCAAACTGCGTCTTATAAAATGAAACATCGCCCTCACCAATCACAGCATTGATAAAGGAAACATCGCCCTCACCAAATTTAGCATCGAAAAAAGAAACACCTCCCTCGCCAAACTGAACCTCGTTAAAGGAAACCTTGCCTTCACCAAACTGAGCCTTACCAAAGGAAACATAGCCCTTACCAAACCGAGTACCGATAAACCAAATACCACCCTCACCAAACTTAACCTCGCCAAAGGAAACCTTGCCTTCACCAAACTTAGTGCCACTAAAAGATACGTGTCCCTCACCAAACTGAGCCTCGTCAAAGGCAACATAGCCCTCACCAAACTCAGCGTCGCCAAAGTAAACGCTGCCCTCACCAAACTCAGCCCCGCCAAAGTTAACATAGCCCTTACCAAACTTAGCCTTGTTAAAGTGAACATTGCCCCCACCAAATACAGCCTTATTAAAGGAAACATTGCCCTCACCAAACCTAGTATCGATAAAAGAAAAATCACCATCACCAAACTGAGCCTTATCAAAGGAAACATTGCCCTCACCAAACTTAGCCAGGTGAAAAGAAACACGGCCCTCTGGAAATCTGAATGCTCTAAAATCAATCACGGGATTTTCTTCCGTCCGCTCTTCACCAAAATCCACAAAACTAAAATCCACATCCGCCACTGGATTGTCTTCGACCCATTGGTTCCAAGTGTCTTTGCCCTGCCGCCAAAGTGCTAGCGCCACTTCACCTTTCAGCACGATTTTTTCTTCAGTACTTTT
This sequence comes from Alteromonadaceae bacterium, assembly GCA_965277695.1. GTDB lineage: Bacteria > Pseudomonadota > Gammaproteobacteria > Enterobacterales > Alteromonadaceae > JABSOG01. Next base: position 107,334 of record CBDIDQ010000056.1, read on the forward strand.
TTCAGTTGTCATTGTGTTATCCATCTGATTTGCGTGCTTCATGTATAGGTATTCAGTCTAGCGCTAGCCAATTCGTTATTCTGTTGCACTTTAGGATTGTTAAAAGGGTCAGAGCAATCAAGCATAGACAAAGCAGGTGAGAGTTGTGTAGACAACAATCGGTGGAATATACCGTCTTCCGAGATTCACCACCCATTACAATTTATCACGCAAGCTCGGCTATGATGAAAGCGCGGGCAAATGTAGCTTTGCTCGCAATGGGCGAAAGCAACCAAATATAGAGCTTGGGTGTACTTTTTGTTTTTTATTTTGTATAAAGTAACATTACATGCTGGTTTTTTAGTTGCACATGCCAATTGACTTCTTAGCACAAACACGCCCATCCGACCATTTGGCACTATCCAAAATAGCACCATCCAAATCCACACTATCAACATTACTGCCTTCAAAATCTACAGCAGTAAGATCACTATTAACAAAGCTAACATCATTAAATTCAGCATCTCGAAACGTCGAATTTGCGAATCCACAACCGTCACATTCAAAATTATAAAAAGTTGTATTATCGAAGTCTGCTCCCCATATCCGCAATCCTTCGACGGCTATAATATCAATATTTGAGCTGGAAAGCTCAACACCGCTTAAATCTACAAAATACCTATCTGACTGAGGATCTTGCTCAAAGACATCGCCTTTTAGCATTACGGGATCAACTTCAGAGATAAACCGTAAAACATTAATAAGCTCATCTTTCCGACGAAGTTGCTGCAATCGAGTAAATAAAGCTCTAGTTCTGGCGATTGCAATAGAGTAACTTTCCTCAGCAGAACTTGTGTTTGTAAAATTCGTAAAGTAATTATCCACAAGTTGCGTTACAGCTAAATCTTCTTGTCGTTCAGTTATCGATCCTTGAAGCCAAACTCCGAGGATCAATAACACCGATGGTATCAATAATACTTCGATTAACTTCGTTCCATATTTTAGTGTAGGAATATTTAGCTTACGTACTCGTTTACTTAATTTAATGATAATGATTCTTGCACCTGTTTTATAATGATATTTATTACGGAAATTAATAGGACACACTTTTTATTGGATCAATGTATTTGCTATTAACCCTTTATTATGAACACATGTTAAAATCCGTTGTGAACATTTGGATTAAATTAGAGACTGAGATTTTTTAATGCGTCAGCTAGTAGCAACATTAACAATTTGGTTACTATAGTTGAAGCTGTTATTGCAGATAGCAGCAATTTAGTTTTAATTTAGTCAACGTGCTGAGAGAGTGTAAACACAGGTTACCTACTTCACCAACTTAGGACTACAGGTGATAAATTTCCTCATGAAAATCACCTGAAAAAAACAACGCAGTAAATATAGGTCTTGCTCGCTCCGGGCGAGAAGCTGACAGTCAATCCATTACCGATTGTTAATGCCACTGTAGATCCGCAGCTATAACACTGCAAGGTGAAAAGCTCTCAGACATGACGGCAACTATTCCGGACGAAGCACATGTCAGTCAACTGAGTGGAAAAAGAAAACTGAGGCGCTATGGGGCACTTAGCGCCTTAGGGTTAATGATTGAAAATGTTCGGAGAAGGACCATTACTATTCTTAACTCCCCATTTACAGTCTTCTACCTGTGCCTAATGACAACTTTGTTCGCATTGAAGACATAAGCAAGCGACTCACTAAAGTTTGCTCAAAAATATTTTTACATACTTTTTCTTATGCGATTAAGGTTGGAATATACGAATTTAAATCATCCTGTTTTTAATAGAGCTGTCGAATTTCCGTACTTCCACCGTAAATGCCGAAATTATCCGCCTTTCTACAGCAAGAAATTATACGGTATACATATAAATCATTGATTGTAAGTTAATAATATCGTATTCTTTTTTGTCACTACTTAAATTGCCTGAAAATGTTTGATCCGTAAATACGGAAACTCTCCGGCTAATAGAGTTGTCAGGTTTTTCAAGGATTAGGGCTACATTATCATCATTAATGTATTGTTTAGTTATCATGCGGTTAGAATGATTAGAGGTGCAAATGGCAGGTAGAGCTTTCGGATATGACCACAAATCGGAATGGGTTGAGAGTGAAAGACTAAGACAAGATAATTCCACGGAAAATTGGATATATATAGGAGTTGATACTCAACGCAATGACATGGCAAAAATTGGATTAACGACAGGTTCTCTTGGAACAAGAGCCAGTGGGAGTCAGAATCCTTTTTATACTCTTCTTTGTGCTTTCAAAATAAAAGAAGGGGTAGATCCTAAAAAAGTAGCTGATATAGAAAATTCAGTAAAAGATTTTCTTAGTCAATCATACCAGTGTATACCGCATGAAACTTCAGGCAGGCGTTCTGAATGGTTTTACGTCATCCCTTCAGAGATGAGAGAGAGTGTGCACGATTTTCTCTATGAAAAATTTAGTTGGGAAATGAGTTGCTATCATTGCAACATACGAGACATCGGCGTCATCTATTCTTGGGAAAATTCAAAATTACTTCAAGGTACTTCACGACCTCGGTATCAAGCAAATGATTTAAGCTCTCCTCCAACAGATCCTAACTGCTTTATGCCTGGAGGATGCGGCGAGGATTGTGACTGTTGGGATTGATAGTTCCCAAATAGCTTTAGCACAACCAAAACCCAATCGGGTAGCCGGAGGTCTTTACCCTCCGGCCCCCACACCACCCATCATGCGGCTCCGCAATGAGCGGTTCATCTCCCGTCAATCTTTGAGGTATTATTCATTTTCAAACGCTGGCGGCACTATCACAACATGGTGATCTATGTGCTTTCAAGTTCAAAATGGTATCTCCTCTGGATAAGATGTTCAGTCCTTCACCATGTCTCACCCATTACGGTGAGCATTCGGCTACTACGACGTCTGCTGACTTCTGTTTAATCACCTAGAAAATTACTTCGCCAGGCGCTATATCGTTGGTATATCAGTGGCTGGTTATTCGTATTTTCCATTGCTGGACTTCCTGGTTCGGCCAGCACCGAAACCAAGACCAAGGCTTGTTCATCCAGTTGCCTCACTGGAGTTCAAGTTATATACCTCTGTTTATAGCGAGCTAAACAGATCTCCCCGGATAAGAACATTCACTTTCTCTGCACTGCTGCATCATTTACGGTGGCCGTTAGATCACATGGCTTCGTTGCGTTGTGCCAACTCGCCTCCAGCCTACGCCTCATATGATGTTTTTGTCCATCAGCTCGCAGATTTGCTAGCGGCTTCCTCCAGACTATCTCTCACGATTTAGCCCTTGCCATTCGCTAGTAGTTAGCGCTTAATAACGATCTGTTATTAAAGCGGTGACCTTCCTACAGAGGACTTTCACCTCATAAGTTAATGCCCATGCCGGGCGTACACAAACAATTTAAGCGGAACAAAACAGTTGGCTTTGTTTCGTTCCTCAACAAGTTTAGCCAACAATTTTTGTCCGCTTAATGTCGGCGTTAAATCTCTATTTGAAACTGAAGCATTATTGATACAAAAATCTACAAGGAAAAATGTCATTGAAAATTAGCAATGAAGTTAGGCGTGTTTCAAAAGCTAGATTTGAAGCTTTAAGTTATGCTCGGGTACCTTTTGTAAAACAGATATCTGAAGATATTGAATGGTTTTCAAATCAAAATAATGCGGTGTTAGGGTCTATTTTGTTGGACAAAATAGACAACGATTACGTTGCTATGGTTCTAGGGCGTGATGAAGCTGGCGTTTTTAGATTTATTGATTGCCAGCACAGTATAGAACTACTTGAAACAGCAAGAGAAACTTTAATTTCGAAGATGGAATTACATTCTAACGAGGGGCAGACAGAGTTTCCTCAAGGTGTAATAACACGAAAAAAACACCTTATTTTTGAAGCATTGGTTGATGAGAGTGCAATGCCTACTGATTATAAATTTCTTATTGAATCAAATCTCTTTTCTCCTGCCAGAGAGCTAATTCAAGAGATAGCCTACTCATTTGAAGATCCAGATGGGAACTACATCGAGCAGTTTCAAAGCACTGGATTTAATCCAAGGTTATGGGAGCTGTATTTATATGCTTTATTCCATGAATTGGACTTCACTATAAATAGAGAGTTTAAGGCACCAGATTATGTTGTAGAAAAAGCAGGAGTAAGAGTTTGTATAGAGGCTGTAACTGTTAACTCAAGCCACAATGGCTTTGATGAAGCTGAGCCTAAGGATAGTTCTGAGATAAACGAACTACTGCATGATTATATCCCAATAAAATATGGTAGCCCGCTATATTCAAAATTGAAAAAGAAATATTGGGAGAAAAAGCATGTTGCAGACCACCCACTACTTATTGCTATTCATGACTTCCATCAACGGGATTCGATGATGTGGAGTCGTTCAGGGCTAGAAACTTATCTTTACGGAGCTAAAAGGACACATCAAGTAAATGAAAATATGGATGTCGAACAAAAGGTAACTCGGATAGATGTTCACAATTGGAAAGGAAAAGAAATACCTTCCAAATTTTTTGCACAACCAGACTCAGAAAATATAAGTGCAATTATCCACTCCAATCAGGCTACTATCGGTAAGTTTTTAAGAATGGGATATTTGGCAGAATTTGGAAGAAGAGATCTCGATATACGATTTACAGGGCAAGCATTCATTAACAATAATCATCTACCGATTGATTTTGATGTTGGTATTTCAGAAGAGCACTATGAGGAGTATTGGGGTAATTCAGTAACTATCTATCATAACCCAAATGCTAAAGTACCTTTGGACTATCGGTTATTTGAAGGCGTTGCTCATGTGTTTTTTGATGGTAATGAGTTTAGTTCTATAAAACCTCAATTTTATCCAATATATGGCCGAACTAAGTATAAAGTAGCCGAGATTTAACAAGTTGCTTAAACGGGCGAAAAATAGTTGACTTTTGCTCGTTTCTCGCACATTTCATTGCCGCTTAGCACAGCGTTATGCGTTCTATCTGTTCAAATATTGAAAATTTAAATTGCTGAGAAAATTATGGAAAAATCACTTATAGTTTGTGTTGATACGTGTCCAAGCAATCATACCCTATGGGTGGAGGGTCAAAATACACGGCGCTATGCCGGCATTACTGATACAAAAACTAATCCAAATATGAACTACCGCATTGAACGCCTAATGTTCGATTTGTCGCAAAACAGGACATTAGAAAGTCCATATATCATGAAATTGAAAAACTTAACTGTAAGGCACTATGAAGGTGAAATCGAGTTGGGGATCACGACAAGATATCAGCAGAACTGAATCGGTTTAATCCTCAACGGCAGTTAACAGGCCGAACCAGTCATTCCTTTTTTCGCAGCCTAATATATCGTGCCCGCAGGCCTTTGCGATGACAAATTGAGGTCGGCCCGTGCTCAACTGCAACACGCTCTCTGGCTGCTGCTCCGCCTTGTGGGGTTTCAATATATTGCCGGAAATCTATCAACATCAATTCCTTTTCATGAATATTGATGCGCCTGCCGCTGGCGGCGTCTGCGCATTTTTCTTTCATTGGCCGGGCGAACGCTGGTCGCAAGAAAATCAATTACTGCTTAATGACAGTCTTAATAATCTTTCCATTTACAATCAGAACTCCCCCGTTGATATTCTGTTTAGTGGGATAAACAAAGATTTTCTGCCCGGTTTCTGGATTACTCATAATGATAGGGTCATTTTCGTTTGGTTCTTGGTAATTTTCATCTTTTACCATTTGAATGAGCTGCTGATCCCAATCGATGATAAAGCGAAATCCGTAATCAGAACCGAGTCGACCTAACGTAATTATCCATTGTTCGTTTTTCGCCGACCAACTGACCATTTTGTTGATTGGCGACTGATCATCAATGTATACAATCCACCCGGTGGGTATGAGGGTGTGCATTGCCATTTTCAATTCAAAATCATGACCAAATGAGGTAATGCTGGCTGCTACTCCGCTTCCGATTTGATGAATGGCACCGTAGGTTTTATCTGTCAGTAATTTATATCCGTTAGGTGTTCCTTGAGCAGCCCGTCTTTGTTGTAGCGTCAAGGTGGGTTTATCAACGCCCTGGTAATCGATATAGAAATTGGCGTTTGTTGCAACAGGCATAATGGCCAAAATGCCACCAACTATTTTGCCCAGGATATTGTTCTGTCTCATCATTTTCACATTAAGTTTCTCATTGCGTCTTTAGCCCGGGGGGCGTTAGTTTGTGTGCTGGTAGCTGACGTAGACTTTGCTTTCACAACGACAGGCTGGCCAATTACTTGCTCATGCCTTTGGTGATGGTAAAAAGGTAAAATTGAATTTGTTGCGGGCAAAGTTTCAAACCAAAAACCCATAAGTAACAACTTCCTGATGTATTCTTGCCTATTGAATGAAGGAGACTTAGCTGAGATGGTGCCAAAACATTCTTCATATGCATTTGTCGGCTGTACATTCACCTTGTAAGGACCGCTTCTCAGCAAGTATTGGTTTTTCGTTAGCCGGTCAACTTTTCTTTCAAAATGCTCATTGAACGCTTGAGTAAAACTTTTCTCAGAAATCCTGGCCAAAGTGAATCCAAGAGAGACCAAAAACCGAATGTACTCCGGAGGCGAGTCGCTTGCTTCAATGGCCTGTATGCATCTGACATCAAGGGGCGCAGATCCATAAAGATAGAAGTAGTGTCTCCTGGCACTCATTATTGGCTCTCATGCTTCACATAAGTCATAAACTTCAACATGCCCCGGGCATTGGCAAACTGGGGTCTGTCCGGGATGACAACGTGCGGGTATCCACCAAGGGCTTCTTTAAGGCATTCGGCTCCCCCACCAACCAGCAAAATACAATCCACGTTTGCAGCATCACCAATCCGTTCAGTAACAAAGTTCATGATGATTTTAGTGGTTTGACGTTTGGCTTCAGCGACGTGGCAAGAGACATTTTTGATTTGGCCGAATATTGGACACTCATTGGTACGAATGGCTTTTTCCAGCGCTGTCGGTGATATGCTGTCAACCTCATATTCACTACATAGTAGCTTTTCCAAAAGCCCTTTGACATTGAGAACGCCCTGTTGAAGGGTTCCCGAGTGCTCCAGATCGATATTATTATCCGGGTCAATTGAGGTAACATCCGTGGTATTTCCACCAATATCCACAATGGCAATGCCGCTTTCTATTTGCCTCACCCGGTTACCATCAACATCCATTGCCCAATCTGCGAAGGCGGCTACCGCTTCAGGGAAAATGTAGTGGTGTTCAATAATGGCCGGCACATCACCACTTCTGGGTTCAACCCTGATTTTGAGTGCCGTAGTGACTTTTTGCTGGAGTATTTCATCGCGCTGACCATTTTTAAAGCACTGATCAAAGGGTAACCCCGTGCCCAACACAATCTGCTGCCCGCCGAAGCCCTCGGCAATTAGCGAGTGCGCAACCAGCACAGTGTTTAAATCAGAATATGAGTACTGCTTTCCTCTAATACTAATGGGGTTTTTAACGTTCGGTGACACCGTATAGTCCTGCTCGTTAACCCGATAGACACCTGTACTTTGACCGTCAATTGAAATATTACTCGCGCCCATTATAGCTCTTGATGGATATAGCGACTCAACAATAGTGAGTGTCCCATCATCTGTTTGCAGCCACCTTACGGCTTTATGATCTGCATATCCGTTATCTATAACGACGAATGAGTTGTAATTGATAGCTTGGCTATCTGGGTTATTATCCATGCAAAAATCTCCGCTTGCGTTTTTTGGTGTTGTGAACAAACCGATTTCTCCCGGTCACAATTGAGCGAAAACGCTTAAGCGCTATCACCGTTGTAAAACCATAGAATTCGAGTAAAGAAAAAAACAATATAGAAGCCAAACAAATCTTCAGCGATGTCCAGCTTAGATGAAAAAATAGCAGAAAAATCGGCAGAAATGAGCGGGCATCAATTGACCAGATAACCAAACCCAGCCGGGCAATCAATGCGCTGTTGTACCATTGCAGGCTTTCATAGTTTTTTAACTTAGGGCGATCCTCATGCTCCATCGCATAGCTCCTTATAAATGGTCAGCCATTGTTGGTATTCTTCGTCGTCAAGTTCATTTTCGTTGAAAAGGTTGGCAACAATAGAATCCAATCCCTGATAGTCGTCGTAGGTACCAACATCGGTTACAATGTTGATGTATACAGAAAGATCCAACAGACCCAGTTTTAGTTTCTTTTTTGCATCAGTGACTAGGGATTGTCCGCTACTATTGATGTAAGCTTGGATATGACTGGCCAAAGCCGAGCTATTAATTAATTTGAGCAGTAAATCCTGGCGAATGCTCTCGTTGAACACAAGGTATTCTCGGATGGCCACTAAGCCGCCGCCACGTTTAGACACAAGTCGCTGGTGCGTGATACAACGCAAGGAGCCGACAAGTTTCCTTAACACGCCGGTTCTTTCATTGGCCGGGAATTCGTCGGCCATACGTTCTGGTGTTGCGGCAGCCGAATTGGCATGTAACGTTGACAATAATAAATGCCCACCTTGGGCAATCCGCTGGCTTTGTGCCATAGCGTCCTGCGTCCTGAGTTCACCAAGATAGACCATATGCGGTGCCCTGCGTAAGGCATTCTCAGCGCCCCCAGCGAAGGAACGAACATGGACAGGGATTTCTGACTGTTTTATCTTTGCTATGGCATCGGGGATATTCTGGAGATCGAATTCAACCGGACATTCATAAGTCAAAATGTGTATCGGTTTTTTTACAGCAATATCGCCAATAATTGAAGCGAGAAGCGTTGTTTTACCTGATCCCGTCGAGCCTGATACCAAAAACATACCGTTTTTGGCATTGACTGCTTGCAGAATTGGCGCTTCTACACCTAATTCAGTGACACTCGGCGGCATCCCGGGGTTGGTTCTGACCACGGTCTCAAAACCATTTTTTTCTGAATACGGCCCCATGGTTGCAGTTACATTAACCCTAAACCGGAGAATACTTTCATCGAGCAACATGATGGAATAACTAAAATCCAGTTCCTCGCCTGTTTCTATTTGGGTTAGCGCTGAGGGTTGGTAAATTTCAGCCAGTATGTCACCCATTTCTGCATAATTAATATTTCTTCGGCCAACCAGGCGGATTTCATCATTATGCTTAATACACAGTCGATAGCCGACATCAATTATGGCGTCGCTGGCTCCTGACTGAAAAGTCCAGATCAGAAATGCATCCCAGTCTTCACGAGTAAACTGGGTTAGCTGCTCGTCTGGCCATAACATATCAGTCATTGGTACCTCTTGGATCCAGACGGAATATTGGTGTCCAGTCATCAGTATTCGTGAATGTGGAATCCTTGTCCAACGTATAAACCACATCATTGAGGTTGATTGTTTTTCCATCCGCTGTTCGTTGAACGCTGTAATGGCTGGTGTTTGCTTTTGGCAAGCTAACAATATTTTGTGGCAGCAGCTTGCGATAACGATACATGCCCTCTATTTCGTTTTGCAGTTTCAAAAAGTCCATAGCAAAAATTTCGTCTGCTTGTTCAACACCAGAAACCCAGCCCCGGGTTAGCTGGGCTTCCCATGCTTTGGTTTCCTGGGGTGTTCGAGGAAACATAACATTGTGAGGTTGGATTACGTTTTCAATGGTTCTGGTTAAATACTGCCGCCAGGATGGTGGCCTGATCACCAAACGAGAGAGCTTATCCAATGTATAAGAAACATTCACCGTTCGAACCCTCCGGTCCGAGCTTTGTTCGAATATCCGCTCAGTTTCCAGGATCGTCGGCAACAGAATTTTGCCGTCAATCAAAAACTTGTTAAAACCAAATATAGTGTCGAGTTGTTGTGCCCGCTTATCCAGCAGGGCCTGGATCGACTGATAGCGGTCAAACATGCCGGCGCGAACACCCCATTCGTATGCTGTGCGTTTGATAGAGTTAAACCGTAATTGGCTTACATCGGTGTCACCAGTAGATCGCTTTGAAATGGTGTCTTTTAATGCCAACAAATCTGCAAGCTTGGGTGAAGAAGAGGCTGTTGTTGTTTGCTGTGTAGATTGACAAGCGACCATGGTGATCACCGTCAACAACAGAATAAGTCGTTTTGCTTGAGTAACCATCTTCTTTAACTCCGGTCAATATGACACATATTCAACGAGTACATATCGTTCATTCATTTTTAAGGTAACATGCGCCCGACTACCCGCTTGCGTTCCGGCATCCTGGAAGAATTCAATCATAGGTCGCCTCTGAGTCCCTATAGAGATAATCACATCACCCGCAGGCTTTACACCGATAAAACGGGGCTGATTGAGCCTGGCCATCGCCGACAATCTAATAATAAGTTTGTCCAGCGGCCCCGCCCAACGAGCACTAAGAGATTCGAGTTTATTCAAACTGGGCATGTATGACATATCAATCACTGGCAGTTTTTTTCCAGTGGTTTGAACATAGTTTGCGGCTTCAATTTCCACCAACTCTCTATTTAGATCACTGATACTTTTCGACGCTTGCGCAATCAATACGTCGGCTGGATCAGATGCTTTTTGTTGCTTTGTTTTCGTTGTTTGACAACCTGTCAATTGGACCAATAAAACGGCGAAGGAGACAGCGATGATTGTTTTGGGCATTAAAAACACCCGTGTAAATAGCATAAATCACTCACCCTGATCTTCTCCACTGTCGAAATCCCCCTAAATAAATTCGCAGAAGGTCAATAAGATTCTGCAGTTGCTCTGACAATAAAGCCAAAAACGACTTAAATGTCGAAAATAGCGAAGCGCCAAGCCGTGGCGTCATTCAACCAAACCAGCGCCAATGTCTCAATCGGAATGTGCACTTTTCGCAATAATGTTCTTGTGTGCGGTGTGAGAATACTAAAAGATACAGAACGAATTGAAAATGGGTTGGGACGTTACACATCAAACAAGATAACAGTGGGTCTGCTGGTGCTGCGGCTTCCAAGCGCACCCAACAAACACAAACTCAAGACGGTTACAGAAAATGCTCCCGAGCGCATATCCGCCAATTTAAACAAGATAAAGGCAAGGATTTCTTAAGTCATTCAGCCCAATTTGTTCAATGGATGATCGACCGAAAGAGTACTGTTAAAACATCCACATGGCGTTATTATAAGGCAGCGGTGTCGTTCTATTTGGCCGAAAACGGCTATGGTGAATTGGCTGAACAGCTGAAAAAAGAATCAAACAAAGGCACACTGGATTCGATTCAAAATAGAGCCGATACAGTTTTAAGGACATCCAGTTTAAAGCAAAAATACATAACAGAACAGCAAGAAGAAAAGATACTAACCCTACTGAAGGCCCAGAAAAAAGATGGCCATTTTTGGGCCGGACCACTGCAAACATTTATAAAAGCGGGCCTGCTCGTAGGACTACGGCCATCAGAATGGCCAAACTCCGCAATGTTCATTGAAAGGCCACCAACAGAAGGGTATGAGGGAAAACTGCCAGCTTTGAGGGTCAAAAATGGCAAAGCATCGAATGGCCGATCATTCGGAGAATATCGAACTATTGATTTATCTCAGCTTAAGGATGTCGAATTAGAGAGTATTTACTTCGCGGTAGTTTTGGCTTCACAACGAAGAACGCCTTCTGGTGTAGCCAATTCATATTCGGATTATTATAAGGCACTCAGGGATAAGATGTATTCCATTGACACTCTTTTGTTTGGTCGTACAAAAAAGAACATTACACTTTATAGTTGCAGGCATCAGTTTATTGCCGACTTAAAACACGCCAATTATACGTTGCAGCAAATAGCGGCGTTGGTTGGCCATGGGTCTGATGCTACGGCTACAATACATTATGGAAAAAAGAGAAATGGTAGAGCAAAAGGAAATTTGCCTTTGCCACATCAGCCTGACGTTGAAAAAATAAAATCCCACTCCACAACCAAAAAAGAAACAAAAGTTATTGAAGTCGCTTTCCCAGGATAGTTTTTGATGCTGGGGCGACCCGGGCAAAATCACCACCTGAAATAATATAGTTTCCCTGTAGCACCATTAATTCGGTATTTACAACAAAAGCTACAGTTTTTCCCATCATGCTAAATGCTCTCATTCTTTCCCTCTGGACCATGTTTGGCTCAGCCAAGGCTGATGTACCTATAATGTTAATAATAAGCAGTGAAATTGTCATATCTGACTAAAGCGACGATAATAGCCAAACATACTTGGTATTTACTTAAGAAAAGACAAATAAGACGAAAAAGCTAAAAATGGCTGTTGGTGGCGTGTTTTGCGTCTCTCCTATGCTGTGAAGTTATGGGTTCGCTAGTTTGTATCCAACGCTGTTGCCTTGCGAAATATACCTTTAAAGTTGCTTCAATGATCAATGAAAACAATGCTGAATATAAGCTGACTATAAACTGTTGGGCGGTCGCTACAACAACGGAATAATTCACAGAAATGGTTGGATAGCGAACTGTTGGGCGGTCGCAGTAACAGGGGGAGAACATTAGAATGGTAAAATGAAAAAATGTTGTGAACTGGCGTTAAGTGGGGATTTTAAAATACATTTACAAGGAACTATTAGGTCAGTTATGCAGCCTTTATCCCCTTGGAAAAGGGTTTTGCTTTGCGACCATAAGCGCGGTGCCGGTTTGGTTTAAATTGGTGAATCACGATAGTGATAAGACAATTGTAACCCTGTTGTAGAAAATACGCTTAAAACGGGCCTTATTTAGGATAACAACCGAAATATGTTGAAGCGAAATTGTTGAATCACGATAGTGATAAGACAATTGAGAGACGTCGATGAATAGTTTTCCTTGAAATTTGACAGGCAAACGTCAATGAAAACCGTCTAAGGCTTCGCGAAATGAATAATTAACAATTAAGAGCAAAGTCAAAAGCTTGCATACTGGCGAGTAGGGATATTTGATTATTTTACTTTTCTAACACCCTAATATCGTTAAATTAAGGTTACAATTATTTATCAACATTCACGAGGTTGAAACCTCGTCTACGGCAGAGGGGATACGCCGTAGACGCGAATTCATTCGCGTTTTTCAGATAATGAAATGTAACCCTGTTTGATTGGTGCCAAATTTACATTAAGTTAACGAACCAGCGCTGGCATCTGGCAATTGACCAGGGTCACCCGGTAGCCACTGTGGTTTGCACGGCACAGACCAGATCAAGGCTTGGCCGGGCATCAATGTTGGAATACAAAGGGCCACATTCCAATCTAAAAGTAACCCTATTACGATAGATTTTCCATAACAACATACGACTTGCGACGTTTTTTAGCCTCTTGGAATCCTGTCCACTCATTAAAACCACCACCATCATCGGTATGCTTTTGCTCTGCGTAATAATAAATGTGATAACTCATCATATTCAAAGCTAATTTAAAGCGAGCATAATCAGGAGAAGTATTTGGGTGGAACGATAGTGCAATATCATCTCTGAATAATCCCGGATAAAGCCTTGCCAGTTCTCCGGCACCATAATTAGAATCATGAGAACAGCCAAATTGTTCACAATACTTTTCATACGAAAGTGGGATATTTTTAACGTCTTTTTGATCAAAAGATTTATTGGGGTCAATAGCTTCATTGTCATTTGTACAAAAGGCTACAGTTGACAAGTAGTCAAATACGTTCATGAGGTTTCCTTGATTGGATAGTTGATAAAACCGTAACACTATTAAGTAATGCGACAATTAATGTGGACTTCGCCTTGGAAAGACTCATAGCTGCATTGAAGAGGTCGCCTACCGGTGGTGTCATATTACCTTGAACTCGGATTTTGTGGGTTTTTGACCTGTTCAAAGCCTCCCCGGTTAGTTACATGGGAAGAGCCGATATGAGATCACAAAGAAATGGGGAGTGAAGTATTATTTTATGCGTAAGAACCAGCGTCATCAAAAAACCGAGACACCCCTTCGTTGCCCTTAATTAAATTGACAGCAGCCTGTGCTTCAAGGAGCGATTCACCTAATACAGATTTTTCAGCAATATAAGGGGAGCCGTGATCAGTCTTGACCAAATAGGCGATATAGAATTTGGCTGCTAAATCGTAGACGATGGTCCAGTCGTTATCAGGCACTCTTATGAGGCCAACTTGTTCTTCATTTCTTGTGACCAACCATCCCCCGCTAACTTGGATGATTAGACTTGCGTTTGTCGGCGTTGACCTTCTGACAATTTGAGTATCATTGTTCCAACCGGCACCACCGTGTTGCCTGATTTGGGCGTCTAAGGGGATCAGAAACAGGTGTTCTAACTTAACCATTTTTTTGCATCCATTGTCATCGGGTTATTGATGGGACCAAGGTAACAAGATACCTGGCCAAAGCAATTTTGATGAACACCTGTCGTTAATGCTGACATAAATCCAAGGAGCTTCCCCTACCCCTCATGTATTTCTCTGTCAGTTTTCTTCTGTCCACCAGCTGATACATTGTCAACAGGTTAAGACGAGAAACGGTCAATAAGAGCATGATTATAGAGCAAGTATCCTATTCAACAGTTAAAGAAAAACGTGGGTCTCCACACTTGTGGATTGAAGGTGTTCGGCTGTCAGTAGCAGGGTTTGAGCGTAGCCAAAAATATACCAGAGTAGTCAATGAAGTTACCCGAACAATAGTATTATCTTTGGTTGACGACGGTGATTACGTGGTTTCTGGTCGTCAGAGAAACCTTCGAGATATACCTATACTCGACATCAACCTCGGTAGGGGTATGACAGCATTTGCCAGTGGCACCCGGTACCGGGCAGTATTCACTACACGCCAAATTATCATTTCCATTCATCATGAACAGCAAGCACAATATCGACGTGAAGAGCGGCTAATAAATAACGCTTTGACAGGAACGATGGTTGAAGCGTCGGCCTGTACTGGCGGTGGTATATCGACTGCTGCGATACATCAGGCATTTAGCGAAAATATGCTAAGGTCAAGGGTTGACTGGGTAGTTGATGTGAATTTGAAATATCTTCAATCTGCCTATGCCCATTGTTCAGCCATCACTGCCGATACCAGGTGCTATGAAGCGCAGCTGGAAGAATTAGAAACTCATCTGTTAACCGAGGTTGATGCTTTGGGTTTCTCTTTGCCATGCACCGGGTTAAGTCCATCTGGACGCGCCAAGCATAAAAAAACCCCAGAACAACATGAATCAGGAACATCCATATTCGGTATCATGGCAATGATAAAAGCAGCCAATCCTGCCATTATAATATCTGAAAATGTCCCTGAGGCGAAAGGCAGCCCAATGTATACATTGATAACGCAAGAACTGATTCGCCGGGGTTATAGGATCGTTGAAGCGGTATTAGACAACGAAAAAACTGGCACCTTTGAAAAGCGTAAGCGTTACTGGTTTGTCGCGATATCATCGGGATTGCCAGAAAAACTTTTTGATGGAATTTTTGATTTCCAGATTAAACGAAAATATAACCAACTTAACGATCTTCTTGATCCCGATGCACCGGAAGAAGAATGGAAAGACCACCAATATCTCAAAGATAAAGCCCTTTCCGACGCGGCAGCTGGCAAAGGGTTTAAGCGTCAACTAATGACGGGCGAAGAAGATAAAATTGGCACCATAGGACGCCATTATAACAAACGCAGAAGTACCGAACCTTTCATTGTTCGCCCAGATGGCAAGGAACGCTTATTGTCTGTGGTTGAACATGCCAGAGCCAAGTGTGTACCAGAAAAGCTGGTCACTCACTGCAATGCCACCACAGGTCACGAAATATTGGGGCAAAGTATTGATTATCGTCAGGCGTTTGCTCCCATGTACTTGGTATTAAAAAATATGAAAGAATGGCTAAATATCAATATAAGCCAAGCGGCATAAATATCTAGTTCAAAAGGGGGGTTAACTCCCCCGCTCGATAACCCTCCCTTTCCAGCAATCTCCCAATATCCACCAGCATCGTTTATACCCTTTTAATTGCGATAACGGTATTAAAAGTCAGACCTCTTCGGCTTCCCGCTCAGTTGAGCGATGCCGGATTAAATCATACGTTAGTTCTAGAAAAACTGTTTAAAAAACCAGTTATTCAACAGAAGCTAACAAGGTGATCATAAGTGGACATTAAACGACTACAGACAACAATTACACCATTCCTGAATGGCCGATTTGAACTACCCAAACCAACAAAACAAGGAAACGAACTGATCCATATTGTTGGTGTATCAAGTGGGATCGACAGCACAGCAACAGCATTGGTACTCAAAGCGCTATACCCTGAGACCAAGTTTTTATATGTATTTACGCCAGTTGGCGATTGGGAAGCTGATGGAACCGACGAAGCGTTGAATAAATTGTCATCATTTCTTGACGCCAAGATCACCAGAGTCTCATCTCGCTTGGGAATGATAGATCATATAGACAAGGCTGGTGGATTCTTGCCGTCTCAAAGACAGCGCTGGTGCACATCAACGATGAAAATTTTACCCATGCAGCGCTATATGAATTTTTTGCGTAAACAATATGGAAGCAGCCTTGAATTTGCTCAATACACGGGCATTCGGGCAGATGAGCCAACACGGCAAGGCGCACAATATATGGACGGTGATATTACCAACTATTTTCCATTGCAAGCCTTAGGATTGGACAAGACCGCTGTCAACAGTATTGTTCAACAGACTATCGGCATACCACTCTATTACCTTGAAAAGACTCGCAGTGGTTGTTCTGTTTGCCCATTTAGCCGCAAGTCAGAGGTGATTGCAACTATCCACAGAGAACCACCCAGACTGCAACAGGCAGCAGATTTAGAAGTCATGCCAGATAATGTCATCAGTATATATAATAACCTCCCAACACCAGTTTCAGTTGATACCAGCATCAGCCGAGGCATGTTGGCCTTTGTTCGCCCTGACTGGCTTGGATACAAAAAAATGGGTTATCAAGGGTCAAGGGGGAAAGCAAAAAAAGCGCCTACCATTGATATGTTTTCCCAAAATAGCAAGCACCTGTTTGTTGCTGTTGAGTATTCATACTGTGATGCGTTTCGTTTCATGGACCCAGTTTACACAGAACAGGTTATCACCTACAGCACATCCTTGGGCGGACTGAAAACGGCGTTAAAACATTTCTGGTTACATCGGCTGCAAACAAAGGAACTTCATGATATTGCCACTGATGCAGCGCTTGAGAATGAAAAGCAAATAGCGATTATCCAGATTGAAGTTTACGACTATGACAGGATGATCCCCAAGAAACCGGAGGATACATACACCTGGCAGAACGACAAAACCCCATTGATAGCGATACGAAAGGCCATTGCCATAATACAACATATTTTGCTGGTTGAAGGTCTCAAGCAGGAGGATAACCCGGCAATCGAAAAAGTGAGAAAGTTTCACGGAGAAGTACTGAATTTTCAGCGCTACACGCCACCAGCACGATCTGAACTCATCGACGACATTGATATAGAAGATGCCCCGATTATTTGTAACACCTGCTCTCGGTAGTCAGGGGGTGACTGCGATGTCACCCACATTTGAATGACGCCCGGTTTAAACATACGTTGAGGTTAACACCAGCCGTTTAAATTGATGGGATACAAAAAATGATAATAGAGATAAATAACAAGTTGAATCAAAAAGAAAAAAACGAACTATGTGCCGCGTTTCTGCTCCAAGTTTCCGCTGCTATCAGCCATCGAGGTTTCATGGCGTTATATCAATCAAATGTCAGTCGCTTTGGTCAGATAAACGGCATTTTCGACCGGATCAGACTCGACCTGATGGTTCAAGCAAAAAATTCATTGGATTGGGACGTCGTTAAAAAGCATCGTGCTAGGACTGGAAATACCAACATACTCCCTTCATTTTCTTTTTCAGAACTATCGAAAGAAATGAATTTGTTGGCACACACATTACACCCAAGTGTGAAGAAAAAGCACAGTCTATTCACAGTATCAAGGAGTCAAAAATTTGACCGTAAGATATACAATACACTCAAAAAGACCAACCAATTCATTCAATACCTGAATGACTATGAAAAAATTCCCTGTCAAAACACACAGTTAACTTTTAGGATTAAAGGTGCTCTATTTGCTTTGCGTTGTTTTATCGAATCAGTAGACACTTTAAGATACACAACCCATCATCACCGATTCGAATCCTTATTAGCCACTGTTATTAACAAACCTATGGATTATATCTCTATGGGCTACGTCCACGATCTATTCTGCCATGACAAGGTAGCAATTATCAATAAAAATAACGTTGTCGCTATCCACATAGCACCAAACTGGCTTAGCACAATGCTGGAATTGAACGGCTCAGAGAATCTGCCAGATAAATCATTGAAGTATAACCGATTCCCGATGGTCGCTTAGTCTTTAGGGGAGGTGCTGATTCATCTAAATGAGTAACCTTCCCTTATTTGCCCCATTAACCAAAATTATCACATACTGCCGGATAAATCGGCATTACAGCCAACAAAGAGGCGCTTAAATGTTACCCCCAAAAAAACCAAACACTAGCGACCGCCAAAGCCGTCACCGTCGGTTCCACCTGCCCTGAGTGCAGCCACCAGGATACTTTCAATGCGTCTGATTGGGTCATTGATGGCGTAATTGCTTTTGTGCAGTACACAGCATATGACGTCACCTGCTCGCAGTGTAAAACAGACTATGCTTTTCAATTGCCTAACACGCCACTCAATCAGCAAATCAACGGAGCAATTCCAGACTTTTATAACGTGCCCCAAATAATAGAATTGCTTAGCACCGAGAACCAATATCGAACAATTATCATGAGTACCGCGCATTTATCGCCTGATGACCAACTCGCACTTGATGTATTGTCTACCGATAAAACATTTGGATTAGTCATGAAACGGGATACTGGCTGGTTCCTTAAGCTCTATGACGAAATTGAGCCTATTGAATTGTTGTCAAAGGACTTAAACGAGTTATTGACCTACGTTCAAAGGGCTGGATATCATATGATAGAATTCGATTGTGATGGGGATGTTTACAGGAGTTTTAGGACTAACAACTAATTGAAAATCCTCGGCCAGAAATTCATGCGCCGGGGAAAAAAATTATCTTTGGCTGGTGACTATCCCTGGAATGAAGCGAGCCAAGCAACCCGTGTTATTTCCTACCGCCTGACAGTTATAACGACCACAAACACCACTTAATTTTTGTTTTAACGAACTTATTAGCGATAGCGTTAAGTGAGGTGCCAAGCTAGCATAGGGCACGTATGCCCCTATGTGCTACCTTCAATACACATGAACGTCCGCACCTTGCAAAATTACTTTCGAGCACTGTTCCATAAAACTTTTTCCAGTCTCCCGGATATAAAAGGTTTCTTGTTTAAACGGATTATAAGTGACCACATGTTGATAACCACCCAACGTTTGTAGCATATCAAACGCATCCACTATGATCCCCTCGCAATACGCATGTACGTTTCTCCGGTTATTCTTTACCACTGTTTCTCTGGATTTTGCGCCGACAACAAACTTTACATCTTTCAAAACGACACATTTTGCGTAACCGATAACTTTTCCTTTATTTTCACCATCCATCGCCTTGATGGAGTAAAATTCCCGTTTATTTAAATTTCTGTAAATTCTCACCCTTGCGTTAACGTAGCATTTCCTTTCTTCCTTACTCACTGTTGAAGTGAAATAGGGCGAGGCCCTGAATAAGCTACTGCTCGGTGTATCGGGCTGGCTTTCAATGACGCTAACTGTCGCTTGGGCAACGTCAAATAAATCTAATTGGCAGTGTTTCATAATAGGCTCACAAACGGTGTATTGATTGGTTTTTCGTTAACTCAACGTAACAGGAAACAACCTGATCACCAGTCAGGAGGATAACTTGAACTTGCCAGGTCTAAAACTTTCCGCTGATTTGCCAGAGTCACAGCCACCCCGTACAAAGTGACTGAAAGTAACCCCTTTTATCTGGCTGATCAGATAGCCAGTTGGACAACAACACATAACCGAGGTACCAAATAAAATGAAAGACAGAAAACTTATTGACCGCAGAGAACTTGCGCTAATTCTTGCCAAACTATTAATCAATCCGGCTGCTTGTGGAGAGCTGGAAAATTCAGAAAAATTTGAAGCATTTATGCTCGATATAGGGCAAGTAGTTGCTGATTATTGCGGTGGAAATATAAATGGGGTGTCCCCTGTCGAAGTAGAAAACATTGATGCCGATGTCCAAACTGAACCGATGTTATCTGTTTCACCTAATGGCTCGTTACCAAGCCTTTTAGAAAACATCTGGGCGGGATTTGATGAAGGCGGTTGGTCTGAGTGCCCAGGGATTGAATTAGGCGTAAAACCAACTGAAAAACAAATTGACCATCTAAAACAACAAATAACAATGCTTAAGGCTCTCATAGCTTCACCTGCCCCAAATGACAGTGCTGAAAACTACAATCGAGTAATGACAATTGATGCAACGATTTCAGACAACCATAAATCTGTTATAGAGGCATTTTGTTTTGCCTCCCAAAACAAAACGGGCTTGTATGACGAACCACAGACCATTGTAAGCGATATGCTGTGCAACGTGGTGCACTACTGCCACCACTATAAATTAAGCTTTGATTTGGCCATAGCGTTAGCTGGATGTAACCACATAGGTTGTCTAGTAGAACCTACTGGTTCTCAAGCTGACTTAAACAGATTACTGAAAAAGGTATTCTTGCACTGTGAGCTAGATGGATTGGACTTCATAAAAGCGGTTCATGACGGCAAAAGCCTGTATGCAACAGAATTAAAAGAGGATGGCTAATAAATAAAAAACTAGAATTCATGCTGGTGGCTTAATCTACTCCTAAATGATTAGTCCACCAGCAAATAGGTATTTATTTAACACTCCGCTACAACTTGGCGGGAAATGCTCAGTTAGATTATTTGGTGGTGATACCAGCTGTGGCACCACCTGCGGAAAGGGGCAGAAACCGAAAAAGACTATGGGAAAATCAGGAGTAACAGATATATAAACAACATGACTTACCCCATTACGATCAGAACTGGTTAAAACCTACGGGGGTCTTTGATTAGCTGCCACAATGACCTGTTTAAAGCAATATCGCCTTGATTTTCTATTTTTACAGAAAGCAGCAGGCCAACCAGTAGTGACCATGCCTTACTTAGGCTCGCCTCAGATTCGCCCTCGATGCGAGCAATAGCCCGATAGGTCATCGCTACGGACAAAGAAGTCCGTATCTTAGTCATTTCTCTTGTGTCATTTTGCTTAGCCTCAAGCAGCCTAAGACAAATTGGCAGACGATTTTCGAATATTTGTTTCAACGCTTCATTTACCGTACTCTGCGTTTGTTTAATCATCATATTCTCAATATTTTTATTTGGCGGCAACACATTAGCAGCATGTAAATTCTGCGAATGAGTGGGATATTCATAAATACTAAAACCAGTATCAATTGCACCATCAGAACTTCAAAACGTCAGCCAATGGCGGTTTGATAAAAGGTCTATTTGGCTAGTTATCGAAGCTAGCCAAAAAGCACTTTTATTTACTGAGATGCACCATTATTTAGTAAAATAGTGATCGGTTCCGTCAGTATCTGTTACCCACCACAGCATATTAGAAGCATTCATATAATCACCAATTTTAGTAAAATCAAGAAAATCATTGATCCCCAATCCTGTTTCATCGGTAAGGTTGGTGGTTACATGTTTTTCGGCATACGCTGCCAGTGAATCAAACGAATCGACATAGTGGTTGTCTAGGTCAGAGCGTGCTGCCTCTACATCGCCGTTATGGAATTGCACCATAAACGAGGCAAATAGACCTTCCTCTTCAATGAATACAGCCTGCTCATGTATCAGGTCGATGTCTATCTCATCGTCAACCTTAATATCACCAAAGTCCTCAAATGCGGCCACCACTAACCCCTCAGCGGCATCGCGTGAATAAGTGCCAAAAAATCGGTTTATAGTGTTTTTGATGCCGTCCAAGTCATCGGTTGCATTTATCCAAATTCCAGATTTTTGTTGATTATCTCCAGCTGGTTTGGTTACCAAAATACGCGGGTTAAGATCTTGGTCTGTCATGTTGAATTCCTTAATTAGGTTTTTATTGGTTATAACCTCAACGTATCAGGGGGCTTACAATGGGTCAAATAGGAGGGGCAAACTCAACATTAATCACCACTTGGTACGCCCTTTTATCTGCTTGATTGCTAGCAGTCAAAAACAGCGTACAAGGCTGGAAGATAATTAATTGAATTGGCTGGCGATAAGGCCACCTGAGAGATTAGCGATCAAAGTAAAGATGAATTTCATTGCTGGACACTTCGATTTCATAAAGCCCAAGCTCCAGTAACAACGCTTCCCCGAGGTCATCGAAATCAATGCGAGCAGCTACAAATGACGGAACACCTAAATCATCGACATAATCCTTGGCGTGTTGCTTTAAGGAAGTTACTTCTTTGAAATGATCGTCTTCCAAGATCTTTTCAGCAACTTCTATGTCACTATTGTTTTTGGCAAGTACGAGCGCCCCAAGCTCGCCATGCTCTTGGACAAAAAGTGCCTTGTGATTAACAGACTCTAAATCCTCATTAGAACCAATTTCAATACCTCCAAATCCCTCATAGGCGTGAATTGCAATTTCCTCTGCACCTTCGGACGGAGATTTGACCAACATTTCGTCGATTATCTCTTGCATATCATATACTTCTGCCGTTGCATCTATCCAGACACCATGGTGATGTCCATCGTTATAGGCAGCTAAGTCAGCAACATAGATTGTGGGGCCATCAATATCTGATGCAGATATGTCAGTTAGTTTGTGGTTCATTTTAAAATTCCTGTGATAGGTTCTTTGTTTAAGTAAAACCAACGTGTCACGGGAATTAGTTGTCGTCAAATATGATGGCGATCAGGATGAAAGGTAAATTGTTGAGGTATAAAGGTCGGCGTTTTATTAGAGGTATGGGTTACCAAATTTAATAACCCATAAATAGTTTCTTTGCCTTACAATAAGGCCATAATCACATTTAATAATTCTCAAAGATGTGAATTTCATTAGGTCCCACTTCCACCTTAAACAGGCAAAATTCAGTTAGTATTTTTGTCACCGCCAAATCATAATCAATACTCGTTAAAACGTATTCAGGGAGTTGTAAATTAAGTTCCTTTATGTGTTTTCGAGCAAAGTCTTCGAGTGAATTAAATTGTCCCCGGTTTTTATTATTTAGAATATTAAGCGCTTCTTGTTCATCACCATGGTGGTTGGCCAATATCAAGGCCCCAAGTTTCCCATGTTCATCAATTATCTTTGCTTTTAGGTGAATAGATTCAATTGAATCATTCTGACCAATTTCACAACCTTCAAAACCATGATGATTTTGGACAAAATACGCCCCTGACTCTGGCATTGGCGAATCGTTCATGAAGATTGTGATGTCTGAGTTAATCAAATTTGCATCTTGCGTAGCATCAACCCAAAGCCCTCGGGTGTTCCCGCTGTTATGCGCAGCCTGATCAACTACGAAGATGCTTGGGAAGTCAAAAGGGTTTACTGTTTCTGTTGTCATTAATAAATTCCATGATTGGTTTATGTTTTCAAAGTATCGACAACGTGACACAGAGAAAATTTTTGTCAATTACAAGGGAGAGCGGAAACAAAAGCTCAGTGTTTATGGCAAATCATCATGATGAACCACAGGACTGAGCAACATTTCACAATAAAACCAATTGGCGCTCATCCACCAGCCCACGACGATTGGTAATGATATTGGCCATTTCTTCTTCTGTGACAGACTCATGCCAAGCAGCCGCATCTACATTGACTCTTCGTTCATAGCGAAGATAGTGCAACGCCTGCGCGTTCATTGCCTCTATATGAAGTCGTGCTATTGACCCTTTATGTATTTTTAAAGCACCCAAGTAGAGCAAATGCTTAAGCATGTTGGTTGGACAGCTAATTTCCCTGTTACCATTTTCTACCATTTCATGATAGACCTCTTCTATTAGCCATTGAGCCTGATTTGAGTCAACTTCCAAACCTTGAGCCTCAGTGTACCTAACAACACGTTGTGCAACGCCATCTTTAATAAAGCGGGCGGTTAAATGCCTGCTATCTAGGCTGTCAAGGATTGGATCGTTTAACCCTGCGCCGGGGCATGAACTGTCAACAAGGCCCTTCACGTCAAGCCAGCGATACTTAATAGTGCTGGGGCGGTTATTAATGTATTCGGTGTCAGGAATGCTATACCGCTTTTGATGGGTGTATACATCATGCCAAATTTCCAAAGCCATACCTGAGCGCTCTTCGCCCCCTTCCCTTGCCCAATGGTATTGAATAACCACCAGCTCTTTATACCCAATTAATTTAAAACGAGGTTCATCAGGTGCTTTTTCAGCCTCTTCAATATCCATCGTCAAGATGTATCGCAATAAATTTTGGCGAAACTTCAATGAATAATGATTGAAACCTATCTTTAAGAAACCATCACTGTTAGGTAATCGACCAATCAACGCTCTGTGGGCCATATTAAACAGCGTGTCGTTCAGATACTTGCGAAGCAATACAAAAGGTTGCATATATCCATATCGTTCTGGTGAGGATTTTATCTGAGATTCCAGGCTTTTGTCTCGCTTTACCATGCTACATGTAACGCAGCCGAACCGGGACCCACATCCTTTATTAGCACCCAGATTTTCACCCGCAAATATGTCACACGTTCCGCCATTGCCCGCCGCATAGTGTTTTCTGGTTTCACTAAAATCTTCACTGAATGTTTGAACAAGCCCATTTTCAGCAGCGCCCAGAAGCCCCCAGACATCTTTTACATCCCAATCCTTGATCGGAGCCATGGCAAAGCCCATAGCTGTTTTTACCACTTCTGTTTGTTGCTCACCGCGTTTTGCTAAATTGCCAGCCCGGGCACGGCTCTCCGTCTCTGGAGCCAGATAGCGACAATATTTTTGTTGTCTGATGTTCAATTCTCAGTTTCTTCAAAAATGCTTCGGCTGGTTTTATCTTCCAGTCTACAGCACAATCGCGCCCTTTAACTGTTGTTTCGGGGGTGCGAAGTTGCTTGCCCCGGCCAATCATTTGAACCATTGGTAAACTATTCAGCGTCGGTTTTAACTCCTTGCATATGATGGGAAGTCCGGTTTCATCGGCGTATTCTTCAAGCTGGCGATGCATATCTAGTATATGGCCATGGACTTCAAAGTTATCTAACGATGTCGCGGTAGTAACAACATAGAGCGGGCCGACATTCTGACAAACTTTGTGTGCCCGCCTTAATGCTTCTATGGCACAAACCAGCACCGATGACGAATCCTTACCGCTGTAACCCAATTGCAGCACCCAGCCATCCGAAAGCTTGTCCTGAATTGCTTTTACTGCGTCTGTCGCTTTTTTATTAAAAAAGAATGTAGTCATTACGTTGTCTTTATATCGAATATAAAGACAACGTATCAGCAGGAACTCAAACAACAAAATCAGGTGGAAAGAGCAAGCTGCTAGTCAGCGCGAGTAGGCAATTTTTGCTATTGAATTTTCAGTGGCAGGGTTAAGTTTCTATGTGGGCAATGGAGACAACACGAGAGTTCGATGGAAGTTAAAAACAGCGACTCACAAGAACTCTTTATTGCAACTGAATTATCTTCAGTCCGATAGCTTTAAATGTTTTATGCTTACTAATAAGTGAGTATTTTTCCCCAATTTCAACCAATAGCATCTTTCACTAAGCATTGATTTCAACAAACCAATGTGGCCTTTAAAAGGTCCGTGGGTTATCTCATAAACTTTGTTCATAATATTTTTTCCAAACCAGATTATTTTAATATCGTATCAGCCATTAAAATGAAGGCAATTATCAAGGCATAAAACCGGATTAACCTACAATTTGTTTCCCTTCGTTAAACGATTAATTATTGAGGCTTGCCAGGGCTTAATCAGACTGACTCCGGTGAAAGATTTTTCTATTGCTTTTTGGTAAGCTTCATCACAGCGGAAAAGAACATATCCAAGCATCAACCCTAAGTGTGGATCCCACTGTTGCCCGCAGCGGCCATCTTTTTTAATCATAGCCGCTACACCATGTAGCATTGGATAGCCGCGAATAACGTGTTGAGCCATCGCTTGCAACAACGCTTCGGCGAAAACCCCAGCTGGCAAATCGATTGGCAATCTATAATCGTCATCTTCTGCTAAACCTTGCCGCTCAGCTTCTATAATATCCATTGCAAACTCAATCGGAGTTTGACCTTCTGATGGCTCCCAGTCGCCTTCCAGCCTGTCATACGCGGCTGGAACTAGTCGTTTTGCTAATTCAATGATTGTCATACCTGTTTTCCTGTCTTTTAATTATTCATGCAAGTGCGATACAAAAATATTTGTTACTTCGGATTAAAAACAACGTAACAAAACAGATCAGATTGTCCAGGCGGGGGGATACAAGACTAAAGGCAGTTGGTTAAGCCACTCCCATTTTTTTTAGTGAATCAGTTAATGATTTAATATCAATTAGACAATTAGCATATTCCCTTATAAGAGGTTTTTTAAGCGGATAACCACCACCATGCATAGTGCTATTCACCAAATAACTTGTCCTGCCATTTTTATGGATTTCATTAAATCCTTGGTTAAATGCTGTTTCAAGTTTAGTTATTATTTCTTCAGCATTTGAAAAAGTCTCCTTAAGTTCTTTGTTTAAATGCTGCTTCATTTTGCTTTGTTGAAGCAACTGAGTTTCCTGCCCCGCCTTTTCAGCATCACGATTGACCACTTCTATTGCTGGTCGCTTATTATCCTCGCTGGTGGCCTTTGCTATTCTCTCATCAAGGATTCGCTTTTTGGCTCCCATTGCCTGCTGAAAACTCAAAGGGGCGTTATCTGAATCCAGTACCAATTCTTCGATATCATGATAGGTTAACTGTAACCCGTCTCCATAGTAATTTGCCACAATGGCCCTTTGACCGGATAAATTGATTGGCTTCATACCATCAGTTATTTCATAAACAACTGATGGTGCAGTCATATCGAAATCAATCACATAACCTGCCCAGGACAACTCTGTCACACCCCGATGAAGCACGGGCGAACCAATGACGATGGCGTTACCATGGTCAAACGATTGACTACCGTGAGGCTGGCAAAAAGTGGCCCGCTTTATCTGATCAAATAATGCTGCCATCGAGCTTTCATGATAACTCTCGTAGCAACAACTGCTGTTCATTTTTAAGTCTCGGATCAACCGGAACACACCCTCAGGGCTACTTCCCTGCCCGCAAACTAACTCCACAGAAGTCAAAGGTCCCTCCTCTCCATATCTTGCGTTGTAAGCCTCCACGTTCGCAGTATGCAACTGATCGGCGATCTCTTGCGCATCCCCAAAACCGCTGGCTTGAGCGAATAGCGCTATGACAGATAATTCACTTGCATGGAATATCGATAAAGACATGTATTTTCCTGATAGTTAGTTCAATTTGGGAAAAGCGTATCGGGGGTTGGAGAAAACACAAACCAGAGGAATGTCAAATCAACGCTTTGGAAAATTTGTTTTTTTGCTGGTGGATTGGCACGTCCACCAGCAAAACAAGCTATGATATTTTCATGGCAACCGGAGGATTTTTCCAGCTGGCCATTAATAGTTTGTCCCGAATTTCAAGGTTCCCTTTTATATCCGTCGCCTCAATCATGGTTAAGGGCCGACTGTTATTTGTAACCAAAATATCCTTATCGAGGTCGACAAAGACCAGACGAAATGAGCTAAAAAGCTCACTGTAATAGGCGAATAAGGCAAAATTGCCAAATTTGTCAAAACGAGAGGTGAAGGAAAAACCGACAATATAGCCTTTGACTGGCTTAGGGAACAATTTTTTGTTCGTTATAGACGCACCAAGCAACGGTCCTATTCCATTGTTATTCCCATCGAGATTTGCCTGGAAGACAGAGGTTATATTGGTTTGCTGAGCAGCAGCCATATTGAAAAATTCGCCCATGGATTCGTTAAGATTTTGCATAGATAGTTTTCCTATTTAAACTTTTGTGGAGAAAACGTATCAGTGGTTTGGTAAAAGGGCTAATGATAAGGAAACGTTGAAAATGTCGGACTCACCGAAATATTAAGGGTTTGTTCAGGTGATTGCTAACCAATGGATAGGGTTACAACAACCCTTTTTACATAGTCGGTAACTGAGTCCCTGGCATGGCCAAGACAAAGTGTAATTGCCTTTAGCCACTGCGTTTCACCGCATAGACGCCTTCGATATATCCGGTGTTGGTCATCCCATTTATTATTACCACCCCCAGTAAGATCTGGTCGGATTACGGACGTCCAGGATCTTATTGATACGGGCTGGCTCACCGTCAATATCAAATAATACACGGTATTCATTAGCGCCTATATATAGGCCGCAAGGGATAAGCTCGTGTTGAAAATAATGGCACTGGCTAAATGCTGATGCAGGTTTCATGTTTGCTGGGATCTTATGTTTAACAAAAAAGACAGGCACTTGCTTCAATTGTTGGCAAGCTAAAATGATGCTGTCCTCTAACTCAATTGCTCTTTGTTTGATTTCATCATCATCCAGATATGTTTGACCCCAGTGGGCAACCAGAGCGCATCGAACAGGGTAATGACTCTTTAACAACCTTAGGGCATCCTCAAACTGGTATCCAACCAAACCCGGATACCTTGCGATCCTTGCTTCAATTCCTAATCCAATTTCTAAATTGTCATCTGGTGGTAAAATAGGGTCAAGGTTGTCGGGTGTTAAATCAATAAGCCCAACTTCAATAAGGTTGTCCGCAGCGCGTTCAAAGTATTCATTGCCCGGCGAATCGATGTGATCCCGAATGCTAGTCTCATTAGATTCACAGTAGCTTTTCATTGCAGCATCATTTTTTCTGA
Source organism: Alteromonadaceae bacterium (assembly GCA_965277695.1). Taxonomy (GTDB): domain Bacteria; phylum Pseudomonadota; class Gammaproteobacteria; order Enterobacterales; family Alteromonadaceae; genus JABSOG01. Next base: position 136,171 of record CBDIDQ010000056.1, read on the forward strand.
GATTTTTCAACGTGTCAGTTACGGCATAATTAGACCAGTAATAGTTACATTGAAGAAGCGCTATTGCTGCTTCAATTTCTTCTTCGGGTGAAATACCGATATCATGTAGTGTGTGTAAATACAAGTTAACATCAATTGGGCAGCTAAATGCGACCGGATAAACAACTTTTCGAAATGGAATTGTAATAAGAAGGCTCATAAATTATCCTTGGTGATAATTACTAATTTGAACCTACCGTACTAAGCCAAACAGAGAATACAAATCAGAAGACACAGCCACCCCAAAGTCAAAACCATCAATAAATTGATTACAGCATTTCCCACCAGCGCATCAGGTACCTTATGTAAACGCCACTCTACATCCGCAGTTATGACAATTATAGTGGTCTAAAGGAGTCAATCGCTGTCTGGGGGAGCTATAACAAAGAGAGCCGCTAAGAACGGCAAGACGCCACCTCTGATTTGATGACATGAATGGATCTTTTATTATGGGAATATTGATATACCCCTTCTCCAATTTGTCACTTTTATTAACCATCACCTTCCTTAATTCGGATTTTATTGCGCTTCCATTTCGGCGATTAATTTGGCTATTTTACTATCCACTTCCTTTAGTTCAGTTTCTTTTTCTGCTATTTGTTGCCTTAAACTCAACGTGTCAATAAAAGGTTTAAAATCGGGTTCATCATTAGTTTGTTCGGGTAAAGGTTTTTCTTTTATCTTATTCACAATGAAATTGGTTAATTCCTCAAGCTGTGATTTATCCAAATGTAATTTGATAGCCTTGCGCATTCGTGCTACCGAAAAACCCAAAACTAGAGAAGAATAATAAGAATAGAATTCCTTAGCGATTTTGGACCACTTAATGTTTTTGCTACCACATTCCTTGCCGATTAAGTAGTCAAGAACAGCGGGGCCGCTGGGCACGTTGAACCTATCCTTTATTTTTCCATCGATGTAATCACCAACAGAAATATCAAGTTGATTTTTATCTCGCAAATTTAAGAATTTTTGTTCAGCTGCGTCACTTAAAGCCTTTGCGACTCTGTTATCACTCTGTTTTCGACGGTAGTTTATCAATATTGTATTGATGTTAGTCATTTAATGATTTCCTATACATTTAAATTTATATTTTGAGAAAACCGTATCATTCCAAAGCCAAGTCGCAAACGGGGCGGAACTATCATTTCTTATATGGTTTGCTGCCGCTCGCCTGAGCCAGCTTGGTCACTGGCTCAAGTCAGTATACCCTGACTCAAACCCCATAAAGGCTTCACAAAATTCTGGATTTAGACCGCCTTTATCTACACCAAGTGACATGATTTCAGCAACTAATCCCCCTAACTTCCCCGGTCTGTTAAGCCTTGATTTAGTGGTGAAGTTGTTGTTGCCATCCTTACGGATCAGTGTTGAGAATAAACCGCTATAAGCTGTTTTAGTGGGATTCAGCAGTTCACAGCGTCGGTTATTGCTGTATATAACACCATCGCATAAAACGCCTCTCTGAGGCATTACAACCTGCTTATCATCTGGTAACTCAGTAACTTTAATGAACACTGGTTCTTCTGTTTCAAACATAACAGCGCTTTTATTTTTACAACTAAAATCAAATTGGTTATAACTCTTCAATTCATGGGCTGTGATGCTGTTAAAAATCGCCTCAGCAATATCAGGAATAATGGCATTGCCCAAACCATTGATTCGTTTAGTGCGTAACTTGATAGCTCTGGTATCTTCGACCACGGCGTGTTTAATTGTGTATTTTCGGTCCTCCGTAAGCAATGGAAACTTGAAGGGCTTTTCCAAATTATATAAAGCCACTTGCCTTACGTGGTCAAAGACACGTATACCTTTTTTGGCTAGTTGAGTGTGAGGCAAGTAAGCGACAAGATACAAGCGGTGTCGATAATGCGGATAGTTAAACGCTGTAGCGCTGATTGTTTCCCATTCACAGATATATCCCATGCGGCTCAACTCACATAAAATATACGTTAATCCCCGGCGATTTAGCGCTTCCGCATTCTCAAATATAGCGATTGGCACTTCAAGTGTTTCTATGATCCTCAGCTGATCTAACACTAATGAGGACTTTTCACCGTTAATACCCGAATAATCCCCAAGGTTAGCATCGCTGACATTCTGGCAAGGAAAACCACCCGTAATTATATCAGGGAATGGTAAGACACCTTCAAAGAAGTCTTCGACACACAAAGCAGAAAAACCTGTCTTTTCACAATGCACATTGTCTGAACCATCATTATACGGGTGCAGATTCTCTGTTATTGCTATATTCGAAATATCTCCGGCATTCTCAAGGTCTAAATTTTGAGCAATCAATTTGCAATTAAAGGGGTCGACTTCAGATGCGAAAATAGTCTTAATCTTCCCATTTCGTTTAGCGGCTTGATCAAAACCTCCAATGCCAGTAAAACAATCCAATGAGAATAAATATGGTTCAATATTAGTAAAACATTCCAATGAGAATGAATGATGCTCCACATTAATGACCTTGTATAATTAAATTGTGATGTTAACTACCGTGTCGGCCTAGACAGGAAAATGCAAATAGAAGGCATAGCAGGGTAATACCACCGAACAACCGGACTAACTACAAAGGCAAAATAGTCGGTTATCAACACACAGCCGATTGATGGCATTGGTTAAATAATAGACAACTTCGCTGAGCGTGGGGGTTTGCTGGGGTTGGTGGCTATTTGCACAGAGTTATCCCCTGAAATTGTGCATGAAACATCAAACACAGTGTCACTGGCAATATCTTAATAAGTCAAAAAGATGTGATTTGTATGACATTAAAAGGGTAAGAAAGGGTTTTTTCGGCCTCTGATTAAACATAACCTGAATGGGATTTTATCAGCCCTGGATTGGCACCGAAGTCAGATGACGGCATATTGGGTCATGGTAGCAAAGTCCGCATAAGTTGCTTTGATGCCTTTTAATGATACGATTTAGCCAACTATCAATAAAGGTAATAATATTAAAATGACAGACTCGAATTTAGATGAAATAACTCATACAGCTGCTGAACAAATCCAAGCGGTTTTAGGCCGAAAGTTAAACACTAACGAACTATGCAGTCTCAACGACAAGTTGACCGAATATTTGCAAGAAATTGGAATAGCATTAAGGGGTTTGGAAATAAATAATTAATCAAGATCGCGCCGGATAGGGGGCCGTCTTCAAGGCGTGTCAGGGGGCGCATAGTCAGTCTATGTAACCCCTGGCACAACGCAGAAGACGGTCGCATAGACCAGCTAGGTTGATTAATTATTTTTGTGAAGACCCCTATCCCGACGATTAAAGTGACCCGTCATCAGGCTCCAACGGGAGCCATATTAATCAATAAGTTAATGAGTTCACCAGATGTCAAGTAAACTTCCGGCAATGCCGGAATTTACGTTTCGATGAACACTAGTTAAGCGTATAGCTTACCAACCATCCGTTACCGAATACATTTCACCGTGTGAACCATGCTTAAGTCGGATTGCTTCGACTTCTTCATAGGTGCCTGATAAATCAAATATTCCCGGATCACAAGAGTCCCAAATAACATGTTGCTTGTCCAGGTTAAAGACCTGAAAATGTCCCAACCAGCTTTCCATTGCTTCAATTGCTTCAATTGCTTCAATTGCTTCAATTGTTTCCATGTTGAATGAAGAACAATGCAATTCATTGGGTGGCAGCGGCAAACCTAAAGCACTTAACATAATTTCCCTCACCTCTTAATAAGAACCATGAACCAAATCAATTAGACTGGCTCGCAACAGCTTGCTTAATAGTTAAAGCCGTATAGCCCTGCTGGGCCAGAAAAGCCAATTGCAAGTCTACCCCACCGTTATTCAGCTTTGTGGCCAAAGCCTCGGCGGCGGTGTGAACCAGCTCGTCCAGTGATTGTGCTGCTATCGTTACACCTTGTAAATCTTCCAATGATGGCGATAGCACAGCCTTTAATGATGCTTGAGCAGCAATTTCATCAATTGTAACTGTATTAGATACTAATTGATTTGCTTCTTCACGAGACGCAGCGCTAATATTTAGAATTGCTGTGCCACAAAGAGATATAGTGATTTGATGTACAGTTGATTGCCCCAAAATAGACCCGCCTTTTATATTAGTAAATAGGGTAATGGAATTTTTTGTCATTCCAATACATTAGACCCTACCGTAAAGCTTGATTTGTAAATGTCGAATTAGAGGTATGTACAGGCAATCATACTTCCCATAGGCCAACGCTCTGACTTTGGCCCCTCCCCTGCTGTTCGATGTCCACCGAAATTGAGCATCTGATTTTCAGCCTGTACGGTGCAACCAATCAAAGAATCTAATCGAACAGGATAACGCATGGAAAAGGTACTAGAAGCATTAAATAATTCCATCTCTGTAGTAGGAAATACAGTAACTTTCAATCGTCAACTTGACGGGGCAGTTTATGACCAGGTGAAAAGAGTATTTTCAGCTTTCCGAGGTGAGTGGAAAGGTGGTAAAACGCAGGCATTCGTATTCCCTGCTGATCCAACGCCATTTATAAAACATGTCATTGAAACTGGCGTTATGCCAAAATTAAACCCTCATAGTTATCATCCGACACCCAAAATAGCCTGTGATACAATTTTCGAACATACCTCAGCCAGACCAGATTATTGGTATGGAAAAGAGGGGCATAGTCCGATTCAAATATTAGAGCCGAGTGCCGGACAAGGACATTTGCTGGATGAAATTTGTTCTCGTTTTGAGCAGGCAGGGATCCCCATCGAAATTACTTGCATTGAGCTTGATCCGCTTAACTGTATTGTCTTAAAGCAGAAAGGTTACACACCTGTTGAGGCTGATTTTCTCTCATATATGGCTGAAAAGGATTTTGACCTAATCGTTTTAAATCCCCCATTCGAATCATTGACATTTAATGCCCATATCAGACACGCCCAGCAAATGCTTGCACCGAAAGGCCGATTAGTCAGTGTTGTACCAAGTGCCGCCCTTCGAAGAGACACCCTTGCAATGCGTCAATTATTCGATGATGCTTGCATATTGCAAGATGATCCATTAACCATAGAAAAAGGTATATTCCCAACAGCATTACATACAGAGTGTCGCGTAATAGAACTAGCTCATGAAGATGTTATGGACAGGTTAAGAAAAATTGAAGAGACTAATGCGGCTGCCGTCAGCGATGTTGACCTGTGGTGTGGTAACACCGAAAGTATCTCAACGGCGCTACAAGCATGTTCGGGTAAAGCAAAAAGCATCCGACAAATACTGGGCATAATCAGTCCAGCCATCAACGAGTTAAGGAAAACCAACGTATTCTTGAACGACGTGATCCAGGATAAAGCTGTACAGTATATCGCTGGCGAACATGATATTACGCTGGCTAATCGGCCCCCTCAAACGCCAGTCACAGCAAACAGAACCGTGAAGGAAAATGAGACGAAACAGCAACCGATGGACGCTGTTAAAACACCCAGCGTTAACCTTAAAAGTGATGACACTGCCAGAATACCAATCAGCCTTATCATTGATTTTTCGGGCTCTGCTCAAACTGGGTAACAACTAGAGCAATGTAGAAATGAGCTTGAGTATTTAATTTCGGTTGCATTAGCTGTAGAATATAGGGGACATATTTATCAACACAGCACAAATTGAAACCGATTAAGGTCCGATTCTCTCCGAATAGCAGAACGATTTATCATGATATAAAATGGACACAGGCAATTCAGATCATCTATTTTGTGGCTGATTTGGCGCGTAGCATATAAAAAAGGTTAAATTGAAGCGAAATCTGAGGCGTAAGTGTTGACGTTTTGCGATAATCATTTCGCCAAAAAAAACAACCGAAAGTGCCAATATGCCAATCTTAGATCGAACATCACTTAACGCCTCAGACAAATTTGATTTTCTCCTAAATTCAGCCGCTTGCCAAGCGTTTGGTGATATCTCTCGCGTCTCTACTCAGTTTGAGATCTCCCGAAAGACTGTCTACAAAACCAAAGCGGTTGCCCTAGACGCACTTAATGCGTTGCTGAATCAACCTAGCCATGCATTGAAAATACCCGTGGATGAGGCCCAAATCAGGCGAGCCGTTGTGGCGCTGACCATCACAGCCCCCAATTCTATCCGTGCTATTGAAGATATACTGCCGCTGATTTACCCGGGCGTCACACGCAGCTTTGGTTACATCCAAGGCTTGCAAATTGAGGCTCAGCGCAATGCCGCTGTTTTTAATCAACAGGTTGATTTGTCGCCTGTCCTTTCGCTGGCCATTGATGAGGTCTTTTGTCAAAACAACCCTGTCCTCGCGTGCATTGATTTAGACCATGGTTTTTTAACCTCACTATCGCACGAAACGCATCGTGATGGTCCGACTTGGGGGCGAGTGTTAAATGAAGGGAAGGCTCAGGGCATGATGCCACTTCATATTGTCAAAGATGGTGCCACAGGTATGACCAAAGCGGTTAAGGATGTTTATCCGGATGCACAGCAAAGAGATGATGCATTCCATGCACTTTATATTGCCTCAAAAGCCGTGTCCAAAGTGGAGAAACGCGCCTATCGCCTAATTGATCAGGAGGGTAACCTGATGAAAGCATTCGAAAAAGCCAAAGAGGACAAAAAAGATGAACACAAAGAAGCGCTGGCATTGGTCAAACAAAAATGCGATAAAGCGATAGCTCGCTATGAACAGGCAGAAAAAGCGCGGCAACATCTTCATCATGCACTTCGCAGTGTTCATACCAGCGCCATTGACCTGATCTCACCTGAAGCGGCTCAGTCACTATTGGTACTGAGTGCTCACTTTTTTGAACAGGCCAGACATCCGGATTGTGATGCGGCAGCCCGCTATATCAATAACCGACTGGCAGGATTAACCCTCGCCACAGCAGACCTTTACGCGCATCTATTGGCATTAGGTGAATATTACCCGCCAGATTTGGTCGCTCATGCCTGTTACATCGGTGAATATAAACGGTCATTAAAAAAGATGTCGCCGCAAAAGCAGAAGGATGCCCGGCAGAGAATACTTGAAGCCTATCAGTATATTGGTACGGTGTTGGATAAGTGCGAAACCGATGAACTGATTGAAGTTGCCGAACGGGCATTAGATAAAAGGCATCGGGCATCAAGCGCCGTTGAAGGATTTAACGCGATATTACGTCCGTACATGTATGTGAGGAAAGGGGTCAGTCAGGGGTTTCTTGAATTGTTCAGGGCCTGGCATAATCTGAGGACTCGCCGAAGTGGAAAGCACAAAGGGACGTCGGCTTATGAAACCTTGACCGGTAATCAGGTTGATGACTGGCTGACACTATTGGGTTTTCCGCCCTCCCTCGTCACACACTAAAAACCCCATTTTAATTTGGTATAAAAAACGGTTCAGTACAATACTGAGCCGCTGGGGGACTATTGTATTTGTTACCCTGAAACTCATCAATTTGATCAGAGCCATTTTTCGCAAGGCGGAAATCTTCGTAAAAGACGCAGCACTATCAAATATAAGGAATTGGTGGCGTCTGTCGCCAAACATGGTGTTACCCAGGGGGTCACCGTTCGTCCAAGCCCTACACAACCCGGTAAATTTGAATTATTAGCGGGTTACGGCAGAAAAGATGCGTCATTGGCCAATGCTATTATTGATATACCAGCACGGATTATGGATATACCAGCACGGATTATGGATGTATCTGATCAGCAGGCTATGGAGATCATGTTATCCGAGAATTTGGACCGGGAGGATATTTCAATAGTTGATGAAGCCAGGGCCGCCCAAAGTTATATATCGTTGTACAATGGAGATTATGAAGAGGCCGCATTAAGGTTGGGTTGGGACATAAGAAAAGTCCGTGCCCGCCTGTTGTTAATGAAGCTCTCTCCCCTCGTATTGGAAGCTTTGGAAGACGAAAAAATTCTGCTTGGTCATGCACAATTACTGACCCAGTTTAGTCATAAGCTTCAAGCAAACACGCTGCCCACCATCATTAATAAAAATTGGACAGTAGCAGATTTGAAGGCCAGAGCCAATAAGGCCCAAAGGTTTCTGGCCGATGCCATATTTGATACCAAGGGATGTAACGGATGTGAGCATAATTCCAGTATGCAAGCCAATCTCTTCGATAATTCAATGGGTCATGACAAATGTGGAAACTCGCACTGCCATAATCAAAAAACGGCTGAACAGCTTCAAGTTCAAAAAGCAACGCTAGAAGAAAGGTTTGGCACAGTTATCTACTTGACAGAAAAACCCGACGGTCGAAATACAGTGAATGCCCAGGTCGTAGGAGAAAAACAGTTTAATGAAGGTTGCACCGGGTGTGGATCGTTTGCGGTTGTCCTGAACGACACTGCACTACAAGAAGGTCAATGCATTTACAGCCAATGTCTGGATACCGATTGTTTCAGAAAAATGACTAATACTCACCAGCAAAACCCAAATGTCTCAGCACCAACCAATGGCACTGCCCAAACCAAAGGCACCGGCATACCAACTGATGGCAAGCCCGCTAGTCCCGCCAAAGCAGCCGTTCAAAAAACCTCTGTCAGACAAATAGATGAGCATCGAAAAATATTGCGCCAGGCCGGGGCAAAAAGATTAGAAGCCGATGCATCTTTTCGCAAAGGCTTAGTGTTGGCGGCACTTATCAACCAGGGCAGCTATCAAGCAAACATCGAGCAATTGAAAGGTTGCTATGGGTATAACGATATTGCCATTGCTTGTATCGGCATTGATGAAGCGATTTTAGACCAGGAAATTCATAATGCGACTCAGCACATTCTTTTTGCTGCCAAAGACTCAAACCACAATAAGGCATTTACTGACTTGATGATTGGGGGCCTTAGCCATGTCGATAATGGTAAAGCATTTGCGAGTCAGCAGTGGCAACCAAATGAAGAACTATTGACCACGTACACAATAATGCAATTGCAGGCGCTGTTAGAGGCTGCGAAATGGGATAGCGCTTTCAATGATAGCCACCCACAAGGAAAGAATAAAGTAACCTCTTTCCTGACACTGATGAAAGCAGGGAAAAAGACCATCATCAAAGAAGTGCTGGCATTTGAGTTTGACTGGACAGCATTTGCACCTTGCCAATACAGCGAGTTACTGAAATAACCTTGCCTCTGATTTGCTTGTTGGTTACAGGTGGTGTTCATTGCCAACCAACAAGCAAACATTCATCAATACAAAGGATCTCTAATGAGACTTGAAAAAATATACGCTTTACTCATAAAGGCTGGCGCTCTGAACATCATTATTAAAATGGAACCAGCAAACCTTACTACCGAACAAGTTACTGCAATTATCACTGCCGAATTTAAGGAAGTCACAGACACAACCCCCGAAGCTCAAACAATCAAAATGGCTTTAGCTCAACCCCTCGTTTTCACCGGGCATATTGGCGAAATGGATGCCACTTTGGATCAAGCCCTGTTGGACCATGTAAACAACCTTTGCAGCACAGCAAAGACAGCAGAAACGTTGATAAGCACTTCGAAACCCATAAATCTACCGAAGGCAGAAGATGATGGAAACGGGGACCACAGCGCCCAGCATTCAAGTGATGATGCATTTAATCCAGATTCAGACAGTTTATAGGAGCAGATGTCATGAGTTTAACTGTATCAAACCCAGCAAGAGCACTATCGATTGGCGGTTCTAACATTCCTTTTCCAGATTCTACAATCACCTTAACAGATTTCATTCAGTCTATTATGGGTCAGTACCCAATGTTAAGGGGAACCACAGTGTTAGAGTCAGATGGTACCATGGTAAATGGCGTACTGACCTACCCTGTGCATATACCTCCAGTAAAAACCAATGGTTGATGAAGTAAAGGCGAAAATAGACCAGTGGGTGCAACAACAAGCAAAAGAGGATTCTGCAATATGCGACACCACCAGCAAGGTAACAACGGCTTTGGTCACGCTCAAGCCAAACCCCATGCTGTGCCCTTTGGCACCTTCAGATCGGCCACCGATTTTATAGATACGTCACCGCCTTGGTATAACACTCTGTGCGGTGCCACCATACCGCTAACCCAAGGACAACGCTATAACCTACAAATTGAACACCCTGTTGAAGTTGAGAACCTGGCCATCAGCAACCAATACAACAACTGGGGTACGCTTTTACATTTTGCCAATCAAAATGAATTGGCCACCTCAGAACAACTGGAGCATTTTTTGGCAGCGCCATTGCACAGTCACCAACAAGTTAAGGAAGGTGAAAAGTTATGCCAGATACTGTTAACCTATCTGGCAGAAAGGTTATTTCAGACCCAACGTTCTATCATTGGCCAGTATGGTGCAATTGGTTATCCGATAGAACCGGAATACCTGGAATACAGTAGTCACACCTGGAGTCCCCAGATAGCACTGTCACAGGTCAACAATACCTTTTCACTCGTCATACAGAAAGACCCCTGGTTAAGTATTGTTGATGTGAATATAATCAATTTACCCACACCAATCAGGCACTTGTTCTATCGTTACATTTATACATTGTGCTACATCGGCGAAAAAGCTGAATCATCATATTGTTATGAAGCGGGTTGGTTTATCAACGAATTTGGCGATGAATTCAGCATTTTGAGTGACACTGAGCTAACCCACTTATACGAATTGGCCAGCAAAGGCAAAGACGATGCTTTTTATCAAAAACTGACTGAACATTTTTCCCAAGAGACTACAGAAATATTTTTTCAACACTGTGATGAAGCAACGAATGCAGCCGAACACATAAAAGGTTACCAAATATTCAGAGAATATATCCCACTAATGTAACGTCTCTTAATATAACGAACTGATCCCCACCCAATATCCCACGTTAAATTGGGTCTTTGTTGTCACAATCCACCAAAATAGTGAGAAATATCCTCGCCAAAAGTGAAGAAGGCTGATCCATCCGCTATTTTGTAAGTTACGACACTAAACAAAAAAGCCATCAAGGATCAGCCATGAAACTCATTTTGTCAGACATCCATAATCTTGATCAACATCTTTCGACTTTTCTTAACGATCCTGAGCGCTATCGACCTGAGCGGTGCCCCCATTGTGGTAAAAGTGGTCTGTGGCGACACGGCGTGTATTACCGCAATGCCAAGTGCGAACAGGGCGTCGGGTGTTCTGCCCCTGTGCCACGTTTTTACTGCCCAAATGAAGGGTGTGGGCGCACCTGTTCCGTATTACCCGAATATATTTCACCGCTGCGCTGGTATCACTGGGCTATGCAACAGATTGCGTTTACCCTGTTAGTTTGTGGATTGAGTCTCATGGATGTCTGCAATCGGATAGCCCTGTCACAGCCTCAATACCCACAAACCCCTGAAATATCAACACTCTACCGATGGTGGCAAGGATTGCAGTACGCATTTCTCCACCATTACTTTCACCTTTGCGGCCAATACCCTGAACTGGGCCGTTATCAGGATTTTCAAGCATTTTGGCGAGCTTGCCTCAAGCGAATGCTGTTTTCCACAGCCATGTGCCGTATCAACCACGCTGGCTATCCTATCCCATAATCTCACTCAGGTAATGAACGATGAAACCGACCTAAATAAACGTATTATTATCCCCACACAGTCTACTAATGACTTTTGACGCTAGTACCCGAATACTGGAGGCGATGATTCGTTATCTATTCGGAGGTTACTATGCAAACTATTCATCCTGTCGCCCTGTTTCGGCTTTCTGTGCTGGGTCCGTTGGCCAGCCGGGAACGCCTAGAACACGGTGAGCTGACACAAACGATCCGTCAACTGGCCACAAAACGTTATGATATTCCCGACTCAAAACGGGTTTACCTGAGTGAGCAGACCATTGCCCATTGGTATCGTTTATATCGGCAATCGGGCATTGATGCCCTGATACCGAAGACCCGCAAAGACCGGGGGCTGTCGAAGTTGTCCGGGGCCATACAGCAAGCGATTATCGATTGTAAAAAAGACAACCCTAAACGCTCCCTTGACACCATTATCATGATACAAGAAAACAGCGGATTGGTGACTCAGGGCGAACTGAAACGCTCGACCATTCATCGCCTGTTGCAGCAACACGGCCTGTCTCGTCCCGGTGAGTCGACAGAAGTCGTTGAACGCAGAAGCTTCAATGCCCTGTATGCGGGTGACCTGTGGTGTGGCGATGTCATGCATGGTCCCAAGTTGATGCTTGATGGGGCGATGCACAAAGTCTATTTGGTTTCCATCATGGATGATGCTTCCCGCCTTTTAACCCACAGTGCTTTTTGTTTCGGCGAAACGGCACTGGATATCGAAGGCGTACTCAAGCAGGCCATATTGAAGCGCGGATTACCGGTTAAATTGGTGGTGGACAATGGCGCTGCTTATCGATCTAAAAGCTTGCAAGGGATCTGTATTCGCCTCGGTATTCGGTTGATTTATTGTCGGCCATATGACCCGGAATCCAAAGGAAAATTGGAAAGATGGCACCGGGTATTCCGCCAACAGTTTTTAACTGAGCTTGACCCCGCGAGCATTGATACGCTGGCGCAGTTAAATGAACGGCTCTGGGCTTGGCTTGAGCAAGTTTATCACCAAAGACCACACAAAAGTCTGGATGGATTAACGCCGTTGCAGCGCTATCAACAGGATCTGCACCATATCCAGCCGTTGGGCCGTTATGCCAATCAGTTTGATGAACTATTTCATCATCGGCTTACCCGCACCGTTCGTCGGGATGGCACCGTCTCTTATGAGGGGCAATTCTATGAAGTGCCGTGTGAACTGATGGGGCAACGCATTCAATTGGTGATCGACCCGCACACGAAGCAGCCGTTAACGGTTGAGTCCGCAGAAGGTGAAACGCTGGGGGCCGTCACCCCATTGGACCGTCAGGCGAATAACACCCGCAGGCGGCAACGACCTCAACCCGCTGACGAAACCCCTGCGTCATCGCCTAAAGCCGTGAATGTGGTGGAGATGGCGCTGCAACAACAAACCGCCAAATTGGCCTTGCCAATGCCGTCGAAAAAACAGGAGAAGTGACATGTATCTGCAACACTTTGGACTCACGGGTTGTCCGTTGGATAAAGGCACCACAACGCTGTTTGATGATGGTCAGCTAGCGATACTTAAAGAGCGCTTTAACTGGCTGCTGGAATCGCCGGGGATTGGTCTACTGACAGCGGAACCCGGCGTGGGCAAAACAGCGGCATTACGGCAATTGACGGCCACCCTGAATCCGCATCGTTATCAGGTTATTTACACGGAGGACACCCATTGCAGTCGGCGTGATTTGTACACGACGCTAGCGCTGAACTTAAGTCTGGCCCCCGCGTGGCGATGCACCCAATTATGGCGTGACATTAAAACGCGGGTGCTGGAACTGGCCGATACCAAGCAAGTACAGATCGTTTGGATCATTGATGAAGCGCAAAACCTACCCGGGGATTTTTATCAGGACTTCTCGGCGTTTTTGAATTTTGCCTTTGACTCACGCGAACTGATGACCGTGTGGTTGCTGGGGTCACCACAGATGTTGCAGACGATAAATCGTACCAGTCATGCGGCGTTGTCGAGCCGATTTCATGTGCGGGTTGAGCTGAAACCAATGGTTGAGTCAGCCCGTTTTCGCGCATTAATTGAACACGGCTTCAAGGCGGTGGGTTGTCAGCAAACCTTGTTGTCAGACTCTGGGTTTGAAATGCTGCGGCAGGCTTGCGGCGGCAGACCGCGACAGGCGTGTCAAATTCTGAAAGCGGCCTTGCGGCTGGCGGCGTCCAAAGGGTTAAACCATTTACCCGACGAACTGATTGAAGAAGCCGTGGAGATATTGAGATGAAAATGAAAACCCCCATCAGGTTGGTGATGCCAGATTTATCACCTAGGGCGGCTTACGCGTTGTCACAATGGATGAATGAACTGGCACACCAAATAGCGGATTATTATGCGGATGAAATCCGCACTCACACCTACGTGAAAGGCCGTGAAGCACTGGAAATGGAAAAAATAGACGCGCAAATTGAACAGAACAGGGTGTCAGAAGACGATCCGGATGATCCGATCCCTTTTTAAACATTGAAATAGTTGATCTCGCCCTCGTTTGGTAGTGTCACCAATCGAGGGCTTTTTTTTGACGAATAATCCCACTGTGATTAGCGCGGGACGATTCAGTTAAAATAGCGTGGGACATTACACTAAGGGCCTTATCGAACAAGCAACGGCTAAAGTTAATCATTCAAACACTTGATGATTGGACAACGAGCAATAACGCCCTTAGTGATCATGTTGCTGTAAAGAAGCTTAAACAACACGTTGAATTGTTTATAGCGCTTTGGTCTGGGGCAACCTACAACCGTAAACATTACCAGGAGGGCGCTTTTTTAGGGGAACACTCCATGGTATCCCTGGGATTCGAGAATGATGAAGAAGAGTTTCATTATCTGAGCGAATCATCCAGTGGTGAGGATGCGGTGATCTCTCTTGACCTGACCAAGAAAGATATTTTTGAATATCTCAATGACATTTTGCTGGCTGAGATTGCCTTGCTCACCTTATCCAATTTTTTGGATTGATCAGACGATGCAGGTGCCCTCCCCTGTTCAGTATTCACTGCACAAATAATTTTAAGCCTGTTGATGTCTTTTATGGGTTGTTTTTAAACGACCTCTTCGGCTTCTTTGGACGGTCGATATGACAGGTGAAGGGTGGTCTAATTCTCTCATGAGAGAATGGCAGACGATCACGACACTTAGAGGCTTTTCAAACGTTCCTGTGATTTTACTGCCGCAATACATTAATTACAGTCAGCGCGTATTCACTAATAAATTGAGAATTAAATGCTGACTGTTAATCAAGAAATCAATATATGCCCAGCGCCGCCAAAACTAAACTTGCCTACCTTTGCATTTGTTTTTTATGGGAATGGTAAACGCGTCAATGCAATTACCCGCCACCCAATAGTAAACGAAGGCTTGGGGCCAGCCACCATTGTGTCAGGAACCGAGTTCTTACATGTCGTTGAATCCGCCTTATTCGACCATAAAGGTAATACTTCAATTTCACTCATGCCATCAAATTTGCTGGTGGACGACACCAAGCACTTAATATGGCATGTCCCGGCCAAACAGCGGAAAATGTGGTTTATTCGAGACAGTGAACGAATTACCTTAACCCCTATTTGGCCGGCAATCCTGTTTGTTGTCGATAAGCTGGCCAAACAACTCAAAATTTACGCGCTGGCAACCAATAGTCGGCCCGGTGAAAACACCAGACTTTATCGGCCTCCTTTCATGAACATTTATTCAGATAATACCCTCTGTCAAGGTGGTGCAACACTCCCTGACGAACTCAACCAACGCACATTAATAGAAATAGAAGACACATTGTTTAACAGCAATTTCACTCATGTGAACAACCAGCAAACAATGGTAGGTGTCAGCAACAACAAACAGCATATTGATAAATGGACTACTTTTCAGACAGAGAACCGAAAGCCCAGGGCTAATGAAATGACCTATGTACACCGTTTTCACCATGCATTGGAGCTGTAAAGATGAACCAAATATTTAGCTTGCCCAACAGCTGGTTAGGAAAGCCAATAAAGATTCTTTTAGTTGGCGCTGGCGGCACAGGATCAGAGTTTTTTCTAAGCTGTATAAAATGCACTTTATGTTACTACAACTTGGGCATTCAGGATTCGAGGTTGATTTGGCTGATGGCGATCAAGTCAGCGAATTTAACATTGGCAGACAAAATTTTTGGCCAGCTGATGTCGGCCATTATAAAAGTGAGATATTGGTGTCGCGGATCAATCAATTCGGTGGAACGTCCTGGCGGTCCATACCCAAGTATGTCGATCCAGATACTGACCATCTCACCCAATATGACTTAATCGTAACTTGCGTCGATAAGGCGTCATTCCGAGCTAAGCTGGGTCAAAGATATGGCACAAACGAAACGAATCAAACGCTCTGGTTGGACTGCGGTAATGACAGCTCCCAGGGTAACATTATCCTTGGCCACCTGTGTAACCCGAATGTTACGTTACGACTACCGAACGTCTACGATTTATATCCTGGACTGGCCACACAAGTTGACGATGAAACCCAAAGCTGTAGTCACGAACAAGCCATTGCCAGGCAAGATTTTGGGGTAAACTCATTGGTCGCAGAGGCGGCAAGCGGGCTTATTTGGAAGCTTATCAGGCATGGCCATCTGGAGCACACTATCATATACACAGACTCCAGGAACCATGATATGTCAAGCGTCGGCATCAATGCTGACATTTTCCGTGCTTACGGATATGACTTAAACTCTAACGCTCAGGTTCAACATTGAGCTATATGGCCCCTGAAAGCAGGTTACAGGGGCCTTTGAAAGTACAACCATCACATATTTGACGAACAAATATTAATTTAACTGCCCATTAGGTCTGTAGCTACGCTTATATCAAAGACAACTTCAAACCATGACCAGATATTATAAACAGGTTCTCCTTTCTCAAAATGAATAAAAGCTTCATCAATAAGCCCATCTGCTCCATTCTCGTCTACGGCAACATTTCCCAATATATTCCATAGATGTTTTGCCACGCTTAACTGAGCATCGACAGCAGAGAATCCATTTCGTTCCCTATCATAATTGACCTCTATTGTTTCCGTAGAAAGGTTTTCTAAATCACACTCTTTGCGAAACAGTTGAAGTGACACACTATCATTTGTTTCTGCCTGAACCAAAGAAACACGACTAGCATGGATGGCAAAAGACACATAGGTTTGACGCATAGTAACCTCAAATTAATTTAATATTGCAGGAGGTAGATCCCCCTATCTCAAAATAACCGTACACGACAAATAAACATTATCAACTCTATGGAACCAAACGTTTTGCTTCTAATTGTACATCAGGGATCTCGTTCAACTGATTTTAGATGGGGACTATAAAAATTTTACCACACGATCCCAATAAAAGACGGCTCTGACCATATCAGACATTTCAAGGTCACAATCTATCAAGCTAATTGATAGCCGACGTAGGGTGCGCTCTGCGCACCAACTAATTGATTAATAAGAAAAATAGTGATGGTGCGCACAGCGCACCCTACGTTTACCATCCAATTAAGTTGTTACCCAGCTTGATTGGTACCTAAAATACCTAAATAATCTTGGATATTTTTGACGAAAAGAAGATCTACCTGAGTGACTTGGAGCAGCCAATTCTCTCATGAGAGAATTGGCTGCTTACTATTTCATAACAACGAGTTGCCTAAAGTATTTTATTGTTTGAATAAATTGAAAAAGCTGATCTAGACAGGTATTCTAAGGGAAACTATTGTAGGAAATCGACTTGTAAGAATGAAACAAATCAATAACAGCATTATAGCTAAAATAAAAGAACACTTGCAAAAGCCTGCACTACCGATACCAACCTCTACCGCTTGTGATATCACTGAAGTAGCATTGAAACATCATGAAGAATCCGTGTTCTATTATACTCTCATCCGAGATTATTTATCTAAGGCGAGAGCGAATGGCACATTTACCGTTAAAGAGGCAATTGATATAACATCCAGTTTGTTAACTTTTGAAAACATGCGCGATTATGCTTTTATTATTGTTATCAATGCTGCCAAGATAAGAATCAATTATTTATATTCTGTAGGTAATAATGTTGCACCTATTGAGGCGGAAAAATTGGAATTTCCTGATAGCTTCCACGCCACAGAAGTCCCTTTAAAAGAAGACGTCCACATTAATCCTGAACATTTAGAGCTATATTATCAAGGAATATCCGCTTACTACTTAATTGTCAATTATTTATATAACGCCACTGCTATCGGTATTTTCACAGAAAAAGAAGTGTTGCGACTCGCTAAAAGTGTGTCACGAGGTGACTTAATGTTGGACTACGCAAATAATGTTATTGACCATATGACCAAATATAAGTTCATACCAGAAACAGTAATTGAAGTTGGAACACGCCAATGATCCAGCACCTGTCAAATACCAATAGATAGTGTGCAATTATAACCATGTAATACAAAGTTAACAGCGGCTCCGTAATCGTTATTCAATGCCCTTAACAAGCCGTCTGCCAATACAATCAATACCCCATGTTGAACCACTTTTGCTGCTGGCCAATTAAAAACGCAGCCATCAAAGTTGAAAATTGATGCCCTTGACGTCTCAATAGTTATCGATTTTTTAACCGCCTGGAAACACAGCGGGGCAATTCGGCTCGAACACGTAATGACAGAAGTGCTGCGACCAAAGCTTTTTTTCGCTTCTTGGAGTATCGCGATGTATCGTGCCTTGAGCAGTCTCGTCGCATTCATGCCATACCAAGGACCTAGTCAGCCAAATCTGTAATGATCCCAATACTTTCAGGACGATGTTCATTGTCTTGGTCTTTGGTTTGTACTCCTGATCTATCTCTATAGTAGCTGCAACCTTCCTTGATGAACACTGTGTAACACCAAATGTTATTGGCAGAGCCACCACCAAGCACTACGCTGACAAGCAGTGTTACTAGAGTAGAATTGAATTCTTTTGTTACAGGAACCCTATTTGAAGCTTATGAACAGGGCTGGATATATGTGGACGAGAGCAGGTATAACAAGCGGCCCATCAGAGCTGAGAGTGTATCAAATGGCACAGAGATACGTGAGCGTATCAAATAACCCAGAGATACGTGAGCGTATCAAATGGCATAGAGATACGTGAGCGTATCAAATGGCACAGAGATACGTGAGCGTATCGAATAGCCCGGAGATACGTGAGCGTATCAAGTAGCTCATAGATACGTGAGCGCATCGAATAACCTGAAGATAGGCCCACGCACCCCGGTATAAATACATAGCATTGCCAGTTGTATGCAATAATTCGCTTTATTCACCCTCGCATGGGTATTTTTGAATGATCCTGCCTAAAGAGACTTCTATTTGGGTAATTAACTTAGCCAAAACTTGTTTAGAAAGAGTTCGCGCTGTTGCTGTAAAAGAATAATCGGCTCTCAGTCGATACGCAAAAATCCTCATCAAAAACTAACTTTGACGGCTCACCAGCAATCTATCCGATACGAATTTATAACTATCAAAATCTAACTTTAAAATACAATCATAAACCATCTGGGGAACAACAAAACACAAACAGTGTTTCTACAGCATATGGTTATTATTCCCGTAATAGAATAATAGAGGCGATAACGTTAACGGCTCTGACAAGTACCTGATATTATCGCCATCACAATAGCTGTTAACTTCCTGTGGAAAAACTGTGTATATCCTGTGGAAAAGCTGTGAAATAGCTAAGAGAGCAGATCAAATAAAAACGTGTGCGTATCATGCTTTATACGTGAGCGTATTACTGTTTATACGTGAGCATATCAAAAAATTACGAGAGCGTATCCGTTAGTTAAGTGAGATGATCGCATCACAGTGAAAATAAGCTATTGTTTTTATTAGATAAATTTAAAATCATTATTACACAACAAAAGATCATTTAAATATTAGATCATTCATTAATTAAATAGAATTATTACAAACAAGTTGTAATGACGCTAGATCATCAATAGATCCTTATCAAGATCTAACTCTTGCATTATCAAATTCTAACTGCTAACATCAAAAATCATTAAATTTAAACTATCTAATTAGATATAATAACAATGTCATTAATCATTGATACCATGACCCACTTCGGTGAAAAACCATCACAAAAATTTGGGCATTTTTTTTATCTACAATCATCAGAAGTACTACACGATTTAATTAGTAAAGTGGAATCATTTAATTATCTCACCGTAAACCAAATCCAACTATTAAAAGCTATTTATAATGTTAATGCCGAATTTACGTGTGTAGAACAAATTCAACGCTATCTAACCCAAAGCCGGGATGGTATCAACAAATTAATTGTCAAGCTGGTAGAGATGGGTCTATTAAATGAAATTGATTTTGAATTTAGTTGCGGTAAAGCAATAGCAAGAACTAAATGTTTTACCCTGCTGCAACAAGATCAGTTTGTCATTCTATTTTCAACGCTTGAACATGAAAAAAAATCTAAAGCAATAAACAAAACAAAAATTCAGTTTACTAGCGCCAAAAATAACGCATTATCTCAACATAATTTACCACCAGAAATTATCGAAAATAAAGTTAACAAAGGTTTTGTTCTCTCCCAGTTACCGCCATTTGAACGAATGTTGCCAGACAGAAACCATAAAGATAATAATTACATTTCGAACATCTATATCAAACAAAAACAAGTGATCGTAGAAGCAAAATCAACACAGCAAATTATGAATGGCGATGATCTTAAAACGCTTTATACTTTAATGACATTATCAATTAACCAACAAGCTAATTTGCTTGAGTATTATGCTCAAAAAGGTTGTGCACCATTAAACCATCATTACATTGAAATTCGTCATATTATGAAAGTACTGGGCAAAAATTCAGCTGGTAGCTACTATGATTCTTTTGTTAAATCTATACTGCGAATAAAAGAAACCAGCTTTGATTTACATCAATTAGAAGCTATGTATGAAGATAGTGAGGGTGAAAATATTTTTGTCAGTCAAGATTTTCGCTTTTTTGAATCTTGCCAAGCTATCGCCAAAGAAAATGCTGAAATTGAAACTCATGAAAACCAACAGAAATCGATAAAAATTAAACCCTTTGCTTTTATGATCACTTGGAACGCTACCCTATTTGAAAAAATGTTAACTGATAAATATTTTTTTGTTATCCCTTTAAAAATTTTAGCTGCACCGACAGTCATTTTTTTGTTTTATATGATATTAAGAACTCACTTTAGCTTTGATCGCAATAAAACATGGGTCTTAACTCTGGAGGAACTTCACAATAAATTAAACTCCAGTGCTTTACTTCATAACTTCAAAAGAGATTTTTTAACAGGATTAAACAATTGGAATGAAAATAAGATGAAATTACCTTCTGATGGAAAATCACTTATTGATATTCAAGGATTCATGATCACCATTCATATAATTAATGACGCAATCGTAAAATTACACTGTAAACTTGATACTCAAAAAATGCTTTCTTATGCCGGATTACAATCTGACATAAATGGTTTAACCCAACAAGGAGTTCAAGCAGCACCAACTGTAGCTAACCCTCTTCAAGATTTACTGCCCATTTTACAATTTAAAGATAATAGGGGAAATGAGTTTCCACAGCAATCTAATATGCGATTATTATTAAATTCTAAACAATTACTAAAAGATATCACCATTAACAAATCAGGAAAAACAACCCTGACTGTCTGTAAAAATAAATTCAATAAACGCTTAACAGCTTATAGTGACGATTCAGTTCTTTTATATATTTGTGAAAGTGTACATAAAAACCAAGAGGATCAGGCCGCATTTTTTACTCATCTGCAAACCTTACGCAATAAACTTAGCTTATTAACCGTCGGAAAAGGAAATAATCAAAAAGAACTTACTCCCCTACTCTTTTCAAATATCCTTGATAGTTTAGTTAAACAACATGATCTCATTATAGAAATTGAAGAGTTATTTGATTTACTCAATGGTAAAAGTCAATTAATCAAAATTACTGCGGATTGGGATGGTAATGTCAAAGCACCCATAATACGAAAAATTGCAGAGATGGCACAGAATATCAGCCTATATACCCCATCATAAATTAAGCTGTAAACACTGTTTACAAGCATTGATAGCAACCATTGATTTATATTGCAATTCATATTACGTGTTGCTTTTTACTGTTTACCACCTATAATACCAATACATTAAATCCTCACTCTACAGATGGACTCTATGTTAGACGTCAATGTTACAAGCAAAGCAGTTACAACGCTGAAGGAGATTAGATTACTAAAAGAAATCTCACAGCAAAGAATTAAACAAATTCAACAAAACCAAACTCGTAATGCCGACGATAATACTCAACTGGTTCGCAGTTATTCAAAAGCCGAAGCGCAATCTTGGTTAGGTATCCCCCATCCAAATACCCTAAGCCGATTGATCACTACTGTACAACAAGGTGATCAAGGTAAAACCTTTCAACGAGAAGATAATGGCCATTATCGTTTTACCATTAAAGATCTACATTTTTTCGCTGACAAACTGGGGGTAGCAAAATTTAGCCGTTCAATAGATCAAAAAGTACAGATATTTACTACTGCCAATTTAAAAGGAGGTGTGGGCAAAACCACCAGTGCAGTCAACTTGGCAACCGGCTTAGCAATTGCCAACAACAAACGTTATCGGGTCGCTTTTATTGATCTCGACCCTCAAGGTACCGGCTCAATTTTTGGCTGCCCTACTTTATCCGATGACGATTTTACCGTAGGTGAGTTATTGCAGGGTAAGTATGAGCTTGACGAAGGTGAAGACGAGAAAACATTTATTCGCAGCTGTTTTTTGGATACTCATATCCCCAACTTGCATTATTTACCAGGCAGGGTTAGCGACTTTTTTTTTGAAAGCTATGCTGAACAATTACAGCTTGATAATCCAGAAGAGCAAAAGCTGGATGTTTACCGTATTTTGCAAGATAAAATAATTGATGCAGTAAAAGACGACTTTGACATCATTCTTATTGACACCGCCCCATCATTGAACAAAGCATTTTACAATGCCATTTATGCTGCCACCAGCGTGATATTGCCGATTATCCCAGAGTTTATTTCTTTTGATGCGACACTTAAATATTTGGCACGATTTGAAGAAATTTATGCTATTGCCGCCAAAGCAGGACACCCGGGACTGGATTTTATTCGTTTATTGTTAACCAATTTTGACTCTACTGGTGCCAGTCATACTTCTTCTGTACACCGCACTTATGTGCAAGATTTGAAAGCACTGTTCGGCGTACGGGTTTTTCCTTATGCCATTCGACATACCAAGGCTATTCCCATTTGCGCAGATTATATGATGACGGTATTTGATATGAAACCATCTGAATATCCTAAATCACGTAAGCAATTAGTAAATGCTGTAGAAAACCTCACTGATGTTGTTAGTGAAATCGAATTACTTTGCCATCAAGTCTGGACTGGATCGGCTACCCTTAAGGAAAATAGCTAATGGCGAAAAAAACCATGTTGAATGTTTCGGAAGTTAGCCCTATAGATATAGACAGCTTGTTAACTCAAGGAGACAAGATATCTCTGGATTCTCCAACCACACCAGGTCGTACTATAACCTTTGAATTAAGGCGTTATAAAGGTGAAGCGATAATAAATCAAACCTCGGTTTATGCAGGTAATAAACGAAACCAGCAGTTTTTGACCAAACATTCAATGGCTCCACTAATTGACAGCATCAAGCAAAACAATCAAGTAACGCCTGCAATTGCCCGAACGACAGGCAATGAAGTTAGTGTTATTTATGGCTCTTGTCGCAGGTTGGCCACTTATTACGCCAGTAAAACATTTGTTGTACTGGTATCAGATGACATTACAGATGATGAAGCCAAAGCGATCACTCAAGCTGAAAACATTTCCAGCCATATTTCATTAATTGAACGAGGTTATGGTTGGCTTAAACACCAACAAGAAGATGAGTTAACTTTAAGGCAAATTGCCACTGATATTGAAGGAGGTAAAGTCTCTCATACCTTGATTGGAGTGGGGATAAATGGTGCTAAAATTGATGTTGCTTTATTGATGCTTTACCCTTCGATTAACGTCATTGGCAAGCCAACAATACTTAAGTTAAACAGGGCATTACACAGTGCCTCAACAACGACCGCAACACAAATTGTTGATTTCATTACTACCGAGCACCAGCAAACCATAGAAGCGCTCAGAGTCGCTTATAAGCATGATCAGGAAATCAATTGCACGGAGCTAACTAAACTGATTGTCGATTATTGTAATGAGCCCAAACCGCAGAAAATAGTCAAGGACAACCCGCCGGGGTGGACTTCTCAGGTTAAGGTTAAAACTAATGTTAAAGGGCTTGTAACCGGGGTTACATTTAATAAACCTTTGAATGCAGAAGCTGCACAGCAACTGCAAAGCATGATCAACGCGTTATATTAGTAGCCATACTTATCTTGATAATGAGTGCATTTTTAATTAGTTTACACGTCATACCAAAGGGTGATAAAACGCCTTGTAAACAGTGTTTACAAGCAAATCCAAGGGCGATAAACGCTCTGTAAACAGTGTTTACAAGCAATACCAAGGGCGATAAAACGCTCTGTAAACAGTGTTTACAGGCAATACCAAAAGCGAAAGAATGCGTTGTAAACACTGTATACTACCAGCAATTACCTCAATATGCTTACCGTCTTTATCACTAATATATCTGCCATAGACAGGCACAGTGTTGGTTCCCGTCGCCACAATCTGTGGCAATAAGTCGTCAACTTCAATTTTGCTGGAAAAGTTTCTTGGATTTCCTTGCCAAATGTTGTCTTGGGTGAATCTATTTAAACCTTAATTTGGACTAACAAAATGTCCGGATCAGTTCATTATAACTGTTCATTTTTTGGCTACCGTGTTCTATTACTATCTTTCACGAAAAACAGATATCACACTTTCAGTTTTATAAAACAAAGCGCGTCTTAATCCCACCAGCCTATATTCAATACTATCAAAATATCAAAAAGTACAGTTATTGGATGACAGAATTTTATTGAATGGCAGAATGTTTTGCAGTCAAACAATGAAATAGCTAAGTTTCCATGAAAAGAAAACATTTTTTTAGAACCCTGATCATCTGCTTCAGCATGATCATTTCCGGCTGTACTTTGACCGATAAAAAAAATTCAGCGGTGGCCATAGGTGATGGAAAGTACCCACTTGATCAGCAGGGTAGGGTGGTTCTAACCGAGAAAGAGATAAATCAATTTCAGCGCCAAGGACAAGCAATATACATTGATAATGTTCTGCCTTCTGGTGCCATTGTCATGACCGCAGAAGAAATGGAACTATTGACGTCAAATACGAATGTTTTCAATCGATTTTTGGATAAAGTCTCACCACGCCAACCACGCTACCAGGATGCGATGATCAGTCGAGGTAATATCCGCTTAAATATTGAGAAGTATGCAAAACTAGATCATTGGCTTGTGAACTATGTAGCCAAAGAATATTTCATCGAAAAACCGTTTTTGGTTAATGCTGTTGATTTTCAATCGTTAATATTAGAAATTGTCGCTGAATTTCCTGTATTTGTTACATTTAATGCTGTGCAAAAAATTGTCTTTATTCATCAACAAAACCCACAACAAATCAAACAGCGCCATCTTCTTACAGTAAATAACAGTCATATGACTCCGACAAAAGTCAAAGAAGAAATTTATTCTAATGGTCACTTTAAGCAATATAAACCCTCTGGGCGCGTTAGTTTTGAACTTGACCAGGGATTGCTTAAACCTCAATTAGTCGAATTATTAACAAACCACCAGCTCATCAAATCAGCCAGCAATGTGAAGTGGTTGGCGAATAGCAATTATAAATGGAGCAGTAATTATACCGCCCAGGCACCTTCGCTTGACGAACTCATTCAACAGCTACTCAAACCATATGGGCTTCGCGTAGATTTTAAGGCCAACGGTGTTGTGCTGGTTGTTAATCAGGAGGAAGTAAAGTGAACATGAACAAGCCATTAAGATTGAAATTGTTAATTGTAACGTTTATCTGCCCTTGTGTGTCAGGATCACTGGGCTGTACTGCAACCCAGGTGAGAGAAGAGCCTCTAAAAACGGTCAACTACTCAGAAAACTACTATGTTCCCACACTATCGGATTCTGACAAGCAAAAGCCCGAATGGTCTTTTCAGCCAATTGTGGTGTCCGTCGAACAAGCGCCATTGATATCAGTCTTGAGCATGATACGAGACGAGAACGATAACAATCTGTTCATTAATTTAGGAAATATCAACCCTGACTACCTCGTCACAATATCGCATAAAGGCACTAAAGAAGCGCTTTTGAAGAGAATTCAAGACATCACCGGGTACACCGTAAAAACTAAAGGTAATACTTTAATATGGAGTGATGTTATCACCCGAGTATTCGATTTCACTAAGGTGGGACAACATATTGCCGTTCAGCAATCTGTGGTATTTAGCCCCTATACATCGCCTGTACTATTGGCTCCAAGTATCAAGGTTATCGAATCAATGCTCGGTCCAAAGGGAAGTCACTTATTTAACAAAGAAACAGCGACTGTAACTGTAATTGATAAACGTGAGAATATAGCCGCTATAAGTGACTATCTGGCCCAAGAAATGGCAAGAGTAATTAAAAACACCCATTCTGCTGATAAGACGGCCTTGATAAAGGCTACTGAAAAGATAAGCCCATTAAAATTCCCAGAGAAATTACCGGTTCATTATGACTTTTTTAACCTGCTCGATACTGACAAATTAACTGAACGTATCATTGTCGATCACCAGACTGGCACAATTAGGTTTCACATGCACAAGGGCAAACTTGAGGAAAATTTACTCGCGTTGGTCAACAACACCAAGGGTAGAAAAGATACGTCCTTGATTTGGAATGGTGGAGACCAGGGTGTTTATTCTAACCACTGGGCCACTGGCAGATCAATGTTTGAGTTAATGAATAACATTTTAAAACCTTATATAGCACCAGAACAATTGCTATTGGGTATCTATGAAGGGGGCACAATTTCAGTGTATTACCAAAATAATCGGAGAAAGATGTAATGATAAGATTCGTTTTTGCAGTTGCTTTAATATTTGGATCATCTTATGGACAGGCAGGAAATATCGGCAGTGTCGTTAGGGGGGCGTCACAGCCAAGTACAACAGAGCAATTTGAAAAATTTAATCGCCTGTTAATTAAGGACCAAAACAGTGACTTATTACAGAGTAGCGAGTCGATAGGTGACAAATTGTGGGCAACAATTGTTTCACAAACAAACAAGAAAAAATTGACTGATGGATTTCCAACAAGATTAAACTTTTTTAATTTACGTGCACAGAGTGAATTATCTCAACGAGTCGTAGTTGACCACCTAGCTGGTCTGGTGCGATTTAAATTGCTAAGGGGATCATTGAAGAGCAATCTTGTTGATCTGCTTAGCAATACGCAAGGCGGGAGGAATACGTCGGTATTGTGGGATGTTGGTGAACAAAAGATTGAATCAGCTCATTGGGTAACTGGACGGTCAATGATCGAATTAATGGTTAAGATTTTGGAGTTATACAGTAAGTCAGAACAATTAATGTTTTCTCTATATGACGGCGGTTTTGTATTGGTTTATAACGGACCAATGAGGGATAGTATGTGATGCGTAGATTATTACCCCTCCTTGTTACTTTGGCGCTATTAAACGGCTGTACGAACCAAGTTTTCACAAAGCCAGCAGAAGTAAAAGAAAATATTGATAGCGATCTAAAAATAGTACAATCATATAGAGTGCAGAAAATCAGTACTCCTTTGATCATAGAGTTTGACCATGTATTTGTTGAGCCGTTATCTAACAAAGCAGTGCAAATGCCTGCTTGGTATCTTGCAAAAGTGGACAAATCGTTCAAGTCTGAGACGATTGACAAAGTATTACTGAGTACCTTCAATGGCATGAATGTTCACTTCGAATTTCGAGATGGTATAAAAACCAATCACTTGGTTAATATTAGTAGTCAAGGAAGTTACGGGGATATCCTCGACAGCATTCAATCACAGACAGGATACAGCTATGATGTCTCTCGCGATGGACATACGATTGTGTGGTCGAAATATGTGACAGAAATCTTTCACATAGAGCAACTTGGTGGCAACGTTGAATACAGTATTGGACGAAAAGGGATACAAAGCGGCAGTTCTGGTAATACTTCCGGCAGTGGGGCAGGGCAGGGCCAACGAGATGGCGCGGGTGGAAACGCCATTTCAGACACCGGTGAAGAATATAGCGTCATGTCAGGAACAATAAATGTATTGGCCGATGTCCAATTAGGGGTAGATGCTATTCTCGGCTGTGTGAAATCAAACAGCTTAAAATCCCATAATGATGAGAGTGATGATGTCAGTAGTAACATTGTCTGCGAACATGGTGCAACCTCAGCTATCATGACTTCTGACAATTCAATTATTGTAAGGGCTTTGCCCAGTCAAATAACCAGTGTAAGTAAGTTTATAGAGAAAAAAAATACGTCATTGTCTCAGCAAGTAGCCATTGATATTACGCTAATTAACGTAGAGTTTAGTGATAATACCCAGGCTGGTATTGATTTTGACCTCATTGATAAAACCTTTAGAAATTGGGGCAGTATTGGTCTAGCCACAACGGCCAATGCTGGAGGTATTGGTGGACTGGATCCCCGGGGGGTGTTTACATTAGGATATGCAAGACAGGGAGAAGATCCCAGTCGCCTATTTATTGAAGCATTGAGTTCACAAGGCGCTGTATCAGAAAAACGCTATCCTCGTGTGGTCACTATGAATAATAAGCTAGGTACCATCGGTAACATCGATAGTGAACTCTATATATCAGACCGACCAATATCGACCACTGCCAACGTCGGGTCAACGTTGGGGATCACCCAGAGTACCACGACAACAGGATATATTCTCCACGCACTTCCAAATATCAGTCCTAATAATATCATCGTTCACCTGTCGACAAGTTTAAGCGCGTTGCTGGACTTGGTCAAAAAAGGCAGTCCTGGGGCAGAAGTGGAGAGTCCTAAAACAAATGACAAATTATTTAACACCACTGTTCGGTTACAAAGTGGCAGACCCATGATAATTGCCGGTTTGTCCGATGACCGTCGCCAATACAAAAGTAGTTTGTCTGGCGTGCTCTTGCCTGGCATGGCCCAAACAACAAAAAGCAGGAATGTTGAAACTATTTTAATGATTAAGGCGACATTGTTTTGATTATCCGATCTGATGTTAAGCGGAAGTTCTTTCTAAAGGAAGACCGGGCCAAGCTGAGAACCACGCTAAATCTTTGGCATAACGAAGGCTATAAGGGTTTTTATATATCAACGGCTGGGAAAAATAATGGCTTGCTGCTATGTGCTCATCGAGAGGGAGAAGGGAAATTGCTGGCAGAGTGCATATTTGAATCTCTGGTTACTCAATACCAAAGTGGTCTATTTATAGAGCGAACTAATGACCGCTTATACCTTATTGTTTTCGTCAAAGGCATTCTGCATCATGCCGAGGAAATCCTGATATCTACTCTTCAAAGTGAAGATACAGCGCCACCAGCGCTAAGAACGTTGATATTGAATATCAACCGGATAACCAGGCTGCCGGCAGAAGAGCAGCATGTGATCATTGCCAACAACGTCCTGGTCAGCGATGGCAACGAATGTGTGGTTGAAGGTAGTGTTCATCTTCCTTTTATGGCAGTAAACATCGTTCGCGTAAATAACTACACTGAACATCCTGAAACATTGAAACTACCTGAACTAAAAAACAGGCGAGACTTGGTTATACCTCATGGAAAAGCGAAATGGCTATTACTGCTGTTAATGGTCGCGGTGGTTGGTGTGGTCCTTATTAATACAAAAAATGATGAGAAAATCATTGAACGAACGAGAGAAATTGATCGCTACGCTCAAATGAAGACAGTTTTAACGAAAACAGGTATCAATGTCAAAATTAAAATTGTACAGCTTTATGAAGATTTAAACAGGATTAATGCCTTGCAAAATTGGGCGCTTGTCAGTTTGAGTGGTGACGTAACATCGAATGTTATTAAATTGAAATCAATAAGCGATATGGCTTCTGTGGATGTCGTGAAGCGTTTTGCCCAGGACTATCAGTACATTTTTGCACAAGATAGCGATGGCGTTATTTTGGCTAGAAATGTTGGACACATTCCTGTGATGAAAACAGCTTATAGAATGAATATTGCCGAGCAACAGCGGTATCTTGAGGGAGAGCGAAGAAAATATTGGAAAAATAATTTGACGATTGATAGTGCCAAAGCGGTGTCAAATGGACTTTGGAACGAAAAGAAACTCATTCTTTCATTCGAACAAATGACAATCCATGATCTTGACGCAATAGGCAGCATTATCAATGGTCGTCCTTTCAGTTTTGAATCCATTGAAATCACACCTGTGGCTAATGGATACATTAAAGGTAAAATGATAATTAACTTGATTGGGGTGGTCGAAAATGGCTAAAAGAAAACTGAGTAACATTCAATCCATTTTTGTGCTTTTGTTGCTTGGTTTGATACCCGGGTATCTGTTTTTTGGTGAAGCAATCGGGCAATGGGTTGACACCAACTGGACGGAAAAAACTGATGCTAATTCAGAGAAAAATCAACAGACGGGTAACAATAGAGTTGAGATTAAAGGGAATGTCAGAACAACTTACATTGAAAAAGTCCCTCCGCGCTTTGTGGCCGCGCCTGACATTAATGATGTGGTTACTATGGCCAAGATAAGAAAGCAGGCGATTGATCCTGCTGCTACACAGCAATGGCTACAGAGTAATCAGTCGTTACAAGGTTTACGGGTGCAAATGGAGGTGGCAAAGCTGAACGCTGAAAGAGCAGGCTATATGGCCAAGCAAGCGAAATCCGAGGCTGAAATAAGGGAGTTAAAGCCAAAACCAGATGACCTAGAGGGTCAACTCCTATCAATGCTGTCAAACGAAAGTAGCCAAGATGGAAGCAATAAAACGGACATTTTTAACCCTGAAACCAATACCATTAACGGAATTGATGATAAATATTCTTTGATGGATATCAGAATTAAAGGCTATTCAAGCAAAACGGCGTTTCAGTTCAGTTCTGTTACCCTACAATTGGGTAATGAAATTTTTCGGGATGTAACTAAAGGACAAAATATTGCTAATCGATTTCACCTGAAATCATTTGACGATGCTCGGCATTGCGTCGTCATCACCAATAAACAAAAAGAAACCATAAACGCTTGTTATAACTAAAAGAGGGACTATATGCAGTTAACGGTCGGTGCCAATGATATATTAAAGCCTTTGAACGACGTATCAGAATTAGATAAAATGAGACCGCTTTCCCAATTTTATAATGACTCTTTTATGCATATGAACAAAGAATCATTTCTATTTATGGTTTATCAGGATAATAATGTTGTAATTTTGCTGGTGGGTTCAGACAATGCAGAGCAAAACATTACCTTAATGCTAGAAGTTATAGAAATGGTAAAGAACAAGTATAGGGAAGTATCACAAGTAGTTACATTACCACAGGCGGATGTTGAATCGGTCATCGCCGACATCAAGGAGAGCTTATCAGGAACTGCCAGGGTTGTGACTAAAGGAGAGATGCCAAGAGCACACTTGTTGTTCACAGAGACCGTTATTCGTGCGCTTGAAGTTGGTGCCCAAGACATTCATTTAAAGCTTTATAAGGCTGAGAACCGAGCATATGCATATTCTCATGGATGTTGATCACCTGTTCTCATCGAAGCTGATCACTCATTCTCATTTAAGTTGATCACTTATTCTCATTGATGCTGATCACTCTTTTTATTCAATTTAATGACCAAAAAGTTGCTCAAATCTCGTCACTTTGCTTTGTTAAAACCGCATAATATTTGCTCTATCCTTGACCAAAGAGCACACTATGCCAGCAGAGCCTATTTCAATGCGAAAACTGAAAGAAATCCTTAGATTAAAATATGAAAGTAAACTATCAAATCGTAAAATCGGAAACCGTTTATCTGTCTCGTCCGCGACAGTTTCTAACTACATCAATCGCGCAAGACTCATCGGAATTAAAGGCTGGCCACTACCACCAGATTGGGATGATATCAAATTAAGCCAGCACTTTTGGCAAACTAAAATATCACGGCGAACCGCCATCCCATTGCCCGATTGGTCAGCGTTTTATCAAGAGCTAAAGAGAAAAGGCGTGACCAAACAACTGCTTTGGCAAGAGTATGTCGAGCGCAATCCAGATAATCACTATAGTTATCCACAACTATGTCGGATTTATAGAGAGTGGCTTGGTCGTCAGCAACCTTCAATGCGTCAAACCCACCTATATGGTGAAAAACTGTTCATCGATTACTGTGGACCGACGCTCCCCATCGTTAATCCTGATACGGGTGAATTCAGAGGCGTACAGATCTTTGTTGCTGTGATGGGCGGCTCAAATTATACATTCGCCGAAGCCACAGAGTCGCAACAGCTTAAAGATTGGGTAATGAGTCATGTGCGGGCCTTTGAATTTTTTAATGCCATACCTGAAATACTGGTCCCTGATAACTTACGGTCAGGGACCACCAAAGCGTGTAAATTCGACCCGGACTTAAACCCAACATACCAACAAATGGCAGCACATTATAACGTCGCTATTATCCCTGCGAGACCACTACGCCCCAAAGACAAGTCTAAAGCAGAGAATGGGGTATTAATCGTTGAACGGTGGATTATGGCCGTATTACGCCATGAAACCTTTTACACTTTAGTACAATTAAATCAAAGGATTAAAGAACTGTTAGTCAGACTGAACACCAAGCCGTTTCAAAAGCTGCCAGGTGATAGAACGAGTCACTACAACACCTATGAGCGACCAGCAATGAAGGCGTTGCCAGTACAAGCTTACCAATACACGTTCATCAAAAAAGTGAGGGTCAACATCGATTACCATGTTGAAGTTGAAAAGCATTATTACTCCGTCCCTTATGGATTACTCAAAAAACAAATTGAAGCCCATGTTAGCGAACAGACGGTATCACTTTATTATCAAAATCAACAAGTCGCGACTCACCTTAAATCTGAGCGCGTTGGTGGTCATAGCACCAAGGTTGAACATATGCCCAAAGCCCATCAAGATTATGCTCAGTGGAACCCTGAGCGATTAAAACGTTGGGCCGGTAGTCTAGGCGAATATGTTTTGCAGTGGGTTGAGTATCAATTGACCAGCAAGACACACCCGCAACAAAGCTACCGGGTTTGTTTGGGGGTGCTTCACCTGAGTAAGCAATACGCCAAAGAACGACTCAATGGGGCCTGTCAGCGTGCGTTAGATACGGGCGGTTACCGTTTGGCCAATGTCAAAATCATCCTGAAAAACAATCTGGATATTGTGGCGCATGGCCCTGCACAGCCTGATTTACTGGCCGAGTTGGAACACGACAATGTCCGTGGCCAAGATTACTATCACTAAGGAATATCACAATGAATTTAGAATTAAATCAACAACTGACAGACCTGCGTTTAAGCACAATAAAAGAAAGTTTAATGCGTCAGGAAGAACAACCGGATTTATACAGCGACCTGAGTTTTTATGATCGGCTATCGCTTTTACTCGGTGAAGAGATAACAACCAGAGAACAAAAAAAGGTTGAGCGACTGACCAAGCAGGCCAAATTCAGGTTGTTGGCGCACCCAAACCAAATAGACTATCGCGCCAGTCGCGGCCTAGATAAATCCAAGGTGCGCAGTGTACTTGAAGGTCATTGGTTAAAACACTACCAAAATCTGATCATCACAGGGGCAACAGGCAGTGGTAAAACGTATCTTGGTTGCGCGATTGGCCACTACTTCTGTCAGCAAGGTATTGCCATACGTTACTTCAGATTAAAAGGGCTTCAAGTGCAATTGCAAAAAGTCCACAGTGATGGTCGCTATGCCTGGTTTTTGAATCAATTAAACGCAACGCCAATCATCATTATTGATGACTGGGGGATGGAAAGCCTGACGAAGGAAGATCGTAGCGACTTACTCGACATAATTGATGGCCGATATAAGCTTGGCTCGATGATTTTAATGAGCCAATTACCGGTGTCAAAGTGGCATGAACTGATCGGTGAAACCACTTACGCAGATGCCATAATGGACAGGTTAATTCATAGCGCTCAACGATTTGAACTAGCTGGAACAGAATCGATGCGAAAAACAACAAATGTCTTGACGGATCAGGGCGGATAATTTAAAACTATTGCCGAACCGCAAAATGACACCGAGGCGTGATCAGCATGGATGAGAACAGGCGATCAGCTTCGGTGAGAATGAGTGATCATCTTCATGAGAATACGCAGCATATGCTGATTATAAAGTTGATGGTGAGTTTCTGCCTTCGGCAAGAAAATCCTATACTGGCTATAACGATGCCATTAAAATGCTCCGTGCTACCTATGATATACATGGTCGTAAACAGGGTATGGGAGAGTTAGATGAACTATCTGCGCAGGACACTACATTCAATTACGAAGTGACCATGAATGATGGCACAAGACGCAGCGAGAAATTCCGGCTGACAAAAACGGTAGCAGAGAATGGTGACCTCATTTATACGGTGATTCGAAAGCTTGGCGATCAATCCAGAACTCTGGACGCCTTAGGTTTAACAGACAGCGAGGTTCAAATCATTCGTAAATGCTTTCACTCTGCTCTTGGCATGATTGTCACGTCAGGGCCTACCGGGTCTGGAAAAAGTTCAACGTTAATGGCCGGGGCCATGGAATTTCCACCAACAAAATCAATGCAAACCATTGAGGATCCAATTGAGATAAAATTGAATGTAGATCATATTGTGCAAAATCAATTACAAGGCAATGACTTCTCGGCGCAAATGGATTCAATGTTGCGGCAGGATATAGATGGTATGGTAGTGGGCGAAGTGCGTAATAAGGAAACCCTCAAATTGTCAATGGCATTTGCCGGATCGGGTCATTTGTGCGCAACGACAACTCATGCGAATACTCCGATGGAAATCATAGAGCGTTTTAAAACACTGGGAGCTACATCTGCAGAACTGGCAAATCCATCATTGCTCAAGTTGTTGATGGGACAAAGGCTAGAGTCCAAGGTCTGTCGGCATTGTAAGATACAGATAACAGATACTGATGAATTAGCAAGGACGTCATTGGCATTATTGGATATCAATTTTAAGCTTGGGGAATTTTTTAGAAGGAATGAGACAGGCTGTGATAAATGCAATCACACGGGTGTGAATGGCCGTCAATTGGTATTGGAAATTATCCAAGTAGGTGATATTGATAGGGGGTTTATTAGGACATCTGACTATACTGGGTGGAAAAGCTACCTCAAATCCAAAAGTCATCTTACTCTTTTAGACAAAAGCAAAATACTGGTTGAAAAAGGTGAAGCATGTCCCATCATTGTCGAATCTCGGTACGGTGGCGAGTTACAATAATTGAATAGGAACCATCAGCTCAGCCATAGAAACTGTCATAGGTGATATCTTTACCGTGGAAGGGTGCCCTCTAGCAGGTATTCACCGTGTACTCTCAACCAAAAACTTGGGCGACAGAATGCCACAGGAATCTGGCTATGCGGTTAATCTATTGCCACCAACATAAGGTGGTCTATCCGGCATTAATTAATGGCAAATATCTTACAATAGCTTTTATGCCAAATATCGGTTTAATCTAAATCACATGCTTCTGAAAAATGCAGCAGAGTACGAGGTCAAAGCTCCGGTTTAAAGGTTGAGATTAATACTTGATCATCTCTTACCGGATTTGCTGCTTCTGCCACCAACATCGGTCGGTAAGCAACGGGAAGTATTCAATCAAGTAAAGCATGTTACTGGACCTCAATTTTATTTTGTACAAACCCCACCAAAAAACCAATATTGCACCAAATGAAGGCTGTATTTCTCAAAAACAAGGTGAAACATGACTTGCTCTGCAAATCATATAACCCGATTTTAGTAAGTTCACCTTTATCTGAAAAACAAAAAACGAACTGGTAGCTTTAGACGAAACCGAGAAATATAAAGACAAATCACTAAATGCTCTTTGTCTTTGTCACTCGTTTGATTCTATTGGTGCTAATAATTGTGGGTGGATAATGAAGGACCTTAAATACGTAAATATGTTTGTAGAATGGCTCGAAAGTGTTTTGTACTTTTGGGGCGTTGAGCTTGAAGCTGAAAAGTTATTGGCCATCAGTGAAGTTGTGCAACACATCTTGTTCACCTTCATCCGACTAAAACGAAGCTATATTTTTGACGTTGATAGCCAACTAGACCTAATTGAGACTTTTGAAACTTTCCGCAGTAGTGAAAATGATGTTTATGGCGACTCTGCAAATAAAGCCCTAGATGGTGCTGCTGGCATATATCGGGCCAACTTCACAGAAGACTGCATCCAGTTGATCGTTATCGGCGATATGAAGGACGCCGTTGACGACGGTTCATCCTATATAGAGGGGATGAAGGGGTGGTTCAACGATGAATTATTGATGTTGTATATGGCGTCAGCCAGTGCCAAAGGTGAGGCCAATACAATTAAGCGTATGACTAAAAGTTTTGAGCAGCAGCGAACGTTAAAAAAGAGCATTCACAAAGTCTTTTATTTTCCAATGATATATCTGTTTACAGGATTGGGGATTTCCCTGGCCACAACGGAGTTTTTGCTACCCATCTTCAATGAGTTTTTACCTAATGGCTTCGATGGTACTGGCGTAAATGCGGTGAAAATTCAATCTGAACTGATATTGAATTTTGGTTTACCCATTACAATTATTTTATTGGTCTTAACATTGACTGTTTCTGTATCAAAACCTCTTTGGTATGGGGAAAAGCGTGTGTTGGCCGATCATCACTTTCCTTATTCTGCATACAAGACATTTGAGTCAGCCCGTTTTTTTAAACTTGTGGCGTTATTGCAACGTTCAGAAAAAAGTCTAAAAGAAAGCATTCAAATCCTCAGCCCTCTTTTATCCCCCTATCTACAATGGCATGCGGACCGCATATTAGTCGGAATCAATCAGGGGCAAAACAAAAAAGATTATTTTGCCAGAGATTTATTGTCGAAATTTCAGGCCATTAGATTGCACGCTAATCTGGAACAAAGTTCCCGAGGATTGCCCGAAGCGCTATTAAGAATGGGTGAAACAGCAGACTTTGATGCCCAAATGAGCATTAAAGATTCGGTTCAAAATGTTCGTAGCGTTCTACTACTTTTCTCAACGGCTATTTTGCTAATTTCCATATTGGGATTTGGCGAGATGTTGGAACAATTCATTTTATCTCTTTCACAGCTTTAATCAACAACACAACAGGAAGCAGCCAATGCAGATCTTAAAAGGCAATAGTAAAAACAATCGTAAAAACCAACAGCGTGGATTTTTGGTTATTGATGGCATTGCCGGTTGGGCGATTATTCTGTCCGTAGTGGGTATTATAGCCACGGTAACGCTGACGGGCAGTACTGCGATGAAAGTAGGGGAAGCCACCACCCAGGTACAATCAATTAATACAGGTACTGTTAGCTGGGCAAGTAACCGAACAACAGGCGTAACTGGTGTGGCGATGACATCATTGTCAGCTGCCAAGTATATCCCTACGACATTAACAGATGGCGTCGCAAAAAACCCCTGGGGAGGGGATTATAAAATCGCCAAAGGGATCACCATATATGACTTTGTTGTCACGGTGACCAATGTGCCAGCAGCAGAATGTATTCAGTTGGCTGACAAGTTATCCGACTTCCAGGGTACTTGTACGTCAGCAACAAAAGAAGTTACAGCAGCGTTCACCATATGATGGCCGATATTCAACGTCAATCCGGGTCAATGTCACTCATGGCCATGCTGATCACTGTTGCATTCATTATTGTTTCAGCATCAGCAGCAAGAAGTGCCATACGGATTAAGGACGCAAGGCATGTTGCGGACATTGAACGCTTTGCCATCGAGATATTGAATGGCGCAGATCACTACTATCAAACAAAATGCGCTTTGGGATCAGTGCCGCTAACGATTCTGAGTGAAAAATATGTCCAGACCCCATTGCTGCTTTTCACCACGGCATATGTGAGTCATTGGAACATTTCCATCGAACGACCAACCAGTGGTACCAGTGCCACTGTAACAGCTGATATTGCCACCGAATTCATGGTTGATAGGCTGACAGATCACCTGGTTCCCGGTGTCACTGTGGTCAAGTTGTCCGATACCAAAGTGCAATGGATAAAAGGGTTGGCGTTACAGACTCATACCCAAACGCGAAATAGCATCGAGCAAAGGCAATTTGGCGAAATGCCTGGTTGTATATAACCAAATTGAATCAGGAGCCGCACAATGAAAATCTGTCGTGGAAAATCAGTTAAATTATGGGTGTTAATGCTCTTCACCTGTCTTATCAGTTATCGGGTTATGGCCACCAACAATGTTGAGGCAAAATGGGAGACGGCGGATGCCACGGTCCGCCAACTTTTTGATATCAGAGCGGCAGTATTTGCTTTCTTTGACAGTAACCGAGCCTGGCCAGTAACCATTGAGACTTTAACCGACCCGACCAATTTGTACTATGGGGGGCGTCTGGAAACGCCTTATAACACCAAAGTAAACGGGTCGATATCAACGGATGGCAAATTTTACGTTTTTAGCATGGATGTTGGTCGGTCGGAATTGGCGGAATATATCGCTCGTAAACTCAACGGCACCAGCGCTGCCAGTGATGTGACTTTTAAGGTAGGGGTGCCGGCCAGTTATTCACTTTACAAAGGGGCATTAAAAAGAGAAGCCGCTGCCGGGCAGCCTGAATTAAATGAGATGGCCACCGATTTGAGTATGGGCGGGTTTGACATTAACAATGTCGATATCCTGAACACATCAGTTATCAATGCAGGTGCGGCAAACTTTAACACCGTAAATATTAACAATATAGCCCAGTTAAATGGGGGTCTGAATACGACCAATATTGCCGCCCAAACGATTGTAACAACCGGCACAATAACGGCGAATGGAGAAATTGATGCCAAGGCTGGCATCAAAGCTAATGTGGTTGATGCACAAGCGTTGAATGTATCTAATGCTACCGTCCTGAATGGTACTACGGTCATTAAAGGGGCGCTGGATGTCGAAGGGATGACCAACTTTGTAAACAATGTCACTTTCATTGAAGAAGTTATTTTTACCAAACCAATTCAGTCCGATGATATTGGTGCACAGACCGCCAATATAGTGTCGCTGAATGTGTCAGGCAACCAAGTCGTGTCCGGTTCTCTCAATGTTGGGTCTGAAATAAGCACACCTGTGGTTGAGGCTACAAATGCCAATATCAGTCAAACTTTGACCGCAACAAATGCAACGATTAACGGCGTGCAAACAATTAATGGTACCCAAACGGTCAATGGTTCACAGACGGTTACTGGGTCACAAAACATCAATAGCAATTCCATCATTAGTGGTACTCAAACTGCCGGATCTCTTATCGTCAATGGTGCAACGGTATTAGGGCAAACGACGATAAATAACGCCTTGATCATCAATGCCGGTATCGCCAGTAATGAAGTTGCAACTTTTATGAAAGGGATAAATTTTGTTGATGGCAATTCGGGGATCAACAAAGGAAATAATGATGCCTTAAGGATTAAAACCAAATCCGCATGGTTGGATATAGGAAACTTCGAGACAGGCTGGCTCAATGTCGATACCAATCAAAATGGGGTGAAATTTAGTAAGCCAATCCAGGCTCCAAACCTGACAGTACTTGGGACGGGGGATAAAGAAGTGACTATCAGGTCGGTTAATGGCGGCCAGGCGATTGTTACTTTCAGTAATGACAGTTCAGTTGCCGATGCGCAACTGGCCTTGATTGATGACAATACCCTGGCGTTACTAAATGCCAGATTCAATGCTAATGCGGGTCTTGTTGTTAATGGGCAACCAGCGATATTTAATAGTGGTGCAACATTTAACACTGATGCCACTTTTACTCAATCAGTGTATGCCAATCGCTTTGTCGAAAATGGGCAAGCACTGGCAGATAAGTACCTGGGTATTACAGCCAAGGCTGTGGATGCCGACCTGCTTGATGGCGTCGATATTCAGCAAATAGCCAGGACTGATGTCAACGAAACATTTAATGCCAATGTAACCATTGATGGGGTGCTTGGAGCCAATGGAGGGTTAACTGTCAATGGAGCACAAATCATTTCATCAGATGGCACTCTGTATCAAGGCGGTGTGCCGATCAGTGATTTGTTTCTCTCGGCTGGTGGCCAGGCTGAGGATTCAGACCTACTGGATGGACTGGATTCCAGCCAATTTGCCAGAAGAGATATCGACCCCAATTTTAGCGGTAATGTAACCACGAATGGGCGGGTCTATGCCAAGAATGGCGTACATATTCAGGGAGACTGGCTGAGAATTAATGGCCGTAACGGAATATATTTTGAGAGCTATGGCGGGGGGTGGCACATGAGCGATACCTCTTGGCTGCGAGCATATGCCGGGAAGTCCATATATACCACAGGGGTTTTGCGGGCGGACAAT
The DNA here is from genome assembly GCA_965277695.1 of Alteromonadaceae bacterium. Classification (GTDB taxonomy): domain Bacteria; phylum Pseudomonadota; class Gammaproteobacteria; order Enterobacterales; family Alteromonadaceae; genus JABSOG01. The sequence continues at coordinate 176,317 of CBDIDQ010000056.1, forward strand.
GGTATCTGGGTTGATGATCGGCTGGTCGTATCCGCCGATGGAAATACACTGTATGAAAATGGGCTGGCCCTCTCAGGACATTATTTGGGAATTGACAACCAAGCAGTCGATAGCGCTCGGCTAGGCGGTATCATTGGCACCAATTATGCCAGAACAGATATTGCGGAAACCTTTGGTAGCGATATTACAGTCAATGGGAATATTTTCGAAGATGGAACAAGCTTATCAGCAAAATATCTCGGTATTACCGCGACTGCAGAAAATGCTGAATTATTAGATGGTATCAATAGCACATCCTTTGCACGACGGGATCAAGATAATATATTCACAGGGGTCGGCACCTTTACTCAACCGCTAAAGATAAATACCGCCACCGGGGATCTTACAATTGGCTCTTCTAATAGTACTTATAGCCACTTTAACACCAGCAATGCCCGATTTTGGTTTAACAAACCAATAGAAGTCGTTTCGTCAATTAAAGTGTATAACTCCGGCACTCTCATGACTGATACTGATATTTATGAAGCTGGTACAAAACTAAGCGATAAATATCTTGGCATTGATGCAACTGCGACTAATGCAGGCAATGCTGCTCTGCTAAATGGAGTTGATGCCTCCAGTTATGCCAGGACGGACATTTCGGAAAGTTTTGCTAGTGATGTCGTAATCAATGGCGACCTATTAACAAACGGTGTTAAGAATACCGCAGGGAATTGGCTCCTAAAGACTAGTGCCACCCGAACCCAATTAATGATCAATGGGGCTACGCGTTTTTATGTTGATCAGCAAGGTAGTCTTTCGCCGGGGCGTCATTACGTTCAGGGGAGTTTAACAGCAGTTGGTGCTGCTGAGTTTAAGGGGCGTACTACCATCGGTGGCTCATTATTTGCTCAGGCTGCAACCTTTGATAAAAATGTGTCTATATTAGGAGATTTGAGTGTGCAAGGAGTTGGTGACGTCAAATCGAAATTTGATAACATCGAAACCAGACTTTCTTCATTGGAAAGTAAACCCACAATAACCTCAGAAGATTTGCGTATGGACTATGTAATTGAGTACGGAACATCTTCGGCTGACACTGTTACCAAATATGCATCATGTAGATCTGGTTATCGTTTGATATCATGCTCTGGCGGTGCGCTGACACCTGGGAATGGTTCTTGGGAAGACAACGAGGGATCGTTGATTGAACCTTTGCCTGCGAGTAACCAATGTAGGCTCTTCGGAGAAGGAGGTTCAGGAAACAATCCTGTTGCATGGAGATTAACGGCTATCTGTATGAAAGGAGGCATTTGAAATATTTTCGCTTCTAGCCCATATTTGGTAAGTATTGATCAAAAACCATCTGACTTTACATTCACTCAGGCGGTAGTTGCTAAAACGGCTAGTAAATAAAACTATTTATGACTGTACAAAGAAAAGATACTATTCAATAGTGTGCTATTTTCAGCTTTCCCATCCCATTTGCAGGCTGCTGAAATAAGCTGCGCTCTATTGAAAAGTATATCAAATAGCTCAATCCTTTCGATAATTATAGCTTTTATTTTACATAACCCATCTAAGATAATAGTAAATTGTTCTAATGATAGTTCCTCCTGATTAGAAGCGTTGCCAGAATTTAAGGGGTTAAGCTTATTACGTAGGGAGCATAAGTGAGCAAAAAAAGCGCTCTGGTCATGGGGGCTTTCATGTACAATTTCACAAATGGATAGTACTTCGCTATCATCGCTATAGGTTGTTATACGGTGGTTATGGTCATTTTTTTTCACGCTAAAAAAATGTTTAGATTTTACAATATTAATGTTTTTTAATAGTTCCTTTGGATTCATCAAAAGTCGCATGTGCGACTCTTGTGGCAATTCGCTACCTCTTAGTTCTTTAAATTCAATAATGGGCAATAAGTCTATAAGGGGATTTGCTGTAGTTGGTGCAGCCATTACTTTATTTTTATGAGCCGTGTTGGGGGATGTTACACCAGCGTAAGCAAGCATCTTATCAACATCTATTGTACAAATAAGTTGAGTAAGTACATTTTTTGACATTTTAACTGTAATCAAAAATCCTTGCATATCTATTTGGGATCCCCCGTTTCGTTGCAAAGCATTCTTGCCTTCAATTAAGGAATCCAATCCTGATATTAAGTCTCGCTTGAAGTTATCTATACGGGCGCTTGAATTTAGTTTTTTATGCAGCTCATCCGCTGATAGTGTCCAAGTTTTTTTTCTATCAAAACTAAAATAATTTCTTAGTGCCATATAAAAGAGGAAAATTATTGTCGGTGCTGCCAGTATTTTTAAAGGTATAACAAAAAAATACCGATCCATTAGCATCTTTTTAAATAGAGACTCATTCCAAGCAATGATAAATCCAAATGGTTTAATATTTATTGTTTGATTATTATCTTTATCAGTAAAGATGGTTGCTCCCTGTTTTGATAATGATTTACAAGAGCTAAAGAAGCGAAATTCTTCACCAACAAAAAGATCGTCTCCATCAGTTGTCATATACATAGTCTCTAATTGATGTAAATCAAAAAAGGTTTCTTTAATTCTAATTACAGAGTTTACAAAAGAATCATAGTAACTTCCGGCTGCTGGTTTACCTAAAACCTTCATTATATGTCTTATTTCGATATAATGGCTATTCAGGAGAGGGCTGTTGCTCGCCCTGTAATAATCAATCATATTTGCTTGCTGATTAATCGATAGTGTCATTAAGGTATAAAGGGTTTTCATGTCATCACTATTCATTATTCTGTTCGGTGATTTTGCTGCAACAATAACTTTTTTTTGTTGTAAATAAATAGTGGATATGTAGTTATTTTTTTTATAGGACCTATCCGGTAACATTCTTTCAAATGGAGGTAAGTTAGAAAAAAATAACCCTTGGTTGACATTGTTCTCTCTAACACAACTGGGTAAATTTAATTGTTTTAAAGCGAGTTTTTTGGAAGGTTCAATATGAGCTTTAGATCGGTTGTTTACTTTATTTCGTTTTATTAACTCCAATTCGCTGAAGAGATTTGTAAATTCGCTTTGATGTGGTATGCAAAAGCACTTGTTTCTAGGAAGCTTTTTTCCTGAAGTGAGTTCAAAATCGGTTTTTATTAAAACAGCAGAGTTATTCATTTTGGTGATGAATTTATTAATACCATGCCTTGAGTATTTAAGATATGTCTCTATATCGTGCACTGTGACATATTGAGAATCTGTTTGTGAAATAGCCTGAAGTATTTGAATCTGCCCAGGCGGCAAAAGATCAAAGTTAGTAATTTTATTAATTAGCTCTTTTAATGTTTCTGGTGATGGTACTATGAAAATATGTCCATCTATTTGAGATAAGTCTCTACCAAAATGTTTTAAAGGATCAATTAACAAAGACATACCTAAATATCGTGAAAGAAAAAAAGTAGGCCACAGCTTATCATGTTTGATCTGGTTACAACAAGAATTAGATCTTGAGTAAATAAACTTTCAGATCATTTTATTGTGGCGGATAAATTTTGGTCGTCGCTATAGATCTTATTATTTGATCTTATGTTTATTTGATCAAGTGATCTTTATGTTGGTGAATGTTTATGTTTTTAAAGTTGATGTAAAACAATGGGTTACAAGTTTACTTTCTGATCTACTCTCATTGCTATTGCGATCTACTCTCAGAACATTTTAGATCTACTCTCAAACAAATTCGATATACTCTCTTATAAGTTAGATATGCCCTCTTACGTTTTACACAGGTTATACAGAGATATACACAGGAAACTCACAGGATAATAACAGTCTGGTTGATAGTTTCTCAAATGACGTTATTCATATAAACCATTTGTCTTGTTTGGATGTAATGAATATCCATAAATACATCGTTTTGGGTTGGTTGTGATCTTAATGCAAATCGAAAATCAATAAAAAACTCGACATTTTGAAAAAAAGTTAGTTTTTGAGGATTGGAAGGGGCTATCGAACTGAGGGTATGCGGTTCCATTATTTCTGGAATTTCGAAGTGAGATATTCGATTGAAGTGAATATTAACATTTAATTGGTCGTTGGTTTATTGGATGTTGAACTGTTCTTATATCGTTTGGGGTTGGTTGTGATCCTAATACAAATTGAAAATCAATAAAAAGCGCTACATTTTGAAAAAAAGTTAGTTTTTGAGGGGTTGAAGTGACTATCGAACTGAGGGTATGCGGCTCCATTATTCTTGGAATTGCGAAGTGAGATACTCACTGTTAGCCGACAATTAACGATTAATTGGTCGTTAGTTTATTGGGTGCGGCTCTGTTTTTTACATTGTTTTGGGTTGATTGTGGTTCTAATACAAATTGAAAATCAATAAAAAGCGCTACATTTTGAAAAAAAGTTAGTTTTTGAGGATTGGAAGGGGCTATCGAACTGAGGGTATGCGGCTCCATTATTCTTGGAGTTGCGAAGTGAGATACTCACTTGGAGTGAATATTAACATTTAATTGGTCGCTGGTTTGTTGGATGTTGAACTGTTCTTACATCGTTTGGGGTTGGTTGTGATCTTAATACAAATTGAAAATCAATTAAAAACGCTACATTTTGAAAAAAAGTTAGATTTTGAGGGGTTGAAGTGACTATCGAACTGAGGGTATGCACCTCCATTATTCTTGGAATTGCGGAGTAAGATATTCGCCTAGAGCGAAAAATCAACATTTAATTGGTCTGTTAGGCGACAATTAACTTGGCCGGGTCGCTGGTTTATTGGGCGTCGACCTGTTTTGTGCATCGTTTAGACTGGCTTTTTGCAATAGCTATTCAAACAAGTGTCTTCGCGCTTTCAATATAATCATTTTCTTGGCCACTTTGATGGCGTTACCTAATTTGAGTTATATTGATATGCTCTCTTATCCCTGGTCAATTCGATATGCTCTCTTATCCCTGGTCAATTCGATATGCTCTCTTATCCCTGGCCAATTCGATGTGCTCTCTTATGTCTGGCCATTCGATATACTCTCTTATCCTTTGCCGATTCGATATGCTCTCTTATCCTTGGTCAGGTCGATATGCTTTCTTATATCCCTGGCCAATTCGATATACTCTCTTATCCTTGGCTGGTTCGATGTGCTCTCTTATCCCTGGCCAATTCGATGTGCTCTCTTATCCCTGGCCAGTTCGATGTACTCTCTTATGTCTGGCCAGTTCGATGTGCTCTCTTATGTCTGGCCAATTCGATGTGCTCTCTTATCCCTGGCCAGTTCGATGTGCTCTCTTATGTCTGGCCAGTTCGATGTGCTCTCTTATGTCTGGCCAATTCGATGTGCTCTCTTATCCCTGGCCAGTTCGATGTGCTCTCTTATCGTTGATCAATTCGATATGCTCTCTTATTACTGGCCAGTTCGATATGCTCTCTTATCACTGGCCAATTCGATGTGCTCTCTTATCACTGGCCAATTCGATATACCCTCTTAAGTCTGGCCAATTCGATATACCCTCTTAAGTCTGGCCGATTCGATATATCCTCTTAAGTCTGGCCGATTCGATATACCCTCTTAAGTCTGGCCGATTCGATATACCCTCTTAAGTCTGGCCGATTCGATATACCCTCTTAAGTCTGGCCGATTCGATATACCCTCTTAAGTCTGACCGATTCGATATACCCTCTTAAGTCTGGCCAATTCGATATACTCTCTTATGTCTGGCCGATTCGATATACCCTCTTAAGTCTGGCCAATTCGATATACTCTCTTATGTCTGGCCGATTCGATATACTCTCTTATGTCTGGCCGATTCAATATACCCTCTTAAGTCTGGCCAATTCGATATACTCTCTTATGTCTGGCCGATTCAATATACCCTCTTAAGTCTGGCCAATTCGATATACTCTCTTATGTCTGGCCGATTCAATATACCCTCTTAAGTCTGGCCAATTCGATATACTCTCTTATGTCTGGCCGATTCAATATACCCTCTTAAGTCTGGCCGATTCGATATACCCTCTTAAGTCTGGCCGATTCGATGTACTCTCTTATGTCTGGCCAATTCGATGTGCTCTCTTATGTCTTGCCAGTTCGATGTACTTGTTACAGACAATAAAAAAGCAAATCATATAAGTTAAGAATGGAAAGTCACTATATCCCTGAAATCATAAAGGTCGTTTGTTAATGTAGCGGTGTGAGCAAAGGATAAATATGCCCTTTGTTCGACAAAATCAGTTGATGTACATAAAGAGACAATGAAGAATGATAAATCTTATACAGGTGGCACTTTTGTTTATATTGTGCCTGTTACACGGGTATGATTGGTATTTGAATGATAATGCTGAGAAAATAACGGTGCAATCTGAGGTTCAACCGAGATTTAAGGCTTTAATTGGTCATTCTCCTCGGATCGCCGGTGTCGCTTATTATTGGAAATCAAAATCAAAAGAATATAAGAAAGGACCCGCTAAAGAATACCTTTTTGCGATGCATCAAAATACGGTGAGTGACTATGAAGATGCACGCTATTACCTGACGCTTGGTGAAAAAAGCATGTCGTTTTTAGCTGGTGGCAAATTCTTTTATCGAGAGCGATGGGATGTTGTATACGAGGTCGACCAAAGTGAGCTTGTCGCCAGTTTTGGGGATGATAGCTTATTAGTGATGAATTTGGAGCAAATAAAGTTCCCTCAATGCAAAGTAAATGGGGACCCTATAATTATGATACTGGAATTGATTGATGCAAGTACTAATTTGGCACCAGCTGGAGTGACTGTGGAACACGGTCTCAAAGGGTGGCGGGTCAGAATGAACGTAGCAGACGAGTATGATATATCTAATCTAAACCGCAGGGTCTTGGTCAAACGAGGTTGCAGAGAACAAGGGGATGTAAAATGATAGAACATTGTAAATCCAACGTAATGTTGCTTGAGTGTTGTACAGACTGTTGGAAATGAGTTAGGAAAATATACAGGGGTGGGTATTGCTACCAATTCTATGCGGAATTGACTTGCCTATACTTAAATGTCATTGTGAAAACTGTAACTTATTGCCTAAATTTGGGCCATCATTGTGCGGGTGTTTTATCGGTTAAGACGTTGTTTGTTCAAATTCGGCAGCAAAAAAACTTGTGGTCTTTTGTAAATTCTTAGTGTTTGCGTAGTATTCGCCCATTGAGAGCAAGTCTTTAATTGGCCGTGTTGTTGGTTTGCGCTAATTCGTTATAACAAGATATGGTAATAGAGGATTGCAACAGAACGAGGCAAGGTTAACAAAGGCTCTGTTCAGAGTGTTGTCAACAAGCTAAAAAAGTCCAGCGTGATAACCGAAGCTGATACCAAGTTCTTTATCGAAAAAGTGGGTGATTACCGAACACTTAAGCCTAACGCTGGCAAATTACCCCAGCACCCTAGTGCCCCATGCTTTATAATGTCGCGCTGTAATGATGGCAAATTTCCCCTCGCCACTCTCAAAAATGGAAATCCTGATGAACGATATGGTCGACAATTCCCAGCAAGACAACGCCCTGCAAAGCACGGTTAATAAAGCCGTTTGGAGTGCCTGTGATACCTTTCGTGGCACTGTTGACCCGAGCATTTACAAAGACTACGTTCTGACCATGTTGTTTGTAAAATACATCTCGGATGTATGGCAAGAACACTATGACAGCTACAAAGAGCAATATGGTGAACATCCTGAATTAATTGCCAAAATGCTCGAAAACGAACGTTTTCAATTGCCTGAAAAAGCCCGTTTTTCGACATTATATAAACACCGTCAACAACCCGGCAACGGCGAACGCATCGACAAAGCATTACACGCGATTGAAGAAGCCAACCTATCAAAGCTTGGGGATGTGTTTCAAGACATCACCTTTAATTCAAATAAATTGGGCGAAGAGGAGCAGAAAAACGAAATTCTGCGTCATGTACTCGAAGATTTTGCCCACCCGGATTTAGATTTAAGCCCCACTAAAGTGGGCAAACTAGATATTATTGGTAACGCTTATGAGTACCTGATTAAAAACTTTGCGTCGACCTCTGGCAAATCCGCTGGCGAATTCTATACCCCACCAGAGGTATCAGAACTCATCGCCGAACTGGTGGCACCGCAAGAAGGTGACCAAATTTGCGATCCGGCCTGTGGCTCTGGCTCTTTATGGGGTTTGAAGGCCAGCGGTACGGTTTCGTACGCTAAGGGGATTACGACCTAAACTTTGCCGAAAACAACTATTTACGGCAAAGTTGGCGTGATGCCCACCACGAACTATCGGCCCCTGACGATGAAATTAGCATTGATGCTTGCATTGTTTTCGGCAATGTTACCGATCTAAAGCGGATAATAACGACTACAAAAATAGATTCTTCGGTAAATAATGCTTAACGTACGTTTTCGTACCATTGGTGCTCAAACCCCTTTAAAGCGTTATAATTTTTCGGTGTTTACTTGCCATCCCTGAATGGCTTTCTGATGTGTCTCGATCACCTGCTTTGTATGGCGCTACAAATAAAGCGGTTTAACCAAGACAACAAAAAAAGCAAAAAAATGAACAAAGTGGTGTCAAGGGTTATTTGGAATATCATGCGAAAAAATCATTCAATTTGACGACTAATCTTGTACCGCAACCACTTTATGAGGAGTTACGAAAAAGACACATTATCTGAGGTGTCGATGGTGCTTAGTCCGGTGGTCACCGCTTACCGACTGGTCAGCTGGATTTTGGGTGCAAGCAACGCATCAAATGGTTTTGGCTTTCCCTTTGATCAACCTCATCTGGTCTTTTACCAACGACTGCAACACGCTTACCCGACACTAAAATACCTTAAATCAAAGGGGGTAAAAACACTGCCGCTGGCGGTCTTAAACAAAGCATTATCCGATCAAGTCCTGAAAAACTCACAAGCCAGTATCGAAGAAAAAATAGTGATATTCGATCAGTTGAGAGTCGCCATGAGAATTGCTTGCACAGACAGTGAGCACGGTCTTAACGACGAAGGCAGTGATGACATCGAGAATATTGAAATACGTGTTAAAGCGTTTCGCGGTGATGAGAAATTACAGGTATTATCTGCTGGGTATACCAGCTATCGAAAAATGACAACGCAAATTGACAAGTATTGGGAAAAGTTGTTGGCGAAACAAATTCAGGTTGAAACGCCAGCGGGAAAAATCATCATCCAACCACAACGGACCAATAATCTGATGGAACAATCATTTAGATTTTTTGAAGCGCGACAGACGAAAAAAGAGTGGTCAGCACTCACTAAGCAAAGCATTAATAGGGATGCTTGTCGATACGCCGCTGGTCAGAAATTTAAAGAATGCCGATTACACGGCGATTTTAATGAAGGTCCTCACCCCAAGGGTTTCGTTTAGACGAAATTTGCTACGCAAAGAGGGGTATCTTAATTACTTAAAGGTCAAAACATTTTACGCCGCAAGCGGCGAGGAATTAGACCTGCTGAGATGAAAGTCGATCATTGCTTATCCACTTCAACTAAGGTGAGATCTAAAGAATTCACTCTGGCATTATTGTTGTTCGGATATCTTTAATTAGTAGCAACGAAATCGTCGGTCATTTTTATTCTGATGGTTTAGATTATGCGTTGCCATCAGTTGGCTAAACTGACAGTATACTGGTTTTATAGTTGTTTGAACGTTCTGGAGATGAGTGATGCAGCAGGTAATTTATGAAACAGGTCCATTAAGCCAGCAAAGGTTTGTTGACGATTATTTAAGTCAAAATCGACCTGTTGTGGTGGCTAACGCCATGCAGAATTGGGATTTGCAGCAGTTTTCACCTCAATCGTTAAAAAAAAGTGTTGGTCACCATATTGTTCATATTTATGATGACCTGTTTGATTTACAAAATCTCTATAGTTTATCTGAATATATCGACGGTCACTTTAATAAGCCACCTAATGCACCACGAAGTAATGAGTATGTTCGTGCTTATATTAAGCTGGCAGATGTTGACTATGAATGGGCTGACGAAATTTTTGCCGCTTTATCCGGGGCATGGCAATATCCGTCCTTTTTGCCTAATCGGTCTATGTTAGTGCCTTATTGTAGCGCTGATAACACGATTGATGCGACAACGTCTAATTTTCCTTACAAAGGGTTATTTGTTTCCGGAAAAGGTGCTAGAACCCGATTACACCGAGATCCTTTTAGCAGTAATGCGATATTGTGTCAGTTGTATGGTGAAAAGAAAATATTGTTGTTTTCACCGGATAAAAGAGATCAGGTGATGAAAGGAGAGGATTTTATTGACCCTCAATTGAGCGAAAGCAGTGTTGTCGCTGATGCGCAAGTGACGCTTAAGGCTGGTGAAATCATCTTTTTGCCCAGAGGTTGGTTTCATGATGTGACCACGCTTAGTGACAGTGTATCTATCACTTGGAATTTTGTTCATAGCAGTGAGAGAGAGACGTTTTGCCAGCATGTGAGTGAATATCCACACGAGCAAGAGCTGGATAAAGTGAAGTTTTTTATAGGTAATAAAATTAGCCCAAATGCCACTGCCGCTGAAATTATTACAGTGACTAAAACCCTTTTTTCTGGCGAAGACCAATGATATAAATTTGTCAATAAACAAAAATATCTCTTTGTTTATTGACAAAGTGGCGAGCGTTAATTTTACTTGCTGCCAGCGGCTTTAGATAAAGCATCAGCTAAAATCGCCAACCCTCGGTGCAGTACATCATCAGCAATGGTTAATGGCGGTAAAATTTTCAAAATTTGACCTCCTTCCCCACAAGTCTCAATAATAAGACCGTTGGAAAATGCATCGGTTGAAATCTGAGTGGCCAATGTGCTGTTATTTATTTCAATCCCCCAAATTAAACCCTTGCCCCTTACGACAATGATTAACTCAGGATATGCAGTTTGCATTTGCGTTGACCATTGTTGCACCAACTGTGCCTTTTGTCCGATGGCTTGCTCAAAGTGATGGTCTTGCCAGTAACTTAATGCAGATCTTGCGGTAATAAAGGCAAGATTATTCCCCCTAAAAGTGCCATTATGCTCACCCGGAGACCAGTGGTCAATGTCGGGTCTAACCAAATTAATCGCAAAGGGTAAACCGATGCCACTGAGAGATTTTGATAAGCAGATAATATCAGGTTTAACGCCACTACTTTCAAAGCTGAAAAATGAACCCACACGTCCACAACCGACCTGAATATCGTCAATAATCAACAAACTACCAAGCTTTTTCGCCAGCGCTGCCAACTGCTGTAACCATTTATCACTGGCAAGGTAAATGCCGCCTTCACCCTGAATGGTTTCAACAATAAAAGCCGCTGGTAGTTGATCAGCAGGTATCTCATTGAGTTGCGCTTCAATTTCAGTAATTGTATCGCTATGATGATGCTGACACTCATAAGGTAAGTGGATACTGTGATGTAATGGGATGCCTGCGGCATCTCTATAATGACTACCCGAAGTGACCGCTAAGGCACCAATCGTTACACCGTGAAAACCATTTTCAAAGGCCGCTACATTGGTTCTTCCGGTTACTTTTCTCGCTAATTTAAGCGCAGCTTCCACCGCATTAGTGCCAGTCGGACCTGTAAATTGAAATTTATATGACATATTACGTGGTTTAAGGATTGTACTATTAAAATCCACCAAAAAATCATGCTTAGCTTTAGTATGCATATCTAAAGAGTGAATAATACCACCATGTGCAATGTACTCAACTAACTCGGCAAGGATGGATTCATTATTATGACCATAATTAAGAGTGCCTGCCCCTGCTAGAAAGTCGATATATTCCTTACCATCGACATCGACAAGAAAAGCTTCATGGGCGGTGTTAAATATCGCCGGAAAATTGCGGCAGTAAGATCTGACTTCAGATTCAAGCTGTGAAAATACATCAAAGTTAGTGGGGGGGTTGTTTAGCATATTGTATTATTATCCCTTTATATCAAAATATTGTTAGTTTTCAATTAGATTAGGCGTTAAAAGTGGTGGATTTTCGACAGCCTTTCTGATAGTTTCTATTCTAATTTGCAACGCTAGAAAAGCAAGTGATTATTTACCTCTTCTTTATCGGTCCTCTGATGTTAACTTGTAAGGACAATTTGACGGATGTCGCCAGTTTTTTGTCGCCAACCTCCGGTGACTTTTCAATAAAGTGTAGTAAAAAATGGCTCCGACCATATAGCGCAATTTAAGGTTACAGTTATCCTCAACATTCACGAGGTCGAAACCTCGTCTACGGCAGAGCTGGTATGCCGTAGACGCGAATTCATTCGCTTTTTTTGATTATCAATTGTTACCCTGTTTGATTGGTGCCTAAAAAATGTTAATTAATAATGAGCAATTTTTGGCGATTGAATCTATCTGGCAGGTTAGAGGAATTAACATTCTTATTGGCACTAAGCAATAAGGGGTTGAACGAACTATATACCTGCAATCAAGGTGATTAAAATTACCATCTACCCAAAAAGGCGTTTAATTTGCACAGTAAAGTAAGGTGGTTTTTACCATGATATCGGATTGTTTTGCGCTGACACTGACACAGCAAGATATTTATTTTGATCAACTGCACCATCAAACCAGCCCTTTGTATAATGTGGGTGGTTATATCCGACTTAGTGCTTGTCAACAGCCGGATGCGGCGTTAGATATACAGCGGTTGCAACGGGCGCATCATGCGCTGGTAATGTCTGAAGATGCCTTTGCTATTCGAGTGCACACCAGTGTTGATGGTGTCAGCCAATATCTTAGTCATACTCGCACTAGCTTATTGCCGCTACTCGATTTTTCTGCATCAACCGATGGACAAATTCAAGCCGAGTCTTATCTAAAGACTTTGTTTGAGACGGCTCTGGATATTGATAATAAAGAATTATTCCGCGCTGCATTATTAAAAATTTCTGATGATGAATATTGGTATATCGGTTTGGCCCATCATATGATCATGGACGGCTGGGGATTTACCAATTGGGCTCGTCGCCTTGGCCAGTTTTATCAACACCGAGATGGTCAGACACCAGCATCATTTAGTTTCAAACAAGTGGCTCACCAAGATAGCGATTATTTGCTCAGCAAAAAATATCAAGTCGACAGAGACTATTGGCTAAAGGCCAGTGAAGCACAACCCGATAGGTTGTTAAGTCCTAATTACTCAGGTGAACATAATCCGGGCAGTGCTCGACATATGATGATGCTTGACGGTGAAAAACTCAGCCAAATTAAACAGTTGGCTAGCGACTACGGGTTAGGGCTAAGTCAGTTGTTCTTGGCCACGTTTGCCATTTACTTTTCAGCCATCTATCGAAAAAGCCGCCTCGCTTTTGGTGTGCCGCTACATAACCGTCGAAACTTCGCGCAAAAACAAGCGATTGGGGTATTTGTTAGTGTTAGCCCGTTGTTTATCGATATTGCTGACCAAGGTGATTTCATTGCCTTGGTGAATCAAGTGGCCAAATCCCAACTGGCGAGCTTTCGCCATCAACGTTGCCCTTTTGCCCATTTAGTTAAGGATAGTCGCGGTGATGATTCGTCTGATTTATATGAAGTGCGCTACAATTATTTGCAGCTCGAAAACAGTATGGCGATTGCAGATTGCCAATCAGAATTGGTGTATTTGAGTCACAATCATGAGTCGACACCATTGACCATAACGGTATGGGAATATAGTGGTAAAAACCAGTTAGCGATTAAACTTGACCATAATCTCGATTATTTTTCTCCAGCGGATATGCGCCAACTCGAATTACGCGTGGATCACCTACTCAATCAAATTATCGCCATACCGCAACAACCGCTGTGTCAGCTTGAAGTGATCCCCAAGGCCGAATTTCAACAAATTGAGCGTTATGGCTCAGGTAGCGAGGTGGCGATAGGCGATTGTGTTCATCAGCTATTTGCTCGCCAAGCCAAAGCCATGCCCAATAATATTGCCGCCGTTTTTAATGAGCGAAGCATCAGTTATCAACAATTGGCCACGCAATCCTCTCATTTGGCCGCTTACCTTGCCAAATCAGGCATTAAACCCGGCGCTATCGTGGGCCTATATACCCAACGTTCGATTGGTCTATTGGTGAGTTTATTGGCGATTTTAAAGGCTGGGGCGGCGTATTTACCATTGGACCCTGGTTACCCACATAAACGTCTAGCATTTATGATTGATGATAGTGGGATTGATTTTTTGTTGACCGATCAGCAAGGGGCTAAACGTTTCGCCACAGCTGATGTGCAAACCATCGTACTTGATGACGCCGACGTTATTCAAGCAATACAGAGTCAATCGTCCATTGATGAGCTGCCACAGGTGACGGCAAACCAGTTGGCTTATGTGATTTATACCTCTGGTTCTACCGGACAACCTAAAGGGGTGATGATTGAACACCATAGTGCGGTTAATTTATTAAACTCGATGGCGAAAAAACCCGGTTTTGGCCAACATGATCACTTGCTGGCGGTGACCCCGGTGAGTTTTGATATTCATGTGCCAGAACTCTTTTTACCCCTCAGCCAAGGCGGTACTGTCGAAATCTGTGCAAGAGATGTCTCAACCGATGCCGAACAGCTGATCAACCGTTTGCAAGACGATAATATCACCCATTTGCAAGCGACGCCGGCGACTTGGAAAATGCTGTTAGCTGCGCCAGGCAGTCAATCACATTTTGCCATTCATGCATGGTGTGGTGGTGAGGCGCTATCTGATGTGCTAGCACAAGCCCTAGCGGCGAAATGCCTGAGTGTTTGGAATATGTATGGTCCCACCGAAACCACGGTTTGGTCTAGTTGTCATCTGGTTAATGGCCAAGAACGATCGGTGCCATTGGGCCAACCGCTAGATAATACCCAATTGTACGTTTTGGATAAACACAATCAACCTTTGCCCATCGGCCATAAAGGCGAGCTGTTTATCGGCGGGGCAGGTGTCGCCCGAGGTTACCTTAATCATGATGAGTTAACCAATGAACGTTTTATCCCCAACCCTTTTGGGGTCGGTCGTCTTTATCGCACTGGAGATTTGGTTAATTGGACAGCCCAAGGACAGTTGAAATTCTTAGGGCGTATAGATCATCAGGTGAAAATCCGAGGTTACCGCGTCGAATTATCCGAAATTGAAGCGATATTAAAGCGACATGAGCAAGTGCAAGATGCGGCTGTGATTTGGTCAGAACCTGCACAACAATTAATTGCCTATCTTGTCTGTGAGCAGCACAATTCGGTGGTGGATGAATTACGCCAACATTTGCATCAACGTTTACCCAGTTATATGATCCCCACCGGTTTTGCTTTTGTGGCAAAAATGCCGCTAACCGCCAATGATAAAATTGATTATTTGGCGTTAAGCACTCTAGGTTTACCGCTATTTACCCATACCGAATGTATCGAACCTGCATCACAAACAGAACGGGATTTATGCCAAATATGGCTGCAATTATTGTCCTTAGATAAGCTTGGGGTGACCGAAAACTTTTTTGAAATTGGCGGCCACTCATTATTGGCAGGCCAATTGGTTAACGCCATTCACCGCCATTTTAGTGTAGCACTGAGTATTAAAACCATTTTTAGTCATCAAAGCATTCGCACCCAAGCGCAATATATTGATCAGGCTGAAAAAATCACTCAGCAAAGCATTGCCAAAGTGCCACAGCAATCGACATATCCGCTCTCTTTTGCTCAGCAACGTTTATGGTTAATGGACCAAATTGCCCCGGGCAATAGCCAATATAATATGCCAGGGGCGATTAAGCTCGATGGCCAATTACAGTTTAACGCGATACAACAAGCGCTGAATGTGATTGTGCAACGCCATGAAGTGTTGCGCACCGGTTATCAAGCAAATGAAGCTGGTCAAATTCGTCAATTTATTCGCGCTGAGATCACTATTCATCTGGGGTTTTATGATATAAGCGCCCTTGAACCACAGTCTCAAACGGCTCAGCTTGCGGTGCTAAGTCATGAAGAAGCCCACCGAGCATTTGATTTAGCTGAGGATTTAATGCTGCGCGCCAGTATTGTTGCACTGGCTCCACAACAACATATTTTGTTGATCACGTTACACCATATTGCTGCGGATGGCTGGTCGATGGAATTGATTAGCCATGAGTTAAGTGTGGTTTATTCGGCTTTGGTGCAACAGCAAAGTTATCAGTTGCCACCATTGTTGATTCAATATAAAGATTACGCCGATTGGCAAAATCAGCAGTTCAGCGGCGAATTACTGCAACCTCAACTGGATTATTGGCGTGAACGACTGGCGGGTATTCCGGCAATACACCAGTTGCCGCTGGACAAAACCCGGCCAAAAACCATGAGTTATCAAGGCCAACGTTTTTATCGCTGGATATCAGAGCCACTGTCTGCGCAACTATCGCAAGTGGCACAGCGTTATGATGCCACCTTATTTATGCTACTGAACAGCGTGTTCTCTTGTTTACTGGGTTATTACAGCGGCGCTAAAGATATTGTGGTGGGCACGCCTATTGCCAATCGTAATCAAAGTGAATTAACCCCGCTGATTGGTTTTTTTGTCAACTCACTGGTCATACGGACTCAGCTGAGCGATGATTGTCGTTTTGTTGATTTGTTGGCCCAAAGTAAGACAGACTTGCTTGAAGCTTATAATCATCAACAATTATCATTTGAACAAATTGTCGATGAATTGCAACCGCAACGGGAATTAAGCCATCACCCGGTCTTTCAAATTGTGTTTGCTTTGCATAATAATCAACAGCATAAGCTGGCACTCGAAGGTCTCGATGCTTCGCCTGTGGCCAAAACCTCAGCCACCGCCAAGTTTGATATTACCCTTGAAGCTCAGCCCATTGATGGCCGATTACAATTGAGCTGGGAATTTGCGACGGATATTTTTACCCCCGAGACGATCACTAAGATGGCTGAGCGATTTGAAGCCATGTTGGCTTGCGTGGTATTACAACCAGAACAAAAAATTGGTAAATTGGCATTATTAACGACGGCAGAACAACACCAATTAGATCAATTTAATTTGACTCAACACGACTTTGCCGATAACCAAACCATTGCTGGGTTATTTGAACAACAAGTCAAACGCAGCCCTGATGCGATTGCGTTGGTATTTGGTGATGAACAACTCAGCTATGCCCAGGTCAATCGACGGGCGAATCGATTGGCTCACTTTTTAATTGACCAAGGGGTGAAACCCGATAGCTTAGTGGGTTTATATTTACACCGTTCTAGTGCGATGGTGATTGCCATTATGGCGGTATTAAAAGCGGGTGGCGGATACTTGCCATTGGTGCCCGATTTACCCACCTCTCGGCTGCAATATATGCTTGATGATGCCGCTGTCAGCGTGGTGTTAAGTGACGAATCATTGTCATCGGCGGCTGATTTTACCGTCACCCAACTATTTTGTTTATCACAACAGCAACAATTGGCGCAGTACAGCGAGCAAAACCCAACGGCTGCTCAAACAGGTGTCAATGCTCGTCACCTCGCGTATGTGATTTATACTTCTGGTTCTACTGGCCAACCCAAAGGGGTGATGACTGAACATCGGGCATTGGTCAACCGCCTTGATTGGATGCAACAGCAATTTGCTTTAACCGCAGCAGATTCAATCTTACAAAAAACCCCCTTTGGTTTTGATGTGTCGGTATGGGAGTTTATTTGGCCACTATTAAACGGTGCGCGTTTGGTGGTTGCTAAACCCCAAGGGCATAAAGATCCACTGTACTTAGCACAACTGATCCGCAGTGAGCAGATTAGTTGTTTGCATTTTGTCCCTTCAATGTTAAATGTGATGTTACAGGTGAGCCAATGGCAGGGTTGTGACAGCGTTCGCCATGTGATTTGTAGTGGCGAGGCGCTGAATCGGTCATTACAAGACCGCTTTTTTGCCTTGGCCAACGATTGTCAGTTGCATAATTTATATGGCCCTACCGAAGCGGCCATTGATGTGAGTTATTTTCAGTGTGATGCCCACTCAATTTTACCAGTGGTGCCCATTGGTCAACCGATAAATAACCTGCGTTTATACGTGTTGGATAACTATCACCACCAGGTGGCTTGTGGGGTCGCGGGGGAGTTATATATTGGTGGTGTTGGTTTGGCCCGAGGTTATTTAAATAACCCAGAGTTGACGGCGCAACAGTTTATTGCTGACCCTTTTAGTCCAGATCAGTTGGCAAGGTTGTATCGCACCGGGGATCGGGTGCGACGTTTGGCGGATGGTCATTTGGTGTTTATTGAGCGTATCGACCATCAAGTGAAATTGCGTGGCTTTAGAATTGAATTATCAGAAATAGAGATCAATATCATGCGCCATCACCTCGTGCGTGAAGCGGTGGTGATGCTCAATGTTGATGATAATGAACAAGCACGATTGGCGGCTTATATTGTGCCCGAGTCTACTAAAGCAGACGATGCTCAAGTGACTGAAGCCCATGTGGGTGATTGGATGAATGTTTTTGATTCAGCCTATGCCGATGATGAGCAACCTTATGATTTTGATATTTCTGGTTGGCTTAGCAGCTTTACTGGCGAACAGATTAGCGCGGCTCAAATGAGCGACTGGGTCAGTCATATTGTCGCTTTGGTGGTGGATTGCCAACCTCGACATATTTATGAAATTGGTTGTGGCTCTGGTTTATTGCTTTATCGTTTGCTTGAGCACTGTCACAGTTATACCGGGATTGATTTATCACAAACTGCGGTGCAAAGGATTAATCAAACCGTGGCAGACAAACAACTGGGCAATGCTCAGGTGTATCAAGGCAGTGCCAATGACTTTTCAAAAGTTGCTGGCCAAGCCATTGATACGGTGCTGATTAACTCGGTGGCGCAGTATTTTCCTGATATCGATTACCTTGAACAAGTGATTGTCGAGTCGATAAAACTGATTGGCGATAAAGGCCGCATTATTATTGGTGATGTGCTGAACTTTGCCCTCATTGAGCATTTTTATTCGGATGTGTTACGTTATCAAGCCGATGAGGATGAAACCCTCGCCCAGTTAATCAATAAAGTGCAGTATCACTGTCAGTCACAAAGTGAACTATTGATTGCCCCTGAATTTTTTCGCCAGTTGCCTAAGCGTTACGCCTCCATTCGCGAGGTAAAAGTGATGCTTAAAACCACCGATGATGACAACGAAATGAGTCGCTATCGCTATGAAGTGGTGCTGGATATTGATTTGCAAGCGCCTGTGGTCACTGGGGTTGAGGTGAATACGAACAACCCCATTGTTGAGCTTGATTGGTCAGCAAGTGATGAGCTTGACAGACAAATTCAACAGGTCAGCAAACAACAGCTGGTGATCATTCGTAATATACCCAACCATCGCTTGCTCAATAGCCTTGATTTGAGCCAACTTAAACAGGTCACTGAAGGTGAGTCTTTGGGTGTTTTAGCTGGACCACAATATCAATCTGAACCCTTACCCGAATCGTTACATATACGTCATCTTGCCAATCGTTGTCAGGCGGCAGGGCTTGATTTTCAAATCAGTGATGCGATGCATAGTGGCCCTTGTTATGTTGATTTATGGCTAAGAGGCGCTGAGTGTCGTTATGTTTTTAATGGCATTGAAGCGGTTGAGACGCAGAGCGATTCATCGCAGTGGTTTAGTGAACCGATGCAAGCCGATCAGCGTAAAGCCATGTTAAGTGCATTAAAGCAATATTTGGTTGATGAGTTGCCTGAATACATGCTGCCAGAGCGTTATAACGTGGTCGATGAAATGCCCTTAACCGTTAATGGCAAGGTTGACCGACGGGCTTTGGCAAAACTGGATATCACTGCTGAGCAGGTGCTTTATGTCGCGCCTGAATCAGAACTTGAACAACAATTGTGTCAGTTATTTGAAAGTTTGTTGGGTCAACATCCATTAGGGGCGACCGCCAATTTCTTTAGTGCTGGTGGCCATTCATTGTTGGCGGCGAGATTAAGCGCGGCCATTGAACAACAGTGGCAAGTGAGTATTAGTATTCGCGATATCTTTGAGCAACAAACGGTAAGGGCGTTGGCGCAACGGATTGAAACCAGCGAGGCGGCGGCACCATCGGTCCAAATTCAGCGCAAATACGATACATCCAGTGAGACTGAGATAGAGGAATTTGAATTATGAATATTGTTGGGGTTTTACAACAATTGGCCAAAAACAATGTCGAGTTGCGCCTCAGTGATGCGGGAAAACTCAAAGTATTGGCACCAAAAGGGGCGATGACGCAAGCGCAGCAGGTTTTTCTTAAAAGCCACAAAGAACAGGTGCTGAGTACTTTTGCCCGTTTTGATATTCAATCGAATCGTCAACTGGAGTTATTGTCTTTTGCTCAGCAACGTTTATGGTTGTTAGAACAAATTAGTCCCGGCAGTATTCAATATAATATTGCCACCAGTTTGTTGCTCACCGGGCAATTAAATGTTGGTGCGCTGCAACACGCTTTAAATACCATTGTTGCGCGTCATCAAGTGTTACGCACGGTTTATTGCACTGATGAACAGGGGGAAGTGTTTCAGATTATTCGCCCGCAAAGCCCGGTGGTGTTAAGCGTTGAAGATTTAACCGAGCACGCGTCAACACCTATTCAATCTCAACAAAGATTAGCTCAGTTGATCACCCACCATGGTGCGCAACCTTTTGATTTGGCCCATGATTTAATGTTACGGGTGCAGTTGGTCAAAATCAGCGACAACCAGCATCAATTGCTGATTAATATGCATCATATTGCTGCTGATGGTTGGTCTTTGGCTTTAATGGTCGATGAATTATCTCAGCTTTATAGTGCTTATGCCAAAGGGGAGCCTAATCCTTTGGCCGATTTGCCCCTGCAATATTCAGATTATGCCCACTGGCAACGAGAGCATTTACAAGGGGCTGAGCTGGCACGACAATTAAGCTATTGGAAATCTCGTTTGACCGGAGTACCCGCAGTGCATAGCTTGGGGCTGGATTCGCCCCGTCCGCCGCTGACCCAATTTCAAGGCGATGAGGTACGTCAGCAGTTACCCGTTGAGTTGCAGCAGCGCTTAAATGCGTTGGCCAGTGGCCAAGGTGCTTCATTATTTATGTTACTGAATGCGGCTTTTGCCTGTTTGCTTGGTCGTTATAGTAAAGAAAATGACATTATCATTGGTAGCCCAATCGCCAACCGTAAACAGAGTGAAGTGGCGTCTTTGGTGGGCTTTTTTGTCAATACTTTGGTATTGCGAACCGATTTATCCGCAGACCCGACCATCAGTTCGTTATTGGAACAAAGTAAGCAAAGCTTACTCGAAGCGTATGATCATCAGCAGGTGCCTTTTGAAAAGCTGGTAGATGAGCTGAACGTTGAACGCAGTTTAAGTCATAATCCGTTATTTCAGGTGATGTTGGTGTTACAAAACAATGCCCCACGTGATTTTGCGTTATCTGGATTAACCTTAATCGAACAGCAAAACCCCAGTGGTTTGGCCAAGTTTGATTTAACGTTAAGCATCACTGAAGCAAAGGCAGAAGGAGACGGTTTAACCCTGCAATGGGAATATTCAACGGCATTATTTAAGCGCGAAACCATTGAACGTTTATCGGGCTACTTTGCGGTGATGTTGGCGGCGATTGTCGATAACCCTGAGTTACGGGTGAGTGAATTGCCGATGTTAACCGAGCAAAATAGCCATCAGTTATTGCATGATTGGAATGATACCGCTTGCGCTTATCCCCAGCATCTGTGTATCCATCAATTATTTGAAACCCAGGCGCAAAAAACACCGCAAGCCATCGCCTTGGCCATGGGTCAACAACAGTTAAGTTATGCCGAGCTTGATGCTAAGGCCAATCAATTGGCCCATTATTTAGTCGCACAAGGGGTTAAACCGCAAACTATGGTGCCGGTGTGTGTTGAGCGTTCATTTGAAATGATCATTGCGGTGATGGCGGTGTTAAAAGCCGGGGCTGCTTATGTGCCTATCGAAGTTGATATGCCGCAGGCCAGAATCGTGAGTATTTTGGTTCAGTTGCGACGAAAAAATGAATCTAATCTAGTGGTACTCATTAGTGGCACTAAACTGGATCAGTTTAAAATCATTCAATGGCAGCAAGCCGAGCTGATTGACCAGCTTGTGGTCGTCGATGATGCTGCGGCCAAACAACGCCAGTTAGCACCTGATTTGGGTTCGGTCGCGGATTTATTTGATTATATTGCCGAGTCAGCCACCGATGAGGTGTCTGCGGGTGGGTTTAGCAGTATCTATAGTGGCGAGGCATTTACTCTGGCACAGGTTGAGTTTTATCAGCAATGGGTGGTGGCTTTGGTCAAACCTTATTTGACTGTTGCTGCCCATATCACTGAAATCGGTTGTGGCTCGGGTTTGATGAGTTTGGCACTGGCGCAACATTGTGCCAGTTATATTGCAATCGACCCATCGCCAGCCACAGTCGCGGCAAATCAGGCGCGACCTGAGGGTCAGGGGATTGATTGGCGAGTCGGTTTTGCCCATGACGATTTGGCCATTGCTGCGGGTTCACAAGATGTGATTTTACTGGCCAGTGTGGTGCAGTTTTTTCCAGGTTACCAATACCTTGATCAGGTGATGGCGGCGCTATTACATTGGCTTAAACCTGGTGGTGTGATTATTTTGGCCGATTTACCTGCCACCGAAACTAAAGCGTTATTGCGCAGTGATATTCAAGCCTATATTGAAGCTCAGCCAAGTGAAGGGGGCAAGGTTAACCTGCAATACCAGCAAAATCTCGATAACCTGTTTTATCTTGATAATGGTTATTTTGATGAGTTGCCACAACGCAGCGCATTCATTGACCGTATTGACAACCTTAAACGGGAGACTCAAGGGCAAAATAGCTTTGATAATGAACTGCGATTTCGTTTTGATGTAGTGATCCACAAAAGCACGGTGAGTGTTGACAATCAGGCCCTGCAACCTTTGGCGCAAGACCCATGGGCCAGCCAACGCAGTGAACAAAAACCAGTCATTGATTTTGATAGCAGTCATTTGGCCTATGCTATTTTTACCTCTGGTACTACCGGAGAACCAAAAGGGGTATTGATGCAACACCAAGCGGTGGTAAATACGCTGGATTGGGTCAATAAAACATTTGCTGTGGGCAGTGATGACCACCTTTTATTTGTCAATGCATTAGGTTTTGATTTATCGGTTTATGATATTTTTGGTTTGTTAGGGGCGGGTGGCAAACTGACCATTGCCTCAGCTGAGCAATGCAAAGATCCGGCATTATTGGCGCAGCGATTGCTCAATGAAAACTTTACTTTTTGGAATTCTTCACCGGCTTATATGAGCCAAATCATGCATAGTTTGGAAATTTTGCATGATCATGATGAAAGTAAAATCTCCGGTGATGGCACGTCGTTACGGTTGGCCTTTTTTAGTGGGGATTGGATTGGTTTGTTGTTACCACAGCAGATGAAAGATACCTTTAGCGAGGTATCGGTGATCAGTTTGGGCGGGGCGACAGAAGCCGCTATTTGGTCAAATTATTATCCGATTCAGCGCATTGATCTGACTTGGGCCAGTATCCCTTATGGTAAACCGATACAAAATAGTCGTTATTATATTGTTGATCAGCATCTTAATCTGTGTCCGCCGGGGGTTAGGGGAGACCTAGTGATTGCTGGTGACGGTTTGTCTTGTGGTTATCTCAATGATGCGCCCTTAACGGCGGCTAAATTTATTGCCAACCCGTTTGAGCCGGGTCAGTTGATGTATCGCACGGGTGATCAGGCACGTTGGATGGCGGATGGTAATATCGAGTTTTTGGGTCGTGATGACCAACAAGTGAAAATTCGTGGTTTTAGGATTGAGCTGGGTGAAGTTGAAGCCGCCTTTTTAAGTCATCGACAAATTTCTAACTGTGCGGTGGTGGTGCTGGATGATCCAAAACGCTTGGTGGCTTATGTGATCAATGAAGGCCAAGCCCTCGCCAGTGATGTCTTGCGTATTCACGTTCGCCATTTACTGCCAGATTATATGGTGCCATCGATTATTATGGCCATTGAACAATTGCCGTTAACCGCCAATGGCAAACTTGATCGTAAAGCGTTGCCCGCTCCGTCTAGTTTTGAACAACTGGATGGCGGTTATATGGCACCTGAAGGTCATTTTGAAACGACTTTATGTACCATTTGGCAACAACTGTTAAAGTTGGAGCGGGTAGGGGTTAAAGATAACTTTTTCAGCATTGGTGGCGATTCAATATTGGCGATCCAATTGGTCTGTCGGGCTCGGGCTGAGGGCATTCAACTGACCACACAACATATTTTTGAATACCAATGTATTCATGAGTTGGCGTTATTTGCCGCCGAAAAAGCGGTGACTAAGGTGAGAGCCAAAGTCAGTGGTGAGCAACGTTTACTGCCGATACAACAGCAGTTTTTGGCCCTTAACCCAACCCATGTTGACCATTATAATCAGTCATTATTATTAACCGTGCCCACTGACTTAGACAATGAGGGGTTGATGGCTGCGTTGCAAAAAATCGTGGCCGCTTTGATTGTGCGCCATGATGTTTTACGGCTTAGGTTTAGTGATGACGCAGGGCATTGGCAGGCCCATTATCAAGATTATCAGCCACAAATGGCCACTGATGTATTGCACCACCAAACGATAGACAGCGGCACGTTTGAGCAACAACAGGCGCAAATGAGTGAATATTGCCAGCAAGTGCAGCAAAGTTTGTCATTAACTCAGGGCAAAGTGATGGCGGCGGTGTTGTTTACTCAAGGCCGTGATTTTCGCCGTTTATTGTTGGTTTTTCATCATATGGTGATTGATGGCGTATCTTGGCGTATTTTGCTCAATGATATTGATATGGCTTATAGGCAGCTTAGTACTGGGCTTAGTGTTGAGCAATCCATTGCTTTGGCCGCTAAAACCGAGTCATTCCAACAATGGGCTGAGTTTTTACAAGACTATGCGCATCAGGGGATCACTGAGTCAGAGCGACAATTTTGGTTGCAACAATTTGAACCTGTCACCAATGCGCTCATTGAGCCTTTGGTTGGCCATCAAGCGGCTTCACCGAGTCTGTATGAGTCGACCCGCTTTAGTGAAATTGTGCTTAATCCTCAGCTGACTGAGGCATTGTTGAGTGATTGTCATCACGCTTATCACAGTCAAATCAATGATTTATTATTATCTGGCTTATTACTGGGGTTAAGTCGCTTTAGTGACAATACCAGCTTTAGACTCGCGATTGAAAGCCATGGCCGTGAAGCCCTAGGGCAAAGTGAGGATATCAGTGAGACTTTAGGTTGGTTTACCACCCTTTATCCCTTGGCCTTTACCCATTTACCTGTGCAGCGAATCGATAATTTGATTATTGCGGTGAAAGAAACCTTGCGAAGTGTGCCGCATAATGGCATTGGTTATGGCTTGTTACCAGCAATGCCCCAAGTACTGCCATTAGAACAGCAATTTGCGCCGCAAATTTTGTTTAACTTTCTCGGTCAACTCGATGGCCTGTTGCAAGATACCCCTTGGCAACAAGCACCTGAGTCTGCGGGTCAAACGATTGGTGGGCAAACGGTTAGGCAACACGCGCTGTCTTTTAATGGTTATATTAAGTCGGGTCAACTGACATTGGTACTCGATTATTGTGAAGATGAATTTAGTCAAAGCAGCATTGCCCAATTAAACCAATTGATTGAAACCGGGTTACAACAGGTGATTGAACATTGCCTAAGTTGCCAGCATAGCCGCTTTACCCCCAGTGATTTTGCCCCAGCCAAGGTAAGCGCAGACGAATTGGCATTAATCAGCCAACAATATCCTCAGTTACAGCAAATATACCCGCCTACCAGCAGTCAAAAAGGCATGGTTTTTCATAGTCAGCTTAATGCTGCTGATTATCTGTCGCAATTTTCGTTTAATTTGGGCGGGCAATTAAATATTGAGATGTTTAAAGCCGCCTGGCAGGCGGTGATTAATCGTCATGAAGCGTTAAGAAGCCAGTTTGTTGGTGAATCATTATTGCAGGTGGTGGTACAAACAGCACAATTGCCTTGTCAGACGTTTGATTGGACCAATTTGACTGAGCAGCAATTGGCTCAGCAGCAGCAACAGCAATTGGCCATCGGTAAGACGCAGGGCATTGATCCGGCGCAGGCACCACTGATTCGATTGTCTGTGGCGAAAATCAATGCGGTTAAACATTGGCTATTATTCTCATTTCATCATGGGGCGCTGGATGGTTGGTCAGTGCCGCTGGTTTTTGCTGAGGTGATTGAATGTTATCAGCGGTTAATGGCAGACAAACCCGCCATATTACCAGCCCCAGTCTCACTAAAAAATTATCATCTTTGGTTAGCGCAACAGGATTGGGATCAAGGGTTAAGTTATTGGTCACAACTGCTAGAAAATGTCACTGAGGCCACCGTGGTGGCGGTTAAACCACCTTCAGCCTTACCGCAACAAGAACATAAACAAGAGCCGCAATCGGTCACGATCACCAAGCACTGCCAAGCTCAGTGGGATGATGAACAATTTACCCTGCTAAAAGATTTCGCCAAAGGTCTCAGTATTTCGCCTAATATCCTCATTCAAGGGGCTTGGGCTTATCTGCTTTCTCGCTATTGTGATCAGCAACAGATTGTTTTTGGCAACAGTGTGTCTGGTCGTCAAGGTAATGTCCATGGCATGGATAAAATGATTGGCATGTTTATTAATGTGGTGCCGATGGTGGTGGATTTTTCGGCCAAAAACCGCCAACAGCCCTTATCACGCTGGTTAAAGCAGTTACATCAACAAAGCATTGCGCATAGTCAGTACGATTTTATTGGTTTAGCCCAAATACTTAAACCGCTGCAATGGCATGGCAGTGAGCCATTATTTGATACCCTGTTGGGTTTTGAGAACTTTCCAGTGGCGCAATCGGGTGATGGTCCATTCAGTGTGAGTGACTTTAAGGCCACTGATCAAACCAATTATGGTTTGACCTTATTGGCCGTGCCGGGTGAGCAACTGACCTTTGATTTATTTTATCAAAGCGCGTTATTTAGCGAGGCCATGGCTGAGCAGATTTTGCAACATTTACAGGTGATATTAACCGGCATGATGGATGAACAAGTCAGCCATGTTGGCCAGTTACCGTTACTCACCCCAGTGGAACAAGCCCTTTTATCAGGGACGTCACGTAACACGTCAATTGAACTTTCACCAGTTGAACCTAAGCCGCTGCATCAACAGTTTGAGCAGCAGGTGATGGCAACGCCCCATGCATTGGCCTGTCGCTGCGAACACACCAGCCTAAGTTATGAGCAACTTAATCAGCGCGTCAATCGT
Source organism: Alteromonadaceae bacterium (assembly GCA_965277695.1). Classification (GTDB taxonomy): domain Bacteria; phylum Pseudomonadota; class Gammaproteobacteria; order Enterobacterales; family Alteromonadaceae; genus JABSOG01. Next base: position 203,510 of record CBDIDQ010000056.1, read on the forward strand.
TTGGCACATTACCTCATCGAGCAAGACATTGAGGCGGGTATGGCGGTGGGCATTGCACTAAATCGCAGCAGCGAAATGTTGGTGGCGATTTTGGCAGTATTAAAAGTGGGGGCCTGTTATGTGCCGTTAGAGCCGTCGTTGCCCCAATCTCGTTTGGCCCATATGATTGATGATGCTCAGATTGAGATGTTATTGCTCGGTACTGCACAATTGGCGCATATCCCGTTGCAACAACAAGACTTTTTCTTGCTCGACAGTGAGCCGATGGACGAACATTGGCTGGCAGAATATAGCAGTAGTAATTTATCGCTTAGCTGTTTGGCTGAGGCATTGGCTTATATTATTTATACCTCAGGTTCAACGGGTAAACCTAAAGGTGTGCAGATCACGCAGGCCAATCTGTCGAGTTATCTGAATCACGCGGTGAAGCATTATGGTGATGCCAAAACGGGAATTGTTAGCAGTAGCTTAAGCTTTGATGCGACTATCACCAGTTTGTTTACCCCATTAGTCACTGGTGGCTGTGCCAGATTGTTGCGCCAAGATGGCAGTGAACTGGAACAATTGGCGACTATCTTGAAGGTCAGTGAACAGCCTTGTTTATTTAAACTGACTCCCTCACATTTACGGGCTTTGGAGCCGTTACTGGATAATGGTGTTATCAAAGAATCAGCTCGGCAAATGCCGCACCTACTGGTGATTGGTGGCGAAGCCCTTAGCGGTGAAGTGATTGAACAATGGCAAAATCAATTATTGCCTAATGCCATATTCATTAATGAATATGGCCCAACAGAAGCGACTGTGGGCTGTGTGATTGAAGTGATTAAGGCAGCTGATTTGGTCACCACAGAGCAAGTGGCGATTGGTAAAGCGATTGAAAATGTTTGTTTGCAAGTGCTGAATCAAGCACAGTTGCCAGTGCCTGTCGGGGTGATAGGTCAGCTGTATATTGGCGGACCAGGGGTTGCTCAAGGTTATCTGAATAATCCACAGCTCAATCAGCAAAAATTTATCACTGATAGTGCGGGTAAACGCCATTATCAAAGCGGCGATTTGGTTCATTGGTTGGCTGATGGTCGTTTGGCTTATGATGGTCGTATCGATGAGCAGGTGAAAATACGCGGGTTTAGGGTGGAGTTGGGTGAAATCAGTGCGTGTTTGCGTATGCATGACAGTGTAAGCGATGCCACTGTGTTATTAACTGGTGAGCCACAACAATTGGTGGCGTATGTGGTGCCCAGTGATCGTCAAGGTGATAGCACCATTGATAGCTCACAATTGGCAGATGATTTGGCCAAAGCGTTGCCCGCTTATATGTTGCCTGATATTTACCTTGAGTTGGCGCAATTGCCATTAACGGTTAATGGTAAGGTTGATCACACTGCGCTGCCAGCGGTTGATTTAGCCGGACGTTTGGCACAATCGGCGGTTATTGCCACCACTGAGCGGCAAAAGCAACTGTGTCATCTGTGGCAATTGGTATTGGGGCTGGATACGGTCGGTATTGAAGATAACTTTTTCAGTATTGGTGGTGATTCTATTCGGGCGATTTCGTTGGTGGCCAAAGCAGCAGCCGTCGATTTGAGTTTTTCGGTCAAAGACCTCTATCAATACAATACCATCGCACGTTTGGCTGAGGCGATTGATGCCCAACAGACCAAAGCGGTGGTCTTACCACAGTTAGCGCCGTTTGCGTTATTAGCGAATGAACAAAGTTTGGCTGGCCATGATCGCAGCCAAATAGAAGACGCTTATCCGCTGTCAATGTTACAGCATGGTATGGTATTTCATAATTTAATTGATAGCCAAAGCGGCAGTTATCATGATGTCAATAGCTATAAAATTAGCACGGTATGGCAGTATGATATTTTTGCCCAAGCATTAACTCAGTTGGTTAATAACCATCAGGCATTACGTAGCCTGTTTGTGTTAGAAGGTGAGCAACCGGCACAATTGATTTTCCGCCACGTAGTTTTACCCTTATCTGAAGACGATATTCGTGATTTGAATTTGGCTGATCAACAGGCTCATGTGAGGGACTGGATTGATAAAGAAGGTCATGCACCATTTGATTTTGCCGCACCACTGTGGCGTATCGTGGTGCATTGCCTATCGGCAGATACCTTTTATTATCATTTGAGCTTTCACCATGCTTTGCTCGATGGTTGGAGTGTGGCCAGTTTTAATACTGAATTATTCGCCACCTATCGAGTCTTGCTTGCGGGTGAGGTGCTTGACCCTAGCGAGTTTGACGCGCCGTTGTCATACAATCAATTTATTGCCATGGAACAACAGGCTTTGAGGCAAAAAGACAATGCGCAGTATTGGCAAGACTTATTACAAGATGCGCCATTGCCTTGGTGGGCCAACGCCAAACGAGGCAATAGCCGAGTATTTCGTCATGAGTTTTGTGCCGTTGACAGCCAAGCATTGTTGCAACTGGCACCCAATTTGGCGGTAAAAGAACGCAGTATTTTGCTCAGTGTGCATATGGTGCTAATGGCTTTGCTTAGTGGCCATAAAGAAGTGGTGACCTCAGTGGTTAATAATGGCCGTATCGAAGCCCCTGGCGGCGAACGGACTTTAGGGGTCTTTTTGAATGCATTGCCGATGCGTTTAACCTTTGGCCAGCAGTGGACTTGGCGCGACATTATTATGGCCGTGGATCAAGCGTCGACGCAATTGGCCGAGCAACGTCATTATCCACTGTCTGAAATTCAACGCTTAAGTGGCATGGATTTTTCGGCGTCATTATTTGATTATGTCGATTTTCATGTTTATCAAAAGATTGAACAAAATGTCTCACTGCTTGAAACTCAGGTGTTTGAACGTACCAATTATCAATTGGATATCAACTTCGCCAAAGACAGCCACCGTGATCTGCTCAGTGCCCATATATTGTTGGATGGTGGGGCGTTTGACGATGAGTTTTATCAACGTATTAGTGGTTATTTGAATCATATCGTCACGGTAATGTTAGCGGATTTAACCGTACCGCTAGACTTGCAAGCACTCATTGGTCCCGGCGAGCAACATCAATTGCTAGAACAGTATAATCAAACTCAAGCTGACTACGCCCAGCAAGATTGTATTCATCAGTTATTTGAACGTCAGGTGTTGCTTGAGCCAGATGCCATCGCCTTACAATGGGGTGATGAACAGTTAAGCTATCAAAGCTTAAATCAACGGGCCAATCGTTTAGCCCACCATCTGATTGCCCAGGGGGTCAAACCTGAAACCTTGGTGGCGGTGTATTGTCATCGTAGCATTGAAATGGCGGTGGCTTTGTTGGCGATTTTAAAAGCCGGTGGTGCTTATGTGCCCTTTGACCCTGCCACCCCAGAAAAACGGCTGCAAAGCATTATTGATGATGCCGGTATTCGCTTTATGTTGAGCCAACAAGATTTGCTGGCTAATGGTCAATTACAGTTGAACAACACCATTGCACTCGATCAGCTGGAATTATCGCCAGAGATGGATGAGAGTAACCCGCAACCAGCAACACTGGGTTTAACCAGCCGTCATTTGGCGTATGTGTTGTTTACCTCAGGTTCGACTGGTCAACCCAAAGGGGTTATGGTCGAACATCAAGGGTTGGTGATTATGTATCAAGGTTGGGAGAGTGCCTATCAACTTGAAGGGCATCAACTCAAGCGAAATCATTATCGCTGGCTACAAATGGCCAATGTGACCTTTGATGTTTTCTCTGGTGATTGGATGCGCGCTTGGTGCGCTGGTGGTACCTTGGTCTTATGTCCGCGTGACGTGATATTAGAGCCTGAAAAACTGCTAGAGATTATCATTGAGCAGCGCATTGACTGCGCCGAATTTGTCCCGGCGGTGATGCGATTGTTAATGGATCATTTAGAACACACGGGTCAAACCCTGAGCCAAATGGCGTTAACCCTCGTCAGCTCTGATGCTTGGTCATTGGCCGATCACCATCGCCTTGAGCGGCTATGCGGGGCACAAACCCGGGTGGTGAACTCTTATGGCACCACCGAGGGGGTGATCGATACCAGTTATTTTATCACTGATACCCTTATCACTGATCCCCTAGCAAAATCCACAACAAAGGCAGAGCATACTGAAATTGAAGGTGGCTTTATTGGTACTCCGTTTAACAATACCACGGTGTATATTGTTAATGATGACAATCAATTGGTGCCTCGCGGGGTGATTGGTGAACTGTGTACCGGTGGACCGAGTTTATTTCGTGGTTATCTGAATAACCCTGAAAAAACCGCTGAGCAGCTGGTTGAGTTGTCTGGGGTCGTTGGCAAAGTGTATAAAACCGGTGATTTGGCCTATCAATTGCCCGGTGGTGCGGTGGTATTACAGGGGCGTAAAGATTTTCAGGTGAAACTACGTGGATTACGGGTTGAGCTGGGCGAAATCGAACGTTGCTTAGTGTCACACCAAAGCATTAAAGAAGCGGTGGTGGTAGTGTGTGATGCGCCACAACGCTTGGTGGCGTGTGTGGTGGTGCGTGAGATGTCGAGCGACTTACAGCAAGAATTACGCACCTTACTGGCCGATAACTTGCCGGATTATATGATCCCCGCCGGTTACGTGGTCATCGACACACTGCCATTAACGGGTAATGGCAAAATAGACCGTAAAGCCTTGATAGCACTGGCCGGGACAGATGAACCAGCCAGTGTGGCGCAATTGGCCCCTCAAACCGACACTGAACAGGCCATTTATCAGATTTGGCAAACCCTATTGGGTGAAGGTGCGATCGGCATTGATGATCACTTTTTTGAGGTCGGTGGCCATTCATTGTTGGGTATTCGTTTGGTGGGAGCGCTTAAACAACAATTTAATTGCGCCTATGGGTTGAAGGATATTTTTGAATTTACCACTATTAAACAATTGGCGGCTCATACTGATTTTATGCTGGCATTACAAGCGGCTGACAATGTTGATGACCCTGATCATCAAGAAGAGATGGAGTGGTAATTATGACAGATATGAAACATTTTATTACCACGTTATTGAAAAACGGCATTAAAATTTATGTTGAGCAGGGCAAGTTACGTACCAGTGCCAGCAAAGGGGCGATCACCGCACAAATTGGTGCGACGATTAAAGCCAATAAAGATCAGATCATCGCTTTATTGCAAAGCCAAACGCGGCAGGTGGCCGATGCGCTTCCTTCGGATACGCCTGTTATTGGCCCCGCCAATGTGACTCACCCACCGCTGTCATTTTCTCAGCAACGTTTATGGTTATTAGATCAAATTAGCCCAGGTGGTACCCAATATAATGTACCTGTGGCACTAAACCTTGACGGTGAGCTTAATCTGGGCGCATTGCAACAGGCCCTAGCGAGTATTGTTGAGCGACATCAGGTATTGCGAACGGTGTATCGTAAAGATGAGAACGGAGGGGTATATCAGCAAGTGCTCGATCAAACGCTGACATTAGGCGCAGTCACCGATTTGAGCGCATTAACCGAACAACAGCGCGAACAGCAAGTGAATGCGTACCTGGCCTTGGAGCAAGACAGCCCTTTTGAATTGTCACAGCAGCTGATGATCCGCGCACAGGTGTTAAAACTGAGTGTCAAGCAGCATCTGTTATTGGTCAATATGCATCATATTGCCTCTGATGGCTGGTCAATGGGCATTTTAGTCACTGAGTTATCTCAGCTTTATACAGCTTATGTCAACGCTCAAGCGAACCCTTTGCCATCGTTGGCGATCCAATATAGTGATTATGCCCAGTGGCAGCGCACGAGTTTAAGCCCACAAGTATTGCGCCAACAGCTCGATTTCTGGACAAAAAACCTCGCTGGGGCACCCGCTGTGCATGGTTTACCGTTAGATTATGCGAGATCTGCGGTGGCCGATTTTAAAGGCGGTTTGGTTGAACAGTCGTTATCGCCCACTTTACAGCAACAGCTTAACGCCCTAGCGAATGCCACAGGTGCTACCTTATTTATGGTATTAAATGCCGCTTTTGCCTGCTTAATTGGGCGTTATTCTGGGCAAGATGATATTGTGATTGGGAGCCCAATGGCCAATCGTGAACAACCCGAATTGGCACCGCTGGTGGGCTTTTTTGTCAATACCTTGGTATTGCGTACTGACTTATCGGCAGACCCGAGTTTTCAACAGTTATTGGCTCAGGGTAAGCAACAATTTGTGGCGGCCAGTGATCACCAACAGTTACCGTTTGAAAAACTGGTGGACGAATTAAACGTCGAACGGCGTCTAAGTCATAATCCGCTGTTTCAGCTGATGTTGGTGTTACAAAATAACCAATCTGAAACTTTTTCTTTGCCAGGATTAGAACTGAGTCCACGTCAGTTACCGGGCAATATTGCCAAATTCGACCTCACCTTGGGCGTAACTGAAGAAGATGGTTTACAACTGAGCTGGGAATATGCCAGTGCATTATTTAAGCGCCAGACCATCATTGATTTAGGTGAGCAGTTTGCAGTGATGTTACAGGCGATTGTTGATACACCGCAAAGTCGGGTCAGCGAACTACCATTATTATCGGCACTCCACATACAACAATGGCAACAACAATCGCGACAACAGATGCATGATAGTCGCACTGCTTATCCCGAAAATGACTGCATTCATCATTTATTTGTCGCACAGGTTAAGCACACGCCACAGGCGGTAGCCCTCGAACTCGATCAGCAAACGGTCACTTATACTCAGTTAGAACAACGGGCCAATCAGTTGGCACACCATTTAATGGCACTGGGCGTACGCCCCGATACCTTGGTTGGGTTATGTGTTGACCGCTCAATCACCATGATGGTGGCGATGTTGGCCATTTTAAAAGCCGGTGGTGCTTATGTGCCACTTGACCCTCATTACCCCAGTGAGCGACTCCGTTATATTATTGATGATGCCAAAATCCACTGGGTGTTAGGCCACAGCGATGTTGATTTAACGACTTGGCCTGAGGCATTACCTGAGGAATTAGTTTGGGTAATGGCAGATGATCAAGCTTTGGCGGATTATGCCACGGATGCCCCTGTGGTTGCTGATTTAAACGCTCATCATCTGGCTTATGTGATTTATACCTCAGGTTCGACCGGACAACCTAAAGGGGTATTAACTGAGCATCATAATGTGGTGCGACTGATGCGAGCCAGTGAAAAACACTACGATTTTAATCGGCATGATGTATGGACTTTGTTTCACTCTTGTGCTTTTGATTTTTCGGTGTGGGAGATTTGGGGGGCATTGGCTTATGGCGGAAAATTGGTGATCGTACCCCATTGGACGGCTCGCTCAACGGTCGATTTTTACCACTTATTACACCAAGCGAAGGTCACCGTACTCAATCAAACTCCTAGTGCTTTTAATGCGTTAATCGCCCAAGACCGCCAAGCGTCGCGACCTTTGCCGTTGCGTTATGTGATTTTTGGTGGCGAAGCCTTAACCTTGTCGGCATTAAAACCCTGGTTTGACAAGCATGGTGATCAGCATCCGTGTTTGGTGAATATGTATGGGATCACCGAAACCACGGTACATGTGACGTATAAACGGATTTTGGTCGCCGATATCGCTGGGGCAGCCAGCTATATTGGCGAGCCGCTGGCTGATTTGACCTTAATGTTACTCAGTCCTGGGCAGCAATTGGTGCCTCAGGGGGCCATTGGTGAAATGTATGTGGCTGGTGGCGGTTTAGCTCGGGGTTATTTAGGCCGAGATGCCTTAACGGCAGAGCGTTTTATTCACCATCCGTTATTGGCGAATGCGCGGTTATATCGTACCGGTGACTTGGCCCGTTTTGATCGTTGTGGTGAACTAGAATATATTGGTCGCGCAGACGATCAGCTAAAACTCAGAGGGTTTAGAATTGAACCTGGTGAGATTGTGGCGGCATTACTCAGCCATGATGAGGTGTTAGAGGCGGTGGTGACGGTGGCGGGTGAAAATCAGCAATTAACGGCTTATATTGTTGCTGATGACAGTGCTAATGGGAATACTGATTTGGCCGCCCGTTTATCCGTGTATTTACCGCAACACTTACCTGATTATATGGTGCCTTCGGCCTATGTATTGCTGGCTGAACTTCCCCTTACCGCCAATGGCAAGTTAGATACTAAAGCCTTGCCTCAGCCAGATATTAGCGCGCAAATGGCCGCCCGTTATATCGCCCCTGAAACCGAGCAAGAACAACAGTTATGCCACTTGTGGCAAACCTTACTGGGGCTTGAACAGGTTGGGGTGAGTGATAACTTTTTTAGTATTGGTGGTGATTCGATTCGCGCCATTACGTTGGTGACACAAGCGGCGGAGCAGGGGTTAGACTTTTCGGTGAAAGACCTGTTTTTATATCAAAATATTCGCCAACTGGCCACAGCGATGGTGGGCGAACAAACCCAGGCCGTTAGGCTGAGCGATATCGCGCCGTTTTCATTGCTGCCAGCGTCGATGCAAACCACAATAAGCGAGTTAAGTGACGAGCCACACGTATTGGATGCTTTTCCGTTGTCACAGCTGCAACGGGGGATGCTGTATCATAATATGCTCAATCACAGTGACGGTATTTATCATGATGTATTTAGTTTTCGTTTGAATAGTCGTTGGCAACAAGGGGTTTTTGCGGCGGCATTAACTGAATTGGTGGCGCGTCACGAAGTGTTACGCAGTCGCTTTAAACTGAGTGGCGAACAACCCGTGCAGGTGATTTATGCCGAGTTACCGTTGCCCTTAACGGTGATTGACTTATCGGCTTATGACGATAAGGCACAACAACAGACCATTGATCAATGGGTGCAAAAACAAAGTGCCAGCGCCTTTGATTTTGCGGTGCAGCCATGGCAAGTGGTGATCCATCGATTGGCTGAAGCGCAGTTTTATTATCATTTGAGCTTTCATCATGCTTTGCTTGATGGTTGGAGTGTGGCCAGTCTTAATACTGAATTATTTGATATTTATCAGGCGCTACTCAATCAACAGCCACTGATCAGACCTTTACCGCCGTTGCCCTATAAACACTTTATTGCCCAAGAACAACAGGTACTGGCGCAACCGGCTCTGCTCGATTATTGGCGCGATATTCTTGATGATGCCCCTTTGCTGTGGTGGGCGTCTAGTCAACGGGGTAAAACTCATCAGACGTTATTTCAATTGTCTGTTGCAGACAGTGATGCGTTATTGGCATTGGCCCGGCAATACCAAGTGCAAGAGAAAAGTGTATTGCTGTGTATTCATTTGCTGCTGATGGCATTGATTAGTGGTAACGATGATGTGGTGACCTCGGTGGTCAGCAATGCACGGGTGGCTGCCCCTGGCGGTGAGCGAACTTTGGGCTTATTTTTAAATACTTTACCGCTGCGTTTACAGGGAGTGAGCCAAAGTCCTTGGTCAGCGCTGATGGTGGCTGCGGATAAGGCCCTGAGTGAGGTGATGATCCGTAGCAGTTATCCGCTGGCTGAGGTGCAACGGCTGACTGGTGGCGATTTTTCTCATTCACTATTTAACTTTATTGACTTTCATGTGTATCGCCAAGTGGCCGATGACGTCAGCTTGCTCGATGCCGATATTTTTGAAAAGACCAATTACCAACTTAGTCTTGATTTTGTTAAAGACAATACCGATGGCAGTATATCGATTTCGCTGTCGCTGGACGGTGGGGTGTTTAGTGCTGAATTTGGCCATCGAATGTGCGGTTATCTGGGCAATATCGTCGGCCAAATGATTGACCCGGCACAAGCTTCGCCAGATTTACCAGCGCTGCTGCCCCAAGCTGAAATCCAGCAGCTTATACCCGAATTAGAATTGGCGCTAGGCAAAGACCAACAAGGCGATTGTATCCACCAGCGCTTTGCCGTGCGGGCAAAACAATATCCTGATGCGGTGGCGCTGCAACTAGACCAGCAAACCCTGACTTATGGCCAATTGGACACTCAGGCCAATCAGTTGGCACACCATTTAATGACGCTTGGGGTGCGCCCTGATAGGTTGGTGGGATTGTGTGTTGACCGCTCAATCACCATGGTGGTGGCGATGTTGGCGATTTTAAAAGCCGGTGGTGCTTATGTGCCACTAGACCCTCATTATCCCAGTGAGCGGCTGCATTATATTATTGATGATGCCAAGGTTCAGCTGGTGGTGGGGCATAGCGCAGTCGATCATCAGGTCTTTGATCGTATGATGTCCCAAGGGTTAACTTGGGTGGTGGCTGATGATAGTGCCTTGGCCGACTATAGTGATAATGCCCCTGAGGTTGAAGGTTTAACGGCAGATCATTTGGCTTATGTGATTTATACCTCAGGTTCAACCGGGCAACCCAAAGGGGTATTGATTGAGCATCGCAATATCGTCAGACTGTTTGATTCTAGCGATGAATTTTATCAGTTTAATCGTCACGATGTTTGGACGTTATTTCATTCTTGTGCTTTTGATTTCTCGGTATGGGAGATTTGGGGGGCGTTGAATTATGGTGCCAAATTGGTGATTGTGCCGTACTGGACGGCGCGTTCAACTGCGGATTTTTATCAGTTATTAATTGAGGCTAAGGTGACGGTGCTCAATCAGACCCCCAGCGCTTTTAATGCCTTGGTTAGTTATGACCGTCAGCAGTCGCTTGAACTTGAACTGAAACTACGTTATGTGATTTTTGGCGGCGAAGCATTAACGTTATCGGCGTTGCAACCCTGGTGTGATAAGTATGGTGATGCTCGTCCGATATTGGTCAATATGTATGGTATTACCGAAACCACGGTGCATGTCACCTATAAGCGCATTATGGCCACCGATATTGCCAGCACGTCTAGTTATATTGGCCAGCCGTTGGCAGATTTGGGGCTGATGTTGTTGAGTCCGGCGTTGCAATTGGTGCCCAAAGGGGCCATTGGTGAAATGCATGTTGCCGGTGGCGGCGTGGCCCGGGGTTATCTGGGGCGAGACAATTTAACCGCTGAGCGCTTTATTCACCATCCGTTGCTGCCCAAACAGCGGTTATACCGTAGTGGCGATTTGGCGCGTTTTGATGAGCAAGGCGAGTTAGAGTATATGGGACGCTCAGATGATCAGCTTAAACTTAGAGGGTTTAGAATTGAACCCGGGTGAAATTGTTGGGGTATTGCTAAGCCATCCACAAGTGCGGGAGGCGGCGGTGATACTCACGGGCGACAATCCGCAATTAACCGCTTATCTGGTGTTAGACACTGAGGTTGAAACCACCGTATTACAACCGTATTTACAGCAGCATTTACCCGAACATATGGTGCCTTCGACGTTGATGACGCTGGCTGAATTACCCTTAACCGTTAACGGTAAACTCAATCATAAAGCGTTACCAAAACCTGCGTTTGATCAGCAAATTGCACAAACCTATGAGCCACCACAAAATGATATTGAACGGTGTTTATGTCAGATTTGGCAAACCTTGTTGGGGTTGACTCAGGTCGGGGTGATGGATAACTTTTTCACCATTGGCGGTGATTCTATTCGGGCGATTTCGGTGGTCACTCAAGCCAAAGCGGCAGGGTTACTTTTTTCGCTTAAAGATTTGGCGCAGCAGAAAAATATTCGCCAACTGGCCCAAGCCATTGACGCTGAACAAACGGTGAGTTATCAACAGACCGAGATTGAACCTTTTGCGTTATTGCCGCTAAACCTTCAAGGGAGCCTTAAAAACGGCGAACTGCAAGATGGTTATCCGTTGTCGATGTTACAAAGGGGCATGGTTTATCATAACTTGATGGCCACCGGCGATGGGATTTACCATGATATTTTTAGTTTTTGTCTACAAAGTCATTGGCAAGAAGCGTTATTTGCTCAGGCGTTAGGCGAAGTGGTCAATCGTCATGATGCTTTACGCAGTCGTTTTGATATTGACGCACAAGAGCCTTGGCAGCAGGTTTATCGCCAAATTGAGTTACCGCTGAGTATCATCGATTTAACCTCGCTTGAGGCTGAACACAGCGATAAGCAGGTGCAACAATGGATTGCTGATGAAAGTGTGGCAGCATTTGATTTTGCCAAGCCTTTGTGGCGAGTGGTGATTCATTTATTGGCCGAAGACAAATTTTATTACCATTTGAGTTTTCATCATGCCTTGCTCGATGGTTGGAGTGTCGCCAGTCTTAACACCGAATTATTTGGCATTTATCTTCAGTTGCAACAAGGTCAAAACCTTGACCCTCAACCCGCCCCTTTAGCCTATAAACATTTTATTCAACAAGAGCAGCAGGTCTTGTCCGAGGCAGACAATGCCGTCTATTGGCAGGGAAAATTTGTTGGTACAGTGTTGCCATGGTGGGCATCTGATCAACGCAAAGATAGCATTGTTTTACATCAGCAATTGTCGTCCAGTGATAGCGAAGCGTTATTCACTTTGGCTCGTCAGCATCAAGTGCAAGAAAAAAGCCTGTTATTGGCGATTCATTTGGTGTTGATGGCAATGTTAAGTGGTGAGCAAGACATTATGACCTCAGTGGTCGGTAATGGTCGGCTTGAAGCGCCGGGCGGTGAGTCGACTTTGGGGTTGTTTTTAAATTCTTTGCCTTTGAGAGTGCAGGTCGGGGGGCTAGAAGTTGAAGGTCATGGGGGGCAGCATTGGGCTGAATTAATTCAAAATGCCGATCAGGCGTTGGCTGAACTGATGACCCAGCGCAGTTACCCTTTATCTGAGGTGCAACGGTTAACCGGGTTAGATTTTTCTCATTCATTATTTAACTATGTCGATTTTCATGTTTACCAACAAGTGATCGGCGAAGTCAAATTGCTTGATGCCAATGTTTTTGAAAAAACCAATTACCAACTGGATGTAAATTTTGCCAAAAACAGCCTTGACGGTTCTTTGGCGGTCGCTTTGACATTAGATAGTCAGGCGTTTAGTCAGGCATTTGCCCAGCGGATAGCAGGTTACTTAAATCATATTATTCGCGCACTGATTGACCATACAGAACAAGCCATCCACTTAGCGCAATTATTAGGCAAAGTTGATCTAGATCGCTTGCATCATCAGTACAATGATACCGCGCTTGAACAACCCGCATCACAACGAATAGACCAGTTATTTAGTGATCAAGTGCAACGAACACCCGCAGCGATAGCGTTACGTTATGAGGACCAAAGCCTGAGTTATCAGCAATTAGAGCAACAGGCCAATCGGGTGGCCAATGGTTTGCTTGAACAAGGCATACAATCTGGGATGTTGGTGGGATTGTGTATTGAGCGTTCGCTTGAGATGGTGGTGGCGCAATTGGCCATTCTTAAGGTGGGGGCGGCGTATGTGCCGTTAGACCCAGAGTATCCTGAGGCTCGGTTACACTATATGGTGGCGCATTGTGCGCTAAAATGGGTGTTAACTCAGTCGAGTTGCACCACCCGTTTTGATTGTCACCGTATTGAGCTAGATGATAAAACCTTATGGGCCAAATTTGACGAGACTTGCCCGGTGATTGCTGAGTCGTCAGATTTGGCTTATGTGATTTACACCTCCGGCTCTACCGGTCAACCCAAAGGGGTGATGGTCAGCCATGACAATGTGATGAATTTACTCCATGGCTTGGTGCAACCCTTAGCGGTTGACGAGCAAACCCGATTGCTGGCGGTGACTTCATTATCTTTTGATATTCATGTATTGGAGATATTTTTACCGCTATGTTTTGGTGCTTGTGTCACCGTGGGCCAGTGCCGAGCAAAGTCATGACCCACAACTATTGGCCGCGCTCATCGATGGGCATAAGATTAACTTTATGCAAGCCACGCCAGCCACTTGGACCATGTTGTTGGCCCAGCAGTGGCAGCCCAGCCAAGCGTTTACCGCTTTGTGTGGTGGAGAACGTTTGCCACTAACGCTCAAACAGGGGTTGCTTGAACACTCAAATATGACGTTATGGAATATGTATGGGCCGACCGAAACCACGGTATGGTCAACCATGGCAAAAATGCATCGAGATATCCCGGTGAATATTGGCACGCCAATCGCCAATACACGTTGTTATGTGCTTAATCGTCAGGGACAATTGGTCGCTGATGGGGTGCCTGGTGAGTTACATATTGGTGGTGCTGGGGTGACTCGGGGTTATCTGCACCAGCCGCAAATGAGCAAACAACAATTTATTGATCATGCGGTATATCCGCTACAAGCACAGTTATTATATCGCACCGGTGATTTGGCGCGTTGGAATGACAGGGGGGTGCTTGAGTGTTTAGGCCGAATCGACCAGCAAATCAAAGTGCGGGGTTTTAGGGTCGAGCCTGGCGAAATTGGCCGTCAGTTAATGGGCCATGACCAAGTGGCTGATGCCGCCATCACCTTAGAAAGTGATGAAACCTTGGTGGCTTATGTGGTTTTATCATCAACCATTGACTTGTTAGAGACGCTGGGGACTTATCTACACCAGTTATTGCCCGGTTATATGGTGCCATCAGAATTTATCAAGCTTGAAGCTTTGCCGCAAACCCCGAATGGTAAATTAGATGTAAAGGCGCTATCTGTACTAAGAACGCAAATGAGGGCCGATTCAGCGGGCGATGCTGGTACCCGCCAGTATCAGCCGCCGCAAACCGAGACTGAAAAACAACTGTGTGTTTTATGGCAAACCTTATTGAATCAACCCCAGGTGGGGCTGAATGACAACTTTTTTTGCCATTGGTGGACACTCGCTGGTGGCCACTCGTATGGTGGCCAGTATACGTCAGCAATGGTCACTACATATTGCGTTAAAAGATGCATTAACCCATCAAACCCCCAAAGCACTGGCGGTCTTTATTGATCAACAAAAATTGCGTGCAACTTCGAGCAAAGACCAAGTGATGCCCGCAGTGACACGACGTACGGGCAGAAGTAGACGAAATAGCCACTCCATGACGAGCGTAAGGCAGGATAAGCAATGAATCTGGTAAAACAATTAATAGCAATGGCCAACGAGGATGTTTTTGTTGACTGGGGTGATGCAGGCGTCACCATTGGTGATGACCATGGCGTATTATCGGCATCAAAGCATAGCGACTTAATGGCGCAGCAGGGGGAGATTGAAACCCTCTATCAGCATTTGGCCATTGATAGTAATGAGCAGTTATGCTTTTTATCGTATGAGCAGCAACGGTTATGGTTTGTTGACAAAATATCACCAATTGGCAGTGAATATAATATCCCACAGGCTTTTCGCCTCGACGGGCAGCTGGATGTGGCCAGTTTGCAGCGGGCATTTGATGGCATTATTGAGCGTCATCAGGTATTACGCACTGTGTATCGTACTGACCCGCAAGGGGATGCCTATCAGATCATGCATGATCCAATGCCGCTGGTTTTGGGCCGTATGGATGTCTCTTCGCTGGCGGATGAAGCGCAGCAAATTCGGGTCGCACAGATTGCCCGAGAAGAAGGGGATAAGCCGTATAATTTGGCTGAAGATTTGATGCTTCGCGCCACCTTGGTTAAATTGAGCGCAGAGCAACATGTGTTGCTGGTCACCATGCATCATATTGCTTCTGATGGTTGGTCGATGGAAATTATGACCCGAGAGTTGGCGCAATTGTATCAAGCCTATACCTCAGGTGCTGATAACCCGTTAGCGCCGCTACCGATTCAATTTAGTGATTTTGCCCATTGGCAAAGACAGTGGTTGCAAGGGGATGTATTAACCCGACAACTGGACTATTGGAAACAGCATTTGGCGGATTTGCCATTGGTACACAGTTTGCCATTGGATTTCCCACGCCCTGCCAATGCCAGTAACCGAGGCGAAATGTTCGAACAACAATTACCGTTGGTGCTTCAGCAGCAGTTAAATCAATTGGCCCAAAGCCAACAAGCGACTTTGTTTATGGTACTCAATACGGCTTTGGCCAGTTTAGTGAGTCGTTACTCTGGCCAAACCGACATTGTGATTGGTTGCCCGGTCAGCAATCGAGAACAAGGCGAAGTCGCCCCGTTGATTGGCTTTTTTGTTAATTCATTGATTTTGCGCAGTGACTTGTCGGATGATCCGACATTTGTGCAATTGCTGGCGCAAAGTAAACAAGGTTTATTGGCGGCCAATGCGCATCAGCAGGTGCCTTTTGAACGTTTGGTCGATGAACTCAAGGTTGAACGCAGTTTGGGCTATAACCCGTTGTTTCAGATGATGTTAACGTTAGACAATCAAGACAACCATCGTATTGAGTTGCCGGATCTGGTGTTAAATAAGCAGCCTCAGCAGGTGAGCAGTGCCAAATTTGATTTGAACTTACATATCGCTGAAACACCTCAAGGGTTGTGCCTAAGTTGGACCTATGCCACTGACCTGTTTCGCCATCAAACCATAGTGCAGTTATCAGCGCATTTTGCTCAATTGCTGAGCGCTGTGGTGGCGGCTCCAGATAGCCCCATTAATCAGTATCCTTTACTCAGTCCTGAACAACAACATCAGCAATTACACCAGTGGAATCAAACCTATTTTAAGTATCCGGCAGAGCAATCGATTGATCAGCTGTTTTTGACCCAAGCTCAGCTAAACCCTGATGCTATCGCGGTGCTTGAGGGAGATGAAAAGTTTAGTTATCAAGACCTTGAACAGCAAAGTAATCAGTTGGCGCACTATCTGTTAGATCAAGGCATTACGCCTGGTGAGCGGGTGGGCATTTGTGTCGGTCGGTCTATTGGCTTGATATTGGCGCAACTTGCGGTGCTTAAGAGTGGCGCGTGTTATGTGCCATTGGATCCCACTTACCCTGAAGAGCGCCTCGAATACATGCTCGAAGATAGCGAAATTGAAGTGGTGTTAACCAGCCAAAGTTTGTTTGGCTCAGTTGAACTGTTAAACGATTATACCGCGTTTATTTTAGATCTAAATTTCAGACAGGTATTACTCGAAGATCAGCCAACGACCTCGGTGGCGGTTGATATTGACCCGGCACAACCGGCGTATGTGATTTATACCTCGGGTTCGACGGGTCAGCCTAAAGGGGTGATGGTGTCTCATCAGGCATTGAATAATCTGTGTCATTGGCATATTGATCAGTATCAGTGTGACTCGCACAGTGTGGCCACCCTAGTGGCCAGTGTGGGTTTTGATGCGGCCCAATGGGAATGTTGGCCTTATGTGCTCTGCGGTGGTCAGTTAGTGGTGATTGATGATGATACACGGGCGAGCGCAACGGCATTAACAGCGTGTTTAGCGCGCAATCAAGTGAGCCATTGCTTTTTACCGACCGGATTGTTGGCGGCATTAGCCCCAGTAGGTACCTTTGCCGGGCTAGATACGTTGCGTTATTTACTGGTCGGCGGTGATCGTTTAGGGCGCGGTTACACTGAGCATTTGGCGGGTATCACTTTGGTGAATCATTATGGCCCGACTGAGGCTGCTGTGGTGTCGACCAGCTATCTCGTTAAACCACAAGCCCATGAAGAGCACCCACCGATTGGTCAACCCATTTATAATAGCCACTGTTATGTGCTCAATGAGCAATTGCAATTGCAACCGATTGGGGTCACCGGTGAGCTGTGTATTGGGGGTGATAATCTCGCGATTGGCTATTTAAACAATGAAGCACTGACAGAACAGGCGTTTATTGCCAATCCTTGGGGTGAAGGGCGGCTGTATAAAACCGGTGATATGGTGCGTTGGCAGGCAGATGGCAGCATTGCTTTTGTCGGTCGACGGGATGATCAGGTGAAGTTACGGGGTTTTAGAATTGAATTGGGCGAAATTGAAGCGGCATTGGTCGATTGTCAGGCGGTGAGTGACGCGCTGGTGTTGATCAAAGGTGAGCCACAGCAGTTGGTGGCCTATATTATTGAGGCTGATGATAGCCAACCCGCCGAGAGCCATCAATTAAGTCAATTATTGCATCAAACCTTACCCAGCTATATGGTGCCTAGCCATTATATGACCTTGAACCAATGGCCAATGACCGCCAATGGCAAAATTGACCGACAGGGGTTACCGCTACCGGATGCACGCTCGGGCAGCGACCAACAATATGTTGCGCCAACCAATGCATTTGAACGGGGTTTATGTGACATTTGGCAACACTTGTTAGAAGAAGATAAAATTGGCATTCACGATAACTTTTTCGACCTCGGTGGCCATTCATTAAACGCGGTACGACTAGTGGCTGAAATTCACCAGCGCTGGCAGGTCGATATCGCCATTAGAACCATTTTTGACCATCGAACCATCGCTGCACTGGCGCAAATTATCGGCCAAGCCGATAGATCTAATGTGCCACCGATTGAACCGGCACCACAAACGGTTCAATTGCCGCTGTCTTTTGCGCAACAACGCTTGTGGTTATTAGATCAAATATCTCCGATGAGCAGCCAATATGTGATTAATAGCACACTAACCCTCACCGGTGCGTTAAATGTTGCGGCGTTACAACAGGCTTTAGACGCTTTGGTGGTGCGGCACCAAATATTACGCACACGTTATTTTGCCAATGATCAGGGAAAGGCTTTTCAGGTGGTTGATGCTGTTGATGGTGTCAGTGTGAACATGGTCTGTGAAGATTTTAGTGCTTTGACGGCTGAACAACAGCACCATCAAGCGGTAAAGCAGATTGAGGCGCAAACCGACCAACCCTTTAACCTGAGCGAAGATTTAATGCTGCGGGTTCTGTTAATCAAATTGGCCAGTGATCAGCAGTTATTGTCTGTTGATATTCATCATATTGCGTTTGATGGTTGGTCGATGAATATTCTGATCAACGAACTCTCTGCACTATACAATGCGTTTGCTAGCGACCAACCCAACCCATTAACCTCTTTAGCGATTCAGTATTATGACTATGCCTATTGGCAGCGTCAGTGGCTAACAGGTGAAGTGTTAGAACAGCAGTTGGGGTATTGGAAAACACAGTTAGACGGCCTGCCTTTGGTGCATAACCTGCGTTTAGATCACCCTCGTCCAGCGGTGGCCGATTTTGTCGGCAGCATGGTTCAACATACATTGCCTATTGCGTTAAAAACCGGCTTAAATACCTTGGCCAAAACCCAAGGTGTTACCTTGTTTATGTTATTAAATAGCGCGTTGGCGTGCTTGCTTAGCCGTTATTCTGGTGTTGACGATATTGTGATTGGTAGCCCAGTGGCCAACCGAGAGCAGCCAGAAATAGCCCCTTTAATTGGCTTTTTTATTAATACTTTGGTGATGCGCAGTGATTTGTCAGGGGACCCACTATTTACCAAATTGTTGGGGCAAACCAAGCAGCGTTGCCTTGATGCTTATGCCCATCAGCAAGTGCCATTCGAACAGTTAGTCGATGAGCTGCAAGTTGAGCGTACGTTAAGTCAAAACCCGCTGTTTCAGGTGATGTTGACGCTGCATAACTTTGCCGAAACCAGCTTAAATCTCAATGCTGTTGAGGTGGCGAATTTCGATACTGCCCATACCAAGGCACAGTTTGATATATCATTGAACGTGTTAGAAGATGATTCGGGTATACATTTGGTGTGGGAATATGCCAGCGCATTATTTGATCAGCAAACCATTGTGTCGATGTCACAGCATTTTGAAACCTTGTTACGCAATATTGTGGCCACACCGACCCAGCGCTTAAGTGAGCTATCGTTAATTGATGACAAAGAACAACACCAGTTACGCCATCAATTTAATCAAACCGTGGCTGATTACGATGAACAAAGCACGATACATGCATTATTTGAAGCACAGACCAGTGCCACACCACAGGCGATTGCACTGGTTTGGGGTGATGAGCAATTAAGTTATCAGGCGCTCAATACCCAAGCCAACCAATTGGCCCATCACCTAGTGGGGCTTGGGGTAAAACCGGAGACTTTGGTGGCCGTGTGTGCACAACGTAGCATGACGATGGTGGTGGCTTTGTTGGCGATTTTAAAAGCTGGTGGTGCTTATGTGCCCTTTGACCCGAGTGCGCCAAGCAAACGGTTGCAAGGCATTATTGATGATGCGGATATTCAGTTATTGTTAACGCAAGATGATGTTCAGGCGCAGACTCAGTTGCAGGTCGCGACGGTGATATCCTTAGACGAGCACGAGCAGGCGTGGGCCAATGCTAGTCAAGAGAATTTAGACCCTAAGGCATTGGGACTCAATAGCCGCCATTTGGCTTATGTGTTATTTACCTCTGGCTCTACAGGACAGCCAAAAGGCGTGATGGTTGAGCATCAAGGACTGGTGGCGATGTATCAAGGTTGGAATAGTGCTTATGATTTGGCAGGCAAGGGTTATCGCTGGTTACAAATGGCCAATGTGACGTTTGATGTTTTCTCTGGTGACTGGATGCGCGCTTGGTGCGCAGGTGGAACTTTGGTTTTATGTCCTAAAGCCGTGATTTTAGAACCCGAAAAACTGCTGCAAATCATCATTGAACAAAAGATTGATTGTGCTGAATTTGTGCCTGCGGTGATGCGGTTATTGATGGATCATCTAGAACAAGGTGAAAAACAAAACGAACAGCAAGTTGAACAGTATTTGGCGAAAATGGCATTGGTTTTGGTCAGTTCTGATGCTTGGTCGTTGGCCGATCATCATCGATTGGAAAGTGTATGTACCAGCACTAATAAAACCCTCAATAAAACTAGGGTCATCAACTCTTATGGCACCACCGAAGGGGTGATTGATACTAGTTATTTTGAAACCGATGACCTAGCGCCCTTAGACCGTCATATTGAAGGCGGGTTTATTGGTAAACCCTTTGCAAATACCACCATCTATATTGTCGATGAAGACAATCGTCTAGTCCCACGTGGGGTGATTGGTGAGTTGTGTACTGGTGGTCCGGGGTTATTTCGTGGTTACTTAAATAACCAACAAAAAACCGCTAGCCAGCTGGTCAATTTAACCGATATCAGCGGTAAAGTGTATAAAACCGGTGACCTAGCGTATCAATTGGCCGATGGCTCGGTGGTACTGCAAGGGCGCAAAGACAACCAAGTGAAAATACGCGGTTTACGGTTAGAATTGGGCGAAATTGAACGTTGTTTGCTGATACATTCGGCGATTAAAGAAGTGGTTGTGGTGGTCTGTCAAGAACCACAGCGATTGGTGGCGTGTATGGTCACCGATGCGGGCACCCAAGCGAATGCGTCATTAGAAAGCCAATTACGCACCATTATTAATGATAATTTGCCAGATTATATGTTCCCTAGCGGTTATATTCAGCTTGATAAGTTTCCTTTAACCGGCAATGGAAAGATTGATCGCGCCCAATTGGTGCAACTGGCGGCATCATCACACACCGGGTCGGTAGATCATATTGAGCCTACGGGTGAGACTGAGTTGGCGATTGCGCAAATTTGGCAAAAGCTGCTGGGTATAGAACAGGTGAGTGCGAACCACAGCTTTTTTGATATTGGTGGTCATTCGTTATTGGCGGTGCGTTTAATGGCGGCGCTAAAAGGTCAGTTTGCCATCGCCGTTGGCCTTAAAGTGATTTTTGAGTTTCGTACCATTAGCGAGTTAGCCCAGTTTATTGATAAAGAACGGGCGCTCGAACAATTGTTGGCGCAAGCCCCAGCAGTTGATAGCGATGATGCTAATGCTAATGGTGATGCTGATGGTAATGAGGAGGATGAATGGCTACTTTAGCATTAGAGCAACTACTACAAAAGCTGGCCGATTATGGTGTGCGCCTCGATGTTAAAGGTAGCCAACTGAGTGTCAAAGGTGATGTTAAACGATTAGATAATGAGACCAAAAGCCAGGTCAAAGCGGCTAAAGATCAGATTATCGCCTACATTCTTGAAGCCAAAGCGGCTCAGGCTAAAAAAGCCGATACCATACAATTGCCACCGATTTTGCCCTGTCAAATCGATGGTGATAGACCTTTGTCATTCGCTCAACAACGATTATGGTTTTTAGATCAGATTAATCCACAAAGCAGTCAATATAATGTGCCTGTCGCGCTTAAACTTAAGGGCGATTTAAATTTGGCGGCATTGACTTTGGCGCTCAATGGCATTGTTGAACGTCACCATATTTTGCGGACAATCTATCGTGCTAACCAAGATGGAGAAGCGTCGCAGCAGGTGACGCCGGGTGTGGCGTTTGACTTACCGTTGACAGATTTATCCGCAGATGCGGCGCAGCAACAACACCTGATGGCATTGGCACAAGCAGAAAGCGACTTACCGTTTAATTTGGCCGAAGATATGATGCTTAGGGCGCAAGTGATCAAACTCTCTGGCCAATATCATGTGTTATTGGTTACCTTGCATCATATCGCCTCAGATGGATGGTCTGAGGGCATACTGATCAGCGAATTGGCTCAATTATACAATGCTTATCTTCAGGGGGCTGATAACCCTTTACCCGCGTTAGAGATTCAATATGGTGATTATGCCGCTTGGCAAAAAGCCTATTTGCAGGGGCCGGTATTAAATCAGCAGTTAGATTATTGGAAACAACAATTGGCGGGCGCACCAGCGGTGCATGGTTTGCCACTGGATCACCCCAGAGCAGCGGTGGCCAATTATCAAGGGGATATGTTCGAACAGTGTTTGCCGCTTTCTTTGCAACAGTCGCTCAATGCCTTGGCTCAGCAACAGGGGGTTACCCTGTTTATGTTGCTCAATAGTGCCTTTGCTTGTTTAATCAGCCGCTATTCTAATGAGCAAGATATTGTTATTGGTAGCCCCATTGCCAACCGCGAACAAGCCGAAGTGGCCCCCTTGGTGGGCTTTTTTGTTAACACTTTGGTATTGCGCACTGACTTATCGGCAGACCCGACATTTATTGCGCTGTTGGCACAAAGCCAGCAGTGTTTATTGGCGGCTTATGAACATCAACAGTTGCCATTTGAAAAACTGGTGGATGAACTTCAAGTAGAACGTAGCCTAAGTCATCATCCATTATTTCAAGTGATGATGGTTTTACAAAACAACCAAATGGATGAGTTGCCATTAACGGCATTACAGTTATCGTTATTTGATCAGCCATGGAAGCTGGCCAGATTTGACCTCAATCTGTCGGTGCTTGAAACAGATCAAGGCATGGTGCTTAACTGGGAGTATGCCACCGGGTTATTTGAGGCGTCGACCATTGCACGTTTTGCCGCAAGTTTAGACACTTTATTGCGCGGCATTGTCGCCAACCCTGAACAAACCGTGAGTGCCTTGCCCATTTTGCCACAGGCCGAACAACATCAATTGCTGGTGCAATATAATGCCACTGAGCGTGAGTATAATAGCGATATTTGCATTCATCATTGGTTTGAAATGCAAGCACAAAAAAATCCAGATTATCCTGCGTTAACGTTTGAACAACAACAGTTAAGCTATCAACAGCTTAATGCGCAGGCCAATCGCCTGGCCCATTATTTACTCGAACAAGGCATTGGCCCTGATGTTTTGGTGGGTTTATTTATTGAACGTTCCATGGCCATGATTATCGCCATACTGGCGATTTTAAAAGCGGGTGGGGCTTATGTGCCACTAGATTCTGCTTATCCGCTAAAAAGACGCAGCTATATTGTCAAAGACAGTGGCGTCAAATTGATTATTACCCATTCGAGTTGCAATGATTTTATCACCGATGAGGGATTGCAAACGTTAGACATTGATGACCCCAAATTACTGCAAGCTTTGCCGCAATATAGCGAACATAATATTGGTGCCAAAAGTTTGGTCGATAGTGATCACCTCGCTTATATCTGTTATACCTCAGGCTCAACCGGGCAACCCAAAGGGGTATTGCAGTGTCACCGTACTATGAGTAATTTGGTACAGGCGCAAGTTTTGCAAAATACCCTAGATAAACCACTAAGAACCTTACAGTTTGCCTCGATTGGTTTTGATGTGTCGATACAGGAATTGGCGACTGCTTGGTACACCGGTTCAACGGTGGTGTTGATCAGTAAAGACGTGCGTCAAGATATGGCACTGCTGGCCCAAACCATGGTCAGTGAGCAGATTGGCCGTTTGTTTATGGCCCAAGCCCCACTGAATTTGCTGGCTGAAGAGGTGGGTAAACAGGGCCTTGTATTAGCGACTCTGCGAGAAATTATTACTGGCTCAGAACAAGTCTTTATTAGTGAATACTTAAGCGAGTTTTTACATCTGCATCATCAGTGTTGCTTGTGGGATCAGTACGGTCCAACCGAAACTCATGTCTCCAGTGCGCATTTGGTGGTTGATTATGCCATTGGTGCTTTGCCTCCGATAGGCAATACCATTGGTAACCTCACCAGTTATGTGCTTGACCGCCATTTGCGTCCTGTGCCTGTGGGGGTTAGCGGAGAGTTACTGATTGGTGGTATGGGATTGGCCAGAGGGTATTTAGGTCAACCGACATTGACGGACGATCGTTTTATCCAACATCAATTTGCTGATGGTACTCAAGCACGGTTATACCGCACTGGGGATTTGGTGCGGTGGTTACCCGATGGTCAATTGCAATACCTGGGCAGAATGGACAAGCAGGTGAAAATTCGGGGTTTTAGAATTGAACTGGGTGAAATAGAAAGTGTGATTGCCGGTTATCCTCCGGTTAATGATGTGATTGTATTAACCCAAGGTGAGCCGAAAAAACTGTTGAGTTTTGTCACTGGCGACCGACAAAGTTTACAAATTGACGCATTGCAACGTTATCTAAAACAAGAATTGCCAGATTATATGATCCCCCCGACCATTGTTTTATTAGAAACGTTTGCCTTAACCTCTAATGGTAAAATCGATACCGATGCCTTGCCGATGCCGGACATTAATCAGCAATTGGCCGACAGTTATGTGCCGCCCACCAATGCGATTGAAACCCAGCTTTGCCAAATTTGGCAAACGTTATTGGGGTTAAGCCAGTTGGGGATTGAGGATAACTTTTTTACCATTGGGGGGGATTCATTATCGGCAGTACGTTTAATGGCCGCCATTCGCCAGCACTATCAAGTCAATATTGCGGTAAAAGAAATTTTTGCCCATCAAACCATTGCTGAACTGGCCATATTGGTCGCTCACAGCCAAATTAGTGTTATCCCCAAGGTGACCCCAGCCTTACCAGAGGCCCCGATACCGTTATCTTTTGCCCAGCAACGTTTGTGGTTATTAGAGCAAATTAGTCCGGGCAGTATTCAATATAATATGCCAGCGGCTTTGGTGTTAAGTGGCCAACTGAATGTTGGTGCACTTGAAGGCGCGCTAAATACCTTAGTGCAACGTCATCATATTTTGCATACGGTTTATCGCGAAGATGATCAGGGCAACCCTTATCCAATAAGGCTCAAGGAGCCACGATTGCAACTGCAATGTCAGGATTTATCTGCTTTGCCAGCCGGGCCACAAAGTGCCAAAGTCAGCGAGTGTGCGGTGCAAGAGAGTCAACGGGCGTTTAATTTGGCTGAGGACTTGATGTTACGGGCCTGTTTACTGAGGTGTTCATCCACCGAAGCGGTATTGCTGATCACCATGCACCACATTGCTTGTGATGGTTGGTCTGAGGGGATTTTAATTGATGAGTTGTCGCAGTTATATCGGGCTTATTGCCAAGGCAATCTGCATTCATTGCCAGCGCTAGCACTACAATATGCCGATTACGCTAGTTGGCAACATGACTACTTGCAAGGCGAAGTGCTCGCGCGGCAATTGGCGTATTGGCAACAACGTTTGGTTGGGGCACCGGTTGAACAACCATTAATGTTAGACAAACCGCGTCCTGCGTTGGTTGATTATCGTGCTGGGGTGGTTGATCACGATATATCTGTTGAGTTGCAAAAGCAGTTAAAACAGTTAGCGCAACGCCAAGGGGTGACTCTGTTTATGTTGCTCAATGCTGCTTTTGCCACGTTACTGGCCCGTTATAGCGGTGCTGATGATATTGTGATTGGTACCCCAATCGCCAACCGAGAGCAGGCCGAGGTAGCGGACTTGGTGGGATTTTTTGTCAATACTTTAGTGATACGCAGTGATTTATCTGAAGACTTATCTTTTATTGCGTTATTGCAGCAAAGTAAAACCCGTTTGTTAGAAGCGTATGAACATCAACAGCTACCGTTTGAAAAACTGGTGGATGAGTTAAAATTAGAGCGCCATTTAAGCCATCATCCGTTATTTCAAACGATGTTGGTATTACAAAATAACCCGGCGACGACGGCCGATTTAACCGGGTTGACACTGAGCCCATTGGCGGATTCAGATCATCGTTCTGATAATAACAGTGCCACAGCAAAATTTGACCTCACCTTAACCGTGATTGAAGGGGCAGGGTTACACCTAGAGTGGCTGTATGCCAGCGCTTTATTTGAACGCCAAACCATCGCCAATATGGCCGAGCACTTTGCGGTATTATTACAAAGTATTGTCGATAATCCAGCATTGCGAGTCAGCCAATTGCCGATGTTGACCGAACAAAACCGCCAACAAGTACTGGGCTTTTCTACGCCAACAGTGGTGGCGTATGGGCCAGAACATGTGATCACCCGTTTTGATCATCAATGCCAACAAACACCGGATGCGGTTGCGCTGATATACCAAGAAGAACAGCTCAGCTATCATCAACTGGCGTGTCAAGTGAATCAACTGAGCCATTACCTTAAAGCGCAAGGAGTGAAACCCGAGGTCACGGTGGGGTTATGCTTTAAGCGTTCGATTGACATGATGGTGGCGGTATTGGCGGTGTTAAAAGCTGGTGGTGCCTATGTGCCGCTGGACCCAGACACCCCTGAAGCGAGAATTGAATATATTCGCCAAGATGCTCAACTGCTATTGATACTTGGGCTGGGTTATCAGTGGCCAGATCAACAGACATTGGCTTTATACCGACAAAGTGCACCCGAGGCGGCTCCGGTATCTGATGATTCACTGGCTTATGTGATTTACACCTCTGGCTCAACAGGCAAGCCTAAAGGGGTGCAAATTACGCTGGGCAATCTGGCCAATTACTTAAGTTATGTGACGGCCAAACTTTATCACCAATTGCCTAATAGTGTGGTGAGCAGTTCATTGTGTTTTGATGCCACAGTGACGCAAATTTTCCCGCCTTTATTGGTGGGCGGGTCGGTGACGTTATTACGCCAAGATAACAGTGAGCTGGATCAATTACAGGCGATTTTTACGGCCGCTTCAGCGCCTTATGTGTTTGATTTAACCCCTTCACATTTACGGGCATTAATTGCCTTAATGGGCCAATCGCAATGTCAGGTGGCGCACCAACTGGTGATTGTCGGTGAAGCATTAAGTTGGGATTTGCTCAATCAGTTTAGCGACAAAGTTTTGCCCAATGGGATTTTTCTTAATCAATATGGACCCACCGAAACCACCGTTGGTTGCTGTGAACAATGGGTGACAGCCCAGTCAGATTCACAGGTTAGCGATCAAGGGGTGCCAATTGGCATCGCCATTGATAATGTTAAATTGATGGTATTAGACGCCAATGGTGCGCTGGTGCCTGTGGGCGTGGTGGGAGAATTATTTATTGGTGGCCCTGGGGTGGCTCGGGGTTATTTGAATAATGCAGAACTCAGTGCAAAAACCTTTATAGCCGACCCTTTTGAATCACAAGCACGAATATATGCCAGTGGTGATTTGGTTCGCTGGATGGCAGATGGTCGTTTGCAATATCTTGGCCGTAAAGATGAGCAGGTTAAAATACGAGGTTTTAGGGTTGAATTAGCAGAGATTTCGGCCTGCTTAACTGACCATCACAGTGTGGTTAGCGCAGTGGTGAATTATCAACATGAGCAATTGGTGGCCTATATCGTCCTTAAAGCGGTCAAGACCACGCTTAGTCAAGCGCAAATTCAGCGGTTGACCGACTTTTTGGCAGCTCGACTGCCCAGTTATTTTTTGCCGGATAGTTATATGGCGTTGGCACAATTGCCATTAACGGCCAATGGCAAAATCAATAAAGCGGCATTGCCTGTGCCTGAGGTTGATCACCGACCAGTATCTGCGATGGATTTGCCTCAAACAGAGGTTGAACAACAGCTTGCACAGATTTGGCAACACATTCTCGGGTTGCCCGAGGTGGGTCTTGACGATAACTTTTTTCAAGTCGGTGGTGATTCGTTGTCGGGGGTTCGTTTGGTGGCTGCGATCCGCCAACAATGGGCCATTGATATTGGCCTAAAAAACATTTTTGAATATCAAACCGTGGCCAAATTGGCCATATTAGTCGGCCAAAGTCAAACCAGTATTATTCCCAAGGTGACCCGGGCCTTGTCAAAGGTTCCGATACCGCTCTCTTTTGCTCAGCAACGTTTATGGTTATTAGAGCAAATTAGCCCGGGCAGTATTCAATATAATATGCCAGCGGCCTTAGTGTTAAGTGGTCAGTTGAATGTTGGAGCACTGGAAGGGACGCTTGATGCCATTGTTCAACGACATCATATTCTGCACACGATTTATCGCGAAGATGCACAGGGTCATCCTTATTCAAAAAGGCTCAAAGGGCCACGATTGCAACTGCAATGTCAGGATTTATCTACTTTGCCAGCAGGGCAACAAAGTACCAAAGTCAGCGAGTGTGTGAGGCAAGAGAGTCAACGGGCGTTTAATTTGGCTGAGGATTTGATGTTACGGGCCTGTTTATTGATCTGTTCACCCACCGAAGCGGTATTGCTGGTCACCATGCATCACATTGCTAGTGATGGTTGGTCTGAGGGCATTTTAATTGATGAATTATCGCAGTTATACCGGGCTTATTGCCAAGGAAATGCGCATTCATTGCCCGAGTTGACACTGCAATATGCTGATTACGCCAGTTGGCAGCATCACTACTTGCAAGGTGAGGTACTCGAGCGGCAATTGGCGTATTGGCAACAACGTTTGGCTGGGGCACCGGTTGAACATCAGTTAATGTTAGATAAACCGCGTCCGGCATTGGCTGACCATCGTGCGGGGGTGGTTGATCACGACTTACCTGTCGAGTTGCAAGCGCAGTTAAAGCAGCTAGCGCAACGCCAAGGGGTGACTTTATTTATGTTGCTCAATGCCGCTTTTGCCACGTTACTGGCCCGTTATAGTGGTGCTGATGATATTGTCATTGGTACCCCAATCGCTAACCGCGAACAGGCGGAGGTGGCTGATCTCGTCGGGTTTTTTGTCAATACCTTAGTGATACGCAGTGATTTAGCCGAAGATTTGCCCTTTATTGCGTTATTACAGCAAAGTAAAAGCCGCTTATTGGAAGCCTATGAACACCAGCAATTACCGTTTGAAAAACTGGTGGATGAATTAAAATTAGAACGTCATTTAAGTCATAATCCGTTATTTCAAATTATGCTGGTATTGCAAAATAACCCGGCTGTTGCGGCAGATTTAACCGGGTTGACACTGAGCCCATTGGCGGATTCAGATCATTACAGTGCCACGGCAAAGTTTGACCTCACCTTAACCGTGGTTGAAGGGGCAGGGTTACACCTAGAGTGGCTGTATGCCAGCGCTTTATTTGAACGCCAAACCATCGCCAATATGGCCGAGCACTTTGCGGTATTATTACAAAGTATTGTCGATAATCCAGCATTGCGAGTCAGCCAATTGCCGATGTTGACCGAACAAAACCGCCAACAAGTACTGGGCTTTTCTACGCCAACAGTGGTGGCGTATGGGCCAGAACATGTGATCACCCGTTTTGATCATCAATGCCAACAAACACCGGATGCGGTTGCGCTGATATACCAAGAAGAACAGCTCAGCTATCATCAACTGGCGTGTCAAGTGAATCAACTGAGCCATTACCTTAAAGCGCAAGGAGTGAAACCCGAGGTCACGGTGGGGTTATGCTTTAAGCGTTCGATTGACATGATGGTGGCGGTATTGGCGGTGTTAAAAGCTGGTGGTGCCTATGTGCCGCTGGACCCAGACACCCCTGAAGCGAGAATTGAATATATTCGCCAAGATGCTCAACTGCTATTGATACTTGGGCTGGGTTATCAGTGGCCAGATCAACAGACATTGGCTTTATACCGACAAAGTGCACCCGAGGCGGCTCCGGTATCTGATGATTCACTGGCTTATGTGATTTACACCTCTGGCTCAACAGGCAAGCCTAAAGGGGTGCAAATTACGCTGGGCAATCTGGCCAATTACTTAAGTTATGTGACGGCCAAACTTTATCACCAATTGCCTAATAGTGTGGTGAGCAGTTCATTGTGTTTTGATGCCACAGTGACGCAAATTTTCCCGCCTTTATTGGTGGGCGGGTCGGTGACGTTATTACGCCAAGATAACAGTGAGCTGGATCAATTACAGGCGATTTTTACGGCCGCTTCAGCGCCTTATGTGTTTGATTTAACCCCTTCACATTTACGGGCATTAATTGCCTTAATGGGCCAATCGCAATGTCAGGTGGCGCACCAACTGGTGATTGTCGGTGAAGCATTAAGTTGGGATTTGCTCAATCAGTTTAGCGACAAAGTTTTGCCCAATGGGATTTTTCTTAATCAATATGGACCCACCGAAACCACCGTTGGTTGCTGTGAACAATGGGTCAAAGCACAATCCGGTTCAGTATCAAGTGTTAGCGATCAAGGGGTGCCAATTGGCATCGCCATTGATAATGTTAAATTGATGGTATTAGACGCCAATGGTGCGCTGGTGCCTGTGGGCGTGGTGGGAGAATTATTTATTGGTGGCCCTGGGGTGGCTCGGGGTTATTTGAATAATGCAGAGCTCAGTGCAAAAACCTTTATAGACGACCCTTTTGAATCAAAAGCACGAATATATGCCAGTGGTGATTTGGTTCGCTGGATGGCAGATGGCCGTTTGCAATATCTTGGCCGCAAGGATGAGCAGGTTAAAATACGAGGTTTTAGGGTTGAATTAGCAGAGATTGCGGCGTGTTTAACTGAATATGACAGTGTTAGTGCTGCGGTGGTCAATTATCAAGCGGAACAATTGGTGGCCTATGTCGTACTTGATGATATAAAGACACTGACTCACGCGAAAATTCAACGATTGGAAGCGTTTTTGGCGGCTCGACTGCCCAGTTATTTTTTGCCGGATAGTTATATGGCGTTGGCAGAATTGCCGTTAACGGCTAATGGTAAAGTCAATAAAACGGCTTTGCCCCTACCAGACATTCAGGCCCGGCGAGAGGCGGCGATAACGTTGCCTAAAACGGCGGTTGAGCAACAGCTTGGACAGATTTGGCAGGACATTCTCGGGTTGTCTGAAGTGGGGATTGACGATAACTTTTTTCAAGTGGGTGGTGATTCGTTGTCGGGGGTCCGTTTGGTGGCCGCGATCCGCCAACAATGGGCCATTGATATTGGCCTAAAAAACATTTTTGAATATCAAACCGTGGCCAAATTGGCCATATTAGTCGGCCAAAGCCAAACCAGTATGATCCCCAAGGTGACCCGAGCCCTGTCAAAGGCCCCGATACCGCTCTCTTTTGCTCAGCAACGGTTATGGCTGTTAGAGCAAATCACCCCAGGAAGCAGCCGCTACCACTTGCCTGCGGCGCTGATCGTGCGTGGGCCATTGGATATTGTTGCTTTAACTCAAGCATTAACCACTATTGTCGAGCGCCATCAAGGTTTACGTATGGTGTATACCACCGATAACAAAGGTCATGCACAACAGCAATTACAACCCACTGGTGTATTTGATTTGCCACTAACTGACTTAACTGAGTCTGCCGCTGAAAAGCAACAACTTCAAATGCAGCATTTGGTCCAGTTAGAAGCGCAGCAGCCATTTGATTTAACCACAGATAAATTGTTGCGGGCGCAATTGTTTACATTGGCAGAGCAACATTATATGTTATTGGTGACAATGCATCATATTGCCTCTGATGGTTGGTCAGAAGCGATTTTGGTGGCCGAGTTGAGCCAGTTATATAACGCCTATTGTTTGGGCGAAACCAATTCATTACCCCCGCTGGCATTACAATATACGGATTATGCCTATTGGCAGCAGCAGTATTTACAAGGTGAAAGATTACAACAACTGTTGGACTATTGGCAGCACACGTTGTTGGGTATTGAATTGGTACATCATTTGCCGTTAGATCATCCTAGGCCAGCCATTGCTGATTTTGCTGGTGCAGTAGTTGAGCAGCAGTTTGACAAGGTATTGTTACAAGGTTTAACCGCGTTGGCTGAGCGCCAAGAGGTGACTTTATTTATGCTGCTCAATAGCGCCTTTAGTCTGCTGATTAACCGCTATTGTGGTCAAGAAGATATCGTTATTGGCACCCCGATTGCGAATCGAGAGCAGGCTGAGGTAGCCAATTTGGTCGGCTTTTTTGTTAATACCTTAGTATTGCGCAATGACTTATCTGGCGAACCGAGTTTTAATCAGTTACTTAACCGTTCAAAACAACAGTTATTGGCGGCTTATGAACATCAACAACTGCCATTTGAAAAGCTGGTAGATAGTTTGGGGGTCGAGCGTAGTTTGAGCCATAACCCTATATTTCAGATTATGTTAGTATTGCACAACAATCCGGTCCAACCATTGAGTTTATCTGCATTAACGGTGAGTCAAGCCGAGGTCAAAGGGACCAGCGCAAAATTTGACTTAACCTTGTCAGTGACCAGTGGCGACGGTTTAATCGTGGACTGGGAATACGCCAGTGCTTTATTTGAGCGTCAAACCATTGCGAATATGGCCGAACATTTTGCCGTGTTACTGCAAAGTATTGTGGCCAGCCCCGATCAGCTAATCAGTCATTTGTCACTGATTAGTGAACCGACAGCAGTTGTTCAACCAGAGCCTGTTAGCGCAAACGTTGATAAATCTTACTGCATTGTACAATTATTTGAAACTCAAGTGGCACAAAGGCCAGAGGCTATTGCGCTTGAATTGGCCGACCAACAGCTCAGCTATGGTCAATTGGAGATCCGAGCCAATCAATTGGCCCATCATTTAATCGCTCAAGGGGTGAGGCCAGAAACCTTGGTTGGTCTTTGTGTTGATCGTACTATTGGCATGATGGTGGCTATGTTGGCCATTTTAAAAGCGGGTGGTGCTTATGTACCATTAGACCCTCATTATCCCGCTGCTCGGTTACGCTATATTATTGCTGATGCGGCGCTTGACTTGGTGGTTGGTGACCTTAACTCTGACCTTCAAGCTGATCTCGCAGAGTGTGGCTTGCAAACCGTGCATCTTGATGAACCCGTTATATCATCCTATCCGACCAGTCGCCCTCAAGTGAGCGGTTTAAATGGCCAAAGTCTGGCCTATGTGATTTATACCTCAGGTTCAACCGGTCAGCCTAAAGGTGTACTGATTGAACATCATAATGTGGTGCGATTAATGCGCACCACAGAGGCGCATTTTGCCTTTAATGCAGGCGATGTATCGACCTTGTTTCATTCTTGTGCATTTGATTTTTCGGTTTGGGAGATTTGGGGAGCGTTGGCTTATGGTGGCAAATTAGTGATTGTGCCCCATTGGATAAGTCGTTCAACCGATGATTTTTATCAGTTGTTGTTTGATAAACAAGTGACCATTCTCAATCAAACCCCCAGTGCTTTTAACGCATTAATGATTGCCGACCAGCAACGACAAGGACAAAAAGCGTTGGCTCTGCGGACCATTATTTTTGGTGGCGAAGCATTAAACCTGTCAGCGTTACAACCTTGGTTTGACCGTTATGGTGATGATAAACCCCAATTGGTCAATATGTATGGTATTACCGAAACCACGGTTCATGTGACGTATAAACGACTGTTGCGAACGGAGATCGCGGGTGGTGGTAGCTTGATTGGTGAACCTCTGGCCGATTTACAGTTGATATTGCTTAGCCCTGCATTACAGACCGTGCCTCAAGGGGCGATTGGCGAATTGTATGTGGCGGGGGCAGGGTTGGCTCGGGGTTATTTGGCTCAGCCAGCGTTAACCGAACAACGGTTTATTTATCATCCTAGGTGGCCAGAGCAACGTTTATATCGGACTGGCGATTTGGCCCGTTATGATATTCGCGGAGAACTGGTGTATATGGGCCGTGCAGATGATCAGCTAAAACTGAGAGGTTTTAGAATTGAACCCGGTGAAATTGTTGCCCAGATGCTACAACACCCGCAAATATCGGTTGCAGCGGTAACACCCATGGGTAAAAATCAACGGTTAACCGCTTATATTGTGGCTGAGCAAAGCAGTGATAGTGGTCATTTGATAAGCAGCTTACGCCGCCAGTTACAGCACAGTTTACCTGATTATATGCAACCAGCAGCCTATATGGTTTTGCCTGTTTTACCACTGACGGCCAATGGTAAGTTAGATCATCAAGCGCTGCCAATGCCGGATATCAGTCAACAAACACAGCACGATTATATGGCGCCAACCAGTCTCTTAGCGCAGCAATTGTGCGATATTTGGCAAACGGTGTTGGATTTACCTCGGGTGGGGGTTAACGATAACTTCTTTCATCTGGGCGGTGATTCGATTCGGGTGGTGCAAATGGTGACAGCGGCTCAAGCCTTGGGGTTTGCCTTTAGTGTGCAACAAGTGTTTGTTTATCAAACCATTAGTGCCTTGAGTGAACATGTGTGCCAAGGTGAGCAAGCGGCGTTATTGGCACCACCGTTGCATTTGCTGGCCGATTATAAGCTGGCTGATTATGATACCGGTCTTGAGATTGACACTGACGATATCGAAGATATTTACCCGCTGACGGCCATGCAACAAATGATGCTCGACCAACACCATAAAGCCGATGGTGGAAGCATTTACCATACTCATCTGATTCAAGATTTTACCCTTGATCATGTTGATGTAGACATCATGACTGAGGTGCTTAACAGCCTAGTCAATAAACACGCCACTTTAAGAACCCGTTTTACCCGTCAAAATGACGGTACCTTGCTGCAACTGGTCGCCAAAGCGGCAGCTTTTAGCCCTGAAATTATTGATTTTTCAACCTTAACCGACACATCATTAACCGCAGCCATTGATAACATGATTGCTGATGATTTTGCCCAACCTTTTATCATTGACCAAGGGTTATCTGCCCCCCTGTGGCGAATTCGATTGCTGAGGTATGCTAATGATCAAGCCGGTCGGGAAAAGTGGGGATTATTTATTGCCATGCACCATGCCATTGAAGATGGTTGGGGCATGATTGAATGGCTAAACAGTTTGTTTCATGGCTATATGGCGTTGGCCAATGGTCAGGCATTGGCGGTTAGTCCGCTGAGTAATGATCCGCTAAGTAATAATGTGTTTAAACAACATTTGGCTTTAGAGCTAGAAGCCAGTCAAAGTCAGACTTATCTTGAGGTATGGCAACAGTTACTGGCCAATTTTACACCGATGCCAGCCATGGTTGTTGTTGGTGAACAACGTGGTATTGGTGCAGTAGAATTTTCCCTTGACAGCAAAGGACTTGAGCACTTGAATCATTGCGCCAAACACCATGGTTGCAGTGTTAAAGTATTGGCTTTGCTGGCGTTTACACTCGCTTTGTCACAACAGTTTGATTGTCGCACGGTGACTGTTGATGTGGTGACGAATGGGCGCAGCGAGCGCTTGAGTGATCCCTTGGGCAGTTTTGGCTTGTTTTGGAATATGTTGCCGGTGTGCACTACCTTAAAACATCATGCCAAACAAGATTTACAAACACTGTCACGACGCTTACTGAGTGTTGATGGCCATGCGTTATATCCGGTCAGTGCCATTGGAGAGTATATTAATCCAGCAGTGGCCACTTGGGCGGCATTTAACTATATCAATTTCCACAATATTGATAGTAAAATAGGCACCGAATCAGCGTTACACACCCAAGTGCGCCATACCAGTGACCATTTTCATCATGCTATTAAGCTGGTGGTTTCGGGTGGAGATGATTTTAGTGCGGTACTTGAATACGATAGGCGTTATTTTTCACTTATACAGGGCGAAGCATTGATGGTGGCATTTAGCCAACAGCTGCAACAACTAATCATGTCTAATACTCACAATAATTAAGGTAAATGGAAACATGCTAATCATAAAGCGTACATTCACAGGAGCTTGCCTGTTGGCTGCATTGGGAGTGATGATAATACCGGCTTCTGCATCAGAGGTTGAACAAACCAAGGTTACGGTCGATTATGCCAAAAGCGCAGGTAGCGGTAAGGCGACGACAATTTATTGTAATGTCGATACCCCGTTTAACTATCAAATCTCTAGCCATGCCAATGCCGAACTCATATCGACTTTACCAGTTGGCACTGTGGTGAAAAAAGGCGACATAATTTCGGTGCAAGACCCTATTTATTTACAAAACGAGATTGACTTGCTAGAAGTGGCTCGCCGTCAGGCCAAGGTGAATAGTCGGTTTTTCCAACAGGAATATAATCGTCTTAGTGCTTTAGGTAAAGAGGATATGGTATCAAAATCGCGCCTCAATGAATTGGCGAGTACGCGTTCAACCTCGCAATTAGATGTTGAAGCATTTTCGGGACGGTTGGATATCGCGCGTTATAAACTGGGCAAATTGCAGCAGCGAGCGCCGATTAAAGGTGAAATTATCCAACTTGATGCCAGTTTGGGTGAGCGTTTAACCGCTGGTAGTGCGATTATGCAAATTTTGCCGATAGCGCATAAACAGCTCAAATGCAAAATGTCGTATGCTTTGTATCAAGAATATCATCAGTTAACCACGGCGAGTTTTCAATTAGACCAACAAACATTGGCATTAAAACGACAAGGTCAACATTTAGATGAAACCTTGCAAGTGATGGATTTATATTTGGCTTTAGACTCGGCCAGTGCTGAGGCTTTAATGGTGGGCCAACGTTTAAAAGTCACCGTACATGAAGCACAAACGCAGGTGACCATCGCCCCTTATGATGCGTTGATTATTGAAAAAGACAGCTATCATATGTGGTTTGTCGATGAATCTAATAAAGTGAGTAAATTGGCAGTTAAGGTGCTACGGACCAATGAAGCCCATTATACGATTGAATCGGCACTTAAACCCGGTGATCGGGTGGTGATCAAAGGCAAACAGGGTTTGTCTCCCGGTCAAGTGGTTGAACCTATATTGGCCAAAGGGGCGGTAGAGGCCAGCTTACAGGGGAAAGTATTATGAGTTTGCCTCGTCAATATGCTCAGGCAATCATCAGCTTTACCTTTGTTATTATATTATTAGGGATATGGGCTAGCAGCCAGTTACCTAATGCTTTGTTGCCTGAGGTTTCTAGACCTGAAATTGGTTTGCAAACCATTTGGGCGGGTAAAACCGCCGTTGAAATTGATCAAACCTTGATTGACCCACTTGAAAACCAATTACATGGACTTAAATCGCTTAAAGAGCTTAAAAGTTGGGTGATCAACGGCAAAGCTTGGACCAGTTTGATTTTTCATCCTGGTACCGATATGAAGCAAACCTATATCGACTTATTATCCAAAGTGAATCAGGTACCCAACTGGCCAGCAGAAGTGTCGTCACCGGTGATCTATAACTTTAGCGATCGTGCCGTGGGCACTGCGGGTAGCTTTTTCTTTTATGGTAAAGAAGACGTTTCACAGGCCCAGTTGATTAATGCTTTTAAAGCCCATATTGAACCGCAATTGAGTCAAATTGATGGCATCGTCGAAATTTCTACCGCCGATACCCCGTTGGATGAGCGAGTTGATATTGAGTTTGATGCGCAACAGTTGGCCAAAAATGGCCTGACTATCGACAAAGTATACGAAAAGCTCAATTCAATGACCGATAAGTCGGGCAATAATATGACCTTAGGCTCGCGTGAATATGAGGTCTTTTTTAGTGGCAATATTCCATTGACAGAACTACAGGACTTGCCAATTATAGAGAATGGCGGACGTATTGTGCGCTTAGGTGAAGTCGCCAACATTCATAAACGAATTGCCACTGACTGGGATTATGCGGCTGTTAATGGCCATCATTCGCTGTATTTTTCGGTTTTTCCTTCCAAAGACGTCAACTTATTACAAATTATTGAACAATTAAAAACCTTAACCAATGACCTGAATCAGGGCATATTGGCTGAATTAGGGATGGAGATTCAAATTAGCCGAGATGATTCAGTGGCCATACAAAGTGCACTGATTAATGTTTATGGCAGTTTATTGCTGGGCGTATTACTGGCAATGAGTGTGGTATTTTATTATTTGCGTAATTGGCGATTATTGTTGTTGGTTTTTATCAGTGTGCCGGTGTGTTTGTCTTTTGTGATTTTATTTATGTATCTTGGTGGTTATAGCCTGAACGTGATCTCTTTGGCGGGTATGGCACTGTCGGTGGGGTTATTGCTGGATGCTTCGATAGTCGTGGTTGAAAATATTCAGCGCCTTAGAGCGCAGGGCAAAGATTTATCGTCAAGCATTACCCAGGGCGTCAGTGAAGTGAAAGGTGCATTGTTTGCCTCAACCATTTCGAGCATCGTGATATTTTTACCTGTATTAATGATGCGTTCTACCGAGGGGCAATTATTTGATGATTTAGCTTTTACCATATCGGGGGCTTTGCTGGCGTCATTGTTTGTGGCGTTGGTGCTGATCCCTGCGACGGCACGGTATATTTTAACGGCACGTGAAAATGTGACTGTGGTTGACAAAATAGACCGTTGGAGTGAGTGGTTCAGCGCGCCGTCTCGCAGTCGTAAAATGGCTGTGGTGGTATTGATTTTAGGCATTCCAGCGGCGATGATCGCGACTT
Organism: Alteromonadaceae bacterium; assembly: GCA_965277695.1. Classification (GTDB taxonomy): domain Bacteria; phylum Pseudomonadota; class Gammaproteobacteria; order Enterobacterales; family Alteromonadaceae; genus JABSOG01. The sequence continues at coordinate 241,959 of CBDIDQ010000056.1, forward strand.
ATTATGCCATGCCTAATCAAGATTTATTGCCTTCGCCAAAACGACAAATGGTGTCTTCGGTGCTTGAATTTGAAGAACCGCTATCGGTTAAAGTGATTGAAAAAAGTTTTGCGCCATTGATTTCGCAGCGAATTGAATCACAAAAAGCGCAAGGTTTATCACCTGATTTTCGTTTATATGGCATGTTTTGTTATCAAAGCCATTGCGAAGTGTATTTTTATGTTGATGGTGAACTCGACTTTGATGGTTTTGAACAATGGCTTAATAACAATGTTTACCATGATTTAGTGGGGGTCGGCAGTTTTAGCTATCAAGGTTCATTGCTTGAAGTGGCGATACCGAATCATCGCAGTAGCTATTTGGATTTAAAAGGCGAAAATTTGGCGCTTTTACAAAAACAAGGTCATGCATTGATGGCTTCGTTGCGTGAAACCTTTAAAGATGCCCAGATTGAAGAAGATACCCCACTGGATAACGGGGCGGCTCGTATCGAATTTAAACCTAATCAGGATATGTTAGTGCACTTGGGTATTAGTAACAACGAACTGAACCGTATTTTGGTTGCATTAACCGATGGTATTTATATTGGCGAGTTTCATACCGGTATTCAGACTTTACCATTTTTTCTTAAGGGCCAAGAAAGTCATCATATCGATGAGTTATTGCAAACAGAGGTGTTAATTGAAGGCCATGGGCTGGTTGTGCTAAGAGATATCGTCGATGCGAAAATTGTATTGGCACCACAGCTTATCTTTAGAACCGAGCGGGAAAGAAGTATCTCTTTGGGGTTAACGCCTCCTGAGGGTGAGCCAATGGGCATGTTTGTTGATAAAATCAAAGCTCATGTGAGTACTTTCTTGCAACTGCCGGGTAATGAATCGTTATTTGTTCACTATCGGGGTAGTGCTGATCAGCTGAAAGTTTTCCTCAGTGATTTTTGGAAGATATTTCTTTTTGCCTTGATTATATTGACCCTACTGATGTGGTTGACCTTAAAATCTTTCCGCTTAGCCAGTGCGGTGATCTTGTCTATTCCGCTAGCGATTAGTGGGGGTATGCTTAACCTTAAACTCCTTGATAGTTTTGCTGTGCATAACCTAGATGTGATCACCATGATTGGCTTTGTTATTTTGATGGGATTGGTGATCAATAATGCGATATTATTGGCGAGTCAATACCAAGTGGGCATGGTTCGGGGTGATACCCAGCAACAGGCGATACGTGAAGCGGTTAGATTAAGAAAGCGGCCTATTTACATGAGTACGGGTACTACTGTATTGGGTATGTTGCCGTTAATGTTTAATTTTGGTAATGGCGGCGAGATCTACAGTGGTTTGGCGGCAGTCATTGTGGGTGGTATGGTTTTTAGTGCTTTGTTTAGTTTGCTGTTTATGTCGGCATTGTTATCGATGCCTTGGTTTGATCATCGTTCAAATACTGAGGAAGTCAGCATTGAACAAGCTGCAGCGTAACAGAGAAGTAAGGTTAAATAATGGATATCGACAAACATCTTTCACAATATTATCATGACGGTTTTATTAGCGTTGACGCCGTTTACAATGTCGATGAAATTAATGAGATTATTCATCAGGTCGAGCAGTACTCTTGTTCTAGTCAAGAAGGTATTGTATTTGAAAGCGATGATGAGCAGGTTAGAGGCATTCATGGTTGTCATTTATATAATGATTTTTTTCAGGCATTAACCGCTGATAGTCGTTTATTTCAGTTGGCCCAGCGGGTATTAGGCAGTGATATTTATGTGCATCAGTTTAAAATTAATTTTAAACGGGCACATTTGGGTAAGTGTTGGCCATGGCATCAGGATTTTACCTACTGGCATCTCGAAGATGGAATGCCAGCGCCTGAGGCCATCAGCATTGCTATTTTTTTGGATGAAGTCACCTATTTTAATGGTCCGTTGACATTTTTGCGCACCAGTCATCAGTTAAACTTGCCAATACCCAAGGTCGCCAGCGCAGGAGATTGGCGAGCGACGGTCAATGATACCCTTAAATATGATATTGATATGGCCACATTGGCTAAACAGGGGCTTAATTCATCGGCTTTGGCGGCACCGCTGGGCAAAGCGGGGGATGGGTTTATATTTCATCCTAATGTGATCCATGGATCTGGGCCTAACATGTCATTTTGTGATCGGCGTATTCTGATCATTACTTATAACCTTGTGAGTAATCAACCCGCTGTCGCGGCCATGACCCGGCCTGAATTTATGGCCAATCAAGATTTTACCCCATTGATTGGCAAACCCTTAGTGTTTAATCGTTAACGTTTACTTGTTAGTTTTTTGAAGTTGTAGATTTGGAGATTGGTCGATGAACAATAATAGTTTGTATTACCTCAAAGAAGATATTTATTTTGAACCATTAAATAACCATTGGTATGCGTACCCTTATGTTTTGGCACCCGCAACGGCTGCGCGCCATATGGTCCACACCCATCGGCGATTGATGAATTCATTTGTTAAAAATTATAAATTACATATTATTGGTGCTAGTCAAGCGGGCACGGCGGGTTCTGAATTTCTCGATTGTGATGAAAGTCAGATCAGTGAAATCAAGCTATTGGTCGAACAAATTGACACTGAGCATGGTCAAATAGTGGCTTTTTCGGCGGCCATTGATGACTTGAATAAATTGCTTAAAGCCCATGTCAGTGGTGAATCGATAGAGCATTTATATCAACAGATACCTGTGCCATTACAGGGCTTGGTTGAATTAACCATGGATCTTGATCACAACCCTGGTTATCGTTTTTTCGAGAGTCTATTGTATAAAAGCGAGTTTTATAAACCGTCGATGCAAAGCTTGCGTTTTGGCAGTCTTGAAAAGGTGGCACAACGCCCATTTGTTTTAAGCACACCGAGGCTTGCCGATGATGATCACTTGCATATTGCGGTGGATTTTAATGATGACATCATGGATACCCTGTCTCGGGCAAGATTAGAGCCATTGTCTGGTGGTACCATTAAAGCCTTGTTTGAAGGTTATCCGCTCAGGGGGGGGTTGGCGGTTGAGGCATTATTTACTGAGCATCCGCCCCAGTCAACGCATCAACCAGTGACTGAGGGGATCCGCTTTAGCTATATTGGTCATGCGGGCTTTTTGCTCGAAACGGCCGAAGTGGCCATTCTGATTGATCCTGTGATTGCTTCTCGTGATGATGCTAACGGTAAAGGTATCCTTAGTTTTAGTGATTTGCCGCCTAAAATCGACTATCTGTGTATTACCCATGGTCATTTGGATCATGCCAATATTGAATCCTTGTTGCAGCTCAGACATAAAACCGATAAAGTACTGTTGCCTAGGAACAACGGCGGTAGTTTGGCCGATCCCTCGTTAAAATTAATGTTAAAAACGCTGAATTTTAATGTGCTAGAAATGGACGATATGGATGTGCTTGACATTGCTGGTGGCCAATTGATTAGCATTCCATTTTTAGGCGAGCATGGTGATTTAAATGTTCGTTCTAAAACCGCTTGGCATTTTAAGTTATTGGGCAAAAGTATTTTTGTCGGCGCAGACTCATCGAATTTGGACCCGAATATGTATCAGCGCATTTATCAGCAGATTAAACCTGTAGATATCATGGCGATTGGTATGGAGTGTGTCGGAGCGCCATATACTTGGATTTACGGTGCATTATATAGTCGTACTGTCGGGCGAAAAATTCGAGAGTCGCGACGATTAAATGGTTCAGGGTTTGAACAAGCGATTAATATTGTCAATGTGTTTAAACCGGACGAAGTGTATTTATACGCGTTGGGTTTGGAGCCATGGTATCGTTACTTTATGGGTATCGAATATGATGAAAACTCAGAGCAGTTAAAACAAACCAGTCAAATGGTGGCAGAATGTACCACACGAGGCTTGGTGGTTGAAAAGCTTTATGGTCAAAAAGTGATGCAGTATTCGCGTTAAAAAAACAGTATAGAAAATCAATATAAAAAACGACAGCAGTGGAGAAAAAAATGAAGGTCTTTGCAGTACTATTAGGTTGTATCAGTAGTCTGGTATTAACGGGGTGTTTTTCAGATCAGGTATATACCGCACCATCCACCAAAACGGCTAGTCATAGTGAAGATATTGTTAAAGCATCTGATATTTCTGCTGACGGCAAATATAGCCTAATCGCTGATTCGAAAGGGGTGTGTTTATGGGATAATCAGACGGTTAAATTGGTGCATAAATGTTTGCAAGGGGATGAAAAAAAGTTTATTGAAGTGGTTAAAATTAGCGCCACCAATCAATATTATGTCACTTCAAACCGCGTATTTGTTAATTTTTATTCTATTGCCAGTGGTAAAAAAGTGGCGCAATGGAGCGACAGTGAAAACATCATTAATGATATTGCAATGTCTGATAATGCTGAAATATTATTGCTCGGCTATCGTAGTGGTAAGGCCGCAATTATCAAGACCAAAACCAATAAAACTACCTCTTATGATAAACACCGCTTAGATATAAACTCAGTGACCTTATCTGCTGATGGTGCGATTGCTTTTAGTGGATCTAGTGACAAAAAAGCGATGTTATGGCAGACCCGTGATGGTAAAGATTTACACGTTTTCAAGCATAAATCTCGGGTAAACCATGTCGATATGAGTGCTGATGGTTCTGTTGGGTTTAGTGTTGATGCTTTAAATGGGCGTTTTTTCTGGGATTTAAGCAAAGGCAAAGAAGTCGCCGAGATGAATACCATTAAACGTTTTATTGAGTTTAATGACAGCGCTTTTTCTGCGGATAAACGTTGGTTTTTGACTGGCTCTCCGAAGCAAAAAATCAAATTGTGGCGGGTTAGCGATGGTGAACTCATTGGTGAATGGGTTGCAGAGCAAAAGCGCCAACGCTCTGCGGTGTTAAGTGTTGCTTTTGGTAAAGACAACCAATTTAGTACTCATACCAGTGATGGCTTGTGGCAAAGTTGGACTTTACCACCTGCTACTTTGTAGGTTGTTCATTTTGCTTTGATGCCTATTGATTGACATTATGCGCAGCAACACTCGATGAATAAGACTAATACGGTATTTTCATGAACAAATCGCCTTTCTCGCATTTCGTAATCATCTTCATTTGGTAACATACTCTTGGTATGTTACCCATAATCGTCTATCAATATTCGAATAGTTGTCGTTTTAACGAACCGCATCGGCGAGATATAACAGGGACAAATGACTTGGCCGGGCTTGGGTGTTGATCTTTATGATCAGGTCCACTTTTATTGAAATTAACGCTTAAATTATTATTGAAGGACATTAAAATGAATATCAGCAACATCACGCCGGCGGATCTGTTGATGGTCGATAATCAACCGTTATTGTTAAAGGTTAAAGACAGCAGTATCAAAGCCGTTGACTGGGTGGCGCAAAACCATGAGCACATCAATCGCCTGATTAATGACAATGGTGCTGTACTGATCCGCGGATTGAAGATCCATGGCAGCAAGCAATTTGCCAGCATACTCGAAAAAGTCTTTGGTAGCGAATTACTTGAATACACCTATCGTTCTACCCCCAGAACCGCGATGCGAGGCAATGTTTATACGGCCACTGAGTATCCGGCCAATGAGGTGATCCCGCAGCATAATGAAAATGCTTACTCAAGAAACTGGCCGAACCGAATTGGCTTTTTATGCCTAATTCCTTCGCTGACTGGCGGGCAAACTCCGATCAGTGACAGCCGTTTAATCTATGATCGATTACCACAACAGGCACGGGTTAAATTTGAACAACAAGGCGTCATGTATGTACGCAACTATTCTGATTTGGACTTGCCATGGAATGAAGTATTTCAGACTGAGGACAAACAAGTGGTTGAAGCTTACTGCGCCGACAATGATATGACGGTTCAGTGGTTAGAAAACAACGGTTTGCGTACCACTCAGGTCAACAGTGCTGTGGTGATCCATCCGGTTAGCGGCGAGAAAATTTGGTTTAACCAAGCCCACCTGTTTAATGTTGCTAGCTTAGACTCGAATATACGAACGACTCTACTAAACACCCTAGGTGAAGACATGTTGCCAAGAAACACCTATTACGGTGATGGTTCAGCGATTGCATCAGAAATACTAGAGTTGATCAGCGATTTATATGAGTCGACAAAAGTTAAATTCGACTGGCAAAAAGGCGATTTAATGCTGCTGGACAATATTAAGTTTACTCATGGCCGTGAAAGTTATACTGGTACACGCAAGGTGTTAACAGGCATGGCTCGCCCTAATCAATAGTTGTTTGTGTCGATAGTGATCCGATGAGTTTTGTAAAGTATGTGTTGTAGACATTAGAACGTAAAGATCCAGCTTAATTGTACTTTAAGATGTTTTTATGGTGGTTCGAACAGAGAGCTTGCAGGCGTTGAATTTATTTTCGCTGGTCCGACGATATCAGTTATACTGGCTCATGCTTTTGAATAAAATGGGTGCTTAGGCGACTTTTAATGGCATTGGCGATTAAACCAGACGAGTCAACTTAACAAAATCAAGTCGCTATTGCGTGACCTGAGTGTATAAAATTGAGTTCAAATAATAAGTTAAACCATTAAGGAAGTGTTGTGTTTGCTAACCACCCGTTGCTCGCTCGAATTATATCGTTTATTTTACTCCCACTTTTTATCCTATCCATAATTCTTTTTTTTCACTTTCAGGGCAGTTTGGCCACGCTATCTGGCGAGTTACGGGTTACAGGCAGTGTCGATACGATACGGATCAGTCGTGATGCGCATGGCGTCACAATGATTGAAGCAAAATCAGATCGAGATGCTTTTTATGCAATGGGTTTTGCCCATGCTCAAGATCGACTGTGGCAATTGGAAATACAGCGCCGTATGGTGCAAGGCCGTCTGAGTGAAGTCTTTGGCAAAGAAACCATCAATCAGGATATTTGGTTTCGCACCTTGGATTTATATAACCAAAGCCAAAGTGCGTGGATGGCATTAAGTGATGAGGCACAAGCTTCATTAACCGCCTATAAAGCCGGGGTAAATGGCTGGTTGGCTCAGGGTCATCAATTACCCATCGAATTTACCGTGTTAGGTATTACCCCCCAACCGTGGAGTGAAAATGATTCACTGTCATGGATTAAGCTGTTTGCATTAAATCTGTCGGGCAATATCACTGAGGAAATGCATCGCTTTGTCGCCAATCAACGGCTTGATGCAGCGCAAATGACGGCTTTTTACGGCAATTACCCATTAGACAGTCCGGTAACGGTATCAAAAAATGAACAAGGCCCCTTTAGCCAACATCAGCTGCTCAGTCAGGTCAGTGCCATGTTGGATTTGCAAAAAAACCTAGAAACACAATGGCAAATCGGCGGTCAATATGTCGGCAGTAATGCTTGGGTCGTTTCGGGAACCTTGACCGATGATGGTCATTCACTATTAGCCAATGACCCACATCTAGGGTTAAGTATACCCTCATTGTGGTATGTGGTCGATATACAGGGCGATAATCTAAAAGTCTCCGGTATGAGCCTAGTAGGACTGCCATTGGTGGTGTTTGGCAAAAACCAACATATTGCTTGGGGTGGCACCAGTATGATGGCAGATACTCAAGATTTATACTTTGAGCATGTCAATCCGCTGGATGTGACTCAGTATCGTATGGGTGATGAATGGCTGACATTTGATAGCCGCAGTGAAGTCATTCAAGTTAAAGCGGATTTTCCGGCAGCGCTCAGATACCCCTATAATCCACTGAAAGTGGAAATCAGATCGACAATACACGGTCCGGTTATCAGTGATATGGATAATCTGTTTGAGCAGCCAGTATCATTAAAATGGACCGCTCTGGCACCGGGGGATACCACCTACGAGTCGTTTTTCAAAACAACTTACGCCACTGACTGGGCGTCATTTCGTCAGGCGTTTAGTTACCACGTTGCGCCAACGCTCAATATGTTATACACCGATGTGGACGATAATATTGGTTATCTCGGCGTTGGCAAAATTCCACTGAGAAATAAAGGGCAAGGGGGTTTGCCGGTTCCTGGTTGGGATGCTGATTATCAATGGACAGGCATGATCCCCGCCAGTCAGATGCCGCAAAGCTTTAATCCTGATAAAGGGTTTATTGTCAATGCCAATAATAAAGTGGTTGATGACGATTATCCGTATTTTATTACCAATGACTGGGCACCGCCTGAGCGGGCTGAGCGGATTGAACAGCTGTTACGAGACAATATTGACGCGGGCAAAAAGCTGACGATGGCACAGATGAAAACCATGCAGGCTGATACCGTTAATTTGGGGGCGCGAAAGTTGTTACCATTGCTCAATACCCTTAAACCCAATAATGAAAAGCAAGCACAGGTGTTGGCGTATATGGCTCAATGGGATGGCGATATGGCAAAAGGTCACATCGCTGCCACGATTTTTCGAGCCTGGATGGAACAGCTGCGGACCCAATTATTCTCTGATGAACTGCACAGCTCATGGGGCAAAACCGATCTGTCAGCGCAATTGAAACAGCTTGTCGACAATACTTCATTGGTTGATTTACAGCGGGCATTAAACCATCAGGCAATTGACTGGTGTGACAATGTGAATACATCAGTCAAAGAAAGCTGCAATCAAGTGTTACTTAGTGCTTTGGATGACACTATTGAGCAATTACGTAAGTTGTTAGGCTCAGATGTGGATGACTGGTCATGGCAAAATGCGCAGGTGACCTTATACCGACATACCCCATTTAGCAGTATGAAGGGGTTCAACAAACTTTTTGAGCGGCGTATCAGTAATGGCGGCTCGGCTAATTCAATTAATGTTGCCGCCGGTCAATTTAAAGAAGGTCAGGGGTATTTACAAACCTTTGGTGCCGGGTTTCGTCAGATCATGGGTATCGCTGAGGGGGCGCAGAGCCATTGGTATATGAATTCGACAGGTCAGTCAGGTAATGTTTTTAGTGAACACTATGACGACGCCATAATACCTTTTAACAAGGTGCAGTATTTTCAGCTTAATGATGCTCGTCAGTCCACTGATAATAAGGTGTTGACCCTAACACCTAGGGAAAACAAATAGTGAAATTGTTTAATTCGTTTATAAAAAAAGCACCCAATAAAGTCTTTATTTCGATTGTATTGGGGGCTTTGGCAGGCATGAGTTATGCGTTATTAATCCCCATTGTGCTGAACGCTCAAGAAGCACCGACCGATGGATTAAGTATCGCTGATAAGGGAATAGAGACGTTTTTAACGTTGGATATTGCCAATTTTCAGTTTGCGGTTTTGTTTTTCTTTAGCTGCCTGTTTATTTTAATTACCCGGTCGATTTCTCAAGTGTTATTGATTCAGGTGTCGATGGATGTGACGGCTGATTTACGCAAGAAAATCTACAATCGTATAATGAAAGCCCCGATTTCAGCGTTAGAAAAGCTGGGTTCATCAAAACTGATCACGGCTGTGACCATCGATGTCGGGCGTATTATCATGGGGGCGAGAATTTTACCGGATGTGCTGATTAATGTCGTAACCTTAATCGGAATGTTGAGCTTTTTATTATATCTCAATAATGATGTGTTTTGGGTGGTGCTCGGGGCGATTTTTTTTGGTGCCATCACCTATCAAATCCCTTTGGTTATTGGTAACCGTTATTTTGACCGCTCACGAAGTAAATCAGATGATTTGCAAGAATCAATAAAGGGCCTTATTCATGGGGTTAAAGAGCTGAAACTGAATTCACTCAAACGCGAGGGATACTTTGAACAGGTTTTGCTTAAAAACGAAGAAAGCTTGATTAAGCTGGATAAAAAAGCCTTTACGATTGTGCGGATCGCCATGAACTATGGTGATTTGATCAGCTTTTTTGTTATTGGCATGGTGAGTTTTATATTTGTTAATTATCACTCCATTAGCTCACAAGAGCTGATCGGGGTCATCATGGCGATGTTATATATTACCGGTCCTGTGAGCATTATACTCAATTCACTGCCGGAGATTGCGGTGGCTAAAGTCTCTTTGCGTAAAGTCACCACCTTGTTCAACCAAATTCCTGAAGAAGGGGCTGCCAGTGAGGTCAAACCCCTTAAACCTTGGGATCAGGTGGTCTTTTCGAATGTTAACTTTCGCTACAATACCGACGTTGGTAAAATGGGATTTGAGGTCGGGCCGCTTAATTTTACAATTAACAAAGGTGAGGTGACTTTTATTATCGGTGGTAATGGCTCTGGTAAATCAACCATGAGTAAACTGATCACCTTGCATTATTTGCCCGCTCAAGGTCAGGTTTTGTTTGGTGATCAAGTCGTAGATTTAGATAGTCTCAGTAGTTGTCGCGAAACCATTAGTGCAATATTTACCGATTTTTATTTATTTGATCAATTACATGGAATTGAAAACGATAATATTGAGCAACTGGTGGCAGAGTATTTGGTTGAGCTAAGGCTTGACAAAAAAGTCGAATTTGTTGATCGCAAGTTTTCAACGTTGGCATTATCCGATGGTCAGCGTAAACGATTGGCGTTATTGGTCGGTTTTTTAGAAGATAAAGAATTATATTTGTTCGACGAATGGGCAGCGGATCAGGACCCTGACTTTAAAGAAGTGTTTTACCATAAAATGTTGCCAGATTTAAAAGCCCGTAATAAGGCGGTGGTGGTGATCAGCCATGATGATCGTTATTTTGATATCGCCGATAAAATTGTGGTGATGGAAGAAGGTAAAATATTACGCCAGGAATACCCGGGCAAGGATATTCTGACCAACAAAATCGATTTACCTATAGTGAATAAAGTGCTACGGGAATAACTGGACCGATTGCTAGACAATAGAGATCTATTTCATAATCTGACATTAATGAAAAGAGTCCAAAATAGGAATTTATGAGCAGAATATCATTTGCTCTGTCAATTTGGCGGAATTCTATACGATTCAAAAACTGAAACAGTTTAAGAATAAAAATCTTTCCAGATTATATTTACTGTGTTATCACCATCGTTTGCTGACAATAGATGATCACCTAGACATTATGTATTGAAGTTATTCATCCCTTTTTTATCTTTACTACTGTTATCGGGCGCTGATGCCGTTACGAGTACCGATAACATTTCGTTACCCCCGGCTTACAGTCATGAAGGTACTGTTCATATACCGCCTGAGCCACAAAGGGTGGTGCTGGCGGTCACAGACAAAACCGCCAAAAACAGCAGAATCAGCCGTAAAACGACAGCCACGGCAAGCATCAAAACTGGGCCATTAATCTCAGATGTTATTTTTACTGATACCAATCTTGAAACCTGTGTTTTAGCTGCCGCTACGACCAATGGCTGGACACTGGCCAGCAAAGTGACTGGCCTGAAATGTAACAATCAGGCGATTGTCACCCTGGAAGGCTTGCAACACTTCACTCGACTATTTATCGTTGAAAGGCAATAACATTACCAATGTCGCACCATTGGCTCACCTAACCGCCTTGCAGTGGTTATATCTTTCTAATAATCAGATCAATGATATCTCGACACTCGGCCAACTGACCAATCTCAACATCTTGTATCTTTACAGCAACCAGATCAACGACATTACCCCGTTAAACGGTTTGACGGTGTTAAATCGGCGCTATCTCAGCGATAATCAAATCAGTGATATTACCGCCTTATCGGGCTTACAGGGTTTGCAGTATTTACTGCTGGACAGAAATCAAATCAGCGAACTCAGTGCATTAAGCCACCTCAACCAATTGAAAACCCTGTTTTTACACAGCAATACCATCAGTGAACTCAGCGCACTAGGCAGTTTGACCGAATTGACCCGGTTGCACCTGTCAGGCAACCAGATTGCTGATTTGTCGGCGTTGAGTGGATTAACCGCACTCGAATGGCTGTTGCTCGGTGGCAATCAGATCAGCGATATTACCCCACTGGTTTCATTGACCAACCTGCAACTGCTCGATCTGAATATCAACACTATCAGTGATATTAGCGCCTTAGCCCCGCTGGTTGCACTGCAAACCCTGTACATTCGCTATAATCAGATCACTGATATCAGTCCATTGGCTAATCTGTCGGCAGTGCAAGTATTGTTGCTACAAAACAACCAGCTCAATGATATTTCGACACTGGCCAATCTGACCACGTTGCAAATCTTATATCTGCAATATAATCAGATCACCACTGTTTCTCAATTGAATAATCTGACCAATCTAACAACGCTCATTTTAAGCGATAATGAGGGAATTATTTGTAGTGAAGTCAATACATTGGAAGCGGCGCTTGGAGTGCCAACCGGAGCCAGTAGTGAAGTTAACTGTGCCCCAACAGATTGGTTAGGTTTTTTTCAGTCCCATGAGCAAATGTTGGGACTCACCGATATTAGTCAGTGGCAGACGCTATCGGCAACTGTTTCAGTGTCAAACCAGGGGTTAAACGATGAGGATTTAATCCAGCAGCTTTTTGGTGTCAGCGTTATTGGTGGATTAGGGTTTGATGGTAATAATCTGACCCATGTTGATTTTATGCAAGGAGTGACCGAAGTCAAACAGAATTTGACCTTTGTTTTAAACTCAATCAATTCATTCAGCGGACTGGGTGATTTAAACCGTGTAGAGGGCCTGTTACAAATAGGAGCTGAGTCAGCCACCAGCTTAAATGGCTTTGGATCATTGAGCTTTGTTGGTGTGTCATTGCGAATTTTTTCTATAGATAATCTGACGGATATTTCTGCACTGTCGAACCTTAGCAGTGTGGGCAGCGTGGAGTCTCCGCACGGTAATGATTTGCATATTAACTTTAATCCAAAGTTACGCAATCTTGACGGTCTGGAAAAGATCACCACATTACCCGGCTCTTTAGATCTATATGCTAATGGTTTATACAATGTCGATGGATTGAAAAACTTAACCAATGTCGGTGGCGGTTTACTGTTAGCCAGTAATAGCAGTCTTCTCAATGTCGATGGATTTGCTCAATTAACTTATGTGGGTAAACAGCTTACGCTGTCCAGCAATGCCAGATTAACCAATCTAAATGGTTTAAGTGCTTTGACCGGGGTTAACTATGGTTTTATGATTTATAGCAACCGTAGCTTGGTGGATATTTCTGGTATAAGCAATTTAACCAGCGTTGGTTCAGCTGGTATGCGAACGGATGCGCCTGATCAGTATACGGTAAAACCGCCGCTGGGCAGCCCATTTTGCAATGCCGTTGCTGCTGGTGACATTAGGGTCTATTACAGGTCGAATGATGCATGGGTGGACATTACTCAAGCACAAATCTGTCAATAATTTTTATTCGTGGGGCAGCTGATTGTTTGCGGTTGCCCATATTATCGTTAAAGTATAAAGTAAAGGGGTCTCTTGCCAGGTTGTGAAATAAATCAAAAATAGACACGAATAAATATCGAAAAAAATACTTATAATCTATTTAGCAAATTTGATTGCACTTAATCACAACAAGAAAAACTTGAACATATCATTAATAACCATACAATAAGGTGTGCGTCATCAACGGCCGTCTTTTTTATCCTGATGCCGGTAAACGACCGCTTCTTTATCCGCCAATAAATAATCCACCAACGCATCCAGACTCTCAAACCCCATAACGTCTCGCATCATGCCCAACCTGTCCTTAACATCCGCTGCCAGATAAAGGAGAGCATAAAAAAGTGTGGGGCAATAGCGTAACACGTTACATTTTACCAACCAGCTTCTTTTAATACCCTTTGTACAGTGCCAGTACCAACGCCTGCTGCCTCTGCTATTTTATGCCTACCCATTGGCGGGGTCTTGCTCTGTCTTAACGCCAATAGATGCCTTTCCGCTGTTTTGTCTATTTTGGACCGACCCAGTCTTTTTCCATTGGCAACGGCTCTGGCCAAACCGGCTTTCACTCGCGCCTGGATCAGGGTTCGCTCAAACTCGGCAAAAACGCCACACATTTGAAACAGGGCTTTTCCAGCGGCTGTTGGTGCTCGAACCCCGCATTTATCACCATGGATATCCTTTGAACTAAATACCTAGACGCCATCAATCGCGCATAAAAGCATACGGGTGTAGTTCCTTTCGCTCGACGGGATTCATTTTCTTCACCCCCCGATTTGGAAACTACTATGATGCCGCAACTTTGATTGCCGTTTGTGAAATATCCAGTAATCGTCAAAATGGTTACTCGACTTAAGTGACCTGAGTTTCAATATTGACTCAGCACCTTGTAAACCCCATCGCGCACCCGTGATATCTAATCGGTCATTGATAAGATGACGACAGGCACCTTCAATTACACCGCTAGCAATGGGGTATCCTACTGCCAATGCTTCACCGTATTTCAATCGGCTTTTATTTTTCAAGAGATACTTTGCACACTTATCAACATTCTCCCGCCGAACGAGTTTTCGTCGTGTTGCACTAATGCGTATCCCTTTGGCGACTTGATTGCACTTGCCTTCAAGTATTTTTACGGCCCGCGCTGCAACCCACTCTTCCACTGCACTGTCACCTTTGTCGAAAAAGCACCAAGCCGCCATCCAGAGGTACTCCAAGACATGGATAAAATCCATTATCACAGTGGCTTTGACTTTCAGTTTCTTTTTTATCTTATCGATAACTTTGAGCTGGTAAGGGAGTCCATCGACCAACACGACCCATGGTCGCTTTTGCTCTGGGTCCCGGCGTAACGCTTCTTCAAAGGCCTCTTCAATGACCGCTTCCATCTCACGCTCAACGCTTGCCCAGACCCGCTTATTACGTATTGGAGGTCGGATTGTTCGGACGTTGTCATCTTCTGTTTTCATGATGGACTCGGGCGTACGTACGTGGGGCCATCGCTTATTCTTGTTACCGTCACCTCGCCAAATAAAGTGGCCAACTTTTGGCTCGTTTGCGCCTTTACATGATTGAGTTTTTCACCCACGGTAGAAGTGACGAAAGGTGATCGAGACTCATTACTTGCTTTTTGATTTAGGTAACCTTGAAACAGGCGTCTTAGTCTTTCATCGCCTTCCTTTTTGATGTACTGCTCGATCTCTCCATGTTCGCAGTGGGCATAATGTGCCGACTCCAGTTGGGTGATCATCTGACCGAGTTGTTCTTTGGCATCAGAAAAGAATGAAAGATCAGGCGAATTTATGTAAGCGACGTTCATTAGAGAGGCCTTTTTGTTTGTTTATGGTGTTTCACCGCTTCATAAATACCACAAACTGGTCTTTATTTCACCTCCTCCGTTTTCTCATCTATTTTTAAGCGTCTGAAATTTAACGATCTTTTTTACTCAACTCGTCGAACCAAAGGATCTACACCCAAAGCATACCGGGGAATATAGCAAAGTCTTCGAGGTGCTGTGCTTATGACGTCTGAGTCGCTCAAAAAATCTTTAAAAACAGGGCCTAGCGACTCGGCTGGTATCGTATCAAGCACATCTCGCCTCTGGGTGTTTTGCTAAAATGGTGTCAAGGTGTTTTTTATTCTTTGTTGAATGCTTTTCATTAAACGGTGGTCGCCCAGTGATTGATAGTGAGTACAAAAAACCTTATTTCAATAAGTGAGTCAGATCGGCTTCAGTGAGGCCGGTAAACTCGCTAATGTCATTAAGAGGGAAACCTCTTTTATGCATTTTTTTGGCTGAATCAATTTTCTCCTGATGTTGTTTCTGTTGTTGAGCTAACCTTTCCTGTTCAATGCCTTCAGCTTTACCTTCAACTTTACCTTCAGCTTTACCTTCAGCTTTACCTTCAGCTTTACCTTCAGCTTTACCTTCAGCTTTACCTTCAGCTTTGGCTTTTTTCTCAGCCAGACTGATCGCCCCACGCTGATCTTGTATGGTAATTTCATAACGCTCTTGCTCTTCCAGTTCTTTTGTCGTCCAACTGGCCCGGTTGGCGATTTCAAAAGCATGTTTGATTTCTGGTACGCTGGATAAGCTGGTGGGGATCAAGGTTAAATCATCAGCGTGTTTGAGAAAGAACAACCATTTGTCGATGATCGTCTCCAGCTGTCTGTCGGTTTGTATAAACTTGGGTAATTCAGCAAACACTAGTTCAAGATCATCACTGTAAATATCGCCATCATCGGCTCTGAGTTTATATTTGCTGATCACCGACTTTCTTTGTGGGAACATAATGAAGTTGGTGACCGTAATGGCGATCACATCGCTGAGCAGGTGATAATCTTCGCCTTTGCTGATTTGATTGGCATAACCCTTACAGGCATTGTAAAGAATGCGTTTTTCGAAGCTCTCCACATTGAGCACCTGCATTTCGATAATATAAAACGTGCCGCGTTCATCTTCTGCTTTGATATCGAGGAAACTGGACTTCAAACCAGCGATTTTAGGGGCTTGATAAGGGTCAATAATGGTGATATCGACCATTTGATAAGGTGCTTCCAAATTTAAAATGGCATTTAAAAAGCTCAGTAAAATATCTTTACTCTGGGCTGAGCCAAAAATTTTCTTAAAGGCAAAATCGGTTCTTGGATTCAGAAACTGCATAGGCATCAATCATCGATGTGGGCGGTGAATAGGGCGATTATAGCCGATCCCCCTTGTGGCTGGCTAGTGTTTTGTAGGTAAAGCCGTGTCATACAACCTACTTTAACGATTGAGGTTGTTACGGAGAGCATAAAAAAGTGTGGGGCAGCATCAAATAATTTTTCAGTTCAACAGTTATTCTGATTATAATCGACTAACTGTCTAGCTTCCACCACATTATCCAAAATCCTCGTTGCCCCACACTTTTTTATGCTCTCCCTATTTTCAACGCTGGTTATTTTGGGGGGTATCTCGCCTATTTACGGGAATATACTGTGCACAACTAATTACCGTAAACAGGTCCTATACCCCTGAAATGCAGGATAGCAAATGTTCGCCAAATGTCAAACCGCGTCACTGGCCATCACCCTGATTAATAAACCCGATAAACAGGGCGGACCTCTCCCCTGGCCGAACCGATCGGCCCAATCCGATAAAACGGTGCTCATGTTAGCCCGGCATCGGGTCCGTCTTAACTTTCCCTTAAACCGGGCTAATGGCGTCTTTTTCATAAGGGACTGTTATTCGGGTGTTTATGTCCGATAATAATGCTTATTTGACTTAACTGACCGATAATCGATTGACAGCTGTCGCGCGGATTCGATACCCTGGTGATAACGCCAGTTAGTTGGGCATTCCAGCTTGACAATAAACACCCCATGCGATACTTTTACAAACTGAAAAAAGGTGACGCTCAGGTCGAACAGCAAGCCACGGTGACGGGTAATGTGCCGGGTGAATAAAGTGTGTCCATAAGCGATTTTGGAATGATAAAGTTTGTATATTGGGTAAGTATGAAGGTAATTACGGTCCATCAGCCAATGCGTCAACAGCGGTAAATCAACCGGTCAGGGCGATACGGTGACGATACCCGCTGGTGTCAGGGCTGTTGTTTAGGCAATTCAAGTGGGCACTTTACCTGTGGCGGCGATTTTAAAGAAAAATAAGGGAGTGACGACGTACCTAAACTTTTTACACCTGTTGAGTGCGTCTGACACGGCGAATAAACTGGATGAGGCTGAACGATGACGCTGAACGCGCGGATCAGCGCAGCAAAGTTGAGTCAGCGGTTGCGTGATAACGCCACCGCAGGTGATGGGTCTTCATGACAGCAGAGCGGATGAGCAGGCGTGATCGACAGTTATATGCCAATGCGGATAATGTCCACCAGCTGGTGGATTTCATTATGTGCAAAGATAGAATTGCTAAGCTTGATGACGGGCGGTTGGTATTGAGTCAGTCACATGCACAGTCGACGCTGATTGCGTTGGCCGAACGGTGGACAAGTAATACCGCTTGTCTGAGCGATGATGACTGTGCCACGCAATTTAATGCCTGGGCGGCGTCGTCGTTGACCCGGCCGGGGTGGCGAGACATAAAAAACGCGTATACCCGGGTAAAATCCAGGACAAAATTGGGTAGAGAGCCCGTTTATCTGACAGCGGAGGTTAAGGCTAGGTTGGGCATGATGCGAGACGTCATGGGGTTTGAGAGTCTGGATGCATTGGTAGATTATTTATTGGCGGATAAAGAAGCGGTCGTTTACCGGCATCAGGATAAAAAGTAGGGTCGTTTATGACTGTTACATTTATAATTTAGCGGTACTCAATCAGGCTAAGGCAGCGGGAAAATCACTGGATGAACCCACTTTGATTCGACGTTCCGACTGCTGAGCATTGCGGTTACGCTGCATTTTGTGTCGAATTAAAATTAAATCTGGTTAAATATCTGGTGATTTCGGTGAGTTGCACAGCAGTTTATTGTTGGTGTCACATTTTGTCATTGTGGCATTGGGTGAAATAGTTAACCATCATATGTCCATCACTTTTTAAACAAGCGTAAACCTTGTTTCAGACCCGTTGTCGATCAATATCAAATCATCTCCCTGTTTCTTTACCAAAGAATCGATAGCTACTGATTTTGCAGATCCAAAACATCTATAAACATCTATAAATATCTGTATCTGGAGTTCTTTGACTAAACCCCCGGTTTGTCACGGACCTCTGCCGTAGCCCTTGCTACCATTGGCCTACAGCTAAGTTATCAATTTTTAAAACTGCCATCAGTCACACTGTAACTTACTGAATACTATGCAATTTAATTTTTTGCAAAATTACTTCCTATTAATTAATCATATTGAATGTGTCATTAGGACTTACATATCGATATTCGCCTTCAACTTTCGTTTATTAACGTAGGTGTTCAATGAAATATGGTTGTTGTAACCCATCAACTTCGCTATCTTTCTCACCGATAGCCCCAAGCCAAGTAGCTCGGTAATTCTGTCTCTGTCCTGGTTAAACTTACTTTTCTGAATCGTGCCAACCGGTTTACCCAGTTTCATCCCTTTCGCCTTTCGCCTTTTGCGCTGCCAGTGCTTCTTTCGTCCTTAGGCTCACCAAGTCACGTTCAAGCTCCCCAAATAGAGAGAATAAGGTGATGATCACTTTTGAATTCAAATCATGCTGACTCATATCCAGATTTTGTTTAATAATGATAACCCGCACCCGGTTGTCGATGAGGCTATTCACCAAGGCGAGTACCTCAGAGGTGCTACGCCCTAACTGGCTCAGCTCTGTCACTATTAATGTGTCGAGCGACGCGAGTTTACTCAATAGTTCGTCGTTGTTTGGGTGACTTCCTAGAGGAGACAGTGAGTTCGATGTAATCATTCACCACCAAATTATTTTTTCTGGCATATTCTAAGATTTCATATTTTTAATGACTCACACCTTATTTGTCAGTAGCTTCGTGTATATATGCCAAAATCTTGCCCATATCTTTGCCTCGTTATTACTTATACAATGATACTATGTCAGACCGTCTATCAATACTAACTGAAAAAGAGATTCAGTTACTTTATGCCATCCCAAAGTTTGATGATGAAGAACGAATGTTTGTCTTTGAACTGGACGATGACGATAAAATCTACTTCCATAGTTTAAAGAATAATATACCAAAAAAAGTGAAGTCGTTAGCCAAGCGTCACGTCATACCTAAATTTGTTCTGCAAGAGATGTTAGCTTATTGTCAGCAAAAAAAAGTGCTCCGACCATCCTACTCAACATTTCAGAAAATAGTAGCTGCCGCGCTTAAATATGAACGAAATCGTTTAACCACCAGACTTTACAAGGATGCGGACAAAAAATTCCGCGATCAACTCGATAAGCTTTCACGCACTATTGCTCTAGAACCCGAAATGGCAAGAAGTTTCGAATGAAGCGCAAAACCATCAGTAAGCGATTGACCGCCAAATTAGCGGCCTACAAAGAATGGTTGAGGGCGAACAGAACGTTACCGACTCAGCAG
Organism: Alteromonadaceae bacterium; assembly: GCA_965277695.1. Taxonomy (GTDB): domain Bacteria; phylum Pseudomonadota; class Gammaproteobacteria; order Enterobacterales; family Alteromonadaceae; genus JABSOG01. Next base: position 261,735 of record CBDIDQ010000056.1, read on the forward strand.
ATTCTGAACATAACGGCAGCGAAATTGAGGGGGCATTATGCGTATTATGGTGTATCCGATAACAGTAAAAGTATTAATTGCTTTGCTTACTTGGTCAGGCAAACATTGTTTAAGTGGTTGAATCGTCGTGGAAAACGCGGGTGTTACACTTGGGAAAAGTTTTTAAAGCTACTCAAGCTGTTTCCTCCGCCAACGCCGCGCATTGTGGTGAATTTATTGTCAAAGTCTTAGTGAAGCGCGTGTTGTCGAGGAGCCGTGTGCGTAAATAGCACCATAAGCACGGTTCTGTGAGGGGCTTGGTAACAACAATGTGATGATAGTCGTAACGTTAAGCACAGTCTGATCGGCTGTTCAATGAGAGTGTAATGACAAATTAACGTTATATATCAATATATTGGAGTGCCAGTCTACTCGACCAGTGTAAAATTGTTTTAGGCACACTCAGGTGAATTTATTCTGTATTAAATTCAAAGGGTTAAGAATAAAACAAGTCCCTTTAATTAATTCAACTCTGACCCTAATTATCAATTACACATCCCCGTCAGCCAGGGGTCAATTTTCAACAAAGTTGCTTATGGGCTTTTGGAAAGGTTTAGCGAGATAACGAAACAGAATCTTATTGAGTCGTATCAAATGAATGTTGACGAAACGGGCATCAATATTGGCGGCAAAAAACACTGGCTACATTGTGCCAGCAATGATTCATGGACAGATTTTTTTCCGCATGAAAAACGGGGCTGCGATGCGATGGATGGCAGAGGTATCATCCCTGAGTTTAGCGGTGTCCTGTACCATGATCATTGGAAGCCTTATTATCGTTATGAACACTTGTTGCATTCGTTGTGTAATGCGAATCATTCAAGAGAACTCATTCGGGCTTTTGAGCAGGATGGACAACAGTTGGCGCAAGCAATGGATGAACTGCTCAAGACCATCAGCAATACGGTCCATGAGGCAGGCGGTTCGCTGGATGAGCCTAACGCCAACGAGTATCGGCAGCAGTATAAAGCGTTACTCGAACGCGCCGATGTAGAATGTCCAGCGCCCCACGTTGAAGAAAAAGAAAAAGGAAAGCCGGGGCGGCAAAAATGCAGTAAAAGTCGAAACCTGCTTGAACTGCTAATAAATTACGAAGCGGATGTGTTGAGATTTATGACCGACCCAGCTGTCCCGTTCACCAACAACCGAGGCGAAAATGACATCAGAATGACCAAGGTACACCAGAAGATTTCAGGGTGTTTCCGCTCAATGGAAGGGGCTGAAATTTTCTGCCGAATACGGAGTTATATATCGACTTGCCAAAAGCAGGGGGTGAGCAGCAGCGAAGCGATGGAACTGCTGTTTGCTGGCAAGCTGCCTGAGTTTATCAGCTTACTGCCATGATAAGATCATGACATTCCTTAAAACGGCCTGAACTCATTCGATGAGGGATGGTGGGGATTTGCGCGTAATCGCGAGAATATTGGGTGCCTGCTCCCAGGAAAAATTTTATTGCTTTATAAAAGCGGTAAAACATGCTGAATAATTACGTTAATTCTTTTGTCATAAATTTTGTAACGCATCTTGCTTGTCATAATCTATGTAGCTAGAATCTAAGCTTTAGATATACAAAGTATACTGTTCAAATTATGAAAAGCTATCTTAAATCGTTCTGTGTACTTAGCGTTAGTATTTTGCTGTCAATTTGGATGCATCTCGGACATACACCGAGCGCGGCTGAGGTTTCAGGTCGAATTCTTAATGTCGAATACATTCATCTTAAACCGATTGATCATCAGGTGATTGTCAAGGGGTGGGGACAGGTCCTTCCATGGGAACAAACTGTTCTATCAAGTCAAGTGGCAGGTCGAGTGATTGCTGCTCATGAGGATTTTGAACCGGGTCAAATCGTCAGCAAGGGTACTGTATTGTTTGAGTTGGACCCAGCTGACTATGAACCAGCGTTAAGTGCTGCACAAGCCGATTTAGCCTTAGTGCAGGCCATGGAGCAAGAAGAAATCGCTCTGGTTGAGGTGGCTAAAAGTCAGTGGAAAGGGCGCAAAGCGACCAGCCTTGCTTTGCGTAAACCGCAACTGGCGTCAGCTGAGGCTAAAGTGGCCGCAGCAAAAGCGAGGTTAGTTGAAGCCCGTAGGGATTTGTTTAGGACTAAAGTGGTCGCACCTTTTGATGCCTTGGTTCGGGTTCGTTCTTTGGGGGTCGGGCAAGTGCTTAATGTCGGGCAGGTGGTTGCCACCTTATACAACATTGACAGGGCTCGGTTGGTGTTACCGGTGGCAATGTTCGATTTGCCATTTTTGAGTGATACGATTGACCAACCCAGTGTACGCATTCGCTTAACTGATGCCGCTGATAAGAATATTTCCCGTTATGCTCAGATAAGTTCAGATGTCGGATATGTCGATGAACAAACCCGAATGCAGCAACTCATGCTGGTTATCCACGATCCTTATAATGTTTCCACAAAAAATAACACAACTGATGGCATCATTAAATTTGGTAGTTTTGTTGAAGCAGATATTCCTGGCACACTCCTCAAGGAGGTATTTGCCGTGCCCCAGCACTTGATTAGCAATAATTTAGTATGGATAGTTAATCTCACATTCGGCAGGTCAAAACCGCCACAAAACAAGGTACAATAAACATGCTTTTCATGTTACCCTGACAGTAACACTTGCCAGCCCAGCCAATTTATCTTCAGGCACGGGGACTTCTACCGAGCGGCTTGTGCTGGCATAGTCAAGGGTCGAAATGACGCTCTGTTCCCGGTTACGCTTTTACGTCATAAATTGAACAGGCCACTGGGCCGAACAGCCGGATGATTTTTTCTCTTACTTCGGTCTTTCCAGTCACACAACTTTCCCTGCCGGGTAGCTTGAACGTGTGTATCCCTTGCATCAGTTGGAATACCCAGCGTAGTGTCGGCCTCGCGGTTTCTTTGTGCTTTTGATTGGGCACCGTGATTTCTTGCTTACGCATTTCTTCACGCATCAGATACTCACTGGTGTTATATACCATCAGGGTCAACGTCATCACCATCATCAGCGCGTCAATCCGGCTGGGGGTTTTAAGATAAATGTTATCTAGGTGGAATTCATCTGATTTGACAAAGCCAAAACCCCGTTCGACATCCTGCTGCTCTTTATAGGTCGACAGCATCAGCGCCGCTGACAATCCTGTTTCTTCACTATCATTGGTGCCTAGTACGAAGCGCCCGAGCCTGTTCTTCGCCGGCGCTTGCTTCGCCAGATCATCGCTGATGATACCGCTGAGCTTGTATTCCATACGGTCCGGCACTGCCTCTTTGGCTGGCTTGCCTCGTTTGTTGTAGCGCCCAAAGGCTTCCACGGTAAAGGTGACTTCGTGGTATTTCAGCGTCTTTGCCCATTTCTCACCTGCTTTGAGGGCATCTTTTTGACAGGAAAAAACCGCTTTGCCTAATTTTTTTAACGCTTTTTCCGCTTTCGCCTGCGCCGTGTCGATCCGATTGTTAAAGGTGAACAGTTCTTTTTTATAAGCCTGTGCGGAGAAAAACAGCGCCCAAACCTCACCGGGTGCTTGTTCTGTGCACAGCACGGCTTTATAGCCGTCATCCAATGCGACCCATGACACCTCATCATCACGCTGCTGGACCAATTCTTTGACTTTGCCGACGGTTCGGGGCACCCGGGTCAACCACCTGATGGGTGCATCTTGCAGTTTGCCCTGACTGTAAAGGGCCGAATCGGCCACCCACAGGAAGTCCTCTGTTGATTGGACCGCTTTATTAAAAGCCTCAAATTGCGCAATACTGTCGTGGAAGTTGGCTTTATCACTGCTGTTGCCCGACAGCGCCTCAAACCGCAATGGCATGGACGACGGGCCTGTCACGATTAAGGACATCACCACTTGCTTCAGGTCAGGACGGTGCGCTTTGGAATGGCCGTATGTCGGCACGGGCATGTCCGCCATGTCTGCCCGCTGTGCCAGCGCTTCGGTTTCAGGATATTCACCGTAGAGCAACAGTGTTGTGGTATCAAGGTGCAAAGACTTGCCCAACAATCCGCGCTCCTGCGCGACTTCAAAGGCAATCTCACTAAACAGGCGGGTTGTGCCGTAGGTAAATAGTGCGTCCAGTGTACGACCCAATGCATAGTCATTGAGGTGTTCACTCTGAACCCCCTTGCCCAACAAGCGCTCAACGTCTAGCTCAGCAAAGAAATCTGGGGTAAGGTAAAGTGGACTGCTGGTATAACCCAAGCCATTGATGATCATCGCCTTGACTCGCTGGCCATGCGTGACTTCGACACCTCTGTCCTCGTCAAGCGGCAGGCGTTTATCAATCCGCTCAACCAATCCGAGTCCCTCAACGGCAGCAGCGACCAACCCAAGATGGACAAGGGATTGAATTGTCGGCTCCTGTGATATTGATAGCACGGGTGCTGGTAGCAATGGCGGTTCTAATGGGTTGAATTTCACTGCATAATCTCATACGGATGTCTTAAGCAGTAGTATGTCACAGCAAAACAGGGTTGGCTTTGATCTATTGCCACCAATTGGGGTGATCTATTCACCATGAGTTTATGGCGGATATCTCACCGCTGAGGAATGAACCGAAAATCGATTAATGTAAATATCGTGTTTCTAGAAAGTACTGCTGAATGTGAGTTAATGATAAACAACAACTTCAATCCCGCAAAGTTGAAATCTTACGTGAAGAACTCTCAGTCACTTATGTTCATCAGGGCTTAAAAGCCGGAGATAAACTGGTGACAACCCTACCTGATTATCGCACCAATGGGGTTGTCGTGAAGGCTACTGAAAGAAAATCAGACCTGCCAAAGGAAAGCTTGAAACCATGAATAAGTCTTCGGGAGTGATCGGTTATTTTGCCAAAAGCCCGGTCGCAGCAAATCTGCTGCTGCTTTTTATTGTGGTGATTGGGATCTTTAGTTGGACTGATATTAAACGTCAGTTATTTTCTACTGCGGTGATTAACAAAATCTCGATTTATGCGCAATTGCCAGGGGCATCCCCTTTGGACATGGAAGAGAGTGTCACAATCAAAATCGAAGAATCGCTTAAGGGATTACCTGCACTGACCCGAGTTTGGTCTCGCACCGGTAGTGGTTTTAGTAATTTTACGATAGAGATTGCGCCGGATGAGTCAGTAGAAGCGGTGGTTAATGAAGTAAAAATGAAAATCGACGCGATTGCGACTTTTCCCGCCAAGCTTGAAGGGCCTGTGATAGATAAGTTTCACTGGAATCAGTCGGTGATGCGTTTAGTGCTTAGTGGTGAGGCACTTGAGCCAGTTGATTTAAAGGAACTTGGTGAGTCAATGCGCAACGAATTGCTGCAATTGGATAATGTGCAGCTGGTGGACTTTTTCACTTTGCCCCGTTACGAAATCGCCATTGAAATAGACCCAAAAATCATCAGGCAATATCGAGTTAATTTAAAGCAAATCGCCACTCAAATTGAGGAGTATTCGAAGAACCTTTCAGCAGGTTCGATACGCACCGACGGCACTGAGTTGTTTATCCGTCTGAACGGCCAGTCTTACCGGGGAGTTGAATTTGCCAAAATACCACTAATTGTCGGTGAGCAGGGGCAAAAAGTGCTGCTTGGCGAAGTGTCGAATATTAACGATGCCTTTGTTGAACAGCTGCGTTACAGTCACTTTGATGGTGTGCCAGCCACTTCGATGCAAGTTTATGCCACCGAAAAACAATCAATGTCGTTGGTGGCCGATAGCCTTTATCAATATATCGAGAATAAAAGAGGTCAACTGCCTCAGGGCGTGTCTCTGGATGTGATGGATGACAGTACTCGCTACCTTAATCAGCGCATTGAAATGATGCTATACAATTTGTTGCAAGGGGCCATATTGGTGTTTGTTGTGCTGGCGTTGTTTTTGCGTTTTCGAGTCGCACTATGGGTGATGTTGGGTATCCCTGTAGTGTTTTTAGGTGCTATAATGATGATGTTACAAATGGGGATCCTTATCAACGTTACCACCTTGTTTGCCTTTATTATGGTATTGGGCATAGTGGTGGATGATGCCATAGTGATAGGTGAGAGTGCGTATAGCGAATGCGAAAAAAATGGTCATAATGTCGATAATGTGATCACCGGGGTAAAAAAAGTGGCGACGCCTGTGACCTTTGGGGTGTTGACCACTATGGCGGTATTTATGCCGTTGTTGTTTGCAACGGGCAATGATGCCGGACAGTTTGTTGATTTGTCGGCGGTGGTGCTGTTGTGTCTGCTGTTTAGCCTGATTGAATCTAAGTTAATTTTACCTGCCCATTTGGCGCATGGCCGCTGGCGCACCTTACCCGAAGATCACTGGCGATTGAAAATCGATGCCAAGGTGAAAGGATTTATCCGCAATCGTTATTTGCCTTTGCTCAAAAGTTGTCTGGCCAACAAGACCTTGACCTTGACCTTGTTCTTTGGCGCTTTGGGATTGTCCGTCAGCTTGCTCACTTCTGGTTGGCTCAGTACCACCTATTTACCTCGGGTTGGTGCCGACACGCCAAAAATATCGGTCACTATGAATGATGCGGTCACTGACGAACAGACCAAAGAGATTATGACCAAATTGCAACAAATTGTGCTCAAGACCAATGAGGATATTAAAAACGAGACTGGCCAAAACGCGATTGAAAATGTGCTGACTTACGTGAGCCGACGAGGTGCCGGTGAAATATTGGTGGTTCTGGCTGATGAGTCCGTGAGGTCAGCCGATGCCTTCGAGTTGTCGCGTCGATGGTATGATGTCATGTCCTCAATACCTGGTGTTTATTCGATATCCATTCAGGATGAGGCGATTGCCAACAGTCAAGGCGGTGCTATTGGTTACCGTTTTTATGGTAAGGACATCAAGCAGTTAAACAAGGCGGCAACAATGATGATGGGGTCGCTAAGCCGGATTAGTGGCGTTTATAACATCACATCAAGTGTTAATGCCAATGTTAGTGAGTTGACCTTTGACCTCAAGCCTGTGGCCTATTCACTGGGGTTGACACCAGCGTCGGTGGCCAGACAAATCAATGCCGGATTTTATGGTAGCGAAGCACAGCGTATTACCCGCGATGGTCGCGATATTCGTGTGATGGTCCGCTATCCTGAATATTTTCGATCTCAGCGTTCTGCATTGAAATATACCCGAATTTATACCCCTGAAGGCAACGAGGTTTTACTCGGTGATGTCGCTGATATTAAAGAAAATCAGGGTATCAAGGCACTCACCCGTGAAAAGGGGTTTCGTTCGGTGCTGGTTTTGGCGGATGTTGATAGCAGCGTCAATAACGTTGGCACGGTAATCGATCAGATCACTGCGGATATTCTGCCTAAGGTGTTGGTTGATTTCCCTGGCGTAAAAACTTCGCTGACAGGCTCCGTGGTCGAACAACAGGCACAGCGTAACCAAATGCTGAGCTTCTCTTTGATAGCCATACTACTGGTATTCATGTTGCTGGCTATTCCGCTAAGAAGTTATGTGCAGCCTTTGATTATTCTGTCTGTGGTGCCGTTCTGTTTGGTTGGCGCAGCATGGGGGCATTATTTACTTGGTTATCAGTTCAGCTTGTTTAGTTTGTTCGGCATCATTGCCGCCATCGGTGTTGTAGTGAATGACTCGTTGGTGTTAGTGCACGGTGTTAATGAGCTTAAAGCCAAAGGATATGCAATATATGATGCAGTCATTGAGGTGGCGCAGAGCCGGTTCAGACCCATCCTGCTCACTTCTGTAACGACTTTTGTCGGTCTGTTGCCAATCATGTTTGAATCGAGTCTACAGGGCATGTATGTCGCGCCAATGGCCATCTCGTTGGCCTTTGCGTTATTGTTTTGTACATTCACAACGCTATTTTTTGTGCCGGTGATATATGTTTTACCTTGGCGCAAAAAAAAGGTGGTGAGTAACGAGTCTCCTGGCTCAGCAGCTAATTTGTTAACCAAAGGGGGGGAGGACAAAGTTTAAATCATGTAAGAAATTGCTATCGACAACGAATGGACGCAATAACACGCCGATTTAATGTGGCACCAGCTGAAAACTCAGTAGGTCCCGGCGATTTTATAACCCAGTAATAATAGGAAAAGAATAGTGAAAAGTCGAACTTTCGAAAAACACCCGATTTTATTTCGGGCGATGTTGTTTGTTGTTGCACCTATCGCTCTTGGTCTAATCGGTCTGAGGCTGAATTATAACGCGTCTTTGCCTGAGTCAGAGTACGCCTTGGGTGCTTTTCCTGGTAATCCTAAGCTTGGGATTGTTCGCGATGATAACGGCGTTGTTTATATCGATACTGACTCTCTTGATAGCGCCTTTTTTGGTCTTGGTGTGAGCCATGCTCAAGATCGTCTCTGGCAAATGGAGGTGCAGCGCCGCCGGGCTGCTGGCACAATGGCCGAAATTTATGGCTACTCAAAACTTTCCGCTGACAAGTTTTCCCGAACTATCGGCTTTTACCAACTTGCTGAGCAAGATCTGAACACTCTGTCCCCTAAATCCCATTTCATCTTGCAAGCATACACTAAGGGGGTTAACCATTGGCTGGATACCGTCTCTCAATTACCGCTGGAATTCTCGGTGATGGGTGTATCGCCAAAGCCTTGGCAGATAATCGATTCTTTGGCGGTATTTAAGTTGTATGCTTTTGAAATGTCAGGGCATTTTCAAAATGATTTGGCGCGTTTGCAACTGACCCGTTTGCTTGGCAGTGAAGCCGTTGCTTTGATGTTTCCAGATGCTGGTAAGCCGCCTAAGGCTTTGGCTAAAATAGTACCAAGTGTGGTTAAGGACGAGATTGATGGTTCTGCCATGGCGGATTTACTGGCGCTACAACAAGATTTCACTTTAGGTCGTAGTGGTATTGGCAGTAGTGCCTGGGTTGTTTCTCCTTCATTAAGCCAAATAAATGCGCCGATGTTGGCCAATGATTTGCATTTCGGTTCGAAAATTCCCGCCACTTTCTATCTTGCCCATTTGCAAGGAGGTGAAAACCAATTGTTTGGTGTGACCCTGCCTGGCGTGCCGGTGGTGTTGTTTGGTTATAACCAGCACATTGCTTGGGGGGGCGCAAGAATGCCTGCGGACACACAGGACTTGTTTATTGAAAGTATCAACCCCCTTAAAGACAACGAATATCGGGTGGGAGAAGACTGGCGGACGATGACTTTGCGTCAGGAAAGCATTGCAGTAAAGGCCGATTTTCCCAGTATGTTGCGTAATCGGCTACCTGCGCTGAAGTGGACCGTTCGTAGTACTAAAAATGGTCCGCTGTTATCAGATATTTTGGACACCGCCAGTTTGCCCATGAGTTTAAGGTGGACCGGGGCCCGTGGCAGTGATAGCAGTTTTGACGCGATGTTATCCGTTAATTTGGCCAGTGATTGGCCCTCATTTAGGGCGGCAACAGCCAAGCTAGTGGCACCGGCGATTACTTTTGTCTATGGCGACAAAGCAGGCAACATAGGGATGCAGGCGGCGGGTGATGTGCCCATAAGACAAAGTGGTGATGGAAGTTATCCAGTACCGGCACGAAACGGTGTTTATGATTGGCAAGGGACAATCGACAAAAATCAAATGCCCTTTGAGCACAACCCGAAAAAGGGTTGGCTGGCAACAGCCAATCAGCGGATGACAGGTACTGACTACGCCTATTTTATTTCTCAGGATTGGGCACCGTCAGGTCGTTACGACAGGATCACGGCACTGGTTAAACAGCAAACCGCTCAAGGGGGCAAGCTCGGATTAACTGATCTAGCGGCGATGCAACAGGACCAATACACTGGGCTTGGTGCCAAGCTGCTGCCTTTGATGACTAAAATGGTTGCCAACAATCCATCCCGACAACAGGCGCTTACTAGTCTTGAGGGTTGGGATTTTGTGGCCGATAGCGACAGCATCAATACCACCATTTATATGTTGTGGCGGGCGCAATTTATTGATTTGCTGTTTCATTCGTCGATGTTTCAAGATGCCAGAGAAGTCGCTGGCAGCAAAGATTTAGCTCATTATCTGCATACTTTGGCACCGGATTTTGTCTATCGATTACTGAGTGCTCCAGATCCGGTTCTGTGTCGTAAAAACAGCAGTGACAAAAAAGCTTGCAGTGAGTTACTGGGTAAAGCACTTGATCAAACCTTGGTCGAGCTAAGCAAGCTACTAGGTTCAGATATGGACGACTGGACTTGGTCAGAGGCACACCAAATCATCTACCGACATTCCATCTTTGGTGATGTCAATATCTTAAATACTTATTTTAACCGTCAAACCAGCCATGGTGGTGTTAGTGATACAGTCAACCCGGGCACTGGGTTGTATTCATCTGGTGAAGGGTTTGTTCAGTCCATCGTGCCGAGTTTTCGAGGGGTGTATTCACTTGGCAAGAAGACCACCAGTCGACATTCCCTCAGCACCGGGCAATCTGGTAATGTTCTAAGTCAGTATTATGATGATTCTATAGATGAACATCATCACTATTGGGAAAAACAGCCATAAGCTGTCACTTTAAAACATTTAAACGAATCTGATGGAAGAAATCACATGAAATTATTTGAGGTCTTTGTAAGAGAGTCGGCTAACAAGGTATTTGTTGGCCTGCTAAGTGGTGTTGTGACGGGCTTAGCTTTTTCGATGTTAATTCCCTTAGTGTTAATAGCACTGGACAGTCCGCCGGAAGAGTTGTTTGACGATAATGCGTCAGTGGTAACCGATTTGGGCTTATTTAGTGTGTCTAACCCCGCGCTGGCGTTAACGTTTTTTAGCACGTGTGTGTTTATTATTGTGCTCAAAACGTTGTCTCAGTCGCTGATGGCAAGGGTGGCCATTGATGCGACTTGCAATTTGAGGTTGGATATTTATCGCCGGATCAACAGTGCGCCGATTGCTCAGGTTGAAAAAGTCGGCTCATCTAAGTTGTTATCCATTATTACCGGGGATATTCCGCGCATCGTTGCCGGGGTCTCTGCGATACCGGATTTGATTATCAGTTTAATGTCGGTGCTTGGGGTATTGACGTTCATGGCATTTATCAACTTCAAAGTCTTTTTGTTTATTCTCGGGGCCATCTTGTTTGGTCTTGTCAGCTACCATATTCCGTTGATCATCGGTCAGCGTTATTACTCTGATGCTAGACCCTTTTACGATAATTTACACGAATCCATCCGTGGGATTTTGTACGGGGGTAAAGAGCTTAAACTTAACGAAACCAAACGAGAAGTATTCTTTAAAGATGATTTGGTGACCTTTGAAGAGGCCATCAAAGGTAAAGAAAAAACCGGGTATGTGTTTATGCAAGGTGCCAATAATTATGGCGACTTGATCAGCTTTTTGGTTATCGGGGTCGTGGTGTTTGTGATCAACAACTATATCTCGATGAGCGATGCCCAATTGTTTGGGGTGGTGATGGCGATGATTTACATGATTTCGCCAATCCATGCGGTGTTGCAATGTTTGCCGCTGATTTCTGTCGGTAATGTGTCGATGGCGCGTTTGAACTGGTTATTCGATACCATGGAAAGCGAAGACTATGTACCAGCGAGTCAGCAGCGTCCGCCATGGCAGCGCATTGAACTTAAAGGCGTATGTTACGACTACGGCGGTCATAAAGACAGATTTGACGATTTTCATCTTGGCCCGGTCGATTTGACGATCAACAAAGGGGAGATCACCTTTATCGTCGGTGGCAACGGTTCGGGTAAATCTACGATGTCTAAATTAATTACTCAACATTATATTCCGGCACAGGGGGCGATCAGTTTTGATGAGGTTGAGGTCACCGGACAAAACCGCAATACCTATCGACACGAGATTTCGGCGATTTATTCTGACTATTATTTGTTTGGCCGAATTCTCGGTTATGACGATGACCAGGTGGATGCCATCGTGGTTGAGTATCTTGATGAGTTGGGACTTAAGGACAAAGTGACGGTGAACAACGGTGTTTTCTCGACCATTAGCTTGTCAGACGGCCAAAAGCGACGACTGGCATTGTTGGTGGCGTTACTAGATGACCGCGACTTTTACGTATTTGACGAATGGGCGGCGGATCAAGATCCGTCGTTTAAGCATATTTTTTACAACCACTATTTATCCGAGTTAAAAGCCAAAGGTAAGGCTGTATTGGTGATCACCCATGATGATCGTTATTTTGATTTGGCTGATAAAGTGGTGTGGATGGAATCTGGAAAAATAGCCCGAATAACTGAGCCTGCGAATTCGCAGGCCGGTGAGTCAGGGCTAAAATAGACAGAGTTTAGTCTTTGTTTTATCGGGCTTTGGGCCAACTAAGTTCAATTAGTGTCTGTCCAGAAACGCGTTTTTGTACCGTATTGTGGTGTCTTGATGCTGTTCCTCATTAGCGATAAGGTTAATGAACAATACGTTAATGAGTTCATCCAGCCTGTCGTAAACGCGTGGCATCGCCAGAATTTACGTTTGTGGATGAACACTAATTAGGGTATCAGGAGTGTTAAGTTATGACGTTTAGTTTGCCAAAAATTACCGCACAAGATAATTTGGTGACCGTGCTTTGCAGGCATGTCAATAATAAACCCAAGCAGGTCGCCTACACTTTTTTGGATGTTGCACCAGCGCTTAAAAACACCCTGACTTATCGTGAATTGTATGATCAGGCGCAAAACGTTGCCGCTCATATGCTTAAGCACCATCAAAAGGGCGAACGTGCCTTGATGTTGTATGAAAAAGGCGCTGATTTTGTGGTGGCCTTTTTTGCCTGCCTGATGTCGGGGATCATTGCGGTGCCAGCCTATCCACCGAGAAAAAATCAAAGCATCGAACGATTGAAAAATGTGCTTGTTGACTCTCAGGCCAGTATTATCATCACCACCGTTAACATCGCTCAGTTATGTGAATCGCAGTTCAGCAGTGATCCGGTGTTTGCTGAGGCTCAGGTGATGGTCACCGAAGCGCTTGAGGCTTTTTCTGGACCCATTGTTTTACCTGAATTGACTCAGGCAGACCTGGCTTTTTTGCAGTATTCTTCGGGTTCTACGGGGGTGCCAAAAGGGGTGATGATCAGTCACGGCAATATCATTCACAATCAGCTTAGTGTGGCTGCGGCCTTTAGCTGTGATGCGACGACCTCAGGGGTAAGTTGGTTGCCTTATTTTCATGATATGGGGCTCAGTGGCGGTATTTTGCAGGCAGCATTTGTCGGCTGTCCGGTTTATCTGATGTCACCGACCTGGTTTTTACAAAAACCCATACGCTGGCTTAAAGCCATTTCTGACTATCGTCTGGAGGTCTCTGGGGGGCCTAGTTTCTCGTGGGACCTGTGTATTGAGAGAATTCGCGATGAAGAACTTGAAGGCATTGATTTAAGCTGTTGGAAAGTGGCATTTAACGGTGCCGAGCCTATCGACGCCCACATTATGAAACGCTTTACCGAGCGTTTTGCCGCTTACGGATTTAACCCCACGGCCCATTTGCCGTGTTATGGCATGGCCGAAGCGACCTTGTTGATTTCTGGTCAAGGTCGGCATATTGACCCGACATTTATGTCGGTTGAAAAACAGTCGTTTTTGAAAAATCGTGCGGTTGCGGCACAACCGGGTGAGGATTCGATGTTGCTGGTGGCCTCAGGACGCACCTGGATAGACAACGAATTGGTGATTGTCGACTCTAAAACCCTAAAAGCCTTACCCGATGGCGATATTGGTGAAATTTGGTTCCGCTCCCCCAGTGTCGCCAAGGGTTATTGGCGTAAACCTGAACTGACCGAACAAACCTTTAATGCGTTTATTGCCGATACCAGCGAGGGGCCTTATTTGCGCACTGGTGATTTGGGCTTTGTGATGGGTGATGAAGTGTTTGTGACCGGACGAGAGAAAGACTTGATCATTATTCGCGGTCGTAACTACTATCCGCAGGATATTGAAAATGTGGTGGGCAATTGCGCAGACACTATGCAAGCCAACAGTACGGCGGTCTTTACCGTGCCGGTTGGTGATGGTGAGGGCATTGTGGTCGTTCAGGAAGTCAAACGCACCGAGATGAGAAAAATGGATCCACGCCAAGCGCTGGCCGCTGTGGTGAACAGCGTCGCTGAGCGAATGGCGTTGCAATTACACGATGTGGTGCTGATCAAACCGGCCAAGATTGCCAAAACCTCCAGTGGTAAAATCCAGCGGCGTAAGGCTCGCCAGATGTACCTTGATGGCGAGTTTGAACCGATGGTGACCTTGTTGCAACAACAGCAAACACCGACTGAGCAACCTGAGCAACGCACAGCAGCGGCGCAAGATGCTAACCCGGACCTTAACCTTAACCCTAACCTTAATAGGGTCGATTTGACCCGCAGAATTTGTGACAAAATTGGCCAGGCTGTCGGCACTAGCGCAGTACAAATCGATACCGATGCCAATTTCTTTTCATTAGGACTCAATTCGGCCATTTCGGTGTCATTTATGGCGGATTTAAGTCAGCACGTCGGTATGGCGTTATCGCCAACCTTAGTGTACGACTATCCTACCATTAACCAATTGGTCGGCTATCTATTGGCCGATGGAGACGAGGAAAAAGCGGCATCACAGACGGTGTTGGAACGAGATATTGCCATCATCGGCCAAGCGTGTCGTTTTCCGGGGGCAGATGATCCCGAGGCATTTTGGCAGAACCTTGGACAAGGGCGCTGCCATATTTCGCCATTTCCGCTGGATAGGGCCTATGGCAGCGATGTCGACAGTGGTTATTACCGTGGCGGATATCTCGATGATATCGAGCGTTTTGACAGCGAATTTTTCAGTATTATTGGCAAAGAAGCCCGGTTTATTGATCCACAGCATCGGCTGGTGATCGAACTGGCTGATGAGAGTATTCGCCAAGCTGGCTATCACCCAAAACATCTGGCGGGTAGTCGCACTGGGGTGTTCATTGGCACGGGGCAGAATGACTACATGTTGATCGGCTTGTCCAGCGAAGAACGTCACAGTCCTTATTTTGGCACTGGTATTGCCCTTTGTATGGCGGCCAATCGGATCTCTTATTTCTACGACTTCTCGGGGCCGAGTATGGCGATAGATACCGCCTGTTCGGCAGCGATGGTGGCTTTACATGAGGCGGTCAAAAACCTGCGCTCAGGTGATTGTGAAATGGCCTTGGTCGGCGGGGTAAAACTGATCATGTTCAGCCACTCCAATACCATATTGCGTAATGCCCAAATGCTTTCCCAGGACGGTTTATGCCACACTTTCGATGCGGCGGCCAATGGTTATGTGCGCGGTGAAGGTGCCGGTATGGTACTGCTTAAACCTCTTAGCAAGGCAAGGGCAGACAATGACAATATATTGGCGGTGATCAAAGGTACTGCCAGCAATCAGGATGGTAAAAGTAACGGCATCACAGCCCCTAACGGCCTGTCTCAGCAAAAAGCGATTAATGCTGCACTCAAAGATGCCGGGCTTAGTGGGGATGAAGTGCATTTTGTCGAAGCCCACGGCACTGGCACTGAGTTAGGTGATCCGATTGAAGTGGGCGCGTTAAACGCCACTTATGGCAAGAACAGGGATAAGCCACTGCTGATATCTTCGGTTAAGGCCAATATTGGTCACCTTGAATCGGCGTCCGGGATTGCCGGTTTGCTCAAAGCCGTAGGTTGTTTGCGCCATCAACAAGTGCCACAACAGATTCATTTTAATCAGCCTAACCCTCATATTCCGTGGGCAAAAATGGCGGTGAAAGTGCCAACAGAAAATACCCCGGTGGTAAATGAAAAGGGAACTCCTTTGTATTGCGGTATTAGTTCGTTTGGTTTTGGTGGCTCCAATACTCATGTGATTTTGCAACAAGGCGATGTGGCTAACCAGCAACCCGAACAGCAGGATGATGGTTTGGCGCGTATTTTGGTGGTCAGCTGTCGTCAGCAAAGCGCCCTTGAACCAAACAAGCGCCGTTATGCCAATCATATCGAACAGCACAGCCATCATTCGCTGGCGAAATTGTGCTGGCAGTTCAACCAAAGCCAGGCAGATGAAACCTATCGCTGTGCGATGGTGGCTGACAGCTATACGTCGTTGTCAGAGCAACTAAACACCAATATGGACCATATAGAACCTATCAGCAGCCAAAAGCTGGCGTTTATGTTTACCGGGCAGGGCAGTCAATACCCTCATATGGGTGCCCAATTGTTCGAACAACAGCCAGTATTTAAGCAACACATGCTACAGTGTGCCGGGCTGTTTGATCAGTATCTTAACAAGCCGCTGTTGTCGGTGATTTACCCGGATGATCAAAAAGAACAAGATTTAATTAATCAAACCGGTTATGCCCAACCTGCACTGTTTGCCATTGAGTATGCTTTGGCGCAATTGTGGATGTCGTTTGGGGTGCGTCCTCAGTTGGTTATCGGCCACAGTATCGGTGAATATGCCGCTGCCTGTATTGCCGGCGTGATGAGCCTTGAAGATGCGATTAAGTTGGTCGCAGCCCGTGGACGCTTGATTCAGTCTCTATCTGAGGGTGGGAAAATGCTGGCAGTATGGGCGAGCAAAGAAGAGGTTGAAGGTTTTGTTGAAGGCGATGACCAGGTGGTCGATTTTGCGGCGATTAATGGACCTTCTGCGGTAGTGTTGTCTGGACAAGGTGAAAATGTCGATCATATTCGCCGTCGCTTGGCTAAATCTAATATAGGCACCACGGCGCTGAGTGTGTCCCATGCCTTTCACTCGTCTTTGATGACACCTATTTTGGCGCAATTTCGCCAGCTATTTGAGGGGATTGAACTCAATGTGCCGACGATTGATTTTGTTTCGTGTTTAACCGGTGAACGGGTCAGTGAGGTTTTGACCACGGCGGACTATTGGGTTGACCATGTGCGTCAGTCGGTATTGTTTGCCGACGGCATCGACCAAGCCTTGGCAGAGGGGGTGACCTGCTTGTTGGAAATTGGTCCCGCTGCGGTGCTGAGCAAAATGGCTCGGCCTTGGTTGAAGCAATTTGACAAGCTCAGAGCTCTCAGTTCGATGGCCAAAGACAGCGAACAACAGCGTTACCTACTTGAAACTTTGGCCGCACTCTATCAGCGTGGCATTGAGGTGGATTGGGCTGGGGTGATGCCTGTGGCTCAGGGGTTGCGGATCCCGTTGCCTGCTTATGCCTATCAGAAAAAACGTCTGTGGGTGAAGGTTGATTCAACCCTTGGTGGTTTAGGCACAGCTCAGGCGTCCAGCGAGCAACATGATGAACACATTAGCGAACATCTTTATCAGGTGCAGTGGCGTGCGATGGGGCTGACCAATGTGCATTTAACACAGGTCGAACCGCTGTACTGGCTGTTGGTGGCCGATGATGACGCCGATGGCGGGGTTGGTCTTGCCAATCAACTAAAACAGTTGCTTGAGCAAAAGGGCCATTACTGCGCCATTATTGAACCGGGTGAGGAGTTTGCGGTCACAGACCAAACCCATTATGCCGTCAATCCGCTTCGGGCCGCTGACTTTAGTCAGGCCTTTGTGGCGCTTAAAGAAGGTTGGGGCGAACCTCAAATGGTGGTCAATTGCGCCAGTGTCAGCAGTCGCATCAGCGACACCACCGATGCGGCGACTTTTATTGATGTATTAACCCCCGGTTGCCTATGTGCGCTGGCCTTGGTGCAAGGAATGGTCCAGGCGCAACAAGAAGGTCTGCTCACCCATGCGCCGCGACTTTGTTTGGTCACCGAGCAGGCTCAAATATTCGAGCCGGGCCACGAAGGCCACAGTGGCGTATTACACAGTACCATGTGGGGTTTGGGTAAGGTTATTGCCCTTGAGCATCCTGATTTTTGGTGTATTAACATTGATTTGCAACCTGATGGTGACAGGGCGGCTCAAGCGCTCCAAATTGTGACTGAATTGTGCTCAGGCGAGCCGGAAACTCAGGTGGTGCTTGATGGTAATGAACGCCGCGTAGCCCGAATGACCCGAGTATTAGAGATGGATTTGGCACCACGCAAAATTCGTTTTAAACCGGACTGCCATTATCTGATCACCGGTGGACTCGGCGCGTTGGCCCTTAAAACAGCGCGTTGGATGGTTGAACGAGGGGCTTGCCACATTTTGTTGATGGCGCGTCGTCAACCCGAGGGAGCGGCACTGGATTGTATTGAAAGAATGCATAAGCTCGGTGCTGAGGTCAGTGTGGTTGAGGCCGATGTCACCAATCTTGAGCAGGTTCGGGCGGTGATTGATTCAATCGACCAAAACAACCTTCCATTGGCAGGGGTTTTTCACACCGCAGGATTGTTGGACGATATGGCGATAAGAAACCAGTCCAGAGCGTCGTTTGAAAAAGTCATGGCACCTAAAGTTCTGGGGGCATGGAACTTACACCAGTTGACCCAGCATTTGGCGTTAGATCACTTTGTGATGTTGTCCTCAGCGGCGGCATTGTTTGGCTCGCCGGGTCAGGCAAACTATGCTGCGGCCAATACTTTTCTCGATGGTCTGGCGCATTATCGCCGAGCCAAAGGTCTATCGGCGATGTCGTTGCAACTGGGCATTATCAGCCAAATTGGTCTGGCCAGTGAACGCGAATTGGATGCCAAACTAGACAACCGGGGCATTCGCCCGGTCGCCCCCAATGAATACATTCACGCACTCGAACTGTTGATGGGCAGTGAATGTACCCAAGTAGCTGTTGTCCCTGTGAAATGGGAGAAATGGCAAGATAATGTGCGCCAGTGGTCGTTTTTGGCTGATTTTGCTGGTCAGCAGGGCGAGTCGGGGGCCTCTGATGGTCCGGGTGTGGTGATTGATCCGGCACTGGTGAATGACATTCAGACTGCACAAGATGAGCAAAAACAGCCGTTAATGCTCAATTATTTACAGCAATTGACCGCTGCAGTGAGTGAAACCGCCATTGATCTGGTGGATGTGACGGTGCCGTTGACCACTTTGGGTCTGGACTCTCTGCTGGTGGTCGAGTTGCAAAAACAAATCCAAAATGACTTTGGCCTGATATTGCCGGTGGTACAGTTGTTTCAGAGTCATTCACTGGAACATTTGTCGATTGATTTGGTTGATCAATTGGCAGAGCAGGCACAATCCACACCCGAGGTCGAAGATGATGATATGTTCGAGGAAGGTTTATTGTGATTTTACAACTGTATCTACGTTCATTAGTCGTTAAGGGTTGGAAATTTTGGCTTAAAGACGGCGCGTTGGCTTATCGTGCGGTGAAAGACCAACAGACCAAAGCGATTTTGACCCGGCTTAAAGAGCATAAGTTAGCGTTAATGGAGATTTTGAACGAGCGTCCGCAAGTGCTGATGGTGGCACCTGTATCTGACGGTCAGTTGTCCTATTGGATCCAATGGCAACGTCAACCTGATGATGCCTCAGCACATGTGCCTTTTAGTCTGCGCATTCGTTCGACGGTAGAGCCTGACAAGCTGCACCAGGCAATCAATGGGGTGATGGCCCGTCATGATGCCTTACGGGCCTTTTTTGTTTTCGAACACGGTGAGCTGATCCAACAGATTTTGCCAGCGTCGCAGGCCAACGCACAATTTAATGTTTTTGATGTCAGTGGGCAGGACGAAGACAGCGTTCGGGAGCAAGTGATTGACGGCCATAAGGAGCCCTTTGATCTGGAAAAATGCCCCCCGGTCAGGTTGGCGCTATACCGCTTTAGTACGACCCATCATGTGCTGATGTTATCGATTCATCACGCAGTGATTGACGGGCTTTCTCACGGTATCGTGCTGGAACAATTTATCAGCGATTATGAAGCGTTATGCCGTGGAAAGCCTGTTGATATTACCCCGGCAGCCGTGCCCTACAGTGATTATGCCCACTGGCAAAAGCGCTTTATTGGTGGTGATGCCTGGCAAAAGATGGAAGACTATTGGCACCAATCCCTCAGTGGTGCACAAACCTTGTTGCAACTGCCGCAAAAGCCGCAAACTGACGGTGATGGACTGGCTCGGCGCTCGGTTTACCGGGTTGATTTGAACCCACAGCAGTATCAACGTCTGGTGAGTTTTACCAGACAAATCGGGGCGACTAAATACACCACTTTGTTGGCGGCTTTTCAGGCGGTGTTATACCGCTACAGCGGTCAACGAGATTTACTGATAGGTTCGCCTTTGCTGGGCAGAACCGACCATCGCTTTGCCGATGTGGTGGGTTATTTCATTAATACCGTGGTCTTGCGTGCTCGTATGGATGATGGATTAAGCTTCACCAAGCTGGTTAAACAAACCGAAAGTCAGACCCTTGGTGCGATTGAAAACCAGGACTATTTATTCTCGGCCCTTATCGACAAGCTAAAACCGGAGCGTCATCCGGGTGTAACGCCGTTTTTTCAGGCGTGGTTTAATCTCAATAAGTATTGGCAGTTTAAAAAATCTAGTCAGCAGTTAAGTGGCACGTCAGAATCTGAATCAAGCTTGGTGATGGAACGTTTTTCAATTGGTGGTCAGGAAGCCAATTTTAATCTGGTCTTGCACATGGAAGATGACGACAAGCAGTTGACCGGCGAAATCAAGTACAATGCAAAACTCTATGACGATACCCTGATCGCCAATTTAGGTGATGATTTCTTACGATTACTGGATTCGGTGATGGACAATGCCGAGCAAGGGCTTGGCCAGATTGTACTGGCAGAAGACGAGCGTAAGGCTGCCGCCCAAGAGGCCATCAATAATGGATTTTCATTGTCATTACAGCAATCAAGAATATGGCAGCAACGACATTTGCTGACGACTGACGGGGTGATGTTTGGCTTACACTGGATGGGCAAAGTTGAACGCCGATGGGTTAAATCTGCGGTGGAGAGGGTATTGGGGAGACACGAAATCTTCAGCACCCGCTTTGTGAGTCACCCGTTACTCAACAGCCTGTTACAAACGATTGATCATGATAACTTACAGTGGCATGATTTGCCCGGTAGTGAGCAACTCAGTGCGCCAGAGGTGTGGGCTCTGGCCAAAAATCACCAACATGATGATCACCAGCAACCACTTTTGGATGGGTTTTTAGTCGAAGGTTCTGAGCAGCAAACTTTGTTGCTGATAAAAATGCATCCAATGTACGTCGATGGCACGTTGGCTGAGGCGCTGTCGAGTCAAATCGTCGATGCCTATCAGGGGGTGAAAAATGGCAGTGGCGTAGACGATGACGATCCGGTGCAGTATCTTGATATTGCCCAATGGGCCAAAGAACATCTGGATTCTGTCGATGGCGAACCTAGTAAGGCGTTTTGGCAGGAGGTTGATTTAACTAATAACCAAATTAGCCCACTGCGATTGGACCATCAGGGCATTGATATTCACCGTTTCACGGCTAAATCAGCCGAACCTTTACGGTTGGGTGCGGTCGCTCAAGATAAGTTAACGGCGCTTGCAACAGCCATGAAGGTACCCGTCGAGCAGTGGTTGTTTGGGGCCTGGCAAATCTACCTTAACCGCTTGAGCGGATACCATACCCACTTGGTTGGCAAACGATTTGATGGCAGACCAGACGAAGATACCGCCACCGTTGTTGGCCCTTTGGCGCGATTTTTACCGGTGCCTTCTTATATTGTCAAAGACGAATGTTTGAGCCAATTATTGGCGCGCAATCGGGCTTTTATAGCCGATGCTGAGCAGCATCAGGAGTGTTTTGTTTGGCCAGAGTCAGCGCCACAGAACCATCAATTGACGCACCTTCCTTACCAGTTTGAATATGATCTGATGACGAGTCACTGGCAAGTAGACGGCTGTGATATTCAGCTGATGCCTTTTGCTGCCCATAACGAAGCGTTTAACCTTAAACTCAGTTGCCTGCACGACAGTGAAAACCAGATGTTGGGGTTAACCGTGCATTACAATCGTGACAGTTTTACTGACAGCTGTGCGCAATTGATGAGCGAACAGTTTGCCGCGATGCTAGACAACCTGCTTGATGCGCCACAGACGGTTATCGCTGAGTTGGACATTATCTGTGACAGCCAGTTGAGCCAAATTCTGGGTTTTAATCATGAAACTGAAGATTTTGGCCATGGGTTGGCCATTCACCAACTGATCCGCCAAAAGGCCGAACAGTTGCCGGATAAAATTGCCTTGCAATGCCAAAATCATCGCCACAGCTTTGCCGATTTGAACAATCTCAGTGCGCAATATGCCAAAGAGTTGTGTCAGGCCGGGGTTAAAAATGGCGATTATGTCGGGGTGTTTGCCCGCCACAGCAGTGAAACGGTGATCGCCATGTTGGCGATCCTCAATGTCGGCGGCGTTTATGTGCCGCTTGATGTGGAGTATCCTGCTGAGCGGTTGCAATATATTATTGATGACTGTCAATTGAAACTTGCTTTTGTCGGGCCTGAGTTTTCCGGGTTGTCGCTGGATGGTCGTTCCCTTGAAAGTCAGGTAAAGACCATTGGCTTAACCAAACAGCGCTTGGCGCAGATGCCTGCCTATCCCTCCAATGGGGCGGTAGCGCCAGATGCGCCAGCTTATTTAATTTATACTTCTGGCAGTACTGGCAACCCCAAGGGCACCTTGGTGTCTCATCAGGCGCTGGTCAGTCATGCCTTTAGTGTGGCCAAGCGGTTTGAAATCACCACGCAAGATGTGGTGCTGCTATTTGCCCCATTTAACTTCGACCCCTCTATCGAACAATGTCTGCCGCCATTGATGCATGGTGCCAAAGTGCAGGTGAAAGAAACCGGGTTGTGGCAGCCTTCAGATATTGCTGGCAAAATTAAACACTATGGTTTGACGGTGGTTAACTTTCCGACTGCCTTTTGGCATTTATTGGTGCAACACTGGCAGCATTCACTAGACCCGAATGATGTTAAAACCTTGCGTCTGGTGATCCCCGGTGGTGATAAACTGTTGCTCGATATGGCACAAACCTGGTGGAACCTTGGACTGGACAAAGTGCGCCTGTTCAACGCTTATGGTCCCACGGAAACGACCATTACCGCCTCGACCGCAGATGTGGCTGGCCCGGATTGCCTGGCCCTTGGTCGGGTGGCGATTGGCCGCCCTCTTTGCAATCGAGTGATGTATATTCTTGACCCTATGCTCAAACCCGTGCCAGTGGGTTGTGAGGGAGAGTTGTATATCGGTGGTGCCAGTTTGGCCAACGGTTATCTCAATCAGCCGCACATGACTGAGCAGGCTTTTGTTGCTGATCCGTTTTGCCCCGAAGGCAAAGCCAGGATGTATAAAACGGGTGACCGGACGTTTTTTGATGAAGTGGGTAATGTCTATTTTGTTGGCCGAATCGATTCACAAGTGAAAATTCGGGGTTATCGTATCGAACCGATGGAAATTGAACAGCGAGTTAACCAGTTGGCACAAGTACGTGAGGCGGCGGTGATCATTCGTCAACAGGGTGATGACCAAGACAACAAACAAATCGTGGTGTGTTATGTGGCCAAACGCGGCGCGGATATCGACAATCAATTGCGCGAATACCTGGCCAAACAATTGCCCGAATATATGATGCCCCATTTATTTGTGTCCTTAGATCATATGCCGCTTAATCCCAGCGGAAAATTTGATCGCAAACAGTTGGCATTGGTGGCGCAGACCAATAAAACCAAAGCACAACGGGTTGATCCACCAACCAGTCAAACAGAAATCACGCTGGCGCAAATCTGGCTGGAGTTGTTGGGCGTTGAACAAGTTAACCGGCATGACCATTTCTCGCAAATGGGTGGTCACTCCTTATTGTTTATGAAGCTTTTGGCGCAAATCGGTGACAAATTCTCGGTGAACCTTAAGCTCAAAGACGTCTTTGACGCATCGGACTTGGCCACTCAGGCTGAATTGATCGACCGGGTTTGTGGCGATGATAAACTCAGCCAGGTGTCTTTGGTGTCGGTAGACAAGCAGCAACCGCTGCCGATTTCTTATGCCCAAGAGTCAATGTGGCTATTGTCTAATCTGGGTTTGGGCATGTCTTATCAGATGGCCGGGGTATTGCATTTTACCACGCCTTTGAATATTGCTGTGTTGCAACAATGTATTGATGTTTTGGTGGCTCGCCATGATGCCCTGCGCACCGTGTTCAGTGCCAACGAAGGAGATATTTACCAACAGATACTGCCCGAGGTGAAACTGGCCATTGAACAGCTTGAATGTGATCGAAAAGCCATTGATTCGGTGCTGGGCCAGTGGCAAAGTAGGGCCTTTGATTTTGCCGAGGCACCGCTGATGCGGGTCTTATTGCTCAGTTATGCCGATGGTGGTCAAACCCTTGGTTTGTGTATGCACCATATTGTTTGTGATGGTTTTTCAACCAATATCTTGCTCCAAGAGATGGCGGATATTTACAATGCGCTGGTTGGCGGTGAAAGTGTCGATCAGTTGAGCTGTCTTGACGAGTTGCCAATTCAATATCCAGACTACGCAGTATGGCAGCGACAAATGCTGACCGAAGCGGTGATCGAACGTGATCTGACGTATTGGCAACAACAATTAAAAGGCTATCAAGACCTGGATATACTGCCATGCTACAGCCGTCCAGAGCAGCAATCGGGTAAAGGGCAGCGGTTAAACACGGTTATTGACGCCGATGTTGATGTCTCTTTACAACAATTGTGTAAAAAACTGGGGGTCAGTCAAACCGCCATTTTGGTGGCGGCAGTGCATCTGTTATTGAGCCGTTATAGCCAAAACAACGATTTTTGTCTGGGAATGCCAACCGCCTGTCGTGATCGCGTCGAGCTTGAGGGTGTGGTGGGCATGTTGGTCAATATTCTGGTGGTTCGTCTGGGCTGTCAGGCACCTCAAACGTCAATTGTCGCTTACCTGGAGCACACCCACGATGTTATTCAACATGGCCTGATGCATTTGGAACTACCGTTTGACAAGGTGGTCGAACACCTTAAACCCCCCAGAGATCTCGGACGCAATCCAATATTTCAGGTACTCATCAGTTATATTGAATTTTCTAATCTCTTTCGTTTTGACGACCAAGAAGTGACCTTTAATGGCATTGATGCTAAGCAGTCCAGATTTGATTTATCGTTTGATTTTGGCCGGGATAGCCTCGGGGCGTTGGTGCTGGCCGTAGAATATAGTACTGACTTGTTTTCAGATCGGTTTGTTCAGTCGATGGTCGACAACCTCAATCATACGCTAAGGCAACTGGCTCATGGCCATTTCGAATTGTTGTCGCAGCTTAGCCCTGTTGACCCACAGCACCAGCAACAACAGTTGGCTTGGGGTAAAGGGCCTGTGATTGCAGATGCCAATCCGGCCAATGCTCATATCATCGATTTAATTGATCATCATTGCCTGACCCGGGGCAATGCGACTGCACTGAGCTGTAATGACGATAAGCTCAGTTATCAGCAATTTAACGCCACAGTGAATGATATCGCTGCTTGTTTGCAAGGCTTTGGTGCCAAAGCGGGTGATTTTGTTGGCGTAGGGCTAGAGCGTAGTCTTAATACGTCTTTGGCGATGATTGCCATTATTAAGATCGGCGCGGTTTATATACCGATTGACCCTACTTTGCCACAAGCTCGTATTCGTTATATTGCCAAGGATAGTGGAATCAATATTATTTTGACCGACCAGCACAGTGTCGGCGTTTTTGAGCCGATTTTATGCGGTGATGGGCGTTTGGTGGTATTGGGTCAGGCAGGAGCTTTGCCTGATGAGGTTGATGTTAGCAGCCCCGCTGCGCCTGTGGTATTGGCCCCGGATAATCCGGCTTATATTATTTATACCTCAGGTTCGACCGGCAACCCCAAAGGTGTAGTGATATCACTGGGGGCGGTCACCCATTGTATGTATGCTATGCGTGATGTGGTTGATTTTGTTCACCATGACTCGATGTTGGCGGTCGCCACCACCAGTTTTGATATATCGGTGCTCGATTTGTTATTGCCTTTGTGTTTTGGTGGCGAATTGATCATTGCTGATAATGACACCATTAAAAATGCCGATGCCTTATCCGCTATGATAGCCAGACGCATACCGACGCTGATGCAGGCCACGCCAGTGACTTGGCAGATGTTGTTTGAATTTGGTTGGAGCAACCCGACAGATACCCGATTACTGTCTATTGGTGAGCCCATCTCTGCCAAGTTGCAGCAGATGTTCGAACAACATCAATGCCGTATTGTTAATGGTTATGGGCCGACAGAGGCGACTATTTATGCCACTGCCAAGTGGTTAACACCGGGTTGTCGCATCAGCATCGGTCAGCCCATTGGCAACTACCAGGTGTATGTGCATGATGAAGCCGGGCAAATGGTGCCTATGGGTGTACCGGGAGAGTTAATCATTGGAGGACCAGCACTTGGCTTGGGTTACCACAACAAACCAGAGCTGACAGCACAGGTGTTTGTCGAAAATCCATTATGTGTGGGTGAGCGCTGGTACAAAACTGGCGATTTGGTGCGTTGGATTGAGCAGGACGGCCAGATGGAGCTTGATTATATCAGCCGTTTGGACCAGCAGGTGAAATTGCGGGGTTATCGGATTGAGCTTGAAGAAATTGAAGCCGCTTTAGATAACTTGGGTCTGTTTAGCCAAACCGCTGTGGTGCTTAAAGAAACTGCTGTGGGACCTCAGTTGGTCGGTTATCTGGTGGCTCAAACCCCAGATGAAACCGCTGAAGCTGCTGTAGATATTGAACAGGTCAAGTCTCGTCTTGGTGAGTCGCTGCCCGGATATATGGTGCCAACCCATTTGATTATGCTCGATGAAATGCCGCTAACGCCGAACAAAAAATTGGATAAGAAAAGGTTACGTCAGTTGGCGCTGGTGATTCAAGATAGCGTCGGCTACGTTGGCGATCAGCCGAGCAGCGAAACTGAGCAACAACTTTTGGGCATCTGGAAAAATCTGTTTAACAGCGACATGATTGGTGTGCTCGATAATATCTTCCACCTCGGTGGCCACTCGTTGCTGTTGGTCAATCTGCAAAGCCGTATCCAGCAAACTTTTGCGGTGCAGCTGCCGTTGGCAAGCTTGTTTAAATTGCCGATGCTCAAAGATATGGCGGCTGAAATTGATCGGCTGACGGGTCACCTGATGTGGCAAATCAATCCTGTTGACACCCCACAGCGGGTGCAAATGTCCTATAACCAACAAGGCCTGTGGTTGGTCGACCAAGTTGCCGGTGGTACCAGCGATTACAATGTGCTTTGTGGTATTGGCCTTAATGGCGATATTCGTCCGCCGTTATTGCTCAAAGCGTGGCAGCAAGTACAACAGCGTCAGCAATCACTGCGCACCCGGTTTGAATTTGAGCAGGGCAAGGCGTTTGGACGGGTGCATGAACAATTGCTTGAACAACTGCCGGTGATTGACTTGACTGAATTTGATAGTGAGCAACAACGTCTGCGGGTCGATGAGCAAATCAAGCGAGAGTTTGGCCATGTTTTCGATTTGGCTGAGAATGACTTGTTTCGGCTACATTTGTATCAAATGGGCAAAAATGATTATGTGATGTTGATCAACCTGCATCATATTATCGTTGATGGTTGGTCGATTCGGCTGCTAATTGGTGAAATACTGACCATTTATGATGCCTTGCTCGGTGGCCGTGAGCCAGTATTGCCACCGCTGCCAGTGCAGTATGTCGATTTTGCCTATTGGCAACGAACCTGGATGGAGCAGGGTGGTTTTGACGAACAGTTGACTTATTGGCGCAAACAGCTCAATAACAGTCCGGCTTTGTCGGCGTTACCGTTCGACCATGATTTCCCAACCAGTGAAGCCCCTTGTGGCGCGGTCATTAACGCTGACTTTGATGACGATTCAGTCGCGCCTTTGCGCCGTTTTGCCATTGCCCAAAGTACCACACTGTTTACGGTGATGCTCAGTTGCTGGAAAATGCTATTGTTTATGGAAACAGGTAAGACGGATATTGTGCTTGGTATTGATGTCGCCAACCGGGTGATGCCGGAACTTGAAGGGGTGATGGGTTTTTTCATGGACCAGGTGCCACTGCGTAGCCAGTTAAAAGCTCAGGCCAGTGTGGGTGAATTTATTGCCCAGGTCAGTCATAACTGTATTGAGGCTTTTGCCAATCAAGACATTCCGTTTGAGCAGTTGGTGAGCAAATTGGAGATTGAACGTACCCCCGGTTTAACGCCGATTTTTCAGGGTAAGTTTTTTATGGACAATTTGCCCGAAGTCATTTTGGTGGGCGATAACTTTGACCTGCAACCGATGGAAATTGAGCAAGAGGCGGCCCGTTTGGCGCTGAACTTCTCACTGGTTGATACCGGTAAACACATTAAGGGTAAGCTGGTCTATAACAGCCGGGTGTTCGAATTGCGCACTATAGAGCGAATGTTACAGCGCTACCGTCAATTGTTGGAGAAAATCCCTCAATGTGCCACCCTCAGCGTGACTGCACTGATTGATGCTTTGCTTGAGAGTGAAAGCCAAGCGCAAGTTAAAGCACGCGAAGCTTTGATGAAACGCAAATTGGGCCGTTTACGATCTAAATCAGGCCATGAGACACGTAAGGTCAATCCATTGACCAATACCACTGACGATCAGGCCACTGATGCGCGTAAGGCTTTTAAGGGGCGCTCGGGGCGGCGTAAAGTCAGTGCTGGAGAGTTGGCGATGTTGTCGTTTAAACCATTAAACGATAAGCACTATGCGCCACTGGTTATCAGCCCCAATGCACCGCAAGTGGATATCATTGGTTGGTTGGCAGACAACCCGGATAAACTTAAAACCTTGTTGTTAGAACACGGTGCCGTGCTGTTTCGTGGTTTTGACTTGGCCACGGTTGAGCGGGTTTCTCAGGTTGCTCAGTTGGTGATGCAAGATATTTTCAACGAAAATACCGAACACCAACCGGTCACCAATAAAGGTGATGTGCAAATTCCGGTCGATTATGCCAAAGACCAATTTTTGCTGTGGCATAACGAAAATACCTTTAACTTGCGTTGGCCGCAAAAAGTCATTTTTGCCTGTGCCAAAGCGGCTACGCTTGGCGGTGAAACTCCGCTGGTGGATAGCCGGGCGATTTATGAACAGCTTGATGGGCAAATTCGTCAGCAATTTATCGATAAACAGGTGATGTACGTGCGCAAGTATGGGCCGAATGACCATGTTGGCCTTGGCTGGAAAACCATTTTCAAAACCAGCGATAAAGCCAAAGTCGAACAACAGTGTGCTGCACAGAAAATGCAATGCGAGTGGCTGAAGGATGATCACCTGTTGACGCGTGCGGTGCGCCCTGCGGTGTGGCAGCACCCCGTGAGTGGACAGTGGAGCTGGTGCAATCAGGCTCAGCATTGGCATAACAGCTGTCTGGCGACCAATACCCGCATGGCACTGGCCAAGATTTATAAAAATCCGTTGGATTATCCGCGCAATTGTTTTTTTGGCGACGGTAGCATTATTCCTGACAGTGTGATGAACACGGTTTTACAGTTGTATCGCGACAATCATATGGAATTTGTTTGGCAACAGGGCGATTTGGTGTTGGTAGACAATATTCTCAAAGCCCACGCTAGAAACGCCTACCAAGGAGAGCGCAAAATATTGGTCTGTTTTGGTGATATGGGTAGTTTTTAGAGATAATAAAGGGTGGTGTTATGAATACAGATCATGAACTTGGATTTTTCATTTCCCGGCAGCAGCGGCGACAGTGGGCTTTGAGTCGTCGCTTATCAACTTGGTTTATGGCTGATATCGCGATAACAGGTCAGCTGGATAGCGAAGTTTTACATCAAGCTTTGTTACAAGCGCAGCAAAGGCACGAAATTTTTCATACCCGGTTTATTCAGGAAGCCGAAATGGTTGAACCGGTTCAGCAATTGACCCCGGACAACCCCGCGTTTGAGTGGCTGATGGTGCAAGGTGGCCCTACACAGGGGGTATCTGATCAGCCTGAAAAAGAGGTACTCTTTAAGGCGATATTGTATGTCGGTGACCAAAACACGACCTTACGGATTTTTTTATCGTCGTTGATTGGTGATTATCGCAGCATCGGTTTGTTGCTTAATGAACTGGCCGGGATCATTAATGGCGATGCCATTGATGATGAAGAAATCGTGCAATATGTCGATTTCTCCCAATGGCAAGACGAAGTGGTTGAAGAAGATGTTGCTGCCCGAGAATTTTGGCAGCACCAAGGGCTGGATCATTTGGCGTATCCGCGTCTGCTTAGGGCTGCAAACGGTAATCATCAAGGTCGAGAACAAGTGACTGTGCCTTTGCTTGGCAATGATGACATTGGGTCGGCGCAGCCGCATTTTCTGACCCTGTGGCTGACTTTGTTGCAGCGCTTTAGCGGGGCCAGCGAATTGGCTTGTCAGGTATTGTTTGACGGTCGGCTTAGTGAGGCGTTTAGTGACGGTATCGGTCCCTATGAGCGGATGATACCGTTGCAGGTTAAGTTTGATGGTGATATGTCGGGTGACACTTTGAGCGCTTCGGTTAATCGTCAGATAGCAGCACTTGACACCAATCAAATGAGTTTGCCTGTACTGCCCGATGAAGCGCTTGGCAATGACAGTATGGTCGGGTTTGAATGTGCCGAGTTGCCACAAGGGGTTAGCGCCGGGGGCATGACACTGACGTTGACGAGTCGTCGTTTGTTCAATGATGACTGTAGTCTTAAGCTCAGCTGTTTCAAGAAAAATGGTGTCTGGTCGGCGACGTTGGATTTTGACTGTGCTCAGCATGGTATCGCCTTTATTACAGTGCTAGGTGAGGCTTATCAGGCGCTGGTACTACATTGGCAAGCACAAAAACCATTGGCCCATCAACGACTGGTCAGTGAGCAACAACAGATGGCTTCTCTGGTGCAAGCGCCGCTGTACGACCAAAGTGCTATGTTACCAGCGCTATTTGAACAGGCCGTTGCCAGCCATGGTAATCAAACGGCCATCGTCTGGCAGACCGCCAACCAACAGCAATCCGAACACCAACAAATTGACTACCAGCAGTTCAATGCGCGGGTCAACCGTTTGTCTAATGCGCTGATCGAACAGGGGATTGGTCGGACAAAAATTGTTGCTGTGTGTTTCGAGCGCGGTTTAACCCTGGCCATTGCATTGATGGCGGTGCTCAAAAGCGGTGCTGCGTATAGTGCCATCGACCCTCAGACACCCACGCAAAGGTTTTTAACGGTATTGGCGGATGCTGACTTATTGTTGATGGACGAACACAGTGCCCAACTGAGCGCTTTAACCCAGTGGGATGGCCAGACGCTGCGTGTTAATGCCCAGCTAAGCGATTTTGAACACTATTCGCAAAGCAATCCGCAAGTGGCCATTGCCAGCGAGGATATTGCTTATATTTTGTATACCTCAGGTTCTACCGGTAAACCAAAGGGGGTTGAAGTGACCCATGGCGGCTTGACCAATTATCTACAACACTGCGGCGCGGCTTACCTGAGCGAAGCCGAGGGTTCGGTAGTCCATACGTCTGTCGGTTTCGACTTGAGCGTCACCAGTTTACTGGCCCCACTGACGGTGGGCAAAAAGGTGGTGATGGTGCCCGATGATATCGGGGTTGAAGCGCTTAAAGACACGCTGTTAGCGCAAACCGGTAAAGTAATGCTAAAACTGACACCTGCCCACCTCAAAGCGCTAAACCCTTGGTTGCAAACCTTGTCAGTTGAACAGTTTATGGTCGATACCTTGATTGTGGGTGGTGAAGCCCTGTATCCGGGGGATATTGCAGTGTGCCATAGCCGTTTTGCCGGGCTGAAAATTTACAATGAATATGGTCCTACCGAAGCGACAGTGGGTTGTTCAATCTACTTGTGCAAGGGCGATGAAAAGCAAGAGAACGTCATTAGTATCGGTCGGCCCCTCAGTGGTTTTGAGTTGGTGATTTTGGACGATGCCAAGCAGCCGCTGCCAGGTTTTATTGCCGGAGAGTTATATATCGGTGGTGTGGGGTTGGCAGCCGGTTATTTGAATATGGCGCAGATGACCGACGAGCGTTTTGTCAATGTTGCCGGGCCTGACGGTGTGCCACGGCGACTGTATAAAACCGGTGATATTGCCCGTTTCAATGGCATCAATACGCAAAACGATAGCGACGGTTTTGAATATCTTGGCCGTAACGATAGCCAGGTTAAAATTCGTGGCTATCGAATTGAAATTGGTGAAGTCGAAGCGGTGCTCAAAAGTACCCTGGATGTCGAAGATGTTGCCCTCAAAACCCGCAAAAATCAGTTCAACGAATTAGAGTTGGTGGCTTACCTGCAAACCGGGTCTGCCCAAACGCTCAGTGACGTTAACGCCGCTGTCAGCGATATTTTGCCCAACTTTATGTTGCCAAGCCATGTTATTTGTCTGGCGCAGTTTGCATTGACCACCAACGGCAAGGTTGACCTGGATGCCTTGCCCGACGTCAGTCAGCAAAGTAAAGCGGCAGAGCAGCCTTATATCGCACCGCGCAATGAAACCGAAACACATCTGGTTGAGGCTTTTACGTCCGCTTTGGCGCTTGACAAGGTGGGCATTAAAGACAACTTTTTTGCCCTTGGCGGTGATTCGATTCGGGCTGTGCATGTGGTGTCACAGGTCAACGAGTATGGTTATGACCTCAAAGTGATGGACTTGTTTGGCTATCCGACCATTGAACAACTGTCAACAGTGGTGACTGAAAAACAGGCTGACCAGATGGTACAACACAGCAGTATGCTGGATGCACTGCTAGATGAGATTGAGGGAATGAGTGAAAAAGATGCGACCCTAAGACTGGTCGAATTGGAAGGTAAAGTATGATCACAGCACAGCAACAATCCCGTCTGGCCGCATTAAGTATAACAAAGCGGAAATTATTTGAACTGATGCTCAAACAACAACAACCTGCCGTGCATCAACCGTTTAGCTTGGTTGACCCAGCTGACCGGGAGAAAATGCCCGAGCAAGTTGAAGACGCCTACCCGTTGGGAGTGGTTCAGCTGGGCATGATGTTCCATATGAACAAAATCCGCGATACCGACACACCACCGGATTATCATAATGTATCAACGTTTATTTTCCGCTTTGATGAGGCATTTGATCTGCCGCTATTACAACAAGCGGTAGACACCCTAGTAGCGCACGAACCCATGTTCAGAACCGCTTTTGATATCAGTAATTTTAAAGAGCCTTTACAACTGGTGTTTAAAAGTGCCGAGCTTGCGGTTAATTATGTTGACTTAACAGATCTATCCAAAGAGCAACAAGACAGCCATCTTAAAGACTGGATCGCCAAAGAAAACTTTAATGTGATGGCACTGAATGTTGCTCCTTTAGTGAAATTGTTCGTGCATCAGTTCAGCGATACCCGGATTGCCTTTTCGCTGATCGAACCCCATTCGATTTCAGATGGCTGGAGTACCCATCTGAATATGATTGATATTTTCAATCTGTATATCGCCACTCGTGACGACAGCGACTACCAGCTTGAGCCTATTCACGCCAGTTATGCCGATTTCATTCGCGCCGAAAAAGCGGCGATCGCCTCACCAGACAGTCAAAGCTATTGGCGCGAAGTGATGCAAAATGTGGTGATCACCGAATTGCCATTAAAAGCGCCCGAAAGTGGAGATACCAAGCTTGGAGAGCATCGTTACGATGAATACCTGCCTGAAGATATTCTGGCGAAGCTCCATCAGGTGGTCAATACCACTGGTGTGCCGCTCAAATCAGTGTTGTTGGCTGCCCATGCCCGGTTTTTATCGTTGCTCAGTGGCCAAAAACACGTCACTACCGGATTGAATTTTAACGGACGGTTGGAAACCAAAGGCGGCATCAACGCCCGGGGATTGTTCCTGAATATCTTGCCAGTGACTTTGTCACTGGAGGTTGACTCGTGGCTTGAACTGGTTAAACAGGCCTATCAGGCAGAAATAGCGGTGTTGCCTCACCGTAACTATCCCCTTGGCGCGTTGCAAGGGAGTTACGGCAAACGTAATTTGTTTGATACCGCCTTTAGTTTTCTGCACTTTCATTCGATCAGTAACGACCCCATGGCCCAAAGTGGCAAAATCGAATGTGAAGAGGTGATTGATTATTCCAAGACCAACTTTGATTTTAACTCGGTGTTTAATCTGCATCCAACGGATGCTACTTTGCTTGAAAACAAACACGATGCCAACCTTGACCGTTTCTCGGTGGCGCAGTTGCAGGGCTTTTTTGAGTTTTACTTGCTGATCTTGCAAGATATCGGTAACAACCCTGAGGCCGACCCCAATCGACTGGACTTTTTAAGCCCAGCCAAGCGCGATGAACTGGTTCATCGCGAAAATTATTTTGACACCCATTTTGACAACGCTTTTGATAATGCTGCTGATAATCAGTTAGCCAAAGCCGACGGTATTCATCAATGGTTTGAGCACCAAGCAGTGACATCACCGGATGCGGTGGCCGTTGAATGTGCTCAAACGGATCATGCGCTCAGTTATCGACAACTCAACGCAAGAGCCAATCAACTGGCGGCGGCCCTGATGGCGCAAAATATCGCCCAGGGCGCGTTGGTCGGCTTGCTGATGGCCCGCAGCGTGGACACTTTGGTGGCGATTTTAGCGGTGCTTAAAACCGGGGCCGCGTTTGTGCCTTTTGAAATAACCCAGCCTGTTGAGCGGGCCAACGGTATCGTCGAGCAAAGTCAAATAGCTTTGGTGCTTGGTAGCGGTCACAAGAGCGCCGGGCTTGACGCCAACTGGATGGATATTGATGGAACACTGACTGGCAACTGGAGTCACGATAACCCGGATGTGGCCGTTACCGGCGAGACTTTATGTTATGTGTTGTATACCTCCGGCTCTTCCGGGGTGCCTAAAGGGGTGATGGTGCCTCATCGCGGCGTGGTTAACTATGTGTGTTGGGCAAAACAAATGTACGCTGTTGAACCGGGCGATTGTATGCCGCTTTATACCTCTTTGGCGTTTGATTTGACCATAACCACCTTGTTTGCCCCGCTTATCAGCGGTGCTCGCATTCGGGTTTACAATGCCAGCGAAGCGTCAACCTTGTTGCTAAATATCGTTGAAGATAACTGTACCACCTTGATCAAAATGACGCCTGCGCATCTGGGGTTGCTTAAAACCATCGATATTAGTCACTGGCAGGCTAACCGATTGATTGTTGGTGGTGAGCAGCTCTCTGGTGCACTGGCCCGTGAGGTTGTCGGCAAACTACCGGGTCAGGCGAAGATTTACAATGAATATGGTCCTACCGAAGCCTCGGTGGGCTGTATGGTCCACACCTTTGATCTCCAAAGAGATACCGAAGCGGCCGTGCCCATTGGTATTGCGGCGGCCAATGTGCGTATTTATGTTTTAGACGAACGTGCTCATCCGGTGCTTGAAGGGGTCAAAGGAGAGTTGGCCATCGCTGGTTTGGGCCTCGCCCATGGTTATTTGAACGAACCAGCACTTAGCGCAGCGGCTTTTGTTGACGACCCGTTTTATCCCGGTGAGAAAATGTACCGCAGTGGTGATTTAGTCAGGCGTTTACACGATGGCAATATCGAATTTATTGCCCGGGTAGACAACCAAACCAAGATCAGCGGCTACCGCATTGAACTGGGCGAAATCGAAGCGCTGGCCGGGCGTCATGAGATGGTCGACCAGGTGGTTATGACGGTGCGTCAAATCGCTGGCAGCCCCCAGTTGGTGGCCTATGTCGTGCCTGCGGGGGCCGATAGCAATGAAGCAGAAGTTGATCAGGCATTACGTCAGTTGCTGATCGTTCAAATCAAGTCGCATCTGAAACAATACCTGCCTGATTACATGGTGCCTGACTATTTTGTGTTCCAAAATGCATTTGCTTTAAATACCAATGGTAAGGTTGACCGGGATGCACTGCCAATACTTGAACAGTATGAAGTGTTAACTCGCAGTTATCAGCCACCGAAAAATCCGGTCGAAAAAGCCTTATATGAGATCTGGATAAGTCTGCTTGGACGGGATCAAATCAGTGTGCTGGACAACTTTTTTGATATCGGCGGCACCTCGATACTGAGCTTTCAATTACAAGTAAAAATTCAAGAAGAAGCGGGTTATGAAGTATCGGTCACCGACTTGTTTGAATATCCGACCATCAGGGATTTGGCCAAGTATATTAACCGGGAGCAAGAACAACTGGCTGACGAGGCTGAGGACTTAATGGCAGGCCCGGCACTGGCCGATGAACCGATTGCCGTGATTGGCATGGCGGGACGTTTCCCTGATGCGCTAAATATCAACGAATTTTGGCAAAACCTTAAAGATGGCCACGAATCGCTGACCTGGTATAGCGATGAAGCGTTGCTTGAAGCGGGTGTGCCCGAGGCGCTGGTTAACCACAAGGACTATGTCAAAGTCGGGGTCACGCTGGATAATATTCGCACCTTTGATGCTGAATTTTTCGGTTTCACGCCTCGTGACGCCCAGTTAATGGACCCTCAGCAGCGTTTGCTGTTTGAAGTGGCCGTTGAAACCCTTGATGATGGTTGTTACGGCGATGCAGCGCAAAGCCGTAATGTGGGGGTTTTTGTTGGGGTCGGAGAAGGGTTTTATTTTATCAACAATTTATTGACTGACCCTGAGCTATTGCAAACCTTGGGCATGGAAGTGCAATTTGGTAATGGTCGGGATTTTGCCGCCACTCGCTTGTCTCATCGGCTGAATCTGACCGGTCCGGCGATGACGGTTGCCACTGCTTGTTCGACTTCACTGGTGGCCATCCACCAAGCGTGTAGCAGTATATTGCGCAACGAATGTACCATGGCACTGGCCGGTGGTGCCAAGGTTGGCCAGTTTGGAGCAAGGGGACACTTATATCAAGAAGGCGGCATTCTTTCGCCTGATGGCCATTGCCGTGCCTTTGACGCAGATGCCAAAGGCACCCGCAGTGGTGATGGTTGTGGCATGATATTGCTTAAACGATTGTCTCAGGCGATTACTGATGGTGATAATATTCATGCGCTGATCAAAGGTTCGGCGCTCAATAATGACGGCATTGCCAAAGTGGGTTATACCGCACCCAGTGTTGGGGGTCAGGTTAAAGTGATCCGCCAAGCGCTGGCCAAAGCCCAAGTATCACCACAGTCAATTGGCTATGTTGAAGCACATGGCACCGGCACTTCTTTGGGAGATCCGATAGAAGTGAAGGGATTGAAACTGGCCTATAACAACGGCCAAAGTGCCGTTAATATTTACGATAAGTGTGCGCTGGGTTCGGTCAAATCCAATATTGGTCATCTGGATTCTGCCGCCGGTATCGCCAGTATGGTCAAAACAATACTGGCACTCAAACACAGTCAAATCCCGCCATCCATTAATTTCGACCAGCCCAATCCTGCCATTGAGTTTGATGGCAGTGGTTTTTATGTCAACACTGAGCTTAGAGACTGGCCACAAAGCGACAACCTTCGCCGGGCAGGGGTCAGCTCATTTGGTATCGGTGGTACCAATGCTCATGTGATTGTCGAACAAGCGCCCCCCGAAGCGTCAGTGCCAGCGTTGGCGGTTATGCCCGCCAAACATGAATTGGTGATGGTATCGGCTCGCTCGGTGGCGGCATTGGCACAGGTTAAAAATGACTTGCTTGAGGCGTTGCAACAACAGCCTGATTACCGTCTGACGGATGTCGCTTACAGTTTGCGAGTGGGGCGCACGGCGCATCCTTACCGCTCGACTGTGGCGGTTGGCTCAATCGAGGCATTGCAAACGGCCTGGTCAGGCCCTGTAAAGAAAACACCGACCAAAGTGATTGGCGAAAGCGCGGTGATCTTTATGTTCCCCGGACAAGGCAGTCAATATGTCGGCGCGGCGGCACAACTGTATAACGCAGAGCCTCGATTTGCGGCCAACTTTGATCACTGTGCCCTGTTGTTTGAACAACACATGGACATTGATTTGCGGCTGTTTGTGGGCAGCAATGGACCGGTGTCTTCTTCGGTCGGTGAACAAATCAACAATACCCATATTGCTCAAGCGCTGTTGTTTTGTTACAGCTACAGCCTTGGCAAGCTGTTGCTGGATATGGGCATTAAACCTGACGCGATGATTGGTCACAGCATCGGAGAATACACCGCAGCAACCCTTTGTGGGGTGATGAGCGTGGCGCAAGCCGTTGAAATTATTGCGCTCAGAGGCCGGCTGATGAATAGCGCCGCACCGGGTCATATGGTATCGGTGGCGTTGACAGAAGCTGAGTTGGCCCCAGTGATGGCGCAAACCGGGGCCGAATTGGCCGTGGTGAATGCCAAGGGGCGATGTGTATTGGCGGTATCAGTAGACAACTACGAAGGACTTTGTACCAAGCTTAAGGCTGACAATATTGATCACACACTCTTGCATACCTCTCATGCTTATCACAGCTCGATGATGACGCCTGTGGTCGATGAATTTGTCCAGGGCGTTAACCGCCACACCTTTGAAGCCCCGCAAATTGTGTTTGTCTCCAATGTCACCGGGCAATATGCCGATGATGCGGTCTGTCGCAGTGAATATTGGGGTGAGCACCTCACCAGTACCGTGCGCTTTGGCGACGGACTGGCCACCTTATTGACCGACAATGCGCAACACTCCCCGATTTTATGGGAGATAGGACCGGGTACCACTTTGTCAATGCTTGCCCGTCAACAACCTGCTGCCAAAGGTGCGGTGATTTTATCCAGCATTCCCCATGTTACCGATGCCACCGATGCTAGGCATTTGAATTTTTTACCTAATAAAAATCACACTGAATTTTACTACAACTGCTTTTAAATAATGTTTTAATTCAATGGGTTAAAGCGTTATATTTTGCAGTAATCTAAATAGGGATAGCTTATTTTACACTCAAATGGCAATTAAATATTTCCTCTTATTACTATTTATTTTTATTTTATTATTATTCTTTTGATATAAAACTCTTTTAATTCAATAGGTTAACATTCAACTCCGTTCCAAAATAAATTAATTCTTTGATCCGGTTAAAATCACCTTATTTATCTCTATTTGGGTGTAAAAGGAGGCTATTCTTGTGTCCGAAAAGACATCTTATACATGGGTTTACTCCCGCCTTGCATCCTCTGACCATG
>CBDIDQ010000057.1:0-8115 GCA_965277695.1 Alteromonadaceae bacterium
CCGACAGCCATGAACAATAGACTGTTTAGAGGAAATATCTCATACAGTCGTAGAATTTAAAAAAGGAGCCAACTACATTGGTTCCTAATGCTAATTACCTATTACCGCTAGCTTTACATCTAGCCAGTAATACTTAATTAGGTAACATATAGAAAACGCATAGTAACCAGTGCAAGCCTTCGCCGCCTTTATCGTAAAAAATCGAACTCAGGCAGCAGTCAGCGCATTATTTGGCTCTCTGCTACCGATGATATCCCCTGCTGTAGTGGGTTTGATCGCGCTAAGCCAAAATATTCGCGAAACGGTCATGGTGATGCTATGGGCCTGTTTAATTCCCATAGTCTTCACTGATTTAAACACCGTCGGAGGAGATTTAACCATTGCAGTTACTTGCTTGTCGCTGCTGGCCATACTCATAGCAGCGGCGGTGTTAAAGGCAGCAAATTCATGGTCATTGACCCTGTTATTTGCTGTAGTGATCAGTGCTTTGTTTGCGCTATCAGCTAACTTAGCCATTGAAACAGGCCCAATAATTGAGGCCATTAATCAAGTATTAGTGGCTAATAATGTCAAACTCCCTGTTGCTGTTAATGCACAAATATTAACAGGGTTTTGCGCTAGCATTATTGCATTGCAAACATTGCTAGCTTTATTGCTATCACGCTGGTGGCAAGCCACCTTATATAACCCAGGTGGGCTACGGCAAGAAATAACAGCGTTGCGCCTTGAAAAGGCGATAACATGGTTTCTTGTTATTACCATTATTGGTATAAGCTTGTCGACTGAATCAGCTTTTAGCTGGATAAGTTTACTACTATTGCCATTACTATTTGCTGGCTGTGGTTTCATACATTGGTGGTTGCATCACACCAATAGAGCATCAACTGTTGTGTTTGTGCTTCTTTATTTGATGCTTATAATGTTAGAACCAGTCAGATTATTGGTTGGTTTGATAGCAATTTTAGACAGTCATTTTGACTTACGTAAAATAGTACAATCTTCAATTGAGAATAAATAAGAGGAACTACTGATGGAAGTTATACTTCTTGAAAAAATTGGCCGCTTGGGTAACCTAGGCGATAAAATATCAATCAAATCTGGTTATGGTCGCAATTACCTTATTCCTCAAGGCAAAGCCTTGCCAGCCACTGCTGCGAATATAAGCTACTTCGAAGAACGACGCAATGAACTTGAGCAAGCCTCTGCTGACCGGCTAACTGCGGCACAGGGTCGAGCGAAAGCCATCGCTGCTATTGGCAGCGTGACCATTGCTGCTAATGCCAGTGATGAAGGTAGATTGTTTGGCTCAGTAGGCACGCGAGATATCGCTGAGGCGATTACACGCAGTGGCGTTGCAGTCAAGAAAAGCGAAGTCAGTATGCCGGATGGCGTACTTCGTGAAGTGGGTGAATTTGAATTAACTTTGCACCTCACCTCTGAAGTTAGCCAAGATATTAAAGTCATTGTTGTTGGCCAGTAGCTACTAGTTGTTGGACGATGTTACTAGTAGTTATTAATAGCTACTAACGTTAGTAACCATTGCTTGGGGTGACTGGCTCGCCTTGCGGCAACCAAAATTGACAATCTCCACATGACTTCCTTATTCAGTGAAGCCTGACGAATATAAAAGCACCTCTAACTCAGGTGCTTTTGTCTATTGGCAACCTTCATTTTGTGTTTTCTTTCTTTGCGCTCTTTCCAGTAGCGAATAATATGAAGTCGCCAAAGCAACTGTACAGATCCATAACCAGCCAGCCCCAGCAAAGTCCCAAGAACCAAACAACCAGTCATTATCGGTTTCCAAAGCTGCTGAAAAGTAGTTGCAAAGAAATCTGCACTCCACTGAAATTCTGACACTTCCAGCGGCGTCCCTAAGATTAAACTACCCGTTTGATAAGCAGCCAAAAGCATAAAAGGAATAGTTACTGGATTACTGACCCACACCGTTGCCACAGCCAACGGCAAATTTGCCCTCACTAATAACGATATCCACATCGCCACCAGCATTTGCATAGGAATGGGCATGAATGACAAAAACAGGCCCACGCCTAAAGCTTTCGAGATAGAGTGCCGATTAAAGTGAAACAGATAAGCGTGCTTGAATAAGTAGCTGTATCGTTGAAAGTTTTTCGACTCTTTAACTTTAGAGGAGTCGGCACCTAAGCGTTTAAAAAACTTCTTGAGCATAAGGTACTAGTAACTAAAAACCCTTGCCTACCATTTAT
Source organism: Alteromonadaceae bacterium (assembly GCA_965277695.1). Lineage (GTDB taxonomy): Bacteria > Pseudomonadota > Gammaproteobacteria > Enterobacterales > Alteromonadaceae > JABSOG01. The sequence continues at coordinate 2,226 of CBDIDQ010000057.1, forward strand.
TAGGTAGTCGCTACTCAGCTAGCCAACAAGACATCTATAGCTAGAAAGTTAAACGCCAAGCGCACCCAAAATAGATTGTGCTATTGCTTGCATAGTTCCCGTTCCGTGTATTCGATGATAACTTAAGTGTGGTTGCTGAGTTGCTATTTGTCGGTAAAATTCTACCAACGGTGCAGTTTGCAAGTCATAAACATCTAGGCGTTTGCGTACTGTTTCCTCCACATCGTCAGGGCGGATGACTAATGCTTCACCACTGATGTCATCAATTCCTTCTCGCTTAGGTGGATTGTAATCGACGTGGTAAATTCGTCCTGAAGCCGGATGAACTCTGCGCCCGCTGAGACGGTGAATAATCTCTTCGCTGGGAACCGCTATTTCTATCACCGCATCAATAGCAATACCGGTACTAACCAACGCCTCTGCTTGCGGAATAGTTCGTGGAAAACCATCAAACAAGAAGCCATTCTGGCAATCTGGCTCTTCAATACGCTCTTTGATCAACGAAATAATTAATTCATCAGATACCAGCGCTCCCGACTCCATCAAATTTTTCGCTTTCAAACCTAACTCTGTACCAGCAGCCACAGCTGCACGTAACATATCGCCAGTAGATATTTGAGGTATATCGAAGTGTTCACATAAATTTTGAGCCTGTGTTCCTTTTCCTGCCCCTGGCGGACCTAGTAATATTAATTTCATTAAATTCTCTCTCGATTATTTCTGTCATCAATTATAAAAATAGCCGAGCATTATAATCCCTCGGCACTAATAATGCTCGGCTCAGACTTTTAGCGCTTTAATCTTTTGCTGGAAACTAGTCTTAAGTGACTATAAGGAGATAGTGTTAGCCTTTAACGGGAGCCACCCATGCAATCCGGCGAGGGATGTACCTGTTGCTTTCGCTGTTGCCATTCCTCGGGCGTATAGGTATGGAGACCCAAGGCGTGGACACCGCTCTGCAGTTCAATTTGCAATTCTTGATAGATAAGCTGGTGCCGCCTTACCCTCGACAGCCCAGAAAAAGCACCACTCACAGCCACCACCTTGAAATGAGTTTCAGAGTTTTCAGGGACTGAATGCATATGGCTTTCATTAACAACATCAAGAAATTCGGGCTGCAACAAAACGGTTAATTTAGTAGTAATAGATTTTTGCATAAGGCTATTGGGGATCTTCGCTGTGAACAGTATTTGTAAAGGCCATTATTTTAATCGAAACGACCGAACAATGCGTCAAAAGTTTACTCCATTAATACTCACCACTATAATCTCACCCTCGTCCGCGTAGCTCAGCTGGATAGAGCAGCCGCCTCCTAAGCGGCAGGTCGGTGGTTCGAATCCACCCGTGGACGCCATACCAAACAACTATGTATTTCTATGGACAACGAAATACGTTATAAATAGTACGTTACAAAAGAATTAAAGTCCATAGTTATCCATAAAAGTCTATACAAATCCACGATTTTAGTTGGTACAATGGTTGGTACAAATCATCCCACCACACTACTAACTGAAAAATATACCAACAATGGCCGTTGATAAACTTTCCGCAATACAAATAAAGAACGCAGCACCCAAAGATAAGCCATACAAACTAACTGATGGCAGAGGCTTATATTTGCATGTATTTCCAAATGGCTCTAAATATTGGCGGCTTAATTTTCGCCTCTATGGTAAGCAGCGCACCTTTGCTGTGGGCAGTTATCCTGATTTAAGCCTCAGAGAAGCCCGCGAAAAGGTCAATAACGCAAAGGAATTGATTCGAGAAGGGCAAGACCCCACCCAAGAAAAACGCGCTGAGAAACGACGACAGGCTACTGATTCAGGTATTACACTTGAGAAAGTGGCCAATGAATGGATCGACTTGCGTTTAAAGCAAAAAAAATGCAACACCAATACGGCCGACGATGTTATGAGTGCTTTAAGCAGGCATGTTTTTCAATTTAAGGCTTTAGGCATAACGCCTATCAGCAGTCTCAAACAGCAGGATATTAACGCCCTATTCAATTATCTTGACATTCATGCAGGTGCTGAAACAGTCAAACGAAGCCAACAACGACTCAGTTCAATTTTTTGTTATGCGATGATCAGGAACTACTGTGATGCAGACTTGGCCGCACCATTCAAAGGGCAGCTCAAAATAGGTAACAGACAAAACCACGCAAGCCTGAAACCCAGTGATATGCCAGCGTTCTTAAACGCACTGAATCGATACAGTTGCACAACGCAAACAAGGCTAGCGTTTTATCTTCTAATTCATACTTTTTGCCGTACATCAGAGGTCATAGCTGCTGAGTGGTCAGAGATAGACTTTACTAATAACCTTTGGACAATTCCCGCTGAACGGATGAAAATGAGGCGAAAGCATATCATCCCCTTAACTCCTCAGACCCGTCAAATGCTCGATCAGCTTCAGCAAATCTCTGGGGATAAAAAGCATCTATTTCCAAACAATAAAAACCCAGATAAACACATGAGCAATAATACTTTTTTGATGATTATTAGGCGCATGGGCTATCAATCAAAAGCCACCGCACACGGCTTCCGAAGCCTTGCCAGTACTGTTTTGAACGAGCAAGATTTTGATAAAGATTTAATAGAAATTCAATTGAGCCACGTTGACCAAAATCAAATTCGCGATGTTTACAACAAGGCCGAACACGTTGAAAAAAGGCGCGGAATGATGGCTTGGTACTCGGATTGGTTAGACAGCCTACACGGCTTTACAGTGATCTCTGATGGGCGATTAAAACAGGTTTAACTGTAATTCCAAGCCTAGCCCGACGGGGCGAAAAAGCGGCAATTCGAGAATAAAAGAATTAAAAAAAATTGGCCTAGTTCCATTTGGCTACACATATATTTATGGTTCTCCATAACCGAGGTGAACCAATGAATTTACTATCAATTAAACAGGTGTCTGAAAGAGCAGCTTTATCTGTATCTCAAATTTACGCCCTTATCTCAGAACAAAAATTCCCGCAAGGCCATAAACTTCGAGACTGCCGAGCGACACGCTGGAAGTCAACTACCGTTGATCAATGGATTGCCGATCAAATCGGCGAAGGTCAGGAGGCAGCATGATGGAAAAGAATCACATAAAAGAAACGGCCGCCCCCGATCAAGAAAGCAGCCGTTTAGACAAGTCCCAAAATGATAACACATTGCCAGCCCAGCGAGCCAATATAATTGAAGGCTTGCGAGTTTTTCCTGAAGGCTTGACGACTATCCAACTTCGGGAGTTATTGGACGTTATGTCAGCTGCACCCAGAGTCTTTGAACTCAGGCACGACCACGGCTACAACATTCACACAGAATGGGTTTGGGACACCAATGCACAAGGCAACCGCCACCGCTGCGGTAAGTATATTTTGCTGCCAGGGAAATGGCAGGGGGCGGCATGACAAATCATAAGAATTTGAATTTAAACAAGATTTTCATGTGGTTAATTCGCACCACAATTGTGGTTCATTTACACCACTTCGAAAGTTTTAAGTTATTGATTTTGTTGGAGTTAATAAATCGCCTTTCTTTATCTTATTTACACAGGAGTTTGAGGGATGAGTAAGAGCAAAAAAGACCCTGATTTTGTAATGCTTTTCCAAGGTAGAAATGGACTGTTTAGAAAAGCAATACAATCTAGTTTGACCAGAACAGAAAGCAACATTCTGTACTATTTTTTGGATCGTATGCAGTGGGATAGCAGCGTTGACTATACACCTAAGCAAATTGCCGATGCTTTGGGTTTAGATAGGTCTAACTTTGCCAAGGCTTCAATGAGGCTTTGTGAAATCGGCATATTGGCTGTTTCTGGAAAAGGCCGTAGTAAAAAGTTCTCTTTACCTATGCATCTTGGTTACAAGGGCTTCCTCAAAACTAGGAAAGCTAAGATGATACGCAAATCTGAAGCTGATGCTAAGAAAGCAATAAAGGAGTTACATTCTCAAGCCCCCAATATCGTGTCTTTATACGGGGATTAAAATGGAATTGCGACCACACCAAACCAGAACATTATTAGGATTGCGCCAATCACTTGGCAAAGGTAATCGAGGCGTTATGGTTCAGTTGCCAACTGGGGCAGGTAAAACCATTATCGCTGCCGAGATCGTCAAGTTGGCTAGGGGCAAAGGGAATAGGGTTTGTTTCGTTGTGCCATCATTGAGCTTGATTAAGCAAACTTGTGAGCGCTTTTTCAGTTATGGAATTGATGCCACTGAGATTAGCATCATTCAATCTGACCATCCTGAAACTGACTACAGCAAGCCAATTCAAGTAGCCAGCAGAGATACGCTAGCAAGGCGTCGGTTGCCTAACGTTGACTTGGTAATAATCGACGAAGCTCACCAATGGCACAAATGCTATGCCAAATGGTTTGATGCTCCAATCTCAAGCCATATCCCTTTTGTTGGGCTAAGTGCTACACCTTGGCGGCAAGGGCTAGGCAATTACTATAGTGATTTAATTATTGGTTCAACAATTCAAGAATTGACAGATCAAGGCTACCTTTCGCCATTCCGAGTGTTCGCACCTAGTAAGCCAGACCTTCAAAAGGTGAAAGTTACTGCGGGCGATTACAACGGCAAACAATTGGCTGAAGTTATGAACCGAAAAACCTTGATAGGTGATCAGGTGCAAAACTGGCTAGCTAATGGACAAAATCGGCCAACGATAGCATTTTGTGTAGACCGCGCCCATGCTCAAGCAATGCAATCAGAGTTTGTCAAAGCTGGCGTAAATTGCGGTTATGTTGACAGCTATACGGACTTAGACGAAAGGCAGAGCATAGCAGACAAGTTTCACTCTGGCGATTACTCAGTTGTAACCTCTGTCGGCTGTCTGACTACTGGTGTCGACTGGGATGTACGTTGCATCATTTTGGCTAGACCCACAAATTCTAAAATGCTATTCGTTCAAATGATCGGGAGAGGCTTGCGAACTGCTGAAGGGAAAGACTACTGTTTGATATTTGACCACAGCGACACGCACCAAAGACTAGGTTTTGTAACAGATATCAATATCAATCATTTAGATACAGGGGAACAAGGCGAATCTAAGCGCGTTACAGCCATTCAAGAGAAGAAGCCAAGCGAATGCCCCTCATGTAAATTTATGCGTCCTGTAGGGGTTCATATTTGCCCTGAGTGTAGTTTCGCACCTACACGTCAAAGCAATATTGAAACAGTCGAGGCCACACTTGAGGAAATCAATAGAAGCATCAAGAAGGCCAACAGGGTAACCACCAGAGAAGAGAAGCAGCAATTTTATTCAGAGCTTTGCGGATATGAAACTCAGAAAAATTATAAATATGGCTGGGCGGCAAATCAGTACAGAGGTAAATTTGGTGTATGGCCTAATGATTATCAGCCAGAGCCATTAGCACCAACGCAGTCAACTTTGAACTGGATTAGGTCGCGTCAAATTGCCTATGCTAAACGCACTAGGAAGTATGCAGCATGAAAACCATTGAAGCAGCCAAAGGTAAATGGTACGGCATACTAACTCAGGCTGGAATTGACAATAATTGTCTGAAGAACAAACATGGCTCTTGCCCTCTTTGTGGTGGAAAAGATCGCTTTCGGTTTGATGATAAGCATGGCGAAGGGAGCTATTATTGCAATGGCTGCGGGGCAGGCAATGGCTTTAACCTACTCATGGGTTTCACTGGTAAATCTTTCATAGAGTCGGCACGTTGGGTTGATTCGATAATTGGCAACATTGAACCTCAATCAATCAAGCCTGAAAAAGACATCCAGAAAGCCAGAACAGCACTAAGGAAAATGCAGAATAAGGCCCAGCCTATTCAGCTAGGTTCAGAGGTTGATCGATACTTGAAAGGTAGGGGCATAGCGCCCAATGAATTTATAAGGCAAGCAACAGATATTTATTGGGATAGT
>CBDIDQ010000058.1:0-15190 GCA_965277695.1 Alteromonadaceae bacterium
TATACCGTAGGTTTATTTCAAAACTGTGCGATCCCTGCATTTGCGATTAAATACCCTGATTATAAAGACGTATTAGTTGCCATGGAAAACAGTGTCGATGAAGTCGAGACTCAAATTGAAAATGACAAATATGGCAGTAATCACGCGGTCATGGGATATTACATTGCCAAAGCTTGGGGTTTACCCAAAGAGATTTGTCATATCATACTCAACCATCATGACAAAAACTTTCTCGATACCGAGCATGACGAAGAAACCCGGCTGCTATTGGCGACGTTAAAAACTGCCGAAAATATTGTCAGTAAAGTACGTCGTTTTAAAGACACCCCAGACTGGGCTCATGTTGGCGAAAGCTCACTAGAATGCCTGCACATTGATCAGGATGAGTATGACGATATTGAAGACGACATTTCAGACATGTTTAGTGGCGGCCATTAAGACTTCAAGCTATTACTTAGAGCGGGATAAATACCCGCTCAATCTTGACAAAAGGCACAAATCACCAGCTGGAGCTAGTGCCTACCAGCTATTATCCACACACTGAATAATTACAGTTTTTCAACAACCCGGGTGGATTGTTTATTTTTCACTCAATCCAACGGCCTCCAAGTAAAGCTGTCCTATACTATTGCTTACTGATAGCAACTGGTTAAACCTCATGTCAATACGTAGAATCGCCTTCCTCAACAGCTTGAAAAGTCGCATCTTACTTTACCTAATACTACCCACCATATTCATCATCGCCATCATAGTCACCATCACCGCCAACAACTCATTTACTGCTGCTAGTGAACAAGCACAGGCATCCATTCGTCAAAGTGTCAAATTGGTTGCTCGGGAAATTGAACGGCGTAATACTGATGCAACTCGGGCAGCCAAAATGATGGTTTTAGCGCAAGAATCCGGCTTGTTTGGCCAACGTGAAAATTCCAGTCTTTTTGCCCGGCGAGTACTGGCTGAATTCCCCGAATTTACTGGCACCTCTTTTGGTTATGAAACCGATGCTGACCAACAAGATAGTCAATTCACCTCAGCAGAGCATGTTGACAAAATGACTGATCAGGCAGGCCGCTTCATCCCTTACTGGTATCGTGATATTAATGACAATAACAAACTACTGATTGTGCCTTTAGAAGCCATGGAAACCAGCCAGTACTATGATGGTGTTCGACGTCGTTTTGCCAAAGAGCAAAAAGCCAGAGCCATGGTGACTGAGCCTTATGTTTATCAAGGGAAAATGATCGTTGAGCAGGTTTACCCGATTATCCACCAAGGTCGTTTCGCTGGGATCGCCAGTATTGACCGGGCATTAACAGATATTGACAACCTGCTGTTAAAAATCAAAAAGGAAACCAAGCGAGACTTATATCTGATCAGCCGAGAGGGTCGTTTTATTGCCACCACAGTGCAAAGCAAACAACTCAAGACCAAAAAAATCAGCGAAACCGCTTATAGCGGTTTATTTAATCCATTTTATAATCAGCGTTCGCAAAGCAGACTCGAACTTGCAGCAGATCCAGTAGATTCAAACAACTATTACTTTGCCAGCCAAGCAGTGCCTACCGGTGAATGGATGCTGATACTCAGAGAATCCGAAGCCCAAGTCATGGGACCTATTCGCAAACAATTTTTTAATACCATTATCATTGCAGCGGTAGGTATCGCCATCGTTATCTCTTTGTCACTATGGTTTGTCAACTCCATTAGTAAACGCATTAATAGCGCTATGATCAAAGCCGAGCATGTTGCCGTTGGTGATATATCCTCGCAACAACCTTGTGAAGATAAAGTTCACGATGAAATAGATGCCATGGAGGTTAGTCTCGACAAGGTGACTCACTCTTACGGCAAAATTTGTCAACAATGTGGCTCGATTGCTTCTGGTGACTTTAGTGGCACCATGGAAAAACGTAGCGAACACGATTCTGTCGCTGATTCAATTAACCACATGTCTAACCGTCGTAAAGAAATCGAACAGGCACTTAAAGAACGTTCTGAACAAATTCAGCTTCACACCAAGCGCCAAAGTAGTGAGATCCAAAACGTGGCAACCTCGATGAATGAAATGTCGACCACCATAGGTGAAGTATCAACCTTAGCCACCAGCTCGGCTGACAGTGCCAACCAAGCGGTCTCATCAATACAAAGTGCGCAAAATCAACTAACCGAAGCAGTAAAAGAAGTGCAAACCCTCGCCGGTGAAATCGGCTCAGCCAGCGATGCCATCAACGAGGTTGAAACCAGCAGTCAAAACATCAACAGTATCGTTGATACCATCAACATGATTGCCGAACAAACCAACCTGCTAGCGCTTAACGCCGCTATTGAGGCAGCCCGAGCCGGTGAACAAGGCCGTGGTTTTGCCGTAGTGGCGGATGAAGTGCGCAGTCTCGCCTCTAAAACCCGCAGTTCTACCGAAGAAATCAATTCACTGATCACCCAATTGCAAGGTGAAGTCAACAATGCTGTCACCCTAGTTGATCAAGGCAAACATCGAACTCAGCTGACAGTCAACAAAAGCGATGATTCACTCAACTCACTTTCAGAGGTGACCGGGATGATTGATGGTATCAGCAATCACATGACTCAAGTCGCCACCGCAGTAGAACAACAAAGCGTCACCTGTGAAGAAATTAACCGCAACGTCACCAATATTCATGATTCCGCCAATGAACTAGCGGCTTTTGCGACCCAGTAATAAGCGGTTGTTCAACTAGCCCTGATATTACAGGCTTTGGTAGGGTAGGCAGTGTTTTTTGCCTACCATGTTATAAAAAAGGCCACCCGAGGGCAGCCTTTTGATTACATCGTTTTACAACAACAGCTTATCGCAAGTTTATCGCAGGTTTATCGCGAGCTAGCGCTCGTTCCTAGCCTACCCTGCGCTACCAATAAAGCGTTTACTTATAAGTAAACTCAATATTGGTTGGTTGCTCTGATAAACCACCGACGTTGCCACGGGTAACAAATACCGAGACTTCGTTAGGGCTTAAATCAGTGCCTTCATCGACACCTTCAATAGTATAACGATCACCTACGTGGCTGATGATTTTACCATTATAAATGCTGCCGATTTGATATGGATAGTCGAAGCTAAGCTCCCAGCCGTCCATATTGTTTTCACTGTTGTTAGTTACGGTGAAGTTGGCAACATGGCCTGTTCCCCAGTCTGCCAATAAGTCATAACCGACAAAGTACGGACCACTCGGGACTTCAATGTTGGTACCACCAAACTCGATGTTAGACAACTCACGGCTCACGCCGCCTTTGCTGCCATTCCAACCTAAAATCGCACTTTGACCCGGCTTTAACGTCTTATTCCAGCTACCGCCTTCAAAGATGAAATGCCCGTCTCTGGCAGAAATAACTTTACCTGAATACAGGTTTTTCACTTCTCCATCAAAATCAAAAGCCAAGCGCCAATCTGTCATGGTTTTGTCGGTTTCGTTAGTTACTTTCACTTGCGCGTTATAACCACTACCCCAATCAGCCAATACCTTAAATTCGACCGGTGCAGCGAACGCTGGGGTCGCCACAGTACACGCTAAAAGTAGCGAACCGACTAAGCGGTTTGATAATGTTTTCATTTGTTGTTTTTTCCTCAGTTAAATAATACGTTTATCGTCGCTTTTTTATATAGGCATAAACAACCCCATCAACAGGTCATGGACAAACCTAAAAAATTCAGCTTAAACAAACAGTTAAGTGACATATTACAATTCCTTCTGAGACAACAACCCTCTTGCATATCACACAAAACAAGCAAAATAGACAGATAAATCCACCTTGATACGCCTTGCTCTTTTGTTGCCATAAAAAGCTTAAATACTGCGAACACCACAGTTTTGACCTCTAAGGCATACAACACTAATAATTAACCAATTGTAAACAATGAAATCAAAAAGTAAAGAGTTAGATCAGATGCTGACGCTAGAAAACCGAAAGCAGAACAAAAATAATACTGGACAAACCAATGATAGCGCTTTCTTATTACTGCGTGGCAAATAAGAACCCACTGGTCGACCATTTACCTAGCCAGAAAAACTCAAGTCCCCTAATAGCACTAAATACTTACCTAAATAACACTAAATAATTAACGATCTATTTACATAGCATTGCCTAAAAACGATTAAACGCTTAAAAAACAATCAAAAAACATCATAAATATACAAAAAATCAACAAAAGGGCTTGACATTGTGCACTCATAAACCTATTTTGGCATAGAATAAAAACTCTAAGCATCCAAAGGACAGGTTCAAGGGACAATAGTATAGAGCCGGAATATGACCAAACCGTCAGGGTTAACATATTGCGTGTAATAGGACAGAGTACGAATACCAAAGTAAAGTATGAGTAACGTCAGTCAGCAGTTAATAGCTTATGATAAGCAGCTGAACTGTCGCTTGTTTTATCCATTGTCTATCAAAGCACCTTACTAAAAGTGCAACGGAGTAACGGCCTTATGTTATTTACCTTAGCGGATTTGTTTTGCAAAGTGACCAGCCAACGTTGGCAGGGTCAGCTACATTTTTTCCCCTCAGATACTGATTTTGACGGTGCCTGGGCCAAAGACTTTTCAACCCAACTGACAGCCAAATCCCATATCAACTTTGGCGACCGAGTATTACTCACCGATGAAGTCACCCCAGAAACCGTAGCAACCATGTTATGGTTGTGGGCGCAAGGCGCAGTAGTCGTACCAGTAAGACATAGCATGGGTGCAGAAGCACTAAGCCGTATTGCCGAAGATTGTCATGCCACAGCGGTGATCAGAAATGGCGAAATAACCCCGCTTGAAAGTGAACAACCACACGCGATGCATTTTGAATGCAATACCCCGCGCAGAGTCTGCGGCACCGATTTGGCATTACTGATTTATACCTCAGGCAGCACCGGCAAACCTAAAGGCATCATGCTCAGTCACACTAATGTGATCACCGCAATGTACTCCATTGCCAACTATTTAGAGCTCGACCAACACGAACACATTCTGTGCTTATCTCCACTTTCATTTGACTATGGTCTCTACCAACTACTCTTCGGCTTTGCTTTTGATTGTGACCTAACCCTATTTGAAGAAGACTTCCACCCCATCAAAGTCATCAAAGCGATTGAAACCCAACAGATTTCGTTATTACCCGTTGTGCCCGCCATGGCCAGTGCGCTAAGCAAAATTATCCAAGTATTCAAAAAACCGCTACCGAGCCTGACCAAACTGACCAATACCGGCGGCCACCTTGGCGAAGAAACCATTACTTTAATGACCAATTTGTTACCACAGTTGCAGGTTTATGCCATGTACGGCCTGACTGAATGTAAACGTGCCTTATATCTGCCACCCGCAGAAAGCTTAAGCCGCCTTGGTTCAGTGGGCATTCCTATTCCTGGCCTTGAAGCCAAAGTATTTGCCTCCAGTCAGCTCAATGGCAGCAAACACTATAAAGAGGTGGCACGCGGCGAAATCGGCGAACTGTTCATTCGTGGCTCCACCTTAATGCAAGGTTATTACGGCTTAGCCAATGCTGGTGCTAGCATTCTCAATGGTCATTATCGCGATGATAACTGGCTCGCCACTGGCGACTTATTTTGCCAAGATGAAGAAGGTTACTTCTACTTCAAAGGCCGCAGCAAAGATTTAATCAAACAAGCCGGTTTCTGCCTTTATCCGGCAGAACTTGAAGCATTAATAGAACAACATCATCTGGTTCATTTGGTGGCTATCGTGCCTCATGCAGATAAATTTGGTGATGAAATCGCCTGCCTTTATGTGCAATTACTCGAACACGGCGAAGCCCAACAAAAAGAGTTTAAACAATGGTTAAGCACTGCCATCGACGCTAGCTATCGCCCCAGAGAAGTGCGCTTTACCGAGCAAATGGCACTAACCCCCAATAGCAAAGTTGATAAGCAAACGCTAATGCTAAGCCTATGAAATGCTAAGCTTGTAACCAAAACAATTAATCTCAATAACAAAAGACCTGATGTCTGTATCCGCCAATCGCGGGTACCTGTAGGAGCGCTCTGTGCAACATATAAAAGCTTTATTGGCCGATAACAGCCGCCAAATTGAAACCCCTTGCTATCTTTATAGTATCTCGCAAGTGGCCGAAAACTATACCCAACTGAAAACCGCTTTAGGCACTGATTTGATTTACTCAATGAAAGCCAACAACAACATAGACTTACTGTTGCGTAGCGCTCATCACCTCACCGACGGCATTGAAATCGCCTCAATCGGCGAATTGAACCTGGTTTCTGGCGGCACAGGTGCCAAATTCATCAACAACCCTTCTGCCGACAAAAAGTTTATTCGAGCCGCACTGGCGTCAAAAGCCACCATCATTGTCGATAACCTAGTACAGCTCAACAGCCTGATTGAACACATCGGCAAACGCCCGGTCAAACCAGTATTACTGCGCCTGAACACCTGCGTATTAAAACAATTCAACCCAGACACCCCTAAAGTCAGACCCGATCATTTTGGTATGGACTGGGACACAGCTTGTCAAGCGGTTGATATCTGTAAAGAAAACGACATCCCATTGGCTGGCTTTCACCTGTTCAACGGCTCTTACAGCTTCGCTAAAGCCGCTGGGGCAACTGCCATCGCCGCATTGGCGATTGTCACCGCAATGGAACAACGCTACGAACAAGCCTTGAGCTTTATCAACCTTGGTGGCGGTTTCTCCGAGCACTGGGCTGATGAAGACATCGACTTTGCCGGCTACCGTGAATTACTAGCAAAATTCCCTGGGCACATCACTATCGCCCATGAAACCGGCCGTGGTTTGATGGCAACGGCAGGGTATTTTGCCACCCGAGTCCGTTACATCAAACACATTGAAAACCAGCAAATCGCTATTTGCGATGGTGGCATCAACCAAAACTTCTTGTTGGCCAAAACCGAAAACAGCTTCCGTAAACTACGCTCGCCTTGGCTCTACCGTAAAAACAGCAGCAAAAAAGAGCACGACGTAACGGCTGCCTGCACCTATGTCGGCAGCTCATGCAGCAAAGATGATGTCATTGGTCGTCAGCCTGATACCGCCATTAGTCCACAGGTCGGCGACATTTGTGTCTATGATGACTGTGGTGCCTATAACGCCAGCTATACCTTGACACCGTTTTTGAAACTCCCTGAAGCTAAAATATACATCATCGATTAAGGCCACACTCATGAGCGACTTACATTCCCTGTTCGGTGGTTTTATCACCGATCATTTACATGCTGACATCCCGATGCCAGCCCAGTTACAACAAATTATTGATTTGGCGGTATTACGCCTGCTCGACTCAGAAATCATCATCGAAGATGACTTCTCAGCCAGAAAGCCATTGATAGCCCCTCGTGTCACCCAACCATTGGGCAGCTATGAGCAAACCTTTGCCATTGACGAACTCACCGAAGCGGTGAAAACCGACGGTTTTGGCGCACATTTTCATAACATCATCGGCTTATTTGGCTCAATCATGCTTAACCTCACTGCAAGCCCAGAGCAGCAACAAGCAGTTGATGACTGGGTTGAACAAGGTTTATTTGGCCATTTCTTAATGACTGATGGCGGCGGCGCTTCACTGGCTAACTGGAATAGCGTACTCGACAGCAGCGAAGATCAATGGCGTTTAACCGTCGACAAAAAATGGGGCATTGAAGGCCACGATCTTGGTTTTGTCATGGTGGTTGCCCGCCAACCGGGTAAACCTTTCCCGCTGACTTTCTTACTGACACCAGAGCAATCACAGCAGCTCAGCGCCGAAAAAATTGGCAGCGGTTATCTCGACAGCGCGGTCCAGCTCGGCAATGTTAAAGGTCAGGTTGATGTTAGCCGTGACGACATGTTGCGCCAAGGCGGCATGGGCAGCGTAAACCGCTTCTTGACTTTGGTCCGTCCTCGTTTTGTTAAATCATTAATGAACCATCTGGTTTGGCTAGCGAGCAATGAGCGTTTGGTGATGGACGACGAAACCCGCGAAAGTATTGCTTATATCAATGCCGCAGCCGACAAATGTTTATCACAAACCACCTTCTCGATGCACTCGGTTGATCAGGTATTGGCGTTAAAATTCACTTCAAACGAATTACTACTCAATCTGGTGGCGCAAGGCAAACTGCCACAAGTCAGCGATCAACGTGACCTGCTGGGCTTTGGCAAAATGGAAGGCAGCTCTTATCGCTGTTTCTTCGAAGTGTATTCCAAGCAAAAAAGGTTTAGACGATGAGCGCGTTAATCAAAATGGAAGGCAGTTTCTATTGTCGTGCCTTCGACATTTATTCCAAGCAAAAAAGGTTTAGACGATGAGCGCGTTAACCGTACGCGGCATCGCTTTTCAGCCGCTAAAACAGCAATTATTTGCCCAACGTCCATCGATTGAAGACACTTTCAGCTGGTTAAGCGAAATGATTGGTGAGCAAACCCGGCAAATTCTTAGCCCGCTGAGCGACGATGAAAAAGCTGGCATCGACCGTCATTTTCTTTGTTCAACCATGGTTGAATTAGCCTTTACCACCGGTCACCTCAGCTGGGAAACCGTCGCCGCAATGCTAGCCAAACAGGGCGAACATCAGCCAGATACTTATATCAACGCTTATGAATGTGCCTCTTGGGGTTACTCACTACGACACTATTTACAAAACCAGCTACAAAACCCAGCTAAGCAAAAATCAGCCACTTCACGCTTTTTGCTGGTTAGCATCATTGACGCCAATGTTTACGATTTAGAGTTTTGGCGTTATAACGAAAACTGGCATGAGTCCGGTTTTGGCATTACCACGGTATTGTTAGAAGTGACTGGTGAACTCAGCAATGAACTGATTGCCAGCTGTGCAAAAACCTATAACTCGATGGCTGAATTTGCCACGGTTGTGCGTCGCACCTCAGCGACCCGTGAAAACTGCACCTTAGCGATGCCGTTTTTCCCCGATCACATTCAGCAAATGTTCGACAAATTATTGGCCGAGCAACCGCGCCTAGCGGATCGTCACGGCGATTGGGGCCATTGCTTTGGTAGTGACCCCTGGTTATCTATTTTGACCCATAGTCTCGATAACCCCATCACCGAGCCGCAACAATACCTTGCTTGTTCACTGGCCTTAAACGGTTATTACGCCATGGCAGAAGTCACCGTAACACCACAAACTCAACTGATTTTGCAACAGGAGCAAGGTTATGCCTGATTTAAAACCTTTGAGCTTCAATGGTCAGCTGGTACGCCGACCTTTTGTTGGCAAACCCTCAGTGGCTTTAGCGCGAACCATGCCAATGAGTCGTGAAGAAGACTTTGCGGTATTTACTGAGCTGCCATCCACTGATGCGCCAATTTATATTAACTTTGCCGAGCATTACCAAATTCTCAATGATTTGGTGGTTGCTGCCAACAAACTATGGCCAGACAACCTCAATATTCTAGTGCGGATGTCAATGCCCAGCGGAATGCGTTTACCCGCGCCATTATTGGCCGACAACGTATTGCTAATGCAAGATGTGGCACCAGAAGTCGCCCGTTTAAAAGCCAGTGGCAACACCCTACTGGTCATTGACGACCACCTTATTCGCTATCAGCTCGAACAAGGTAACAACACTTTTGATATTAGTTTTTATATGACTTTTAATAGTGAAGAGGATGAAAAAGCCAATTTCGAACAACTAATAGCGCCATTAGCTGAACTGGGGATCGTGCAACAATGAGTGATCCTGCTGTGGTGATCAAAGACTACTGGGCAGATACGGCCGATTCAGTCGCTCAAGGTTTAGCCCGTTTAAACGCGGTGCTAGCTGAACTTGATCACCTGCCTCAAGATATCGTCATCGTCAGCGCTGGTGAAGTAAAACTGCTACTGAACCCTTTGGTCAGCGTGTTTTGCCAGCAGCTGGCAGAAAAAGCCAGCTGTTCGCTGAATTTTATCAGTGCCGCCTGTACTAGTTTTCATGCAGCGGTGCTCGACTTTAACCAAAGTGACAGCACCGAGCGTTTGGTCATCACCCTAGAGCTTGACCAAGCGTTACAACAAGGCTGTTTAAACTCGCTCGGCATCGGCAACGATCCGGAGCAAGACGGTTTATCCGTGATCAATTGCAGCGGTTTTTGTTTACTGAGTAAAGAAACCCCAGACCAACAGTCATTGATTATTGAAGACTGCACCATTTTGTCACAACCGATTGGCATGATGGGCACACAAATGTTACTCAAACAACTCGGTGATCAGTTAAAGCAATTACCGGTGAAGTCTCAACCGATCTCCTTTGATATTTGTTCATTGTGGGGCAAAAAATTGCTCAAAGGATTGAGTTCTCGCTTATGTGACCTACAAACCCCGGATTACTGGTTACCGAGCATCGAACATGATCAACAGCATTACCTTAGCCTTAAACCCTTGTTAGAATTACAGCAACACCAACAGTATTTACATCAAGGTAACCTGTTCATGATGACGCTAGGTGGCGGCGGACGCATTGGCTGTTTACGTCTATCTCGTGGCATGACCAATATTCAAATGAACGCCACATCATCGGTTAGTGAACACAACCTCACTGATGATCTTAAAGAATATGATCAAGCCCTCGGCAATGATGTCAAAAGCGACTACTATCAAGGGGTTAAAAACACCTTGAAGTATCCACGGCATCAATATCGCGGGATCAACAACCATTATTTTCGCTGGAGCCTTGAGCCACTGATCAGTAACCAGCACATTGCCATTAATACCAAAAGCGGAGCAAACCGATGAACCACCAAACCCCACTCAAACCCCACTATGACGTTGTGATCATTGGTGCCGGTTGGGCAGGACTAACCCTCGCCAGACAACTGAGACTCTCCAATCCCGAAATATCTGTGCTACAACTTGAAGCGGCCACCGAATTCAAAGCCAAAGTCGGTGAAGCCACCGTCGAAATGGCTGGCCATTACTTTATTCACCGTCTGGGTTTAGTTAACTACATTTATCGCAACCAATTACCAAAAAATGGCCTGCGGTTTTTCTACGATTCCGAGCAACATGACTTGCCGCTACACCAAATGAGCGAACACGGTACCGTCAACATTCCACCTCATCCGGCCTTTCAGCTCGACCGAGCCAAGCTTGAGCGTGACCTCGTAGATATGAACCGTGAACAAGGCATCAGCATCATGATGGGTGCCAAGGTTAAAAACCTCACGCTCAATGACGATGTTCATAGCGTCGACTTTGAATACCAAGGCGAAACCTTACAAACCCAAGCCCGTTGGTTAATTGATGCCAGCGGACGAGCCAGTATTTTGGCGAGAAAAGAACGCTTACACAGCCGTCACGACGTCCCTAAACATTTCTCTGCTTGGGGACGTTTCAGCAACGTCACTGATATTGATTCGATTGGTCCAGAGGCTTGGCGCAACAAGGTTAACGGTCGCTTCCTCTCGACTATCCATTTTGCCGGTACTGGTTACTGGATTTGGGTGATCCCCCTATCTGGCGGACATACCAGCATTGGTGTGGTTGGCGACAAATCTCATATTGATGCGCCACCATTACAACAAACTGAGTTTCTTGCATTGTTGGCAGAGCATAAAGGTTTGTCTGAACTACTAGTTAACGCCGAACTAGAAGATTTTGAAGCATGGGGCCAATTAGCCTACCGAGCAGATCGTTATATCAGTGAAAAACGTTGGGCCACTACTGGTTTTGCTGCGATGTTTGTTGATCCGCTATTCAGTGGCGGCGGTGATTTCATCGGCATTCTTAACGATGGTATCAACCAAACCATCACCAACGACTTAGCTGGTGACGATGCCATGATGGCCGAGCAACAGCTGCAAAAAGTGGTGCCTATTCTCAATCAGCAAGCCCATGAGTTTTATCAAAACTTCATTGCCTTTATTGGTAATGTTTATCCGATTATCGACAGTGGTGAGTTATGCTCACCGGTTGTGGCTTATAGCACCTCAACCTACTTCCTTGAGTCAGCCTGGGACTACATGGCAGGCAACTTCACCGACTTAGCTTACTGGCAGAAAAAAGCCCATATCCGTCGCGGTTACCTCGCGCTAGAAAAAATCTTACGCCATCAAATCGTCGCAGCGGGTGAAGTGATGAAAACCCAAGGGCGTTATTTCGACCGCAACCATGAAGGCTTTTTCGAATCGGGCTCAGAGCTGTATCAATACTTTGTTTTTGATATGGGCCAAAAAGGCAAAGATGGCCGCCGCATCGATTTACGCATCAAACTATGGGCCGACATCTTTATGAAAGTCACTGGCAGCAAGCTAGGTTTGCCTGATTTTGCCAACCGTCGTGTGGTACAAGAGTGCTTTACCCTGCCACAAATGTTCGCCACCCCGTTATTTGACGAAGATGACTTGCCACCGTTGCTAGCGCAACTGAGTCAGTTTATTACCGATGAAATGAAAGAAAAAACCGAGCATACCGTGTTAGTCGAAGTCACACGTGAGTCTTTTGCTAGCGGCAAATTAAATGTACAAATAGTGGATGACAGCACTGATGAGGCTCAGGCGAAGAAAATCACTAAACAGGCCGAAATGATTTGGATGGGCAAACAAGAATACATTGCCGCACCATTTACCGTGCCGTTTTTCTTACAGTTCTGTCGCAAATTTGATGATAGCATCATGCAAGAACCCGTGCTTGGTCCACTGACGCTTGAGGCAGTCTAATGGAAAAGGCACATTTTACCGCCCGTGACGGCATCAAATTGGCTTATGATAGCTACGCTTGCGCCGACATCGATGAGAGTTTTGAAGCCAAAGCTAACGTCGTTTTTCTCCATGGTAGTACTTATAATACCCGCCGCTATGCGGTGATTGCCAAAGCGCTACAAAAGCAACAATACAACGTCATATTGCTCGACTGGCGAGGCCATGGAGCGTCTGAAGGTAAACCGGGCGACGCTGATTATGTCGGTCAACTTGAAGACGATTTAGCCGATTTTATTGACTTTTATCAGGGTGAAAGCTCGTTACCGCTTGTCCTTGGTGGACACTCTGCCGGCTCCGTGGTGTGTTTACGTTATACCGTCAAATATGGCTGTGACAAAATTAGCGCCTTAGCGTTTGTCTCTCCTGCTATCAGCAGTCCGATGGAAGCAATTCGTTATCGTGCGCCCTCGGCAGAATGGCAGTATAAAATTCGTTATTTCCGCTCACCGCC
Source organism: Alteromonadaceae bacterium (assembly GCA_965277695.1). Lineage (GTDB taxonomy): Bacteria > Pseudomonadota > Gammaproteobacteria > Enterobacterales > Alteromonadaceae > JABSOG01. The sequence continues at coordinate 13,143 of CBDIDQ010000058.1, forward strand.
ACCGTCACAACAAGCCCCGGAAGCGGCGTTAAAACACGCACCAAAGTTTAAATCTGGCGATTTTTGGCGAGCTAAAATACTGCCGTTTTTGCGTCATCGGCCAATTTTGCATTTTCCCGCCAACCCCAAAATGGCCGAAATGGAAGGTCGGGTACTGCACTACAGTTATAACCTGATGCTTTCTTGTGATATCACCGACTATGCCAGTGCGTTTACCCACTTAAACGTACCAGTACTACTGATGGCGGGCGAGCAGGACGAAATTCTCCATCCTAACTTTGTCAGCACCTTATATCACTGGCATCTGTCGCCGAACATGAGTAAAAAGCTCGTGACACTGCCGAGGATCAACCATATGGGCGTGGTCGCTGCTGCCAGCAAAGTCTTACCGCAATGGTTAAGTGAGTTATATCCAGTGGAGCCAGTCGCAGCACCGACCACATTGCCAGAAGGAGCGGTTGCATGAGCACTCAATCAATAACGTCATTCACCTTAGCTGGGCATATCAGCAATCGCCAATCATTGATCAGCAAACTGTCACTGGCTGCGGATGTATCTTCACAAGCGCTGGTTGAAGCCGCTTTTGCCCAATGGGCACTGAACTTCAACCAACATGTGGCCGGTGATTACGCAATTATTTTGCCGTTACCACAACCCGCAGACGCACCAGCACAACCGTTATTTTGTTGCCTGTCGGCGTTCAGCAGTTACACCTTATTCACTCGGATTAAGCAACAACAACTACAACTGAGCACCCAGTTGAACAGCTTCAATCATCAAGCGGTGATTGACCCTGTTGCCATGGCGCAGATACTGGATAACGGCCTGATTGTTGCGCCGCAAACCTTGTTTAAGGGCGTGACACAACTCAATAACGGCCAAAGTCAACTGTGGTCATTAACCGCAACCACCGCCGAGCTATCAGCCAGCAGTCAATTAACCTTGCAGCAAAAAATCAATATAGCCGCCAGTGATAATAATGCAGTTGGCGACATCAGCGTTATTGAAGCTGTGGTCCAGCCAGCCTCAGGGGTCAGTTTTAATCAGTTGCCAGGATTGAGTTATTTATTGAATCAACCGATTAACGCCTCATGGCAAATCCAATTCGACCAACAAATGGCTGATGCCGAAATCGGTCATATCGTCAGTGACGATGGGATTGAAGATTGGATTGAATTGTTTGAGCCGACCAAACCGATGGGTAGCATTAAACAAGTCGATGTGGCGAAAAAGCTCACCCAACCGTTACTCAATAAAGCACGAAAAGACAATCGTCAGATTTTACTATTGCTAGAATCGATATATCACCACGAGATGGGTGATTGGCAGACCAAAGTTCGACCTAATTTTGTCCAATGGTTTAACTTAACTTATCGCTTGCCGACTCGCTGGGCACAGCGACGTTTGATCAGCGAACATCATGGTAAAACCATCGAATTCGCCTGTATTGATAGCCACTTTATCCAGCAACTGCTTGAGCGTCAGCCAATCATCACCAGCAAAACATCACTGCATGATACAGTCACCCCTGGCACTGACTTATTCAGTTTTGAAGATGCCAGCATCAGCAATATCTATGATGCGATGCAGCGATTGATGACCAATAGTTTTAAACCTGTCACCAAACGCTTATACAACATAGTGACGCCGTATTCGGCCAATATCTTTAAGCTCCATGACCAACACCCAGAGCTGGTGCAGCGGTTTTGTTATCAAACCCTGACCCTCGACTATCTATCCCGGCATTTAGGCTGGTCAGTCGATGAATAATTAACCATTTAAAGCTATAACTTTCGATTAACACTTTTAACTACAGACAAGAGGCAAAACCATGACAGACATCACAGAAACAAAGACAGAATCGCAATTACCTGAGCTTAAACTGCAAATTGCAGAAATGCTTAACAAAGACGAAGTGGATGAAAACACCCCGCTAGGTGAGCTAGGCATTGATTCACTGAACATCGTAGAAGTTATCCTCATTTGTGAGCAACTGTATGTTAATGTCAGCGACCCAGAAGCATTGCAATTTGACGAATTCACCACAC
>CBDIDQ010000059.1:0-199038 GCA_965277695.1 Alteromonadaceae bacterium
GCAACAAAATGGCGAGCCTGTAAGCCATCAAACCAACCATCGGCGTTAACGTCGTATTCGATCACTCCATGCGTGGCGGTACGTGTTGGCAAATCAGCAAAAATCCCGGTGGCTGATAATTTGGCGGGGATCACCGCCGCTTGCACATCACTGTCGATCATTCGATAAATTTCTGAAGTCCAGCCAAACTCACCGCCATAAGCGCTGACAAAGACGGCTTCACCAGTTAAATCAGTACCAAACGAGGCAATATTGCTGGGAAACGCATCACTGGCCAATACTTGGGTATCGCCTACGCCACCAGCAGTCCAGATTTTTTTGCTAACATAATCACCATAAATAAAACGTCCGCTCAGTGCGGGTAAACTGGTGCCCCGGTAAACAAAACCACCAATAATAGATTGACCCTCATCATGTTCATAACCGCCTATTGGACCAATTAAATCACCGCTACAGCTGCGATCATTATTTGGATCGCCACCGTCGCTGCCTCTGTGGGTAGTCCCTTCGCAAATCGGCCAGCCATAGTTACCACCAGCAGTGATAATATTGACTTCTTCATAGCCCGATTGACCCACTTCGGTTTCCCATAAGGTATAAGGTGCAACGGTGTCAAACGCCCAACGCCAAGGATTACGATGGCCATAAGAGAAGATCTCGTCAAGTACCGCCGGGTCGCCAACAAAGGGGTTATCTGCGGGAATATCATAATACAAATCCGAGCTATTTGCGGTATCACGCATATTCACCCGAATAAAGCTGCCCAGCAGATTATCGGTTTGCTGACTTGAATTGTTGGTGCGCGTATCTGGTTCGGTGGGCACAATGGCCGTATCGCCATAACCGCCATCACCAAAGCTCATATAAAATTCGCCAGTTGCCGGATGAAACTGCATCATGCTGCCTTTGTGATCAGGGCCTACCTGTGGCACTCGCAGTATTTCGACCCGTGCCGCCACCGATTGTGGACTAAGCGGGTTATCCAAGGTGATGCGTTCGAGTACCCCGTCGCCAAAGACACCGTTGTCGCTTTCGTTGTCATTGTCGCCTTCGATATAATAAATATAGGCATAACCATTGCTGGCAAAATTTGGATCAAAGGCCATCGACAACATGCCTTGCTCATGGTAATCGCGTACAGTGGCAGACCAGTCCAATAACGTCACCACATCGGCGCTGGTTACCGTTGTATCATTGGGGAATAGCGACAGAGTGCCAGACTTATCTACTACATAAATCAGGTCATTAACACCATCATGAGTAACCATCATTGGCGCGGGGAAGAGACTGTCAATGGCTGGAAAAGCCGGTTCAAAGACATAGTTGCCGTTCGACACGCTGCCCGACAGAGGAAAGTTCAGCGGTGTCGCTAATAATGGCCGTTGTGCCAAGCCTTGGGTGGCATTAACCACGGTTAGCTCAAAGCTGTCTGTATTGCCCGGTGCTAGCGTTAGGGTTACCGTAAAGGTGCCCGTTTGGTTGAGTGTTGGTGTGACGACAGATTGACCGTTTAAAGTGCCTGTCCAAGCAGTGCTATTCCAAGTGGCGTTAGCCGTGGCACTGGTTGAAGCCGCAGCCGATAAGGCCAATACGCTATTTACATTCACGGTGCGATCAGCACCAGCATCCGCAGTATTTGTGGTTTGGGTTGGAATACCGCATTGTGCCAACGTCATCCAATTGCCATTGTTGTAACAGGGCGTATCGGCCAAAAATGCTTGATCGGCGGTTTGTTGATTGCCATTGTTACTGAAAATAATGTTCCCTGAGGTGGCGTTATCAGCAATATCCACCGTCCAAGCATTTAAGCCACCAAAATCGTTCATGGCAACACCGGGCCAAGTACCATCGGCCATGCTACCAGCAGGCAATGCTGCCCAGATATAAGCATTGGGCTGTCCCCAACCTGCGTTGTTAATATAATAAATCGCTTTGCCAGCGGGGTAATTATAAACAGGGGCTGACGTTACTGTGACAGTCACATTATCGCTGGCGCTAGCCCCCTCGTTATCGGTGACCGTTAGGGTCACGTTAAAGGTGCCCGGAGTGTCATAAACCAAGGTTGGCGCAACACCGCTTAGGCCATTGCTCCAGCTGTAACTGACAATCGAACCATCGCTATCGCTTGAGCCACTGGCGTCAAAGTTGGCGGTTTGACCAGCATTTGAGGTGATGATTAGGCTGATGTCGGCACCCGCATTGGCCACTGGTGGCACATTTGGTGTGCCACTCACGGTAAAACCACAGCTTTGTAAAGTGCCCCAGCTATTGTTTTTATAACAGCCATTTGGGCTGGTCATGGTGAGGTCTGGGGTTTGGTTATTGCCGTTATTGCTAAAAATGGCATTGACCGAGGTTAATGTCACCCCCGGATCAAGACATACATAACTACCCGTTGCGGCCATGGCTTGTCCCGGCCAAGCAAAATCATTGACTGCTGCTTGCGGCACTGAATTCCATAGATACAGGGTGGGATTGGCATAAGCGGCACTGTTGTCATAACAAATAGTGCTTGGGGTGACAGTGGTAGTCGTGGGCATGGTCAAACCGCAATTGGCCAGCGTAGTCCAATTACCATTTTGATAACAAATATTGTGGTTGTTTAGGGTCAAGTCAGCGGTTTGGTTATTGCCATTATCATTAAAAATAACTTGGAGTGAATCGACCTCCACACCGGGGTCGTAACAGTAATGGCTACCCTCGGCAATCATTGGCTGTCCTGGCCAGTTACCATCGCTGATAGCATTGGCCGGATTGGCTGCCCAGAGGTAAACCGTTGGATTATTGAAGCCATTGGGGTTGTCGAAACAGATGGCTGTATTGCTCACAGCGGCCTGAGAGGGCAGGGATAGCAATAGATAAAGCAATAGCAGGGTAAAAGAGACTAGTGGCATGAGTTGTGTTGAAATAAAGTCACGCCATCTGGAGCCCCAGCGGCTTGTTGTTGTTAGATTTATGTACATTTAATCACCTATTTGTCTTTGTTTATTAGTCATTATTGATTTTTGAGTGAGTGCTTAGTTAATGGCCAGTTAACTTTGTAAATTAGAGGGGTTAGACAGTATCAAAAACGCGCATTTTTATGTTACAAAAAAAGCAATCATGCATACGTATTCAGGCAGGTACAGTGGTGTAAACATGTTTTTAGGGGACGTAAGCGATGAGATCTCGGTGAGATAATCTGCTTTTATCTAAAAGTAGAGTGTGAAAACGTTATATTGGGTTGGGCGTAGGGTAAGCGGCAACTGGCGAGTAACCTACCGCTTTAACGGCCATGATATTGAAGTCGTAAATTATGAGGATTACCACTAATGACAATGCATAATCCCGCGCATCCTGGGGAAATTTTAAAAGAATTGGTTATCGATTCATTAGAGCTAACCATTACAGACGTTGCAAAACATCTTGATGTAAGCAGAAAAACACTTTCTAAAGTATTGAATGCACATGGCGCTGTAACCCCTCAAATGGCGGTTCGTTTAGAGCTGGCTTTTGGCAAACCGTCAGCAGAGCATTGGCTTCGATTACAAAATGCCTACGACCTTTGGCAAACAAGACTGGCGCAAGAATCTTTGCATGTTTCTCCATATAATTTTCAAATGGCGTAATACGAATTAAGCGACAATTGACCTAAATTATAAGTCACTTAATGGACTGCGAACACCGTTGGCTCCAGCTTGGATCACATGGGTGTAAATTTGAGTTGTTTTTACATCTGAATGGCCAAGTTGCTCTTGTACAGTTCTGATATCAGAACCACCTTGTAGTAAATGAGTTGCAAACGAATGACGTCTATGTCTTGCAAGACATAGTCGCCACTATGTGCCCTTCCTGATTATGTCTTGTAGAGCCACTCTGACCTGGTTATTCCTACTAAAAAGCAAATAAATAACGATATAGTCAAGACTCTTTTCATCAGCCCCACATTGGGGAGGAGTCTACCATGAAGTATGTTATCAATGACCAAGTGGTTTTGTTGCAAGCGCCAGAAGGGCCTCTCGCAGCACACATCGCTTCTTTTGCAGAATTCGTTAGTGCTCAGGGATATGCTTCGAGTTCAATTCATCAACAAGTTCGTCTTGTTGCTGACTTTAGTCGATGGCTTAAAAAAATGGACGTCGAACTACACGGCATAACCGCCGACCATCCAAGCCAGTATTTACAACATCGTGTTCAGCAGCTAAAGCCTTGTCGGTCGGATGCTGCCACACTCAGACACCTTATTGAATTTCTTTACAATAACGACGTTATTCCCCCAGAGGAAGTATTAATACCTCAAGTAACCCCGGCGGAACATTGTGCGCAAGAATATGAACAATACCTGATTGAATTACGCAATTTGGCCAAAGCAAGCATTCTCAACTACATGCCGGTTATCCGCTGTTTTCTTAAGGATTACTTTGGTGACGGACCCGTTGAGTTTTTGCGTCTGAGTTCCCGTGATATCGTAAAATTTGTGCAACGCCAGGCACAAATTTTATCCGGGAAGCGAGCAAAACTTATGACCTGTGCATTACGTTCTTTCCTGATATACCTCCGTTATCGCGGTGAGGTGGTACTTGATTTGGCCGCCGCAGTGCCTGTTGTGGCCAACTGGTCGATGCCATCGATCCCACGCGCGATTTCGCCAGAACACGTCGTGCAGTTATTGGCCAGTATTGATCAAAGCACAGCGGTGGGATGTCGCGATTATGCAATATTATTGCTGCTTGCACGGCTGGGATTGCGTGCGGGTGAAGTGGTACACCTTGAACTCAATGACATCAATTGGAATACCGGCATATTAAGTGTGTGCGGTAAAAGCGGCAGACGCAACGAGTTTCCCTTGTCGTCTGAGGTGGGGAGCGCGATTGCTGTATATCTGCAGAATGGACGACCGTTTAGCACCAGCCACTGCGTGTTTTTGCGTACGAAGGCACCCAATGATGGCTTTCAAGGTCCCTGTGCTGTTAGCTCAATCGTTCGTCATTCACTCAAGCGTGCCGGGATTAATGCGCCAACTTATGGTGCACATCAGTTTCGCCATGGGCTGGCTACCGAGATGTTACGTCAGGGGGCTTCGCTCGGCGAGATCGGTGACGTATTAGGTCATTGCCATCCGCAGACAACAAAGATTTATACCAAGGTCGATCTTGAAGCGTTGCGTACGCTGGCGTTGCCATGGTTTGGAGGTGTCCAATGAACACGCTTCGACAAGACATTCATGAGTATGTAAATATGAGACGTAATTTAGGGTTTAAACTGGACAAAGCGGCTCATGCATTACTGGATTTTGCCACATTTATGGAGCAACAAGCGGCATCTTACATCACCCAAGAACTAGCCCTTGCCTGGGCTCAACAGCCCGAGAACGTGCAACCGTCTCATTGGGCTCAGCGACTAGGTTACGTGCGCGGATTTGCCCGTTACCGTAATTCAAGCGATCCACGTACACAGATTCCAGCGCAAGGTTTGTTACCTTTTAAACCCAAACGAGCACGGCCCTATTTGTACTCAGATGAAGAGATTAAAAGCTTATTGAGCGCCGCACTCAATATGCCACACCACTACGAAAGCGGTGCATTGCAGCCTTGGGTTTATTATTGCTTGTTTGGGCTGCTGTCTGTCTCAGGCCTGCGTCTGGGTGAAGCACGCAATCTCAAGCTTGAGGATGTTGATCTTGAGGCGGCTGTAATAACCATCAAAAATGCAAAATTCGGCAAAGATCGCCTGATACCACTGCATGCATCGACCTGCACAGTGCTCGCTGACTATATCGCCAGACGTCAGCGCCATTGGGCAGATCGGCCGGTGTCTGCCTACTTATTTATATCCAGTTTAGGCAACCGATTGGACAATAGCCTGATCCACCGAGCCTTCTATGCACTTTCCAGACAGATTGGTCTGCGCGGCGAATCCGACAGCCATGGGCCACGCTTGCATGACTTCAGGCACCGATTTGCCACAAACACATTGCTGAACTGGTATCGATCCGATCAGGACCCGGAGCGTCTACTGCCAGTTTTATCTGCATACCTTGGCCACGTTCATGTTGCTGATACGCAATGGTATTTGGAGAGTTCTCCTGAACTGATGCGCGAAGCGATGAACCGCCTTGAACAGCGATGGGAGGAGAAATCATGAACGAAGTGATTAGTTTAGCACCATTATTGGAGCATTTCTTTACACAGCGTTTGATGCAGCAGCGTCAGGCCAGTCCTCACACCATCAGTTCTTATCGGGATACTTTCCGTCAATTCCTGACATTTGCACAACAGCGCTTGCATCAGCAGCCATCACGTCTGGACTTTAAGCAGATTGATGCACCGCTGATCGTGGCATTTCTGAATGAACTGGAAACTCAACGGGGCTTAAGCGCTCGCAGTCGTAATTTGCGACTCACTGCAATCCACTCCTTCTTCCGTTACGTGGCTTTTGAACTGCCAACCCATGCGGAACAGATCCAGAGAGTACTTGCTATCCCCAGCAAACGATTTGATCGCACCCTGGTCAGCTTTCTGAGTCGTCCGGAAGTGGATGCGTTGCTTGCAGCGCCGGATTGCACGACCTGGTCCGGGCGGCGAGACCATGCGTTTATACTGACAGCAGTGCAGACAGGCCTACGTTTATCCGAAATGACCGGACTCAAACACGAGGATCTTATCATCGGAGTCGGTGCTCACATGCGCGTTATTGGTAAGGGACGTAAGGAGCGTTGTATTCCCCTGGCCAAACCGACACTCGCGGTGTTAAAAAACTGGCTACAAGAACCACCGCGAGGTGATGATGGTGTGTTGTTCCCCAGCGCCAAAGGGAAACGATTTAGTGTCCATGGCGTGCAGTATCTGCTGAATAAGCATCGCATTGTGGCGGCCAAAGAGTGCCCTTCGTTAGAGCAAAAGCGTGTCACTGTCCATCGCTTAAGGCACACCATGGCAATGGATTTGTTACAAGCAGGAGTTGATCGTTCTGTTATTGCACTGTGGCTCGGACATGAATCGGTTGAGACAACACAGATTTACCTGGAAGCAACCATAGCTATGAAGGAACAGGCGCTTGAGAAGACAACTCCGGTGCAGGGAAAGTTGGGACGATATCAACCGGGTGATAGTCTGTTGAGCTTTCTTAACAACCTCTGAGCGAAGAAACTATGTCGGGTATTCGGATGGTGTTTCGTGCGACGAAGCCAGCAATTTCAGGGCTTGCCTGCTGAGTACTTCATGTTACCCGACATAATCAGGAAGGGCACATAGTGGCGTAAGGTATGACAAGATACATTTTTATCTATATTAGATAACATGGCAGATTTTTTAACCGCACGCTGTAAGCCTTTTTCATCTATATGATGCCTTCGCAGCAAATTACTTTCAGGGTCAATACTGAGTTTATTGGCTGGAAACAAGTAGTGCCAACCCAGTTCACGCGTTGCATTCGAGGACTTTATGGCCATTGCATTGGGTAACCAAACCCCCGCATAATTTTCGTTGGATAAGTCTTGCTTTAATACCCTCTCGACATGCCCGGTTTGCGCTTTTAATGTCTCGATTAGCTCCGGAGCCAAAGTAACCCGTCTATTTTTATTCCCTTTGCCGTGCCAAACTAAAACTGAACAGTAATCATAATCAATATCTTTAACCCTGAGGCGTACAGCTTCCATCAAGCGTAATCCACTGCCATACATAAGATCGGCCATTAATTTATAATTGGTATTCATATTTGATAACAATTTGCGTACTTGTATTTGAGTGAGTACTTCAGGTAACTTGGCTGAGACGTTTGCCCGCATAAATTTCATTTTAAGGGATAGTGGCTTTGATATGATTTCTTTGTATAAGAAGCTTAATGAATTAAGTGCTACGGCTTGAGTTTTTACAGCGACATTGCGTTGTGTTACCAGATACGTTAAAAATGCCTCAACTTCTGGCTCAGCGAGTTGGGAGGGATGTTGCTTATGATTAAACAAAATATACTGCCTTATCCAATAAAGGTAGGTTTCAATTGTACGCTTTGCATACTGCCTAGCTTGCATATACTCAATAATGCCGTTAAGAAAAGCAGATGAAGTTTTCATTTTATTTGCTCATAAATAACTATATTTATATACAGTAGTATACTCCTAGTTTTTTTGCCACCTACTATATACCACTTTGTCTTATTTATTATTACCTAAAGCATGTGTTTTTAACATAACGATTTGATTCATATTGGGTTTTGGTTTAAGGTATTAAAAATAAATTCAGACGATAAGACACGTTGTGTGAAAACTATACACCAGTTTGTCGTCGAATAAGTTATATATGCCGAGCAAGCTCGGAGAAGCCCGCCAATGTTTACTGGATAAATGACTAGTTATTCTTCGCATTCTGCTGGATAAACGACCAGTCATCTTCTACCTTTAGAAGATGAAAGAAAATACCGTGCAGCACTTTTTAAACAAGTGTTACTTCGATTATCAGCAAACCCACAATATGCCGCTTTATCAGATCAAAGCAGTAGAGAAAATGATGGCCTGTCGTACGGAAGCACTGGGTGGTCATGCGGTGTATTGTGAAGAAGGGCACCTGAACGGCGTCTGGTATAACAGCTGTCGGCATCGCGGTTGCCCGCAATGCAGCGCGATGAAAACCGAGCAGTGGTTACAACAAGCCGAATCGTTGTTACTCGATTGTACTCACCACCACTGGGTATTTACGCTGCCTCATGATTTGCTCGATATCTGGCGATTCAACCGCTCACTTTGTCACACGCTACTCTTTCAGTCGGTTAATCAGACCATCAAGCAACTCTCGGCAGATAAAAAATACCTTGGCGCAGCGCCAGGTATGCTGCTGGCGCTGCATACCTGGGCACGTAACCAGACACTGCATCCCCATATTCACTGCCTCATCAGCCATGGTGGCCTCGATGTAGCCTGCTACAATCTTGCGAAAAAACAGAATCGTTTTTAGATTTACCTAACTTATCGATGGGTTTTGAACACTCATGACTCACCGGTTTGAAATCCTCGCGATTTGTTGGGGCGGACGGCTCTACCCTGAATATTACTACGATTTCATTTTTATGCACTTCAATTTGTTTGACCAAAGCCCTAATAATGGTTCTCTTAATTAAAAAATCGGTTGATGACAGGTTTTTGTTTACTGTATCTGCAAATTGTTCTAAGTGATTGATCACCAAACTTAACTCGTTTTGTTTTTCTTCATCATTTTTCACATCAATCAGCTGAGACTCCAGTTGAGCAACTTTTTGTTTCAGGTTCTCTATTCTTGGTTTGAACTCCTCCAGAGTCAGTGCCCCATCAGCATAACCATCAATCAGTCTGGCGCTGCCCTGTTTCAGTTTTTTGATTTGCTTTTCAAGTGCATTCTGCTCATATTTTTGTCCATCATTATTCTCAAACGCATCAAGCCTTTTTTGATACTCCCTCTGCAAGCGCTGAGGCTCTTTTAACACCACTTGCACTTGCGCCCAGACCATTTCATCCAATGCATCAATCCGTGACGGTTTATTGTCACATATCACGTGGCCTTGATGGCGGTATTTGTTCGAACCTGAGCAGCGATAGTAACCGTATGATCGACGACCTTGAGCGTCTTTTGCGCCTGAGAATGAGCCCACATAAGCATAATCACAATGGCCACATACCACCAACCCTTGTAGCAAATATGTTGCGCCTCTTTTCCATTGCCGGGCACGACGACGGTTTTCTTCCATCTGTTTCTGGGCTGCTTGAAAAAGAGATTCGCTGATAATGGCTGGTACAGGAATTTCTATCCATTCTGCCGGATCTCGTCTGGAGGTGGAAGCCACTCTTTTGGGGGTTGCACTACCGTGTCTCAGGGGCCGTATTCTCTGTGTCATTGGTTCAGTCTTACTTTTTCCAAACGCTGCTTTACCGATATAAGCTGGATTATTCAGCCATCGCCGAATGGCACTTCGGTCCCACTGATTTCCGCCTTTCTTTTCAATACCTTGGCTTTCCAGCCGCCGGATCACTTCCCCGAGGGTGAGCCGTTCTATACCAACCCAGTGGAAGATTTGCCTGATGACTTTTGCTTCTATCAGGTTAATTTCATAACTGGCCAATTGACCATTTTGCTTGGCGATGTAGTTATAACCATAAGGTGCGCCACTCAACGCACTGACATTGCCTTGCCTGGCGCTGTGGATCCTACCACGGCGATTGCGCTCAACGATTTTGGCGCGTTCATATTCTGCTATTATTCCCTGCACTTGCCGTAATAAAATATCTTCCGCTGCTGTGCCATGGGCTTGCTCAAGAAAAACCAACGCCATGCCACTGGCCGTTAACTCCTCAATGATTAATACCTGATAAGCATATTTGCGAATGAGCCGATCCGGGCATAAGACATATAATCTGTCGATGACGCCCATGTGAACACAATCCCTGAGTCGCTCTAGGGCGGGTCTGACGAACTGACTACCGCTATAGCCATCATCAATAAAATACATATCTTCAGGTAAAGAGAAACCATCTTGTTTGATGCGTGACTTAAGTGCTTCAATTTGGCTGTCAATGGTTTGAGCTTTCGCTTGTTGTTCACTGGATACCCGGGCATAAATGGCAACACACTTGGATTGACTCATGATTTCGCCTCCTTTATTGGTGGTTTACTCTGATGCTTATTGATTGATTCAGTTGGTTGGCCTGTCGACACTTTATATTGCGGATATAGCAATTCATAGACGCTGGATTCCAGTTCACCAGACAGGCGGTTTGACTCAAATTTAGCTGTAATGGTTCTTTCATTGCTCACTTACCACCTCCTGGCAGTACAGCTTGCTTCATCTGCGGCTCAGTTATAAAACCGAAATCAAAAACAACAAGACAACCAATTGCTTGAGTCATGGTACAACCAGACTTAAGCAACATGGTTAAGCGATGTCTTGGTATACGGCAAAGTAAGTATAGGTGATTTTTCGCAACATTGTAGTGGGGTGTATAAAGCGGGTAACTGGCAAACCCCTAAGCGCAAAGCATTTTTACCTGCCGGCGTGATGAAACAGCTATTTCGTGGCAAATTCCTGGACGGGATTAAAACCGCATTAAAGGCGGGTGAACTCGTCGTGCCAACCGACATGACAGAACAAACTGTGATCAACCTGTGTAATAAGCTGGGTCGTAAAGAATGGGTGGTCCACTGCGTCAAACCTTACCAATATGGTGAAGGTGTGGCGAAATATCTGGCCCGGTATATTCGTGGTGGTGCCATCAAGAATTCACAAATCATTAAAGTCACTGAGGATACCGTCCGATTCCGCTACAAATCTCATCAAACGCAACAGACCGAATACCTGACCCTGAGTCATGATAACTTTATGCAACGGCTGCTCTCTCATATCCCCGTACCAAACAAGCAGCAATACCAGTTTGTCGGCATTTACCATTGTCGTTGCCGGGAAAAGTTGAATAAAGCCCGGGCACATTTAGGTCAGGAAGCCGTCCGAAAAGTCGATAAAGTCGACTGGCAGGACTACGTTGCCAGCAAGGGAGAGCAGCAGTGTTGCAAGGAGTGCGGTAAACCACTGACCAGATTAATCGATTTAGAGAATTTGGAGGAACCACAGCAATCGAAATGTCGAACCACCGAAATTTCAACACTTCGCTAACCCCGATAGAATTCTGTTCACCCACAGAAGGATTTCGCCTGCCTGCGATTCAGAAAAACCAACCAATAGCGTCGCCTCAAATCCGTCAGGCCCAACGTACAGCAGCTCAAACCCACCCGATATTGCCGTTGAATCGATTTAAAACGCCATAGCGGTGGATCGACAGGCATCTATAACAAGACGCTCATATAACATTTTGGAGGACGAATATTTGCGTCAGGACGCAAACAAAATTCGTCCACCTAAATGTCATCTAGCTTAGGTGTTATGGCTTTTTGGTATATCCGTCAGCCAAGTTGGTATCAGTCTGCGGCGTTAGTCTTTCTTTCCTCCAAAACCACCAGGTAACACTCTGCATCCTCGCTGAGATAAATATGGAGTCGCCATTTCATTTAAGTTGTTGTGCCTTCGGCACAACAACTTACGGTGAGGCTGCAAACTGTCACATTTAGCCTGGCGTTATGGCCTTTCAGGTTTACATCAGTCTGTGGCTTTGGCCTTTCAACCGTCGATGTGATGCGGCATTCCGATTGAAAGACCTGCTGTTTACGACTTCACCGTCAACACAATTTTACCTTTTCTGACTTTCACCACAAGCGGTGTGTCAATGGTGAAACCCGCCTCATCCAGCCAATATCCTTTGATATTTATCCACGGCACCGGAGTCGGATACCCGGGGCGTTGATTGGTAAAATGGTGGTCATAGTAACTCTCGCGAACCTTCAAATTACGTTCGTAAGGCAGCGGTTGTTTGTTGTTTGTCTCACCAAAGCCTTGGTTATTGGGATTGGTAAAGTTTTTCATGATATCGCCTCCCCTGTTGTTTTAGGGATGGTAACGATTTGCACCGTTTCGGTGTTTTTTTGTGCGGTTGGCAGAATTGGTGCCAATAAAAGGGTGACGTCGCGCACGAGACGTGTCATTGTTTTGTTCGTCATGGTTATCTTCCTGTCGGTCAGGTTGATGATTGTGAAAGTCAGCTTGGGGTGTTGAAGCACCTCTTGCTGGCGTTTATTTGAATCACTGTTTTTTGATTGGTAGTTTTGCTTATAGGCGATCTCCTTTTTGGCAGTGTGTTTTTATACAGTTGTTGTTTAATTATAGGCCTATTTGGGTTAATTTACCACCTTTTCGTGCTGGGAAAGTTAAAATAAAATCAATCAAAACAATAGGTTGTAGCTAAAATGGCTTACTCTACCAGGGTGAACTTTTTGAAGTAGTGTTGAGTGAAGGCATTCGTTTTTTCGGCGATAATTGAAGGTTATGGGTCTGTACGTGAGATCTAAAAAGTCTCATTAGAAAAATATGTTTACAAATACAACACTTACCTAATTCGATTAATAAGGCGTTGTGCCTAAGGGAAACAACATGCATTTGGCTTTTGAAGCGCAAGAAGTAGACTACAGTGAAGCACCTGGTGGCGATATAATCCAAGTGTCTTTTCAAGAATATCCTTACCCTGATTTGGATTATGCCAAAGTGATACCTCCGCTAATAAAAAATGTATCAATTTCTGTAAACCTCTAGTTTCCTCCATGCGATATCTTGGTTGAATGGTGTGACGGTGAAGATTTCGACGTCAGAATGAAAATCCGTGAAATAAATTTGACCAAAACATCGCTCAAATTGGTAATTGAAAATGGCTTTAGCTTCGATATTAAGTTTCAGACAGACGATATCACTTTTGAAAACATTCAAAACTTTTTATCCAGCAGTAAATGAAAAAATAGCATAACAAAACCAGTTGGGGATGTCGGCAACCATATAGCTCAGTACCGCCACTGTTTTTAATTCGGATTGGGTGTGGGATTTCATCTATCTGGCGATACTTTTGCTCGCTCTTAACACTTTGCGCCCAAGTAAAGATCGTGTCGGTTTTTATTTGGGATTATTGAAAATAAGACTACTTATGCTACGCCTCACGTAGGTTGCCGCTGAGCCAAGGGCGATGCTCAACGGATCGCGAAATATGACAACGTCATATGTCCGTCTCACCCATAACGATGCACATTCCATCATATTTCGGCGTCGGCTGATAGAAGCATTATCGACGATAGGGCCGTTAAACAACACCGTCATTTGCCGTTATTCATTGAGCATCGTAAGATTACTCAGCGGCAACCTATATTAGTATAACAGGACCAGTGACGATTAGTATTGATCGTGTAAAAGGACACAAAAGTGACGTTTCCAAGTCCCGCATTAACAAAGTCTTTTTGCGTAACCAACCAATCTACTTGGTCGTCACGCCGACAACTCTTTTAAGCGCCTGTTGTCTGGCATTGGCTTTTTTGGCTGCGGCCTTGCTCTGCTCTGCTTTGTTTTTGGCCAGTGCTCTTTGCTGGGCCGTGAGTATGTGCTTCAGGTTCTGCTTGGTTGAATTAACTTTTTGGGTCAGCGCTTTGAGCTTTTGTAACACCTGCTGTTTGTTTTTTAACTGTTGCTTGGTGCCGTTGGCCAAAATGTGTCGAACATTACCTGATACGTTTTGCTTGACCTGTTGCGTCTTGGTCGGCGGTTTCTTGCCTTTTTTCGCTGGATCTTGCTGTTGTGGCTCTTCGCTCAAATGTGGCATTACGTCAAGGTTACGATCAGCCAAGGCTGCTGTAGAAATGACGGTTAACAGGATCAGTAAGCCGGTTTTAATTTTCATTAGATAATCTCGCTAAGTTGGTTGTATTGTTGCCGTATTTGTGGGTCTTCAAGCAACTCGGGCATTGTTTCTATGAGCTCTAAAAACACTTTTGCCTCGTCAATGTCAGCTTGCAGAGTAGTTTCGATTTGTTCTATTTCCTGCTTTAGTTCAACCAATTCATGAGCTGTGTTGCTGTCGGCTGGTTGATAGTTGTTATAACCTCCACCATAACCATCGCCATAGTCATAGTCATCACCAAGCAGGTAGGAGACCAGATAGACATCTGACAAACAGCCATATTTGGCATTTTTTTCAGCGATGATGCCACACCAGCCGAGCGCACTGGTTATGTTGCTCTTGGCCAGCTCAACACCAGCATTACAACTGGAGCGCGAGTCTTTGTCTTTTATCGATAAACAATAACCTGCCGCAGTTGCTGTTCTTTCGCTGTAAAGTTCAGTCCCGGCCAGACAACCGTTTTTGCCATCCTGGCTTTTTAGCTGCCAACAGCGCCCTTTGGCCATATTGAGGTTGCCCTTGGCCAAGTCAATCCCGACCCGGCAACCCCGGGCACTGTCTTTGTCGTTGATCACGCCGCACCACCCCTGTGCCTTGTAAATGTCGTTCTGAGCCAGTGCGATACCGGCTTTGCAGCTGGATTGGGCATCTTTTTGCTCAACCATGCCACAATAACCGACGGCTTTGTCCAGTGCGTGGTTACCACTGCCGCCGCTGAACAGAGTGTTGGCCAGAAACTTCAATTGCTTGCGTTTGGCCTTGTCGATATTGCTCGACAACACTTCATTGACTCTGCTGTCGTTGTTGAGTTCGATGGTTTGACTGTCTTTTTCCGGGGTTTTGAATAAAGCACTAATATCCAGCTCGGCAGCAGCGACATTAGCCGCTACACTGCACCCGGCCCACAGGCTCAGCAGTAATTTATTGGTCGGATTCATGTTTGTTCCGCGCTGACTAGTTTGATGTTGATTTTAGCGCCGACTACTTCGGTTCCAGCATTTATGCCCAAGGTACTGATTGACGCTGAGGAGATTTTGAAATCAATGTTAACGCTGTCTGTGTAGTTGTTGTTGGGGTTGACTTTAAAAACGGCGCGGTGATTGGTTTTATCTTCTTTGGTTACCATGTGGGTAAGCAACTCCCAAAAGGTGCCATCGGTCAGGTTTGATTTGAATCTCAGATTGATCGCCTGCTCAAAGTTTACATGCACCTCATAAGAGCCCTGTAGCGGAATTTTGCTGGACAGTTTGAAAGATTTTTCAATCCCCTCCATCGCCACCGAGGTTTCGGTAATGCTCTGCAGCATTGGGATGGCGTCGCCTGCCAAATTGAGTACTTTGGGCGCTGAAGTCCGGCTATTGGTTTCAATCAGCTCAAAGATGTTTGACAGCGGCGCATCCCGCAGTAGTAATTTTTCTGCCTTTAAGGTTTGGTTGAGAGTATTGGCCAGACTGAAGGCTGTTGTCAGATCGCTTTCCTGGCTGGAGTGCCCATAAGCCTTAAGTGCTGAGGCAAAGGTGTTTTCGTTGCGATAGAGGCCAATCAATGCCTGTTTGATCAGTTTGTCTCTGGGATGTTGTAGCAAAAATGCATCATGCAAGGCGATTGACCGGCTATTGATCACCGCATTTCTTCTGTTCTCATATTTAGCCTGTTTGACATCGGCCAAGGTTTGTTTGATCTGAGCATCATCAGGATGGTCGGCCAGATAATCACTCAGCTTTGCTACCGAACGGCTGGCCAGAGTATGTTGTCGTATTTCGTTGAATATGTGATCTGACATACTGACAACACGCTGTTGGTAGGTCAGCAGGTTAGCCGTCGTCAAATAACGCTTTGCCACCCATCCGCTGTCGATTTTGGCCCAATCTCTGTCAACTTTGATGACACAGACGCTGTCGCCTTGGTTTATACTGCCAATGATGTCATTGTATCTAGATTTTCCTGCCGCTTCCCTGACATTCAATTTAGTTGCTCGCGATGCGTAACAGTGCTGTTCGTTTATCTGAGTTTTGTCAATCTTGCGAAAGTTGTCGTAACGGGTGACAAAAGCTTGTCTATCCTTGATGTCGGCATTCATCGCGGTTTGGTATTCCGCCTCAAACTCTAGCCGTTTCAGCTTCTCCTCTACATAAACCAGCATCTTCCAACTACCAATACTGTTAGCAAGTTGTCGGAGCTTTTGCACGCCATTTTTTGAGTGGACTTTGTTCAGTTCAACATAGAAAGTTGATGGGTGGATGAAGTTATCCAGCTCCGGGAATTGTCCAAGGGCGAGAACGGAAATATCACGATCACGGATGGCCTGTTTGTATTTTTCCACTATCTGACTATAGTCAATCCATTCTATACCAAAGCCAGTAATTGAATTGTACACAATCCAGTAAACCAAACCCGCGTTACGGGCATATCCTTTATACGGGCGTTCCGGTCGGTCTCTGAATTTACCTCTTTGTGAATGGTCTCCCCTGTTTTGAACCCAACTACGGGAGAAGGTCTTCAGCTTTTTAACCTTATAAAAATCCTGTATTTTTTTAAAACGTTTATTGTCATAAATATAGTTCTTATTGTGATTGGTACCTGAAGTAACTCCAGCGAAAGTATAAGCTGTTGTATCATAATCTCTATAAATTTGGGACAAAAACATTTCGTTGTTGTTTTCATACAGCCTGTAACCGTCACGATTACCAAAGGAACCATCATATCTGCCAGTCCGCATCCCCATTTGTTGAGCTTGTTGCAGCCTTGATGAGGTGAAGTCGGTTGAAACCCCGTTAAGGTAAGTTGAATTGTCGGTGCTGATGCAACCACAGAGCATAAGTAAGGTTATCGCCATAATGGCAACGTTTTGGCGAGTTGATCTCACAATCATTTCCTAGTAATCATTGAAAAAGGTAAAAAACGGAATGAGACTTTGTTACATTCAGTTGCGTTTGTCAACAAGTTTAAACGCATGTGTTCGGACCAGATTGAAATAAACAGGGTGTATGGCTGAGCGTAGGTAGGTAATTCAAGCGGGTGGGAATCCCTTCTCGGCAAGGTTGGTCAATCACCGAGCAGTAAGCATCGGTAGGCGGTAGGTAACTCCAAAAAGAGGCGAGTCAGGTCGCGAAATGTAAGGTTTTCGAGTTTAATCGGAATTTTTAACTATCACATACTGGCTTCATGGTGTGGCCATAAAAAAGCATTACAGGGAGACAAGCCCCTGAATGCGGTGTTATGGCCTGCTCGGGTTTTATCCGTCAGTTAGGTTGGTATGAATCTGTAGCATTAGTCTTTCTTTCGCACTCACTTGGCGTCTTCGTTGAGATAAATGGAGTCGCCAAGCCAATTAAATTGTTGTGCCTCCAGCACAACAATTTGCTGCGGGGCTATCGCCCCGCCACGAAGTTTTGAGTTAATTTATCCCTGAATGTGCAGCCTAGGTATTTGAATGGATTCTTAATAGAGCCATTCTGCTTCAGATTTTCTCCCCCGGTTTTTGATCGTCCGGCTATTTAAAATGAATGCGCCGTTCTTGAAGTATTGTTTCGGGAATGTTCTCTTTTATCCAAGCATCTAACATCGTCTGACCAACCTGATTAAGGGACCTTATGATGTCAGGGACTTCCAGCTCACCACAAAGTGTTGGAATGAGCAATATGCCGCTATTGACATCTTTTTGCGGGCCACGTCCATGCAGATATTTAAAGATACCAAACAAGGATTCAATGATGTCACTACTCACCATTAACGGAAACTTACCCATTTCTCTATAGATTAAAATGTGCCTTTCTAACCACGCCAGCATACCCTCTTTCACTTTTGAGTCATCAGGCAGTTCCGCTAAAATGGCGATAGATTTAAAATAGTTGACCAGTGTCAATCCTTCATTTTTAAGCAACGCCATCAGCTTTGCAGTGACATTAACACTTTGGATAAAGCGCTCTAAAAAGGGTTCTAATTCTTTTATCCCAGCACATTTTGGGCGAAGTTTGCCCAAAAAGCTATCGACAACGGGACGTCCTCTCACTTTCAGTTTATCCAGTATTTCTTTCGTCCATTTCGCCAATGGCACAAGCCCCTGAAAGCGGGCTTTAGTTTGCATTTTGGGCGGTGCCGCACAGGCAAGTGTTGACTGATGCAGGGCTTTGGATAACTGATGAGTCTCCGTCAACAACTTTTTATAGCGCTCATCTTTTTCAAACTCAGCTTTAAGGCAACTGGCCACCATATGACTAATATCGTCAACAAAATAAACGTTTTCATTGAGTGGTTCGGACCAGATAACAGCGCCCTTATTTAGCGTCCTATCGCGATCTTTCACCAGACATTCCGGTTGTCCTGACTGTGCAAAGATGGCATCGAAATCCGCCGCAATCGTCTGTCCATTAACGGTTTCAACCACTTTAAGACCGATACATTCACAATCGGTCAACGCAATGGCTTGGCCCTTTTTCTCTAACGTATCTAAACGCACCCTGAGGACCACGAGGACTTTTTTTGTGCCCATCCCAATGGAGTGATCGGCGATGGCTATCCAAGGTTCATCAATCGGTTCGACCTGCTTAAGTAATGCCAAGCCGACACGTAAAACCCAGTGGTTAATACTGGTCGGATGGGGGATCCAACTCCGGGGTAACGGCGTATTTTCATGGAAAACATCTAGGACACGGGGAATACTGTTATAAGGAATACGACCAATCAGATACAGTAAAACACATAAAATACGGGTCTGAAGCCTTGATTCAGGGGCAATATCGTCAGCGGTTTGTTCAGCAGGCAAATAGTCAGGTTCTATTACGGATTCAAATGGTTTTTTTTTAATGCCTCAGCGTGTTCAGCTTCACATTCAAGTTGCTGTATCCGACTCTCTAGTTGTTCAATTTTTTCATTGTCATCTTGCTCTGTTTTTGCCAGTTGAGCCTGAAGTGTGCCTATTTGTTTGAGAAAATTCGTCTTCATTTCATTTTTGATCTCCTTGATATCCGAAACAGTGCCTTTGAGTCGCTTATTTTCCTTTTTAGCTTCTCTTAATTGATAGCTTTTATCGCCTGCCTTTGATTTCCATTGATTCATACGTCCTAGTAATAGTTTAATCTTTGAAGGGGGGAGATGCATAAGAGACTTTAATTCTGATCATTTAGTGCAGGGATTATAGAACGACTATTTTATTTTTAAAAGCCCTAGTGAATAAAAAATTCATGATCAAAGGATGGTAAATGGGAGTAAAGCAATTATTAACATGTCCTTTTGGACACAAGAATTGTTCTCTTTTATACCGAAATAGAGATAAATAAGGTCATTTTAACCGGATTGAAGATGGAATTTATCTGGGCACGAGATTGAGTATTAACCCATTGAATTTAAAGTAGTTTATGTCATAAAAGTAAGAATAAAACAGTTTGTGATAGTGATAAAAGAAAAGCATGTGTTACTGCTTTAGTTAAAATGATATTGTTCTTATTTTGCTAATAATAAAAAATAACGTTTCAAGCCATTGAATTAAAGCGTTATTCAAAAGTTAGTTACAGTGGAATTTGAGGATATTTTTATTAGGTAAAAAATTCAAATACCTACACCTGACCCCTAATTTTCTCAACCTGGGGTGCAAAGGATTGTGTTTAATTATCAAACGGGATCTTACTATCGAAAACTAAGAGGGTTTTAGTCATGGTTAAGCAATATGTTGCTGTTGTGATTTGGTTGCTTTTAAGCGGCTGTGGCGAGAGTAAGCCTTTTTATTTATATTATCAGGCACAGTTTGATAATACCCACGTTGAGCATGTTGAAAAGCTGATGGCGCGTATTGCGTCTGATTGGACGCTTAGGTTGTTTGCCAAGGAAAAGTCGCATATGAAAATAATTAGTCGTAGTGACAATGCTTTTTATATTGCACTTTATCAAAAAGATAATGTTATTTTAACTATAGGAAATGCTGGGGCCGGTGATCGGCTCAGCTTAGGTGTTTTTGATCACGAAGAGTTGTCCCTATTATTACTTGAGCGTTTAGTTGGCGAAGTGAAAACGACCCTTGAACAACAGTTGGATATGGAGTTTGAGTTGAAGATAAAACAAGGGCAGCGTATTGCTGAATAATGTGAATTAAAGGGTGAAATGATAAAAGGGGTCCTTTGTTTAATGATATTGTTTTTTTACGTACTGAGAGGAAATTGGGGTCAAGTGTCTTGTTCAATATACAAACGTTTAAAACACTTGATTATTGAACAAGACACCTGACCCCTAATTTTTTCTTGATTATTGAACAAGACACCTGACCCCTAATTTTTTAGACCCCTAATTTTTTAGCGCGGGTATCGGTGCAGCATTAAGTGGGCAATATAGTCAAGAGCCGTCTTTACAAGTGCTGGTGTCTGGGGCTATTGGTGGTACAATTTCGAAATTGACAGGTGGTAAGTTTGCCAGTGGCGCAAGTAGTGCGGCGTTTGCGGCGGCACTCAGGGCTGATTGGCGTAGTAAGAAGCCTATCGTAGAAGGGAGTGCTGAGTGGGAGGCAAGGGAAGAGGCTGAGCTGGCAAAGATTATTGCACAAGATCAGACATATGTTGGTAGTGGAAACTTGTTGGCATCGAATTGGGATTGGCTCGATAAAAATTCATTCGAAATTCAATTTGGTGGCGATTTTACGTTAATGGTTGCAGGGTATGGATTTCAAATAGGGGGTTATTTGGGGGGAGGTGATGATGGCGTCTCTTTAAGTTTATTTTTTGCTCCTTTAGAAAATATGCAAAGGTACTATAGCCCTATTTCATCTAATTACATTGGATTTGGCGGTGCAGGTGGTGTCGCTAAGTTTAAGCCATATTCAGGTAGTTCACTATTTAGTTCTAGCACATCAACTAGTAAATTGATTACCGGAGGAGCTGCCTATGGAGCGGCTGGAGCTGGTTATTCCTTATCACTAGGGGGCGGCGGTGATGTATCTTTCGCAAAGGCAAGAGGGTTTGGGCTTGGAATTGGTGCCTATACTGCCGAAGGTGAACAACAAACTTGGTCAGGAAGGATAAACTGGTGAATATAATATTCGTAGTGCTTTTTTTACTCATATATTCGTTGTTTTCATATTGGTTAGGTGGAAATGGCGGGCTAGTTTGGTCGGCTATTTTTACGCTGGCATTAGGTGTTTTTGTTTTTGTTTCTAAAGCTAAAACTCTGAAGGATTTGTATGTTGAGCTTAAGGCAAATTTGTTTGCTTTATTTGGTGCCGTTTCAGCAGTCGCTTTTTTTCTGTTTATTATTTTTGTCGAAGAAGGCGCTCAAACTAGTGTTTTGGTATTTAGCGTGATTGCACCTGCTGGGATATTAATTTTGTATTTATGGTTTAGATTTTTAAGTAAGTTACGAAGTAAGTTCTTTTAATGGTTATTTAAAAGTTGAGGAGCCCAGCTCCTGTTTAACATACTGAAGGGGAATGCTTAATTCCTCGCTTCCTATTGCTAAAATTCAACCTTTTTGCGTGATCCACAAGTTTATTTCCCGTTTAACCACAACCACACCCTGAATATCAAAAGCTGTCACGGTCACTGCCATACCACCGACGGGTGTTCATCGAAGCCTTTTTTGACATCAATCAAAAAGGGATGAAGGCCGGAGTTTGTTTAATATCCAAGCTCTTTGTTGTTAACGCTAAGAAGGTTGTTTTTTATACATATTTGAAAAGTTCGTTATGAATGAAATAAACTTCCGATAAAATATATTTCTTAATAGAGGCATTTATGGATATTGAATATTTTGACGCTGGTGTATCAGTTGAATGGTACAGTAGAGAATCACTTATGTACCGTAATGGTAAGTATGAGGTGCAAATTGTATTTGATGAGTATAAAGAGGGTTGGTTCAAAACAGGCAGAGAAATCTTAAGTGATGAAATTTCTCGCTGGGAGAGCCACCCTGATGATGTGAGTAATAAAATAGACAATGAGACCAAGGCTGAGCTGATAGATAAAGCGAGGATTTATTTCAAAAAAAGGAAAATAAACACTCGCGTAGTGTAATTGGGTTTAGTCTAGGGATTAAAATGGCGTGAATCTACAACTTGTATATGACAACAAAACGGTTGCAGTAATGTGGTCGCAGTTCGAGGATACGAGGATTAACGGTGGCAAAATCAGGGGCTTTGTGAGCCACGATCATCGAGAAGATTTTTTGGCCAAAAGGCCAAGCCATGAACTTTTGGTAAAGTGCCATGACTTTGCTATCAGTTGTCTGAGACATATTGATTATTCGCAGATCTGTTCGGGAACCAAAACATGCAATATCTGATTTATCTGGCTTATTTTGTCTCTTTTTTATCCTTGATTAATATTATTATTGGATTGAAATTGTATGTAAATAAAAAATCGGACTTCGGCTTGCGCCGTAAGTGTTATATCAGTGTATTGGTACAGCTACCTATGGTAATGCTTCTACTGATACTCGGACAGCACCTTTCTGTATTTCTAAGTTTGATTATGGTGACTTTATATTTTCTTGGTTACTATTTATCGTGTAGATTGCTGTCGAGTGATATGTTTGATGGCAAGCATTGATTAGTAAAAGAACGAATGATTAAAACATTTAACGACACGATTGAGCAATTAAAAGGCGCATCAGTATTACAAAGTGATGACCTTTATGATTTATACCATATTGATACTTGTCTGTATTTTCTTTCTGGAGCGATTAAAAAGCCATCTCGTGAAAAAAAATTCAGCAATAGATTTCCGATTGCTGAGGCGGTGAGTAAGAGATCAGACCGGGCTTTATATCAGATTTCACGTCACTTTCTTGGATGTCTACTCAGATAAAAAGATGCAACTAATAGATAACTTACAATGATAATCGGGTGAAATGAATGGATAGTGGATTAATATATGATTTGTTTATAATACTTCTCTACGTCGGAGGACTCGGCATTTTTACCGGAATTATTTCTTTGGGTGAAGACAATCAACATAAAATTAATCAATACAAAGCTTTATATCCTAAATCTTTTAAGGCCATGATTGTTCTTTTCGTCATATTAATTGTGTTTAGGTTGATTGATCTTGGTAGTTGATTTGTTTTTACCGATGGATGGTCTATGGAAAATAAACGTTAAGTTGCCTTAATTCCAATTCGTTAGAATGATTTTGTTATAAGTTGTTTTCGGTACGTTGTGGGTTCATGCGCGGTTGCAGTCCGAGGATGCGGGGGTTAATGATGTGTTTTTGAATGGCATACAACGTTGGGAGTTTTCACATGACGCTGAGAAATTTGTTGAAGTGGTATTTGATCATGATGATGACATCAATATTTTTGATGGTTATATCATTGTTTATACTGGGGTTTTTATTGTTGATCATGACGTTTATTGTTTCATCGGTGCATTACTTTAAAGTCAAATGTATCAAGTGTGGCGAAGGTATGGGCGTGTTTGGTGAGCGCTTAGCTTTCAGAACATTGACCACTGACAAGTGTTCGGTTTGCTTGAAAAGCGAGAAGGAGTGAATATTTGTTGAGAATTATTTTAATAACGTTAATAACGTTAATAGCGATATTATTATATCTGATGATGTATTGATTGGTTGCAGTCGATGAAAGCATTTATCGGGGTTATGATTGATAAAGTTAAGTGGCAAAAATTGCGTTCAAACGGAATTTTATATTACTTACTGGTTGAGGGGTACTTCAAGCTAGGTTTTGGGGCCGGTTTTATTGGCATTACCAGTCAATATATTTATGATATCGGGGCTAGCTTTGAACGTTTTGACTTATCTGTTTTTCTATTTAATTATTTAAAGTGGTTGCCTGCGTTCGCGCTATTGGGCGTTTTCATAGCCTTGCATAGTTGGTTTATTTTTAGTAAAAAATTTAATGAAAAAAACTGACACCTATCATAAATGCATAATTCAAGTGGCTCAAAAAATAGTAGACGAGGTTTTAACCTCGTTAATGTCGAGGGATAATTGTCACCACGACGAGAAAGACCGCCTCGGTCAAGTGTTCAGGCGGGGTTTGGAAAAAGCTTTTTTTTAAGCTACGAACCTGATCCCTTCTCTTTTATTACCAAAACTTAACCTTTTTGCGTGATCCACAAGTTTATTTCTCCTTTAACCACAACCACGCCGTGAGTATCAAAAGCCGTCACCGTCACTGCCATATCACCCGGTTGCCATTGTTCTGGTTTTACTTGCGCTACGCAACGAATGTCTGTGCCTGCTTTGGCGGTATATTGCAAATTCATACCCTTGGGTATCCATCTGAGGTGTTTGGGGATTGAAGCTTCTGCCATCACCCCCATTGCCATTTCGAGACCATTTGAAATGGCGATAACATGAACTGTTTTAATGTGATTGTGAACACCACGATGCTTTTTGATAAAACACTCACAGTAATGTGGTCGCAATTCGAGGATGCGGGGATTAATGGTGGCAAAATAGGGGGCTTTGCGAGCCACAACCATCGAGAAGATTTTTTGACCAAAAGGCCAAGCCATGAACTTTTGGTATAGTGCCATGACTTTGTTGTCGGTTGTTTGAGACATATTGATTATATTCGTGATTGTTCTGGTCGGATGAGTATAACAGTTTTTGTTAAAGACAACATGGGAACCGGGTTAGGTAAAAGTAGACGCTGGTTATATACTGTTTTATCAAATTAACACTGATGGAAAGTTCGTTGCCAATTTTGAATAAATCCTTCAAGATACCTAGCTACAAAGCGCTGATTACCCTGATCATTTTGGTACTGTTAAGCGTGTTTGCTTGGCCGTTTTTTGTTGACGACGCACTTGATGACGGTATAGCCGTCGTGGTTTATGAATTTAATAGCCAAGATACGTTAGACAATAACGGTAGTGTCTATCAACTTGGTATGTGGGCCAAAGTAGATGCTTTGCCTTATGAGGCTGGACTATGGCGCTTGAAGCAATATGAAAAGGCACTAAAAGACAACGACGGCGCAACAACAACGCTCAAATTTGAAGATTACCCCAAAGATCGTTGGATAAAAAAACTCAATCAAGTCGAGGGAGCAGAGGATTTACTGTGTAATTTCAGAGAATATCAATGTCTAGAGCGTATTTATAATCAAAGCCCGGCCAATAGTAAAAAGCTTGCTGCGCTTTTAAGCGCCAATGCAGCCAATATTGAAAAATACGATGGGCAGATGCAATATGATCAGTTCCAACTGTATACCGACCCTATGCGTTCAACGTTTGAAATACCGTTTGGTCCCGGATCTAATATCATTAAATTGAAGTTAATGAGCATCATCCAGTTAGTGGCATCAAACAATGTCGAACAGGCTATCAGTCAGTTAGCACCGCTGATCGACTTTCAGCAAAAAGTATTGGAACAAACCCCTTATGCCACTGTCAAAATCACCGGCATTCTCGAATATTCGAGCATTTTGGATACTGTGGCATTTCTTATTGGTAAAACCGAGAAATCACAACGGATACAATGGGCCGGGCTCATCGAGAGATTTTCGTTATTGCAGTCAAATCAGTTCAACATGAACCGTATATTGAAGCGGCGGTTTGTGGCGGCAGCCAATGGCTGGGACTTTTTATCAATTGAAAATATCAAAGCATCGTCTCCTGATTCAAACGGTATTTTACCACTTTTTATCCTCTTCAAACCCAATAGAACCCTTAATGTGATGTATCAAAGCTTGTTGCAGAGCTTGGATGATGGTGGGGCTATCAACTTCAACTCTGACAACATAAAACAGTCTATTGATTACACTAATTTTATTGGTTCAACACTGCTTAGTACCGCTGCGCCGAAAATAATCGACCTGACAGATGATTTAACTGAACTTAAGATAAAACAGCGCATGATCAAACATCTTTATGAGCAAAATAACGGACAACCGGTGACCTTTAATAGCCCGTATACGGGCAAACCCGGATTTAATCAAGATGAACAATTTTGCGTTTCAACCGATGACGTCAAATATGATGTTTGTATTACGGCTTTTCAAACATCGAAATGATAAAAAACCACTTCGCTTTCAAATAACGGGTCTTTGTGAGTCTCAGTTTTAATATAATTCAAGCCTAGCTTTTTCATGATGCTAACCGATGCGGCGTTGTCTTCTAGCGCAATTGACGACAACCGTTTGATATTGCCTTTGGCAATTAATGCCGCTTTAATGCTTAGCGCGGCTTCGGTGGCATAACCTTTACCCCATGAATCCCGCTTGAAGCGCCAGCCTAATTCTAAATCGTCCAGTTTAGGGGTATCACTAAAAAAGTCCATCGGTCTGACTAATACCCAACCGATAAAGCGGCTTTTGTCAGCGTTTTCACCGCTATTTCCGCTAAGTGTAGTCACTTTCCATAAACCCCAACCTTCGGCTTCATTGGTGTAACTTTGCATTCTTGGCACCGAGACATCATAGATATCTTGCATACTCGGTACATCGGCACCAGGGATATAGCGCAGTACTTCGGGGTCCTGATCAAGGTCAAATAACAGTTGGGCATCATCGATGGTCATTAGTTGGTAGCTCAAGCGAGCGGAGTTTTCGATTTTCATTGGCAGTATAAATAAGTGGTTTTAAGTAAAGCTAGCTTAAAAGAAAGCGGCATAAAATGCACTCTGCTTTAGTTGTAACAAAAATCAAATTTTTTTAGTGACATTTCTCAAGTGATAAATTATGGTAATGCCTCAATTAAAATCGGGGCGGTGATCATGACTGCCGGATAAAATAACAAAAAATAGGATAAAAAACCCTTATGCGTTTTATTGCTCATAAACGGGATGTTGACGATAAAGAACAAAGTGTGGCAATGCATTTGTCTGAGGTTGGCGACTTTGCCAATCAGTTTGCCGCCAAAATTTGTAGTGAGGTTAACAGCGGTGAAGCCGGGGCGTTAATTGGCTTGCTGCATGACTTTGGCAAATATAGTCAGACATTTCAGCGCTACATCAAGTCGGCTACTGGCATGATTAAACCCGACGAAGGGGATTATGTCGACGCCAAGGGTCTTAAAGGCAAAATCGACCATTCTAGCGCTGGTGCCCAGTGGTTATTTATTCAATTGGGGTCATTGGCTCGTCAGCGTTACACTGATAAGGATGATGCAAAGTTGGTGCTTGCTGGTATTCAGGCACTGGCACTATGCGTTGCCTGCCATCACAGTGGTTTAATCGACTGCTTGCCCACTGCATTAGGCAAAGGGTTTAACCTGCGGATACGCAAACCTGACGATAAAACCTTCCTTAAAGAATGTATTGCTAATGCCGACTCATCTATTGTTGATAAAGCCAATGCGCTGGTGAGTAATCAATTGCTTGATGGATTACTGGCTGTAGGTAAAAAAATCTCTCAGCCGCTGCAAAATGGCTTTTTGGTGTCTGAATTATCCCGAGCATTCTACGCCGGTCTTTATACCAAATTTCTCTTTAGTGGTTTAATTGATGCAGACCGGATCAGCAGTGCAGATTTTGAAAATCCGCAAAACCGAGCGCATCGTAGTAACCTTCGATCTGACCGACCCAACTGGACCTTAGCTTGCGAGCGGGTTGAGCATTTTATTGCCGGGCTTGAGACGGCTACATCGCTGAATAGCCCGATTGACGGCATCAGGCAGAGCATATCAAACCAATGTAAAAAAAGGGCGACAGACCAGCAGGGTATTTATAGTTTGACGGTGCCAACAGGTGGCGGTAAAACCTACGCCAGTTTGCGTTATGCGGTTCATCACGCGCAGCAACATCAGCTGGATCGGATTATTTATATCATTCCTTTTACCTCTATTATTGACCAAAATGCCTCAGCTATTCGTAAAGTGCTTGAACCTGATGGTGAGCAGGGGCAGTGGGTATTTGAACATCATTCGAATCTGGAGCCTGAACAACAAACTTGGCGTAGCAAGCTGGTGGCTGAAAACTGGGATGCGCCTATTGTACTGACCACTATGGTGCAATTTTTAGAAACCTTGCTGAGCGGCGGTACCCGTGGCGTACGCAGATTGCATCAGCTGGCTAATAGTGTGCTGGTTTTTGATGAAATTCAAACTTTGCCAATCAACTGCACACACCTGTTTTGCAACTCGATTAACTTTCTCAAGGCGCATTGTCAAACCACTGCCGTGTTATGTACCGCAACCCAGCCGTTGTTACATCAACTCAAGCAGCCTGAAAAAGGCCAATTACACTTTGACGATGAACTGATGCCGGATGTTGCTCGGCTGTTTGATGAACTTAAGCGGGTGGACATTGTTGATAGCACTAAAACTGGTGGTTGGTCGGTGGACGAGATAAGCCGATTGGCTATGGATGAGTTTGAGCGCAAAACCAGTTGTTTGGTGATCGTCAACACTAAAAAGTGGGCGCACGTGCTGTATCAGGCTTGTGTTGCACAGGGGGTAGATCAAGCGTCGGTTTTTCATTTAAGCACGTCACAGTGTCCGGCGCATAGAAAACGCTTGCTGGATGATATTCGTCAGCGGCTTGATAGCAAATTGCCGATTTTGTGTTTTAGTACGCAATTAATCGAAGCCGGGGTTGATGTTGATTTTGCTGCGGTGATCCGCTTTTTGGCGGGGTTGGATTCGATTGCTCAAGCCGCCGGTCGTTGTAACCGTAATGGCCATAATGATACCGCAACGGTAACCGTCGTTAATCCTGATAATGAAACCATCGATATGCTGGTGGAGATAAAAGCAGGCATTTGTCACAGTCGACGGATATTTGACGAGTTCAAGGGTCAAGATTTATTGGCTCCTGAGGTGATGCGGCAATATTTTGATTATTACTTTTTTGAACGTGCCAATGAGATGAGTTATTCAGTCACTGGCAAAACCGTTGAACGTGATGATAACTTGTTGAATTTACTGAGCTTGAATTCATTACACCAACTAAAGGCTAGCCCGTTACCGTTGAAACAATCATTTATGACGGCAGGCAAAGCATTTAAAGCGATTGATGCGCCAACCCAAGCGATTATGGTGCCTTATGACGAAGGCAAAACATTGATCACTCAATTATGCGCGGTGAGTCGGGCGTTTGATGCCGAGCAATATTATCAACTGATTAAGCAGTTACAAAAGTTTAGCGTCAATGTGTTTCCCAACGTTTGGCGGCAACTCCAGCAGGCGGAGGCGATCATTGAAATTATCGATGAGCACGGCGAAGGACAGGGGGTTTATTATCTTGATGAAAGGTATTACAGCGAGGCGTTTGGTTTGACTACTGAGGCTGTGAGTTCACAACAAAGCCTTGTCTGTTAATTAGTGGTAGGAACGAGCTCCAGCTCGTGATTTATAGCTCAGATGAAACTATTAAACATAAGGGATATATATGAAAAAAAGAAACAGTATCAGTTTTAAACTATTTGGCCGGTATGCTTTATTTACCGACCCGATAACCAAAGTGGGCGGCGAAAAGTGCTCTTATCACCTGCCTACTTTTGAGGCGATTAAAGGCGTACTCAAATCTATTTATTGGAAACCCACCTTGATTTGGCATGTTGATAAAGTGCGGGTGATGAAGTCGTTACGGACACAAACTAAAGGCACCAAACCGTTGAACTGGGGTGGTGGTAACAGTTTGGCGATTTACACCTTTTTACATCAGGTGGAATATCAGGTTGAGGCGCATTTTGAGTGGAATGAAAACCGTCCTGAACTGGCCAAAGACCGGATTGATGGTAAGCATTTTAGCATTGCCAAACGAATGCTTGAAAAGGGCGGGCGACAAGATATCTTCCTTGGTACTCGGGATTGTCAGGCTTATGTTGAACCTTGTGAATTCGGTGAGGGCGAGGGCGCTTATGATGATATCGAAGAGCTGGGTTTTGGCCTAATGTTTCATGGTTTTGATTACCCCGATGAAACCGGCAAAACCGACGAACAAGGTCATGCTGATGTCAACGGCAAACACCGTTTACACAGTCGTTTTTGGCACGCCACTATGCGCCACGGGGTGATTGAATTTCCCCGACCTGAGCAATGCGATATCAAACGGTTTGTCAGAGATATGCAACCCAAAGAGTTTGGTTTGGGCGATAACCTGCAATCAGCCGACGACCTGGAGGCATTGCTATGAGCTGGATGGCGAGATTGTACCAAACCTACGAGCAAGGCATGTGTTTAGATGATGAGCAAAAACCGATGCCTATCAGTCATACTCTGCAAAATGCCCATATCAACATAGTGATTGATGCTGATGGCGGATTTTTACGGGCGCAGGTGCTCGAAAAAACACAAATTGTTTTGCCAGCCACCGAAAGATCGGCGGGCAGAAGTAGCGGCGAAGCACCGCATCCACTGGCAGATAAAATACAATATGTGGCGGGAGATTACGCCAAATTCGGCGGTTTGAAAAAAGCCTATTACCCGGGTTATGAGCAACAACTGCAACAATGGTGTGACAGTGAGCAAGGGCATTGGACGGCCAAAGCCATTCTTAAATATGTTAAAAAACAAACTGTTGTAGCTGACTTGGCTGAGCGTGGTATTTTGCAGCTTGATGATGGGGTATTGCTGACCAAGTGGGCAAGTGAAGATGAACAGCCGCTATTGTTTAAAGTATTACCCAAAGAAAAAGGCGCGTTAGATCAAGGTTCGGCATTGGTTTGCTGGACTGTTGAAAAACCCGGTGAAGCGCAAGCTAAGACTTGGCAAGACCCGCAGTTACAACAAGCTTGGATTGAATTTGATAGCAACAATGGTGGTGAACAGGGACTCTGTTTTGTTAAAGGTGAAACGGCAGTATTGGCGGTTAATCATCCGGCTAAAATTCGTCATAGTGGCGACAAGGCTAAGTTGATCTCAGCCAATGATAGTAGTGGTTTTACCTTTCGGGGGCGCTTTAGCAACAGTGAACAAGCTAATGCGGTGAGTTTTGATGTGACGCAAAAAGCCCACAATGCCTTGCGCTGGTTAATCAACCGTAAACAGGCGTTTCGCAATGGTGATCAGGTTTATCTTAGCTGGGCGGTATCCGGACGGTCAATCCCCAGTCCGACTGCTGATATATGGGATATTCTTGCGCCGGATTTTGTTGAAGTGCAAGCGGATCACAGTACAGATGTCGGGCAAAAATTCGCTAAAAAATTGACCGCTTATATGCAGGGTTACTTGTCAAAAGGCATGTTAGAGGCCAATGAAAGCATAGTGATCATGGGCATGGATTCGGCCACTCCTGGACGCATGGGTGTGACTTATTATCGTGAAACACTAGCGCAGGAGTTTATCAATACCCTTGAGCGCTGGCATGTTGATTTGGCTTGGCCGCAACGGCACAAACTGGCTATTGCCAATGGTGATAAAAAACCCAAAGAGAAAGTGGTGTGGCCCATTTGTGCGCCGGCTCCTTTCAAGATTTGGACGGCGGTTTATGGCGATGTACTTAAAAGTAGTGAAACCCTGAAAAAGAACCTGATGGAGCGGTTGATGCCTTGCATTATTGAAGGCAAACCGATCCCCATCGATGTGGTTAACCAGAGTATTAAACGGGCCACCAATCGGGTGGCCTACAAATCAGATGAGACTTGGCAGTGGGAGCAAAACCTCGGCATTGCCTGCGCTTTGTATAAAGGTTTTTGCAAGCGCACCACTGATCTTAAATATCAAAAGGACTATGCAATGGCATTAGAACAAGAGAATAAATCCAGAGATTATTTATATGGTCGCTTGCTGGCGGTGGCTGAAAAAATTGAAGCGGTGGCGTTAAGTTTGGCGGGAGAAAAACGTTTAACCACTGCTGAGCGTTATATGCAGCGTTTTGCTGATCGGCCAGCGGCAACTTGGTTGAATATTGAAACTGCCTTGTTTCCTTATCAGCAGCGATTGCAATATAAATTACCCCCGCTAGAAGGGGCTTATAAAAAGTTATTGGATGATATTTGCCACCTCTTTGAACATGCCGATTTTGTTTCACCAGCGCGATTATCAGGTGAATATTTATTGGGTTTTCATTGCCAGCGAAAATGGTTAAACGAGTACAAATTCAATAAAGGTGAGTGGATTTTAAAATCCATTGATACAGCAGAACTTAACGCAGATTAAGGCGTTTGTAAGACGCCTAATTAAAAGGAATATAACAATGAGTTTACAAAACAAAATCGATTTTGCCATTATTTTTACCGTCAACAACGCTAACCCTAATGGTGATCCGCTTAATGGCAATCGACCAAGAGTTGATTATGACGGTTATGGTGAGATCACCGACGTTTGTTTGAAACGAAAAATACGTGATCGCTTGCAAGGGCAGGGTGAAGCTATTTTTGTTCAGTCTGACGAAAAGAAAACCGATGGAATGCCGAGCTTGCGAGAACGAGCGATATCTAAAGACCATGGTTTAGGCAGTGAAGCGTTTAACGCCAAAAAAACCAAGCCGGATGTGGCGGCCAAAATGGCCTGTGACAAATGGTTGGATGTACGCACCTTTGGTCAACTGTTTGCTTTTAAAGGCGATGGTAAAGAGGGCGTTTCTATTGCGGTGCGTGGTCCTGTCAGCATTCAATCGGCTTTTAGCATTGAACCGATTAGCATTACTAGCACACAAATTACCAAAAGTGTTAGCGGAGAAGGTGACGGCAGCAAGAAAGGTTCTGACACCATGGGAATGAAGCATAGAGTAGATAATGCGACTTATTTGGTGTTTGGTGCGATGTCGCCGCAACTGGCAGAAAAAACCGGTTTTGATGATACCGATGCCGAAACAATCAAAGCGGTATTACCAATGCTGTTTGAAGGTGATGCTTCGTCGGCTCGACCAGAAGGTTCGATGTCAGTTAATAAAGTGGTTTGGTGGCAGCACAGTTCAAAAGCTGGACAATATTCGTCGGGCAAAGTGCATCAAACCTTGCGTGACCATATCGACAGCAAGTTGCCGCTCGATACCTCAGCAATCAATGATTCATTGGCGTCGGCGTTGGCTGGATTAAAACCAGAGATTATTGAAGGGTTTTAGTTTTCTTCGTCTACGCCGTAGACGCGAATTCATTCGCGTTTGTGGCTTTATTGGTACTTTTTTGAACATCGCTCATTAACAATTTGGTCAATAATACCTGTTATTATGATAATTTGGGCTATGCCGCCCAGCCAGCGCTAACCTGTGGTTCTCATCAAAACCCCGGGAGGTTAGCGCTGGTTATAAGCTATTGAATATTAAGGTCATTTTAAGTTGATTATTATAATGAGCTTATTTATATCGGTATTTTTTAGTGTAAATAAATAGGTTAGCGCAAAAGCATGTTTTTGCGCAGGCTATTCGTGCCTTTGAAAGGAGGCAGTCGCACCCCTCGCGGGTGCGTGGATTGAAACATCGCCTAAGTAGACTTTACTCATGACTTAATTCCTGGTCGCACCCCTCGCGGGTGCGTGGATTGAAACCCTGAAATCTGGTAAAAATCCGCTAGAAGCAGAGTCGCACCCCTCGCGGGTGCGTGGATTGAAACTGGATTTATGGTACCCACGTCAACATTACCCGCCCCAGTCGCACCCCTCGCGGGTGCGTGGATTGAAACATCTACAGTAGTACCTACATTACCCCGCTCCAGGTCGCACCCCTCGCGGGTGCGTGGATTGAAACTAAAGGACAAAAAGAAAACTTTTAGGGCTGATCCGGTCGCACCCCTCGCGGGTGCGTGGATTGAAACATAGTAATTGCTCGTAGTGAGATCGCTGTAATATGTCGCACCCCTCGCGGGTGCGTGGATTGAAACGTCGACGTATCCGGATTGGTGGCCGGGTTTGATGTGTCGCACCCCTCGCGGGTGCGTGGATTGAAACTTGATCTCTTTGTGGTGTCTGTAATATGTTTCAGTCGCACCGCTCGCGGGTGCGTGGATTGAAACAGCCGCTCACCCATAAAATTTCGGATATTAACCAGTCGCACCCCTCGCGGGTGCGTGGATTGAAACCACACATTGGTTAGAACTAACCAACCCTTCTACACGTCGCACCCCTCGCGGGTGCGTGGATTGAAACCACACATTGGTTAGAACTAACCAACCCTTCTACACGTCGCACCCCTCGCGGGTGCGTGGATTGAAACCACGTATTTGCCAACCAATCTAACATTACCCACCGTCGCACCCCTCGCGGGTGCGTGGATTGAAACGATTTCTAAGGCGTAGGATTGTGGCTGGTGTAATGTCGCACCCCTCGCGGGTGCGTGGATTGAAACCTATCAACCTTGTGAGGATTAGAAAATGATTGAGTCGCACCCCTCGCGGGTGCGTGGATTGAAACTCAACTTGCGCAGACGATACAATTGTTACAGCATCAGTCGCACCCCTCGCGGGTGCGTGGATTGAAACTGGTTGGAGATAATGTTGTGTCGGATGTTGGATTGTCGCACCCCTCGCGGGTGCGTGGATTGAAACTCTTGTCTTGACCCCAATCAATATCAAAAACAGGTCGCACCCCTCGCGGGTGCGTGGATTGAAACAGCAAAGAACTCGCGATCATTTGCCGTTGAATATTGGTCGCACCCCTCGCGGGTGCGTGGATTGAAACCGATCAAAATGCGTACAAAACCAAAGCAACTAACGTCGCACCCCTCGCGGGTGCGTGGATTGAAACGTGCGATAATATTGCGATTTTAATATCATCTAAGTCGCACCCCTCGCGGGTGCGTGGATTGAAACCCTACGGCAGAGCTTAGGGATCAAGCCATGGAGGCGTCGCACCCCTCGCGGGTGCGTGGATTGAAACGACCATGCCACTATTTTGTCGTAGGATGTGGTGAGTCAGAGGCGAAACCCATCGCAATTGGGCAATAAACGACGATATTTGGACGTTTTCATTGAATTGATGGGTTTCGCTGGGGCTCACCCATCCTACGTTTTGTTCACAAAATAAATATCACTATCGTCGTACTCTTCGCGGATGCATGGATTGAAATGACCCAAAAATCACCCTATGTAACACGCTCAAAAGAAGAGGACTCCAATCAAATAAGGTTGTATTTAATCGTCTGAAAAACGCGAATGAATTCGCGTCTACGGGATTGGAAAATATCAAATAACCCTACTCGCCAGTATGCAAGCTTTTGATTTTGCTTTTCATTGTTAATGTCGCGAAGCCTTATTCGCTCTGCCGTAGACGAGGTTTCAACCTCGTTAATGTTGAAGGTTCGTTGCAATCTTAATTTGTTCTATATGATCAGAGCCAATAACCGTGAAGTTTTTTGGTGACATTTACGCAGCAATAAATTATGGTAATGCTTCGATTAAAATCGGGGCGGCTCAAATTGGTAACACCTTATGCGATAATCATCACAATGATTATGTCTGCCTGCGCTCGTTTTTAATACTTAAAATAGCATTTAAAGGAGAATAAACAATGGCACTTAATCATCGCGGTGAAGGCAATTGGATGTTGGCTTGATGGAAGATCAGCGCTTAATTCCGTTATCGGCTTTGCAGCATTATGCATTTTGTCCGCGCCAGTGTGCCTTGATCCACAATGAGCAAGTGTGGGCAGATAATTATTTGACGGCACATGGTCAAATGTTGCATCAGCGGGTCGATAGCGGGGAACCTGAGACGCGTAAAGGTGTGCGCTTTGAGCGGGCGGTGCAGGTGAGTGCACCGTTGTTGGGGCTTACTGGCAAACTGGATTTGCTTGAACTTGAGTTGGCAACTGGCCATTTGACTCCCGTCGAATATAAACGAGGCAAGCCCAAAAAGGACGATTGGGATGAAATTCAGCTGTGCGCTCAAGCGCTGTGTCTCGAAGAGATGTTGGGTAAACCGGTGACGTCTGGGGCGCTGTGGTATTGGCAAACCCGGCATCGTCAACCTGTTGCACTTGATGAGGTTATTCGTAATCGTACTAAAGCGGTTATTGCTGAGGTTGCCGCTTTGTTTCACTCAAACGATACCCCCAAAGCTAACTATGGCAAGCACTGTAAAGCGTGTTCATTGCTTGATTTGTGCAATCCTAAACTGATTAACCAGGATAAAAGTGCGGCGTACGCAGCAACACTTTTTATAACGGCAGGCGAATGAAAAAACTACAAAACAGTTTATATATTACCCGTGATGGCGCTTATCTGCATAAACAACGCGAGACTTTGGTGATAGAACTCAAAAAAGAAAAATTGATGCAAGTGCCGGTGCATTCCATCAGCGCGATTTTTTGCTTTGGTAATATTATGGTGTCGCCGCAGTTGATGGGTTTTTGTGGTGAGCGAGGCGTTAACCTCGCATTCTTTACCCCTTATGGCCGTTATCTAGCCCGAGTACAAGGTCAGCAAAGTGGTAATGTGCTGTTGCGAAGGGAACAGTATCTGGCTGGTGGACGAAAAGGCGGCAAATATCGCAAAAAATATCGTGGCAGCCAAAGTGCAATCATCAAAAGTGGTGCTGCAAAGACAGATCCGCAATCACGGTGACAACCCTGATATCAGCTCAGCTGTGACAGCACTGAATCATGTGATTGACCGCCTTGGTTTGCAAACCAATTTGGACAAAATTAGAGGACTGGAGGGCGAAGCGGCGAGTCGATACTTCGGTGTTTTTAATCACCTTTTTAGTAAGGATGATGAAAAACTGCGTTTTAATGGCCGAAGTCGCCGACCGCCTAAAGACCCAATTAATGCGATGTTGTCGTTTTTGTATAGTGTTTATGGTCAGGACGTTAGCGCCGCATTACAAGGTGTTGGGTTAGATCCACAAGTCGGCTTTTTGCACTGTGAGCGACCCGGCAGAGATAGCTTGGCATTGGATTTACTGGAAGAGTTTAGGGCCTATATCATTGACAGGTTAGTGTTGACGCTGGTGAATCGCGGGCAAATCAAAGCCACTGATTTTGAAATTGAAATCAGTGGAGCGGTCAAACTCAAAGACGATGCCCGTAAGCTGTTATTGCAGAGCCTGCAAGCTAAAAAACAGGAAAAAATACTTCATCCTTTTTTAAATGAAGAAATTGAAATCGGCCTGTTACCTCATGTTCAAGCGATGCTACTGGCCCGTCATATCAGGGGCGACATCGAACACTATCCGCCCTTTTTTAGTAAATAAATGCTCAAGAAAAGGATTAATTTATGATGGTATTAGTTACATACGATGTCTCATTTGATGATGAAGGCGGACCGCGCAGATTACGACGGTTAGCTAAAGAATGCCTTGATCATGGGGTTAGGGTGCAATATTCAGTGTTTGAGTGTGAAGTTGATTCGGTGCAGTGGCTTGAATTCAAAACCAAGTTACTGCAAATTTACGACGAAAGTGTCGATAGCCTGCGATTTTATAAATTAGGTAAAGGTTGGCGAAATAAAGTCGAACATCACGGGGCCAAAGCGGCAATTGATATCTTTAAAAGTGATCTGATTATTTAATCTTGGCTCTGATGATATGGAGCAAATTAAGCTTACAACTTTCCTCAATATTCACGCTGAAGGGATATTCTATATTTACCTTTAATTAACTAATTTAGGATTTGTAACCCAGCCAGCGCTAACCTATGGTTCTCATCAAAATCCCGGGAGGTTAGCGCTGGTTTTAACTCATTGAATATTATCAGTATTTTTTATTTGTAATGATAATAACCCTGCTAATAATGATATTTCTCACGGTAAAAAAATAGGTTAGCGCAAAAGCCCGTTTTTGCGTAGACTATTCGTGCCTTTGAAAGGAGGCAGTCGCACCCTTCGCGGGTGCGTGGATTGAAACCCGAATATGATGAAGAATATTTTAAACAAATTAGTCGCACCCTTCGCGGGTGCGTGGATTGAAACCGACGTTAGATTGCGGGTATCTACTCCGGCTGAGTTGTCGCACCCTTCGCGGGTGCGTGGATTGAAACATCTACAGTAGTACCTACATTACCCCGCTCCAGGTGTCGCACCCTTCGCGGGTGCGTGGATTGAAACTGCACTAACAGCGCATTCCATTACAAAAAATCTGAGTCGCACCCTTCGCGGGTGCGTGGATTGAAACTGTATCGGGATGATCTTACACAATGAAGCTCTGGTCGCACCCTTCGCGGGTGCGTGGATTGAAACTGATAATCAAACACAGCAAAACCAAGGCACACCTGTCGCACCCTTCGCGGGTGCGTGGATTGAAACCAATATGTGCCTAACTTGCCTAGCATTAATAATGTCGCACCCTTCGCGGGTGCGTGGATTGAAACGCGCACAGATATTACATTTTGTAATAATTGCACTTGTCGCACCCTTCGCGGGTGCGTGGATTGAAACTATTCATCCCAGTCAGAGGTTGAACTGGATTTTGTCGCACCCTTCGCGGGTGCGTGGATTGAAACATTGACTAGATTGAACCCGGGTGTCAGATGTACGTCGCACCCTTCGCGGGTGCGTGGATTGAAACTCTGCTCTTCGCAAGCAGATAGCTCCTGCCCCAGTCGCACCCTTCGCGGGTGCGTGGATTGAAACTAGATGAGGGGCAGCTTAAAGTGTCTGTGGGTGAAGTCGCACCCTTCGCGGGTGCGTGGATTGAAACATTCTCTGGAGCCTCTGTAGGCAAGTTAAATTGTGTCGCACCCTTCGCGGGTGCGTGGATTGAAACTAGCCATTCACCAGCCAGAGCGAACATGCTGCCGTCGCACCCTTCGCGGGTGCGTGGATTGAAACTAGTGAGTTGGGGTACATGTCGAGTGAGGGGGATGTCGCACCCTTCGCGGGTGCGTGGATTGAAACAAGATTTATCTGTAGCGAATTTGATTTCGGTGTTAGGTCGCACCCTTCGCGGGTGCGTGGATTGAAACCCGAGCAGCCGGTGGTCTCTCCTTAAACGAAATGGTCGCACCCTTCGCGGGTGCGTGGATTGAAACAAAAGGTCTCCCAAGGACGCGCTAGCAGCTGTTCGTCGCACCCTTCGCGGGTGCGTGGATTGAAACCCGAATGGGTTTGGTCGTGATGCAAATGGTTGGCCAGTCGCACCCTTCGCGGGTGCGTGGATTGAAACTGTATTATCTTAACCACTGAGAGCAATTAAGCCAAGTCGCACCCTTCGCGGGTGCGTGGATTGAAACTGAACATCGTTTGGGTAATGGGAGACGGTCAACACGTCGCACCCTTCGCGGGTGCGTGGATTGAAACTGAATCGTATTAGGGTCCAATTAAGTGGTTAAGGTCGCACCCTTCGCGGGTGCGTGGATTGAAACCAGAATTGGAGAATTGGTTGGTCGAGCGATTTGGTGGTCGCACCCTTCGCGGGTGCGTGGATTGAAACCGTTATTATCTCGCTGCGGATCGACATGAATAATCGTCGCACCCTTCGCGGGTGCGTGGATTGAAACAGGGGTTTAACGGCCTGCCCGAATCGACCAGAAGAGTCGCACCCTTCGCGGGTGCGTGGATTGAAACCGGAGACGTTAGCCATAAACGCAAAAGGCTACAGTCGCACCCTTCGCGGGTGCGTGGATTGAAACGAATCACACTCAATATGTCGACTTCATGATTTAGTCGCACCCTTCGC
This sequence comes from Alteromonadaceae bacterium, assembly GCA_965277695.1. Taxonomy (GTDB): domain Bacteria; phylum Pseudomonadota; class Gammaproteobacteria; order Enterobacterales; family Alteromonadaceae; genus JABSOG01. Next base: position 39,635 of record CBDIDQ010000059.1, read on the forward strand.
GGGTGCGTGGATTGAAACTGATATCTTGTTGATGCTAGGTTACCGTACTGGGTCGCACCCTTCGCGGGTGCGTGGATTGAAACGCCGAATGTAACCACCTCGATACCCAAGGAATTGTCGCACCCTTCGCGGGTGCGTGGATTGAAACTTGTTCTTACCGTGTCACTTCCCTTTTCTACGCTGTCGCACCCTTCGCGGGTGCGTGGATTGAAACTCTTTGGTGACCACTTCGCTGAGCCAGTTATCAGGTCGCACCCTTCGCGGGTGCGTGGATTGAAACTAACGAGCTGACAGCAGACAAAATCCACAGCCAGGTCGCACCCTTCGCGGGTGCGTGGATTGAAACTTCCGCGCCAGCCGCCTTGTATGCCTGATAAGCAGGTCGCACCCTTCACGGGTGCGTGGATTGAAACCCAATTAACGACATTGCCCGGGGAGGATTGGACTCGTCGCACCCTTCGCGGGTGCGTGGATTGAAACTCGTTCGGTGCTGGAGCTTGTGTAAGGTGGTTAGGTCGCACCCTTCGCGGGTGCGTGGATTGAAACATGTTATTTTCCTTTGGTTTGTTTATTGCAAATGTCGCACCCTTCGCGGGTGCGTGGATTGAAACCAGCTGCTGAGGTCATGGCAGATCTAGCCTTGGCTGGTCGCACCCTTCGCGGGTGCGTGGATTGAAACTCATACATTCTAGCCATCTTACCGTTTTTCCTATGTCGCACCCTTCGCGGGTGCGTGGATTGAAACACATCACAAATATCCCCATCAGACCCATCCGCACTGTCGCACCCTTCGCGGGTGCGTGGATTGAAACGCTACCGCGATTTGTTGATTTTTTAAATGATCTTGTCGCACCCTTCGCGGGTGCGTGGATTGAAACTTGATCTTGTTGAGATTGGTCGCAAGCAACTTTAGTCGCACCCTTCGCGGGTGCGTGGATTGAAACAACGCAGCAATCGCATCATTGGGTATATGACCGCCACGTCGCACCCTTCGCGGGTGCGTGGATTGAAACAAACCCCGGCATTACCGCCAAAAGAATTGCAATGGTCGCACCCTTCGCGGGTGCGTGGATTGAAACTGCGGCTTGCGTTAACGCACTGTAATGATCAAGCGTCGCACCCTTCGCGGGTGCGTGGATTGAAACGACCACAACATAAAAATATACTGGGAATGCAACGTCGCACCCTTCGCGGGTGCGTGGATTGAAACTGATGTGGTTATTAATTGTGGGGAAGTGGATTTGTCGCACCCTTCGCGGGTGCGTGGATTGAAACATTGTAGACAATTCGCTTGGGGCTTTTGAAATAGTCGCACCCTTCGCGGGTGCGTGGATTGAAACTGCAATCATAGCCTACAGCGCCCCTAGTAACTCGTCGCACCCTTCGCGGGTGCGTGGATTGAAACAAACTCAGCAATTGCCAAGCATTCGTTTTCTACGTCGCACCCTTCGCGGGTGCGTGGATTGAAACTATTGGCATTAAGGTTTTTTTCCAGTGGTTTATACGTCGCACCCTTCGCGGGTGCGTGGATTGAAACTTTGAAATAATCAAGGCTCCAGTCGCTGACAACAGTCGCACCCTTCGCGGGTGCGTGGATTGAAACAAGACAGGGTTGTTTGATCCGGCATACCGCATTGTCGCACCCTTCGCGGGTGCGTGGATTGAAACACCCATTGCTGTGGAATACGACAAAGTATCAGGGTTGTCGCACTCTTCGCGGGTGCGTGGATTGAAACCTACGGGCTGTAGCGCTGTTGATACGTGGGATGGTCGCACCCTTCGCGGGTGCGTGGATTGAAACTTGAAACATTGCTTCGCCGATGGCCATAATTAATGTCGCACCCTTCGCGGGTGCGTGGATTGAAACTCTCTGTCGGTGGGTCTAGCAATCGGTAATAGGCGTGTCGCACCCTTCGCGGGTGCGTGGATTGAAACTGATCGATCACATTGATCAAGTTGAAGAAACGGAGTCGCACCCTTCGCGGGTGCGTGGATTGAAACGTTGTTTGTATCAGCCACCCAACCGCTAATAGCCGGTCGTACCCTTCGCGGGTGCGTGGATTGAAACCCATCATCTGTTAGTCCGTCAAAACTGAACGATGTCGCACCCTTCGCGGGTGCGTGGATTGAAACGGATACAACAAATTGACGTGGTTGATGGCTACCCGGTCGCACCCTTCGCGGGTGCGTGGATTGAAACATTTTTGCTCCCCTTGAGACAAACCTTGCTTTAAGTCGCACCCTTCGCGGGTGCGTGGATTGAAACAGCTAAAGTGTCAATACCGCCGGATAAACCGGGAGGTCGCACCCTTCGCGGGTGCGTGGATTGAAACCTTAGCGTATTTTAAGGTAATGCCCCTTAAAGAACGTCGCACCCTTCGCGGGTGCGTGGATTGAAACAAGCTATCTAAATTCATCGCCTCATCAGACTCTGTAGTCGCACCCTTCGCGGGTGCGTGGATTGAAACAGTTTTTGCGCTATATCACACGCATGTACCATACTGGTCGCACCCTTCGCGGGTGCGTGGATTGAAACCCAGCTGTTACCACGTCCGCGACGATGCGTGTCGCGTCGCACCCTTCGCGGGTGCGTGGATTGAAACATTGTTTCGATAGTCGACAGCAAATCGTCCACCGTCGCACCCTTCGCGGGTGCGTGGATTGAAACCCAGAAGTCGATGAAAGCCCGCTCTTCATCGCTCGTCGCACCCTTCGCGGGTGCGTGGATTGAAACGGTGTATCTCCCTTTGACGCTGCCTATACCGCTTGTCGCACCCTTCGCGGGTGCGTGGATTGAAACCTGAATTTCAGTATTGCCAAAATCCAACAACCGAGTCGCACCCTTCGCGGGTGCGTGGATTGAAACACCGTATACCCAATAAACCAAAATACAATATACGTGTCGCACCCTTCGCGGGTGCGTGGATTGAAACTAGCGCTCATTGCTTCTTTGTCTCCATTCGGTGGTCGCACCCTTCGCGGGTGCGTGGATTGAAACTCGATAGCAGCCAGCTCTTTAATCCGGTAAAATGTCGCACCCTTCGCGGGTGCGTGGATTGAAACATGGCTTATAAATTTACGTTCTAGATCTTTTGGTTGTCGCACCCTTCGCGGGTGCGTGGATTGAAACTGGATTAATAAATTCCAGGAATTACGCCACCTTGTCGCACCCTTCGCGGGTGCGTGGATTGAAACTGGTGGTGGCTTACCAATTCCTTTAGCTGTTGTATATGTTACTGGCTCGTCTGGTTTTACGCCAAGGGCAATAATGTTTGGGGTTATTACTGCTGGAGTAGGGGTTTTACCTTTCTTTTTGTTTTAGAGAACACAAGAAATTCGACTATTCATTTTGCCTAAATTTGCTCTGCACTATTGCGGTATCGGTTATCATAAACCACACGATCATTAAACTAATCACCGCAAATCCGATTTGTATTTCTGGATATAAATCATACAAAATTCGGCTGTTTTCATAAAACCACTGGTTAATCCTTCGAGTAGCGGTTTCGAGCAATAGCAATACCATCCAAATTATCTGTACTACCAAAAACAGCAATATTATGTCGTCTTGATTGGTGATAGTGAACTTACTTCCCTTCCATGGACCATATTTACTAAAATGCACAGGTCGATGTGTCACCAGATAAGCAAATAATAAGTTCAATGCAATCAATGCCGTATAAAACAAAAACGGGTTTATACCCTGATATTGGTAAAGCACCACTGAATCAACTACCTTGTACATGATGGCAAGCGTCACAAGTGTTCTAGTGTTTACATCGGAACGCCTCACCAATACATAGATAAGTGCTGTTATATTCACCAAGTCAAACACATGTGCGTTTACTGTGTAATATGATAATGCCAAGTAGATTAGGACAGTAAATACGGTAATATCTAAAAACTTAATCATCATTTGCCCTTATGGCAATGGTTGATATCAATGTTTACGTGAATCATCTTCGTCTTCATCGCCATCGCCATCGTCATTTTCATCGATATCGTCATCGTCAGTTTTTTTACCTTTCTTTTGTTTTTTTACATGCCAATAGCGGTTAAGCTCCTTCAGAATGAGGGGCACTATTGTGTAAAACTTCGTTATCAATATGAGTTTAAAATAAAGGTCTGTAGGCATTCCACGTTCGCCGTTTTGATATCTACGCAGTGTTCTGACATCTATTTCTAATTTTCGCGCGATTTCTTCCTGATTAAATTTTGACCTTTGGATCATCTTCTCGATTAGCTCCCAAGGTTTAATTTGTTTTATCCCCCTGAATTATCTATTCTTCATTTTGCCTAAATTTGCTTTGTACAATTGCTTTATCTGTTGTCATAAACCATACAGTCATCAAGCTAATCACCGCAAATCCAATCTGTATTTCTGGATACAAATCATACAGAATCCGGCTGTTTTCATAAAACCACTCGTTAATCCTTCGAGTAGCGGTTTCGAGCAATAGCAATACCATCCAAATTATCTGCACAACTAAAAACAGCAATATTATGTCGTCTTGATTGGTGATAGTGAGCTTACTTCCCTTCCATGGACCATATTTACTAAAATGCACAGGTCGATGTGTCACCAGATAAGCAAATAATAAGTTCAATGCAATCAATGCCGTATAAAACAAAAACGGGTTTATACCCTGATATTGGTAAAGCACCACTGAATCAACTACCTTGTACATGATGGCAAGCGTCACAAGTGTTCTAGTGTTTACATCGGAACGCCTCACCAATACATAGATAAGTGCTGCTATATTTGTCAAGTCAAATACATGTGCATTTACCGGGTAATATGACAATGCCAAGTAGATCAGAGTCGTAAATACAGCAACATCCAAAAGTTTAATCATAATCTTCCCTTATGGTGGCGGGCGTTTTACACCCCCACCACCAAACTCATTAACCTCAACTGCTGCAATATTTTTAGCTGTTTCTTCATTAGATGTGATCGATTGTGTTGAGGGTGGCTTGCTAGGACCGTTACTAAAAGAATAAGTAATTGGCTCAGCTTTTTTACCATTACCCAGTTCAACAATAACGCTTGGCTTAACTTCGGTGCTTGTACTGTTGTCTTTATTGGTGGGAGGACCATCAACTTTAGTTTCGTCACTGGCCATTCTTGTTTGTGTGGTGTTTGAACCGATGTTATCAGCACCCACGTTAACTTGATTTATCATTATTTAAACTTTTACCTTTCTTTCTTCGTTTCTGTCAGTGCAATTTCAATCCATAGTCATCATTGGAATGTTAGCATAAATTTGCGTATTAGGTAGTTCTTCTTTCTTTGTAAGTTTTTTGTTACACAGTGTTAAAAAACTATTTTAATTTATTTTGGAAACCGGATCAAACGGTCCGGTTGCTTGTGATTCAATACAGACACTAACTTTTGGGTGCAGGTTTTGCTAGATTTCCTCGTACTGTGGGTCAGTAATTTTAAGGGTTTCATTCCTTTACCGCGCTGTATCTTGATGGTCAGTGCGTTTTTTAATTTGTTAGTTATTTGAGTGTTGAAAGTAACTAAATAATCACTAGGTACAAAAATGAGTAAAACTTTTTGGAAAATATTGGCTGTTTGTTCAGTCTTTGGTCTAATTGTTGGTCTTAGAATAATGAAACCACAAGCAGAGCAAGATAAGGTCGAAAGTCAATCATGCTTGACGAATAAGGACCCATTGATGACAACCTTGCCGCGTTATAACGATGCTTACCATGGTTTGACTGATGGAAATGAAAAAGAAGATCTTGCCCGATTATATTTAGCCGTCATCTCTAAAGATATATTGGTACTGCCTCCTAAACAAGATTTGGCAACGGTACGGGTAGTTTTGCCAGTCAAAAAAGATGGAAATGCAACCTTGGTGCTAAGGGAGATCCAACTTGGATCCGACAATGGGTTACATGATGCATTTCAACAGAGAAAATACAAACGCAGGTGGAGGCATGAGCCACCGCCGTTTCATTCATCAAAGATTGAAAAATTAATTAACCGTATTATTTCGGGATGTGGCGAGGTTTGAATACCTAAAAATTCAAGCTTAACCTGATAGCGACCGGGCTCTATCCCGGCCGCTTTTATTTAAATCTAAGACCCATCATCAACAAACTCAAACAAATCCTCAACCTTGCAATCAAAATACTTACACAGCGCATTAACCGTCGATAATTCAACTCGATTGGCTGTCTCGTTGTAAAGCAAGGTAATCGAATTACGATGGACGCCAATTTCTCGGGCGACATCGATAACCTTTAGTCGTCTTTCGCCCATCAGGCGAGATAAGTGACATTTGATCATGTTTAACTCCTAAATAAATTAAATTCATTCTAAATGAATTTAATCCATTCTGTTTTAAATTAACTTAGAGATCAAGGATTACCATGACTTATTTAACGACTAAAGAATTGGCCAACCGCATCAAATACGACACACGCACCATTCGTGAGCGCTTAAAGGATTCGGTTTTGCTTGAAGGCATTCATTACATTCGCCCTTTTGGCGGGCGCAAGATTTTATACATTTGGGAAAAAATCGAAACTGATATGTCATCAACCCAGCGTGGAAGAATTGCTGGCTTGTATTCAATAGGGGATTAGCATTATGGCAAGTATTAATGTATCGGCCAAAGGTAAGCTGTATTTTGATTTTCAATATCAAAACCTACGTTGCCGGGAGTATACCAAACTGAGCGATACTCCTGACAATCGACGCAAGGTAAAGCCTATTTTAAAACGTCTTGAAGCAGAAATTGAAATCGGCACGTTTAATTATGAAGCTTATTTTCCCACAAGCAAACGGTTGAAGTGTTTGCTGAGCAATGGTATGACGAAATGTCTATAGGCTGGCGGACCAGCTACAAGAATATTATCCTCACGCTGTTGAATTTGAGATTAATACCGACATTTGGAGATCAGTTGATCTGCGACACCAACAAGACAGACGTTTTGCAATTCCGTGCATCTCTCGCCAAAGTGACTACCCGGAATAACAAAACCATTTGTAACTATTCAGCTTGTGGATGACTTATAGGAATTGACTCCAGCTCGTGATTTGTGCCGAAGCGGAATGCCGCCCAGACGCAACATTTTTTAAATGGCTACGCCATTTAATCGTGATGATCCGACACCTCGGCTGGAGCTCACTCCTAAGTTAGCCGTAAAAATGAACTTCAACGTCATTTATCCACAAAATCAACAATTACGCTGAATGGTTACCAAAAGGGTTCAGATCATATAGGACAAATTAAGGCTACTGTTGTTCCTCAACATTCACCGAAGTGTCGGACCATCGCGTTTTTCAGGCGTCTAATATGTAACCCAATTTGCATGTTTATCTTTTGGTCATATTGACTTGTTATACTCACTTTCGAACCCCCAACCATCACTTTTTCCTTGGTGCTTATTGGCTATCGCGCCATATAGGGATTCATATTTGGTTATCAAAGCGTGAGTCGGCTGGATTTTTTTTACCACATAAACATCAAAGTCAGTTTCTGTGGGGATAATGGTTATTTTTATATCTGTAAATGTTGTGTCTACTTCTTGCGCCATAGCCAAAGCAGATTCTTGCGTTTGGAATAGATGAATAAAATCAACATCGTATTCTCGCTCTAAATTTATGCCTTTTTCGTACATATCCTGCAATACGAAACCATTTTCATCGTCTGGAAATTCGATTTTAACCGCCTTAATACGCCTAGAAAAGATAATGAGATTTTAACATTATTAGGGCACCAATCAAACAGGGTAACAATTGATAATCAAAAAACGCGATGGTCCGACACTTCGGTGAATTCGCGTCTACGGCATATCAGCTCTGCCGTAGACGAGGTTTCAACCTCGTGAATATTGAGGATAACTGTAACCCTAATTTGCTCTATATGGTCGGACCTATTATTAGTAATCATTCAGCTTGTGGATAACTCTTGGTAGGAGGGGTCGAAGTGTCGCACCAGTCCCGCCTCGATAAATGGTGCAGCTATTTCAAAAAACCGTTGCACCTTCGGCACAAATCGCGCCGAGACGGCCCTCCTTGTTTGATGTCATTTATCCACAAAATCACCGGTTTCGCTGAATAGTTACAGATGCTTGTGACTGATGCCGAAGAGAAGGCGGTTGAGATTAAGGAAGAAGCCAAGACTTTCAATGGCAAAGCTAATTTAAAACTTAAAGAGGCAAAAGAAAAGGTCCAGTTGTTGACAGAAGAAGCTTATAGCGAAGCTGATAAGATTGTTGAGTCAGCAAATGTGCAGGCTCAAGCGATTGCTGGTGATGCTTATGAAGCAAAGCAGAAGGCGGATTCATATGAAGCTGCTATTCGTGCCATGCGCAATACTATTGAAGGTTACAAAGACGATTATATTATTCCCAACCACTCGGTGTTGGATGATTTGGCCGAAGAATTTAGTTTTAAAGCCGCTGGTGAAGCACTAAAACAAGCGCGTAAACGGGTAAAGGAGATGGTCAAGCAAAGTCGTGCAGGTGATTGTGATTATGTTGAAGCTCATCGTAAAGCGTATGCGATTCACTTTGCTGTAGATGCCTTTAATGGCAAGGTGGACTCTGCACTATCTAAGGTGAAACATGATAACTTTGGCAAGATTCAGCAAGAAATTATCGATGCTTTTGCTTTGGTGAATCACAACGGAGCACCGTTCAGAAATGCTCGTATCAATCAGGAGTATCTTGATGCTAGACAGGATGAACTTAAATGGGCGGTATCCACTCATGAATTGCGTCAGCAAGAACTGGCAGAGCAGCGCAAAGCATTTGAGGCTCAACTTGCCGACCTAGAAAGCAAGTTGGAGGAAGCCGAAGAGCGTGGTCAACGCGCATTGTCAATGGCGCAGCAAACTCGCCGTGGTCATGTGTATGTGATCAGCAATATTGGCAGCTTTGGTGAAAATATATTTAAAATTGGTATGACACGTCGTCTGGAACCTTTGGATCGGGTCAAAGAACTCGGTGATGCCTCAGTACCTTTCTCATTTGATGTTCATGCAATGCTTTATAGTGATGATGCGCCAACACTTGAAAAAGCTCTGCATCATCGTTTTGAAAGAGAATCGGTGAATAAAATCAATGCAAGAAAAGAGTTTTTCCGCACTTCTTTAGCTGAAATCAAACAAGTGGTTGATGTGCAAGGAGTGACTGATGTGCATTGGGCAATGGTAGCAGAGGCCACTGAATACCGAGAGTCTCTGGCGATTGAAAAGGAGCTGTTGGAGCAGGAAAGTGTGGCGGCTTAAGAAGGACTGGGGTTCAAGTGTCTTGTTCAACATTCGTGACCTGACCTCGGCTTTTACGGCATTCCAATATATATGGCTAAAATGGGCACCAATCAAACAGGGTAACAATTGATAATCAAAAAAACGCGAATGAATTCGCGTCTACGGCTTACCAGCTCTGCCGTAGACGAGGTTTCAACCTCGTGAATGTTGAGGATAACTGTAACCCTAATTTGCTTTATATGGTCGGAGCCCTAAAATGCTTCTGCGGAAACGCTTTTGCCTAGTTTTTGAAATAACAAACCGAGAATAAGTGAGGTCTGGTTATAAGCACTGCCAAACATGTTAGCTAAAAGTAAGACCTCATAAGCGATTACCTACATGCTTTTCTTTTGTGCTAAAAATAGCGCGATATCATCGTTTTCTACGCGGTCATAGATTTCTTCCACTGAAAGGCTGGCATCAATAGAATCAAAAGTAATGACGTCACCTAAAACATAATAGGTCGATGCCCAATTGTCTTTACGTCTGAATACCTCAACTTCACATTTATCTTGTTCAATTAATAAATATTCTTGCAGCGAGGGGATGTTTAAATAAGCCATTTTTTTCGCTGTCATATCATACTTTCGTGTTTTTGCTGAGAGTACTTCGACAATAACTGTTGGAGCATTTTTTACCAGCTCGGTGTCGGCTTTATCAGCTTCACACATTACCATGACATCAGGATAGAAAATATTTGCACCAGCTTTTACCTTCATGTCGGCAATAAAAGATTTACAGGTTTTGCCTTTGAGTCGCTGACGTAATTCGCCAAAGACGTTGCCTGAAATTGTATTATGATTCTCACTGGCACCAGCCATCGCATAGGCAGCACCATCAATATATTCATGTTTCACCTCGGCAAGGGATTCTCCTTCCAGATAGGCTTGCTCGGTTAAGTTTAAATCTATTGCAGTAGCAGACATAAAACACCTGTAGTCGATAGTAAAATGAATGTGATCAGATAAATAACAGCGTAATGAAAACTTGAGTGAGGCGCAATTAAAATGTTTGATAGATGAAAAAGCAGTAAAGGGGAAGAGCCAACTCAGCGCAAAAGTGTTGGAATGAGTAATATGTCGTTATTGCCTTGTTATCTGCTACTACATTAGACTGTACAAATAATTGTACCTGAACGTTTTGGAGTCCAATATGGATTATCAGGGTATTAGTCTCGTCGTATCGTATACAAACAACAAGATGATACAATTCTCATTGCTCAACTGCGCTACCATTACGGTACATTACGCCTTGATAACCGACAGGGTATTCCAATATATATGGCTCAAATGTTTCTGCGGAAACGCTTTTGTCTAGTTTTTGAAATAACAAACTTATAATAAGTTAGGTTTGGTTATAAGCAACACCAAACCCGAACCAAAACAGCGGTGATGCGACACTTGACCCTTCACTAATTCCAATTTGTATGGACATACGAGATAATTTTATAACCATTGCTATGGCAACCATTTACATTTATGTTGACTCTTTTTTTTGCTCCATTTGTGTTCATAACCCAGCTAGCATAGGCATTTTGCATCGCTGGGGCTCTGCACCACCCAAAAGACTGTTCCCTCAAAGGTTATCGTAATGATTTGATATTACAGTCTTTTGGGTGGTGTCACGCAGTGAGATTTATAGACCGGGCTGTCGCTACAGCGCAGCGATGCCCACCTTTTGTGGATAAAAAAGCTGGCACCAATCAAACAGGGTAGCAGTTGATAATCAAAAAACGCGAATGAATTCGCGTCTACGGCGTACCAGCTCTGCCGTAGACGAGGTTTCAACCTCGTGAATGTTGAGGATAACTGTAACCTTAAATTGCTCTATATGGTCGGAGCCGATTAATTGATTGGTGTGAATATGACGCAGCAGACATCAAAGAAATAAGAGAATAAGCGCGTGTTAGTCAGGCGGTGTTTGCTGCTTATTTAAATACTAGCCCATAGACAAAACCCCAAACACTGTTACAATGCTAGAGCAGTTTTTAACCCTTGTTAGCTGGTTAAAAATTAGACAAGTATAAATGGATTGAGTAAATTGGGATGTCGTTGCCGCTTCTGGTCACTTGTGATCACCTTGAAAAAGCCTCCTTCATCAAATTTCAGTCAGATTTCAACAGCATTACTGCGCCTGCTTAACCGCTGCGTGGTCTGCTATTTCGTCTTTGGGAAGGTGGTTATGATAAAAAAAATGGGATTAAAACGGCTGTTTGCTGGCCTTGCAATGGGAGTCACTGCGCTTTTTGGTGCCGCGAGCGCCGAAAACTGGGTGCCGATAGCGTCGGGTGATATTACCATCTTTGTTCCGCAATATAACTTTCAGGCGACTAAAGTGTCGCCGGGTCAGTATAATCTGAGCTGGAATGCCCAAAGTGGGGCAACCAGCTATAAGGTTGAACGTCTCGCAGCAGACCCAGAAACCTCAGCCACCGCCGATACTATTCAAACCCTGTGGCAAACCGTCGCAGATACCACAGCAACATCAATTAGCCAAACGCATAATTTGGCCAGCTATGATTTGGCAGGTCATCAAAATTATCGGCTGTCGAGCTGTCAGGCAACGGTGTGTACAGAAATCGCGGCGTTATATTACTTTGTTAGTAATTCAGAACTGCAAGATGCTATTCCATTAGACTTTAACTTAACTGACACTGTGCCTGCGGCGACCGCTAAATTCAGTTTGGCGTCAGCCGAAAATGATCACCCTTATGCCTATGGTTACGGTTATAGCTACATTACCGGCCATGACGATCCTAATGCTGGGGCGATTAGTCAAAGTAAACTGGCTAAAAGCAGTATTAACGGCACCACTATTTCAAGTGCTACTGGTGGTGATATCACTCTAAGCTGGAGGCCCGTATTAGGTGCCACTCATTATGTGGTGTCTAAAATTCCAGACCGGGGCGAGTCGCCCACTTACAATCGTTTGTTTGGCGAGGTCAACAGCCTACACGCCAAAAGCACTAGCTTTAATCTAAAACTATCATCAGGTACTTATAAGTTTGTCGTTTATGCTTGTAGCGGTTACGGCTTCTGCGGATTGGCGAGTGTCAGTAAAGAACGCACCCATACCGTTGCACCGAATGTTAATCGACAGGCCAGAGGATTTACGGTTCCTGAAACAGTTGGTAATACCGACCCGGTTGAATTGAGATGGCAAGCGCCTATCGATACCACCAATCATACCGGTTACGAAATTGCTGGTGAATTGGCGGGTATTCTCGATGTTGTGTTGCCAGCCAGTGCGATTGGTCTAGACCGTAACCTGGCTGCGGCTCCGTTAGCTCCCGGGCGTCAATATTGTTATAAAATCAGACCGACCTACAGTAATAACGTCAAAGGGTCATGGGCTATCCCCATCGCACCAGCCCCGCATTGTGTGAAATTAGGCGGCGAACCGGTCTTACCAGCACCCAGTTTTATTAGTCTGGTCGGTGAGTTGGGCGAGAGCGATATTCACCTTAATCCGCCATTATCTATTAACAAAATTCCGACGTTATATACCGGTTATTCCATCAGTTGGGGCGCTGTCGCAGGCGCAGATTATTATCAGTTAGAACATGAATTACCCCCGGGCAGCGGCAATTGGCAAGCGGTTTATAGCAGTACACTGACCCATAAACAGCAGCATTTTAGCAACAATGATTTTGAAGCTTATCGGGTCAGCGCTTGTAAAGCCAATGGCTACTGTGGCAATTATCAACGTTTATATTTTGATTCCGTCGCGGGTATGAGCAGCAATACGCTGGCAGATTATAAGCAACCCGCCTGTTTGAATGTGCCATCAGCGATTGCGCCGGGTGCGACTATTCCGGTGTCATGGTGTTCACCACAAGTTAGCGGTGTTGTCAGTTATGAATTGCTCAATACGGCAGGGCAGTCGATTCACACAGGCACCCCTGATTCGTTTGCCAAAACTCTGCAAGGTCTGGTGTCTTCTCCACAGTCTGCGCCGGGTTTGGGTGGTCAGTATTGTTACAGCGTTAAAGCCAATTTCTCTGGTGATTCAACTATTTACCAGACGGCACAAAAGTGTGGCACGGTTAAAAATCAGGCGGCGACAGCTACTATCAACCCCAATGGCGGCGATATTTATCACGACAGTCAAATCAGTTTCAGTTCAAGCACTGGTTCAGCCGATTTCGAATATGCCTCAGTAGGTGTTGGTGGAAGTTGTACGGCGGTGTTTAATTACAATTGGAAAACTTATCGCGGTGATTTGACCTTGCCTGAATCTGGTCGAATTTGTGCGCGAACTTCACGCAGCGATTTGATTGACAGTGAGGTGAGCTTTGTTGATTTCACTGTGGTAAATAAACCGCCAGTGATCACTTCAACCGCAGCAACCACTGTTGCAGCAGGTGCGACTTTTAGTTATCAGGTTACCGTTGAAGATACCGACAGCAGCAGCTTTACCTATGAGTTAACCGCAGCACCCGCTGGCATGACGGTGAATACTACGGGATTGGTCAGCTGGGTGCCGCTTGAAGCCGATATCGGCAATCATTCGGTGACCGTTAAGGTGACTGATTTACAGGACCCGGTGGAACAAACCTTTGCCTTGACGGTTAAAGAGCGTCCGCCAATTTCTGCGGTAGATATTATCAATCTTAATGCGCAAACCGGTAGTTTTCGGGTCAATTGGCTATTGAATAGCGCCCCGAGTTCATTCGAAGTAGTCGAAGAATTTAACGGCGTTTGGGGTTCTCCAGTCACGGTGAACGGCAGTTCATTTAAAGACTACAGCAGCAAAGCGGCTGGACGTTATCGATATAAAGTCGGTACTTGCAGTGGCTCAAATTGTGATAATCATAAGATATCCGCTGCGTTTACTTTGTCGCCAGTAACCGCCAATACCAAGGTCAGCGATGCGGCGGTGATCAGCGGTTTAAGTGGTGACGTTGGTTTTACCAGTGGTCAGTTTAAGGTCTCTGAGGCTGGTGCCGCCACGTATTCTATTCCGCTGAATCTGCCAAAAGGTGTCGCCGGTGTTACGCCTAAAGTATCGTTGAATTACTCCAGTCAGGGCAGCGACGGTATTATGGGTCGCGGCTGGTCGTTGGGAGTCGGCGGTGCCATCAACCGTTGTCCGAAGAATATTTATCACAATGGTCAAGTGGGCGCGGTGCAATATGACGCCAGTGATTTATTCTGTTATCAAGGTCAGCAACTAGGGATTAAAAGTGGTACATATGGTGCCGACGGCTCAGTGTATTACACCAAGCTGGATAACCTGGCTGTTATTACCGCGCACGGCTCTGTAGGCTCTGGTCCACAGTATTTCACCGTGGCAACCAAGTCTGGCGATACTTTGTATTTTGGTCAGCCAGATACTGATGGTGATGCTTTTGTTGAACCGAATGTGCCGGGCGAAACCAATGATCAGGCGATTTATTGGGCGCTGAAAAAAGTCGTTGATGTTAGCGGCAATACTATTTTGTATCATTATAACGAAGACGTCGCCAAGGGCAGTCATTCTCTGGCTAGTGTCGAGTATGGTAAAAATGCCAATGTGACGGGCTCTCGTTATTTTGCCAACGTTGCCTTTAATTATGTCGCCAACCCCAAAGCCCGAGTCGGTTACAGTGGCGGCAGTCAGGTGGCGATGGATCAGTTGTTAGATAATATCAAGGTCACCTTAGATGGCGCAGATTATCGCTATTACGACTTGTCTTATTTCACCAGTGAGGTGATAGAAGAGCGTAATTATCTTGAATCAGTCACCGAGTGTTTGGTGGCTCCAACAGCACAAACTGCTGCTAGTCATTGTTTGGCTCCGATGAGCTTTACTTGGCAACGTCCAGACACTGTGGTCACCACAACACAATCACAAACCTTCTGTGAACCCAGACCCGGTGACGATCCGCTGTGCGAAACCGTAGAAGTGCCGACGACCACCAACTTTAAACCGTTTAATATCACAGAAGCGCAGTTGTCGAATACCTCACGAGGTCGACAATCCGCGCGGATGTTTGACATTAATGCCGATGGTTATGCTGATGTGATTTATGAAGATAATGGCTGGAAAGTACTTTATGGTCCGGGTTTGGACTCGCCAACTGCTTTGTCTGATATTGGTAAATCTGCCGATGCCCGAGTGAATGCATTAACTATTGATTACGATGGCGACGGCAAACAAGAATTGCTGGTGGCGAATAACGACACGTCTAATTGGTATGCGTTGACCAGCACTGGTGAAGTAAACCTTAATCGTACCGCCGTTGGTTTTGAAAAAGCCGCACAAGTGATGGATGTTGATGGCGATGGTCTGCAAGATATTGTCTTCCAGTCGCTTAGCACTATCAAAATGTATCGCAACCTTGGCGGGTCTTTTAGTGGCGCAATACTGCTACATGACTTTAACCCAGAAGAAGTCGATATTGCCTTTAGCTATGGCCATGTTTACCACAGTCCGGCGATGAAAAACTCCTCTACCATTGATGTTAATGGCGATGGTCGCAGTGATTTGTTGACCAAAGTGTCGCTGGCCAGCTGGTATTGCGAAGGCGCAAGCTCTCACGATACTCAAGGTGATTGTGCTGAGGCTGGCGGTCGCTGGACCAAGGTTGAAACCTTTGCCTGGCAGCTGTTTATCAGCAGCGGCACAGTGGCAACGCCTTCATTAACTCTGCTAGACAGCATTTATTATACTGGCGACGATTTACGCGTAACTGATTTAAATGGTGATGGTTTGACTGATGTGGTTTATCGTCAGGGCACCACTTGGCGTTATGTGTTATCGACTGGGAATGGTTTCAGTGCTTTTCATGACACCACTCACACCAGTCCGGATAATGCGGTTAACGAGATTTTCTTTGTTGATTTAAATGGCGATGGTCGTGCTGACATTCTTAAACCAGTATCCACAACTAGCTGGGACATCTTGTTATCGCGTCCTTCATTGTCATCAGAAATGGTGGTGTGGGAAAAACGCGGCACCTTAGCCCGTAATGCTAACGATTCGGTATTGTTTGGCGACGTTAATGGCGATGCCAGAATGGATTTGATCAACAGTGATAATGACAACGGCTGGTGGGTTAAATATGCCGACCGTGCAGGCATCATCGATAATGTGATCACCGATTTCACCAATGGCTGGGATGTTAACACCACAGTCACTTACGACAATATGCTCAGCACTGCGGTTAATATTTATGACGCTCAAGGGGAGCCGATTAGCGGTGATGTGATTGCTGATACTGTTGCACCAGTTGGTCCGTTGACGGTGGTACGCAAGGTCGAAAGCGACAGCCATACCGATGGTAGTCGAGTGTCGATTGATTATCGTTATGGTGGCATGTTGTTGCACCGTGAAGGTTTGGGCTCGTTAGGCTTTAAACAATTGCAAACCACCGATGCGCAATCATTGGTGTCAACTACCACCGCTTATAAACAGGCTTATCCGTTTACCGGGATGCCGTTGCAAACCGAGCAGCAAGTCGCTGGTGTGACATTAGGATTGGCGATTAATGATTTGGCGTCGAGAAGCACTTTAAGCGGTGGTTTGTTGCCGTTTATTGATGAAGTGACCAATACCGAGTATCAAATGGGTAGCAATGGCTCGGCTTATACTTTGGCAACTACGGTGACCAATAATGACTATGATATTTGGGGCAATCTGAACAGAAACACAGTGACTATCATGGATGGCACCACTGAGCTGCATACCACAGTGACGGTGAATAACTTTGGTGGTTATGACTCTTACGAGCAGCAAAAAGGCCGCTTGTTGAGCAGCACGGTGACAAAAACATTGGGCACTGGCACACCTATTCAACGGGTGTCGAATTTTACTTATTATGCCGCCGCCGATGTGTGTGATGGCGTTGCTCAGCCACAGGGAATTTTACAGAGTACCGCTGTTAACGGTTTAACCACTACCAGTTGTTATGATGCGTTTGGTAACAAGGTAAAAGTAACTCAAGCGGGTACGGTCAATGATGGTGACACTAGTGCCACTAGCATGTCGTCGAGCAGTGTTTATAGTAGTGACGGTCGGGCAGTGAGCACGGTGAGCAATAACCTCGGTCATACCACCACTATGTTGTATAACGGTTTGGCTTCTTCAGGTGCTATTAGCGGTTATATCAACAATAGTACGGCCACTGATGTCAATGGTATGGCAATCAAAAGCCACTTTGATGGTTGGGGTAAAATCATTGCGGTTGAGTCACCGGATGTAGCGACTAAAACCACCAAAACCGCCTATTGCAGCACGTGTACGGCAGGCAGCAAGTACTATGTTGAGGTGGCACAATCTGGGATGCCGACGCAACGAGTGATATTTGATAAGTTTGGTCGCGAAATTGCCAATAAAGTACAGCACTTTAAAGCGTC
Organism: Alteromonadaceae bacterium; assembly: GCA_965277695.1. Taxonomy (GTDB): domain Bacteria; phylum Pseudomonadota; class Gammaproteobacteria; order Enterobacterales; family Alteromonadaceae; genus JABSOG01. Next base: position 57,243 of record CBDIDQ010000059.1, read on the forward strand.
GACTTATACCTATACCTTTAAAGATTACGACGCTCAGGGTCGGGTGATTAAAACCTATCAGCCGACAACTAGTAATACCCGTGGTACCTTGGCAACGGATTATACCCAGTATAATTATGATGCTTATTCGCGGGTGACCAGCGTTGAACTGCCTCACACCACAGCGGCAACCCATCCGACCAATACCTATGCGGGTTTGACTACCACTAAAACCGATGCCAGAGGTAAGGCACAAGTCGAAACCAATAACTTACTGGGCCAATTGGCGTCGGTTACCGATGCCATTAGTGGTACGATAACTTATGGTTATGATGCTTTTGGCAATCTCAAAACCGCCACTAAAGCCAGTGCGACGATGGGTTCTGATATTCTCCAAGTGAGCAATATCTATGATAGTTATGGTCGTAAAACTCAGATCAACGATATCGACAAAGGGGTGTGGAATTATCGCTATAACGCTTTTAATGATCAGGTTTGGCAGCAAAGCGGTAACCTTGATGAAACGCATACCCGCTACGATAGCTCAGGACGTAAAATCCGTGAGTATGGCTCTGACTTCACTCAGTGCTGGCAATATGGGGTAACGGGAGATACCAATGGCATTGGCAAAATTGTCGGCACTCGTTATTTTGACGGCTTAAGTGACAGAGCTTGTACGGCGACTGATTTTAGTCAGCTCAATACTATTGCTTATGATGTGGGCGGACGACCATTTCATACCGTGCAAACCGTGAATAACATGGTTAATGGGCTTAACGGTGAATACCATACGTTCAGCGAGTTTGATGATGATGGTCGTTTGGTCAACAAACGTTATCCGGGTTTGGGTTTAACTATCAGGCACGAATACAACGCCAATGGTTATGCTTATAAACTGGTTAATGCCGATACCAATCGGGTTTATCAGCAGATCACCGATGTTAACGCCAGCGGTCGAACCACTGAGGTGACGTATGCCAATGGCGCTGTCGAGGCGATTGATTATGAAGCTGACACTGGTTTGGTGTCGTCTCATGACGTGACTAAAGGCGGCACATTGCATAGCTTGGGTTATGGCTATGACAGCAATGGTAATCTGACTTCACGCAGTCATACTTTTGGTACGCTGTCACAAAACGCCGATTATAGTGCAACTTATGTTTATGATGATTTAAATCGTTTGACTGACCGCATTGTTGCGACCACTACGCAAGGTTCAATACCGACAGATTACACCATGACAGAGGCGTACAGTTATGATGCTTTTGGCAATTTCATCCATAAAGAAGGTAATGGTTATTATCAATATAACGACGACAAGCGACTGACCGGTATTTTTGCTAATGCTAATTTCAGCGGCGCTGCTTTGTATGACTTTGATTATGATAATAACGGTAATATTATCGGTGATGGTAACCGAACTTTGGTGTACTCAAGCTTTGATAAAGCGATCCAGATTATTCAGGGCACCAGTGCGACTGAGTTTGTTTATGGTATGGGACATCATCGGATTTATCGCCATGACTTAAGAGACGTTGAAGGGAATGCACAGCATACCCACACCGCTTATCTGACGGGGTTGGAGAAGTCTTACCGCAGCACCGACAACAATGATACTGACGCCATTGAGTACAAGTTTGTGGTTGGCAACGTGATCATCACCGAGCGTAGTAATGCCGCAAACAATGCCAGCACTGCTGAAAACTATCTGCATAAAGATCATCTTGGTTCACCGATGACCATTACTGACAAAAACGGGGCGATTATTCAGCAGAACGTTTATGACCCTTGGGGCAAAGTGCATCAGCTGTATTCTAATGATATTGCCATTGGTGGTCATTTGCTGCCGACGACTCGGGGTTATACCGGTCATGAGGGTGTTAAAGGCTTGGATATCATCCATATGAACGGGCGGATTTATGATCCAGTGATTGGCCGTTTCATGCAGGCTGATCCGATGATCCAAGCACCGAAGAACAGCCAAAGTTATAATCGTTATGCTTATGTGGCGAATAACCCGTTAACCCTGACTGACCCCAGTGGTTACAGTTGGCTGAGTAAAGCCTGGAAGAAAATTAAAGTCTTCATTGCGGTGATTATCGTGGCGGTGGCGTCGTATTTCTGCGCGGGTACTTGTACTGCCGGAATGTGGGCGTTGATTGGCGGAGTTGCTGGTGGTGTTGGTGCGGCGGTGAATGGAGGCAACATCTTTACCGGTGCCTTGATGGGGGCGTTTACCGCCGGGGCCTCGCAATATGGCACCTTGGCGGCGGCGTTAGCTGGTGGGATCGCCAGCAAGGTTCAAGGTGGCAAATTTGGTCATGGTTTCTGGGCCGCAGGTTTGGGTTCAGCGATTGGTGGTGGCATGGGTGACGGCTGGGAAAGAGTGGTTACTGCCGGGGTTGTCGGTGGTACGATCTCCGAATTGACCGGTGGCAAATTCAGTAATGGTGCGGTGACCTCGGCGTTTTCTGCGGCGGTTACTGCCAGTACCGCTGGTGAGGTTCAACAGGCTAGTCCAGATGATGCCAGCAATGGTCAAATGGCTAGTGCGGTTTATGATGTCACCGTTGATGATGAAGGCAGAACGGATATTGTTAAAGGTTATAAATTGCAAAAAGTGCATGTTGATGCTGAATCTGGAATGAAAGCGGCGTTATTTGTTAATACCTCTACTGGTGCTGGGGTGCTGTCTTTTGCTGGTACTAGTCCGACGTCATGGGGAGACTGGAAAGCCAATATTATTCAATCGATGGGCGGCACCAGTGCGCAACATGCTGAGGCGTTTAAATTAGCCAAGTCGCTGTATAAGGACTTTGCATCAGTGGGCAAAAACCTGCGTTTTACTGGTCATTCGCTCGGCGGAGGCATCGCTGCTACCGCTGCTATACTCAACGGCAGTAGCGCGACGGTGTTTAATGCCGCTGGTGTTCATGCCAATAGTTTGGGCGATACTGCGATCACCAATGGTTCTGTCAGATACATGTATAGTTCGAATGATGCGCTGAGGATTATCAACTTAATGACACCTACTGCTGTGCCGGGCCAACACGTTAATCTTGGTGGTGCTGGTTTGCATGGGATGGGCGACATGTGTGCAGTGATGGGTTGTAAATAGTTGGATGTAAATAATAGGCAGCGACTATATAGAGCAAATTAAGGTGACGGTTATCCGTCAAAATTAACGAGGTTGAAACCTCGTCTACGGCAGAGCGGGTAAGCCGTAGACGCGAATTCATTCGCGTTTTTCAGGCGATTAAATGTAACCTTATTTGATTGGATCCAAATAATAGGAAGTAAATGATGACAAAAATTTTGGGTTATTGTGCCTTAGCTTTGCTGGTGGTGAGTAATAGTGCTTGCAGCAACCAGTCGGGCCATTTTAGTAATAGCAACATGGCCGCTAAAGAGGCGAAGTTTAATCAATCAAGGAGTCAGGCTGTGGTTGCTCATATGTCACTTGAAACTATGTTTACCGATGCAAAAGTGAGGGCGCTGGCGAGCGCCGCCGCCGATGGTGATATTGATGAAATTGACGCCTTGGTTGCTGGTGGCGTTGATGTTAACGCCCGAGGCACTCGTAATGCGACGCCGTTATTTTGGTCGATGAAAAGCCTAGCCGGTTATCAAAAATTACTGGCATTGGGCGCTGATGCTAATGTGGTTTTTGATGATGGTGGCAGTGTGATCCATTGGGCAATGAAGTTTGACGATGATGCTTTTATCGAATCGGCATTACGTCATGGTGGCGATGCGAATTTGGTCGGCGGGATGTTAAAAAACCGTCCGATTTTCAAGCTTAACGGCAGTGCCAGCAAGTTGGATATTTTGTTGAAATACGGAGCCGACATCAATGGTCGTACGCAAATGATAGGGCCTGCCAGTGGTAAAGTCATCGGCAACACCGCCTTGATTGAAGCCGCTGGTAGTAACGACTTCAAAACAGTGCAATTGCTGTTGGATAAAGGCGCTGATCCGTCGTTAGATAGCAATAACGGTGTTAGTTTCATTGGCGAATTACACAGCGCGAAAAAATCTTTTAGGCCCGGCAGTAATAGCGCCAAAGCGGTGGATAAGATTTTGTTGTGGTTGAAGGTGCATAAGGCGCTGTGAAAATAGTGAAACAGCTGATAATTTAATGTAACTCAAATTAAAAGGTACTTAAAAATGTCGAATTTATTACTCAAACTTACACTTATTACGTTTTGTGTGTTTGTCAGCAATATGTCACATGCCACCGATGCTGCGATAGGTCCGGTTACTTTGGATACGGTGGGGATCGTCAATGTTGCTGGTTTTGGCCATGCAGCGGGTAACTTAGAAGTAAAAATCACTAATGGGATTAGTAATCTTAATGGCGCAAGTTGTGATCCCAACTATTTAACCACTCGAAACACAGGAGAAGGTTTTGATGCGATGGTATCTGTTTTGTTAACTGCTCAAGTCTCGGGAAAAAGTGTACTTTTAGGTATAACCGATAATCCGGCTCATAATGCATTTCCCGGACGTTGTAGTTTGGTGTATGCGGTTATCACAAAATAAAAGGCTTTATTGTATTATCGGTTGAGCATGATCGGTTGAGCATGATCGTAATATTGCCAAGACGTCGATGATAAGGTTTTGATCGTGTAGGGTGCATTTTATGCACCTTTTTTTTAGCTGATTGAGATGTTGGTATTATTCGCTTTATACATCGCATTTGGGTAGAAAGTGGTTGGGTTTTAACTGCTGTTTTATCTCTGGTTTTAACTCCGGTTTTAACTCTGGTTTTAACTCCGGTTTTAACTCTGGTTTTAACTCTGGTTTTAACTCCGGTTTTAACTCCGGTTTTAACTCCGGTTTTAACTCTGGTTTTAACTCTCTGTTATAACTCCGGTTTTAACTCTCTGTTATAACTCCGGTTTTAACTCTCTGTTTTAACACCAGTTTTTAACTCCGGTTTTTAACTCCGGTTTTTAACTCCGGTTTTTAACTCCGGTTTTTAACTCCGGTTTTAACTCCGGTTTTAACTCTGGTTTTAACTCTGGTTTTAACTCTGGTTTTAACTCCGGTTTTAATGCTCATTAGTATTTTTTGTATAAGCTTGCTGTGGATGATTTCGCTTGGTGGGATAAGCCAGTTTGAGTTGACCATTTGTCACCATTGGGTTCAAATAGGTCCTCCTGAGCGCATTGGGCTCTCGATCAAGTAATACGGCGAGGTTTGAGAGTGGAACAAAGCGGTTATTACACAATTCGATGATTGTTTCTTCTATAATTTCTTTGGTGACAGTTCTTTTAGAGCCTTTTTTTACTATTTTAGCGATGTTTTCTAGTGTCCCCCATATTTTCATTGATACCATGTTTTCCTCATTTAACTCTTGACCTGAATGTGTATTCCCTTTACTGATTGATTTGGGTAGGGGTTTAGCAATAAACATAGTATCTGCCATTGACCGACCTAAATCATTATCCGGTGTTGGTATTTCTGTTTCAGCTGAGTGATATATCTTATTTTTGTGTTCCCCAGAAGAATGTATAATGCCAGCTTTTATCAGGCGAACTAATGCTAATGTGACTTCTCTTGCATGAGCACCAGTTAGCTGACACAACTCCTTGTGTGCGATGTAATCATCGCTATATACAAATATTGCAATTGACCTTTCAAGCTCATTGAGTTCGGTAAATTTGGCGTCGAAGTTTTCCTTTAATCTGCTGGTAATTGCTAGAGGAAAATATCGACCATTTTTAGTTCAAGAAGCGTTTGCTCATAAGGTTCTGTTAACTCGCTTAGCAGCGGTGGCTGCCAACTTTGGTTTTTCCAACCAGCTACGATTTTGGGGATACCCGAACCTGCTTGCTCGCCAATATTGACATAACGAAACATCTGATGGAGTATTCGATTTCGACAATCAGGCTCACCGCCACGCATCCTTCAATGGTAAAGCGACTCTTTTTTTCCCGCAGTCCTAAAATGATATAACCACCATCCGAATTCGCAAATGCACTATAAGACTCCCACATATCTTTAGGTACTTCGCCTTTACCATCACGCCCTTTAGCGAGCTTGCATTCAATCTGTGCCGACTCGCTTAAAAGTTCAATATCTTGTAACGATGATAATTCAAACATGGTTTTTCCAAATTAGTATTAATTGGCAGTCTGGTATTATAAATATGCAGACATTCTTACAAGATGATAGAAGAAAGGCTTATCACAAGCAAGTGCGACGCAGCTAAGGCATCAATGATAAGGTTTTAATATATGGATGTTGTTTTATGCATCACCAATTATGTCGGCTTGATCAGTGTCACACATCACCAGCCATTGCATAAGCAGCACCATCAATGTACTTGTTTTTAAATTTGGTAATAGATTCGCTCTCATTTGTCCCACCGGGTTTGCCGTGCTAGCATGACCGCCAGCTTTTACAGGTGATAATAAACCCAAGAGAACCCTAATATGGCATATCAAATTTTAAATTCACAAACGGTGGTAGATTACCTTAAAAATCTGCCTGTTATGCAATCAATCCTCAGCGACTTTTCGGCCCTTGAAGTGCAAGAAATTGGCGATGGTAATGTCAATTTTGTTTATCGGGTTAAAAACCCACAGACTAAACGGTCAGTTATTCTAAAACAAGCGGTGCCTTATTTACGGGTGGTCGGCGAATCCTTTCCGTTGAGCCGCCAGCGGATGAACTTTGAGATCATGGCACTTGAGATGGCGAAAAAAGTCTGTGCTGAGCGGGTACCGACGATTTATCACAGCTCAACTGAACAATCGCTGGTGGTGATGCAAGATTTGGCCGAACAACGTATTGTGCGCGGAGATATTATCAAAGGCATTGTTTTTCCTCAGTTTGCCGAGCATATGGCGGGTTATCTGGCCCATACGCTGTTTTCAAGCTCTGATTTGGCAATGCCCAGCGAAGCAAAAAAAGCGTTGGTGAAGCAGTTTATTAATGCCGATTTATGCAAATTGACTGAGGATTTTGTTTTTTCTCATCCTTATGAAGACCACGAAACCAATGTTTATAATCCACAATTGCCGCAAGCGGTGATTGATAAGGTGCAAAAAGACCGAGGTGTCAAAATTGCCGTGGCGCAAATGAAATACAAGTTTATGAACGAGGCGCAGGCGTTGCTCCACGGCGATTTGCATATTGGTAGCATTATGGCCAGCGTTGATGAAACCTATGTGATTGATTCTGAATTTGCCTTTTTTGGCCCGATGGGATTTGATGTCGGGGCGTTAATTGGCAACCTTTATATGTCTTATTTTTCTCACGCTGATGAAAACCATCTGACAGCTGAAGCCAGTCAGGCTTATCGGGTTTGGTTGCTCGATACCATCAGTCAGATTTGGCATCAGTTTGCTGAGCAATTTACCACTTTGTGGTTAAAACACGAAGCCGATAGTGACTCACAACAGTGGCAATATGACGGTGGCTTGGACGACCTTAAAGCCTATATCGACACTTATATGGCGGGATTATTGGCCGATACCATCGGTTTTGCCGCTTGTAAAATGATGCGACGAGTGGTGGGTTTGGCTAAGGTGGCCGATTTTGCTGATATCGAAGATTTGGCCGCCAGAGCGAGCATTGAAACCAATATTATCAATATGGCGACGCAAATGGTGGTTAAACGTGACCAATTTAATAGCATCGATGAACTGAATGAATTAGCTAGGAATGCTTAAGGTGCGGCCGACTTCAACAGATTGATGAGCTAATTAACCAAAATAGAATTGATAAACTTAATGATTTATCTAGGAGAACTTATGTGGCCCACAACGCTTAGATGGCAAGATGAACAGCTATTTTTAGTTGATCAAACCTTATTACCCGGCGAGTTTAAAGAGGTGCAGCAAACCTCGGTTGAACAAGTCTGGGATGCGATTAAGCAATTAAAAGTCAGGGGCGCACCAGCGATTGGTGTTGCTGCGGCCTATGGATTGGTGATTGGCGTTAAACAACATGCAGATTTGCCGTTGGTTGATTTTCTCAGTAAAGTCAGCTCGGTGGCTGACTACCTCAATAGCTCTCGACCTACGGCGGTTAATCTGAATTGGGCACTGCAACGAATGCAGCAACGGGCGCTGAACACGAGTACTTCGACAACTGCATCGACAACCGTTGATATCATTGCCGCACTGACCGATGAAGCCGAAAAAATTCATGCCGAAGATGAGGCGCTGTGTCAGGGCATTGGTGAAAATGCGTTGTCGTTGATTAAAGATGGCATGGGGATTCTGACTCATTGCAATGCCGGGGCACTGGCAACCAGCGGCATGGGTACTGCGTTGGCACCGATGTATTTAGCTCACAAAGTCGGTAAAACCTTCAAAGTTTACGCTGATGAAACCCGTCCTCTATTGCAGGGTGCACGTTTGACCGCTTGGGAATTGAGCCGGGCGGGTATTGATACCACACTCATCAGCGACAATATGGCAGCGCATTTGATGCAGCAAGGGCATATTCAAATGGTCATTGTTGGCACCGACCGGGTGGCAGAAAACGGCGATGTTGCTAATAAAATTGGCACCTTAGGGGTGGCCATTATCGCCAATCATTACCACATTCCGTTTTACGTCGCTTGTCCGTCTTCAACCATCGATTTTAATACTCCAAGTGGCGATGACATTGTGATTGAAGAAAGAGAAGCCGCCGAGGTGACTACTTTGGCGGGCGTGGTGACTGCGCCTGACAATATTAAAGTCAGAAATCCGGCGTTTGATGTGACACCAGCGAATTTGGTGACAGCTATTGTCACCGAGCGAGGTTTGGTGAGTCAGCCGCTTAAGGCTAATTTGCGAGCGCTGTTTAACGACCTTCATGGGGATAATTAATGCAAAGTTTGTGGGACCCGGTTGAAGCGGCAAAATATGCTGATTCAGACCTTGAGATGCGGGTGTATACCTCACGGTTGTTGGGGCTGAATGAAGACTTGGTGATGCATGGCGGCGGTAATACGTCGGTCAAAACCACTGAGCCTGATATTTTTGGTGCACAGCGGGCACTGCTTTATGTTAAAGGCAGTGGCTGGGATTTGAAAACCATTGAGCCTCAGGGTTTTGCCCCGGTGCAATTACAGCACCTGTTAAATTTGGCGACGCTAGATGAGATGAGCGATGAGGATATGGTCACAGAGCTTAAATGTGCGATGACTGACCCGTCTGCGCCGAGTCCTTCGATTGAAACCATATTACATGGGTTGATCCCGTTTAAATTTGTCGATCATACTCATGCCGATGCGGTAGTGAGCATTAGCAATACGCCCGGTGGTGAGGACAAAATCAAAGCCATTTATGGTGATCGAGTGCTGGTGTTGCCGTTTGCTATGCCGGGATTTGTGTTGTCGAAGCAGGTTTATCAAGCGATTAAAGACCTTGATTTGGCGGCATATGAAGGCATCGTATTATTAAACCACGGGATTTTTACTTTTGCCGATGATGGTCAAAGTGCCTACGAGAACATGATAAAGCTGGTGAGCGAAGCTGAGGACTATATTAAAGCCCAGGGTGCTTGGGAAGGTGCTTGGGAAATCGCTCAAAGTGCTCAGGAGGTTGAATTTTCACCGCTGTCGATTGCTCAAATGCGCCAGCAATTGTCAAAGCTTGCTGCCACGCCGATGATTGTTAGCTGGCAACATGACGCTGCCAGTGTGGCTTTTTCTGCACTCGACAAGCTTGAGAGCATCGCGACTCAAGGACCTATCACACCTGATCATGTGATCCAAACCAAACCTATTCCGATGATTTTGGCAGATGATATTGACGCTTCAATCAATGACTTTGCCGCAGCATATCAGCGTTATTTTGCCGAACATGCCTCATCAAAACACTTGATACTCGATTGCGCTCCCCGGGTGGCGATTGCACCAAACAAGGGGCTTTTTGCGATTGCACCGAGTGTTAAGCGTAACCATATTGTTGCGGATATTTATCGTCATACTGTTAAGGCGATTCAGTGGGCTGAGCAGCTTGGCGGTTGGTCAACTTTGCCCGCCAAAGCGATATTTGATTTGGAATACTGGTCGCTGGAGCAGGCAAAACTGCAACGCAGCAGCACTAAGCCGCCGTTTGAAGGCAAAGTGGCTTTTGTTAGCGGCGCGGCTAGCGGCATAGGCAAAGCGATTGCGCGCGAGTTGTTAGATCAGGGGGCTTGTGTCATCGCCACTGATATCAATGGCAAAATAACCACGCTGTTTGCTGATCCCGGGTTTTTGGGTGTGGTGTGCGATGTGGGCAGTAGCGACTCGATTGCAGCGGCAATGACTAAAGGCGTACAAACCTTTGGTGGCATAGATATAGTGGTGAGCAACGCGGGTATTTTTCAAGCGGGTGCCTTAGTAGAAGACTTAGATGAGGATGTCTGGAGTAGCTCGCTCGACATCAACCTATCGGGGCATTATCGGGTGATTAAACTGGCGACGCCTTATTTAAAAGTCGGCATTGAGCCTTGTATTGTGATCACCGGGTCGAAAAACGTCGCAGCACCGGGTCCGGGAGCGGCGGCTTATAGTTGTGCCAAAGCCGGACTGGCTCAGCTTGCCAGAGTATCGGCGTTAGAGTTGGCTCCTTTTGGTATTCGGGTCAATACCATGCATCCTAATGCGGTATTTGACACTGAGATTTGGACCGACGAAATGCTCAAAGTTAGGGCGGCTAATTATGGTGTCACGGTCGAAGAATATAAAAGAAGCAACTTACTGAAAACTGAAATCACCAGCTATAACGTCGCTCGTTTGGCCGCTGTTTTGGCGTCCAGCGATTTTGCCAAAACCACCGGGGCACATATTCCCATTGATGGCGGCAATGATCGAGTGATTTAAATAAAGGGAACGATTAATGAAATCTGTTGTACAATATTTTTTATGCGGCTGTTTACTTAGCCTTACTGTTTTCGGCGCTAACGCCAAATACTCAGGATGCTGAGGCATTGTTTGAAACCATCAATCAACGTTTGAGCTATATGAAAGATGTTGGCTTGTATAAGGCGCAAAACCAGTTGGCGATTGAAAATGTCGAGCGGGAGCGGGTGGTATTGAATAGTGCCAAAACCGCAGCCGCCGAAAAGGGTCTGGACGCCGATGCCGTGGCGGGATTTTTTACCGCGCAAATTTCGGCAGCCAAGGCTATTCAGTACCGCTATCGAGCTGATTTGCTAAGCCAACCGAGTCAGCGCCAGCCACTGGATTTAAACGCTGAAATTCGTCCCGGCTTTACTCACGCTTGGCGATTCAATCATCGCGCAAATGGCGGCTTATATCGCTAAAAATGGCCGTTTTAAACCGTCGCAACGCAGCCGTTTTTTGCGCATCGTTGATCAACAGTATTTGTTCAAGGCAGATAAGCAACGCTTGTTTGATGGTTTGTTGAAGATTAAGTGATGGGTTTGTTAAGAATTGGCCGCAAGAATTAAAATTGCTGTTCTTCAAGATCCGCAATGACCTGGAATATTTAAAGCTAGAGCAGCAGGGATATACCATTGACATATCCCTGCAAGAGATTAGACTTTACCTTACGATAACGTATGTTTTTCTATTGGAGGTTATTATGATCCAAGCGAGTGTTTTCAAAAGTAATCAAAGTCAGGCAGTACGTTTTGCCTAAAAAAGTCGCTTTGCCTGATGATGTTAAAAAAGTTGATATCATCCCGTTAGGCAGAGCCAGACTGATTGCTCCGGCTGGAGAAGCTTGGGACAGTTGGTTTGATGGTGACAGTGTTACTGATGATTTTATGACTGAACGAGAGCAGCCGGAAGAACAAGTCAGAGAGTTCTTTTAATGCTCAGATATATGCTTGATACCAACATTGTGGTTTATACCATGAATAATAAACCGCCCGAGGTACGGGCGGCCTTTAAAGCCTGTTATGGCCAAATCTGCATTTCTTCTGTTACGCTGATGGAGCTAATTTACGGTGCAGAAAAATCTTCAAACCCACAGCAAAATTTGGCAACCGTTCAGGGTTTTGCCGCCAGACTTGAAGTCTTATCTTATGATGATATCGCAGCCAACCATACCGGCCAGCTCAGGGCTGAATTGGCAAAGGCAGGTAAGCCCATTGGTCCCTATGACCAAATGATTGCAGGTCATGCCAGATCACTTGGTCTGATTGTGGTGACCAACAACGTGAAAGAGTTTAATCGTGTGCCCGGGTTACGAATTGAGAACTGGGTTGGCGGTAAGCCTTAAATCTTCAGAGATATCACCAATATCCGCAATGATCCGCAATATTTAAAGTTAGAGCAGTTGTATGATGAGCAACAGCAGCAGGCTCGACTACTATAGCCTCAATAAACCCATAAAAAACCGACCAATTTAAGTATCAATAGTGATTTATTAGCTAAAGCCCGGGCGTTGAAGATTAACCTTTCAGCTACTCTCGAAGCAGCGCTGGCGCTAGAAGTTTCAAAAGCAGCGCGGGAGCAATGGCGGCAAGAAAATAAAGCGGGTATTAATGCGGCAAATAAGTTGGTCGAAAAACATGGCCTGTTTTCTGTTTATATTAATAAAAGGGGCACCAATCAAACAGGGTAACAATTGATAATCAAAAAAACGCGAATGAATTCGCGTCTACGGCCTACCCGTTCTGCCGTAGACGAGGTTTCAACCTCGTGAATGTTGAGGATAACTGTAACCTTAATTTGCTCTATATGGTCGGAGCCATAAAAGGCTCTGATCGCGTAATAGATGATTCTGTGGATAAATCTATGTTAATACGCGTCCCTACAACGAATTAGGTCATTTTTGCAACAATTTTGTTACAGTAGTTGCGTCGGCGCGGGTAATAATGGATAATCCCCCGCTCTTTGCGGTTCGTTGGTTATTTTCGTTTTGATTGAAAAGGTTGGTACTGTGGCACAGTTCGTTGAGTTTTTTGGTAATCATTATATCCTTGGCTTAATTTGGTTGGGATTATTTGGTGCCATAGTAGTAAGTATTGTTAAAGGGTTGTTATCGCCGATAAAGGCTATTTCTCCACAACAGCTGACGCAGTTAGTGAATCGACAAGAGGGATTGATTGTTGATATCCGCAATAAAAAAGAATTCGATAAGGGACATATTGCTGGTGCTTTACATTTGGAAGTAGAAAAAATCCAAAAAAAGGACTTCGGTTTGCTTGAAAACAAGCAATCGAATCCCATTATAGTGGTGTGTAATGCTGGTTTATCGGCTGGTGGCGCATCAACAACATTATTTAAGAGTGGTTTTACTAACGTTAGTTTGTTGCAAGGTGGCATGAACACCTGGATTGGCGCAAGTTTACCGGTAACACAAAAGTAGGAAAGAGAGACGATATTATGGCTCAAGTAGAACTTTACACCAAAGGTACATGCCCTTACTGTGTTCGTGCAAAAGCATTGCTCGACAACAAAGACGTGAAATACAAAGAGATCCGTATTGATCAGTTTCCAGAGCTTCGCTCAGAAATGATTGATCGTGCCAACGGTGGTTACACTGTTCCGCAGATTTTCATTGATGAAAAACATATCGGCGGTTGCGACGAGATGATGGAATTGGAAAGAGATGGGCGTTTAGACGCTATCCTTTAACCTTCCCCAAATAATTCAAAACGGCGGGTGTTATCCCCGCCGTTTTTTTAACTTTAATAATTTCTAGACAAACTCTAGATAAACGCTAAATAGGAAAAACAATGTCAGACCAACAAGCTAACGGTGCAGCAGAACAGCAAGGCCCACAATTCGCTATCCAACGTGTATACACCAAAGATATTTCTTTTGAAGCGCCTAACACACCGGCCATTTTCAAAACAGAATGGAAACCAGAAGTTAAATTGGACCTAGATACGCGTTCAAACAAGCTGGAAGAAAATGTTTATGAAGTGGTTTTGGCGTTAACTGTTACTACTAAAATCGGTGAAGAAACGGCTTTCTTGTGTGAAGTTCAACAAGCTGGTATTTTCACTATCTCTGATGGCGAAGGCATGGCCGAAGGTCAAGTAGCTCACATGTTGGGTTCTTACTGCCCTAATTTGTTATTCCCATATGCTCGTGAAACTATCTCAAACTTGGTTAACCGTGCTACTTTCCCACAATTGAACTTGGCTCCAGTTAACTTCGATGCGTTGTTCGCTCAGTACGTACAACAGCGTCAAGCAGAAGCTGCCGGCGCTAGCACTGAAACAGCAGACGCATAAGCTGGCTATTCAGACAACAGTTGAAATGGCTGCTGATATAACCATTTTAGGGGCGGGGTCTTACGGCACCGCCCTTGCCATGTGCTTCTCTCGTAATGACAATAAAACATTACTGTGGGGACGCAATCCTGAGCACCTTGCTCAAATGACTAAAGATCGCTGTAATCAGCGTTATCTACCTGATGCCCAATTTCCACAGTCGCTTTATATTGAGGCGGATTTGGAAACTGCGGTTCGCGCCAGCTCAAATATTCTCGTCGTGGTACCTAGCCATGCTTTTGGCGCAATGCTCAAACAAATCAAACCTTTTTTAACCGCTGATGCCCGAGTTTTGTGGGCGACCAAAGGTTTAGAGCCTGATACCGGCCGATTGCTACAAGAGGTCGCGCTCGATATTCTCTCTGCTGATGTGCCGCTGGCGGCATTATCTGGTCCCACTTTTGCCAAAGAAATGGCGCAAGGGTTACCTACGGCGATTTCTCTGGCGTCAAACGATCCAGATTTCACTCAAGTTATCTCTGATTTATTACATTGCGAAAAATCTTTTCGGGTTTACAGTAATGACGACTTTATTGGTGTACAACTCGGTGGTGCGGTTAAAAACGTTATTGCTATTGGTGCCGGTATTGCTGATGGTATCGGTTTTGGTGCTAATGCCCGGGTGGCATTAATTACCCGAGGAATGGCTGAACTATGTCGTCTCGGTCATGCGGTTGGCGCAAAGAAAGAAACCTTTATGGGAATGGCCGGACTCGGTGATTTAGTCCTGACCTGCACTGACAATTTATCGCGTAATCGTCGTTTTGGTCTGGCTTTAGGCAGCGGCTCTGGCGTTGAAGAGGCGATGGAGAGTATTGGTCAGGTCGTTGAAGGTTTTCGTAATACCAAAGAAGTCTATTTATTGGCTCAGCGCAAAGGCGTTGAAATGCCCATCACCGAACAAATTTATGCGGTGCTGTATCAGGGCAAATCGCCTAAAGAAGCGGCGATGAATTTGTTGGGGCGAGAAAAAAAGGCCGAATGATCCGTTTGTTAACATAGCGTGGCTGGCGGTATTTGCGTCGTCAGTTCTGTTATCTGGTGATCACTAAAAGTGGTTTGGCAAAAAACAAAAGATGTTATCATGCCCGGCTTGAAAAGATAACCGAGAGCCATTGTCACCATGTTCCATATCGCCCTTTATGAACCCCGAATCGCACCAAATACCGGTAATATCATTCGCTTAGCCGCTAATAACGGTTGTGCCCTACATCTTATCGAACCTTTAGGGTTTGATTTTGAAGAGAAAAAACTCCGTCGGGCAGGTCTGGATTACCATGATTTGTCTAACGTGACCCGCCATGCAAACTACCAAGCTTTTTTGACCGCTGTCGCAGGACGACGAATTCTGGCCAGTACCACCAAAGGCAGTCGACCTCACGATCAGATGGATTACCAACCTGGTGATGTGTTGCTATTTGGCTCCGAAACCCATGGTTTACCGGATGATGTGCTTAATAGTATTGATGTCAGCCATCGTTTGCGGATCCCCATGATCGCCAGTAGTCGTAGTATGAACTTGTCGAATGCAGTTGCCGTAGTCAGTTTTGAAGCGTGGCGGCAGCAGGGTTTTGCTGACGGGGTTTAACACTTAACAATTAACAATTAACAATTAACAATTAACAACGAAAAGCAGAGCAGAGCAAAACCAAAAGCTTATGTACGAGTGTTATTTGGAAATAAATAAGGAATTGTTATTATGAAGACAAGTATCACCGACTTTATGCTAAACCAACAGCCTTTTGCTGGTGTTGAAGTTGCTGATCTGATCATCCATCAATGCGACTTTGCGGTTAAGGGTTATCAGGATACATTTTTCACTGAGCTGGGCATTGCCTTTCCAGATAGTTTGAATCGGGCAGTGAATAAACGCAAAGCTGAGTTTTTGGCTGGGCGTTATTGCGCCAAAACGGCATTGGCGCAACTGGGTATTAGCAATTACGCCATTACTGTCGGTAAACATCGTTGCCCGGTATGGCCTGCTGGGGTTAAAGGTTCAATTACTCACAGTAACACTACCGCCTTGGCTGTGGTGACCTCACAAGCCACAGTACTTGGGGTGGGCATTGATATCGAAAGTATTATCACTGAAAAAACCATGAGTGATATCCAAGATGCCATTCTCTATGGTGATGACTATCAACTGTTGGAGCGACCGGGGATTGCCAAGGAAGTGTTGTTTTCATTGATTTTCTCGATAAAAGAGAGCTTCTTTAAAGCGGCTTACCCTTCAACGGGTTATTACTTTGATTTTGATGCGGTGCGGATCACCGAATTGGATTTTGACAATCATCGTTTTACTTTGCGGCTGTGCCAAGATTTGAATCCGCAGTTGAGCAGTGGTGCGGTGTTTAGTGGCCAGTTTTGTTTGCTTGAGGGTCAGGTATTGTCTTTGTTGGTGTTGTGAATTGTATAAAGTGATTTTCTGGATTATTTCTCTGTTTTTTTTGGTATTTTTAATTGGATAGACTAGCCTTACAATCGTCTGGGATATCAATGCTACCGAGTTTAAAACCCTCAGGTTGTGTTGCTATTCTTGGTTGTAAATCTGGTTATTTTTGATATCAAAAATTAGGTTGTTATCAACATAATAGCTGAATTTCTATGTAATTTAAAAATAAAAGAGAAGCATTTTATGAGACAACTAATAAGAAATACAATAGTTTTATCAACGTGTGTTTTTGGAGTCAATATAGCAATGGCACAACCCGATCCCAAACCCTTTACGACGACTGACCTAAGCCCACTAGTACAGCGGAGTAACTTTGCCGTCGGTAAATCCTTTTACTTTATGTTAGAGCATATTTCTCGCGGTGATCATCAATCCTTGTTCTCAGCGGTTGATTTGGTTGTGCTACAACAAGCGGCTAAAGATAATGATGCATTTAATCAGCGATCGATTCGTCGTATGCATGGCGTTTATAGTCAGGCTTGCCAGCAAGTAGAAGAACAACTACAAAGTCGTGACAATAGCGATAAGAGTAGCGATAACAATAGTGATACAGTGGCAGCCAAAATGATGCTAACGGCTTTTAAGCAAATGGATCAATTAGATAAAAAAGCTTATGAGCAACGCTATCATCAAATTATGGATGAGTTATCTGAACATGGGAGAGATATTGTTAACAGCCAATTATTGCCAAAAATCGCTGCTCATGGTGGTAGCTCGGGTATTGATTGGACGCAATTAAAACTGGCTGATTTTGTTAAGTATCAGCCCGCGTTTCAATCTCGTTGTAATACATTAGAAATCGCAGCTGATCAGCTTAAGGGTGAGTTAACTAAAAAAGTGACAAACGAGTTGAATAAAACCAGTGAAGGCGACGTTATTGGTATAGAAAAGACCACGTATTCATTAACAAACGAAGAGGACAAATAATAATGAAAAAATGTCTAATGAGTTTATGCTTAGCTGGTGGGTTAATCGGTTTTGAAGCGGCTGCGATTGATGTTCAATGTAATACTGGACAGATTGGTGGTTTAACCAAAACGGCCTATGTAACGGTAAAAACTGAAAACTTGGAATATTTTGTGCCGGGCTTTTTTTATACTATGATGACTTCGATTGATATTAATCAGAACATTCGTGGACAATGGGCTGTTGGGGGAAACAAAAGTGCATTTCAACCAGCCAGTGCCATTATTTATATTGCCGGCGTTGATATCGAAGGGGCTTGGCGCAAAGTCAATGGCTCTGGGGGATTGTCGTTGATTTCTGGTGATATTTGTCAGTCAGCTTACACGCAAGTCATTTATTGATCCTATCCTAACCTGCAAGGTGGGCATTCTTAGTGTCGTCGTCAGCGGATTTATCCGTGAAGAATACTCACCGAATTATAACGCAAGTGATTTCAGTCAGCCGTCAACTAATCGTTACATCATTGATCTACAGAGCTGTCAAATAGAGTGCTAAACGTGTTGTCTATACATCTGGACATTGCTTTAAAGACTGTTTATTCTGCTGTGTATCCACATGCCCTAAACTTGTATTTTAGTGAAAGATAAGGTAACAACTATGTCTGCTCTTAACCAAACCCATGATATCAATTTGACCAGCTGGGTTGAGTCTGCCAATGCGGCTGATACTGATTTTCCGATCCAAAATCTGCCTTTTGCCGTTTTCCGTCGAGCCAACTCAAATGAAGCCTTTCGCGGTGGTGTGGCTATTGGCGATCAGGTCGTTGATTTGGCTGCTTTGTCACAGGCCAATGTATTTTCTGGCGACACTGCTACCGCTTTAACGGCTTGTAGCAAACCACAACTGAATGATTTTATGGCCATGGCACCGAGTGTCTGGTCTGCCTTGCGTTTAGCCTTGTCAGAAGCGCTCTCTACAGGTGCTGCTTTGACTGATGCCGTAACAGCTTGCTTGGTTGCTCAAGCAGATGTTGAATACGATTTACCTTGTCATATCGGTGACTATACCGACTTTTATACTTCTATTTTCCACGCCACTAGTGTGGGTTCATTGTTCAGACCTGACAACCCATTATTGCCAAACTACAAATGGTTGCCGATTGGTTATCACGGTCGTTCATCTTCGATTGATGTCTCTGGTCAGGCTTTTCATCGCCCTAAAGGGCAGACTAAAGCACCGACCGCTGAGGTGCCAAGTTTTGGCCCGTGTAAACGTCTGGACTACGAAATGGAAGTGGGCATTTACATCGGTGGCGGCAATGCATTAGGCGATGCTATTGACATTGATGACGCAGACAATCACGTTTTTGGTCTATGTTTATTTAATGACTGGTCGGCTCGTGACATGCAAGCGTGGGAATATCAGCCATTGGGTCCGTTTTTGGCCAAGAACTTTGCTTCAACGGTTTCTCCGTGGATCATCACTAACGAAGCTATGGCTCCGTTTAGAGCTTCATGGAGCAGAGACAATGCCGATCCGCAACCAATGGATTATCTCAGCAGTGCTCGCAACAGTGAACAAGGTTCATATGACGTTGAATTAGAAGTTTTCCTCGAAACTGAAAAAATGCGTGAAGCGGGTGATGCACCAGCCAAGTTAAGCCAGTCTAACTTTTTGCATTCATACTGGACGGTGGCACAAATGGTTGCTCATCATACGGTGAATGGTTGTAACTTCAAAGCGGGTGACTTCTTGGGTAGCGGTACTCAATCAGGCCCTGAGGCAGCAGAAGCCGGTTCGATGCTTGAATTGTCTAATGGTGGCAAACAGCAGATTGATTTGGGTAACGGTGAAACCCGCACTTTCCTTGATGATGGTGATGCGGTGATCATGCGCGGCTATTGTCAAAGAGATGGTGCTGCCCGCATTGGTTTTGGTGAAGTGTCTGCTTTGGTATTACCTGCGAAAGGCTAGAGACAGGAGTAATTTCACCACAAAGAACATAGCTAAAAAGAAACCAAGATGCGGCAGCAATTACTTTGTCTTTTGCTTTTGACCTCCTCTGTGTTCTCTGTGTCTCTGTGGTGAATAAGCTTTTGACTTTAAAGAACAAAATGATCTAAAAGTAACAATAACCCAAGAGTTCGTGATATAGGCGGTGTTAATGTAGTGCTTCAACGTGTCGTGTTCTGTTCTTTTTTTATCACCACAGAGGCACAGAGGACACGGAGAAAAGCAAAATCACTTGAAATTATCCCTGTGGTGAGGATATATGTTGAGAGATTAAGTTAATGACTGATCAACAACGGTATCAACATCTAGTCAAATTGGCTTCATGGGGACCCCTCATCGCAGTCAGTTTACTTATCATCAGCAAGGTGTATGCCTTGGTGATGACTGACTCTGCCAGTATCATGGCGACATTAACCGATTCGATACTCGATATTGCCGCCTCAGGCATTAGTTTTTTTGTCATACGTTATGCTCTAGAGCCTGCCGATAACGAACATCGTTTTGGTCATGGCAAGGCCGAATCATTGGCTGGTTTGGCTCAGGCGGCGTTTATTTGCGGCTCCTCAATGTTATTGGTGTTTCACGCCATTGGCCGATTATCTCAATCTGCGCAGATGCAACATCACGAAATAGGCATGTGGGTGGCGGTGTTTTCTATTGTTGTCACCTTGATATTGGTGCTGTTTCAGGTGTGGGTTATCAAGCAAACTGATTCTGTGGCGATCAGAGCCGATTCTTTACATTACAAAGGCGATTTACTGCTTAATGCCGCTGTACTGCTGGCAATTTGGTTAGCGGCGAAAGGTATCGAATATGTCGATGCGATATTTGCTATTTTGATTGCTATCTACTTGATGTATAACGCTTGGACAGTCGCCCACGAAAGTGCTGATAGCCTGATGGACAAAGAACTGTCAGATGAAGAGCACCAGCAAATCCTTGCATTAGCCCTCGGTCATCCTCAAGTTAAAGGGGTTCATGAACTGCGAACCCGGCAGGCTGGACACACTAAATTTATCCAGATGCACGTTGAAATGGATGATGACCTCACGCTCTATGCTGCTCATGTTATTTCTGATGAAGTCGAACAGTCGATTATTGCCATGCTCGGTGACGTCGATGTGATCATTCATGAAGATCCCCAATCTTTGGATGTTAAACGGTTTACCTCGTAACGCCTCGGGCTTGACGTCCGTCCCCAGCTGGTTATGATGAGCCATTATTTATCAACGTCTTAACTTATTATGAATGCAAACCAAGCCTATATTTTCGATGCCATTCGCACACCTCGTGGTCGGGGTCGCGCCACGGGTGCTTTACATGAAGTCAAACCAGTTAATCTGCTAGCCAGCCTGCTTAATACTCTGCAACAACGTAATCAGTTTGATACTCAATATGTCGACGACATTGTGATGGGCTGTGTTACGCCTATTCTCGATCAGGGCGCTGATATCGCCAAAACGGCGGCGCTGCTGGCGGGCTGGCATGATAACTGTGCGGGCATCACCGTTAACCGTTTTTGTGCTTCAGGGCTGGATGCGGTGAATACTGCGGCGATGAAAGTACGCTCTGGCTGGGAGCATTTAGTTGTCGCAGGTGGGGTTGAATCGATGTCACGAGTGCCGATGGGCTCAGATGGTGGACCTTGGGCATATGACCCCCAAACCAGCATTAAAACTGGCTATATGCCGCAAGGTATTGGCGCGGATTTAATTGCCACTTTGGGCGGTTACAGCCGAGAAACGCTCGATGGTTTTGCTGTCAGTTCTCATCAAAAAGCCGCAGCGGCATGGCAAAGAAAGGCTTTTGCTAATGCTGTAATAGCTGTTGTTGACAGTAATGGCATGACTATTTTAGACACTGACGAGTTGGTCCGCCCGGACTGTTCACTCGAAACACTCGGGGTACTTAAACCCTCATTTGCAAAAATAGGTGCGCTGGGTTTTGATCACGTAGCCAAAGAAAAATACCATCAGATTGAACGCATCAATCATTTGCATACCCCAGGAAATTCATCGGGCATTGTTGATGGCGCAGCGGCAGTTTTGCTTGGTTCAAAGCAGGCGGCAGAGCAATTTGGTCTCAAACCCCGAGCGAAGGTGATTGCAACGGCATTGGTTGGCACCGACCCAACTATCATGTTGACTGGTCCTGCACCGGCTGCGGTTAAAGCGTTAAAAGTGGCGGGTCTCAGCATTGATGATATTGACTTGTTTGAAGTTAACGAAGCGTTTGCCTCAGTGGTATTACGCTTTGTTGATGAACTTAAAGTACCAATGGAAAAAGTTAATGTGAACGGCGGCTCTATTGCCATGGGTCATCCGTTGGGCGCAACTGGCGCGATGATTTTAGGGGCTTTGCTTGATGAGCTAGAAGTCAGAGGTTTACAACGAGGTCTGGCTACGCTTTGTGTTGGTGGCGGTATGGGCATCGCAACAATTATCGAGAGGGTATGATCATGACTTCAACTAATTCTTCATCAGCTAATTCTTCATCAATAGGGTATGAGAAAGACAGCGACAATATTGTTCATATCATTTTTGATAAAGCCGATGCGCCAGTCAATCTGATGGATTTGGCTTTTGCTAATGATTTGACGGCAACTATCGACAAACTGCTTAAAGATAATTTTGTTGGGGTGATTATGCGATCTGCCAAGTCGACATTTTTTGCTGGTGGCGATTTGGCACTATTGTCACAAACTACCGATGAAACTGCACAGCAAATTTATGACATGTCGATGCAAATGAAAATCGCCATGCGAGCATTAGAGACCTGCGGCAAACCGGTGGTTGCCTGCATTAATGGTGCAGCTTTAGGAGGTGGGTTTGAACTGGCATTGGCCTGTCATCATCGGGTGGCATTAAATGATGTGACCTTACAGTTAGGATTGCCCGAAGTGACGCTAGGACTGCTGCCGGGCGCGGGTGGCTTGACTCGGATGGTTCGATTGCTCGGTTTGCAAGGCTCAATGCCGTACTTAACTCAGGGAAAATTATTTAGTCCAGCGCAAGGTATTAAAGCTGGATTAGTTAACCAACTGGTTGATTCACAACTGCAATTACAGGATGCAGCGAGTCAATGGATCAGCGAAAATCCTGAGGTTACACAAGTTTATGATGTTAAAGGTTATAAGTTACCTGGTGGTGGTCCGAGTCATCCGGCAATGGCACAGGCTGTCGCTGTGGCTCCGGTGATGATCCGCAATGCCACCAAAGGTACTTTACCTGCCCCTGAGGCGATTCTGAGTTGTATGGTTGAAGGTGCACAAGTGGATTTTGCCTCTGCCGAGCGTATTGAAAGCCGCTATTTTGCTGAACTGGCTAAAGGGCAAATCTCGAAAAACCTGATCAACACTTTGTGGTTTCAGCAAAACCAAATTAAGTCTGGCAAAAACCGTCCGGCGGCTGATAAAACCCGCTTCACCAAGGTCGGCATACTCGGCGCAGGCATGATGGGCGCTGGGATCGCCTATGCTTGTGCCAGCAAAGGCATCACTGTGATACTTAAAGACGTTAGCGTCGAAGGGGCAGAGAAAGGCAAAGACTACAGCTGTAAATTGCTACAAAAACAGCTCGACAAAGGCCGGATCAGGCAAGATAAAGTCGATGATATTTTGGCGCGAATTATTGCTACCGCAGACACCGCTGACTTGGCTGGGTGTGAAATGGTGATTGAAGCGGTGTTTGAAGATCGCGAATTAAAAGCCAAAGTCACCGGACAAGTTGAGCCTGTTTTGGCCGAGAGTGCGGTGTTTGCTTCAAACACTTCAACCTTGCCTATCACAGGCTTGGCAGAGGCTGCGGCACGACCGCAAAACTTCATTGGCATTCATTTCTTTTCACCGGTCGACAAAATGCCTTTGGTAGAAATTATTTGTGGTGAACATACCGCTGATGAAACTTTAGCTAAAGCTTGGGACCTGACACAGCAGTTGGCTAAAACCCCTATTGTGGTCAATGATAGCCGTGGTTTTTACACCTCCAGAGTGTTTAAAACCTATGTAAAAGAAGGCATTAGCTTGCTGGCTGAGGCACAAGCGGCATCGATTGAAAACGCTGCTTATCTGTGTGGTTTTCCGGTGGGACCGCTGGCGGTCACCGATGAAGTGAGCTTAACGTTATTGGATACCATTGGGAAACAAACTGCTAAAGATCAGATTGATGAAGGTCAACATCCGGCTGATAGCATCTTACAAAGTATGTTGGATCAGCAGCGTGTGGGCAAAGCCGCAGGCAAAGGATTTTACGATTATGGTCCAGGTCGGCATAAAAAGTTGTGGCCTCAACTGTCTGTCCAGTTTACTAAAACAAATAACATGCCACTGACTGACATTAAAGACCGCTTGTTGTTCATCATGGCAATCGAAACAGCCCGTTGTTTTGAGGAGCAAGTATTACGCTCAGTTGGCGATGCGAACATAGGTTCACTTTTTGGCATTGGTTATCCGCAATGGACCGGCGGCACGTTGCAGTTCATTAATCAATATGGTGTGCAAAACTTTGTTGATCGCGCCAATCAACTCGCCGACCAATATGGCGAGCGGTTCAGACCGAGTGAAAGGTTGCAACAAATGGCGCAAAGCGGTGAGGTCTTTCAGTGAATGGACCGCTGCAAGGGTTAAAAGTGCTGGATTTTTCCAGCCTGTTGCCCGGACCTTATGCCTCAATGATGTTGGCTGATATGGGCGCTGAAATATTACGAGTGCAGTCGCCTCATCACCTAGATATGCTTGGCACTATTGCGCCTTTTCTAGTGGAGGGCGGTGAAGGAAAAGAGCGCCAGTCTTATGCTTATCTGACTATCAATCGCAATAAACGCTCAATGATGCTGGATTTGAAAAAGCCCGAATGTGTTGAAGTGGTAAAACGCTTGGTCTCGCAATATGACATAGTGCTGGAGCAATTTCGCCCGGGAGTGATGAAAAAGCTCGGATTGGATTATGACTCGCTTAAAGCGATTAACCCGGGATTGATTTATTGCTCGATCACCGGTTATGGTCAAACTGGACCAAAGCAGGACAAAGCGGGGCATGATATCAACTATCTGGCGTTAAGCGGTTTGGCGAGTTATAGCGGCACAGCGCAAACGGGACCTGTCTTATCTGCCACTCAAATCGCCGATATTGCAGGTGGCTCTCATCAAGCCGTTATTAGCATTTTAGCGGCTGTATTAGCGCGACATCACAGTGGCGAAGGTCAACATCTCGACATCAGCATGACCGACGCGGCATTTGGCTTGAACGCCATGTTTGCAGCGGGAGCCTTGGGCAGCGGCGAAGATCCACAACCCGGTGGCACTGTGCTTAATGGCGGCAGCTTTTATGGCTACTACCGCACCAAAGACAATCGACATTTGGCGGTTGGCGGGCTTGAGCCAAAATTCATGACTCGATTTTTTGCATTGATGGGTCATCCACAGTGGTCTGAACTCATTCGGCACCCTCAAGCGTTAAAAGCGCAGATAGCCGCTGAAATTATCAAACAAGATTTGAGCGACTGGCAACAGCTATTTGCCAATGAAGACGTTTGCGTTGAAGCGGTATTAACTGTCACCGAAGCCGCTGAATCGCCTTTAATGCAACACAGGCAGATGGTGCAATTAGCGACAGTGAATACTGCTGCTGGTCCTGTTAATATTCAACAAGTCGCGCCAGTAGTGAAGTTTGCTCAAGGTCAGGGGGCTCAGTCTGTTGCTAGCTGTGAGCCTGTGGGCGCTGATACGGTGAGTGTGTTGCAGCAGTTGGGTTATAGCGAAGATGAGATTGGGCGAATGATCGATTTGCATCAAACTATTGCAATGGGCTGACTATCGCTTTGTCAGTGGTGGTGAGTTAAAATGTTGACATTAAGTTCTGTATTTGACATTTGGTTATGAAATTTTTAGATATTCGCACTGATTTCGCGTTTAAAAAAGTCTTTGGCAGCAAAGACAGCAAACCCCGGTTGATCTCATTTTTAAATTCTGTGATTGAGTTTAATGACGGTTGTTTGGTCACCGATCTTGAAGATTTAAATTCACCATCTGAGTTTTTTTTTCTGAGAATGCCAATGATATCGATTCATCCCTGAAGGAGGATCCCTGTCAGCATCCATGCTTCCACCTCGGCGAACTGCGAACAGCAAGTATGTGTTCGGTTCCGCCTCGCCCATACAACATTCCCCAATTGAAGGGCATGAAGGATAGCTTTGTTGATGTTAAGGCTGTGTTAAATGATGAGACCACAGTGATCATTGAAATGCCGGTGCTTAGCCATGAAGGCTTTGAAAAACGGGTGTTATACAATGCCGCCAAAACTACTCAGTACAGTTAGATAAAGGTGAGAAATTTCACCTATTGAAATCGGTGATTGCCCTGTCCATCGTTAATTTTAATATGTTTGACGATAATGATGACTCGATCAATGCATTCAAGTTAATCAACAAAAAGCACCTAACTACTTATAGCGATGATATTGAGTTAATTTTTATCGAGCTGAAGAAAAAATGTAACTATTCAGCTTGTGGATAACGATAGATAAGCAGAACATTTTTCCACAAGGAAACCTCAAAAACAGGCCGATTTACGGTAGGGTGTGGTGAGCCAGAGGCGAAACCCATCGCAATTAGGCAATAAACGATGATATTTCAGCTGTTTTCGTACAATTGATGGGTTTCGCTGGGGCTCACCCATCCTACGCTGAATAGTTGCAAAATATTTTGATATAACTCACATTCGGCAGGTCAAAACCGCCACAAAACAAGGTACAATAAACATGCTTTTCATGTTACCCTGACAGTAACACTTGCCAGCCCAGCCAATTTATCTTCAGGCACGGGGACTTCTACCGAGCGGCTTGTGCTGGCATAGTCAAGGGTCGAAATGACGCTCTGTTCCCGGTTACGCTTTTACGTCATAAATTGAACAGGCCACTGGGCCGAACAGCCGGATGATTTTTTCTCTTACTTCGGTCTTTCCAGTCACACAACTTTCCCTGCCGGGTAGCTTGAACGTGTGTATCCCTTGCATCAGTTGGAATACCCAGCGTAGTGTCGGCCTCGCGGTTTCTTTGTGCTTTTGATTGGGCACCGTGATTTCTTGCTTACGCATTTCTTCACGCATCAGATACTCACTGGTGTTATATACCATCAGGGTCAACGTCATCACCATCATCAGCGCGTCAATCCGGCTGGGGGTTTTAAGATAAATGTTATCTAGGTGGAATTCATCTGATTTGACAAAGCCAAAACCCCGTTCGACATCCTGCTGCTCTTTATAGGTCGACAGCATCAGCGCCGCTGACAATCCTGTTTCTTCACTATCATTGGTGCCTAGTACGAAGCGCCCGAGCCTGTTCTTCGCCGGCGCTTGCTTCGCCAGATCATCGCTGATGATACCGCTGAGCTTGTATTCCATACGGTCCGGCACTGCCTCTTTGGCTGGCTTGCCTCGTTTGTTGTAGCGCCCAAAGGCTTCCACGGTAAAGGTGACTTCGTGGTATTTCAGCGTCTTTGCCCATTTCTCACCTGCTTTGAGGGCATCTTTTTGACAGGAAAAAACCGCTTTGCCTAATTTTTTTAACGCTTTTTCCGCTTTCGCCTGCGCCGTGTCGATCCGATTGTTAAAGGTGAACAGTTCTTTTTTATAAGCCTGTGCGGAGAAAAACAGCGCCCAAACCTCACCGGGTGCTTGTTCTGTGCACAGCACGGCTTTATAGCCGTCATCCAATGCGACCCATGACACCTCATCATCACGCTGCTGGACCAATTCTTTGACTTTGCCGACGGTTCGGGGCACCCGGGTCAACCACCTGATGGGTGCATCTTGCAGTTTGCCCTGACTGTAAAGGGCCGAATCGGCCACCCACAGGAAGTCCTCTGTTGATTGGACCGCTTTATTAAAAGCCTCAAATTGCGCAATACTGTCGTGGAAGTTGGCTTTATCACTGCTGTTGCCCGACAGCGCCTCAAACCGCAATGGCATGGACGACGGGCCTGTCACGATTAAGGACATCACCACTTGCTTCAGGTCAGGACGGTGCGCTTTGGAATGGCCGTATGTCGGCACGGGCATGTCCGCCATGTCTGCCCGCTGTGCCAGCGCTTCGGTTTCAGGATATTCACCGTAGAGCAACAGTGTTGTGGTATCAAGGTGCAAAGACTTGCCCAACAATCCGCGCTCCTGCGCGACTTCAAAGGCAATCTCACTAAACAGGCGGGTTGTGCCGTAGGTAAATAGTGCGTCCAGTGTACGACCCAATGCATAGTCATTGAGGTGTTCACTCTGAACCCCCTTGCCCAACAAGCGCTCAACGTCTAGCTCAGCAAAGAAATCTGGGGTAAGGTAAAGTGGACTGCTGGTATAACCCAAGCCATTGATGATCATCGCCTTGACTCGCTGGCCATGCGTGACTTCGACACCTCTGTCCTCGTCAAGCGGCAGGCGTTTATCAATCCGCTCAACCAATCCGAGTCCCTCAACGGCAGCAGCGACCAACCCAAGATGGACAAGGGATTGAATTGTCGGCTCCTGTGATATTGATAGCACGGGTGCTGGTAGCAATGGCGGTTCTAATGGGTTGAATTTCACTGCATAATCTCATACGGATGTCTTAAGCAGTAGTATGTCACAGCAAAACAGGGTTGGCTTTGATCTATTGCCACCAATTGGGGTGATCTATTCACCATGAGTTTATGGCGGATATCTCACCGCTGAGGAATGAACCGAAAATCGATTAATGTAAATATCGTGTTTCTAGAAAGTACTGCTGAATGTGAGATATAAAAAAGCTTCATCATTTTCATTTTCATTTTGATAACTGGTATCGGTGGTGCGCTACTAAGCCAGTTTACCGAGCTTGATTTTTTCGGGGCCAGTCTGATTATTGGAGGCGCTATTTTAATTAATGGTATTATCATCGCGCTATTAGATGATTGACATTATTTTGGATAAAAATGACATGAATAATAATGAATACACATTCTTTAATGCTTGAAAATGGCACCGTCTATGCTTTCGAATTGGAAAATATTTATATCCAACCAAGGAAAATAGCGACGATCCTTGCTGAGGCGATACTGGTTTGCTTACTATGTAATTATTCGATGATTGAATTTTTTAAACTGGTTGCCAGTGATTTCGTCCGCCATCAACTCCAGAATTTAAATATCCACATTTTCCTAACCAGCAACAACGAAAAAACCGCCAATCCACAAGGGAAAGGCGGCGAAGGTTTTCGAAGGTATCGAAATTGGTGCTTTTTGCTCAGTTCTGCGCTAAGTGCTTCGCTAAGTGCTTTGCTCAGTGCTTCGCTAAACAAAAAGCTAAAAGTTTACAAACGACTCATCCGTGTTTGGTCATATAAGCGAACATTCTGCATCACATAAGGGGCTTTTAAAGTCGACTTATTCAAGATTTTGCGGTCAAACTGCATCGCAATAACTTGGTTGCCAACAGTGAGATCTTTTGCACTGTGGGTTTCCATCACTGGCTTTAAATTACCTTGGGCGTCATGACCGTATAAGGTTGCTCTGACCTCATAACGACCAGCGGCTTCAACGTTTAAACTAATGTTAGCTACGGGTTTATGGGCGTTGATGCCAAGCTGACGTACTTTGTTCAGGCTGGCGGTTTTAGTCGATAAGGCAAAAGCGATTTTGCCAGTACGATGCACCGGTTGACCTTTGGCATCAGCAACAGCGTTAATATGTAATTCATACAAACCGTTAATAGGCGCTTCAATAGCATCATCATCCTGGGCAAAGTTGGCAGCTGCTACTTGAGCGACACCACTAGCGAGTTGCTTCACTGATACGGCGGTTTTCTTGCCTGATGGCGATAGAATAAAGGCACTGACGGTGTTCAAACCCAAGGTTTCATTTTGTGCCATCATCGCTGCATCAAAAGTGAATGCTTCACCATTAATGAAATGCTGTTTTGGCGCAGATAATACCAGCTTGTTCACGGCATTTTTTTCTTTGACATGAATGATGTATTGGCTTTTGGCTGATACGTTTTGGCTGCTGCTCAACTTGAATGTGCCCGGTTGAACATCGGCTGCTAACTTGATAGCGGTGGCGTTATTGAAAATGCCCGTCGCTTTAAGCTGGTTTTCACTGGCGATGTTTTTAGCCAGATTCATTTTAGGTTGCTTAGCAGAGAACAATTTAAGTTCACTGCCTTCTAGTGCTTTACCTTCTCCCTGACGAGAGATTTTGATCAATGCGCCAGCAACGCTGGTGTGCACATCAATGCCTTTGTTCAATTGGCTGCCGTTAACGGTGAAGTAATACTCGTTACTCTCTGTCGTCACTGACTGCATTGCAGTATTCAAGGTGTCTTGTGCGTTTAATGCAAAGCTAAAGTTAATGGCGTTGCCAAGGGCTTGCTTGTTGAGCGCTTGCTTATTGGTTACTTGTTCGTTGACTGCTGGTGCACCGATAACTGTTGTCGTCGCGAACAGGCTTAATGCGCTCGCAAGGATAGCCGTTTTTTTGTTAAAAGTTGTCATAATAGTCTGGCTCCTGCTTATATATCGTTACGAAGAATGACATCAAGACCAAAACAGTCACGACGGCTTTGTTGATGGCTTAATGGCTCTGAACCATTAGTGCGGCTTTTATCAGTGAACCAGACAGAGCCTGCGGCACTTTGTGAGCTACATTCTAAAAATCCGTCTGAACAATTGTCTAACCAGTTTTGGGTGGTTTCGAGCGCCACTTGATATTGATAACCAGCACAGTAACTGTCACCATCCCAAATTGCTGAGTCGACATCACTGCCAACCACTGATTTAAACGGTTTGCTCAAAGCAGGGCGACCACTGGTGCCGTGTAAATCGTTGTCGTTGTAATATTGCATCCAGCTGACTTGCTGTTGCTTAACTGCATCACTCTTATAACCAAGTAACCAGCCTAAAGAAGATTCAAAAGTATTACCGGCAATGGCAGCATCAGCTAAAGGTGTGCCACCGCTAGAAGGTGCTAAAGCGGTCACATTGCTCAAGACATTGATGATCCCAGGGTAGCGGGCATCGCGAGTCGGGTTAGACATGATCCAGCGAATAATGTTGCCACCGTTTGAATGGGTGATGGCATACAAATCAGTGATGTTGTTGGCTTGTATATAAGTGGATAGTTGATCAGCCAAACAGCCAGACGCAGCGGCATCCCACATATATTTATCAAAATTACAGTTAATCACAACATAGTTGTTGGGGTTAGATTGTTTTTGCATTACTGAGCTGATGAAGTCGCCAGTCCAATAATCGTTGTAAGCGTCGGTTTGATGACCAGTACCATGGATAAAGGCAACACCTGAGGCAGCCATGCTGCTGAGTGAGCAAAAACCGAGGACTGCACCGAGACCCCATTTTACTGCGTTATTGATTGTCATTATAAAAAACTCTCTTTAGTGATTGATTGTTGTTTTTCCTAAAGCTGCTGTTTCCTTATGTTCTTGACCTGACCAAGCAGTCAAAGCTTAGACCTCTGACCACATCGTCAAGAACTCGTCTATTATTGATGATTTAAAGTAAACGTCAAGTAACAAAATGGTAATAAAAATGGTTATTTAGCCTTTTATTGCGTATTTGTCCCCTATCAATTCGGCTACAGGGCAGAGAATTACAGGGATACAAGAGTTAGAGCAATCGCTCTAATAAATGTTAAAAAAATGTTTATTGTAAAATGAAGGAGGTTTAAGTGAACCGTTAAATTTGCCGTGGCGGAAGTTTGGGCTTTTGTCTATGATTATTGTAGGCCGAGCATTTATGCTCGTTTAAGTCGCTTATTTGATTGACTCACTTAAGCCGACGTTTTATTTTTCCAATCCGTAAAAAGGGATACATCATGATGAAAAAGCGATTAATGCCACTGTTGTTCGCGCTATTTACGCTGTTTAGTGGTTCCAGCCATGCGGATGAATGGTTTTATGCCAAAGTCATCTTTGCAGGTAAGCAAGCCGATGGTACGTTATTACGATTAGATCATTGGGCTGATGGTCGCGAAGTAGCTTTCACCAATATGCTCTTTAAAGTAGATGATGCCATCGCCAACGAAGCATTGGCGATTGGCATGGCTGGTATAGCTAGTCACAAACTACTGTCAATTCGCACTGATTTGACCGTTGTCGACCCTAATACGCTGGCTCCTATTAAGGCGATTTATCTGAGTAATAGAAGCGATATCAATTAATTTTTGACCAAATAGCTAAAAAGCGAGGCTTCAGCCTCGCTTTTTTTTGCCACTTTTTTGGCTTTGTTGTGCTTCTTGCTCAGCTTGTTAATAATATCGGATTAACGTTTTGGCCTGATTTGTGGGTGTTATCGGATACCTCGGTGGTTTGAGTCGGGTAAGTTGAAAATTTTTTTTCAGTAGATGAAAAAAATTCAATGACAACGTTGTCATTCATTATTCATGCAATTGCTTTTATGCGTTTGTGACTGCATTAACGGGGGCTTTGTCGATTATTTGAATTATTGCCTATTTTTTGTAAATTAATCGTTCGGTAAAAATAAGCGTAAATCGCCATAACGCTGGATTTTTAGTGAGTTTGTGTGGTTTTTAGTATGAAAACAATTGTTGATGGAGTGAGCGCTTTTTCACATTGTCGACATTACCCCGGTCTATTTTGGTGTTTTATCAGCGGTTATTTTGACTTGATTTTGAATTTATATCTATTTTATATGAATTTAAATTCATTGTGTTTTGAAGCTTTTGGCTGAATCAAAAGCGCTGAAAAGATTATTTGGCAATTAGGGGTTGACTTAGAATAGCAAATCAACGAAAACTATAAAGGCAGCTTAAATGGCTGATTGCAAAACCCTTGGTGTCTTGTTTACAGCATCAAAAATAGATTAGAAAAACTAATAGGTTTTTAAGCGTTGTTGTTACATTAATCAGATTTTAATTTTTACTTTACCGTTACAGTTAGCGTTGGTTTGGCAGGGTTTGACCAAACGCATAAACAACAGGATTTACTGGACTCAAATGAAAAACATTCTCAGCCTCAACATTATTATTGTCGTCGTCGTCGTCGTGATTATGAAATCACTGCGGGGAGTCTTGTTGAGTCGGTAGAAAATAATCCAGAACAACAAAACCCCCCGCACCGAAAGGTTCGGGGGGTTTTGTAGTTTAAGGGCCAGAGAAAAGCATGAGAAAAAACAGCGAGAGAAAACCCTTGGGAGCAGCATGGAATGGGCAATACCAATTGCAAAAAAGGCTTGCGGCAACTGAGAATCATGTTATAGAGAAGGTGGGAGAACCCGTTCACTGTCACCGAGGTCAAGAAATTGGCTGGTTCAAGCACTATTTGCACACGATTTAGGCACACAGTGTGTAGTGTCGGACAGGCAGTGTTAACACTGTCAGGGTTCACTAAAAACACCTTAATACATTAAAAAAGAGTAAAACATCATGGCTAAAAATACATCAGAATTTATTTGGTTTAACGGCGACTTAATGCCTTGGCAGAACGCCCAGGTGCACGTCTTAAGCCATGGCCTTCATTACGGTTCATCTGTGTTTGAAGGGATCCGCGTTTATGATACGCCTAATGGTCCGCAAGTTTTCCGTTTGACCGACCACGTACAACGTTTATTTGATTCTGCAAAAATTTATCGCATGGATATCCCTTACAGCTTCGATGAAGTCATGCAAGGTTGTAAAGATGCGGTTAGCAAAAACGGTTTGAAATCTGCTTATCTTCGTCCTATCGCCTTTTTAGGTGATGTTGGTCTGGGTTTAACCCCACCACAAGTTCCGTGTGACGTCGCGATTGCTGCGATGGAATGGGGTGCCTATTTGGGTGAAGAAGGACTGAAAAATGGCGTTGATGTGTGTATTTCCTCATGGAACCGTTTGGCTCCTAATACCATGCCTACTGGCGCAAAAGCCGGTGGTAACTATTTGTCATCACAGCTGATCACCACTGAAGCCAAACGCCACGGTTATGTTGAAGGCATCGGCCTTGACCAAAATGGTCACATCAGTGAAGGCGCAGGCGAAAATCTGTTTGTGATCAAAAAAGGCGTTATTTATACCCCACCATCAACCGCTTGTATCTTACCGGGTTTGACTCGCGATACGGTGATGGTACTGGCCCGCGAAATGGGTTACGAAGTACGTGAAGAAGCAATTGCCAGAGAAGCGTTATATTTGGCTGATGAGTTCTTTATGTGTGGTACTGCTGCTGAAATTACACCAGTGCGCAGTGTCGACCAAATCACAATCGGTGCTGGATCACGAGGTCCAATCACCGAGAAAATTCAAGATGCGTTTTTCGGTTTGTTTGCCGGTAAAACCGAAGATAAATGGGGTTGGTTGGAAGCTTTGGATTAAATCCATTGTCTTTCGAGTCAATCCGCAATAAAGCAGGATAAAAAATAATGCCAAAATTAAAAAGCGCAACAGTGACACAAGGCCGCAATATGGCGGGTGCCCGTGCATTGTGGCGCGCCACCGGGGTAAAAGACAGTGATTTCGGTAAGCCGATCATTGCTGTGGTTAATTCATTCACTCAGTTCGTGCCGGGTCATGTACATTTGCAGCCGCTCGGTCAACTGGTCGCCAGAAGTATTGAAAAAGCTGGCGGTATCGCCAAAGAGTTCAACACGATTGCGATTGATGACGGAATTGCCATGGGTCACAGCGGAATGCTGTATTCTTTGCCTTCACGGGATCTGATCGCCGATTCGGTCGAATACATGGTTAACGCGCATTGTGCCGATGCGTTAGTGTGTATCTCCAATTGCGATAAAATCACCCCGGGCATGTTAATGGCGGCATTACGATTGAACTTGCCAGTGGTGTTTGTCTCTGGCGGTCCAATGGAAGCAGGCAAAACCAAGTTGTCTGACCAAATCATTAAACTCGATTTGGTTGATGCCATGGTTAAGGGCGTAGATCCTAAGGTCTCTGATGAAGAGTCTGAACAGGTCGAACGCTCAGCCTGCCCAACCTGTGGTTCATGCTCTGGCATGTTTACTGCCAATTCGATGAATTGCCTGACCGAAGCGTTAGGTTTGTCATTACCAGGCAACGGTTCAATGTTGGCGACTCATAGCCAACGCGAGAAGTTGTTTGTGCAAGCGGGCAAAACCATCGTTGATTTGTGCGAACGTTATTACGCCAATGACGATGAGTCCGCTTTACCCCGTAACATCGCTAACAAATTAGCATTTGAAAATGCCATGTGTTTGGATATCGCCATGGGCGGCAGCACTAACACCGTATTACACCTGTTAGCAGCGGCGCAAGAAGCCGAAGTTGACTTTACCATGGCCGATATCGACAGATTGTCACGTATCGTGCCTCACTTGTGCAAAGTGGCTCCATCGACACCCAAATACCATATGGAAGACGTTCACCGCGCAGGTGGCGTTATGGGCATCCTCGGCGAGTTGAATCGCGGTGGTTTGCTACACGCTGATGTGCCGCATGTTGCTGGTGCCAATATGCAAAGTGTGATTGACCAGTGGGATATCGCCACTACCGATGATGCCGCAACACGAGAGTTTTATCAGGCGGGACCTGCGGGTATCCGTACCACTAAAGCCTTTAGTCAAAGTTGTCTTTACCCCAGTGTTGATGACGACAGGCAAAACGGTTGCATCCGTACCCGTGAACACGCTTACAGCCAAGATGGTGGTTTAGCTATGTTGACCGGTAGTTTGGCCCCAGACGGTTGTATCGTTAAAACCGCTGGTGTTGATGAAGACAATTTGACTTTCCGAGGTCCAGCAGTGATTTTTGAAAGCCAAGATGATGCGGTTAGCGGCATCTTGTCTGGCCAAGTTAAAGCGGGTGATGTAGTGGTTATTCGTTACGAAGGACCAAAAGGTGGTCCGGGAATGCAAGAAATGTTGTATCCCACCAGTTATTTAAAATCCATGGGATTGGGTGCTAAATGTGCACTGATCACCGATGGTCGTTTTTCCGGTGGCACCTCAGGGTTGTCAATCGGACACGTTTCACCCGAAGCCGCCAGCGGCGGTAATATCGCCTTAATTAATGCCGGTGACGAAATCGACATCGACATTCCCAACCGTACTATCGACATTTGTCTCAGCGAAGATGAGCTGAACCAACGTCGTCAGGCGATGGATCAAAAAGGTCGTTTGGGTTGGCAGCCTGCTGACCGTCATCGTCCGATTTCATTTGCCTTGAAAAACTATGCAATGTTCGCCACCAGTGCCGATAAAGGTGCTGTTCGTGACCACACCAAACTAGAGGGATAACCCATGGCTTTATCACTATTATCAAAGACCAAGGTGCGTCCAAAAAGTGATTATTTTCAGCAGATCTTGATGGCTCAGGTCTATGACTTGGCGGTTGAGACCGACTTGTCCCGGCTGAAAAAAGTGTCAGAAAAACTGGGTAATCAGGTGTGGTTGAAACGTGAAGATATGCAACCGGTCAACTCATTTAAGTTGCGCGGTGCTCACAATAAAATCAAACAGTTAAATAAAGTACAAAGAGCGGCTGGGGTGATCACCGCATCAGCGGGCAATCATGCTCAAGGGGTGGCTTTGTCTGGTGCTTCTTTAGGCGTTAAAGCGACTATCGTGATGCCAGTGACAACCCCTGAAATCAAAGTAACTGCGGTGCGAGCACACGGTGGTGACGTGATTTTACAAGGCGAAAGTTTTGACGACGCCAATGATTTTGCCAAGCAGTTGGCCGAGGATAAAGGCGCGGTTTTTATTCCGCCATTTGATGATGAAGACATCATCGTTGGACAAGGTACGGTAGCTAAAGAGTTATTAGCGCAAAACCCTGATCTTGAGTATGTTTTTATTCCGGTTGGCGGCGGTGGTTTGCTGGCGGGTATGGCGGTGTATATCAAGTCGTTGGTGCCTGATGTTCAGGTGATTGGGGTTGAGTTTGAAGAGTCGGCGTGTTTGCAAGCGGCTTTAGTGGCGGGTAAACCGGTAGCGTTGGATTATGTTGGTCCGTTTGCTGATGGGGTTGCGGTTAAGACCATCGGCGGAAAAACCTTTGATTTGGCCCAGCAATATTGTGACGAAGTGATCACCGTGAGCAGTGATGAAATCTGCGCGGCAATCAAAGACATCTATAACGATGTTAGAGCCATCGCAGAGCCTGCGGGTGCGGTATCACTGGCCGGTTTAAAGAAGTATTTACAACAGCATCATTTGAAGAATACGCAAGCGGCGGCGATTTTATCCGGTGCCAATATGAATTTTGACAGCTTGCGTTATGTCTCTGAGCGTACTGCATTAGGTGAAAAAACCGAAGCGGTATTAGCGGTGACTATTGATGAGCAAAAAGGCAGTTTCCGCCGATTTTGCGAGGCGGTGGGTGATCGCATGATCACCGAGTTTAACTATCGTTATTGCGACAGTGATAAAGCCCAGATTTTTGTTGGTATTCGCTTGTCTGACGGGGTTGCTGAGTTGGCGCAAATCCATGCTTCATTGACCGCTAACGGTTATGACTTTGTTGATTTGTCTGATGATGAATTTGCTAAGCAGCATGTGCGTTACATGGTTGGTGGCAAGCCGCAACAAACCTTGACCGAGCGGGTTTATCAGTTTGAATTCCCCGAGCATCGCGGTGCATTAAGCAAGTTTTTGAATACCTTGGGTGATCGTTGGAATATTTCGTTATTTCACTATCGCAACCACGGTAGTGCGATTGGCCAGGTGATGGCGGCTTTTGAAGTGAGCGAAGCACAATCACTGGAATTCCATCGCTTTTTGAAAGAATTGGGTTACAGCCATCAAGATCAGTCAAACAGTGCTGGTTATCGGTTATTTTTACAACATTAATTTTCGGCTCCTCATGTAGGGGAAAGGATAAAAGACATGAACGATTTATTATTATCCGGTGCCGAAATGGTTGTCCGGTCATTGAAAGAGTTAGGTGTTGAATACATCTTTGGTTATCCCGGCGGTACGGTTTTGGACATCTATGATGCACTTTTTCGCCAAGGTGAGATTGAACACATTCTGGTTCGTCATGAACAAGCTGCCACTCATATGGCTGACGGTTATGCCCGTGTGACTGGTGAAGTTGGCGTTGTGTTGGCCACATCAGGTCCGGGCGCAACGAACTGCGTAACCGGTATCGCCACCGCCTATATGGATTCTATTCCCATGGTGGTGTTATCAGGTCAGGTGCCTACCACACTGATTGGTGAGGATGCATTTCAAGAAACCGATATCGTCGGTTGTACGCGAATGATTGTTAAGCACAGCTATAACTGTCGTTCAACAGCGGATATTCCTAGCATTATCGCCAAAGCGATGTATTTGGCTAAAAGTGGCCGACCGGGACCGGTAGTGGTTGAGTTGCCTAAAGACATGGTGAATCCAGATAATAAATTGCCTTTTGAGATGCCTAAAGAAATCCACATTCGTTCATACAACCCGATATTAACGGCCTCAGATGAGCAGGTGCAACAGCTGGTTGAAGAGATAAGTCGGTCAGAGCGTCCGGTGATTTATACCGGTGGTGGCATCATCAATGCCAATGCTGCACCGCAATTATTGGAGCTGGCTGAGAAGTTATATGCGCCTGTGACTAATACCCTGATGGGATTGGGTGGTTTTCCCGGTAGCCATCCACAATTTGTTGGAATGCTGGGAATGCATGGTAGTTATGCGGCCAATAAAACCATGGCTAATGCCGATTTGATCATCGCTTTGGGGGCTCGTTTTGACGACCGGGTGACCAACAATGTCAATAAATTCTGTCCGGATGCCCGAGTGGTTCATGTTGATATCGATCCGACCACATTGGACAAAATCATCAACGCCCATTTGGCGGTTCAGGGGTCGTTAGACGTAGTACTTGAGCAAGTGTTGGAGCAGATGGCGAAGGTGCAATTGAGTTTGCCTGATAGAACCCAATGGTGGCAACAGATTGAACAATGGCGTTTTGATTCTTCTGATCGCTATGAAAAAAGTAACGAGGTGATCAAACCACAAGCGGTCATCGAAGCGCTGTATAAAGTGACTAATGGTGAAGCTTATATCGCGTCGGATGTGGGTCAACATCAAATGTTTGCGGCGCAGTATTATCCGTTTGACAAGCCGCGCCAATGGGTCAATTCCGGCGGGGCAGGCACCATGGGTTTTGGTTTTCCGGCTGCGATGGGGATCAAACTGGCTTTTCCTGATGCACAGGTGGTTTGTGTTACTGGTGATGGTTCGATTCAGATGAATATCCAAGAGCTGTCAACCTGTATGCAATACGGTTTGCCAGTCAAAATCATCTCATTGAACAACCGCGCACTAGGCATGGTACGGCAGTGGCAAGACATGATTTATGGTGAGCGTCATTCCCATTCTTATATGGATTCGTTGCCAGATTTTGCCAAATTGGCTGAATCTTATGGTCATGTCGGGATTAAAATCGACAGTATGGATGAATTACAAAGTGGTTTAGAAAAAGCCATGGCGATGAAAGACCGATTGGTATTCGTCGACGTCGTAGTGGACCAGAGTGAACACGTTTATCCGATGCAAATCAAATATGGTGCGATTGACGACATGTGGATCCGCAAGGGCGAGAAAGCCTGACTTTTTAACAATTAACAATTAACAGTTAGCAATTAACAATTAGCAATTAGCAATTTTCAATGAACACTGAGCAATTAAGTACGAGGAAATAGGCCAATGAGACAAATATTATCAATATTGATGGAAAACGAAGCCGGCGCATTATCCAATATGATCGGATTATTTTCACAGCGGGCACTCAACATTGAGAGCCTGACAGTGGTGCCAACCATTGACAGCAGCTTGTCACAAGTGACACTTAACACCAAAGGAGATAAGCGCACTATGGAGCTTATCGCCAAGCAAATCAATAAGTTGATTGATGTGGTTAGCGTAACCGTACTGACCGAAGCCAGCTTCACTCATAGCGAGCCGGTGGCAACATCGATTCCTATGGCACAAGTGCTAGCGGCTACTGCCAGTGATGAAATTAGAGTTGCTGTGGGGTAAAGTCGAACGTTATTCGTATATTTGGGCTTGGGTGTCGGCTGGAGGTCTACGGTCGCTTCGGCTCCCTTCTACGCGAATGAATTCGCGTCTACGGGGGGTGGGTAAATCATTGACATTACTATCTTTTTATAGAAACTCAAGCTCAGCAATCTTAGGTCAACGCTGGTTCTTTGTGCAAGCTCGTTGTCATCCCCCGCTTTAATACTGGTAAAACCCTTGGCCGGACTTTCTGCCATATAACCCGGCATCTACCATTTTTCTTAGCAGTGGAGCTGGCCTGAATTTGGCGTCGTTGAGGTAAAGCACTTCGAGTGTGTCCAGCACTGTGTCTAGGCCAATCAAATCGGCGGTTTCAAGTGGACCTATTTCGTGGTTGTAACATTGTTTGAAAATTTTATCGACATCTTCGGCAGTACTGACCTGATCTTGCACCACCCAAATGGCTTCATTGATAAACAGATGAGAAATCCGGTTGGAGACAAAACCCGGGGCATCATTGACCACTATGTGCTGTTTGTTCAGCTGGGCTAAGAAGGTTCTGGCGACTTCAACCGTTTCATCACTAGTATGAAAGCCACGAATAGTTTCAATGACTGGTTTTTGCGGTACCGGGTTCATAAAGTGCATACCGATAACCTGTGACGCCCGCTTGGTCAGTGAAGCAATTCGAGTGATTGAAATCGCCGAAGTATTCACCGCAAAGACACAGTTTTTGCCACAAATTTCGTCTATTTTA
Source organism: Alteromonadaceae bacterium (assembly GCA_965277695.1). Lineage (GTDB taxonomy): Bacteria > Pseudomonadota > Gammaproteobacteria > Enterobacterales > Alteromonadaceae > JABSOG01. Next base: position 97,473 of record CBDIDQ010000059.1, read on the forward strand.
CGGTAGATCGGCGCTTTTACCGCCCACTGCTCGGTGACATTTTCAATCACAAAATCGACATCATGCAGTTGGTTTAAATCGGTTGTAGGGGTGATTAGCGATAACAGTTCATCAAGATCGACGGTTTTGTCAAGACGGCCCATCATGATGGCCATACGCAGTTGCTGGCGAATGGTTTTTATCGCCTGAGTCAGTATTTGTTCGTTTATATCCATCAGCACCACCTGATGACGGGTTTCGATCAGGCTTTGACATAACCCAGTACCCATCACTCCAGAACCAATAACCGCGATTTTTTTTATCTTCATGTGTCTACTTTTTCCATCCGTTGTTTGCCCGATCTCAGTGCAGATCTCGATTGTTTGAGCTTGATTGAATAGTCTATGCACTATGGCTCATTTAGCCATCCTAAACCGTAAAATTTTCTAGGAAAATAAAGTTTATTTTTTTATAAGGATTAACCGGGAACTAAAATGTATTTTTTTATTGTTATTTATCAGCTAATTAGCTTAATTTTTAGCAATAAATCCAAAACGATGGAAAAATGGACAATAGTAAAATCGTGGCTATACTCAGTTCTAATTTACCCCTCGCGGGTAGCGATATCCAAATTGGTACCACCATTTTTGTCTAGTTTAAACCGTAATATTAGCAAGTATAAAATGTAACAATAACAATCAGGATTGACCGTGAACTTTCAATTAACAGAACAGCAGAGGGTGTTGCAACAGCAAAGTTGTCTTTTTACCGCAGCACATATTTCTCCCATGGCTGGACGCTTTGATGAGCAACGTCACCTGCCCCGTACACTCGTTGATGCGATGGCGGACAAAAAATACCTAGCCCCTTTTTTATCTACAGAATTTGACGGTCTAGGATGTGACATGCTGGCCTACGGTTTGCTCAATGAAGCCATCGGTAAAGGATGTACTTCAGCCAGAAGTCTTATCACCGTACATTCAATGGTGGCCTATGCCATCAACCGCTGGGGCAGCCAAAGCCAAAAAATTCAATGGTTACCTAAATTAGCTACTGGTCGGTTGCTCGGGGCTTTTGCCTTAAGTGAACCTGAGGTGGGCAGTGATGGCGCAGGGGTGAAGACACAAGCAAGACTTAGCGGCAAAGGTGAAGGCGCAGAATATGTCCTCAATGGACATAAAAAGTGGATTTCATTTGGCCAAATCGCCGATGTATTTTTGTTAGTTTGCCAACTAGACGGCAAACCACTGGCCGTTTTGGTCGAACGTGACAGGCCAGGGCTGCGATGTGAGCCAATCAACGACATGATGGGTTGCCGGGCCAGTATGTTGTCTCATGTCTACCTCGAAAATTGTCGTATACCGAAACATAATTTGATTGGTGGTCCCGGCTTTGGTTTTTCGGCGGTTGCGCTGTCAGCCTTGTCTTTGGGACGTTTCAGTGTTGCTACAGGTAGTGTCGGCATGGCACAGGCGTGTATGGAAGCTTCATTTGATTACGGCGCTTGCCGTCAGCAGTTTGAGCAAAAACTACTGGATTTTCAGCTGATCAGGCGGATGCTGGCCAATATGAAAACGAATATTAGCGCCGCACGGGCACTGTGCCATCAGGCCGCTCGCTGCCTCGATCAACAATCTCCCCAAGCGACTGAGCAAGTGATGATGGCCAAATATTTTGCCTCCACCATGGTCAACGATGTCACCCGTGATGCGGTGCAAATTCACGGGGCCAATGGTTGCCGTGATGATCATTTGACATCGCGTTTTTTTCGCGACGCCAAAATCATGGAAATTATTGAAGGCTCCAATGAAATGCATCAATTGTTGCTGGGACAGACCCTATGACCTCAATTGCTGAAATTAGTCCAGTCAAGTGTGTGGTGTGGGATTTGGACAATACCTTGTGGCATGGCACATTGCTCGAACTTGAACAAGGCGCTGATGCCGCTGATGTGGTGCTCAAACCCCATATGGCTGAAGCGATTAAGGCGCTGGATGAGCGCGGCATTTTGCAGTCCATCGCCAGTAAAAATCATTTCGATAGTGCCCGACAAAAGTTACAGCAGCTGGGATTGTGGGATTATTTTCTTAGCCCACAAATTAACTGGAATGCCAAGTCAGGTTCACTGCAACAGATAGCTTCGGATTTGAATATCGCACTGGATACCTTTGCTTTTATTGACGATCAACCTTTTGAACTCGAAGAAGTGTTATTCGAACATCCACAAGTGATGCTGATTGATGCTGGTGGACTGAGCGAGGCGGCACAGCTGCTGCAACTGGAACGAATGCAACCCAAACACCACAGTGCAGAAACCGCAAAACGCCGTAAAATGTATCAAGACGATCAACAACGCGAGGCGGCTGAAAAAGCCTTTGCAGGCCCTAGCGAGGCTTTTTTGGCTTCACTGAATATCAAGTTAACGGTCAGCCATGCCGCAGCCGATGATTTGCAACGGGCGCAGGAGTTGACTCAGCGCACTCATCAATTAAATACCACCGGTTATACCTATTCTCAGCAGCAGCTCGAAAGCTTTAGCCGTTCGGCGGACCATTTGTTATTGGTGGCCAGATTGTCTGATAACTACGGCTCATACGGCACCATTGGGTTGATACTGGTCGAAAAACACCCGCAATACTGGCAAATCAAATTGTTATTGATGTCTTGTCGGGTGATGTCCCGGGGCATAGGCAATGTTTTGATCAGTCTGGTGATGACCCGAGCTAAAGCCGCCGGGGTCCGTTTACGGGCCGATTTTATCGCTAACGATCGCAATCGCTTGATGTATATCACCTATAAATTCGGTGGTTTTCAGACTTTAAGTGAAACTGGCAAACACACTGTATTTGAACATGCACTGGATGAAATCAAACCGGTGCCGAACCATATTGAAGTCACTTTTGAGCAGCAGTAGTACGTTGTATGGTAATGGTTATAAAGGGGTTTCAGGCTGTGATACTCAGCGCAGTATTTCTTTGACTACCACTGGCCAATGTTATGGCCAATGTTATGGCCAATGTTATGGCAAAGGTAATAGCAAAGGAACAGTATCAATCATTAAATCAACTGATTTATCGCAAAATTGAGAATGGAGAAACAACAAATGACAAATGTAACGACAGATGAAATGAAAAAGAATTTCCAAAAGAGTCTGGAAAAACTGGGTATTAATCCCGCCGATGTCGCTGATCACTGTACCGGTGAATGTGGTGAGACCAAATACCTGACCGATGAACCGGGCGTAAAGTCACTGGTACCGGCTCGAAAAATGGCGGTACACAGCCTTGATGAATTAAAGGAACTGGCGGGTGTCGCGGATGAGCAGTATAACAGTGGCAAGCAGCAACGTCACATGCATGAAGACCTGCCGAGTTGGGATAGCAGTAAAAGTAATGCCAAAATCGCAGACCTGTCGGCTGAGGATAACAGCAGTATCGCCAAAGCCTTTAAAACCTACGTTTATGGTGATTCGACAAAAGTGAGCAGTTATAAGGACGTTATTGAGAATAACTACTTTCCGATGACACTGGCCGTTTATGCCGGGAACACGTTAACTGTACCGGAGAATACGGCATATCCTATTACCGGTTCTAATGCGGTCGCAACCTGGGAAACCGTGACGCTTAAAAAAGGGGCCTCGCTCGACTTTCAGGTGAACGCACACTGGACGATACAGAACATGGTAGTAGAGTCATAAGCTATTGGCGTTTTCTTAATCACTTAATAATTTCTTCTCAGGAAAAAACAATGAACAATATCAATAACAGCGGTGCTGCGGGTGCCGATAATACCACAGCGCCAAACCCACAGGGTGCGCAAAATCCACCACAGGCAGCTCAGGGAACAGCAGCGACAAACAGCGGCAAAAGTTGCGGCAAGGCGGCGGGTCAGGGGGCGGCTGGCATCACCGGATTGGGTGGATTGCCCGGTCTTAACGGTGGCAATGGTGCCGATGCCAAAGTCATTACTTTGACTATTACCAAAATGACTGGTGCCTATACCCTTAGTGCTAATGGCGGTAATGGCGGTAATGCTAGTGAAGGTGGAGCCGGTGGTCCGGGTCAAATCGGCGGGGCTGGCGGTGCTGGAGCCAGTAATTGTAATGGTGGTAAATCGGGTCCTCAGGGGGCGGGTGGTAATGGTGGTCCGGGCGGCATTGGCGGCGCTGGCGGTAATGGTGGTGATGCCGGTGATATTATCGTTACTTACGATGAGACTGTCAGTATCCCGGCACCCACCTTTACCGCGACGGCAAGCGGAGGAACCGCAGGTGTCAGTCCACGAGGTGGTGCTGGTGGTGCGGCTGGTGCCGGAAATCCGCCTGGAGGGGCTGGGCAACCGGGCACACAGGGGGGTGTTGCACGGGCTGGTGCATCCGGTAAGGTGACTATTAATGGTAGTCCAGCGACTTAGGGAGGTGCACTATGGCTAGTAATTATCAGATTCAAGTCAGTGCTACTGCCGGTAAAGCTGGTAAAGCGCCAGAGGCACCCGGTGCAAATGGTCAACCTCTGGGGCCTGATGGAAACGGCACCGATGGTACTGAAAACAAGAAGGGATGTCTGACAAGTGCCACCAATGGTACGGCGGGTAATCCCGGTCAGGCCGGGCCAGTGGGGGATCCAGGGGGTAACGGCGGGTCAACCGTCAGCCTGATACTCAACTGCGGCACCATTTCGGGGCAACTGAATGTGTTGGCTATGGGTGGCAATGGCGGCATTGGTGGTTCCGGAGGTAATGGCGGCAATGGCGGTAATGGCGGTAAAGCGGGTATACAACCCGAGTCGTGCATGAAAAATGGTGACTCACTTGGCGGTGTCGGTGGTAATGGTGGTAATGGCGGTATTGGCGGTCAGGGGGGAGATGGCGGTAATGGTGGTAAAATTACCGTGACGTATGATAAAACCATAACCCCCATACCTGTTACCGCTCAGAATGGCGGTGGCAACTTTGGCATTTCGGGGCCAGTTGGTACTGGCGGTGCTGGTGGTCTTGGTGGTCTGAATGGGGATGGAAAAACATCTGCCAATCCTGGCGATCCGGGCATATTTGGTTCAACAGGAGCTGATGGCAGTGGTGGTGCTGGTGGTAGTTTTAAGGCCACTGCTGTTGATAGCCCGCCGATGTACAAACTAATAGTTAATGTTGTCGGTACTTAAGGAACTCTGGAGTCCACAGGATAACGGCTGCTGCGGCAACCCGTCGCAGCAGCCGCTTTATCATCACCCATTATGCTTATCCGGGTTAACCCTTTTGGCTCGGATATTGTGATGACCTAATAACTTAATTCGAGTAAATATAAATGACTACAACAATTAATAATTCAGGCTCTAACGGCGCGAATAATACCATACCGCCACCGCCGCAGGAGGCACAAACGCCACCGGTGGCGATGCAAGGCAGCGCCGGACAGGACAGTGGCAAAAGCTGTGGAGTTCAAGCGGGCTCTGGCGGTAATGGACTGCCTGGCCTCAGTGGTATAGATGGCCGTAATGGTGGTAATGGCAGTGATGGGTATCAAATTGTGCTCAATATCACCAATATGACGGGTCACTATACCTTGCTGGCTAATGGCGGTAACGGTGGTGATGCCAGTGATGGTGGGTCAGGTGGCCCGGGTCAAATAGGTGGGCCTGGCGGGGCACCAAGCAGTCATTGCGCTGGCGGTACACAGGGTGCCGGTGGTAATGGTGGTGTTGGTGGTAACGGCGGCAATGGCGGCAGCGCGGGTGATGGTGCCAATATTACGGTTACTTACCAAATGGGCAATCCAACCTTTACCACCAGTGCCGTGGGCGGCAAGGCGGGTAGAAGTGGGGTTGGTGGGGTCGGAGGGCCGGGTGGGACTGGTGATCCCAACGGATCAATGGGGCAACCGGGTGCCGTCGCTCCTCAGCCGCAAAATGGCAAACCCGGTCAGATTCATATCCAGGGACCCACCAGTTAACAGGCGATAAAATGACAGTGATTGACAAGATTAGACAAACCGGCTGTGACAGCCAACCCGGTGCTTCATCCGGTAAAATGAACAGCGTCACTCAAACCCCATCTTATGCCCAATTTAGCGCTAGCTATTTTGCCTTGCTCGGCTGGTCAGATGGTGTACTGCCCAGTCAGGTGATTGATACGGCTGATATTGAAGGTACCACTTGGTTGTCCCGGGATATTCATTTTCCCAGTAGTTTTACAGCAACCTTTATCGCTGTTGACAAAGTAGCAGAGCAAAAAGATCTTGGTGGTATTGCTGATTGTTTTTATGATAACGGTACTATTAAACCCCATGTCGATATTCCTCCTCCTTGGGATAGCAGTCATCATAACTTTGCCACAACGGCTAATCTGAGTCGTGAACAGCAGCACCAGATTTGTATGGCCCATTCGGCCTATATTTTTGGCGACAGCAAAAGTGTCGCCAGTTACCACGGGATGATCAATCAGCTACATTATCCCTGTCACGTGGCAATATTTGCAGGTCAACAATTGATTGTCAGAAAAGGCCAGCCGTTGATCACCAAAGCCCAGTTTGATGGTGAGCCGGTGGTGCTGTTTTTTGATCAATTGTTAATGGAGTCCGGTGCCAGCATTAATTGTTTGGCAGATACCTCGATATATGTCAGGCAGCTGCTGCAATTTGATGGTGACATCGACAATATTGTGTCATCACTGGGTGAGGCTGAGCCGGTGGTGATTGAGAGCCTCGGTGAAGACGGACCAATCTCAATGCCTGGCATTAATGGTAATTCAGGCGCGGTCGGTGGCAGTGGTTCACCCGCTCAGGATGGGGTGATGACCTGCGCTTTGCAGGCCGGGATGGGTAATGCCGGTATACCGGGCTCTCCGGGCGGGTCTGGTGGTAATGGTAGCCGGGGTATTGATGCTTTTTACCTGACCCTTAAAGTCGGTGAATTAAACGCTCAAGTATGGCTGGGTAATTATGGTGGCAGTGGTAGTGATGGCTCAGCAGGCGGTAACGGTGGTAACGGCGGTGACGGTGGTGACGGCGGGGCTGGTTCAATCTTTTGTCCGCCGGGGGTACCGGGTTTTGGTGGCTGTGGTGGCAACGGTGGTAATGGTGGTAGTGGTGGCAATATTGGTGATGGTCGTAATATCTATATTAGCTGTTGGCAATATGGTGCAGGTAGCCGTTTTGTTGTTAAACCTTCAAGGCAAGTGGCTGGTATGGCTGGTCTGGGGGGTAGAGGTGGTGAGGGCGGTATACCCGCAGGTCAACCCGGCAAGGCGGGCTTGCCTGGCAAAGTGGGGACTTGTGGGCGATTGGGTTTGGTGTTTGAAAACATGCAGCCGATTTACAGTGGTAATTAAGCCATCGAATTAACTGACTGTTGTGGCTGCGGTGTGCTTGCTGTCGATATAGTTGGCCATGTTATCTAGGCTGTTGAAGTTGGCTAAATCTAGCTCGTGGTTTTCGACAGTGAGCTTATATTGCTCTTCGATAAAGGTGACCAATTGCATGGCAAACAACGAATTGACCAAGCCGAGGCTGAAAATATCGTCATCATCGCTTAATTCGCAAGGGCTAATGTGTTGAAACAGAAAGTGTCGCAGTGAGGTTTTGATGCTGGTTTTGATGTTGCTAGTCATGTTAACTCTTTATTCATCGGTTTATTAATGGGGGTTAGCGGTGCTGTATCAAAAGCGCAGTGTAGCATGGCTTTAAGCGGGTGGAAAAAACAATTACTCAATATAAAACACAATAGACATGGATAATAATGAATAAAAACAATCTTAATCAAAGCCTGCTTGCTGCTGCCAATACTGCCAATGGTATTCACTTTTACGGCGGTTCATCGAAGCACAGCGAATTCATTTCTTATCGACAATTGCTGAGCCGTGCTCAAGCCGTCAAGGCCAGCCTCAAGGCGCAAAACATCGCGCCGGGCTCACAGTTGGTTTTACAATTGCAACACAACAGCGATTTTCTGATCATGTTCTGGGCTTGTCTGTTGGGCCAATATATTCCGTTGCCATTAAGCTGTGCAGCCGGTGCCGATACCTACATTAAGCTGGAAAACGTCTGGGGTCAGTGCGAGTCGCCACGATTGGTGGCTGATCAGCAACAGTTAGACAAAATGATTTGTCGTCTGCTGAGTCAGGGAAAAACCGCGCTGGCGACACAATTTAAAGCCACAGCGCTGGTTTTTGAGCAGTTAAAGCTTGATCAACAGCAGACACTTGATCAAGCACTTGATGGAGCACTTGATGGAGCACTTGATGGAGTCAGTGGCGACGCCACCGCATTTATCCAATTTTCTTCCGGCTCAACTGGCAGCCCCAAAGGGGTAGTGTTGAGTCATCGTAATTTGCTCAATAATATTGCTGCTATCGGTGTCGGTATGCAATGTTCTGAACAGGACAAAACCTTGAGCTGGTTGCCGCTGACCCATGATATGGGGTTGATTGGTTTTCATTTGACTCCGTTAGTGCATGGCTGGGATCAGGTGCTCATCGACACCAGTAATTTTGTCAGAAATCCGGCTAGCTGGTTCGAAGCCTTGTCGCAAACTCGGGCAACAATCACGGCATCGCCCACCTTTGGCTTAAAACATGTGATAAAGCATTTTGATGTCTCACAGCATCAGGCTTTGGATTTGTCTGCGGTGAGGTTGATCTTTAATGGCGCTGAGTCGATATCGAGTCAAGTGTGCGGTGAATTCAGCCGCTGTCTGGCTCCGTTGGGATTGGCGGCTAACACCATATTTGCGGTTTACGGTTTGGCCGAAGCGAGTCTGGCGGTGAGTTTTGCAGCGCCGGGGGGGGCTTTGCTATCGCAGGATTTTTCACGAGCGCAGCTGGGGTTGGGGCAAACCGTCAGCACGGTGACTGATAGTGATAACCGCAATCAAGCGGTAACCTTGGTTTCTTTGGGTACGCCGTTGCAGGACTGCGAGGTTAAGATTGTTGATGATCAAGGCGAAATCTGTGATGAGGCACAGGTGGGGCATATTTTAATTAAAGGTCTTAATGTTACACGGGGTTATTACCGTCAACCTCGAATTAATCAAAACACCTTTACCGCCGACCACTGGCTTAAAACCGGTGATATTGGCTTTTTCTACCAGGCTGAATTGTACCTGACTGGCCGGGCCAAAGAATTGCTGGTGATCAATGGCATTAATTATTACCCTCACGACTTAGAGCAGGTGGCAGATAAATTGCCCGGCCATACCATTGATCAGGTGGCGGTGACCAGTGCTATTGATACCCAAGGCCAAGAAGCACTGGCTTGTTTTATTCGTTTTAAAGGCAAACTGGCGAATTTTGTGGCGCTGAAACAGGCGCTGATATTGCACTTTGCTAGCTACTGTCAGATTGCACTGGATACCATCATCCCGCTAAAAACCTTACCTAAGACTACCAGCGGTAAGTTACAGCGCACTCAGTTATGCCAGCGTTATCTTGATGGCGAATTTGAGCCAGTGTTACAACAGTTGAAAGAGTTAGAGGCTCTGGCTCAGGGTGAAGCGCAAATGCGTACACCACAGCAGATATTGACGCAGTTGATCCCGCTGTTTGAACAGCTACTGGTGTGCCAGCAACCGGGGCTTGATGACAACTTTTTTGATTTAGGGGGCACTTCGGCTCAAGCGGTGGTGTTCACCAGCCAGCTTGAACGGCTGTATGGCACCAAATTGAGCGATGGTTTGCTGTTGAACTATCCCACCTTGCGTTCATTGGCTGACTATTTAAGCCTTAGTTTGCAATCTCATACTGGGGCGGCTGAGCAACAGCAGCGGCAGTTAGCGGACTTTCTCCGGCAACGTCAGCCAAGTGATGAGGCCGATCAGGATATCGCGATTATTGGCATGGCTGGGGTTTTTCCTGGCGCGGAGGATTGTCAACAGTTGTGGCATAACCTCTGTAACGGGGTGGATAGTATCAGCCGTTTTAGCCATCAAACGCTGATTGATGAGGGTATCAACAGCCAGTGCCTCGGCAACCCAAACTATATCAAAGCCAAGGGCATCATTGAGGATGTTGACTGTTTTGATGCTGGTTTCTTTGATTATGCGCCAGTCGAGGCGGCAAAACTCGACCCGCAGGTCAGGATATTACACCAATGTGCTTGGGCGGGACTGGAAAGTGCTGGTTATGATCCACTGGTTTATTCAGGGATGATCGGCAGTTATGTCGGTGCTTCACCTAATACCTCGTGGCAGGCAAATTGGCAGTCTGATAGCAGTCAAAGCAGTGATGCGATGACTTTTGTCGATATTCAGTCTACAGATAAGGATTTTTTGAGTACGCGGTTATCTTATAAGCTCAATTTGACTGGGCCTAGCTTGACGGTGTACACCGCCTGTTCCACTGGGTTGGCGGCGGTTGAGTTGGCCTGTCAGGGATTATTAGCGGGCAAGTGTGATATGGCGTTGGCCGGTGGTGTTTCTGTGCTGTTGCCAGTCAAACGGGGTTATCTGTATGAAGAGGGGATGCTGTTTTCACGGGATGGGGTCAATCGTAGCTTTGATCAAAAGGCCAGTGGCAGCGTTTTCAGTGATGGTGCCGGTGTGGTGGTGCTGAAAAAACTCGACCGTGCCCTTGCTGACCGGGACAATGTGCTGGCGGTGATCAAAGGCATTGCACTGAACAATGACGGTAAGGCCAAAGCGGGTTATACCGCGCCCTCAGTGGTGGGTCAGGCGCGGGTTATTGCCATGGCACAACAGGCGGCGGGGGTGGATGCTGACAGCATCAGTTATATCGAAACCCATGGCAGTGCGACCCAGTTGGGGGATTGCATTGAAGTGGATGCGTTAAAATTGGCGATGGCGACAGCTGGCGACAAAAAAGCCGGACAACACTGTGCCATCGGTTCGGTTAAGTCGAATGTTGGTCACATGAATACCGCTGCGGGCATTGGCGGTTTGATTAAAGTGGCGATGATGCTTGATCGAGGCCAAATGCCGCCTAGTCTGCATTTTGATCAGGCCAATCCGCGCATTGATTTTGCTAACAGTGGTTTTTATGTCAATACCCAACTGCAACCTTGGACATCTGAACGGGGGCCTTTGCGGGCCGGGGTTAGCTCATTTGGCATTGGCGGCACTAATGTTCATGCGGTGCTTGAGCAGGCGACAACATCAGTGGTTCAGCCATTAGCGCAAGCGGCCAGATTGTTGTTATTGTCGGCCAGAACGGCCAAAGCGTTGGTATTGGCACAACAGCAACTGAGGGATTTTTTGCAGGCTAATCCGACAGTGGATATTGCCAATGTTGCTTATACCTTGCAAGTGGGTCGTAGGCATTTTGAACATCGCTTATTTGTGGTTTGTAGTGACAACCAACAGGCCATCGCTTATTTATCACAGACTGATTTATCACAGACTTATTTATCACACAGTGCAGAGTACTGGCGGGGGCAAAGTCAACTGGAGGCCAGTCAATCTATTGATGTGCCGACAGACTTGCCAGCTTTACTGGGTGAGCCAAGTGAAACAGTGTCACAGGCACAGGCACGATTGCAAACTTTGGGTCAACTGTGGTTGCGTGGGGCTGAGATTAACTGGCTTAAATTGAGCCAAAACGGTCAGCACAGCCGTCTTAGTTTGCCGACTTACGCCTTTGAAAAACAACGATTTTCGTCTAAGCCGACGATGCCAGAAAAGACCCCAGCAGCGGCTTTTTTCAGTTACTTGCCACAATGGTTGCTTGCTCCCCGTCAAATCGATAAATCTGCCAAACTACTTGAACACGGGGTGCTGATCATCGACAACGGGTCGGCGTTGTCTGGTTTACTCCAACATGGTCTGCGCCAGGCTGGGGTTGTGATGTATGTTAAAGATCAGGCGCAGTTGAATACGCAAGCCGATTATCATCAGTGGCTGGCCGGATCAGAGGCCGGATCAGAGGATCAGCAGCCCAAAGTGCTGCTCCACCTGGCCAATGTGCTGGAACAAAACCCTGATATGACTCAGGTGTCATCGCGTTTTGAAAACAGCTATTTTGCTATTTCAACACTGCTGCGGGTATTGATCAAACGTGGCCAGCCGTGCCATGTTCATGCGTTGAGCAATAGCATCACTTATGCTTATGACTGTGGTGCTGAAAAAGCGGCGATCACCGGACCGCTTAGTGCAGTTCATGGTGAAGCTGGGTTTCTATATGGTGCCAGCATTGATATTGACTGGCCGTTGGCATCCCCCAGAGCGGCCAATGACTTAATCGGTTTATTGCTTGACGAAATCAGTCAGGCTATCGACCCGACCAGTAATCGGGTTCTACTTAAAGATAATCAGCGTCAAATACAAGCAGTGACAGCGATGACAGCATCAGCGCTGAAACCTTCAGCGCTGAAAAAGCAGGGGGTGTATTTGATCACGGGGGGATTGGGTGGTATCGGTTATGTGCTGGCCAAACATCTAGCCCGCACAGTACAGGCAACATTGGTGCTGTTGGGGCGAACAAATATCCCGGATGCGCAAGGCTGGGATGATTGGCTGGATTGCCATGATCAAAACGACTTGGTGAGCATTAAAATTGGTCAATTACGTGCGCTGGAACAATTAGGCGCAAAGGTGATGCTCAGCAGTGCCCAGTTAAGTGATGCGACACAAATGCAGCAGCTCTTTGATCAGGTATTGCATCAGTTTCAGCAGATCAATGGGGTGATCCACGCTGCGGGTATTCCTGATGGTGCTTTGATGATCAACCGGGAGGTGCAAACCGATATCGACGTTTTTGCGCCCAAAATTGCTGGCACTCAAGTGCTGATAAAACTGCTGCAAACACAGCTCAGTCAGGGACATAAAATTGACTTTATGCTGTTGTGTTCGTCACTGGCCACTTATGTGTCGGTGCCCGGACAGGCCGCTTATACGGCCGCTAATGCCTTTTTGGATGGGGTTGCCCAAAGTGTCGGTATTGATTATCCCAAGGTGATCAGCATCAATTGGGATCGCTGGCAGGATGTCGCCTACTCGGCTTTTACTGAAAAAAATATCGCCCAGTTGCTCGGCGAGCAACAACCTATTGGCCTGACTGAGCAACAAGGTATTGCTGCCTTTGAATTAGCGCTGGTCGCCGGGCAGCAACAGCTGTTGATCACCGCTACTGATATCAGCATTAGAAAACAACAGATTGAAAGCATCACCGAGGTCGCGTCATCGCCATCACTATCACCATCACCATCGCCATCACTATCACCATCGCAACTACCAGTAACGACAATACCCAGACCGGCATTAAGTGTGGCACTGGTGAGCGCGAAAACGGCAGAGGAAAAAATGCTGGTGGCGTTGATCCAACAGTTTTGCGGCCTTGAACAGGTGGGCATTGACGATAACTTTTTTGAGTTGGGTTTAAAGTCGCTGCAACTGTTTCAGCTTAATCGTCAGCTGATGCAGCAGTTAAACCGCGAACTGTCTATCACCGCTTTTTATGCGCACCCGACGGTACATCTGTATGCCCGCTATTTGAGCGACAGTGCTGAGCCGCTACTGGCAACCACCACAGCAACAGCGGCGACAATAACATCGACAATAACATCGACAGTAGCATCGACAGTAGCATCGACAGTAGCATCGACAGTAGCATCGACAATAACACCTTCTACCGAGCGAGATATTGCCATCATCGGCATGGCCGGGCGTTTTCCCGGGGCCGACAACATTAACCAGTACTGGCAAAACCTCATCGCTGGGGTCGAATCGATTCGTTATTTCAGCGAACAAGAGCTGCTTGAGCAGGGGTTATCGGCTCAGCAGCTCGGTGATGCCAATTATATTCGTGCTAAGGGGTATGCCGAACAGTTTGATTGTTTTGATAACGAATTTTTTGGTTTTTCACCCCGTGAAGCCCAAGTCATGTCACCACAGCTGCGGTTGACTTATGAATGTGTTTGGAGCGCTTTGGAAAATGCCGGTTATCCGCCGACAGAGCCTACTGGCGAGGCGGGGTTATCAATCGGGTTTTATTTTGGTGCTTCTCATAATATTGGCTGGGAAAACCGGGTTAAGCAGTCAGCCGAGGCAAAGACTTTAGGCGAATTTGAAAGTACACTGCTCAGCCACAAAGAGTTTATTAGCACTCGGGTGGCTTATAAACTGAATCTCAACGGACCGAGTTATAGCTTGTTTACTGGTTGCTCGACCTCTGCGGTTACCGTGCATCAAGCTTGTCAAAGCCTGCTGGCGGGCGAATGTGAACTCGCGGTTGCTGGTGGGGTGTCGGTGGAATTGCCGTTTAAATCTGGTTATCAATACCAAGAGGGGATGATCTTTTCAAAGGATGGTCATTGTCGTTCGTTTGATGCGCAGGCATCAGGTTCGTGTTTTGGTGATGGCATTGGTGCTGTAGTACTTAAACCGCTGGCCCGGGCACTGGCTGATGGCGATTCGGTGGTAGCGGTGATCAAAGGCAGTGCAATCAATAACGATGGTGGCATGAAAGTCGGTTATGCGGCACCGAGTATTCAGGGCCAGGCGGCGGTGATCCGCAAAGCTCAGCAAGTGGCTGGGGTTGATCCGCAAACTATTGATTATATTGAAGGCCATGGCAGTGGTACCCCGGTGGGCGATCCGATTGAACTTGAGGCACTTAAAGCAGCGCTGCTTAGTTATAATAAACCCGGCGATAATAAACCCAGCTGTTATATTGGCAGTGTGAAAAGCAATATCGGCCATTTGAATACCGCTTCGGGAATTGCCGCTTTGATCAAGACCGCCATGGCGGTGAAATACGCGCAGATCCCCGCTAGCCTTAACATCTCTACGCCAACACCAAAGTTTGATTTTGCCGATAGCTCGTTGGTGTTGTGTGACAGTCTCACCCCTTGGCCAGAAACCGCCACTCCCAGACGGGCTGGTGTCAGTTCATTTGGCATTGGTGGCACTAATGCTCATCTGGTGATTGAACAGGCTGTCGACAAACATTCTGACGCCACAAGTGTAGATGCATCAGCCTACCTGTTGCTGCTGTCGGCAAAAACCGAGGTTGCCTTGCGGCGCAACATCAAAAACCTTGCCGATTATTTGCGTCAGCAGTCACAGGTTAATTTGTCAGATGTGGTTTTTACCCTACAGCTTGGACGTATCACTTTTAACCATCGCCAGTTGCTGGTCTGTACTGATCGGATCGATGCTATTGCCCAGTTAAATCAGGCGCTGGCTGACGATAATCACCACCACAGATTAATCGTGAGTGAGCAGGCCATCGCTGTCGCTTCACAACCGCTGGCCAGTTATCTAGCACCTCAGTCAGAGCAACAACAATGGCTTGAAACCATGCTTAATGAATATCAGCAAAACACCGGTGTGTCGCTGAGCTGCCGGGTGACCAGCCATCAGCATCGTTCGCGCATTCCCTTGCCGACTTATTCGTTTGAACGCCAAGTTCACCGCCTCGATGAGCCAGCGGTTAATCGGCCAGCAGTTAAACCCCTTGATGTTGATGGTTGGGTTTATCGTCAAAGCTGGCAACAGTGTAAGCAACCGCGACAAACGGCGCAACTCGGCCCTTGGCTGATGCTCAGTGATGACAGTGCTTTAAGTCAACAATTGATTGGTGAGTTAAAACAAACCGATCAACCCGTTATTGAAGTGCTGATGGCCGAGACTTTTATTGCCCATAGTCATCATCAGTTTGCGCTGGACCCGACCAGTATGACCGACTGGACCCAGCTGTTTGAACAACTACAACCTCAATCGTCGATGCCCAGAACGGTGATTTGGCAGCATAACAAAAAACCGACGACGGCGGCGGCAGCAGAGCAAGTATTGTTGACGCTGGTTAACCTAGTTAAGGCATGGCAGGCGATTGAAAATCCCCAGGCTGATAAGCGGTTGGTTGATATCATCCTGTTGAGTCAACAGTTATATCGGCTTAGCAGTGATGAATCGATTAATCCGTTTGAAGCCGTGAAGAGTGGATTTGCGCTGGCGGTGAATCAGGAGTATGACGATATTCGTTGTCGCATTGTTGATTTTGCTGATGGTGAGCAGCATTTATTAGCCGAGTTACAAAGACAAAGCAGCGATATTGTCTGCGCTTACCGTGATGGTCAGCGCCTAGTGCCGCAATGGCAGCGCGATCAGCCTGACTCAACAGCGTCAACCGAGTTGATCCTCAGACAGGGTGGAGTCTATTTGATCACCGGCGGTCTGGGGAAAGTTGGTTTTGCACTGGCCCGAGAGCTGGCGAAACATTATGCGGCAAAGCTGGTACTAACCGGGCGCAGTGCGGATATTGACGATGTTCGTCAGCAGATCTTGATTGATTTAGGTGGGCAGGTGCTGCTCAAGGCAGCAGCCTGCGACGATATGGCACAAATGAGCGACGTTTTTGCCGCCGCCGAACACCACTTTGGGCCAATTAATGGCGTCATTCATGCCGCCGGATGGGCGGATGAAAACTCGGTGTGTCAGCTGGCACGAGTCGATCAGGCGTTTATCACCGCGCATTTTGCCGCCAAAGTACGCGGTACCATAGTACTGCAACAATTGCTGGCTGAGCGTCAGCCTGATTTTTGCCTATTGATGTCATCCTTGTCAGCGCTGCTTGGCGGATTGGGCATGGCGGCTTATGCCGGGGTCAATCATTTCATGGACAGTTTGGCGAGGCAAAATGAGTCGGCGGATGGTCTGCGTTGGATCAGTGTTAACTGGGATTTGTGGCAAAGTGAAGGTGAACCACAAAACGCCTTTTTAAATCAGCTGATGGGTGAGCAAGCGATTAGTCAGCAACAGGGTTTTGCGCTGTTCGAACATATTGTTAACCATACCAGCGGATCGCAATTGGCTATATCCGCTGGCGAATTGCCCAAGCGGCTGGCCCGTTGGGCCAAACAAAAAGATCGCCGTGATAGCCCAGCCCGTTCGACACATCAGCTGGCCCGCGATCATTTAGCGGTGAATTTTGTCGCTGGCAGTAATGCCCTCGAAATTCAGATCAGCGAGATTTTCCAAGCCTATTTTGGTTATCAGCAAATAGGTATTTATGATAACTTCTTCGAGCTTGGGGCGACCTCAGTCGATTTGGTGCAGCTGAACCTTAAACTCAACCAACAGCTGGCACAGCCAGTGCCACTGGCTAAATTTCTCACTTATACCAATATTCATGCGCTGGCACAGTTTTTGGCTGCTCCCAATGACCATGATAGCCACGAGAAGGTTGAACAAGGCTCGCTTACATCACCTCAGCCGATTAAACTCGCTCAGCCTCAGGTCGATGTGGCTGATAGCGATATTGCCATCATTGGCATGGCTGCACAGTTTCCCGGCGCGGATAATATTGAGCAGTTTTGGCATAATCTGCAAGGTGGGGTTGAGTCTATCGCGACCTTTAGTAAGGCTGAGTTGCAACAGTCCGCAGTGCCAGATCATTTGATTGACGACCCGGCGTATGTCGCCTCCAGAGGCATTTTGGCTAATGCCCAGTCATTTGATGCGGCATTTTTTGGTTATCCGCCCGCCGAAGCACAAGCGATGGATCCGCAATCACGGATATTGCATCAATGCAGTTGGACGGCACTGGAACATGGCGGCTACAACCCGCACAATTATGACGGTAAAATTGGTTTTTATGGCGGTGGTGGCCCCCATCCATATTGGGAGCACTTGTCAGCAGGCACTGTGGTGACTCCAGGCAAACCGTCAGAACAATATGCTGCTGTGCAACTGTATGAAAAAGATTTTTCGGTCAGCCGTATTGCCTATAAATTAAATCTTAAGGGTAATGCCCTCAGTATCTTCACCGCCTGTTCAACTGCCTTGGTCTCGGTGCATTTGGCTTGTGGCAGCCTGCTCAAAGGGGAGTGCGACATGGCGCTGGCTGGCGGAGTATCAGTGTGGTTGCCGCAAAAAATCGGTTATTTGCACGAACAAGGCATGATCTTGTCGGCTGATGGCCATAACCGCACGTTTGATGCCGAGGCATCCGGCTCGGTGTTCAGTGATGGGGTTGGGGTGGTGCTGCTGAAAAAACTCAGCACTGCGCTGGCTGATGGGGATTCCATTCACGGGGTGATCAAGGGCACCGCGATCAACAATGACGGTGATCGCAAACTCGGTTATACCGCACCGAGTGTTGAAGGTCAGGTTGAGGTGATTAACAGTGCGTTAAAAGCGGCAAATGTTGATCCGCAGTTGATTGATTATATTGAAACCCATGGCACCGCAACACCACTGGGTGATGTGGTCGAAATCGAAGCGCTGAACCGGGTATTTGCCGCCGCTGGTGCCAGTCAGCAATGTGCCCTGGGTGCCGTCAAAAGTAATATTGGTCATACCAATAGTGCGGCAGGTGTGGCCGGGCTGATTAAAACCACTTTAGCGCTCAAAGCCGGGCAAATACCGCCGACGCTGCATTATCATCAGCCTAACCCGCAAATCGATTTTGCTAGTAGCCCGTTTTATGTCAACAATACCCTACAACAATGGCCTGATCATGATCGGCCGCGCACCGCTGGCGTCAGTGCCTTTGGTATCGGCGGCACCAATGCTCATGTGGTTGTTCAGCAGCCGCCCGAGGCGCAACCCGGAACTCCGACTATAGGCCCTTGGTTGTTGTGTTTGTCAGGCAAAACGACCACTGCACTACAACAAAACAGCGCTAACTTATGTCAGTATCTGCGGCAAAACCCGCAGCAAAATATGGCGGATGTCACTTATACCCTGCAACAGGGCAGACAGGCTTTTGAGCATCGTCAAACCTTATTGTGTCATAGTGCCGAGGATGCGGTTGAACAACTCGCAGCAACCGATTCTGCCCGGCTGCTTAGTGCGGTTTGTCCTACGCCAAAACGAGATGTTGTGTTTATGTTTCCAGGTCAGGGCGGGCAATATATCAATATGGGTCGGACCCTGTACGAACGCGAAGCGCCGTTTCGTCAGGCAATGGATTTATGTCTAGATTATTATTTTCAGCTCACCAGTGTCGACCTGTCTGCATTGATTTATCCGTTGGACCCGTCAGTTACAGCAACGCAGGACAGGACTGCGATCAATGATACCGGGGTGAGTCAGCCATTACTGTTTATGCTCGAATATGCGCTGTCACGTCTGTTGATGAGCCGGGCAATAGTGCCGACGCTGATGATTGGGTACAGCTTTGGCGAGTATGCGGCGGCGTGTATTGCCGGGGTATTTTCGTACCGCGAAGCGCTTGATTTGATTGCCGTTAGGGCACGTTTGATGCAAAAAATGCCAGCCGGGGGCATGATCAGCACTTCATTGCCGCTTGAGCAGTTAACGCCGCTGTTAAGCGGTTCGCTGGCCATCGCTATAGATAATCCGGGGTACTTGTGTGGTGGGTGGACTTGAAGCGGATATTGCCGCATTGACACAAACGCTGCAATCGAAACGTTGCTTTTGCTTCCCGGTAGATATCAGTCATATCGCCCATTCTCCTTTGTTACAGCAAATTGTGCCTGAGTTTATTGCAGCTTTACGACAAGTCGATTTGCAGCCACCGCAATTGCCTTATGTGTCCAATGTCACCGGACAAGTTGTGACGGCGGCACAGGCAACCGATGTGGATTTTTGGTGCCAACACTTGATTGGTACAGTGAAATTCAGTGACGGGCTCGATACCCTGTTGGCACAAACTGGCGGGATCGCGATTGAAATGGGACCGGGCCATGATTTGAGTGTGTTATTACGGGCTAAACTAACAGCATCCTCAACGGTGCGGGCGATTAACTTGATCAGCAATAAAAATGAAAACAGCGACAGTTATCAGTATTACCTCAATAAGTTAGGTCAATTGTGGCTGTATGGCGGAGTCCCGGACTGGTCCGAGTTTTATCGGGGCCAGCGGCGTTTGCGCATTGCTCTGCCGACTTACGCTTTTGATCAGCAGCCGTTTGCTATTCCCCAACATCATCAGCTGACAGGCAGCGGCCAAAAAGCCGTGGTCTCCGGCAAAACGGATCTCATTGATGATTGGTTTTATCAACCGTCTTGGTCGTGTTCGCCATTAGATGGCAGTGCCAGCAGATCGCCAGATGAATCGACGGTGCTGTTATTGCTGGTGGATGACTTTTTGATTGGTGAAAGTCTCGCTGATGTGTTGCTGACTCAAGGGCACAGAGTGATCCAAGTGAAAAGAGCCGCTGCTTTTGCTCAGATGAGTCAAAGCCATTTTGCATTGGATCCAGCTCAAGCCGATGATTATCAGGCGTTGCTGGCAGCGCTACCTGAACTGTCCGGTATCCGTATGAACATCTGTCATTGTTGGAGTGTCGATGGTCCAGAGCAGACGCCATTTCAAGATATCATGACCCGAGGATTTTACAGCGTGGTGAATTTGGCCAAAGTCCTAGCCACTCATCGGGGGATTGAACACATTCAATTGTTATTGGTGTCGGACAAGCTGCATGAAATCGCTGCTGAAGCGGTGTTGTGCGAACAAAAAGCCCCGCTGTTGGCATTAAGCATGGTGCTTCCTCAAGAGCATCCACACATCAATTGTCGTTGCGTTGACATTACCTTGCCCGGCCACGGAGTGAAACAGCAACAGCAACTGACCCGGCAATTGCTGGCAGAGTTGTGGCATGAGGCGCGTGGTGAACCCGTTGTGGCATACCGTGGACGACAACGCTGGGTACAAGGGTTTGAACCCAGACCACAGCCAGCGGTCGCACTTGAGCAGTCAAGATTGAAGAAACACGGGGTTTATCTGCTCACTGGCGGATTTGGTGGTATTGGCCAGATTTTAGCCTGTCACTTGGCTAAAACGTATCAGGCTAAGCTGGTTTTACTGACCCGCAGTCAATTGCCAGTGAGCTGTGAAAAAGCGGCGCTGGTGAACTCCCTGTTGGCGCTGGGCAGTGAGGTGGAAGTGTTGTCTGCCGACGTTGCCAATGAGCAACAGATGAGGTTTGGTATTGAGCAAGCCGAGCAACGTTTTGGGGCACTCAACGGGGTGGTACATGCGGCTGGTTTGGTTGGTCGTGATTATCTCAGTCCAGTGGTGGATTTGACCCATGCCCAGTGCCAGTCTCAGTTTGCCGCCAAGATTGAGGGCATCAAGGTATTGAGCCATATTCTCAGTGATAAAACCCTCGATTTTGCCCTGTGCATGTCATCTATTTCTAGCGTGCTCGGTGGTCTGGGTCACGCCGCTTATATTGCTGGTAACTTGTATATGGATCACTTTGTTCGTCGCCACAATCGTCATAGTGGCTTTGATTGGATCAGTGTCAACTGGGATGGTTGGCAGACTGAGCAAAAGCATACTGCTCACAACGATGTTGCGGTGTCACAGGATGAGTTTGCGATGACCGCAGCGCAAGGCGTAGCCGCGTTTGAACGAGTGCTGGCACAACAAGAAATGGACGTTATTGTACATTCCACCGGCCACCTTGAAACCCGACGGGCACAATGGATTAAGCTGGAGGCACTGGAGCAGCTTAGCGATACTGTCTATCCCAGACCCGCATTGGCGACTCCTTTTGTGCCACCAAAAGGACGCTTGCAAAGTACCTTGTGTGAGATTGTACAGCAACGTTTGGGGATTGAAAAAATTGGCATTCATGACAACTTTTTTGAACTCAATGTCGACTCCTTCATCATTGTGCAAATCGTCAATGTGATCAAACAGCGGCTTGATACCGATATGTCAGTATTAACCTTTTATAAATACTCTACCATTACTGAGCTGGCGGCGTTTATGATGCAGCTAGGGCTGGAGGACTAATTGACGAACATCACCAGCGAATAGCGGGTACCTTGGGTCAACTTGCTGACGCCGTGGATTAGATTGCCCGCATGTAATAGCGCCTTGCCTGCCTGCCATGGCGCAATTTGCAAGCGGTTGTCTGCGATCATCACAAAACGGCCACCATCGTATTCACGACTGTCGTTCAGTGCCACCACACAGGTGTAGCGGCAGATATCAGAATGAAAGGCGATGTAAGGTCGGGTTTGCGGTGAATACATTCTTAGAAAAATACTCAGCTGATGCTTTTTGTCCGCAGTATCCGGATCATCCGGTACATAGCTGTCGTCCAGCCGTTTTGGCAATTTGACTAATTTTTGCGTGGTGTCAGCGCCGAGTAACTGGTGCAGTAATTGTGGCGACAGATTAACTTGATACTCAGGGTGATCATCCACAGAATCTGGCAC
Organism: Alteromonadaceae bacterium; assembly: GCA_965277695.1. Taxonomy (GTDB): domain Bacteria; phylum Pseudomonadota; class Gammaproteobacteria; order Enterobacterales; family Alteromonadaceae; genus JABSOG01. The sequence goes on from CBDIDQ010000059.1 coordinate 119,531, forward strand.
AATTGAGGTGATGTGTTCATCAACGTATTGTCGCAGCAGTTGACATTGTTGATTGGATAATACGGGTACATCTTCTATCAAAGTGACTTTGTTGACGTTGGGATCATTAAAATCCAAACCGTGACTGCGGACCTGCTCAAGCTCTTGTGCCGTGGCATTGAGGGGATCAACATTGTCGATTAAATAACGCCGTACCACCGGACTGTCGTTATGGCGATAACTTTTGCTGTTGCGGGACTCCAACCAGTTGATTTTTTGTTGTACTATTTGCGCCGAGGGCTGCGGCTGACTCAGTGGTAATGCGGTTGCTGTGGCAAACACATGGGCATCACTGAGGTCATTCCGGTGAAAGTCACGGTGAAAGTCACGGTTATGTAAGGTTTCAATCCGCGCTTGAGTTGGGAGGTCTAGTTGAAAATGAATAAACATGCCGCTGCCGCTGATACGGTGACGGCGAAAACCACTGACGATGACTAGCATACCTGACTCAATCGGCAGACTTTGGTGTTCGGGCTCGCTTGCTTGATCATCCTGCTGAATGTCTAGGCTACAGCTTTGACTGCTGTCATAGTCAATGCGTACATAAACATTTAAAGCCGATTTTGAGCGCAGCAGCGGGCTTTGACTGTGTTCATCGCGAAGCTGTAAAACGAGGTGATTGACTTTGGCACCGTTGAGCGGCAAGTTACAATCCCGCAGATAACAATACACACGATCAAGCGAATCCTTAAAGACCTGCCATTGTTCACAACCAAACCACAGGCCAACAGTGCCGCTAAAATCGCGATACCAATCTTGCTGAGGCAATTGTGCGATCACTGCCTGATATTCCCGCCAGTCGGCCTGACAGACGCAATGTAAAAAGGATTGGGTTTGCCACAGTGGATGGGATTGATGTGCCACTAGGGTGTAGTCATCAATGGCTTGGTAATAATTGGTGTTGGCGGATAATTCCATTGGCATTGCTCTTTGTTATTATGACTCGACTGCTGTTTCGGCTGCTTGTTCTACCGCAATAAAAGGTTCACATGACTGTGGACTGAATTTTTTCCAGTTCTGTGGTGAGGGCATCAGAAACTCGGGGGTATTTTGCCCCTGCGCTTGTTTGGCGGTCATGATCAGGTCAAACGAAATGGATACCCGATCTTCGTTGGTTTCGTTGGCGGCGACATCATGGGTCTGTTTGGCCGGAAACAGTAATAATCGTCCTTCGGTTGGGGTGTAACTAGCTTGTTGAAAATTGAGCGGGTTATGTTCGCTGTAACCTTCGGTCATATTGCTGCCAATGCCGTTGGATAACTCGTTATGCTTGATATCATTAAAAAATCGGGTTTGACCGCTATTGCCCTCTTTGGGCACTGAGACATAATATACCGCGCTGAGATTGGCGTTATGATGGGCGTGGGGCGCAATCCACTGTCCTTTACGGGCGATCACAGGCCAAGAGCGTTGAATATACAGGTCAATTTTGGATAAATCGTGACCCAGTGTCTTGAGGTAAGCTAAGGCATGATGTTCGACTTGTGCGGTTAACCAGGCAAATACCGGATCATTATGGATTGCATCGACTTTATGCACATCACCTGTCCAGCTAGCGGTATCATGAGTACGCTTTTTACCGGCGTTATCATGTAGCTGATGAATGCGTTCAAGCTGACAGGCTTGGTATTGCTCCTGCTCAGGCAGGTCGGTGTAATAAATGGCAAGTGGAAACCAAACGTCTATGGCCATGTAATTAGTATCCTATCGTTGATTGAGAATAATTGACTGACAATTGTTCATTGACAGTGCCCCCTTTAAACGGCGTTGAGGGCACTAAACGTTGAGCTGTTACTGGGCATTGACAGCACTGCTTTTTGCCATCGAGGCGTTCATCGCTGCTGCTTCGGCTGGATTGAGCGCAGGGGAAGGTACACTGTCGACTTCCCTGCCGTGGCCTAGCACTGAGCTGGCTAAGAAACTGAAATCCCGGCCTCTTTGTTGCGCCCGACCATGGCAACCCTGACAGCCACCCATGGTATAAGTGGGTTTAGGTACTGGGCCGTTATAGGTCAAACCCAGCGAAATATTGCCTGACAAGTCACCGTTATCACGATCATTGATAAACAGCAAATTGTCGTCTGGACCTCTAACACCACCGCTAAATAACTGGATACCTGGCTGGCTGCTTTCTACCACGATGTTGGCGAGGTAATAATCTAGCGTTGTTTGGTCACTCGTCGGCACCGCTTGTACGCCTTTTAACCGATAGTTGGCCCATATGTTATCACTGTCAAGATCCTTGATGGTGGCGGCAACTTGATTGTTGACATCATTGACTTGTGAGGTGATGGTATCGGGTTGTACCACTGTGGTGAAATCCATGGAGATCGGACCTGCGTTGGGCAGATTGTAACTGTGTTGCGTATTGGTTGCTGTGGGCTGCCCTGGCGCATTGACACCGTATGCACCGGTGGCGATTGCCGTATAGGACGTCGGTGTACCATTATTATATTGTAGCTTGTTATAGGTGGTTTTGTAGGCCGGATCAGTAATGACGCCGTTGCCGTCACGGGTCACGGAATCAACATGTTCAAATGTGGTAAAAATAAACGATTGATAATTAGCGGTTTTTTGAATGATATGCAAGGCGACCATGGCAAACGTTTCAGAAACGACATTAGGCTTACCATCACCATTGGCAACATAATAGGTTGCCACTGCCTGATGGTATGTGGACGGATCGCTGTTTTTTATATCCCGGACTCGACGCCAAGCCGATTTAACTTCAAGGGTTTCATTGGGCATAATAAACGATCGGGAATTAGATGGTTGGAAAGGTTGATTATAAACATACCTGACTTCTGTATCATTGACTTTGGCCATGTACAGCACCGGAAAATCCTGGTCATTAGAATTTTGATAGTAAAGAAAGTTCTGACCGATTTCATTGGTTTCATCAAGATTGACATATTGCCCATTGGGCACCGTGAATTGATGGTTGAGTAGGTTAGGCGCAGTGCCAGTTTCATAAAAAGTATAATAAATTGGCGCGTTACCTATCGGTGATCGAGGTTGGTTGATCAGGTTAGGGTTCTCCGAGTTCTGGTAATTAGCGCCAGCATCAATATTGGCTTGAGTTTTCGGCAGTACATAATAAGGAAAAGCTTCGGTGCGATGATAAAGGCTTTCAAACACCAGTGGATTGGAAAAATTAGGTGTTTTGCCAGTATCAATAAAGTTTTGGTTTGATACGGCATGTCCTCTACCTGCGCCATTAGTCAAAGTGGCTGCGGTTAACTGGTTTGACGCAATAAACAAACGCCAAGCATAGTTGGCCAGTTGGGTCTGATTGGCTGACGGCACCAAATCAGTCGGATATTGAAAACCATTTTGTCGCAAATCATCTTTGGTTATCGGGCCACCGTCATTGGTGGTCGCATGGCTTGGCAGTACGGCGAGCAAACTGGCTGATACCAGTGCGCTCAGGGCCGTGGTGCTGAGTATTTTGTTAATATGGTTTGACGCTTTCATCGCATAGCTCCATGGGTTGGATGTTTTTTTTAAATCAGTTCAACCCCATCATGGGGTGCCTGTCCAGCATTCATGAAACAAATAACTTAATCAGCACACTAGCGGTATATTATTAAGAAATCGATCTAAGGTTTCTTGTCGCAGTGAGCACTACTGATCTGGGGATGTCCCAGAAACGCTATAAAAGAGCCTAGACCATATTGCTGAAAGTTGTAATTCATTTGGTCAAAAAAAATAATTTTCTTACCCGAGGCGGGAATTACGGGAAGGTGTATGGCAAGCCCATCAAATCTTAAATTGCCGTACATGTTCACCGAGTTGTTTGGTTAGGTTAGTTAACTGCTCTATCGATACCGAGGTGCCAGTGACATTGCTGGAGGTTTGTGCCGCAATGGCGTTGATGTTGACGATTTTCTGGTTAATTTGTGCGGTAACGGTCGCTTGTTCTTGAGCCGCATTGGCAATGTGTTCGTTGGTTTGGCTGATGTGGGAGACCGCTTTGTTGATCCGATGGATCGATGCGCCTGCCTTGTTCGCATGGTCAACGCCTTGGGTGGTCTGGTGTTTACTTTCCTCCATGCCTTCGACGGCTTTGGTCGCGCCACTTTGCAAGGTTTCGATGAGTGTCTGAATTTGTCGAGTGGAGTCGTGGGTTCTTTTAGCCAGCGCCCTGACTTCATCTGCTACCACCGCAAAACCTTTGCCAGATTCGCCAGCCCGAGCCGCTTCAATAGCGGCATTGAGGGCGAGTAAATTAGTCTGCTCTGAAATATTGCGAATAACATCCAACACCATATCAATATTGACACTAGCTTCGTTGACCTGTTGCATCACTTCACTGACGGCGGTAATTTTATCCGATAAGGTGTGGATCACTTTAATGGTTGAATCGACAATCTGTTGCCCTTCCCGAGAATAGTCCTCAGCTTCTTTGGTCGCCGTTGCCGCGTCTTGGGTATTATGCACCACCTCACTAATACTCATCGACATCTGATTGACCGCAGCAGCCACCAATTCAGTCTCTTGGTGTTGCGCGGTGACCGAAGCCTGACTGTCAGACATCATCTGTTGAGCACTGTCCATAGATTCATTCACTTGCCGGGTCGCCTCAACCACCTGGGTGACTATCTGCTGAAATTGCGTCAACATTTGATTAAACGCCCCCGCAGTAGCCCCGAGTTCATCACCGCCGCTTAAATCAATCCGTCGAGATAAATCTGAATTGCGGTTGATGTCTTCAATCGCCGATTTCATGATTTGTAAAGCAGGCACTATCGCGCGAGTTAAAATAATACTAAAACTGGCCCCGGCAATAACAATAATAACTAACATGCCAAAAGACAGTGCAGACAGCCGCTCATTGGTTTCACTGACTTGGGTTGCGGCACTTTGCAACTGCGCCTGAGCATTAGCAAGCTTGGTTTTTGCTTGGCCAACCTGAGTCCGGCTAAATTGGTTCTGTGCCTGAGCCAAATAGAGCAGGGCAGTGATTTCATCATCAATGGCCTCACCTGTGGTACGGGATTTGGCCAGCAATGCATTGCCCAAGCCGCGATTGTCATCAATATAGGCGTCAACGGCTGCAATCATCAAGTCAGTGAATTGTGTTAGGTTTTGCTGTAAGTTTTGTACCTTAACGGGTTCAAAAACCGCGAGTTTATCCAGCTTTAACAGCAGTCGGGCTGTGGCTGCTTCAGCATTGCTTTCTGATTCGTTGAGCCAGCTAGAGGATAAGTCGTACATCCAGTATCTGACTTGCGAGAACTGGGCAGCAATTTCATTGATTAACGTCTGCCGGATCAATGCATTGCCCTGATGAGCAATGGCAGACTCCTGAGATTTTACTGCGTTAAACTGGCTGCTGAGGATCGCGTTTTGTTGCTCAATAACAGCATCAGAGGTGCTGACAGCATTGATCAACACCAATTGAATTAGAATCAATAGTCCGGCAAAAGTGGCGCTGAACAAATAAATTTTGTGTTCGATTAAAACATGGCTCATTTTCATCTAGGGGCATCTCAGGCTAAAATTGTTAATAGAACCCTGATAATATGTACGTATTTTGTTAACTTCGCTATGGTAAACTGGGGGAGATTAGTTAAATAAAATGATCACTTATTGAGGGGATTATCGTGTTGTGATTCTGGTGTTGTGATTCTAGTATTGATGCTACAGGCGAGAGTGACTGTAGCATTGCAACATTAAAATAAATCAATTTCGGTATCGACCACCGTTTGTCCATGACCCTCAAATCTCAGTTTTTCATCAATTAAGCGAGAAATACTATCAGTGATCTGCGTACTGACATCTTCGGCCAGCGCCATCTTCTGATAGATTTTATTGCTGAGATGATCATCAATGTTTTCAGTTTCTAGTGATTGGAGTGCTGCTATCATCTCGCTGATGGTAGTGTGGAATGCCTGATGGGGTTGGTCGATTTGGGCATATGAAGGCAAGTGGCCGTAGTGCTGGTTACCGAGCTGATGGTACCACTGACCAAAAGTACTGCGCTGTGGGTCGGTCAGTGAGTCCTTGGCTTCTGCTGACTCAGCGCCTAAGTCAATCGCCCGATAAGCCGTTTGTAAGAAAGTCAGATGATCGAGCTTAACCAGAATAAAGTCGTTGAGCATTCGGGCAAAGTTGACCCGTTCATACATTTTTTCAGCACCGTCGGCAAAATGCTTAAACGAGTGATCAAAATCTGTCATCAAACTTTTAAAATGACTGTTTAACTGGGTTAACTCGCTGGTGTTGACCACCACTTTTTTACTGGTGTCTAATACCACCAAAATTGAGCTACCAATATCTGTGGTGGCCTGTTTGGTGATCTCCGCCAGCTTGCGCACTTCGTCGGCAACCACTGCAAATCCCCGTCCAGCTTCACCAGCTCGGGCGGCTTCAATAGCGGCGTTTAACGCCAACAAATTAGTTTGGTCAGCAATTTGTGCAATGGTTTGTGAGACTTTTTCAATTTTACTGGAGTTGTCATCCAAGGCGTCAGCCAGCTCGGCCATATTGTCGAGGGAACCATTGACCTTATCAAAATCTTGGTTGATTTGACTCATCGAGTTTTTATTGGTCAGGGCTTGAGATACCGTGTCTTTGGTGATGGTATCAACTTCTTCCATGGCTTTTACTGCGTTGCGCATCTGATCTTGGGTGGTAAATAAATTGAGCCGGGAGTTATCAGATTGTAAGGTACTTAACATCGCGGTTAATTGGCTTTGAGTTTCGAGTTCGAGGTTGTCAGTGATCACCTTAAATGACACTTCTTGTTCAGCTAATGCAGTGCCGAAATAACCGGGTAAACCGACTGATAATGATTTACGGTAAAGGTGCTTGTTTTCAACCGCGCGCATCGCAGCAACGGTTTCATGCATGTACACTTCAATTGAATCGAGTCCCTTGTTAAGGTTATTGATCAAAGGGCTAAACAGGCTATTAGCTGGGAATTTGACAACCCGATGGCTAACGTCTCCTTGCCCGAGCTGATCAATAACTTGATTAATCTCAATAAGTTGACTGGCTTGTTGTTTTAATACTTTGGTTTGATAAACCATCACGGCGGCGGCGGCTAACATCACTAGTGCAGCAATAAAATAATATTGCGGCAAGGCAATGATGAGTAAAAAACCAGCGGCGATTAAGCCAATGGCGAGATAACAAATATTAAGAGAATTGGAGCTTAAAGACACTGGCTTCATAGTTGTCCCCCATTGCATCTAATTGTTCGGTTAATTGGTTGAGTGATTGCTTGAGCGTGGAGTCTGAGTGATCACCTTGTTCTGTTTCGAGCATTTGTTCGTAGTACATACCAAATAGGGTGCTGGCAGCAGGATTAGGTTTGCGACAAGCACTGGTGTAGCCAGTTAATTTGCCATTGAGATCATACACTGGGGTAATATTAGCAAAGACCCAATAATGGTCGCCATTTTTGCAGCGGTTTTTGATAAAACCATTGAATTCTTGTTTTTGCTTGAGGGTTTGCCACATCAGGTGAAATAGCCCAGCAGGCATATCAGGGTGACGCATGATGTTGTGAGGCTGACCAATCAGTTCATTTTCTGAATAGCCTGATAGTTTGATGAATTCATGATTACAGTAAGTTATTTTTCCGTTTAAATCACTTTTACTGATAACTAGCTGGGTTGCTGTTAATTCTAATTCTGTGTCGCTCATATAAGGGTAAACCTGCCTTTTATATTGTTTTGTGCGGTTTGTAATAAGCATACACCAAGGATTTAGGCGACGCGATGCTGTTTTTGATATTTTAGTTGCTGTTTGTTTAAAGGTTGCTGATCAAGCGGTTTATTTACTCGTGAGCAGTGGTTATTAATTGCTCCAAACGGCTGGTTTTGTTAGGATCGCGTCCTTTTAGCGCTGTTGTCGATGCTGTTGTTAATGCCGTTGCCAACTATCACGCTATTGTCATTACAATTCGGGGAAAATCACCACCACATGTTTAAGTTATTTACTCAATCCGGGGCATCTGTCAAAAATGATGTACTGTCCGGTTTAACCGTTGCGTTGGCGTTAGTCCCTGAGGCTGTTGCTTTTGCTTTTGTCGCAGGCGTTGACCCACTAGTTGGCTTGTATGCCGCTTTTATGATTGGTTTGTTGACCTCCATTTTGGGTGGTCGGCCGGGAATGATCTCCGGAGCCACTGGCGCATTAGCAGTCGTTATGGTCACCCTTGTGGCGCAACATGGGGTGCAATATCTATTTGCTACCGTTGTGCTGATGGGGATTTTGCAAGTACTGGCCGGGGTGTTCAAGCTGGGTAAATTTATTCGTATCGTGCCTCACCCAGTGATGTTCGGTTTTGTTAATGGTCTGGCTATTGTGATTTTCTTGGCTCAGCTAGGACAGTTTAAAGTACCAGGTGCCAACGGCGAGCTGGTTTGGATGACAGGCACTGCGTTATATGTGATGTTGGGGCTGGTGGTATTAACCATGGCGATCATCCACTTCTTGCCTAAATTAACTACTGCCATTCCTTCTTCATTAGTTGCGATTGGCGTGGTGACTTTAATTTCATACTTCTCCGGGCTTGAAACCCGCACCGTGATTGACTTTGTTAAAACCATGACCGGTGATGCTAATGCCACAATTGCTGGTGGTTTACCCACTTTTGCTATTCCTAATATTCCATTTACTTTTGAAACCTTGAGAATTATCTTCCCTTACGCGCTGATTTTAGCGGCGATTGGTTTAATTGAATCCTTGTTAACGTTAACGCTGATTGACGAAATCACCGAAACTCGCGGTCGCAGTAATCGCGAATGTGTTGGTCAAGGCGTGGCCAACGTGGCAACTGGTTTCTTTGGTGGTATGGGTGGTTGTGCGATGATTGGACAAAGCATGATCAACATCAACTCGGGTGGTCGAGGTCGTTTGTCAGGCATCACAGCAGCATTGACCTTGCTGGCATTTATCCTGTTTGCCTCCGCATTGATTGAAATCATTCCATTGGCAGCATTGGTTGGTGTGATGTTTATGGTTGTACTGGGCACATTTGAATGGTCTAGCTTGCGTATCATCAAGAAAATTCCTAAGGCCGATGCTTTTGTTATTTTCTTGGTATCGGGCGTAACCGTTGCCACTGACTTGGCCATTGCGGTAGTGGTTGGGGTGATAGTTTCTGCGTTAGTATTTGCTTGGGAGCACGCCAAACATATCTATGCGACCACTCATACGGATGAAAAGGGCTCTAAAATCTATGAATTGCACGGACCATTGTTTTTTGGCTCTGTGAGTCATTTCCTCGCTATCTTTGATACCAAAAACGACCCGAAAGATGTGGTGATTGAATTCAAATATAGCCGCGTTGCCGACCACTCCGCAATTGAAGCAATTGATACTTTAGCCGAGCGCTATTCTGCCCAAGGCAAAGAGTTACATCTTAAGCATTTGAGCGAAGACTGCGTACAGCTGTTAAGCAAGGCAGGCAATATGGTTGAGGTGAACTTCACCGAAGATCCGCATTACCGGGTAGCTTCTGACGAATTGGCTTAGCAATTACCCCTCAACATTGACGAGGTTGAAACCTTGTCTACATCAAAAACGCGAATTTATTCGCGTTTTTGATCAATTAGTTATTACTCCGGAGTTGAGTATTGGCTAGCAATGGTATTATTGTTTAATATTGGCTTAGATTAGTTTGAGGCACTTTATGGTGCTGATGAAATCCGGAGAGAAGCATGAACTATGAAATCAATGGTAATGATTCAATGCCGCCGGTATCCGGTGGGTATTTAATTGTTGAAAAAGATGGAAAAGAACTACATGTTGTTAGCGTACCTTCGCCGAATTTATACGCAGATAGATATAGTGATAGTGTCAGCGAAAATGATGATACCTTTGAAGATGCACAACATAACATTTTTACCATGAATGTATGGTCTTCGAAAGTAGGGGTAGACTGGGAGCTTAAGATTGTATCGGTAGAGACGGACAATACTTTGCCAACACGCATCAATGTGGAGTATAAGGCAAATGTCTACTGAATCGTACTTGACCAGTGAAGTCTACGAGCGGTTTAAGGCGGGTATTGAGCAAATTGCTACCCGACCAAATGGCAGTTTCGAAAATCAGCTATATTTTCAAATGTATTTAGTTTATTAGAACAATACCTTTATCGCTTATTTATGGGTGAAATATCCTCAAACGGTCATGCGATGATTAGATTATCGACCCTCAATAAGTTCCAGAAAGTAACAGTATCAATAAGCAGTTTATTAAACCATGGCGTTGAGTCTTATTTAATTAACGCGGTAAAAAATCAAGTTTGGCATCGTTCAATGATGTTGAGGTGTTATATAAACGTGTAATGGGTATTCAATTTAACGTTAGCGGAATATTATTAGGTAAACTTAATATAAGACATCACATTGTTCATCGAAATGGTTTTGATTTAGAAAATAACCCAATCGAAATATCAGATGTTGATTTAAGGCACTGTATTGAGGTGGTTAATGATTTTATTGTTGATGTTGATAAGAAATATTATCGTTACAAAAACAATCTCAGTTAAGGCTAATAATGACGCTTGCATATGACAATATCTTTGACGCAATCACTGATGATGAAGTCGCAGCGTCTGAACTCCAGACCCGCTCTGATTTAATGATCGTTATTCGACATATCACTGCACTCAAACCACTCCTGTTTTCACATCGGTTCTCTAATCAAACCAACCATAATCATTGCCAACGAACTCAATAAAAGAATAACCCACAAGGACCTTACAATGCGGATCACCGCTTCTCAAATCATCAAATGGGTTAACACTCACGCAAAAACTGCTCAAGCTGATTTACCCCGATTAATCAGGCGATTATGTTTTGATGCACAGGACACCCGACAGATGATTTTCCCTGCTGGTGACTCTACGTTTGTGCCAGGATGGGATGGCGTGTTGACATCCGAACAAGGGAATACTTGGGTGCCCAATGGCACTTCATATTGGGAAATCGGTTGTAGCGAAGATATAGCAACAAAAGCTAATGGCGCTTATATCAAGCGATTAGGCCAAACAGATGCATAAATAAGGGTAAACACCACTTATGTTTTTGTCACCCCACATCGCTGGACCAAAAAATCAGCTTGGTTGAAAGATAAACTCAATAAAAAAGAATGGGCCGACATTAAAGTTTATGATGCAGATGATTTGGAGCAGTGGTTAGAGCAATCTCCTGCCATTTCGTTGCAATTTAGCGAAGAACTTGGACTTAGCGGCCTAGGTGTTGAAAGCCTTATTCGACATTGGCAAACATGGTCGAAACAATCCCAACCGACAATAACCCAAGAGGCATTTTTCATTGACCGAACGGCCACGAGAGATAAATTACTGGATAAAGTTAATGAGGCTCTTGCTTCGCCGAATCCGGGGATGCCTTTAATCGTTCGAGCAGATAGCGTAGAAGAGGCTGCTGCATTTACGGTTGCCACTCTAATGAGCAATAAAAAAATAGCGGACCAATCGTTAGTCGTCACAACATCAGAGGGCTGGCGCTTTGTTGATGCCAATAGTGAATTAAAAATAGCCATTGCTGCTCAAACAGATGTGGCAACAGCCCCGTCACAAAGATCAGGGTTAGTGATAATCGTCCCTCATGCATTGGGAGATCAAAGCACGACATCAAATGACACCAAAGCTCATGAGATTGTTCTGGAGCGTCCGGCCATCCATGAATTTAAAGAGGCTTTGATTGCGACAGGTGTTGAAGCATCTGATGCCACGCGTTATGCAGGCAGTACCGGGCGATCTTGGACTGTCTTTCGTCGTCAAATGGCGACGAACCCGGCAATACGAAAACCCCAGTGGTTAGACCAACCACAATCTGACAGTTTAATAATACTTTGCCTGTTGGGTTCATGGGGAGCCGATAATGAAACTGATCGTCAGGTGCTCGCCCGACTTGCTGATAGACCTTACGAAAAAATTGAAGATGGCTTACGTTATCTGGCGGCGACAAATGATTCGCCAATACTCAGTATTGGCTCGGTCTGGAAGGCCAAATCACCATTAGAATTATTAGCACTTTTCAGTGATCGAATTAACCGTGAACAACTGGACCGCTTCTTTTTGATCGCCAATGAAATATTGACCGCCCCCGATCCCAAACTAGAACTGCCAGAAGAACAACGTTATGCCGCTCAGATTTACAACAAAGTGCATCCATTTTCTGAACGATTGTTACAATCACTCTGCGATGCATTAATAAAACTGGCTGTGCGTGGAGCTGAGCAACAGAGCTTGCAAGCTTTAGGCGTAGAACAGCGAGTATATAACTTTGTTCATGAGTTATTAGATAATGCTGATAGCGTACGCTGGCTTTCTTTGGCTTCACATTTGCCTGCACTTGCCGAAGCTGCCCCTGATGTCTTTCTCAGGAGTGTGGAAAAAAGTTTAAAACTACCGGATGCCCCAGTGGCAAAACTACTCACTGAATCAAGCCACTCTACTTTTGGCAGCGGGTGTTGGCACGCAGGTTTACTATGGGCACTTGAAACATTAGCGTGGTCGCCACGATTTTTCCCCAAGGTCGCGCTATTGCTTGCACAATTAACTCACGTAAAAATTAAAGGCAACTGGGGAAATACACCCGGCAGCAGTCTAGATGGTCTTTTTCGTAGTTGGTATCCTCAAACCGCTGCTGGCATAAATGATAGAATTAAAGTGTTAGGTTTGTTAATACGCAAAGATGAAAGTGCAGCTTATAAGGTTCTCACAGAACTTACTAAAAGAGGTTCAACAACTGCTTTCCCGGCCAATCGGCCTAACTGGCGCGATGATGATGCTGGTTCAACGGTCACTTATGAAGAACAACTCACAATGTTTACCGCTGCCAAAAAGCGCATTTATCAGCTCAGTAAAGGTAACGCCCCACGGATTAAGTCACTAATAGAAGGTATGTGGACTAAGGAAGTAGAAGAAGTTTCTGAGATTCTTAAACTCTTACAGCCATTCACCGGTTCAGAAGCAAAAGACGAAGACAAAGTAATGCTTCAGACAACTTTAAGATCGAAAGTACATACCTACCTTAACCACACATCTTCACCGACCAGTGAAACTGACAAACAAGTTGTTGAAATCAATTCATATTATGATCAGTTGGCCATTTTATGGGGGAGCATAGCTTAATGCGCGATGCCGGGCTGTATATTGAAAAGCTTAATGCGCTTGAACGTTTGTGCGACCAACAACAGAGTTTGTAATTATTCAGCTTGTGGATAAGTCATGGTAGGAATGAGCTCCAGCTCGTGATTTGTGCCGAAACGGGATGCCGCCCAGACGCAACATTTTTGAAACGGCTACGCCATTTAATCGTGATGGTTCGACATTTCGGTTGGATCTCATTATTACCTATATTGGGTGTTAAAATAAATTTCAATGTAGATTTATCCACAGAGTCATAGATTTCGCTGAATAGTTACCAGAGTTTTAAATTAAAACCAATATGTAACTATTCAGCGCCCATAAATTGATTGCTAAGCGTACGTGTTACGTCCGAACCCCAATCATCTTGTCATATTCAATATCATTGGCTTGCCACAACTCAATCTTGTTATTTTCAGGGTCGAGAATATGAACGAATTTGCCGTATTCGAAAGACTCTATTTCATCCACTACGGTGACGCCTTCTTCTTTTAATAGTTTGACTAGGGCTTCGAGGTCTTCGACTCGGTAATTGATCATGAAGTCGCGTTTTGACGGTTCAAAATAGGTGGTGGACTCTTTGAAAGGGCTCCATTGGGTGAAACCTTTCTTGTCATTATCTTCGGCTTGTCGCCATTCAAAGGTGGTGCCGTACTCGTCGGTGTTTAAACCAAGGTGGGTTTTATACCACTGGCGCATCTGTTCTGGGTCTTTACATTTGAAAAAAATACCGCCGATGCCTGTGACTCGTTTCATTGTTGATCCCCTCCGTTAGTTAAATTATGTCGTTTATGCCGTTTGGGTGTTGCGCAAAAACGTGGCGGTGCCCGGGGCAATGCCAATTTCGTCGGGCAGTTCGACACCAAAAGGTTTCACTAACAGCTTCATGTAAGCGGTGTGGTGAATGGTGTGGTTGATTAAATATAGCAGCTCACGGCGTACCGTGGAGTCAAAATGTTCGCTGAGTGTCTGATGACAATCAATTTCGGAGATCACCGATACTTTACGGTCTTGCGTAGTCATTTTGCCTAGGGCGTTGATGATATTTTCAATCGCCTGTAACCCCTCGTTGATATCGCTTTCTATTACACTGTCACGATTACGACGATTGTAATCAATGATGCCGCTGGCAATGCCCTGTTGCAACGCGATAAAATGATCAACCATATGGCGAACATGGCTACCTGCTCTGGTGGTTTGATAGACTTCCTCAGTATGTTGCCCGATAGCATGAATGATCACACTTACTTGCTCCAGCGCTTCGCTACAGCCTTTAAGCAGCTGATTCATAGTTCTTCCACCTTGCATTAAATAATTTTGCCCCTTCTTTGCCGAGATAACGATTGACATATTTATCCGGAGATTGGCGTAAATCGACAATCAATAAACCATCTAGCGAATGATTAAATCCTTCGTTGACGGTAAACGAAATAAACCGCCCCTTGAGCGCCAAATAATGACGAATTAAAATCGGAATGCGTTTGCCAATGTCAATCCGTCCAAGCAACTTGTTGATCACCGGCACCTCGGCAAAGTCTTTAACCGCTTGACTCGACCAAGGTTTGGCGTTTACCGCAAAGGGTGCTATCGGCGTTACGCTTTGACACAAGTCGGCTTGGGCAGAGAAGTTTTCTAACAGGGTATCAGCCAAAAAGGCCCGGGCTAAGCGTGAATATTGCTGTGATACGCTAACACAACCAAACAGGGTGTGATACTGCGGATTAGCCACCATAAAGCTGCCAATACCGCGCCACAGCAGGTCTAAGACCCGAGGATGACCCTGATAAGTCGGGCTGATGAAGGAGCGTCCGACTTCTAATGTGCCGCCCTGACGGTTGATAAATTGCTGATCATAATGATAAAGCGAGCGACTGTAGAGCTTGTCAATGCCGTGGGAGTTAACGATTTCATCGGTTTTGCCCAGCCGATAAGCCCCCACCATGGCATTTTTTTCTTCATCCCACACCCACAAATGCCAGTAATAAGGGTCAAAGCGGTCGCTATCTAATTCTTTGCCGGTGCCTTCATCCACCGCCCTGAAGGTTTCTTCACGACTGATGGCGATTTGCTCCATCACACAACCGAGCTTGTCATAAGGTGCACAATAAACCTTAAACGTTTGTTGCTCGATTAAACAATAAGGGGCGAGTTCATCTAGTTGTGCGCGGATTTGTTGGTCGCTGATGTGAGCTTTGATTTGGCTGTTGATGTTGCTTTTTTCATTGTAAGTGAGCGTTTGCTGGGGCAATACATCACTGCATATTCGCAGATAATCAGATACTTTAGCGGCACTATCTAAATGTTTCAGCTCAGAAAAAGCAATCGTTTCACCAATATGAGCGGTAATGGTCGCACCGGATTTACCCACCATCTCACGCGCTAGCAGGGCAGTGCGCAGGCGCTTATTGATAAGTCCGGTTAAATAAAACCCCATATTGTTACGGGCAGAAATATGAATGGGTAAACAGGTGGCCTGATATTTTTGCGCCATTCTGCCAACCACGTCATGCCAGCGAGGGTCTTCAATATTGCGTTTTTGCACATTAGCCCGAGACACTGTGCCTGCTGGGAAAATCAATACAGCCCCGGCAGCTGACAGATGCTTTGACAGCGCCCGTATGCCCTTACTATTGGCTTGGGTTTTGTTTTCATTGAGGACGTCAACACCAATAAACAGTTGACTGAACTCGGGGAACTTCAAGAGCAAATGATTAGCTAATACTTTCAAATCAGGACGTATCTTCAACAAAAGTTGTGCCAGCAACATGCCTTCAAGACCACCCAGCGGATGATTTGAGACGATGATCAAGGGGCCGCTGGTTGGCACCTCGTCGAGGTTATGGCCGTTTTCACAGCTCAACGATACGTTAAGGCTCGATAATACAAAATTGAGAAATGCCGGACCATGGTCGATATTGGCCGTTCTGGATCCATTTGCCATTGCACTGTCAGTTGCATTGTCAGGTAAAAGCAAAGACCATTGGTCATAAATGCGAGTCAAATGGTCAAGTTTAGTGGCACGTCCCACCAGTTTTAACAATAACTTGTTTTGAATGGGTAGCGTTAACGGATGCGTTTTAGCTGGAGATAATGGCTGATTCATAGTCACAGCCCTAATCCGTCAGTGGGTAATGTTTAGCCAAAGCGACTTCTTTACGCCAATGCTGGTAAAACAGCTTAATACCCGGTGTGCGATAGCCCAGACGACGGTTTTGTGCGCCAATATTAAACAGGGTGCGGTATTGCCATAATAAAGTGGTTACGGCGTCTTTGAGGGTGGCATTGCGATCCCAAATATGGATGGATTCGGCACTGGCTCCGTTGATCTCAACAATTTCAAGATCTAAACCCGCTTTAAGCCGCGCCATGGTGGAGTATTTGACATCAAGACGGCCATAATAAAACTCGGGGATGCCCGCCATGATCTCATTAATGCGTTGAGTGAGTTCAGGGGTAACTTGAGTTCTGACATCCGAAAAAACCGCACCACGACAATGACTAGCAGAAAACACCAAACGGTAATCTTCACCTTTATCTAGCACCTGATCCCACTTGGATTGATGACGTTGATAATAAAGCCGAGTGAGGTCTTTGGCCCGGTGGTCTTGGCCGACTAGCTCGCCTAGCGTACTGCTGCCGTCTCCGATGACGTGAGGGGTATGTTTTTGAGTTAATGAAACAATACGGCCTTCGCTTTGACCGGGCATTCTGACAAAGAAGATCCCCACCTCAGGTTCCCAGTTAGACAGTTTTTGCGCCAGCAAACCACTGCCTTGGGGGTAAGATTCAATACACTCGACTAGTTGCTCGATGTTTTGCACCAGCTTGACGCCAGAACCGCGACAACCGATATCGGGTTTGCAAACAAAGGGAAAGTCAATATCTTGTGCTGGCAAGCGGGCGACCCATTGGGCGGCTTGGGTTTGACTGTCTGAGTCATCGACGGTGTGCAGTACCCAAGGAAGAATAGACCGGGCACTATTACTGTCAGCTTGTTGCATTAACTCGCTTTTTGGTACGCCAACCATGCCAGATAAGGTGAGTTTGGGGTTGGCTATAAAAGGCAGAGTCAACGAGCGGTGGCGTATTGCCAGTCCGAGCCATTGCACCACCACGGGCAAATACATTAACCAGGTCGGCCAAAACTCAAAAAACGAGGTCGCTTTTTGATTTTTGTCATCGTCCGTTAGGGTCGGTGTGCCGGATGATTCGGGTTTCATTGTTAATCCTCAGACTGTACAAATTGCTGGTGTGACGTAGCCGAGAATTGATTCTCGTGCTTTTGGGCCATCAAATGTAACCCAATGCGATGTCCGAAACCATAAAAACGGAGGATAGTATAGTAAAACCGGGGCTGAAACAAGGTGTTGCTACGGGTTTTGAGCTGTTGTAAAAGGTCGTAAAGGTCGTAAAGGTCGTAAAGGTTGTACAAGGTGATGATAGCTGAAATGTAACAAGGTAACCGACGGCCAGAGGCTGTCGGTTACCTTGTTATCGTTGATTCACTTAATCTCAGAAAGAGTTACAGCGGTACAACTTGGTTGGCGCAAGGACCTTTTTGGCTTTGACCAATTTCAAACTCAACTGTTTGACCGTCGTTAAGTGTGGCGTAACCGCCACCGCTTTGAATTTCTGAATGGTGTACAAAAAGATCTTTGCCACCATCTTCCGGAGTGATAAAACCAAAACCTTTGTCTGCATTAAACCACTTAACTGTACCTTTGCTCATTTTGCTCTTTCCTGATTGTTGTGTTGTCTTGCAAACGCCATTGTCTCACCATGAGAAAACAACGTTATATTGTATTAACAGTGACGAATACTAAACAATAACTATATCAATTACCAATGACTTGTGTGTCTTTTTTCAAAGATAGTTGTTGCTACCTTACCGCATAGTAACAAATTCTTCGGCGCTTGTTGGATGAATCGCTACAGTATTATCGAAGTCTGCTTTAGTAGCACCCATTTTTAAAGCTACTGCATAACCTTGCAGCATTTCATCTGAGCCAAAACCAATGGAGTGGAGGTGTTGCTGTAATTTAGATACAAAACATTTGTTTTTGGCTATTATGGGTGGTAGTTTATTGTAAACAAATATTTTAAAGTATTGATAAATACAGGATTACTAAATGAATGATAATGAAATTAAGCAAGCTCTTTGGCACGCTGAATCAGCGAATGGTATTTCGGAGTCCGGTCATTTGATTGAACAGTACAAAGTATATGTTGAAATGGCAGACCGTATAAGTCAGAGAAGAGGGCTGACAAATACATTTTTTCTGACGTTTAATACAGCTATTGTTGTGGCGCTTGCTGGATTTTATCAACACGTACCTATAAAGATATCAATAGCTGTATATTTGGCGGCTAGTGTTATGGCCATTACATGGGCAATATTATTAAGGTCATACCGAAATATTAATACTGCTAAATTTCTTGTTATTGGTCATTTGGAAGAGCGTTTGCCAGCTCAACTGTTTTATGCGGCTGAATGGAAAGCGCTTGGAGAGGGGAAAGATTACAAAAAGTATGTGCCTTTATCATTAATAGAAACCATTGTTCCTGTTGTTTTTTTTGGTATTTACGTTTACTTGTTTATTCAATCACAATTACCCGCTTAATAGAAAGTGAAGGTTTAAGATGTCTACAACATTATTCATTAGTCACTCATCTCCAGATCATGAAATAGCCAAAGCACTACATAAGGCAATAGTCACATTACTGAGTGAGAGCAGTGGACAAATTAATATATGCTACTCATCAAGCGCTGAAAGTGGTCCGCATGGAGGTGAAGAGTGGCGGGAGTGGATTGAACAGCAAATTGTTGCCGCAACAACGGTATTAATCATATTGTCCCGTGAATCTGTGACTCGCCATTGGCCAATTTGGGAAGCGGCTGCTTGCCGGGGAGTCAGCTTACAGCGAAAGCATGACAACAGTGATAAGTTGCCGCCAAAAATCATTGCGTTAACATATGGTATAACAGATGAAGAGTGTCCTGATCCGTTTCGTAAAGAACAAATTTTTTCAGGTGAAAATAGTGATGATATGGAAAAAGTGTTCATGCAAGTATTAGGGTATCATTGTATTGAAAATGAAATCATATTTAAAGCAGGAAAAAAACTGGAAAGAACACTGGAAACCTATCTTTTCAGTGTAAAAAACACTTTGCTTAATGCACCATCTTTAGTTACAGAAGCTGCTATACAGGATTGGTTGGTTAGGTTGGATAATTTGGTTGAAGATCAGCGTTGGTCTGAGCTTGAGAGTTTTCAGAAGAGAATGGATATTGCTTTTGGTCATGATAAAAAAACCATGATAAGACAAATTGATTTACGTCTGCACAGGCGTTTGGGTGACTACCATATAGAGCAACGCAATTTTACACAGGCAATTGAACAGCTCAGATTCGCACGGGAATCAGCGCCACGTGATGTTTATGTGTTAAGTCGTTTAACAGAAGCATTGATAAAATATATATTGGAAGATGATAAAAATTCATCACTAGAGTCTCAGGAAGAAATTGAAGAGCTATTAAAGCGAGTTACGACTCTTGATCCTGATATTTTGTATACCAATCCCGATTCAGCAGCAGTAGCTGCAAAATATGAACATCGTATAAAAGATAACCATAAAGGAGCGATTGCAATTTATGAAAAATCTTTACTTTTAAACCCGAATTCATATTACCTTGCCGATGTCTTAGGCCAAATTTTCATTGAGCTTGATAAAGTAGAGGAAGCCAAAAAGATTTACAATCTGGCATTGGAAATATTGAACAGGATAGATGATCACAATATTTGGTCATTAGCGACATTAGCTACTGCTACGTTGGTTTTAAATGAATTCGACAATGCACATGGTGCAGTTGACAAAATTGTTAAACTTAATCCTACCAAAAACCAACTGGCGTCAATTAAAGATGGCATTGTATTTATATGTCAAAAAATGGCTGTAGAGGAGAAAGTAAAGCAGAGACTGGTACAAAAACTGAATAGTAGCAAGGGTCATTAATCCACTGACTTTATGATGAAAGTCAGTGGATTTGAATCGATTTAAGTATTCGTACTGCTTGCTTTAACGCATGGTAACGAATTCTTCTGCACTGGTGGGGTGAATAGCCACCGTATTATCGAAGTCTGCTTTAGTTGCACCCATTTTTAACGCCACTGCATAACCTTGCAGCATTTCATCTGAGCCAAAACCAATGGAGTGAATACCAACGATTTTTTCTTCTTTACCGACACACACTAGTTTCATCCGGGTCGGTGTACGGTGTGATGTCATTGCCTGATATAAAGCAGTAAATTGCGATTTGTAGACGGTCACCTTGTCTTCACCGTGCTCGGCAATGGCTTCTTGCTCGGTTAAACCAATGGTGCCAATCGGCGGGTGACTGAAAACGACGGTGGCGATGTTGCTGTAATCTAGATGCTCATCAGGTTTGTTGTTGAACAAACGCTCTGACAAACGACGACCAGCGGCAACGGCAACAGGGGTTAATGCCGCACGACCGGTGTTATCGCCAACCGCATAAATGCCCGGCACGTTAGTGTTTTGATATTTGTCGGTTGGAATGAAACCCCGTTCATCAAGTTTGACCCCAGCGGCTGCAATATTAATTTTATCGTTGGCAGGCTCACGACCGATAGCCCATACCAGCGCATCGATTGGACCGACTAATTCACCATTTTCTAGGTGAATGGTCAGGGTGTCATCAGCATTTCTTTCGATTGATTTGGGGATTGCATGAGTATGTAACTGTGGTCCATCTTCGGCCATGATCTCAACTAAAGTATCAGACATCAAGTCGTCGAAGTTTCTTAATGGTTTGGCTTTGCGCACTAGCAAATGCGTCTTTGAACCCAGTTCATGAAATACACCGGCCAACTCTACTGCGATATAACCTGCGCCAATGACGGCAACGTTTTTTGGTTGTTGACGTAAGGCAAAGAAACCATCAGAAGTGATGCCATGCTCAGCACCGGGAATATCAGGAATAGTTGGACGACCACCGGTTGCAATCAAAATATGATCAGCCGTGTAGGTTTGACCGTTAACCGAGATAGTGTTTTTATCAACAAAAGTGGCGAAGCCATTGATCACATCAACGTCATTGTTGCCTAATACTCGATCATAAGATTGGTGAATACGGTGAATATAATCCTCACGACTATTACATAATTTCTGCCAATCGAGACCATTAACCTTGGCATCAAAACCGTAATCACCAGCATATTTAAACGCTTCGGCTATTTGTCCGGCATACCACATGGCTTTTTTAGGCACACAACCGACATTAACGCAAGTGCCGCCCATGGCAACTGCTTCAACAATGGCGCATTTTTTACCATACATAGAAGCTCTGTTTGCTGAGGCGATGCCGCCGCTGCCGCCGCCAATGGCGATGTAATCATAATGTGTAGTCATAGGGTTCTCTTTAAATTGATTGCTGTGCACTTTAACCTTAAGGAAATGGCGGTCAGTGGTGGCATTTTCAAGGGGCAGGTAAAATTGTGATAACTCATTATTTGTGTATCTGTACGACTGGGCTACTGCGGGAGTACCCGGTAGCCTAACGCAATTAAAGCCTTTATAGTTTCAATCGCGGCGGCACGGTCATAATCCTTTTCTAATTCAGGCAGTTCGTCATAATGCACTAAGCAAGGCGTTTCTTTGAGTTCATCATTACGGCTCTGGCCATAATGCCAACCTTCCTTCATGTGTTTTGCAGCCCAGATATCATGGTTATGTGCTGCCAGTTTTTCAATGAGAGCGGTTAAATCGCTGTCCAGCTCTACGTGACTGGTGTCTATGGGGGCGGGTTCGTACATATTGTTATCCTATTAATTGATCTCGTGTTTCGGGAATGTCGAACCACCAAAAATACTTTTATTTCACCTTGTAAATGGCAAGACGAATACTACCTCGAATTAGCGGTTAGGCTTCTGTTTAATTGTTATATTCTTTTTTTTATCTTGTACCAACGCCAATTTGATATAATTTCACATCCAATGTGAAATTTCACACGCTATGTAAAATTATGTAAAATTGGCGGTTTCAAATGGCAAAACCAGATTGGCATTATTCAAGAAAAGCGTTGGCACGACATTATTTGCAAAGTGTTGAGCTTGGTATGATGAACCGGATTGTTTTGTTGGGGGTTCGGCGTGTTGGCAAAACGGAGTTTTTGTTGCGTGACTTGGCTCCTTTGGCGTTGGCAGAAGGCTATTTACCTATTTATGTTAATCTTTGGTCATCACCTGAGCGGCCACAAGAAACTTTCCTTTATGCTTTGCAAAATGCTGTTGATAGCCTTAGCAATAAAGGGGCTTTTACTTCAATGCTTAATGCCGAAAGCTGGAAGTGGGTAATAGTTTGATTGGCAAAATGGGTTTGGAGTTTGCCGAACAAGTGCCGACGATTGACAGTACTGATTTGATTTTGATTGCACAATTGTTCGAAAAGTGGCTCGAAAAGCTGGTTGAGGCGAATTGTAAGCCATTACTGATCATTGATGAGATTCAACATCTGGCTCAGAGCACTGTTTTTATTCCGCTACAAAGCGTACTACGAACAACCTTCGATACACTGGGTGATAAGCTGCCGATTATCTATGCGGGGTCATCGCGTAGTGGCATTCAGGCGATGTTTTCTGATAATAAAATGCCGTTTTATAATTCTGCCTTTATGGTTGAATTTCCTTTGCTTGATCGTGCTTTTGTGCAGCATTGTTGCGAATTAATGGCGACTCATTTTGGTTTACATTATGACGTGGGGGAATTGTCGTCGGTATTTGAACGGAACTTTGACCGCTCGCCATTTTGGTTTAGTAAGCTGGTGCAATATCTAATCATGAATCAGTGTTCTGCCGCCGAGGCTAGCGGGGTAGTGTGCGATCAAATCATTCTTGACGGCGATTTTGATAGGTTAAGCCGTTCGTTGAAACCGGCTGATAAAGCGGTATTGATTACCATCAGGGAAGGCAAAGGCAAACTCTATGCTGACGAAACCTTGCAGATGTTGCGGCAACGTTTTGGTTTGTCGCTCAAAGCCAGTGGCATTACAGCGGCGTTGAATAAACTACAACGACGTCAACTGATATCACAGTTGAGTCGCAGTGATTACATTATCGAAAATGCGGGTTTTGTCGATTTTTTGCTGTGTCAATCGGATGAAAAAGGTCAGTAGCCTGATACGAGCCGTCGGCGATGTCGGTATGATGTTACATTTATAGGGTTAAAACCTTGTCGCCTTCTGCTGAATATTTATTTGCCATCACCATTTGCTTCTACCTTCATCATTTCCTTCACTTCTACCTTCACCATCGTTATAGAAACCCTAATCCATAAACCCGGTGTTTGTCACGCCATGGTTTTTATTCGTTATTTATCAGCGTTTTATCCGTTTTATATTCGATTTTGATCAGGACAAGTCAATTTGTATTTAATATCATACTTTTTACCGTTGATATTATTAATCAGTTTGCCGTAAAAAATGCGGTTAATTGTTAACAGATTATTTGCGGGTTATTTGATCGCAATTAGAGTTATTTGAATGCATATACATTTAAAATTGCTTGTTGATCGAGATCAACTTTTTCCGTGCTTTTAACTGTTTTTCTTGACGGGAACTATTTTATTTAGTTACCGAACGACCTGTTATTCACCTGTCATTCGTCGGAGATAATCTGCATCTGGTCCCGTTTGGTCGTGTATTTTATGTTTTATCAGGAACGAAGATTGACTTGAATAGCGACTGCAAGATATATTCAGTCCCTGTTAGGGAATGAACGAAAGATTTTGTTTTAGGGATAAAAATAGAAGCGTGTTTAGTGATTATAAAGATGCTTCTATTTTGCTTGTTTTTTAAACTACTGAAATAATTAACTAATAAATTTAATTATTTTGAAATGTTTTTTTAACTTCATCTGTCTTAGATGTATACGCAACTATTTCAATGACGTGCAATATTAGATTTACCGAGGTTCTAAACGGCAATAAATGTAGCTACATTTTAGTTTGATGGGTAATAAGTTGATTCATTGCCATTAAGTTCATAAAAATGAATATGTATTGAGTACATTGTGAATATATATTCACTTGGTTGAAGCGTGAATTTTTCCAGACATGTTTTAGTATTTGCGAAATGTCACTCGCGCTATGACTGGATATTGAGATTAATCAATGCACATACATGTTCCATTTTGATGTATATGCATATGATGGATTAATAGGGTCGACTAAAAGCCAAGACGAAATTGAAACATAGTTAACAGTTTGTTTAAAAAAATGTTTAAAAATCAGGCAATATTTTGAGGGTTAAGTAGAGTGGATAAAGTGAAACAGTTAATGGACAACGAAGTAAACTATACAGCGGACGATCTTAATAGCATCGCTGTTGTTGGACTTGGTTGCAGATACCCCGGGGCTGAAAATCCAAAAAAACTTTGGGAAAATATTCTTACCAGACGGCGCGAATTCCGTCGCTTTCCTGATCAGCGTTTACCCGTTGATGAATATTATGATGCCGATCCAAAAGCGCAAGATAAGCTGTATATCAACAAAGCGGCTTACATTGATGGCTTTGAATTTGATTGGATCAAACGTCGTATCCCTAAAGCCACTGTTGAAGCAACGGATATCGTGCAATGGCTCACCCTCGAAGTTGCTGATTTGGCTATCCAAGATGCTGGTTACACTAAACAAACTTTACCTAGCGCCAAAACTGGGGTGATTGTTGGCAACAGCCTGACCGGTGAGCAAAGTCGTGCTTCCACCATGAGAATTCGCTGGCC
Source organism: Alteromonadaceae bacterium (assembly GCA_965277695.1). GTDB lineage: Bacteria > Pseudomonadota > Gammaproteobacteria > Enterobacterales > Alteromonadaceae > JABSOG01. The sequence goes on from CBDIDQ010000059.1 coordinate 144,502, forward strand.
ATTTGTTAAAAAAACCTTGATGCGCTCTGCCAAAGCGAAAAACTTGCCGAAAGATTTGGCCGAAGAACTCGCCACAGTAATGGAAGAATCTTATAAATCGGTTTTTCCGGTGGTTGATGAAGATAACTTGCAAGGCGGTCTGTCTAACACTATCGCTGGACGCGTCAGTAACTACTTTAATTTGCACGGCGGCGGCTATAACGTCGATGGCGCTTGTGCTTCTTCACTATTAGCTATCTGTACCGCAGCGGATCACCTACGCTCAGGCAAACTCGATATTGCTATCGCTGGTGGCGTTGATGTTAGCCTCGATACCTTTGAATTAATTGGTTTTGCCAAAACCTCTGCTTTAACCCCTGATGATATGACCGTTTATGATGAACGTGGCAATGGCTTTTTACCCGGCGAAGGCTGTGGTTTTGTGGTATTGAAACGTTTAAAAGATGCGTTGGCCGCAGGCGATGAAATCTATAGTGTGATGAAAGGTTGGGGAGTCTCAAGTGACGGTAAAGGCGGCATGACCGCACCAAGCTCACAGGGACAATCTCGCGCTTTACAGCAAGCTTACAACATGGCCGGCTATAACCCGGGTCAGTTGAACTTTGTTGAAGGCCATGGTACTGGCACCCGTGTCGGTGACCGCATCGAACTGGAAGGTATCGGTCTGACGATGGAAGCCTTTAATGCACAACTACCACGAAATTGCGGCATGACGTCATTTAAATCCATCGTTGGTCATACCAAAGCCGCAGCCGGTGTTGGGGCATTTATTAAAACCGTGATGGCGGTTAACCGCCGGATATTACCACCTACAGCCAACTGTAAACGACCTAACCCGGTTTTTGCCGATAAAGCCAAAAGCCTCTATCCGATTTTACAAGGCGAAAAACGCGCCGCTTCTGAGGTGATCAGAGCTGGTGTTTCAGCCATGGGTTTTGGTGGCATTAACTCTCACATTACTATGCAATCACCGCTTACTCCGCCGTCGGCGAAGTTGAATCCGCTGGTTGATGAAACCGCTTTGTTAAACAGTAACCAGGAAAGTGAACTGTTTATTTTTGCTGCCCATTCAATCGCCGCATTAAAAGCCCAAATCCAACATATGGCTGTAATCGCAGCAAAAATTAGTATTGCTGAATTGACTGATTTGGCGAATCAATTAGCCACCAGTATCGATAGCAGTCTGACAGTGCGAGCCGCTTGTAAAGCCTCTAATCCTGAAGAATTATCAACCCGTTTGACGCTGCTGGCTGAAAAGTCAACTGCACAAGGCGTCACTGCTGGTAGCAAGTTCAGTGATGAACGCAACGGCATTTGGTTGGCTAATCAATTTAATGCGCATAAAACTGCTTTCTTATTCCCGGGTCAAGGTTCACAACAGTTGAACATGGCCAGAGTGCTGGTTGAACGTTTTGACTGGGCAAAAAATCTGTTGACGCTGGCTGATGAGATCAGCATGAGGCAAATTGGCGCGAAAATTTCTGACTTTATTTATGCCCCGGTGAACCGTGCAGTAACTGACGAAGAAAAACGCCAAGCGTTGAAACCACTGTCTGATACTCAAATTGCCCAGCCTGCGATCTGTTTAGCCTCGATTATTTATGGCCGCTATTTGCAAAAGCTTGGCGTTGAACCGGCCTTGGTTGCGGGTCACAGTTTAGGTGAACTAACGGCCTTTGCCATGGCGGGTTTGATCAGCGACCGTGAACTGATTGAAACGGCGATTTTACGTGGCAAGGTGATGAAAGCCGCCGGAAATGGTAAAGGCGCTGTTAGTAAGGGAACGATGGCGAGCATCTTTGCTAATCAAACTCAGGTTGAAGGGATTTTGGCCCAAGTGACTGGTTATGCGGTGATTGCTAATCTCAATGCCGCAGACCAAACGGTGATCAGTGGTGATACCGCAGCCGTTGAACAAGCGGTTGCTATTGCCGCCGAGCAAGGATTGGATGCTCGCCAGCTTAAAGTTAGCGGTGCCTTTCACTCTAATCATATGAATGCCGCAGCGGATGCTTTTGCTAAAGAAGCGACGCTAGCGAAAAATGTGCAAGCCACTGAAGCGGTGTTGTACTCCAGTGCCAGCGGCCAGCCAGTTGGACAAGTTAATGATGTTGCTCAGCATTTTGCTGAGCAAATGTTGCAACAGGTGAACTTTATTGAGTTGACTGAAAATGTTGCCGCCCAATGTGATTTGATTATTGAAGTCGGCCCGGGTCGAGTATTAAGTAACTTGGCTAAACGTATTGTTGACCCTAGTCAAACAGCGATTTTATCGATTGCATCAACCGCTAATAATGACCATAACCTCAATGAAATGCTGGCGACTTATTTTATCTTTGGCGGCACGGTTAATTGGTCACTGTTGTTCGAAAACCGTTTAGTCAGAGCCTTTACCCCAGCTGACGAAAAAATCTTCATCGATAATCCTTGTGAACGTGCCATGACACTGATGGAAGGTTACGAAGAAATTGAAGATCAAGTCATTGAAGCACAGGTCCAGGAAGCACAGGTCCAAGAAGCACAGGTCCAAGAAGCACAGGTGATTAAAGTCGCTGCTAGTGTTATTGCTGAGCCTGTTGCTAGTGTTTCTATTGCCGTTGAGTCAGCTCAGGAGACGGCGACTCAAGTATTGATTGATATGGTGGCACAACGTACTGGCTACCCAGCCGAGTCTATTACTGCCGACGCCCGCTTGTTGGACGATTTGAACCTCGATTCAATCAAAGCCGGTGAGTTGGTGGCAACCTTTGCTAAGCATTTTGATGCCGCAGGTAAAGTGGCCGGTAATGATTTAGTCAATAGTACCCTGAGTGAAATTGTCACTGCGGTGATGAACCATGTACCCGCTTCAACTCAAGTTCACTCTCAACCTCAGATCCAGACCCAGACCCAGACCGTATCTGTACCAGCTGTGGCTAACACGGCTATCCCGACCAACGAGCAGGCGAGCATAGTTCCCGCTGCTGTTGCTGCTCCAGAGGTCGATGTATCAGCCCAGGCTTTACAGGTACTTAAAGAGATGGTTGAGCAACGTACAGGTTATCCGTTAGACAGTATCGAAGACTCCTCGCAGTTACTGGATGATTTAAATCTTGATTCGATTAAAGCTGGTGAATTGATTGCCGCTTTTGCTAAACAGTATGACGGAGCAGGCAAAGTCGCCGCCAGTGATTTGGTTAATGCCACTTTGACCGAGATTGTCGCAGCAACTGTGAGTGTGACCAGTGCGGCCCCTGCCGCTCCAGCTCCAGCTGCTTCAATTCCTGTTATAGCTGAAAATGCCAATAATTCAGCAACTGCCTTGGCTGAACTTAAAGCCATGGTTGAACAGCGCACCGGTTACCCACTGGACAGTATCGAAGACGATTCGCTGTTATTAGATGATTTAAATCTCGATTCGATTAAAGCTGGTGAACTCATCGCGACTTTTGCCAAGCAGTATGATGCGGCGGGTAAAATCGCTTCTGCCGATTTTGTTAATGCTAAATTGACAGATATCGTTGCAGCTGTTGTTGGTGCTGCACCTGCATCTTTAGCAACACCAGTAGTATCTGCACCTATTACTACACCTATAACGACACCGATTACGACAGCGACGGCAGTCCCAGATGTTAGTGCCGCGTTATTAGTATTAAAACAGTTGGTTGAGCAACGCACTGGCTATCCGCTTGACAGTATCGACGACGATTCTCGCTTATTGGATGATTTAAATCTTGATTCCATCAAAGCGGGTGAGTTGATTGCTACCTTTACCAAGCAATATGGTGCTGTCGGCCAGGTTGCCGCCAACGACTTTGTGAACAGTACACTGACTGAAATTGTCGCTGCGACTGTTGGCAATCCGTCTCCATCTGCCAGTGTTGTACCATCAGCTGCATCCTCAGCTACAGCTGTGCAGACTCCAAGCGCTACCGCAATCAAGGATGATAGCGGTTTTTCCGGCGAGAATTTTACCATCGCCTTTGTTGAAGCCCCGGCAAATTCTGTCCTTGTAAACCCTAACCTCAAAAATGTACTAATAGTACATGAGTTTGAGCATCAAGGCATGGCGACTGAATTAGCCCGTACACTCAAGCAGCAAGGGGTTAATGCGCTAGTTAGTCATTTTCAAAATGTTGAGCATTTACAACACAGCGGTAATAACGCAGTTGATACCGTTATTGCGGTATTACCACCTGCTCAAGCGGCACATGTTGATTATCAAAGCAATCTGCAAAGCAGTGTATCGCGGTTGCAAGCGGTAGTGGCTATTGCCAATAAACATCAGCCAGACAATGTGGCGTTGTTGCAGTTTGGTGGCGGTCGCTTTGGTACTGATGGTTTCACCGGTACCACTGAAAACGTCGCCACTGCCAGTTTCTTGCGCAGCTGGTCATTAGAACGACCAAACACCAAATTACGAGTATTAGATTTGGCCGATAGCCTATCGGTGGCGCAAATTCACGGCAGTTTAGTGTCTGATTTGGCTGCTGCTGATAATTATCTGGCGGTCGGTTATGACCGAGATAATGTTCGGCGTTTGGCTAAAGCTATGCCTAGTTATAGCCAGGATTATGTCGCCAGAAACCAGCAATGGACAGCGGATGATGTGATTGTGATCACCGGTGGTGCCAAAGGTATTACCGCTGAGTGTGGCTTGAAACTAGCGCAAACGGTTAAAGCCAAATACATTTTGCTGGGCAGTTCACCTTTACCGACTGACAGCAATAGTGAAATTGTCAAAAACCTTAATCGCTTTGCTCAAATGGGACTCACCGCAGAATATTTGCCGTGTAACCTGACTGACAAAAATGCGGTGGCGTCAGTGGTGACACAGATTAAACAGCAGTTTGGTGCTATCACCGGTTTGGTCCATGGTGCCGGCATTAACATTCCACGTTTAGTCAGTCAGGTTAGTGCAGAGCAGGCGTTTAAAGAAATCAGTCCAAAACTGTTGGGCTTACGTCACCTGTTAAATGCTTTGCATAACGATGCGCCTAAAATGGTTGTCGGTATGACCTCTATTATTGGCATTGCTGGTATGACGGGTAATGCTTGGTACGCGTTTGCTAATGAAGCAGTTGATTTGTTGTTGCGTCAATATGCAGCTCAGCAATCACAAAAAGGTGCACAGACTGAGGCGGTTTCTCTCGGTTATACCGTGTGGAAAGAAGTCGGTATGGGTCATCGTTTGGGCGTGGTTGATAATTTGGCTAACTCAGGTGTCGGTGCATTGTCTGTCCATGAAGGTACCACTCGCTTTGCTCAGTTATTCTTGAATCAAGCGGCTGATCAGCAAGTGGCGATCATTGATGAGTTAAGCGGTCTGTCAACTTGGCAGCAACTGTTAAATGTACCAGCGCCTGTTGTATCTGCAGCTGTATCTGTAGCACCGAATAACTTCCGCTACGTCGACAATATTGTCGAAAAAAGTGTCGAACAACTTGCCGTGCGTACTCGTTTGAATACCACTCGTGACCCTTACTTGCTCGACCATGATTTCAACGGCACTTATTTGCTGCCAACGGTATTTGGTCTTGAAGCCATGGCACAGGTAGCCACTACTTTGGTTGGCGAGTCATCGCTTAAAATCAGTGAGATTTCAAACATCAGCCTGGAATTGCCGATCACTGTGAGTCGTGATAGCGCAGGTAATAGTGGCGAGACTGAAATTCAAATTCAGGCGCGAGTTCATTCAACTGCCGCCAACGGCGACAAAACCGTATTAGTCGGTATTTTGACTGAAACCACTGGCTTTGCTTCTGAGCATTTCTCAGCGGTTTACACTTTCTCATCACAGTTAAAAACCGCCCCCGCAGCACCAGTGGTTGAACTTGATAAAACTTTATTGATTGCGCCAAAAACTGAGTTGTATAACCAAGGTGGTGTGTTGTTCCAAGGACCTATGTTCCAACGTGTTGATACTGTTCATGCGTTATCAACGGTGACCACTACTTTGGCGATACGTCAAGTTGAGCCTGCCCAGTTGTCATTGTCGGCGTTTGGCGATGCTGAGCAAACCTTGTTATTGAGCGACCCTTTTTATCGCGATGTGTTGTTGCAGTCAGTGCAGTTGCCTTTGGCTCCTGAGTTCGTTTTACCGGTTGGTATTGGCAAAATCAGTTTCTATGCGCCACAGGCTTTTACTGAGCAAGTACGTTATGTGCAAACTACGGTGAATCAGCAATTAGGTAGAGATCACTTATGTGATGTCACGGTTTTTGATGCTCAAGGTCGAGTGATTGAGCAATTGCATGATTATAAAGTCAGAGCGTTGCAAAACCATCAGATCAGCGCCACACCAGCTCAGTTAGCCGGTTTAGCCAGTGCCGATCAGGCATTGATTAATCAGCGTATCGACAGTGCTTTCAAACGTTTTTCATTGAGTGCTAAACCAGCGGTGTGTATCAATTACACCCCGGGTTTGCAGCAAGAACTTAAAGCCCAGCGGCATGAATTAGAAATTCCGTTTATTATCCACAGTGTGCGTCAAAGCAATCAATTGGTGGATGCTAGCAAGTTAGAAATCTTCTGGACTGATGAAGGTAAACCGAGCCTCGGCAATACTGAACTGGCGGGTCATAACTTGTCGCTGAGTCATGATGATGATTACTGTATCTCGTTGTTTGGTCAAGGTGAGCAAGGCTGTGATATCGAAGTGGTGCGTCAGCGTTCGCGTCAAGATTGGCAAGGTCTGCTGGGCAATGCGCGAATGAATGCCTTTGATAGCTTGGTGGCTCTTGGCGATACCATTGCGATTGCGGGTGTGCGCATCTGGTCTGCCATTGAAGTGGTAAGAAAGATGGGCGTGACCAATATCGACAATATCGCCATTGAACAGCTCAAAGATAATGAAGTGGTGTTGGAGATCAGCTCAGCGGGTGCTAATCATCAAGTATTGTCTTTGCCAATTCAGTTGGCTGTGGGTGAGCAACGGGTGATCTCAGTGAGCATTCACTATCGCAGTAATGTGGCTTATTTGCCGCATAACACCCCTAACGATAACGCTGTCAATACAGCGGTTAACCAGCCAACCACTAATTTGACCTATGACGCTCAAGCTGACCAGATGATTTTTGAATATGAATCACAAGTGTGTTTCAAAGAGTGTGGCAATCTCAGTCGCACTGTTTACTACACCAGTTATTTGCAGTGGGTGGGTAAAGTCAGAGAGTTGTTTATGGCTGATATCGCTGCCGATTTGGTGCCACAAGTGGCGTCTGGCGACTGGGGTTTAGTGACTAACTGGGCAGAGCTGAATATTTTCAACGAAGCGCAGTGTTACGACAAGATCAAAGCCAAGTTCCGTTTGGGTAAATGTTATGACTCGGTTATTCCTTTACATTGCCATTTCTACAAGATTGAAGACAACGGTGACTTATTGCCACTAGCCCATGTGATGCAAGAAACCACTTGGGTAGAAATTATCGGCCATGGTCAGGTTATCCCGGCTGAGTTTCCAACCTATTTCAGCAATTTCCTCGATAAAACCGATGCCAAAAGCGCAGAAATGGGCAGTGAACATGCGCCAATGTTAGCCAAAGGTGCGGTGGAGTTTACCGCCAAACCTATGCCTGGTGGTAACAAGCCGTTCTTCACGGGTGAGTTTAATACTTGTTTTGAAGACGCCAATTTGGTCGGCAATATCTACTACGCCAATTACTTTATCTGGCAGGGTCGGGTAAGAAACAACTTCCTTGGTGAAGTGGTACCGAGCTTCCTTAAAGGTATTGGTGAGCAAGGCGAATTGTTGTGTGTGCGTAGCCGTATGGACTACTTGCGCGATGCGATGCCGTTTGACCAAATTCACGTGGCGATGTCACTTAAATCTTTACATGAGCATGGTGCGGTACTGGGTTATCAGTTCTATCGTCTGCTGGCTGATGGTCGTCATGAGAAGTTGTCGGTTGGTGAGCAAGAAGTGGTTTGGGTGAATCGTGATGCTAATGGTAAGGCTATCGCTAGCCCGTTACCGACGGCGTTGAAAAGTGGTTTGTTGAATGAAAAGTTTTTCACTGAAGCGGTTGCTTAGCTTGTGATTAAGTTAGCTCAAGGCTGTTTCAGAGAATAAAGCAACGAAGCCCGTAAGGGCTTCACATAAACGTTCGGACGAGGTTTGTCCGTTTAAGTAGCAACAGGCAAGCGGCTTGTTGTTTTAGTAGAAATAATAATCATGGTAGAGAGAAAAAATATGTTGAGTTTTAAGGTGAAGAGATCATATCTCAGTGTGTGTACTGCGTTGTCATTAAGCATGTCAGCAGGGGTTGCAGCAGAATCAGGTGTTACATTTGTTGATGTAGTACCGGGTGCTAAGAGTGGTATCAGTTATGAGAGAACACCTTCGGCAACATTTGCAGCTTGGGATGCAAAGAAAAAAGATGGTGTTTTCTATCCGTGGGATAGCCCAGAAAACTTGCCAGCTAATGCGCATGGTGCACCGGGTATTGCTATTTTCGATTATGATCGTGATGGCGATTTAGACCTTTATGTCAGTAATGGTCCAGGCACAGCAAACAGCTTGTTTTCAAATCAGTTGGTTGAAACTGGCGCTGCCACTTATGTTGACGTAGCCACAGCAGCTGGTGTTGACCTAACCGCTATCGATTCAAGCGGTGCTTGTTATGGCGATATCGACAACGATGGCGACATCGACTTGATCGTCGGCTCTGTTGAAGGCACCACTTCATTGTTCGAAAACAATGGTAACGGTACTTTTAAAGATATCTCTGAAAGTAGCACAATCAATGCATTGGTTCGTAACTCTTCGGGTTGTACCGTTGGTGATATCAATGGTGATGGTTTGCTAGATATCGCAATCGCTAACTCTTATTCAGATTGGAGCAACCGTGTTCCATTGATGACATTTAGTGCACCGGATCGTCGTGAGCAAAACCAATTGTTCCTTAATAAAGGCAATGGCGTTTTCGAAGACGTCAGTGAGTCGGCTGGTATTGCCAACTTCGCAGGTATCACTTGGGGTATCGGTTTAGTCGATTATGACCTTGATGGTGATGTTGACTTTATTACTGGTGATGACCAAGGACCTAAAAGCCCAGCTAAATACGACGGTAAAGATGTTGGTTTACTGCGTATTTATCAAAATGATGGCACTGGTCAATTCACTGACTTAACTGCTGAACTAGGTACTGGTTACTTCGGTGCTTGGATGGGCTTGTCATTTGGTGATTTGAACCACGATGGCAACATGGATATCTTCGGCACTAACGTGGGTGAATATCTGTCTTTGTCAGTTGAGCCGGTAGTTGACTTTCCACCAGTGATTGGCGAGTGGGCTAGTGCGATTTTCTTCGGACAAGACAATGGTACTTTCGTTCATGACGGCACTAACCAACTAGCTGCGACTGTATTCGGTTGGGGTTCTTCAATCATCGATTATAACAACGATGGTGACACCGATTTGATTTATTACGGTGGCCTTGATATGGGTCTGTTCATTGATGCCTCAAACCCGGGTGCAATGTTACAAAATGACGGTGCCGGTAACTTCGAATATGACGCTGCTGCATTGGCAGGCTCTACTAACCATAACCGTCGTACGGTTAAAGGTGTTGCGGTTAACGATTTAGACCGTGATGGTTTTGTTGATATCGTTGCGGTTTCTGCTGAAGATTGGCCAGAAGAGTACCCATTGTTGCCTTATGCGGTGAACAACTTCGGTAGTACTTTTGACGGCAGCGCGAAAACTATGCCGACCATGATCCCTAACGATCCAAATGACATCTCTAAAGGTTTCTTGTGGAGTGGTATGGATGCGGTTAACGGTAGTTTGTCGGTTGAGATGAATCAAGCTGATAACACTAACGGTTGGGCTCGAGTAAACTTGTTGGGTACAATTGGTATCACTGACATGGGTAAAGTTAACCGTGACGGTATTGGTGCGGTGGTTTCTTTCACCCCAACTGATGGCATCACTGCAATGCGTCCTATCGTTGTTGGTGGTAGCTATTTATCTGCTGAAAACATCGAATCAATCTTTGGTTTGGGCGAAGCAGCCTCAGGTACCGTTGACGTATTATGGCCTGGCGGCGTGAAAAACAAAGTCTTCAACGTGTATAACAGCGAAGACCTGTTGGTACCAGAAATTCCGTGTAGCTACGCTGACACAGACATGGGTTACAGCCAATACATCCGTTGTGTAGTGACGTCAGTTCGTGACGTTAGAGCCACAGGTGCGGTTGACTTTGTTGCTGGTTGGAAACTGGGTTTCAGCGCATTAAAAGCCAGAACTATGTACCGAGCAATGAATAACGGTTAATCCGACAACATTGAAAATAACTATTCAGTGAAACCGATGACTCTGTGGATAAATCACATTAAACGAGGTAGGAGGGCCGTCTCGGCGCGAATTTTTTTTAAAAATGGCTATGCCATTTATCGCGGCGGGGACGCCCCTCCTACCACGAATTATCGACAAGCTGAATCGTTACAATAATACCAATTGATCAATTTTTTTTTGGCTCGTTTAGAGCCGTGGAACCAATAATGAAACAAGTAAACAAAATGAATCGTCCGGTAAAGAAAAACGCTATCACTATTGCCATTTTATGTGCCGCTGTTGCTAGTACTTCTGCGGTTGCAGCAGGCGTTAGCTTTAGTAATGCAGCCGCTAATGGCGACAAAGGTATTGCCTTTGATCACATCGGCGCACCAAGTGAAGCGGTGTGGGAAGAGTACATGCAGCCAGGCAAAGTGTTTAACTCTGCTGTTGATGGCAGCACTATGCCATTCAAAAGCCGTGGTGCCCCAGGTGTTGCCGTATTCGATTATGACAACGATGGCGACCAAGATATCTATGTCTCTAACGGCATTGGCGGCAACAACGGTTTGTATGCTAACCAATTAGCCCAAACCGGTGAATTGAGCTTTAACAATGTATCAACTGATGCCGGTGTGGCAGCGGTTATGTCTAACAGCTCAGGGGTGTGTTTTGGCGATATCGATAACGATGGCGACCAAGATTTGGTGGTATTAGCAACTGATATGACCAACAGCTACTTTGAAAACCAAGGTAATGGCACTTTTGTTGATAAATCACAAGCTTCTGGCATTGCTAACAAAGTCACTACCTCTACGACTTGTTCAATGGGTGACATCAATGGTGACGGTTTGCTAGATATCGCCGTAGCCAATACTTGGGATAGCTGGGATACCCAAGAGCCATTAGTGAGCTTTAACAACGATCATAAACTGGATTACAACCAATTGTTTGTTAACCAAGGCGGCGGCAAATTTGTTGACGAAGCTAAAGAGCGTGGCGTTAACGATATCGCTGGCATCAGCTGGAGTATTTCACTAGTCGATTATGACCTTGATGGCGATGCTGATTTGATTGTTGCAGACGATCAGGGACCTCGTGCACCAGCCAAAGAAGGCGGTGAAGACCGTGGTTTCATCCGTATTTATCAAAATGACTCTATGGGTCAGTTCACTAACATCACCACACAAGCCGGTATGGTTGATTTTGGTGCTTACATGAGCTTGGCATTTGCTGACTTTAACCACGATGGCACTTTGGATGTTTTTGCCACTAACGTGGGTGACTTCTTGGCTTTGTTTACTGCACCAATGTTGAACTTCTTCGTTGACCGTGGTGAGTGGGCTTCTACTTGGTTCTTGCAAGACCAAGCGGGCAAATTCAGCAAAGCCGATGTGGGCGGTTTGATTGCTACGCCATTTGGTTGGGGTTCAGCAGCAGTGGATTATGATAACGATGCTGATACTGACATCATCTATCACGGCGGCGAGAGCATGGGTATCTTCATTGACTCATCTAACCCAGGTGTGATCTTGAGCAATGACGGTCAAGCTAACTTCTCTTATGACAATGCATTGGCAAAATCAGCTGATCACTCTCGTCGTAACGTTGAAGGTGTGGCTGTTGGTGATTTGAACAACGATGGTTTTGCTGACGTGGTTTCAGTATCAAGCTTCAACTGGGGTGCAGAATCTATATTGATGCCTTACCTCAGTGAAGACTTGCAGTCTCCTTTTGATGCCACCGCGTTTATGGCACCAAGCTTTGCGCCAATTGATGGCAACCCAGCTAACGGTTTCCAGTGGACGGGTATGCCTTTAGAAAATGGTGATTTGACTGTTGATATCAATAGCGGTAACGACAACAAGTGGATCAAAGTAAACGTCAAAGGCACAGTGGGTTTGGTTGAACAAGGCAAAGTGAACCGTGACGGTTTGGGGGCGATTCTTAAAGTGACACCTACTTTTGGTGAAACGGCTATCGTACCTGTCGCTAGTGGTGGTTCATATGCCTCTTCACACGCGCTGGAAAAAACCTTCGGTTTGGGTAACAGCTTTGCGGCAAACGTCGATGTACTTTGGCCTGGTGGCGTGAAAAACAAATACTTCTTCGCCCGTCCTGGTCGTACCTTGAACTTGCCTGAAATTCCTTGTAGCTACGATGACATGTCAATGAGCTACAGCGATTACCGTGCTTGTGTTAACGGTTCATTGATCAGTTTACGCGATCAAGGCGTTATCACTCGTCTTGAGTATGTGAAATTGGCCGTTAGTGCTTATCACGCTCGTATCGCTGCTACTGCGGCCATGTAAAAAACAGAGTAATAATTTGATTATGTTTTGTAGGAGGGCCGTCCCGGCGCGATTGTTGACGAAGGCAACACAACAGCTGTGCCTTCGCCACAGTTCGCGGCGAGACGCCCCTCCTACATCGGGTAGCGTTATGGTTATCCTCAATAATCTTGTTAAGCAATAAATAATAAATTGGAAAAAGTAATGATCAATCTAACAACTAAAACCAAATTGGCTAGTGCGTTATTGCTAGCATTTGGCGGCAATGCGGTTGCCGTAGACAGTGGCGTGACGTTCCATGACGTTGCGGCTGATACCAGTAAAGGCATCAGTTACAAGCGTTTGGCATCACCGGGTGTTGAAGGCTGGAATACCTTGAAACGTTCAGGTGTGGTTAGTATGCAAGATATGCTGTTGGGTGTGCCCACTCATGCGGCAGGCTCGCCGGGCATCGCTATTCTTGATTTCGATAACGATGGCGATCAGGACATCTATGTCACTAACGGTCCGGGTAAAGCCAACAGCCTTTATTCAAACCAGTTAACTGAAACTGGTGCCGCGACATTTGTTGATGTGGCAGCGACTGCGGGAGTTGAATTAACCCTTAATGACGGTACTGGTACTTGTGCTGGTGATATCGATAACGATGGTGACAGCGACTTGATGGTGGTTAACGTTGGTTCTGAGAATCACCTGTTCGAAAACAACGGCAATGGCACGTTTACTGATATCGCGCAAAGCAGTAATACCGGTGTTGACATACGTTATTCAGCGGGTTGTACCATGGGTGATGCCAATGGTGACGGCTTGTTGGATATTGCTATCGCTAATACTTATGAAGGTTGGAATGACCGTTGGCCACTGATGTTGCCACAGTACGCTGAGCGTAAAGAAGTTAACCAACTGTTCATCAACAAAGGCAATAACACCTTTGCTGATGTGACTGAAACGTCTGGTTTTGGCAACATTAAAGCCATCACTTGGGGTATTGCGTTCATTGATATTGATGGCGACGGCGATGCTGATTTGGTTACTGCTGATGATCAGGGACCACAAGCACCGGCCAAATACGGCGGGGTTGATTTTGGTTATATCCGCATTTACAAAAATGACGGCGCAGGTAACTACGCTGACGTCACGGTTGAATCCGGTACCGACCAATTTGGTGCGTGGATGGGCTTGTCTTTTGGTGATGTCAATGGCGATGGTCTGTTAGACATTTTCTCTACCAATGTCGGTGATTATTTAGCGGTACAATTGAATGGTATTTTACCGTTCAAATCAGTGCCAGAAGAGTGGAACAGTGCGGTTTTCGTTCAAGAAGCGGATAACACTTTCACGCGTATGGACAATGGTTCTGCGGGCACTTCGACCTTTGGTTGGGGATCATCAATGAAAGATTTCGATAATGACGGCGATACCGATATGGTTTATTACGGTGGCTTGTCATTTGGTGCTTTTGTTGATGCTTCAAACCCGGGTTCATTTTTGATTAACGATGGTACTGGTGATTTCAGCTATGACGCCGATGCGTTATCAATGGAACATAACCGTCGTACGGTTAAAGGTGTGGCGTCGAACGACTTAAACAATGATGGTTATCCAGATATTGTTTCTGTGTCATCACAAAACTGGCCAGCAGAATATCCGTTGATGCCATTTATGGATTTGGGTGGCGAGTTTGATGGTAAAGCTTTCACTATGCCAAGCATGTTGCCAGCAGATGTTAACGATATGTCTAAAGGTTTTGTTTGGAGTGGCATGGATCCAGAAGAAGGTAACTTATCTGTTGAGATCAGCAATGCTGAGAGCGGTAATAACTGGGTCAAAATTAACCCGGTTGGTACGGTTGGTTTGACTGATAGCAGCAAAGTGAACCGTGATGGTTTAGGTGCTATTTTCTCTTTCACCGCTAAAAATGGTGATGTGACCACGGTGCCTGTTGTTAGTGGTGGTAACTACTCTTCAAGCGAAAGCACCGAAGTTATCTTTGGTATGGCCGCTGAGACTGTTGGTGTTATCGACGTCATGTGGCCAGGTGGCGTACGTAACAAGTTGACTGTTCGTGGTTCGAAGCAAACGCTGAACTTCCCGGAGATCCCTTGTAGTTATGCCGATACTAGCTCGACTTTCCGTGATTATGCCAAATGTGCTTGGGTATCTTTACGTGAAATCAATCAAGCGGGTGCCATCAACTATGGTGAGTATTTGAACCTTGGTTTCAGTGCGATGCGCGCCGGTATTGATTACCGCAATCGCAACTAATAATTAATCGCCACAACGCTGTCGTTTAATCATGGCAGCGTTTTTAAATAATGAATTGGTCTTAATTGGCCAGCGTAATATGCAGGATTTGAGTAATGAAATTAAAAGTATTGAGTGTAGCCGTTATCTGTTTAGCCCTTGGTGGTGTACTTGTTAATCAGCAATCTACCCAGAAACAAGCTAGCCAGAAACAAGCTAGCGAGAAGCAAGCTGATGTCACTGTGAGTGAGCAATCGGTGGCAGCTAGTCAGCAAGGTTATCAGCAAGCCGAGTCAGCTGTTAATACCGTTAATACAGCTGCTAAGGCGATACAGGTCGAGGATGTGAAACCTGTTGATTCTTTGGCAGCGTTACTCAGTGACGAGCGTGTTCCGGTGGAGTCTTATTTTGAGTCGGTGACATTTAATCAGCCGAGCAAGGAAGAGCGTGCCGATCCAAAGAAAATGTTAGCGTTTGAAAAACGTGAACAGACCAATTTGTTGACCAATTTCATTGGCGTGATTGATAAAGAAGTCAAATTGTTTAAAGCCACTTTGGCAAGTCAAGAGGCACGTCAAGAGGCAAGTCAAGAGGCCAGCAAAGTTGCTGAAGCTGAGCAGCCGTTATTGGCAGAAGCTAAAGACCGTTTGAGTCAGCTGGAATTATTACACATTGATTTGAGTGCTGAACTGGCTGAAATGCAAAGTCAAGTGATGTAACAGCGGTTTTAATGCGAGTAATTTGGACGTCATTTAAGTAATTAAAGGTATACACATGAGTAGTAAATTTAAATTTGGCCCAGTGGCCATCGCCGCTGCGTTGTTGTTTCAAGGCACAGCACTGGCTGCTGAGCAAGAGTCTAACCGTTTATGGGAGCGTCCGCCGACGATGACCATGGATTTACCTGTGGCGACTCAGGGGCCATTGTGGCCACCGGCTGAGTTTGTTAATGAAGATGGTGACTTCGTGTTGCTTGGTAACGGTGTTGGCGAAGTGGCACCGGGCGTGATCAGCATGATCCCCAACCAAGCAATCCTAGTGTCTAAAGACACGGTGCCGCCGCTGGATGAAAACGGCAGAGAAGATTTCAGAAACCCATTTGGTGCCCCATACAAGGTGATCAAACAGTTGGATCTGACGCCGGGCAGTGAAGATAGCAAGATGGTGTTGTACACCAACTCTTATGGTCCGCCAGAGGGTGATTTTGGTGGTGCTGGTCGTATCCCTAGAGAAGGTGAGAGTCAGTACAACTTGAATTCACGTAACATTTGTCGTGATTTATTCCCGACTTCTTCGCAGAAGTTTCAGTACAAACAGCCTAGCTTCCCATTGCATGAAGCGCCGTTGTGGGGTCTTCAGGGCGGTCGTCAAATGGCTTTCGATCCGGATACTGGCGATCAGTATGATCCAAATCTCGGCTCAGGCAGCACTTGTCCGATGCCAGGTTGTTCTGGTGAAAATCCGGTTGATGATTACCCCATCAAAGAAGCGATCACTTTAGGTCGTTATATTGAAGGTAAAGGTCAAATGAGAATGAGCTTGGCGGATTATGATGAAGTCGCTGGTGGTTATACGGCGGCTAACTTTAACTTCCGTTTCAAGAAATTGTTACCACGTTCGCTGTATACCATTTGGGCGTTACGTAGCAACTTCTTCCACCCGGGACCAATGGCACGAGTGCCTGATCCAATCACTTTGTCTAACGTTATCCGCTCAGACAAATATGGTAATGGTCGGTTGTCATTCAAAGTGGATAACCCTTTCCCTAGTCATCAAACAGATGATTCAGGAACTCGTATTATCGGTATCGTAGTGGTTTATCACAGTGACCAAGTGAGCTGGAGTGCCTGTCCAGGTCGTACAGGTCCTGGTGTTGAAACTCATACTATTTTCAGCACTATGACTAGCGGTCAACAAGAAGTGACTGATTTTGTTACGGTACCTGCTAGTAATTAATAATTAATAGTTAACAATTAATAGTTAACAATTAATAATTAAAACAAACCCATCGGCTAGTGGGCGATGGGTTTTTTTACGAATTTTTTTTGACATTTTTTGGGAATTTTGGTGAAAAACAATGGTTAACGGATTGAAAAAAATACCTGTGGCTGTGGCCAGTGCGGGTTTATTGATGTTGTCGATGGGCGCATTGGCTGGAGACGTTAAGACCGCTGAGACGGTGGCTGCAAAAGCCACTCAGGTCAGTGAGCGTTTCAAGCATAAAACGCGGCGGGTTTACCGGGGCAGGGCAGTGACTGGGTTTAACCGTTTATTTGGTCAGCCAATTACTGACTTAGGGCCTTTTGATGATTTTGGTTATGACACGGTGGGGGTTTATAACCCGACTGGGACAATGGCTAATGCCTTGACGGCTGATTCAGCGGATGACGCTTTAGTGGCGACGGTACTCGATGGTGAGTTTTTGTCGAGCCATGGTTTGAAGACCTTGGCTGAGGTGCCAGCGGAATTATTGAACGTGCCGTTGCGTAATGTTGGCATGAACGGGTTTTATGATGGTTTGAGTTATTTACCTCGACCGGATGCGTTGGCAGCTGAGCGTTATCGCACTTTTGCACCGGGTCAGGCGTATCACACTGGGGATATTACTGTGGCAGATTGGCTTAGTGCTAGAGGCAATCTCAAGTTTGTTTGTCGTTCTAACGGCACTTCTCGTTTGACTTTGCGTTTGAAGAATTTGATACCACACCGTATTTACAGTGTGTGGGGGTTTTTCAATCGCAGTGAAGCGATGCCATTTGATAACTTTGGTCCGGTCAGACCGTTGGCGGGTTTACCTAACATGGTGGTATCGGATGATGACGGCAAAGGTTTGTTTAAGCGGGATTTGAATTTCTGCCCGATGAACTTAGCAGAAGATGAAGTGGCATTAGGTGCGGTATTTGTTAATTACCATTCTGATATGGAAACTAATGCTGGGGTATTGTCATTTACTGACTTTGATCGCTACCCGGGCACTTCAACGCATACCCAGCTGTTTTTTCCTATCGGCCAATAGGTCAATAGCAGTCAATAAGGAGCAATAACATGTTAGTAAATAAATTCAGCGCCATCGCTATTTTAGCTGCTTTGACCAGTGTCACAGCCAGTGCAGAGGGCGACAGCCAATTGCAAATACGAACCATTGAAGCTGAAGGGGCGACGGGTTGGAATCGTCGTTTTGAACAGCCTATTCATCAGTTTAATGATATTGGTGATTTTGGTTTTTCGAGCTTGCGCATTCGCAATCCACAAGGGGGTCGGCCATCGCCAATCAGCAAAGATACCCCGCATTCAGCTATCGTATCGAGTTATTTTGATGCCACTATCGATATGCCTAACTTGCCGTTGATGGAAGGTTTCAGCATGAATGCTGATGCCCCGGCGATTGCAGATATGCCGATTATTGCCTCTCGTGATGGCATGACTAAAGTGGTGGCCAAAGCCCATTTAGCCGCAGACCAAATGGATGTCAGTATCGTTGGTGCCGCCAGAGATATTACCCTAGGTGATTGGTTGGCGGCGCGTGGCAAGCTGACAATTGAATGTGAAGTGGGTGGTGAGAATTGGCTACATATTCAAATGAGCGGGTTAATTCCGGTGCGTCATTACACCTTTTGGGAGTGGTATGTGCCGACTGATTTACCGGGTTTTGCGGTAGCGCCGACTCCTGCTGGTGGTATAGGTGCTAGTACTATGTCTGATACCAAAGGCAATGCCAGTTATAGCGTGCAGACCCAAGAATGTTATCCGTTGTCGGCAGATGAAGAAACGCCGAGCAGAGCGATAGTGGCCGTGATGCAATGGGATCACCGTACTCATGCAGGTGTGCCGATTGCACCATTGAATCCATATCAGCCACGATTACCCGGTGACAATGCCAGTATGCAGTTGTGGTGGCCGTTGACGAATTGATTGGTGTCTGCGCGTAATCAACAGCGCTTTAAACAGTAAACAGTAAACAGTAAACAGTAAACAGTAAACAGTAAACAGTAAACAGTAAACAGTAAACAGTAAACAGTAAACAGGAAGAAGGTAGAAAATGAACAATCAACAACCAACCAGCCGTTTATACCGGGCTTTATGTGCAGCAGGATTGCTGACCTGCACATTAGCTACAGGGGCACAAGCTGCGGCGACTGATACGGCAGCTATTGCTGAGTCGGCCAAAGTGACGACTAGCGCATACCATTTTAAAGGCAACAAGCGCAGGGCTGTTCGCGGGGTTGCGGTGACTGGGTTTAACCGTTTATATGGTGAGCCTGTCAGCAAGCTGGGATCTTATGGTGATTTTGGTTATGAAACTATCGCTGTACACAATGGGGCAGGGGATCAACCGGCTCCATTATTGGCCAATACTGATGACGATGCGTTGGTAGCGACTGTTGTTGACAGTGGCTTTTTGGTCAGTCATGGACTCAAATCGTTAAGTGAAATTCCAGCTGATTTGATCAATGTGCCGTTACGGGCCGTGGGGATGAACGGCTTTTTGGATGGTTTGACTTATGCCACTCGTCCGGATGAACTGACTCATGCGCCGTTCCAGTCATTTTCTCCTTCGCAGACTACCTATGAAGGGGATGTGACTGTTGCAGATTGGATGTCAGCTAAAGGCAATCTCAAATTTGTTTGTCGTTCAAATGGCACGGCGAAATTAAAAATGAAGTTTCGCCACCTGATCCCACATCGTATGTATAGTGTTTGGGGATTCTTTGATAAAGCAGAAGCGCTGCCATTTGCTAACTTTGGTCCGATTCGGCCACTAGCGGGTTTGCCTAACATGGTGATCTCTACTGATGATGGCAGCGGCAGTTTTGAGCGTGAATTAAACTTCTGTCCGATGAAGTTAAAAGCGGATGAGGTTGAGTTGTCGGCGGTGTTCCTTAACTATCATTCCGATGTTGAAATGCATGGTGGGGTCTTATCGTTTACTGACTATGATCGCTACCCGGGCACAGTCACTCATACCCAACTTTACTTCCCATTAAGCAACCAATAAACCCCAGTAGAAGGAGCACAAATATGTTACCACATTTAGTAAAGAAAGCCGCTGGTCTGTCTAGCACTCTGGCTACGTCGGCCACCTTGGTTGGTTTGGCAATGACTGTGGGTTTGAGCGCATCGGCTGTTGCTGGTGAAGTGCAGACGCGTACCATCGAAGCCAGTGCTGTTACTGGCTGGAATCGTCGATATGAAGAGCCAGTACATGTGTTTGAAGATATTGGTTCTTTTGGATTCACTACCCTTAGCGTGAGAAATCCTGAGGGTGGCAGACCGACGCCGATCACTCGGGATACGCCGTTATCTGCGCCTGTTGCCACTTTTTTTGATATCACCACTGGAATGCCGATTTTACCGGGCATGGAAGGTTTCAGCTTTAATGCTGATGCGCCAGAGTTAGATCAAACGCCGGTGATCATCTCAAGAGATGGTGATACCCGTGTGGCGATCCGTTCGCATATGCAAGCAGGTCAAATGGAAGTGAGTAGTGTTGGTCCATCGGCACCGATCACTTTGGGTGAGTGGATGCAAGCCGAAGGTAAGCTGACCATTGCTTGTGAAGCTGGTGGTGAAAACTGGTTGCATGTCAAAATGACCGGTTTGGTGCCTAATCGTCATTACAGTATTTGGCAATGGTTCAAGCCGTCTGATTTACCTAGCTTCCCGGTGATCCCCGGATTAGCTGGTGGTATCGGTGCCGACATTATGTCTAGTGCTAAAGGTAAAGCTGATTACAGCGTGCAAACCAAAGAATGTTTGCCATTGTCATTGGATGAGGCGTCACCAGCCAAAGCCATAATGGCGATCATGCACTGGGACCATCAAAGCAACGGCAGTGTGCCGATTGCACCGATGCACCCAGCTCAGCCACGATTACCGGGTGATAACGCCGGTGTTCAGCTGTGGTGGCCTATTTCGACTAAGTAGTGTTGACTGGGGTCATTGCTTGATTATTGAGCTAGCTGTTAATAGGTACTACAACAATGTGCCTAAATCGGACTTATTTCACAGCCTCACAACTGACTTGACCCCCCTTTGACCCAATTTCCTATAAAGAATCATTAGTCCAAATAAGTTTTACAGGTGATGAAATGACTCTTAGTTCTCCCCAATCCCCAGATATACCATAACCTTCTTCGGATAATTCAAAAGTATCAATATTCCCATAATCTTCGCTATCATCCGCATCAGTAAATGGTTGCTCATTTCGATGTAACCATTCAACGGATTTTAGATTTTGAAAAACAATTTTTCCTTTATTATAACAATATTGCTCATTCTCTTTAGGACTCGTATACAAAGGATGTTTTTCTGTCAAAACCACTTCAATGATAAATGAAATCGTATTATCAGATTCATCAATACCTAAAACAAAGCTATCTTCCAAATATATATCGGTAAAGCCTTCCCATTCGTAATATTTACTCATCACACACCTATAAGTCAAAATCAATTTCGCTGTGATTTCCAGAACTCTTACGAGTTACAGGATTACCAGCAGGATCTACACGTTGCCCAGAAGCATCACGAAATTCGGCGTGAGGATCAGCGCTACCTGGTGCTCGGGAACTGCCTTGTTTAATTGTTAATCGGTTAACACCATTTTCGTCAACATATTTCAAGGGACCATTCTCCGTTTGTACGGGCTTCCACCCTTGTTGTTCAGCAATTTCCTTGAGTTCACTGGCTTTCGGAATTCTTCCATCTTTGAACAAATCAGCGGTGCTTTTTCCTGCATTCCTTATATTTTTCGTCCCTTTCAAAGCAATGGCCGCAGCATCACCAATGCCAGGAATCAAACCAATGCCAGCTACAATAACGTTAACTGTTGTGGGGTCTTCTATGGCTTCAACGACACCTTTGATATCACCGACAACAGGGGTTAAATCAGCGGCAACGCCAAGTGGAATGCCAACGCCTTGAAGTGCTCTATCGCTTTGTTTTGATCTAAAAGGTGCCTTTCTCCCTTCATTGCTCTTTGCAAAGCTCACCGCCGCTGGAGATTTAACCTCAGCTGCCTTAGGCTCCTGCGCTTTCTTGGCCTGTTTGGTATCATGCCCATTGCTCAGCGTGGTTTTCAATCGATCCATCAAATTACCAATTAAGCTCGAACCACCACTACCCACTGAACTAAAAAACGACTGCATCTGACAGGTTGGATTCTGATCACATTTGCTCACATATCCTGTTGGATCAGTCCCCGCCAGTGGGTTATTCATAATATAACTGTACGGATTGATGCTTTGCGTACTGCTCGGCGCTTGAATGAACGGGTCAACACTCAAGAACCTGCCGAGGTTGTAATCATACGCGCGTCCATTCATGTGGATCAACTGCTGTTCATTCAAATGCTCATGATCAGTAAAACCTCGGCGGTAACGGTTAGTGATTGATAAATCAGTGAGTTGGGTGTTGCTGGCACCAGCGGATGAAGTTCTTCCAAACGGATCGAAATAACGGCGACTGGTGACTTGGCCGTCGTGATTGACCAGAGTTGTCGCACTACCGAGTCGATCTCGAAGGGTGTAGAGCAATTTATGCTTCTGCTCAGGCGTCCAGCTGAGGACGGCAATATCGTCGATATACGCTCGCCAACTGCCGTCATTGTCCATTTCAAACAGTTTATTGACGTAATACGTGGTACTTATTTGGCCACTAATCGTCCGTGTTTGTTTAGCCCGGGCGTTGTCGCTGCCATAAGTGAATTGGGTGGTGGCGTTGCGACCTGTGATGGTCAGGGGTTTGTTTAAGGCGTTGTAAGTTAGGGCTAATCCATCGCCGTTGAGCAGGTTTCCTCTGCCATCGTAAGTGAAATTGACGATTTGACCACTGACCTTTTCTAATATGCACAAGGCGTTGGTGCCTTCACAGTATTGATAGGCGGTGTCTTTATTTGCGCTGTAATCGGTTTTCTTGAGCAGGTTACCGACGGCATCATGAGCGTAGTTAACTGAGAGACTGAATGCAGGTGAGGTGTTGCTTGCGGTGTAGGTTGTTAAGCGGTTGAGATTGTCGTAATTATACGTTTTGGCTAAACCTGTCAGTGTGTTGGTTTCGGCTTCGATGTTCAGGTATTCGTCATATTCTGAGTAAGTATGACCATGCAGTTGGGTTAATCCTTGGCTGACCGATGTGCTGCTCATGCTGCCTGAGTTTGCGTTAAAACTGCTGCTTTGCGACATCTGGTTATTGGCCAATGTCGCCCCGGTTATATGACCCTGCGCGTCGATGGCTGTCACTTCACGATAGACATAATTTGAGTTGGCGTTGCTGGTCTTACTCAGATAACCATGCTCGTTGTAGCTGTATTTCAGCGTTAATCCGTTGGGGTATTCGAGCGCGATTGGTCTGCCGAGAACACTGTCGTATTGATGTTTGATAGTGCGAGTGACGCCATCGACGGTGACAGATAACTGGCTGAGCTGTAAGGCGTTATTATAGGCATACGTTCGGGTAATACCTTGGTCGGTTTCGCTGGTTAACAAGCCTTGTTTGAGCGTGTCCCAGGTGTATGTGGCGGTGTCTTTTTGGGTGATTCTGCCTAAGCCGTCACGGGTGAAGGTTTGAGTCACGCCGCTAGCGGTTTGCGTTTCAAGCTCGCCGAAGGTGTTATAAGCAAAGGTGGTGACGCCTTGATTGGGGTCGTCGACTTGGGTTTTGTGGCCGAAACCATTGTATGTCGCAGTGATGGTATTGCTGTTGGCGTCTTTAATGGTGAGTGGGCGACCTGCGTCATCATAGGTAAATTCGTTGGTGCCTGCTTTGGCATCAGTCGTTTTTAACAACCAACCAAGGCTGGCATAAGTGCGGGACATTTTTCGGCTATCACTGCCGACTGTGATTTTAGTTTTCAGACCATCATAAGTGTAAATTGACTGTAATCCGTGGGGGAGCTTGCGCCAGCCGGGTCGGTCGAGAGCGTCGAAATCGCCAAATTCAGTGTAGTTTGGTGTGACCGTATAAGGCAAAGATTCTTTGGTGAGATGGCCTAAACCATCATAGATTTTGTCGACGTATTCATAAGTGCCGTCAAAACCTTGAATGGCACTGCGTACAGTACGACCGAGACTATCGGTATAAACCGCTTGAGTTGGAGAACCTGCCTGAGTTGTGCGCGTCATCCAATTGGAATCAGCCACTAAATAACGAATGTTTTGTGTCGGGAAGCCCGTAGTTGTTATCGATAGTGGACGACCAATTTCATCGAGTGAGGTGGTTGTGATGATGCTGTTAGTATCGGTTTGTTTAGTGATGGCACCGAAACCCATATCGTAAACAAAACTGGTGGCATGGCTTTGTGCATTGGTGATTTTATTGGGTAGATATTCATCGTCGGTGTAGCTGAATAGGGTTTGACGAGCGGTTAAGTCTTCGCAAGTACTGTTTTGTCCGGTTTCGGTGATTGAGCTGGTTAAGCCGTAGGTGTTAAAGGTGCTTTCACTGATGTGTGAACATGCGCTGCCACTGGCCGTCAGCGTGGTTTTAGTTGGTTTGAAATGAGTCTCATCCCAGCTGTCAACGGTGAGTAATTGCCATTGATCGCCGGTGGTAGTTTTGATCGAATTGTATTGGCTTGTTAAATCGCTAGGAGCGAAATCGATTTCTTTGATGGTGGTAGACAACGTATCGATAGTGGTGGTGATTTTGCCGATATTGCCCCAGCTGTCGATGTCGCTGAAATCAATGGTTTGGGTTGATAAAACCTCACCATCTAGATCAAATTGTTTCTGGATTGATTGACTGGTGTACCAATGGTGAACGTTGGTGATGGTGTGCTGAGGATTGTCCAGCCAGGTATTATCTAAGCTGGCAATCGTTGTGTCGCCGATTTGGCTTGTTTGGCTGATCAACTGGCTGACTCGCGGGAACTTCTGCTCGAAAGTGCTGGTAGTGATGATATTTCGCGCCACGTCTTTTTCAACCAACGTGCGAAAGCCCGTAAAGCCTCGGCCTTGCATGTGATACATCGCGCCAGCGTAGGTATATTGCGTGTCGTTAAGGTCGCCAATGCCGTCACTTTGTTTGAACGACTGCACTGCATACATGCTTGAGGTGAAATGCAGATAACCACCACCTTCGTAATCGTGATCGGTTTGATAAAAATCGCTGCCGCTTGAAAGTGGTCGGTAATACCATTGGCTTTGGTTACCTACGCCGTCGGTGACGGATTTAAGATAATCTACTGCGGCGTAATCACTGGTGGTTGCGCCACTGCCCGCGCCATAATTACGGACGATATATGCGCCGTAATGGTTGCCCAGTAACGGGTCGCTTTGAATGCTGTTATTGGTGCGGGGGCCGTAGTTGAAAATCACATCGAGATTGCCATCGCCGAAGGCATCAATAAAGGCGATTTCGGTGGCGGGTCCAATAACATCGGTGGCGGATTTGGTTGCTTGATAGCTGCCATCAATCTGTAATTCAAAGGAGATCGCGTCATATTGATAAATTGAATCATCATATTTTTTGGCGTCGACCACCCCTGTTGAGCGGGCGTAAATTTCGTCACCACAACGGGTGCCGTTACAGGCAGTAATTAACCGTTTTCCGGGCACTAGCAGCTCGTTAATGCCATCGTTATTGATGTCGACACTTTGCAAACTGGCGAAGTATTTTGGATAGTTCACCGTTTCAGTATCACCACCACTGCCAAAATCAATTTCGACTGATGATTTGGCGAGTAAAGTGGTATCTGAGAGGTCTTGCCAATCTTTAAAATTGCCATTGCCGAGGTTGATTCGAATAGATAAAAGGCGGTCTTTCCAGCCGAGCACATCGGTTAAACCGTCGCCGTTGATATCGATGAAATAGCTGAAAAACGAGAATTGCCCATTGCCGTCATATATCGGGCTAGCGGGCGCTGGTGAGTCGATAAACGACAGGGTATCAGGCGTACTGTGATTGTGTTTAATGGTGCGAGGCTGACCCATCGGCATGGCTTTGAGTAAAGGGCCGTTCATTTGGGTGATGACTAAATCTGCCAAGCCGTTGCCATCGAAATCACCCGCGAACGTGGCGTTTTCTTTGAGTACTCTTTCGCCACCAACCACTTCACTATCGAAGGAATGGATAATCACGCCAGTGGTGGCATAAGGCGCTGAGCTATCCATTGAATGGACGAAAATTTCAAGCTGTGCCGTGTCGCCCGGATTGTGTTGGTAAACCACCACATCAGGCCAGCCGTCGCCGTTGATGTCTTGCAGGGTAATAATACTATCGCCCTTGTCTTCACCCGTTGCTTTGGCGGCGATGGCAATATTGGTCTGAACATAACCTAGCGCATCGCCAGAATAATCAACGTTCAGATAACCATTTTGATAATTAAACGGGTCAATTTTGCCATCTAAATCAATGTCGGCTTGTTGGCAATCGTAGTTCAATGTGGTCGTAATACGGCGGCAATAATCGTTGACTGTTAGGTTATTAGTGCCCGTTTTTCCTTGCGCTGCATTGACCATATAGCCCGGAAAGTCCGCCGTGCCGTTGCCATCAATATCGCCGTAAGGCATGATTTTTTCGATGGTTTTAATACCTTGGTAAATCTCAACGCCGCCGAATCTTAATGGTGTGGCGCTGGCAAAATTCAGGGTATCTGACCAATCAAAAGAGCTTACAGGTGTGCAATTCGTGGCACCGCAACGTTGCACACTACTCAGCAAACTTCGCTGGCTGGCTCCGCTTAGTTGGTAGGCGAGTTTATAACTGCTGATAGTGCGTTCAGCGATGACGGTTGTGATGGTGCTGAGGCGTTTTCGGCTAACTATTTTGTGACCCGCAATATAGCTTTCGCGGCTGTCAGGTCTGTCTTCATAAGCAAATTGGACCGCGCGATCACCTTGAATAGCATCACTGCCAGTGTAGTGAATAGCGGATAATAAATGCTCGCCGGCATCGGTTTCACCGTAAACATAATCAATGGTGTTTTTACCGCCAGACCAAGATTCTTGAGTGATTCTCCAACCCAGCACATCGGCGCTTTCATAAGTGGCGGTTGAACCATCAGGTCGCGCGACGCTAAAACCATCGGTGGTTGGTGTGACCACAACAAAACTGTCCATTTCGGTGCGATAAACACCATCGACTAGAATCAGGCGTTGACCATTGAGGCAATAGCGATCTTTTGAAGTGAAGGTAACTGATTGACTAAACCCATCTTGGGCATAAGTCGGGGCGCATCGGCTAATCGCACCACCCGCGTTTAGCGACCAACCCATGCCGACAATGCCGTGGCCGTTTTGTGAGTTATAACCGAGTGAAACAGCAGGTTGAACACCATTTCGACCGGGCGGCAGTGCAATTGAAATATGATAACTGGCTTGACCACCAGCAACGCCTGCGCTGCCGCTCACTGATGACGCCAACAAATTCACAGCGTCCAAAGTGGGTTCATCAACCGTTGTATCTGCGACTTCAATCGATCCGAGTTGTTGCCAGCCGGGTACTGCGGCTTTAATCACCGCAGTTGCCGCACTAGTGACACTTTCCATCGTGCCGCCGCCATCGCGATAAGAGGCTTTGACGGTGAGCGTTGCTCCCGCATCATTGGTATTGATTAAATAACTTGTGCCGATAGCACCAGCAATGCCCGCGCCATTTCGGTACCACTGATAACTAATAGAACCCAATCCTTCAACATCCGCTAACGTGTGGCTGGCAATTAGCGTTTGTCCAACGGTGGTTGAGCCTGAAATCACCACGCTGCCCGTCGGCAAATCATTCACCGCATTAACGGTGATATACACCACGGCAGGTGCTGAAATCGTGCTGCCATCGCGCACCCGATAACTAAATGAATCTGCGCCATTAAAATTGGTAAAAGGCACGTAACGGACTTGGTTGTTGATGTTGCTAAACGTGCCGTGACGGGGTGCGCCGTATAAATCCAGCAGCAAAGCATCACCATCGATATCAGTATCGTTGCCGAGTACGTTGATATAGGTCGTGGTATCTTCATTGATCACCGCATAATCTGTATTCGCCACAGGGGCGGTATTGGGCGCAATCACCGTTTGATTGGCGACAACAGAGCCACCACAACCCACTGAAGGACTACAGGCTTGCACCCGATAACGAAAGCTACCACCGACATATTGTGCCGTTGAGTAGCTATAACTGCTTTCACTCCAGTGGTTTCGAGTGACAGAATAGACCGCGCTTTCATTGCCGTTATACGCTTGATAAACGGTGTAAGTCGTACCATCAACCGCACCGGCAGCAGGCGTCCACGACACACTAAAATTAACCCCAACGTTTACACTAGGCGCAGAAACGCTCAGGTTATTAACAATCCCCGGTGTGCCATAAATATATAACCGTCGCCACGGACTTAAGCCTGAACACCCACCCGAATTACACGCTTTATAACGAAACCAGCGATAACCATCGCTGGTGCTGACCCGATTAACAACAGTAGATGGACCGGTATACACCAACTGATACTGACTATCAGCAGGTTGTGAAGTGGAATTATGCGCAGATTCATAAAGCTGATAGCTGGTCGCGCCGCTAACTTCGGGCAAACTCAAGGTATAACTGGTGTAAACCGCTTTGTAATTGCCGCCGAGCGTACCGGGGTAATAGACTGGTGTCGCAGGCACAGCTGTCAGCGAATAAATTGTGCTGGTCTCGCCAGTTTTGACGTTATAACTCTGATGACCACAAGCCGATGAACAAGGGTCTTTATCTATTTCAATCTCATGCTCGTCAATACCACCTTTAGCATTGCGCAGTCGAATGAGGTTTTTATCTGCGATAACACTAAACGACTCTGCATCCCAATCTTTGCCGCCGATTTTGGCTTTGATTTTTTGTCGGTTGCCATCAGCAAAAACCACATAGTGATGTTTGTTCTTTTTGCGGGCGAGGGCGAAGGTATCTTCCTGGCCATCGTCGTTAAAATCAGCGTGAATGAATTGATAGTGAGATTGGCTTAAACCATGGGGGTTGTCGGCTAGTGATAAAAACGGCAGGCATAGTAGTAAAGTCAGTAGGCTGGAGATGCGTAACATTATTGTTCCGATATTTTTATTTTTAAACGCCGCATATCATACACGAATTTTGTCACAATAAAAGTCATTACGTCATTATTTAGTATCATTAATCGCGCTGTGATAAATGATAGTAAAATCATGGTAGTTCTTAACGTGTAATATTTTTTTGATAAAAATCAGTAGGTTACTCAATGATTGATATGAAAGTTGCATATGCATGTATCATCATATGTGGATACATGTAATTGCATTCGTATTAGGTTTTTATCAATTTTAATGACGTTTAATGGAGTTAGTTTGGTTATGGTAGTAAAAAAAATAACGGGCCTGATGGCTATCGTTTTAGTATTGTTTTTTTTCGGGGTGTAGTTATTGGTTTTTTCTTAACTCGCACTATGAAACCGTGTTTGATAAGCAAATGCATTACATTGATGTGGGATTTTTCAATCGTAGTGAAGCGCTGCCATTTGACAACTTTGGTCCGGTCAGACCGTTGGCGGGTTTGCCTAACATGGTGGTATCGGATGATGACGGCAAAGGCTTATTTAAACGGGACTTGAACTTCTGCCCGATGAACCTAGCAGATGATGAAGTGGCATTAGGTGCGGTATTTGTCAATTACCATTCTGATATGGAAACTAATGCTGGGGTGTTGTCATTTACTGACTTTGATCGCTACCCGGGCACTTCAACTCATACCCAGCTGTTTTTCCCTATCGGCCAATAGGTCAATAGCAGTCAATAAGGAGCAATAACATGTTAGTAAATAAATTCAGCGCCATCGCTATTTTAGCTGCTTTGACCAGTGTCACGGCCAGCGCCACAGCCAGTGCAGAGGGCGATAGCCAGCTGCAAATTCGCACCATTGAAGCCGCTGGGGCGACGGGTTGGAATCGTCGTTTTGAACAGCCTATTCATCAGTTTAATGACATTGGTGATTTTGGTTTTTCGAGTTTACGCATTCGCAATCCACAAGGCGGGCGACCATCGCCTATCACCAAAGATACCCCGCATTCGGCGATTGTATCGAGTTATTTTGATGCCACTATCGACATGCCTAACTTGCCGTTGATGGAAGGTTTCAGCATGAATGCTGATGCCCCGGCAATTGCAGATATGCCAATCATCGCCTCGCGTGATGGTATGAGTAAAGTGGTGGCCAAAGCGCATTTGGCGTCTGATCAGATGGACGTCAGCATTGTTGGTGCAACCAGAGATATCACCCTCGGTGACTGGCTAGCGGCACGTGGCAAACTCACTATCGAATGTGAAGTGGGTGGCGAGAATTGGTTGCATATCCAAATGAGCGGGTTAATTCCGGTGCGTCATTACACTTTCTGGGAATGGTATGTGCCCACTGATTTACCCGGTTTTGCCGTAGCGCCAACGCCGGCGGGTGGCATCGGTGCCAGCACCATGTCTGACACCAAAGGCAATGCGAGTTATAGCGTGCAGACCCAAGAATGTTATCCGTTGTCGGCAGATGAAGAGACACCGAGCAGAGCGATAGTGGCGGTAATGCAATGGGATCACCGTACTCATGCGGGTGTGCCAATTGCGCCGTTGAATCCTTATCAGCCACGTTTGCCTGGTGACAATGCCAGTATGCAGTTGTGGTGGCCGTTGACTGACTGATATCTAGTTTGTTGCGAGGTATGAACAAAGTTTGGGGTTCAAGGGTCTTGAGCCTCAAAATCTATTGATTGGCGTATTTTCAATGCAGCGACAAATTAAAGTTTTTTATTATTCAATGGGTTAGAAAAAGCCTTCTTAAGCAACGAACCTGACCCCTTTTTTTTGTAAATGTACGCGTTATTATATGCTGTATCCGGCGGTGTTGTTATTGAGCCCGGGTAGTCTCTCAATGCTTCCTCAATCTCATTTCGAGACAATCGGCCATTTTTATTTTGAGCAATGATTTCTCTAAATTTTGACTTTACCAGTAGCAAAACCAAATTTTGAAGTAGTACTTTTATTGTATTTGTCATTTTAATTATATCGATATGGCTATGGGATATCTAATCTTCCTGCATTCCATTCAATTATCACCATTTCAGCATTAAAACTTAGTATCCCTTCAGATTTTGCTAAGCTACCTAATGTTGATTTTGCTTGCTTTTCATTGCATTTAAGACTGTGTGTAGCGGCCCAAAGTCTTACTGACTCGTTGTCATGTTTGAGTAGCTTTTCCAGTTTCAGATTTCCTTCATCACCAAATGTCCTTAAATTCTTTATGTTTTTTATTATTTCGTCATAACTTTTATTTGCAAGTTTACTGTCACCTTGCATCGTTGAGTTGCCATGATTTATTGCTGACTCTACGTAACTATTTATTATACCTTGAATGTTTTGCATTATTACGGACCTTTAAATTGATTCATAATCTTTATTCCAAAATCATATTGTTCTTGGAAAGATTTGTGAACTCCAGTCTTGAATCGTGCATTTCAACAAATAAAGCGGTAATTTTATTTAGAACCTTGTTATTTTACTCCTTTAAAATCAATGAATTATCACCAATTCACGATTCAAGACCTGACCCCGAGATTGCTGACCCCGAGATTGACCCTTAAAATCAATGAATTATCACCAATTCACGATTCAAGACCTGACCCCGAGATTGCAAGACCTGACCCCGAGATTGCAATTCACGATTCAAGACCTGACCCCGAGATTGTGCACGATTCAAGACCTGACCCCGAGATTGTGACCCCGAGATTGCCCCGAGATTGACCCCGAGATTGCTTCGGGGATGAATCTCGACGCTAATATTGAACGAAGCCAAGGGCAATCTGTAAGACGCCGGACAGATCGGCGAGACCAGCAGCCCTGCATCGCTTTTGATCTTGACCTTGCTTTTGGCGTTGATCTTGTCTTTGCTTTTGACCTCGATCTTGATCTGTTCTTGACCTTGACCTTGACCTTGATTTTGCTCTTGGCCAGGTCTGCAAACCCGCCGGATCCATTGTCCTATCTAACGTCTCAGGTTTTCCCTGAACAGTCCATTATCCTATAAAAATCAGAAAGTTACTTTTAGCTGACTCCACTCTTAAAGTTATTTGTGTTCGGTGTTTATTGTTTCATTTAAAAATTTGATTATCTCCTCACTTGAAGAAGTCGTTTCTATTTTTTTCTTTAATTCATCTAAATTACCACCACTGTCCCAAAAGTCTTCGTCAGTGTTAAATATATTCAATATTTTTTCTTTGAAGTCGTCGAGAGTTAACTTGCTTTTCTTTCCCTTAAACTCTAATTTGACTCTTAGATGTTGCCCTCTAAATAGATCAAACCCCCACAATGGACCAATAGTCCCCGTCTTAATTGCATCTTTAACAGTGAAACAGCTACCTGTTGAGTCGACAATATTTAAGTTTTGATAATATCCTCTTGATAAAGCTGGCTTAGTACAGTGAGTTAACTCATCTTCTGTATTACAAACACTCATAGCAGAAGAATACCGAAATAGAACTATTGGATACTTCATAAACAAATCACTCATATATATACCAATTTAATTATTAAATGTACCATTTGTCACTCTTCCTCCACCATAAGCAGCCGTGGCTTTAGACCATTGAGGTGTGCCGAGGTATAACTTACCAAATACATTTACAGCTGTTCGCTCTTTATTGTGAAGAAATGTATGAAATTGTGGACTGGGCATTCGCATTAAATTCCAAGGCTGATTCTTGATAACGTTCGGGAAATATTGTCCAATACCCTGATTTCTATGCAAAAACCAATGATGTATATGTTGACCCTTCGCTGCCTGACCTGTCTTACCTAGCCACCTTCGTGTTGCTGGCCAAGTATTCGAACCAGTTTTCCATGCGGTGCCAGCACTCACTTTACCAGCACCTATAATTAATGACTTAACCAAAAACACATCAGTAAAAGCCATTACTGTATTGAATACTCCCCAACCATAATCCCCATTTCTGAAATTTTGTGTAGCAAGTCTACCTGAGCCCCAAACAGGAATGGAACTTTCTAAGAGCCCCGGTCCTTCGTCTAGAGCAGGTTCTCGGGATGAGAGAAAGTTGCCAACGTCATTAATAGTTCCTTTCGCTTTATTTAAGGTTGCTTGCTCAAGAACAAAGTCATTATAGACTGCGCTATTTTCGTTGTCACCGGAGCCACTCCCGCCACTGGCAAGCGCTTCTTTCTTTGCTGCCTTTGCCAGTACTTCTTGCGCGTTAATCTCGGTTGTTTTAGATTGCCGACCTCGCTTAACTCTGGCCCCATTATCAAACTTATTAAGTCCCTTGCTTAAATCCCTATCAGCCTCACCATTACCGCCCAAACTACTCCCCAGATCATCACAACTATCTTTAATACGCGACGCCGCACAACCCATGTATCCTGTCGGATCAGTCCCTGCCAACGGGTTATTCATAATATAGCTGTACGGGTTAATGCTCTGACTGTTCCCTGGGCTTTGGATCACCGGATCGACACTCATGAACCGTCCGACATTATAATCATAAACGCGGCCATTCATATGAATTAATTCGACGTCATCCAAATGTTCGTGATCGGTGAAACCCCGTCGCGTCGGCATCTCTAAATCCCATGGGTTATTGGCCAGTGTCGCCGGATTGAGTTCACGCCAATCGCCACTCATGGATTTGCCGAATGGGTCGAAATGGCGATAGCCGGTGGCATTGCCGAGTTCGTCGGTGAAGGTGGTGGCACTGCCTAAACGGTCGCGCAGGGTGAAGCGGATTTTGTTGTCGCTGATAATCGCAATATCGCTGATGTAGGCTTTGGTTGTGGTGGTGTTGCCTTGCTTTTCAACCTCGTACAGCTTGTCGATGTAATGGGTGGTGATGGTTTCGCCATTGACCACTCTCACTTGTTTGTAACGGGCTAAGTCAGCGCCATAGGTGAAGTCGAGATTAGCGCCTAAACGTTTGATATTGAGTGGTTTGTTGAAGGGGTTGTAGCTGGTTTCTAGTGCACTGTTACGGTGGGTTAAATTGCCCTTTTTATCGTAGGTGAAACTCGTCGTGCCGCCTGTTTTGAGCTCAATTTCACTGATTTTATTGCTGTTGGCGAGGTAGCTATAAGCATCCGCTGCGTTGGTTGAATAGTCGGTCTTTTTCAACAGGTTGCCGACATTATCATAACCATAATTGATGGTGCTTTGTGTGCCTGCGGCATTGAGAGTGGAGCTGGTCAGGCGATGGAGAGCGTCATAAGTAAAGGTGTCGGTGGCGGTAAGTCCGCTAACGAGATTGCTTTGGGTGAGCAGATTGCTGTAGCTGTCATAACTGCTGTAGCTCAGATGGTGGATTATCGCGGTGCCACCGTTGCGGTGACCGGTGGCTTGGCTGGATAACATTTGCCCGGCTTTGAGGTCATATTCATTGTCGACGGTGAGGTTGAAGCCGCTGCTGTCGCAAATAGCAGTGCTACTACCTGCCATGCAGGCGTGGGTGATGTTGCCTAAGACGTCTTGCGCGGTGGTTTCGCGGTAGAGGTAGTTTGACGCGGCATTGTATTCTTTTTGCAAATAGCCGTGTGCGTTATAGGTCAGGCCAACGGTCAAGTCGTTGGGGTATTTTAGCGATTTGAGTCGGCCATAATTGGCGTCGTAGGCTTGGCTGACGGTGTAGCTGTCGGCATCAATTTTGGTGGTGGTGGCGGTGACGCGGGCGGCGCTGTCGTATTGGAAGGTTTTGCTGATGTCGTTTTCGCTGTGTGAAGTTAGCAAGCCATTTTTCAGGGTATCCCAAGTGAAGGTGGCGATGCTGCCGTTGGCATTACGTTGGCTGACGCGACCGAATGTGTCCATGGTATAGGTGATAGTGGCGCTGTTGGCATCGGTTTCGCTGAGCAGTTCACCGAAGGCGTTGTAGCTGAAGGTGGTTTTGCCTTGGTTGGGGTCGTCGACCCAGGTTTTACGCCCCAGTTTATCGTAATGGGCGCTGATAATGTTGCCTGCGGCGTCTTCAATTTTGATGGGATTACCGCCACCGTCGTATCTATATTGGGTGATGCCGCCGAGGGCGTCGGTGGTTTGTACCAGTTGTTTTAGGCCGTTATAGCTGCGACTCATAGAGAGGTCGGCGGTTGTGATGTCGGTCTTGAAGCCTTTATAGGTGTAGGTTACGGTTAAATTGCCGTTGGTTTGTGGCGTGACTTTTTTGCCCGCTCTGCCGAGTACATCGTAGTTTTTGTACGTGGTGTTGTGGATGATGCCGCCAGCCGTATAAGGCGCTGATTCGCTGGCGATGAGGCCACGGGCGTTGTAGCTGATATCTTGATAAATTAAGTCGTCGTTAAAGCCGGTGGTTTCGTTGCGCACTGGGCGGCCCAATATATCCACACGATTCACTTGCTTCGGGGTGCCTGTTTGATAGCTGGCGACTGCCAGTGAGTGGTAGCGTAAATGACGGTTGGATTGACCTGTTTGGGTGATTTTGGTCGGTCTAGCCAGTGAAACCAAATAAGAATCAAGTATCTTGTTAAACATACAAACGTGTATAAAACACTTGATTATTGGACAAAATACTTGCTTCTTATCCCAACTGTCATACCAATAACATCCGTAGGGCGACAGATAGTGTTTTTAGTTGGAATTCTTCTTGCTAATGCTTATAGACCAAGATGTTTCTTCATTGATATTACATACTTACATTCAATCCCATTAAAATAATCAGCTAAGCGTTCTTCAATATGCATTGGAAACCATGTTGATAATATCTCTAAATCTTTGAGTTCTGCTGGTTCTACATGGGTAGTTTCACCACCTTGATATAAGTACGCCTCGTTGGAGCCAATTGGTTTATGTACATAACGATTAATAGTATTAAATACCCCTTCAAGTGTAACTTTGCCAATAAGTTCCCATCCAGCTTTTGATGGCCCATCAAGTGAGACGGGAACTCTAAATGCCAACGGTAAATTTTGGATACCATCCTGTATTTCTTGAACGTCTGCTTTATAATCGAAAAAAGCAAAATCTTTGCCAGCGCAAACTAGTGCAAAAACGAACTCCTCAGAGTTTAAACGAATTGAATATACATTTCCTTCTTTCACTTTTTTCGTTCTCATGCTTTCTTTAACTCTTTGTAATTAATATATAAATTTAAAAAGCAGGAAAATATTTCCTACTTTAAAAGAACAGCCTTATACCTTCGCCTTTTTGCCAACCCAGCCTATATCGTTGTGGAGAGCGGTCTGGCATTATGCCAAATGCTAATTGAGCAGCTTCCATATAATATGGCCTATTTGGATTAAAATCAGCTATACCATTTATAGCGTTTCTTGCAGTCCCACCAACACTTCTTGCTCCTCCAAAGAAATCAATTAACTGTTGCTCTCGGCCTCTAATGGCAGAGCGGTTATACGACCAGCTATCCAATATTGGTGGACCAAAACCTTCGGCATTCAGATGCCCCTGCTGTCGACCTCTCAATGTAATCAGTGTTTGTGGGTCTTCATTATAACCACCAGTCCTTCCGGCATAGACTTGTCCTGTTAAAGGATGAACTCTCGTGTAAGTAGCATATAAATAAGGATTGTTGTTGGAAGAGTCACCCTCTAAGGATAAAATCAAACCAACTAAACCTCCTTTTAACAATTTTGAGCTTATAGCCTTAAAGTTTGTGAAATCTAATTGATCCACACTATCTAACGAACCTGCGACCCCTGATAGCACACTGCCCGTGCTTGTGTAATTGTTATACCCTTCGTTACTCAACGTACCAAACGAAGCTATTATCGTATCAAAATTAATGCCAATAATCGAGCTACCACTGTCACTTGGAACAATAACATTCGTAAAGGTACTCTGACAAATCCGTGTCACGCCGCAGCCTTTGACATCAATATCAGCGGTCTTACCTTTTTTAAACTTAACCCGTGCCCCATTGCTAAACGTATTGAGGTTTTTACTTAAATCCCGATCCGCAGCGCCATTGCCGCCCAAACTGCTACCCAGATCATCACACACATCTTTTAAACGCGACGCAGCGCAACCCATATATCCTGTCGGATCA
Organism: Alteromonadaceae bacterium; assembly: GCA_965277695.1. GTDB lineage: Bacteria > Pseudomonadota > Gammaproteobacteria > Enterobacterales > Alteromonadaceae > JABSOG01. Next base: position 181,286 of record CBDIDQ010000059.1, read on the forward strand.
GTCCCCGCCAACGGGTTATTCATAATATACGAATAAGGGTTGATTGACTGACTGTTCCCTGGGCTTTGAATCACCGGATCGACACTCATAAACCGCCCGACATTATAATCATAAACGCGGCCATTCATATGAATTAATTCGACGTCATCTAAATGTTCGTGATCAGTGAAACCTCGTCGCGTCGGCATCTCTAAATCGAATGGGTTATTGGTCAGTGTCGCCGGATTGAGTTCACGCCAGTCGCCACTCATGGATTTGCCGAATGGGTCAAAATGACGATAGCCCGTGGCATTGCCGAGTTCATTGGTGAAGGTGGTGGCACTGCCTAAACGGTCGCGCAGGGTGAAACGAATGTTGTTGTCACTGACGATGGCAATGTCGCTGATATAGGCTTTGGTTGTGGTGGTGCTCGCTTGCTTTTCAACCTCGTACAATTTGCCGATGTAATGGGTAGTGATGGTTTCGCCATTGACGATGCGGACTTGCTTGTAACGGGCCAAATCAGCGCCGTAGGTGAAGGTGAGATTAGCCCCTAAACGATTGATATTGAGTGGTTTGTTGAAGGGGTTGTAACTGGTTTCTAGTGCGCTGTTACGATGGGTTAAGTTGCCCTTTTTATCGTAGGTGAAACTGGTGGTGCCGCCTGTTTTAAGGTCTATCTCACTGATTTTATTGCTGCTTTCTTGGTAGCGATATGCGTTGGCTGCATTGGTTGAATAGTCAGTCTTTTTCAACAGGTTGCCGACATTATCATAACCATAATTGATGGTGTTGACGGTGCCTGCGGCATTGAGGGTGGAGCTGGTTAGACGATGGAGACTGTCATAAGTAAAGGTGTCGGTAGCCGTAAGTCCGCTGACCAAATTACTTTGGGTCAGTAGATTACTGTAGCTGTCATAACTGCTGTAATTGAGGTGGTGGATTATCGCGGTGGCACCATTGCGGTGACCGGTGGCTTGAGTCGATAACATTTGCCCGGCTTTGAGGTCGTATTCATTGTCGATGGTTAGATTGAATCCGCTGCTGTCGCAAATAGCAGTGCTACTACCTGCCATGCAGGCGTGGGTGATGTTGCCTAAGACGTCTTGCGCGGTGGTTTCGCGGTAGAGGTAGTTTGAGGCGGCATTGTATTCTTTTTGCAAATAGCCCTGTGCGTTGTAAGTCAGGCCCACGGTGAGATTGTTAGGGTATTTTAAGGATTTGAGTCGGCCATAATTGGCGTCGTAGGCTTGGGTCACGGTGTAGCTGTCGGTATCAATTTTGGTAGTGGTGGCGGTGACGCGGGCGGCGCTGTCGTATTGGAAGGTTTTGCTGATGTCGTTTTCGCTGTGTGAGGTCAGCAAGCCGTTTTTCAGGGTATCCCAAGTGAATGTGGCGATGCTGCCGTTGGCATTGCGTTGGCTGACGCGACCGAGGTCATCCATGGTATAGGTGATAGTGGCGCTATTGGCATCGGTTTCGGTGTTGAGTTCACCGAAAGCGTTGTAGCTGAAGGTGGTTTTGCCTTGGTTGGGGTCGTCGACCGAGGTTTTACGACCCAATTTATCGTAATGGGCGCTGATAATGTTGCCTGCTGCATCTTCAATGGCGATGGGATTACCACTGCCGTCGTAGCTATATTGGGTGATGCCGCCGAGGGCGTCGGTGGTTTGCACCAGCTGTTTCAGGCCGTTATAAGTGCGGCTCATAGAGAGATCGGCGGTTGTGATGTCGGTCTTGAAGCCTTTATAGGTGTAGGTTACGGTTAAATTGCCGTTGGTTTGCGGCGTGACTTTTTTGCCCGCTCTGCCGAGCACATCGTAGTGTTTGTACGTGGTGTTGTGAATGGTGGTGTTTGCGGCATAAGGCGCTGATTCGCTGGCGGTGAGGCCACGGGCGTTGTAGCTGATGTCTTGATAAATCAATTCGCCGTTAAATCCGGTGGTTTCGCTGCGCACTGGCCGGCCTAATATATCGGTGCGATTGACTTGCTTCGGGGTGCCTGCTTGATAGCTGGCGACTGCCAACGAGTGGTAGCGTAAATGGCGGTCGGGTTGGCCGGTTTGGCTGATTTTGGTTGGTCGGGCCAAGGTATCGTAGCTTGTGGTGGTGACAACGCCGTTGGTGGCTGTGGTGCTGGTATTGGCCCCTGTCGCCGGGTCAGTTAGCGTGGTGGTGATGTGGCTGCCTTGAGTGATGGTCTTTGCAAAATAACCATCAGCACTGTAGCCGAGGGTGGTGGTTCGACCGCCGACGTCAATGTCAGTGGGCAGCCCGCTGGTGTTAAACACGCTGGTGGTGCTGAGGCAATCCGCCGTGGTGCATTCGGCGGCGTTGATGGCGATGCTGCCTGCGGCGACCACCACGGTAGTGGGTTTGCGGTGGGTGGTATCGTAGGTTTGGTAATGGGTGGTGACGATTTGGTCGGTATTATCAACGGTTTGTGAGGTGACTTTATTGCGCCAAGATTCGGTGTCAAAAACCGTAGTGATGGTCGTTGTTTGGTCGGTTTTTTCATCGGTAATCGTCCGGGTTTGCCCGGTGATATTGTTGTATTGATCAATGCCAGTGATACTGGTGTCGCGTTGGCTGAGGTGGTTGTTTTCGTCGCAAATCGTGGCGGCTAAATCACAAGTGATTTGGCGGCTTTTTGCATTATAAAGGGCGCTGAGATGTTTAGGGTTTTGTTGCCAGTTATTGGTGGTCTGGCTAAAAGGCACGGTTTTGCCATGTTCTGTCAGGGTTTGTGATTCGACTAGGGAGCTGAACGGGAACTTTTGTAAGAAATCAGTGGTGGTGACTTGTTTGGCATTGGCGTGGTCGATGGCGATAATGGTGCGGAAACCGCGAAAGCCCCGGCCCTTGGTGTTGTACATCGCGCCACGGTATTGATAGGTCATGGCGTTGAGGCTGCCGATACCATTGCTCTGTTCGAATTTAGCCACGGCGTACATGCTGGAGGCGAAATGAAAATGGTCAGCGTCGACCACATCGGTGAAATTGGTCTGGTAGAAGTTTGGGTATGCCTCACTGCTCAACGGGCGATAATCCCACTGGCTGATAACGCCGACACCGTTGGTGACTTTTTGCAGCATATTGGCGGGTTGATAATCAGTTTTGTTATTGCCCGCAGCAGCACCGTAGTTGCGGTTGGTGTAAATCTTTTTACTGGCTTTGCCTTGCATTGCACCACTGCCCGTGCCGACGGAGCAACCGCCGACCGGGTTGTAACAGCCGTAAACGAACAGCAAATCGGGTAAGCCTTTACCGAGTGAATCGACCACCACCGAGTGATTGGCGGCACCGACTAAATCGGTGGGTTTGATTTCAGCAGTGTATTGTCCGGCGGCATTTTCGCTAAAGTGCAGGGCGTCATATTGATAGATACCGAAATCGGCGCTGCTGGGGATATTGACCAATTGACCACTGATGCGATGTTGTCGATACAGGTCATCGCCACATTGGGTGTCGAGACCGTGCATTGTGTGACAGCCGTTAACGATACGCTCGCCGGGCATTATTAGCTCTTGGCGACCATCGCCGTCGACATCCATCAGTTTGAAAGCGTCGCCATATTTGGCCAGCCAATGTTCTTCATCGGCTTTGGGTTCGTTGATGTCTTCGGCGCGAATGACCTGCCGCATATCGACTTTTACATTTAAATCAGTGGCCGTGGCAAAGGTACCGTCACCCTCGTTGAGCCTAAGGTGTAAAGTCGCGTTTTCGGCATCCCGGTCTTTGCTGATGAGCCCGAGCCAATCAGGCAAGCCGTCGCCATTGACATCGATGAATTTGCTGTATTCTGACAGGTTGTCTGACTCGGTAAATGACACGCTCCGGGTGATTGAGAAATCCACAACGCCATTCACCACTTGCGTTAACTGCAAGGTCGATAAACGCGGCGTGACTTGGTTTGAGGTATTGCTGGAGAGGACAATATCGGGCAAACCATTGCCATCCATGTCACCCATCACTTGGATATTGGTTTTTGGTGTGCTGCCACTACCGGGAATGAAGTTGGTGCTAAAGGCCGTTGGACCTGAGGCGGGATAAGGTATCGTCGAATTTGTGCTGTGCAGATATAGCACATAATCCAGGCCGCCGGTGCGATGATGTTCAAACAAAATATCCGGCCAGCCGTCGCCGTTAAAATCTTCAATCGCATGAACAGTCCCCCCGGTCTGTCGACTGATAAGGGTGTCAAACCACGCACTGCCGCTGTGGCGTAATTGCAGCCAATCGCCGTTGAAACCCCATTCATCGGTCTTGCCATCAAGGTTGAAGTCGGCAGTCAAACATTGATAACCACCGAGCCAACTGTTTGAGCTGCACCTAGGCATTCCTAGCGGGTTTGGGCTGCTATCGCCTTCGGCATTGAGGTAATAATCCTGCATGTCTCTGACGCCATCGCCGTTGGCATCACCTCGGGGAATGACGTTCAATAAGTTCTCGGCAACCTTGACCACACTGCCGCTCGGCGTCAGCAAATCTCTCGGGGGGAACAGCTCGGTATTGGCGCTGTCGGTGAGTAATTCGGTTTTAAACACAATGGCATCATCGGACCAAGCGAAGGTGGTCGGCTCATAGCAGAGTGTCCCACCACAGGCAGTCACGGCACTAAGCAAAGGGGCTGTGGCTTGGTATGTCAGTTGATAATCACGCACTTTGGTGGTGTTATTGATGAACGTTGAAATGGTTTTTAAGCGTTGGGTTTGGCGGGTTTTGCCACCGGCTTGATAGAAGGTGCTGAAGGTGTTGCGGTCCTCATAATCAAACGATACTCGGCGGTTGCCCTCGTTAGTACCGTCCCCAGTATACTTAATATCGGTCAACAGCACTTCGCCATCGCCTTTATCGTCGTAAACATAGGTCATGTGGTTTTTACCGGAGACATCAGCAACGCGACTGAGCAGCCAGCTTAATGGTGCGGGTGCACCCGTTGGTGTGACTTTTACACCATAGGAATGCTGGCTGCCATCGGGTAATGCAACTTCAAAAGTAGTGTCACTATGATTCATCCCGCCCGTTAACTGGGTCACGGTGACAAAGCTGTCGATTTCGGTGGCATAGGTCGCATCGACTTGACCATAAGTACCGGATGTCACCATCAATCGTTGACCATTGAGGCACAAGCGGTCGGTGGTGTCGTTATAAGCAATCCCGGCTGATACACCATCTTGCGCTAGCGTTGATTCGCAACGATTAATTGCGCCGCCTGCGGATAATCCCCAGCCCATACCGGCAATGCCGTTTGCCACTGCGGCTGCTGTAATTGAGTGAAACCGAGGGTTGTAAGCCATGTCGACCGGGCGGCATGGCGATAGGTATGGTGTAACCCGCTGCACCACCGTTGACCGTGGCAGTGCCCGGCATCGCCCCTTCAAAATCACTGGCGGGCAGGGTTTGGTCTGTCGGCAATGGCACATCCGCCACGGTGCCGCCGGTGGATAAAGCATCTCTTGCGCGTTCAATCGGTGCTGTGGCGGCACTGGTGACACGTTCGAGTGTGCCACCGCCATCGCGATAACTCGCCGTGACGCTGAGGGTCGCATCGATATCATTAATATTGAGTAAATAACTTGTACCGATAGTACCCGCAATACCTGCACCGTTTCGGTACCACTGATAATTAACGGTGCCTAGCCCTTCAATGTCACTCAAGGTATGACTGGCAGTCAGCGTCTGTCCGACGGCGGTTAAGCCTGAAATCACCACGCTACCGGTTGGTGCATCATTCACCGCATTAACGGTGACATAAACAACCGCAGGGGCCGAAATGGTGCTGCCATCGCGCACCCGATAACTGAAAGAATCAACCCCATTAAAATGAGCATTGGGCGCATAACGTACCTGATTGTTGATATTGGCAAAGGTGCCGTGGCTCGGTGCGCCGTACAAATCGAGCAACAGCGAGTCGCCATCAATGTCAGTATCATTGCCGAGTACATTGATATAGGTGGTGGTGTCTTCATTGATCACCGCATAATCTGTATTGGCCACAGGTACGGTATTGGGCGCAATCACCGTTTGATTGGCGACAACAGAGCCGCCACAACCCACCGAAGGGCTACAGGCTTGCACCCGATAACGAAAAGCACCGCCAACATATTGCGCGGTTGAGTAGCTATAGTTGTTTTCACTCCAGTGATTGCGGGTGACAGAATAGACCGCGCTTTCATTACCGTTGTAACTCTGATAAACGGTATAAGTGGTGCCATCAACCGCACCCGCAGCAGGTGTCCACGAGACAGAAAAATGAACAGCCACATTCACCGTCGGGGCAGTAACATGGAGGTTATTGACCGTCCCCGGTGTGCCATAAATATATAATCGTCGCCACGGACTTAAGCCTGAACAGCCCGCTGAGTTGCAGGCTTTATAACGCAACCAGCGATAACCATCACTGGTGTTGACCCGATTAACAACGGTCGATGAACCGGTATACACTCGCTGATATTGGCTGTCGGCGGGTTGTGAAGTTGAATTGTGATTTGCTTCGTATAATTGATAACTGGTCGCGCCGCTGACGCTCGGTAGTGTCATGGTATAGCCGGTGTAAACCGCTTTATAGTTACTGCCGAGTGTGCCGGGATAGCTGCTGGGTGTGGCTGGCACCGTAGTTAATGAATAAATCGTGCTGGTTTCGCCCGTTTTGACGTTATAACTTTGATGACCACAGGCAGATGTGCAAGGGTCTTTATCAACTTCTATCTCATGCTCGTCAATACCACCTTTGGCATTGCGCAGTCGAATCAGGTTTTTATCCGCGATAACACTAAACGACTCAGCATCCCAATCTTTATCGCCGATTTTGGCCTTGATCTTCTGTCGTTTGCCATCAGCAAAAACTACATAGTGATGTTTGTTCTTTTTGCGGGCGAGGGCGAAGATATCTTCTTGACCATCGTCGTTAAAGTCAGCGTGAATGAATTGGTAGTGAGATTCACTGAGTCCATGGAGGTTGTCGGCGACGGCTAAAAAGGGCAGGCATAGCAGTAAAGTGAGTAAATTGGTGATCCGCAGCATTATTATTCCGATATTTTTATTTTTAAACGCCGCATATCATACGTGAATTTGATGACAATAAAAGTGATTTTGTCATTATTGAGTCCCATTAATAGTTCTGCTATAAATGACGGTAAAAGCAAATTAAACCAAGATCCCTCTCGATACCTAATATTTTTCTCGATAAAAATCAGCAGGTTAATCAATGATTGACATAGTGAATATAGTTACATATATTATTACATGCGGATACATGTAATTGCATTCGCATTGGGTTTTTATCAATTTATATGACGTTTAATGGAGTGAGTTTGGTTATGGTAGTAAAAAAAATCACGGGCCTGATGGCTGTTGTTTTAGTATTGTTTTTTTCGGGGTGTAGTTATTGGTTTTTTCTTAACTCACACTACGAAACTGTGTTTGATAAGCAAATGCATTACATTGATGTGGGGGACAAAGATAAACCGGTGGTGATGGTTTTACATGGCAATCCGATTTCGTCTTATGGCTATCGTGATGTGATCCCGTACTTGCAAGCGGATAATCGGGTTATTGCGTTAGATATGTTTAATCATGGTTTATCTGATAAAGGTTATCCGATGGACTTGGCGTCTCACCAATTGGCGGTGAATCAGTTTATCGAACAAATGGGTTTTGAAGATGTCACTTTGTTATTGCATGACTGGGGTTTTCCTGTGGGTATGAGTTATGTGATGCAACATCCTGAAAACGTTAAGGCTATCGCCTTTATGGAAGTGTTTTTGGCTTATGATCACGAATCAGAGCTACCGTTGGGAATGCAAAATGTGCGAAATAATGTGACCGAAGAACAGTTTCTGGCCGGTAATCTGTTCATTGAGCAGGTTTTGTTTAACAGCATACCAGAGTTGACCGAAGCGGATAGGGAAGTGTATCGCCATCCATTTAGAGATATGGAAAATCGTCGTCAAACTTGGCTCTGGCCCAATGCAATACCTGTTAGAGAAACTTCTTCGCAGCATGTTGCATATTTTGAGCAAATTGAAGACTTTATGAAAAATAGTGATATTCCTAAATTGTTAATGTATGCAGAGCCCGGCGTGTTTGTTACCCCGCAAAAACGAGATTATATGATTGCCGAGTTTAACAATCTGAGTGTCGAATATGTCGGTGAAGGCAAGCATTGGTTACAGGAAAGTCATTCTGATGAAGTCGGGATGGCGGTTAGGTCGTGGCTTGATCAGATTGTTGATCAGATTGTTGATCAGTAGGTTAAGTTCAAATCACAAAAAATCCCCGCAACCAAGTTGCGGGGATTGCTTTTTTAACACTCAATTGAAGGAAACAATGGAGGAAACAGCGAAAAGTGAGTTACTTTCGTGCTGAAACAATCGCTGCACTGTCACCGGCACCGGCACCGGCACTGGCACTGGCACTGTCACTGGCACTAGCACTGTCACTTTCTGCTTTAGCTGACGTAACGGCTTCATCTATAACCTTTATAGCGGTTTGTGAAGTTTGGTTGTCATCTTGAACATTTATAGAGGCATTGTAATTTTCGATACCCGGGGTTTTGATCAGATCACCCGTTATGGTTTTCATGTCACCGCTTAAGACATAACCTAACTGGCTGTCAGAGAAACGCGGGGCAATATAACCATCGTTAATTTCACGCTGAATAACAAAGCGGTCAAACTTGGTGATCGGAAAGTACAAACGGGTATTTGGCAAGCCATCTGAATGCCCATCAATATCCAGCTCGGCATAAGACAACACCCCATCACCGTTTTTGTCGATCAATGAATACTGACGTTTCAATGAACCCGCGAGACGGTTTTTAAGGATCTTCTCTTGTGGCATAAAAGACGCACGGCGGATAAATACATCACGGTGCAACTCTTCGGTTAAACCAGAAGGTACTGAACGCAGACGGAATTCAACCTGTGACGGATCACCTGCTTCGAAGCGATCTGGATCACGTGGATCCCGTGGCGCATCACCATAAACCATCGGGTCGTTGGGTTGCAGACCATCAAGCTTGGTGCCTGAACCAGGTACCAAAGAGCTGACAGAGCCAAGTAGACCGGATTGATAAGAGCTTTTGTTAGGCATATGTAACACCGGAACGCCACCAGTAAAAGGGAGTTCTACATGAGGAAATACCATGTTGGTTTCTGGTCTGAATTCAAAATAACTGTGGGCATCATTGCCTTGTAAGGCGTTAAAGGTACCAGCAGTGACAGCAAAAGGAACCATGTTAGAGTAGTCCCATGGCCATACGTCATGTGAAGCAGGCCAGCGCGGCTCATTGCCGAATACGGTAAAGTGGTTGCCCACTACACCATTGTTACCCGCACCCATGGCTGCCATGATAGCCGCATCTTCTGGAGTCATGGTACCAAACTGAGCATGTCCGTCAGGACGGGCTTGGGCAATCGGTGGAATTTTGGTGGTGTAAAGGAAGCTGGCTTCGTACCAGCCCGATTCTGAGTGGATTGTCTTAAGTCCGCTAACATCGACATAAATACCGATGTGTGAATGCGGATCATTCGGATCTTCGGTGATCCCTTCTTTTTTCGACACCACCATCCGGGCGATACCAACAGTGTGGTCACCAGCTGGTGGCTCGGCAGTATCATTGATACCTTCGACTTTGCTCATAAACACATTAGGTTGAAAGTTCTTGGTATCAAGTAGTGAATACTGAAAAACTTTGTTGCTATTGTTTCTGTAGCTTCGAGAGATCTTTTGCGGTGGGTAAGAGTGAGCACTTCGGTTTAACTGTCTCAGCCGTTGTACAATTTCAGGGTTCTGCTCTGCTACATGCTGATTTTTGTGCTTAGCAGAAGAGCCTGCTCCATCAGCCGATGCCGCCATTGATTGCGCCATTCCACCAAACCACAGTCCGAGGGTCAATGCCGATAAACCCAGTACTGACTTAAGTTTCCGGGGACCTTGATTGTTATTCATGTTATCTCCTAACGTATTGTTGTTTAAAGTTAAATTCATTTGTTTACTGTTATTTGACAGTGTTTTAAATTGATACATTGTCTCATTTCCATGTTTTGTTCTGCGCTTTAACATGGGTAAAGATTCCTTTCGATGTCGCCAATTTAGTTTGAATGTGCGGTCTTAGCTCTGCTGCTATATCAAATCTTAAACAAGCTGATACAGTGACAAAACGGTTTGTAACCAACCACAATGGACTATACGACAATAGCGATATTACATTTTATAAACAGGAGTTTTACATGCATATACATTGAAATCGCGATAAATATAGCAAAAAATTTACAAAAAGATCAATGTTTTTTAATCGTGTTTTTTAGTGCTTGGGAATTCTGCTGATAAGGCTGGTTAATTTATTCCTAAATAATTAAACAAATTTGGTGTATTGGTTTATTATTTCAATTAACATGTATATGCATTTAAATAATTTAACAACTGAATACAACCCATCATATTCATATAACCATTCGTTTATAGCGTTAATAGGAGCAACAGAGGAATGAACAAACAAGATAGCGTAAGTGACCAATTTTTTTATTGGATTACTTCGAGGCCCAAGACCTGGCTCGCTGTGGGCTTGCTGATAATCATGGCTTGTGGGGCTTTTATTCCTACATTGACAATCGATCCCCGTGCTGAGTCATTTTTGCCCGATGATCATGCGGCACGAATGTATCGAGACACGGTAGAAGAAATTTTTGGTTTGACCGATCCTATGGTGATTGCGGTCAAAAATGACCAGACCAATGGGGTATTTAATCCCCAGAGCCTAGAGCTGGTACGATGGTTAACTGATGAAGTCAGCAAAATGGATGCGGTTAACAGTGATCGAGTGGTGAGCTTGACCACCGAAGATGATATTATTGGTACCAATGATGGTATGTTGGTAGAACCATTTATCTCGGATCCGATAACTACACAAGCGCAAGCTAACAAGGTACGTGAAGATGTGATGGATTTTCCGCTTTACGTTGGTAGCTTAGTATCCCGTGATGCGTCGATGACTTTGGTGGTGATTGAGATCCCCGATGAAAATCTGGCTCCACAAGCCTATGAAGACTTGTTAGCACTGGTTGAAAGGGCACCGATTAAAAATGGTGAAAGCCTGCATGTGGCCGGTGATGCTGCTGTTTCAGGTTACCTCATCACTTATATCAATGCCGATGCGGCCCGTTTGGTACCGCTTTCTGTTATTATTATCACTTTGCTATGTATGCTTTCGTTCCGTACTTATCAAGGGGTTATGTTACCTGGTTTGGTTATCGCTGCGGCTACCGCCAGTGCGGTTGGTATCATGGCTGCAATGGGAGATCCGATTTATGTGATCACTACCAGTATGCCGATTTTGTTGGTGGGTGTGGCCGTTGCCGATTCGATACATATTTTAAGTCAATACTATGACGAAATGGCAGAAAATCCCGATGCCGATCAGCGAGAGCTGGTCATCAGTTCGATGGGTAAAATGTGGCGTCCGGTGCTGTTAACTACAATCACGTCAATGATTGGTTTTTTGGGGGTTTATGCATCGTCATATATGCCACCAATGCAAACATTCGGTTTATATTCAATAATCGGTTTAGGTATGGCCGGGGTTTATTCTCTGATCATCGTGCCTGCTGCGCAAATGTTATTTAAGCCACTGCCGAGTAAAGCGTTTAAAAACAATGTCGGTAACGAACCTGACCGTTTTGCCAAATTTATGAGCAGCATTGGTGCTTGGGTATTGCCTAACTCTAAAACTGTGTTGGGGCTGGGGCTGTTGGTCTGCATCGGCGGGGGAATTGGCGCAATGAACTTAGTGGTTGATGAAGCCTGGGTGAATAACTTCCAAAAATCCGATCCGATTTATGTGGCCAATGATGTCATCAATGAGTCAATGGATGGTACTAACAACCTCGATATTGTGATTGAAACCGCCAATAACGAAGATTTGTTCAAGCCAGAGAATTTACGCAAAATTGAAGCATTGCAACGTTATGTCGAAACCCTGCCTAACGTAGGTGGCACGACCTCTATCGTCGATTATATCAAACAGATGAACCGGGCTTTGGCAGAAGATAATAAAGCCCAATACCTGATCCCCAACGATGCCAATCTGATCTCGCAATATTTTCTGCTCTATTCTACCAGCGGTGATCCAACCGACTTTGAAGAAGAAATTGATTATGACTATCGTTTGGCTTTGGTTCGGGCGCGGATTAGCACTGGCTTTTTCCAGCAAAACAAGCAGGTGATTGAATCGCTGCAAGTTTATCTCGATAACGAATTTAACAATACTGAAATCAAGGCGTCGTTATCTGGACGTGTTTATGTCGATTATGAGTGGCTAGAAAACCTTTTGGGTATGCATTATAAAGGGGTTTTATTTGCGTTGATTTTGGTGTGGTTGATCAGTGTTATTAGCTTCAAATCAATTTATGGCGGTACTCTGGCCTTGGTGCCTGTTATTTTGGCAACCTTGTCGGTTTATGCGGTGATGGGGATCACCGGGATCACCTTGGCGGTGGGTACCACTATGACCTCTGCGATTGCGCTGGGTATAGGTATTGACTTTTCTATTCACACCCTCGACCGGATCAAACTATTGATCACCGAAAAAGGCATGGCACCGGATGAAGCGTTACAGATGATTTATCCATCTACAGGAAGGGCGTTGTTGTTTAATTTCTTCGCGGTGTTTGCTGGTTTTGGTTTGCTTGGCTTTAGTTATGTGCCGCCGCTGTCGAATCTAGGGATTTTGATTGCGTTTGCTGTACTGGTGAGCTTCCTTTCTAGCATGACAGTTTTACCTGCTTTGGTAAAACACTTACGCCCTCAATTCCTTGGCTTTAGCAAAGATGATGATGTTGCACAGGACGCTGATGTGGCTTTTTCTAAATAAATAATGCCATTGGGGTCAAGTGTCCGGTTCAATATACAAATGCTTTCAAACATTTGATTATTGAATATGATGCTTGGCCTTTAATTCACAGCGCGTTAGATCCGGCCTTGTTCTGAGGACAGTTGGTGCTCCCACCGTACGCATACACACTGTTTTGCCACTGCTGTGACCAGACTTTTTACGAAACTTTTAATTGATTTTTAAAAATAAAAAAATACCCCTGCACATTTCTGTTCCGCTAAAATAATTTGATTTAATAGGTCTACAAGTGACTTAACACTTTGTTTGCGTTTGATATAATTAGAGACAATTTTTCTAGCTCCAGGTAATTGTTCCATTGTAATGGATTCATCTTCGTAATCATCGATCATAATCCCTAATTTCTCATTGAGTTCATTTAGAACACCTATTTCCCCAAAGTTAATTATTATTAGGTACGTTTCCATTCAGATCTAAATATGAATATTTCCCTACTATGCTGAGGTCATGAACTCTACAATATCTACCATTTAAAGCTCGTCAACTGCCGTCATTGTCGATTTCGAACAGTTTGTCGACGTAGTAGGTGGTACTCGTTTGGCCACTAATTGTCCGTGTTTGTTTGATGCGAAAAGGGATCAAAGCAGTTGTTTAAGAAGACTTTTTAAATTACTTGGTTATAGCCGCACAGTTCCTTAATTATAATTTTTTAATACGGTGATAAGTTAAAGTACTTATTATTCAATATGTTAGGGAAAGTTTCATTAAACAACTGACTTGACTCCTTTCTAATTCTCTTTCCTAAAATGCCTTTTTAGTATTAATGTCGAAGCCAATGGCAATCTGCAGACGTCGGATTCAACGTCTCTGGTTTTCCTTGAGCAGTCCAAAATCCCTAAGGTTTCTTCATCTGTTCAATCAGCGCTTCTAAGGTATCTTTTAGTTTTGAATCATTTTGAATTTTACATGTAGTATCTTCAAAAATATCATCAAGGGTTTTGTAGTCCATTAATTGATAACCAACATATCCCGAACTCCAGAAATAAACATATCCACCCATACTATCCGAATCAAACTGAACACCTTCTAATTCACCTAAATCTCCATTCGATTCAGACAAATATTTAATATCAAATTTATCTTTTAAAGTACCAACAAGTTTACTTTTGAACCAATCTATCCAATTTTGTATATTCATTATTTAAATGTCTTTATAATTAAGTTTCGTACTTTAGGTAACATTTCACCGCCTTGTTTCCTTAAAAGCATTTGCTGAGATCTGGAAGCTTTTGGGCCAATCATTTTAAACCAATCAGGCTTACCTCCACGAATTAAACTACTCGTCGGCACCTCGAATTCAGCATATACACTTCCAGGCTTAGCCTCTTTAAAAAATGACCTCCAGCCACTATTTGCGACAAATGTTTGACCTCCGGCTCCTTCTTGAACTTTTCCTGTTTTCTCCATTAACTTAAATTCGTCGGCAGACATCCAGCGTCCTACTTTAGTATGGTCACCCCCATCTGAATTCCTAATATTTTCTTTGTCATTGTCATCGGGTGGAAGACCACCCGGACTTGGCGTACTGACACCACTTAATTCAGAACCATAAGCCTCATTGACCCCTGGTGGATTACCATTATCACTTAAATCACCACTGTTATTTTGGCTGTTGCCGGGACCAATAACAGGTGGAATAAGCTTATTTCTTATTAAATTGCCAAGACCACTACATTGCTGGATCCTGCCGCAGTTCGCTAAATGGGTTCGGTCCACGCTATCCTTACTCGGCAGTACAAAACTCACCGCAGCCGGAGAGTTAACCTCAGCCGCCTTAGGATCCTGTGTTTTCTTGGCCTGTTTGGTGTCATGCCCATTGCTCAGCGTAGTTTTCAATCGGCCCATCAGATTACCAATTAAACTCGACCCACCACTACCCGTCGAACTAAAAAACGACTGTATCTGGCAAGTCGGATTCTGATTACATTTGCTGACGTAACTAGTTGGATCAGTTCCCGCCAGCGGGTTGTTCATTATGTAACTGTATGGGTTAATACTTTGCGTGCTACTCGGCGCTTGAATGAACGGATCAACACTCAAGAATCGTCCGAGGTTGTAATCAAGCGAGAGTCAAGTTATCACTAATTTGGTTTAGTGCAAAGGCAACTGTGGTGATTTAACCGTCCATGGCGTGCATCCTTGCACTCATCTCAGGGGAACAAAAAACTGCGAACCCTCGTTTCTAGTTCCCCTTCGCCCATTCATGTGGATCAACTGTTGTTCATTCATATGTTCGTGATCAGTAAAACCTCGACGGTAACGGTTAGTGATTGATAAATCAGTGAATTGGGTGTTGCTGGCATCAGTAGATGAGCTTCTGCCAAACGGGTCGAAGTAGCGACGGCTGGTCACCTGGCCATCATGGTTAACCAAAGTGGTGGCGCTGCCCAGTCTGTCACGCAGGGTGTAGAGTAGCTTGTGCTTCTGCTCAGGCGTCCAGCTCAAGACTGCGATATCGTCGATATAGGCTCGCCAGCTGCCGTCATCGTCCATTTCAAACTATTTGTCGATGTAATACGTGGTACTCGATTGGCCACTAATCGTTCGTATTTGTTTAGATCCAAAAAAAAGGATCAAAGCAGTTGTTTAAGAAGACTTTGTAAATTACTTGGTTATAGCCGCACAGTCCCTTAATTATGATTTTTTAATACGGTGATAAGTTAAAGTACTTATTATTCAATGTGTTAGGGAAAGTTTCATTAAACAACTGACTTGACCACTTTCTTTATAGCAAGGGATATTCCTCAAGCGAAGGTTTCCTAACATCTTTAATAAATTCATCACTTATAGCGCCTAATAATACAAAGTTTTCTTTTGCTTTATTCAAACTTATACCATTTGCCCCACCATCATAATTTGGGTTTTGATTCTGAACATTATCATCTTCCCAATAACAAACAGGACAAATTTCAAACGTTCCACAGGGTTCTTGATCGTATGTTAAATAACCACAACATGGGCAAGGATAATTCATAAATTCTCTACTTTTGTAAGTTCCAATAGTCTATTCCACCCTTAGGTCGAAACATTGTTCTTGGTGTTCCATTTGCATCTTTTACACCAAATGTATTTGTATTAGGGTTGTATAATAATGTGTCGCCATTGTTTCGTATTTTAGATAGAGTCCCCTTTGGTGGGCTGTTCAAGAACTTTTTTGTTCCTTCAACATATTGCTTTGCATTTGTAAATTCAGGGAACTCATCTTTATGCTTCTTGTAATGGTCAAAGGCGTTTTGAACAGAAGACTTCTTTTTCGATGAAGACCAAAAAGATTCCTTTGCTATATCCTTATCTGTAAGCGCTTTACGTATTACTTTCTTTGCACCTTGTTTTATCAATCCTTTAACTGGCGCTACAACGTCTGATATAGTATCGACGGTTTCAACAACTGTACCGAGTGTTTTATTCGCAGCTTTTTTGGCTATAGGATCCATCCCCAAAAATTCGTTATAAGCGTTACTGCATTGGTAACGGCCACCACAACCTTTCAGATGAATGTTATTAGCACTGTTTTTACTCACTTCTTTGTCCAGCACAAAACTCACCGCAGCCGGAGACTTAACCTCAGCCGCCTTAGGCTCCTGCGCTTTCTTGGTCCGTTTGGTATCATGCCCATTGCTCAGCGTGGTTTTCAATCGGCCCATCAAATTACCAATTAAGCTCGACCCGCCACTACCCACCGAACTAAAAAACGATTGCATCTGGCAAGTCGGATTCTGGTTACATTTGCTGACGTATCCGGTTGGATCAGTTCCCGCCAGCGGGTTATTCATAATGTACGAATACGGGTTAATACTTTGAGTGCTGCTTGGTGCTTGAATAAACGGATCAACACTCAAGAATCGCCCGAGGTTGTAATCATACGCGCGTCCATTCATGTGGATCAACTGTTGTTCATTCAAATGTTCGTGATCAGTAAAACCTCGACGGTAACGGTTAGTGATTGATAAATCAGTGAATTGGCTGTTGCTGGCATCAGTAGATGAGCTTCTGCCGAAAGGGTCGAAGTAGCGACGGCTGGTGATTTGACCGTCGTGGTTGACTAGTGTGGTTGCACTGCCGAGTCGATCACGCAGAGTATAGAGTAATTTGTGTTTTTGCTCAGGCGTCCAGCTGAGGACGGCGATATCGTCGATATACGCTCGCCAGCTGCCGTCATTGTCGGTTTCGAACAGCTTATCAACGTAATAGGTGGTACTCGTTTGGCCACTAATTGTCGATGTTTATTTGGGGTTAAAAAGGGACAAAAGCAGTCATTTAAGAAGACTTTTTAAATTACTTGGTTGTAGCCGCACAGTTCCTTAATTGTGATTTTTTAACGCAGTGATAAGTTAAAGTACTTATTATTCAATTTGTTAGGAAAAGTCTCATTAAACAACTGACTTGACCCCCTTTCTTTGACTTGACCCCCTTTCTTTCAAATCACTTAACCTTCAAGACTCCCTCACCCTATGAATAGTTTATCGATCAATCCTTCTAATTTTTCGCCATCTTTAGTTGGTTCATAATTTTCATCAAGCCCAAATTCATCTAGGCAATCTGTACAGAAATCGCGTAATTCATCTGCAATATCTTCGTTTAGCTCACCACCTTTCTCCGTTAGAAGTGTTAAAACCGCATATAAATCAGATGTTAGTTTTGGCAGTGAGAGTATGAATTGAACATCATTTTTGTTTAAAATTATCATGGCTATTTCTTGTCCCGCCTTCTTTTCAATCGAGCTGCTTTCTTACTTGACGTCGGATTTACCGACACAACCTTTCCTGTTTTTGGATTAATTGCTAATTCAGCTTTTTCACCAACAAACCTTTGGCTAGGGCGTCCTTGGCTATCAACTTTTACTGGACGCACATCGAGAGGG
>CBDIDQ010000060.1:0-14556 GCA_965277695.1 Alteromonadaceae bacterium
GATTTTTGATGAAATCAACTGGATGGGCACTCGATGTAAAACCTTTCTTAACGAATTGCATAATGTTTGGGAAACCAACTTTGCGAGAAAAAAAGGCTTTATGCTGATATTGGCGGGATCGCTTTCAACCTGGCTGGATAAAAACATCCTTCATCATACCGGGTTTGTTGGCAGGGTCAGTCTAGATTTAACCTTAAAAGAATTGCCGTTACATCACTGTATTCAATTTTGGGGTAATAAACGCCAGCAATTTGCTGACCATGAAATTATCAAGCTTTTGTGTATTACCGGTGGAGTGCCGAGGTATATCGAAGAGTTGGATTTTAGCCTTAGTGCCGAGCAAAATATTACCCGGTTATGCCTTGAACCCAGCGGTTTGTTGTTTGATGAGTTTGAGGATATGTTCAGTGACTTGTTCTCAACCTATAATACGCTTTACTTGGCAATGCTCAGGGGAATAGCAGCCTCTTCAAGCAAGTTGACCAGCTATGAATTGGCGAAAGCTATTGGACGGCCGCAAAACGGTACTTTCTCCAACTGCATTGAAAACCTTGAAAAATCCGGTTTTATTACCCGCGATTTCAGTTGGGATCCAAAGACTCTCAAACCTGCGCGAAAGCCCAAATTACGTATCAGTGATTGTTATACTGCCTTCTATTTCAGGGCCATTGATAAGCATAAAAACGCGTTAAATGCTGGCGTAATAACGCTGAATAATCTGCCTTCTCTGGCTGGTCTGCAATTTGAAAATCTGATTTTGAATAACCGCAGTGCAGTATTAAAACGCTTGGATATTGAGCCGGGGCAGGTGCTATTTGATAATCCTTTTTATCAGTCAGCCAGAACCCGCCGGGCTGGGTGTCAAATTGATTACCTGATCCAAACGCGCAACAACATTTTATATCTGTGTGAGATCAAGTTTCATCTCAAGGCGATTGGCACTGAGGTGGTGGATGAGATGGAAAGTAAAATTAAGGCACTGCAAATGCCTAAAAACGCCTCTTATCGAAAGGTGTTGATCCACGTTAATGGCGTTGCCGTTGCGGTTGAGGATTCTGGGTATTTTGATCAGTTGATTGGTGTTAGTGAGTTGATGTGATTAGCCGCCCGCAACGCGGGCAGCCTTCGATTAGGTCATTCAATGGTCTTAAACGTAATCGAACTCGGATGTGTTTTACTGTGATAAACCCGGTGAGTGGCTTTGACAAAATCTTCGGCCTTGGCTTGGAAGATGTTATCCACGTACTTTTGCGGGTTTCTATCTAAAAATGGAAACATGCTGCTTTGGATTTGAATTTGCAGTTTGTGACCCCGTTTGATCGTGTGTAATACATCATCGAGTTTGAAGCTCACTTGGGTGGGCTGGTTGGGCACAAAAGGCTCGGGTTTGCTCAGGCTATTTCTGAATCGGCCTCGCATCACGCCCCAACGAACCAGTTCGTGACGATTACCAGTGGCTTCATCCATTTTATTGGTATTGCTGTCTTTGGCGGGGAAGACATCAATGAGTTTAACCACAAAATCAGCGGCTGATTGCGAGGTAGAGACCCATAAGTCAATATCAATGGCACCCGCGATGGTTTGATCATGCGTTTTTACTTCGCTGTTGAATACCAGTACGTCACTGCGACGGGCACTGAAACGCTGGTCTTCAACCATGTATTTTTTATCCCAGCCCGGGCCAATATTGGCAGAGTGGGGTACGGGTTTGTTGGGATCGCTGATGTACTCACTATGGTCATTACTGGAATGGTCATTACTGGAATGGTCATTACTGGAATTGTCATTGGTACTTTTGGCTTGCTCTTGACTGAGCAATTGCTCGTTGTCACCTAATAGTAAAGTGTGTGATTTACTTTGCTTGACCGGCCAGCGGTCAAAGCTGCGCCAGCGGTTAGCACCAGTCTCAAACAGGTTGATTCTGGCCAACTTGGGGTCGTCTTCTCCTTTGAGGTGATGATTAAAAAATGGCAGTTGGATTTGCTGCTGAAACCATTTGCTGGTATCGAAACCAAAGTTGGCTTGGCCCAATTTGTCACCATCGCCACGATTCCATTGACCATGAGACCAAGGCCCCATCACCAGACGAATATTATCTTTGCGGTTATTTTGCGACATGGCGGCATAAGTCGCCAATGGTCCATATAGATCCTCGGTATCATACCAACCGCCGACAATGAGTGTGGCTGGTTTAACTTTGGTTAAATGAGGTAAAATACTGCGGGCTTGCCAGTATTCGTCGTAGTTGGGATGCTCGGTGAGTTCATTCCAAAACGGTCGCTCACCGTGAAAGTAGTCTCTATTGACGTTGGATAACGGCCCAAGTTGGCGGAAAAAATCATATCCATCGGGGCTATCAGGGTCTCGCCTGTCAACTTTGTTGGCATGAGGCCCAGCTCTTTGTTTGTCAAATGCGTCGAAGAAGATAAAGGCCATAGGTAAAACAAATGCGCCGTTGCGATGAAAATCATCAAAAAACCAGTCAGCAATCGGTGCCTGAGGCGAAATTGCCTTAAGGGCTTTATGGCTGTTAATAGCCGCTACCGACGAGTAATAACCCGGATAAGAGGTGCCCCACATACCGACTTTTTTATTGTTGTTGGGGATATGATTAATCAACCAGTCAATGGTGTCATAAGTATCAGTGGCATCATCGGTGGCCTTACCGCCTCGTTGATAAGCATCCTGAGGACGCATGTTGACAAATTCTCCCTGGGACATCTGTTTGCCACGAACATCCTGAAAAGCAAAAATATAACCTGCTTTTTCAAAGCTGGCTGTCGGGCCGAGCTTTTTTCTGTAGCGGTCTAGACCATAGGGCAGTGCGCGATAAGGGGTGCGGTGTAATAAAATAGGGTATTTATCTGTGGCTAACTTGTTTGGTACGTAAACCGCCGTAAAGAGTTTTACGCCGTCTCGCATGGCGATTTGGTATTCATATTTAGAATAATTGGCACGAATATAATCCGCTCGTTTATCCACTTTCTCTGGCAGTTTGTCTTCAACAGCGGCGTAAGTTGTTGATTGGACAATCGAGTTGATGGCGAGCAAAACGATAAATTGGCGGATGATCCGCAGCGCTGATTTATTCATTTTTGACCTTATATTGTTGTCACTATCAGGTTAGAGGAGGGGGTGAGCGGTCATAATATAGCGGCTTTACGTTAATAAATCGAATCAGAACTGGTGATTTTTAGCGGTAAAAGTATTGACTGTAAATAAAAAGTGAATAAAAAGTAATCAATTTACCCGAAATGAAAGTTCTTTAGATTTACTTATACGAAAAAAGTATATAAAATACCCTGCTTAATCAAATGGGATTATAAAAGGTAAAGGGGTAAAGGGCGTTATGACGTACGATTTTATTGTTGTTGGTGCTGGGCAGGCCGGGTTATCGATTGCTTATCAGCTTAAAACCGCCGGGTTTAGCTTTTTGGTGATTGACGGGGCCGACGAAGTGGGTGCTAGCTGGCTGAAACGCTGGGATTCCTTGTCGCTGTTCACGCCATCCGAATACAATAATCTCCCCGGACTGGATTTTCCTATGCCGCAGGGCGCTTATCCAGATAAAAATGATGTCGCCCGTTATTTAAAAAATTACGTTGAAACCTTTGATTTGCCGATTAAACTCAATTGTACGGCTGATAAGGTCACTCGCATTGGCGAACAGTATCACGTCGAAACCCCTGCCGGGTTGTTGCACGCCACCAATGTTATTATTGCCACTGGTCCTTTCCATACCCCTTTTGTTCCTCCTTGCCATAGCGATATTTCGTCAGATGTGATCCAATTACACAGTTGCGAATACAAAAATCCGGGCCAGTTGCAAGACGGTGATACCCTAGTTGTGGGCGCTGGCGATTCTGGTGCGCAAATTCTGTCGGAAATCGCCGATAGCAAAAGTGAGCAACAGGTTTATTTCTCAGGAAATACTACGTCGACGGTATTACCGCAAGAGTTCTTGGGTAAGACTTTGTGGTGGTGGTTCAGCAAGGTGGGCTTTTTGTCGGTGAATAAATTCTCTTGGTTGGGGCAAAAATTAAGTTCGTCGATTCAGCCTATTATTGGCACTGATGTGAAACAAATTCTCGCCAAAAGCAATGTCACTACGGTTGGCAGAACATTAAGTGCAGATGGTGACAAGATCACTTTTGCTGGTCCTGCTGCTAATCCTGCAATAAAAAGCCAAATTAGTTCGATTAAAAACATCGTCTGGGCGACCGGGTTTCGACCTGATTTCAGTTGGATTGACAATATCGCGCTGGATGAAAAGGGTTACCCTGAAAACTATCGCGGTATCGGTAAGCAAGAAGGTTTGTATTTCATCGGTCTGCCATGGATGTATACGCGCGGCTCAGCCACATTGGGTGGTGTACAGGACGATGCGAAGTTCCTTATCGAACAATTAACGGCGAAATACCCAGATAGTGTGGCCGAGCCGGGCATGATTGACCAGCCGATTGCGGCATAATGTGATGGGTTTCGTTGGAGCCCATACATCCCTTAGATGCCAGATATGGTAGACGCGAATTTATTCGCGTAGAAGGGAGCCGAAGCGACCGTAGATCCGCAGTCAACGGCAAACCTCAAAAAACGCGAATAAATTCGCGTCTACGTTTGCCCTGCGTAGCAACATTGTCTTATTCGCGTTTATGGCAAATTAGAGGTTTACGTTCTGGTGTAATTCGACTAGAATTGCGCCGCAACATTTCCTCTCCCAATGACCTTAATAAAGTGAGATATAGTAATGCTGCGGATCGCTAAAGACGCCCTTACCTTCGATGATGTTCTTCTTGTGCCCGGTCATTCGACTGTGCTTCCACATACTGCCAATTTGAAGACCAAACTGACCAGTAAAATTGAACTGAATATTCCCTTGTTGTCTGCTTCTATGGATACCGTGACTGAGGCCCGTTTGGCTATAGCGCTGGCTCAGGAAGGTGGTATGGGGTTCATTCACAAGAACATGACGATTGCCGATCAGGCGGCTCATGTTCGTCAAGTGAAAAAATATGAAAGTGGCGTGGTGTCAGATCCTGTGACTGTACATCCTGATATGACGATTAATGAAGCCCTGGAGTTGGCCAGACAACATGGATTTTCTGGTTTTCCAGTGATTGATGATGATCATAATCTGGTCGGTATTGTCACTGGCCGTGATTTGCGTTTTGAAACTGGTTTGAATCAATCAGTGACTTCAGTGATGACACCAAAAGAGCGTTTGATCACCGTAAAAGCGGGCGAAAACAGTGAACGTATTCTTGATTTGATGCATGAACATCGGATTGAAAAAATTCTGGTGGTTGATGATAATTTCAAACTGACCGGGTTAATTACCGTCAAAGATTACCAAAAAGCCGCCAGTAAACCCAATGCCTGTAAAGATAGTCTGAGTCGTTTGCGGGTTGGCGCAGCGGTTGGTGTTGGTGAAGGTACCGAAGAACGTATCGATGCACTGATCGAAGCCGGTGCTGATGTTATTTTGATTGATACTTCCCATGGTCACTCGCAAGGGGTGATCGACAGAGTTAAAGCCATTCGCAGTAAATATCCTGAGCAACAATTAATTGCTGGCAACGTTGCCACGGCTGCGGGGGCTATTGCTCTTGCTGATGCCGGTGTTGATGCGGTTAAAGTGGGCATTGGCCCAGGTTCAATCTGTACGACGCGTATTGTTACTGGTTGTGGCGTACCACAAATCACAGCGGTATCTGATGCGGTTGAAGGGTTGAAAGGGCGTAATATTCCAGTGATCTCCGATGGCGGCATTCGTTTCTCAGGTGATATCGCCAAAGCGATTGTGGCCGGTGCTAGTTGTGTCATGGTTGGCTCAATGTTGGCAGGTACCGAAGAAGCCCCGGGTGAAGTGGAGTTGTATCAAGGTCGTTATTATAAGTCTTATCGCGGTATGGGTTCACTGGGTGCGATGAGCCAAAAAGAAGGTTCATCTGACCGTTACTTCCAAGACAGCAAAGTTAATGAAAAGCTGGTTCCGGAAGGTATTGAAGGTCGAGTGGCTTATAAAGGTCCCATTGCGACTATTATTCAGCAACAAATGGGTGGCCTAAGAGCTGCTATGGGCTTGACTGGTAGTGAAGATATTCACCAGATGAATACTAAACCTGAATTTGTCCGTATCAGTTCAGCGGGTATGGGTGAGTCTCATGTTCACGATGTACAAATCACCAAAGAAGCGCCTAATTATCGATTGGGCTAATTTATCTGTTGTACAGCTAAATTAATTAAAAGAACGACCCAATGGCTGACCTTAGTGTTAGCCATTTGTTTTTTATAAACAGGAGCAGTCCAGCTATGACTATTAATACGACCACTAATACGACCACCAATATTCATGATCATCGTATTCTTATTTTAGATTTTGGTTCGCAATATACTCAGCTTATCGCCCGTCGTATTCGTGAACTGGGTGTCTATTGTGAACTTTGGGCCTGGGATGTCAGCGAAGAACAGATTAAATCATTTAATCCTAGAGGCATTATTCTCTCGGGTGGACCAGAAAGTGTTACCGAGGGCGATTCACCTCGTGCCCCTGATTATGTCTTTAACGCCGGAGTGCCTGTTTTTGGCATCTGTTACGGGATGCAAACCATGGCTGAACAGCTCGGTGGTGAGGTAGAAAGCTCAGCGTTGAAAGAGTTTGGTCATGCTCAAATCGAAATGATTGGTGATAATGCGCTGTTCAGTAAAATTGAAGATCACCTTAATGCTGATAGTGTCGGTGAGTTGGATGTATGGATGAGCCACGGCGATAAAGTCAAAACTATCCCGGCTGGTTTTAGCACTATTGCCAAAACGCCAACTTGCACTCATGCGGCGATGGCGAATGAAGAGAAACAATTCTACGGCGTACAGTTTCATCCGGAAGTGACACATACCAAGCAAGGTGAGCGTATTCTTGAGCATTTTGTCGGAGCTATTTGCGGTTGCGAAAAGTTGTGGACGTCGGCGTCGATTATTGAAGATGCGATCAGTCGGATCAAAGAAAAGGTGGGCGACGACGAAGTGATCCTCGGTTTGTCCGGCGGCGTTGATTCATCGGTGGTGGCGATGTTGTTGCATCAAGCCATTGGTGACAAGCTGACCTGTGTGTTTGTTGATAATGGTCTGTTGCGCTTGAACGAAGGTCAGCAAGTGATGGATATGTTTGGTGATCACTTTGGTTTGAATATCATTAAAGTGGATGCCGAAGCACGTTTTCTCAGTCAAATGGCAGGTGAAGCCGATCCGGAGAAAAAGCGCAAAATCATTGGTCGGGTATTTGTCGAGATTTTTGATGAAGAAGCGAAAAAACGCCATAATGCCAGATGGTTGGCACAAGGCACTATCTATCCGGATGTGATTGAATCAGCAGGCTCTGCGACAGGTAAAGCCCATGTGATCAAGTCTCACCATAATGTCGGTGGTTTACCGGATGATATGGATTTGGGTTTAGTTGAACCGTTACGTGAACTGTTTAAAGACGAAGTACGTAAAATAGGTTTGGAACTGGGTTTACCTTATGACATGTTATATCGTCATCCTTTCCCAGGGCCGGGTTTAGGCGTACGAGTGCTAGGCGAAGTGAAAAAAGAGTATTGTGACTTGCTGCGCCGTGCCGATGCGATTTTCATCGAAGAGTTATATAAAGCTGAGCTGTATCATAAGGTTAGTCAGGCATTCACTGTGTTCTTGCCAGTTAAATCGGTAGGGGTGATGGGCGATGCGAGAAAATACGATTGGGTGGTATCAGTGCGTGCCGTCGAAACAATTGATTTCATGACTGCCCGCTGGGCGCATTTACCTTATGAGCTGTTAGGCCATGTATCAAACCGCATCATCAATGAAGTGGATGGCATTTCACGGGTGGTTTACGATATTTCTGGCAAGCCACCGGCGACCATTGAGTGGGAATAGTTGAGTTGGGCAAGCTAAGATAGTCTAGCTTGATGTTGTCTTTGAAGTCGCTGGACTTTTCGGGGTTTTTGGAGCGCTCCAGTAACCCAGAAAAGCCCATCCGACTATGTGGCGGTAGTGTTTACGTAGTCTTTCAATATTGTCTTGTTTTTAAGTTAGTCTTTCGATTTGCATAATTGACTATTTTTGTGTGTGATTTATAGAAATAATGATTGTGATAATGTACCCGAGGGCATAAATCATGGAACTTGTTAACATGCGATTGACTAGCGGCAGATGGGTATCTGTG
This sequence comes from Alteromonadaceae bacterium, assembly GCA_965277695.1. Lineage (GTDB taxonomy): Bacteria > Pseudomonadota > Gammaproteobacteria > Enterobacterales > Alteromonadaceae > JABSOG01. Next base: position 8,204 of record CBDIDQ010000060.1, read on the forward strand.
TGTCAGGTAATACATAATGATGAAGAATTGGAAACATCTTTGGCTAATCTGGATGACATTATGACTAATGAACCTGAGACACCAATCAATCAGCAAGTGGTTGAATCTATCAGTGCCATTATTGTGGCTTATGAAAATGCGCAACCTGAGGTTCAACATTTTATTTCGGCAGCATCGTCTTGCCAGCGAGTCGCTTGAGGTTTTTATTCTCGCAACCCCACCAATTTCCTGCTATTTTTAACACCATATTCAAATTATTTATGTCTCATCTATGTTATTGATTCGAAGGTTAGTTTTACTACTGATGGGGGCGTTATTCGGTGTTTGTGCAGTTACCACTAATAACCGTATACAAAACTTAAACTCAAGCATCAGGGGATAACATGGAGATGGGATGGGAGATCAGCATAAAAGCGTTGTTGCAACGCTCACTATCATTAGTGGCTATAGGGATGGTGGTGGTTGGTCTCAGTGCTTATTTGGCGATTGCCAATATTCGGATTAAAACCGAATTTCTTCACGATTTACAACAACAGCAAAATGTTCTTGCGGATGTCAGTGCCGCAGTGGCTAACGTCGATTTATTTATGGTGCAAAGTCTCTATCTTGATAATTCTAAATTTCAAGAAGAATTGTTGGCGTTGGCTGATAATTTTCTGCTGCTGTTTGATCAATTTCAGGCATTAGCGCTGAAACATCGTTTACAGCGTGATAATACGATGGCGCAGGGCATTAAACCCGCCATTGAGGCGTTGCGAGCTGATATTGTTAGGGGGGTGATATTATCGCGTAACGGGAATACCACTGAAGCTCAGGCACTTTATCAGGATAAAATAATCAAATTGCTGGGAGCAATAAGAACCTTCGTCGATGATTCTTTGTCTTTAAAACAGCTTGAAATTGAAAAAAGTCACTTGGTGATCATAAAAACAGAAAGGTTCAGTAGCATTTTTCTGTTGCTCGAAGCGCTGGGGGTATTGCTGTTAGTTTATTTTGGTCACCAGCGTATGACTCACCGTATTGTCCAGCCATTAAACGAATTGACCTTGGCGACCGATGTGCTTGCCCGCTTTTACTGTCAGGGTGTTGGTGAGAGTGGTGATGAGTTGGCCAATGTGGAGTATCAAAGCCGGATGGAGCAGCTAGAGCGTTTACATTCAATCACAGAAGTCAATGTATTGGCTAATCAGTTTACCCTGATGGCGCAAAAGGTGAATGAAGCCATGGTGGCATTGCAGAATGTCAACAGTGATTTGGTTGATACCCGTGATAAGGCGCTGATGGCGTCTCGGGCCAAAAGTGAGTTTCTTGCCAACATGAGCCATGAAGTGCGTACCCCGTTAAATGGCGTATTGGGCATGGCGCAGTTATTGTTAAATACCCCGCTTAATGAGCAACAGTTGGGTTATGCCCATATCATCAATGACTCGGGTCAGGCGTTGTTGGTGATCCTCGATGATATTCTTGATTATTCTAAGGCCGAAGCCAATAAAATGCGTTTGATGCCAATGAGTTGTGATTTACAACAGTGCGTCAATGATGCCTGCGCTGTACTGACCAGCAACGCAGAGGAGAAGGGATTACTGTTGTCGTTTAATTATGCCTCAGATTGCCCGGCGACAGTGATTGGCGATCCAACTCGGATCAAACAGGTGCTGTTTAATCTGGTGGGTAATGCGATTAAATTCACCCGCTTTGGTCAGGTTGATGTTGATGTCAGTTTTGACTCTGATGACAAAGATTCGCAGCAGATGATTAAGATTACGGTGAAGGATACGGGTATCGGTTTGACTGCCGAGGCCATTGACAAGTTATTTATCCCTTTTTCTCAGGCCGATTACAGTTCTACCCGACAATTTGGCGGTACTGGGCTAGGGTTGGCTATCAGTAAGAAGTTAGTGCAATTGATGGGCGGCGATATTGGGGTTGTGAGCGACAGAAATGTCGGTTCAACCTTTTGGTTTACCCTGCCGTTTGAAGCGGTTACTGAGGTCGAGACGCTGGCTGAGTCTGATCTAGCACCGACCACTGTGGACGTTTTTACCGCCGATAACTTAAATGGTGTGGTGTTGCTAGTCGAGGACACGTTAGTGAATCAGCTGGTGGCTCAGACTATGTTAGAAGAAGCTGGGTTACAGGTTGAAGTGGCAGTTAATGGTCTTGAAGCGGTCGATCAGGTCAAGCAAAGAACCTTTGATTTTATCTTAATGGATTGTTTGATGCCAAAGATGGATGGCTATGCCGCGACTAAAGCGATTAGGATATTGGAGCAAAGTCGTGATAAGAAAATGCCGATTATCGCCTTGACCGCCAATGCGCTGAGCGATAGCAAAGCGGCTTGTTTGGCTGCGGGCATGGATGATTTTATTTCCAAACCGTTTACCGCTGAAACCTTGCTCGGTACGTTAAAAAAATGGGCGGTGTGAGCCGCCCGGTTGTTTGCTCATGTTTGTAAGGTTATTCAGTACATCCATTGATTTAAAGTCTTTTCCTTTTACCACTACCGTTATGCGGCAGATGGGCTGTTCAGGTATTTGGAGCGCTTTGTTCTTTACAAGCAAAAGCATTCACCACGGAGACACGGAAGCACGGAGAAGGTCAAAAAAACAGTTAAAATTGTTATTTTTCTCCGTATCTCCGTGTCTCCGTGGTCAATATGTTTTTTATTTTTAAGAACGAAGCGCTCCAGTGACTTGAAAAGTCCGTCAAACCCTTAAGACATTCACTATTTCATTCTTAAGGTTTAATTATCCACAAGCTCAATAGTTACATCCGTTTATATTTAACCCGGTGAGGCTCAACGGCAGCCGCGCCGAGGGTTTTCTTCAACCACTCTTCATACTCGGTATACGAGCCTTCAAAGAAATTGATTTGACCTTCATCACGATAATCCATGATGTGAGTGACTACGCGGTCAAGGAACCAACGGTCATGGGATATCACCATGGCACCACCAGGGAAGTCGAGTAGGGCGTTTTCAAGTGCTCGTAGGGTTTCAATATCCAAATCATTGGTTGGTTCATCAAGCAGTAACACATTGCCGCCGGATTTGAGCAGTTTGGCCAAATGGACCCGGTTGCGTTCACCCCCGGAGAGGTCTTTGATGAATTTTTGTTGGTCAGTACCCCTGAAATTAAAGCGACTAACATAGGCACGACTGGGCATTTGGAAGTTGCCAATTTGCATGTTATCTAGGCCATCAGAGACTTCTTGCCACACGGTTTTGCTTTCATCCATATGGTCTCTGAACTGTTCGACAGAAGCCAGTTGCACGGTTTCACCAACCACAATATCACCTGAATCTGGCTTTTCGTCCCCTGATAACATTCTGAACAGGGTCGATTTACCAGCGCCATTGGCACCAATGATACCGACGATAGCGCCTTTGGGCATACTGAAGTTCAGGCCGTCAATTAATACTCGACCATCATAGGATTTAACTAGGTTGGCAACATCAATGACCTTATCACCCAACCGAGGTCCCGGTGGAATGAACAGCTCATTGGTTTCGCTACGCTGCTGATAACTTTGGCTGTTAAGCTCTTCAAAGCGGGCCATACGGGCTTTGCTTTTGGCTTGGCGGCCTTTGGCGTTGGAGCGAACCCATTCGAGTTCTTGCTTGATTGAGCGTTGACGGGCTTTTTCACTTTTTTCTTCTTGCTCTAATCGCTGATCTTTTTGCTCTAACCAAGAAGAGTAATTGCCTTCCCATGGAATACCATGGCCTCGGTCGAGTTCGAGGATCCAACCAGCGACATTATCAAGGAAATAGCGGTCATGGGTAATAGCCACAACGGTGCCTGAATAGTCGTGTAAGAAGCGTTCGAGCCAAGCGACGGATTCAGCGTCAAGGTGGTTAGTCGGTTCATCGAGCAGCAACATATCTGGCTTTTCGAGTAATAAACGGCAGATGGCAACGCGACGGCGTTCACCCCCAGAAAGCACTTCGACCTTGGCATCCCACGGCGGTAATCTTAAGGCGTCGGCGGCACGCTCTAGTGTGTTGTCGAGGTTGTGACCATCTTTGCTTTCAATAATGCCTTCAAGCACCCCTTGTTCTTTGGCTAATGCGTCAAAATCAGCATCAGGCTCGGCGTAGGCGGCGTAAACAGCGTCAAGGCGAGACATCGCATCTTTAACATCGGATACGGCTTCTTCAACGACTTCGCGCACGGTTTTGCTGGTGTCGAGTACTGGCTCCTGGGGCAGGTAGCCGATTTTAATCCCCGGTTGCGGGCGGGCTTCACCTTCGATTTCGGTATCAATACCAGCCATTATGCGTAACAGGGTGGATTTACCGGAGCCGTTTAAACCGAGCACGCCAATTTTGGCACCGGGAAAGAAGGACAAGGAAATATCTTTTAGAATAGTCCGCTTGGGTGGCACAATTTTGCCAACACGGGACATGGTATATATATACTGGGCCATTAATGTTTCTCTTTTTATTTGTTTCTGGGGTTTAGAGGAAATCGCTGGTTAGAGGCTAATCCATCGCTTTGCAAAGCTCAAGTTATTTGCCTTACATTCTGTAACGTGCGTATTTATGATCAAGCGGGCTCCTGATGTATCTGCAAGCTTTGGGTCTGGACACCATCCCTGAACGGGTGAGCAATAAGGGACGTTTGGGTATTTCCCTTCACCACCAAGAGAATGTCTATATTTTTGAATTAAAGATTGATTCTGCACAAAAAGCCATTGATCAGATAATAGTCAAAAACTATGCAGGGGCCTATAAAAATAAAAAGGTGACGCTTGTGGGGGTTCAGATTGATTTTACAGCGCGTAATATTATAAAACATGTAGTAAAAACATTATAAAGTATTGTTTCTGACAATTCCCCACGAAAACAAAAAATAGTGACAAAACCGCTTTGCTCATTAGTTGCAAGACCCTCCAGTATTGGTTTGCCAAACCACACCATTGTCTCCAGAAATGACCAGGTTGCAATCTGATTGCAACGATAACGTTATCCCTCCTAAGCCATTTGTTTGAGTTGACCACAATGCGGTACCGGTATTATATATAACAAGATTGCCGTCCATTTGAAAACAAACGCGCGTGGCACCCTCTTTTTTGCCGCTAGCCCATAGTGGTGAGCCACCTCTGTACAAGACGAGATTGCCGTCCCCTTGAAATACCAATCTGGCTCTATCTGTCTGAAGTAGCGTTGCACCTCGGTTAAAGCATGTCCGACTACCGTCGATATGATCGCCCTGTGGGATTGGATTATTCTGCAAGCGCCTCCAGCCCTCGAATATGCCGACAGGTGACCCAATAGACTTAGCCAGGTTACTCAGTACCGTCCGCCGATGATTTCTAAGTTTAACGTCACGAGAGTGAATACAGCCGGGCGCATCGTGACAGGGACATGATTGCGTATTCCGTGAGCTTAGTGCGGCAAGTGGCTGCCTGCTCACGAGACGATCAAAGCCGCTGCAGGTAGCAATGCAGACACCATGACGACCCCTGCAGTGCCTCGAATTGCCTTGCCTTGCTCCTGTAATTAGGGCGACGCGCCTGTTCTGAATAATTTCCCACAGCGGTTGTGCGTATATTAGATAATTTTTAGCCTCCAGTTGCACAGTCACCGCGAAGGATGACTTATTTGGATCATGCTCCAAAGGATCAACTAAGGCCATCTCCTGTAGTAGGCCAATGTTAGTATTTGCTGCCAGTAAAAATACTGGAAAGGCGGCTTCACGCGTCTTTTCATTTTGAAGAATCGACAACATGTTGACCGCTAGCTGTTTTTGTAGGGGTTGCAGACTATTAAACAATACTTCACGTGCATCTGGGTTCTTTCTCCTTCTCGGTAAGTAGGTGGTACGGATCCTATTTATTATACCGTTGAGTTGGTCATTGATGATATTGATATTATTCTGAATCAATTCCTGTCTGACGATTTGCCTGAACTCTCGATATACCTCTTGAAAGTAGGATGGTACACCTGATGGGAAAACTAAAGCCATGACATCTGCGGCAATGCGACTACCAACACCACTGGCAATACCGTTGCTCAAACTGCCGATGACTGATCCCAGATTGATGCTCTGGATGCTCTGGTTGGCATCCCATGTTGGCACGGTGGGATATTCTGGCTCGATAAGCTCAAGATCGCTGGCACTGACATCTTTTGGACATTCTGGGGTAATTATGGTGCTGGTAAAAATCTGTTCGGCCAAATTGGTGTCCCTACGGTATACCAAACTGCAGCGAGGTCCAAGCTCCGAGTCTGCGGGGAGGAATACGAACTCCTTCATCGTATACAATTTCATTCTGGGCAAGTGGTAGGCGTTTTTTGAGGTGAGTTTTCATGTCTCTCCCCCATTTTTCAAATTTTTCTAATATCAGAT
>CBDIDQ010000061.1:0-46353 GCA_965277695.1 Alteromonadaceae bacterium
TTTCTGGCGTGATCGGATGATTAACACCAGAGCCGCCTGCGCTGATATTAGCCTTAAAACTATCGCCTTTAGAATTACGCTCGACACAAGCAACCGCTCTACCGCCAATGGTCAGCACCCGTAAATCACGACCATGACTGGATTTAACAAATTGTTGGAGAATGATATTTGCCGTTGGGCTGGTGGCATCGATTAGCTGCATCAAATCATCAAACTCGCTGATCGACTTTGACAGAAAAACCCCACTGCCCTGAGAGCCTGACAATGTTTTTACCACCACCGGAAAGCCGATTTGCCTTTTCACTAGCTCAACATCCACCGGAAACTTAACTAGCATGGTTGGTGGTGTTGGCAAGTTTCTCTCAGCCAAAATTTGCTGGGCAAATAACTTGTCTTTTACCGTATCAATCGAGCTTGAGCTATTGACACAATAAACTCCCAATCTTTCCAAATGCCTTAAAATCGCCAAAGCAAAATAGGTGGTACCTGCGCCCATGCGTGGTAATACAAAATCGGGTAATGACACTTTATTACCATCAATCAGAATACTTCTGTCATCTTCACGAGTTACAGTCAAATCGAACTGATCAGGCGAATACACTTCTAAATCAATATTTTGCTCTTTGGCGACGGCCAAAAATCGATTAATTTCATAAGTTTCTGGTTTTAGCTTATTAGCACTATCTTTATAAATTATCCAGCCGCGCATCAGGCGATATCCTCATCAGCAGTTTGACTATCAGTGGGTACACTGGTATTGCCATTTAAAGTAATAATTGTTTTTCGGCGGATGTTTTTTTGATATTTTTGCCACAAACGCTCAACTCTTGTTTCTGCTTCCCGTTGGCCTTGACACATCTTGAGAAAACTCTCTTCTACCTGATTATCAGCGTTAGCGATGCCCTGAGCCAAATCAAGTAACCGATTGCCGACACTGCTTAACAGCTCGACTTCGGGAATAGAAAATATGCCACTTTTGCTCAAGCCGTAAGGAAAATGTTTCTCATCATCGAACGGTCTAGACGCCACAAAACCATGTACTAATTCCATAATAGAGCCCCTTAATAAAACCATATTGTCTGGTTCGGCTGAGTATGCTTGTAGTACAATCCCGTGTAAATCAATTAATTTTTATCGTCTCGACAACGAATGGCATAACCATGGATACCGAATTATTAAAGACTTTTTTAGAGGTTAGGGATTGCCGCCATTTTGGCAAAGCGGCGGAAAATCTCTATCTGACTCAGGCGGCGGTGAGTTCGAGGATCCGCCAGCTGGAGCAATATTTTGGCGTTACGCTATTCAACCGTAATCGTAATAATATTCAACTGACTCAGGCCGGAGAAAAGTTGGTAGCCCACGCCCAAGCCATGCTTAATGCTCAGCAAATGGCAAGGCAAGAAGTCAGCGTGGCTAGCGAGCAACTGATGCAAATCTCAATTGCTGGTACTCCTAATACTTGGGATGTTTTTATTCATGATGCGATTTCAAAAATCTATGCCAGTCATCCGCAAATTAACCTAGTCGCAGAGATACTTTCCAGAGAACAGCTCACCCGGTTACTGCTCGAAAGAACCCTCGACGTGGCTATTTTGTTTGATCCGCCCAAAGCTTCTGAACTCAAAATAGAAAAACTTCACACCATCAAGCTTATGCCAGTGACCACATTTACAGATAATATTGATGAGTTATCGCTGAATTTACGCTACATCCTGATTGACTGGGGAACCAGCTTTAACATCTGGCATTCGAAACAATATAAAAACATGCCGCCCCCAGCAATGCGCACCAGCACCGGCCGTATCGCACTAGATTTAATGCTGCAATGCGGCGGCAGCGCTTATTTACCCGATGTATTTGTTGAACCTTACTTAGAGAGCGGCGAACTCAAAATCATTGAAGAGCTGCCAAGTTTTGACCGGGATATTTTTATCGCCTTTCACAAAAACAATGAAAACGAAGCCAAAATTTTCGACATCAAACAGCTGTTTAACAGAGAAAAACCCGACTTGCCAGAGCTGTTGACGCCTAGATAAACCCCAAATCAGGTCAACATAAAATTAAGCTAATTAATTTTATGGATAAGTTTGCGTTTTGGGTTTCTTATCAACAGATTGCGATAACCTTTGAGTGGACAGTCTTTTGTAGGGTGTGACAGAGCACCAACGATGCCCACCAAAGGACAGTTATCCACAACATTCACGAGGTTGAAACCTCGTCTACGGCAGAACGGGTAAACCGTAGACGCGAATTCATTCGCGTTTTTTTGATTATCAATTGTTACCCTGTTTGATTGATGCCCAATAACGATTAATCAAGCATCCACCACCCATTGCTTGGTGTTCACCTTTAAGCTCAGCAACAGCAAAGTCAGCAACAATACTGACGATAAAACAGCCGCCGCTATCATGGCCAAATCGGCACCAAAATCGCTGGCAAATGAAATCATCAAGGAGGCAATCGCAATCGCCACCGAATTGACCGTCAATTTCAATGCGCCAATGCGACCTTTAACCTCAGGCGGTGATAACTTCTGCAAAGTCGTGCTCCATACCACGGTTGATAAGGTAATGAAAAAACCAAAAGCGAATATCGCCGATAACGTCACCGCACCCGGCGGATTGTAAATAAAGCAGATAAACACCGCTATCGAACTCAAACAGCTCAACATGGTGTAACGTGTCGTCGTGCCCAACTCAGCCTTGGCTTTGCTTATATATACGCCGCCCGCAATCGCACCAATGGCAAAACTGAAATCTAGATAGGTTAGCCAAATTTCATTACTGGCATAATTAATCTCCACCACCGGAGCCAACAACAAATTAAACACCGCAATAAAAATAAAGTCGCTCGAACCAATGATTGCGGTTAACGCAATCAGTGGATTAGCCTTGATAATGGTCAACACGCCGAGCTTTTCAGCGGGTTTTTTGTCATCGGCAGCGGTATCTTTCTTCGCCTGTCGATGCTCCAGATAGATAAAAACATAAGAAGCACTGGCGATTAAAAATAACGAACCCAATATCAGCCACAATACTTGCGGTGAATAAGCTGCCAACACCGCACCGGTGGTTGCCATGCCAATCATCTGACCAATTTGAAACGCTTGAGCCAAATAACCATTGGCCTTTTCGAGCCGCTGATCACCCGCCACCTGATGGGTCAGGGCAAATACCCCAGCTCGTAAAAACGGTCGACTGATATTAAACAATACGCCTAAAATAATCAGACTGTTGCTGCCACCTTGCAAGCCATCACCCAAGCTGGAAAACCCCAGAAACATCAAAGCATTCGCCAGACAAATCAATACCATACAGATGCCAGCACCGTATTTGTCGATCAGCACTCCCGCCACCGACTGCATTAATAAAGCAATCACAAAATCACTCAAAAATACCAGTGCGAAACTCCATAAACTATTGGTCACCTGATAAAGGATCATGCCCAATGCTAGGGTAAATGCGCCTCTGACCACATTGGTCAAAAACTCGCTCAATAACAACCACTTCACAACAACACTCCTTAATTAGTGTTCATCCAGAAACGCGAATGAATTCGCGTCTACGGCCATTCAACATCATTGATCGAAATTAATCTCAAACTTCAATGCTGACACCGCTTTTTTGGCCAAATCCAACGCCCCGTCTGAACTGTCAGCAACAGCCACTGCCATACTCACCCGGTCAAAGCTGTTGGTGACTTTAGCTAATTTCGACCCTTTAGGTTTAAGGATCTTAAGTTCAGTAATACCCGGCCACTGCTCAACCTCATCAAAATTCAGGCTATTACCCAAACTGACAGGCTCAGAAAACTCAACCGTTGAGAACCAAATCGCACAATGGGCTTTTGCCACGATGGGATCAGGAATATCCGCCAGCACACTTTTCCCCATCAACTGCTGACAAGTCAGTTCAAACACATCGTAACCGGTCACATGGGTCAATAAGTCGGTAATTCTGTCGCCACCTGGGCGAGTATGAGTTTCGATAAGACAAGGTGTGCCATCGGTGGCCGATAAAATAATCTCGGTGTGGCTCGGTCCATCTTGCAATTCAATCGCACTCAGTACCTTAACCACATAATCAGTGATCGACTGCCATTCTTCGCTCGTAATACGCGCTGGCATCAAATGACCTTTTTCGACAAATGAACTGCTATCAATGAATTTTTCAGTGATCGACAATACCCGGTGCTGATTGTTTTCTGAAAACGATTCAACACTGAACTCACGGCCACTAACAAACTGTTCAATCAAAATCGGAAAGTCATTGCCGCATTGCTTTAACCAAGCCACTGCCGCGTCAATTTCACCGGCATTATTAACCTTTGACACGCCACTGCTGCCAGTGCCTTCGGTAGGTTTGATGATCACCGGAAAACCAAACTCAGTCGCCACACTAGTGGCCGCTGCTAAGCTCTCAACGACGCCACTTTTAACATTATCCAGACCACAGCTTTCAAGATGTCGTCTCATTTCATATTTATTGTGCGCCAGTGCAATCAGTTTTTGCGAGATAGGAAAGTCAATATCAATCGCTTCGCTAAGACAACGAGCCAATTCTTGAGTGGTATCGTGGAACGAATAAACCCGATCAAACGGTTCGGCACGATGTAAACTTTGGGCGATTTCAATTAAATGGCTGACATCGGTTTGATCAGAATAATAATAGATTTGCGAATAATTCTTGGCCAAATCTGAGGTTAATGCCGCTTTGCGATCAATAAACACCACCACATTATGACCTTCTTTTAACAGTTGGTCGTGACCTTGACGACTAGTGCCAATAATTAAATAATTCATAATTTCTCCATAATTCAAAAAAATATTGATGCACGTTGTTATTTAAACTCAAGTTTGCCGACCAATTGTTTGGCCTGTTGCTGCGCCAAATCAGCGGTTTGTGCATTAACTAATACATAACCGAGGCGATCAAGCGACTTGCGAGCCGGTCCGGTCCAAGGCAGTTTTTGTCTATTGAGTTGCAAACGCACCAAATTTGGCTCATCGTCAAGCTCGGCAGGCGCGACTATAGCGCTGACCTCACTATGTGCAAAGCTGAAAAACTGTATCGCCATAGCGGTATATTTAGGCTTGCGTGGCGGTCTATCTAATCCGGCAATGGCACAAATGGTTTCGCTAACCAAGTCAACACCCGTGGTGCCCAGCGCCATCTCCCAAATCTGATCACCACCAATACGCAATTGGGTTTCAATGATATAAACCTGACCTTGGCAGACTTTCACTTCGGTGTGAGCAGGTCCAACACCATGGCCAATAACGTCTAGCATTGAGATCACCGTCTGTTGAATTTTTGCCGCGATATCGGCATCAACATTGGCCGGTTGAACGTGACCTTTTTCAACAAAATAAGGCGCACCACCAATTTCTTTTTCAGTGATCGCCACTATTTCATGGCCAGAACCTGAAATGGATTCAACGCTATATTCTTCACCTTCAATGAATTTTTCTGCCAGAATATCGCCGCGATTAAAGCTGTCAGTATAAGGCATCGCCTGATCAATTTGTTCCAATGCGGTAATAATGTGGATGCCCTCGCCGCCACCGCCGCGACTAGGTTTGATAATCACTTTATGGCCATTATCATTGAAAAAATCAGTTAATTCGGCTTTATTGCTGACGGTTGCATAAGGAATATTGTTGATGCCGTGTTGACTCAACAAGTCACGCATTTGCAGTTTATCGCGGGTATATTCCATCGCCGCTAATGAGGTATTGGTTGGCAATGATAAAACATCGGCAATTTTGGCCGCCAGTTCTTGACCATATTCAACAAAGGTCAATACCGCATCAAAAGGACTGGCAGCATGTAAGGCTTGGGCCAAGGTGATAAGGGTTTGTTCGTTTTCAGGTTTTTCATAATCGACGGTTAAAATACTGTTAGCAGTGGCCTTTTGGCGTTCACTGACCCGTCCTGGTACTTGAAATAATAGATATTGCAAATCTTCGGCAATGATCCTTTCAATAGTGTGATCATGGGCACCAACCAATAAAATCTTAAATGTCACGACTCACTTCCTCTGATGTGAATAAATATTGGGATGAACTTTTTAATGGCATACGACATTACATGATCAACAGGGGATTTGTCGAGGTTAAACCTCGCCTACGCGAGCGCTCAGGCGAACGTAGACGAGAATTTATACTCGTTTTCAGACTGGCATCAAAACATTGACAAAAGTAATAATAGCGTTAGCCATTAACCACTTGTGGCAAGGCTTCAACCTCAAAAACGTCATCTTGCTGCTGGATTTTTGTGCTCTGTTTCATACTATGAATAGAGAAACCCATAGGCACCTGACCAAAGTCTTCAACTTCGATTAAGTTATATAACTCAGCTGATTTACGCGTGGTAATACAAGCGTCAAACTGCTCATTAGCACATAACATCGCCGCATGAGAATTACTGGTGGTTAACTGAGCTTCACAGTTGAGATCATCAACTAAAGAAACCGGTGCAGGATGAGAAACAACAGATTGGATTTGCTGCTTGCTCAGCTGTTTCTTCGTTGCCAGAACCATGTTGTAAGTCGGCATGATGAAACAATCAGCAAGTTGCATGTTGTCCAGATGGTTGAATACTAACTCGTTGAGTTTTGGATAAACAATACACGCCAATAATAGCGAATCTCGTTCTTCCAGTACCGCATCGAGTCCCTCTTCAAGGGTAGGATGAAGGATGATAGTTGCGTCTGCAACATCAATGTTTTTCATCTTCAGCCAGTGGTAAACCGCTAACTGACAATTCGTTCCTTCAGGGCCTAAAGTATGTATTCTAAGGTGCTTTTGCGCTTGGGGTTTCATTTTCATTCCTTATTACTAATAAAATGTTCCTAATTACTCTTTGTAACCTCGCGAATTAAATTACCAGACGATCAGTAAAAAAATTCGAAGTCGGATAATAAGAACTAATAAAGCAATGAGCAAAGATCTAAAGGCTATTACATATAACAAAATGGAATTTCAAATTGCTTTGATATAACGAACAATTAATGCACAATAAGCGGCCATATTTACCCGGCTTGCTTACATTTCAGTAATACTTCGCCTGTAGCGCAGTTGAAATGGTCTAACGACACAAGTAACCAATTGTTTGAAAAGGAAATCCGGATTTGTCTATTGCAAATTTACAGTACTGGGATAATGGTGACATGAAACATGCATCAGCATCTCAAACAAGCACAATGACCTACTCAATGCACTATGGTTTTAGTGTCTTTGAAGGTGTCCGTTGCTATAAACCCCACAATAGTATTGAAAGTAGCGCTAACTTTTTCCGCCTGCCTTGTCATATCAAGCGATTGGAAAACTCAGCAAAATTACTCAATCTTGAACTCAATTTCAACGCTGAACGACTCACCGAAGGCCATCGCCAAGTGGTGCGCGACAACAACTTTACCGATGCCTATCTCAGACCGATTGTGTTTTTGGAAGCTGGTGGTTTAGGGTTAGATTCGAGCACACAATCGAGCAGAACCGTGATTTCGGCGTGGGATTGGCAGCCTGTTGCCACTAATTCGGCAGCTGGGATTAAGGTCAAAATCTCCTCGTACATCAGAAGCTCTGTTGGTACTACCCTGTTTAAAGCCAAGGCATCGGGTAACTACCTGATCCCCTCAATGGCTTTGGCTGAGGCCAAAAGCCTCGGTTTTGACGAAGCGATTTTGCTCGACGAACGTGGTTTTGTCACCGAAGGCAGTGCGCAAAATGTCTTTGTGGTAAGAAACAACCGCTTATACACCCCAACACTAGCCTGTGCCCTCGAAGGTATCACCCGAGAAAGCATCATCACCCTAGCCCAAGCCAATGGCATCGAAACCACAGAAAAAAACATCAGCCGGGAAGAACTCCTGACCGCCGATGAAGTGTTTTTCTGCTCAACCGCCTGCGAAGTCCTGCCGATCACCAACATTGATGGCAGAGCAGTCGGTAATGGTCAACTAGGTGAAATGACCACCTTGTTGAAAAATGCGTTTACCGCCGTGGTTCGCGGCGAAGACCCCGCATTTGCCCATTGGTTAACGCCATTGTCGGTATAACCAAACAACCCCAAACGAGGTTAATTACGTCGTAGACGAGGTTTCAACCTCGTTAATTACGCCGTAGACGAGGTTTCAACCTCGTTAATTACGCCGTAGACGAGGTTTCAACCTCGTTAATTACGTCGTAGACGAGGTTTCAACCTCGTTCACCAGATTAATAGATTAAAAAGGGAAAACAGTAATGAACGCGATAGTCAACACCACGACTTCACTCAATATGAATGAGGTTGCCGCCAAATTAAACGCTGGCACACTTGCCGACGTGCTCGACGGTTATGGAGTCAATGGTGTGCTTCATCATCGAGTCACCAAACTCAGCGGCGAAACCAAAAACGTCTTGGCTCAAGCCGTCACGGTTCGGTGGGAACGAGTACGTAAAGGTAAATCCATCATCGACAAGCAGTCGTCCACATGGGAGCAAGTAAAAGACTTTTTGGTACCACAAGTCCGTGACGGCTCAGGCAAAGTTTATGTTGCCGGTGGCCATCAGTTTATCGATAACATGGCCTTAGCGGGCGGCTTAAGCTGTACTCACTTTCAAAATATCAATTTTGAAGCCGTGGTACTCGGTGGTGCGGTACGTGACGCCCAAATCCTCGAAAAACTAACCTTGCCCGTTTTAGCCTCCAACTATTCTCCTGCCGATACCCAAGGCTCTTACCGAGTGGCAGAAATTCACACTTATTGTGATATTGATGATGTCAGAATTTTTGAAAATGATTGGATTTTCATCGACCAAACCGGCGTCATTGTCATTCCACAAGCCATCAGCGAGCAAGTTTTTGCCGATGCGTTAGCCATTGAATCGGTTGAAGACAATATGGTTGAACGACTCAATCGTGGCGAGCACCTGTTTGATATCGTTGAGAAATCAGAACGTATTTAATCTTGTTGTAGGCGGTGCATTTATGCCCGCTCGTAGGCGGTGCATTTATGCCCGCTTGTAGGCGGCGCATTTATGCCCGCTTGTAGGCGGTGCATTTATGCCCGCTCGTAGAAATCCGTAACCAAAGGAAAGATGTAAACTCATGCACAATTACTTAAATGTCACTCAGCCTGAGCTGAATGTTGAATCGATTAAAAGACATTTCGATGCGATCCCTAAAGATCTTCATTTTGAAGATGGTGACTACCGCTCTCGTACTGCATCGGTTTTAGAATACCATGACGGCAAATTGACCTTGCTGCCAAACGTGCCTTTATATCAATCAGCGACCTATAATACGCTAGAAAACTACGGTGGCAAAAGCCGCAAGTATGCTGATATTCCAGCTGAAATGGTCGACTGCCCAGAGTTTTTAAAATTGGTTGAATCATGGATGGACGGTTTACCCGTTGATGTGGTCAAGTTCTCTGCCCATCAAATTCGCACCCGAGCGCCGGGTTCGCCAGTACCAGAAGGCAAGCATCGTGATGGTTATGACTGGATCGGTATGTATGTCGCCAGACGTCAAAACATCGCACAAGACACCGGTGTCACCAGTGTTTGGGCCAATGAAAGCGATGAAACCATCTTTAATGGCGTATTGACCGAAGGCACTTTAATCTCTTTTGATGACAGCAAAGTGTTCCATGACACCACACCGGTGAACTTATCTGAGCAAGATGTTGATGCTATCAGAGATGTTATTATTTTCAGTATCCCCGATCACTCATTCGTAATGGAATAAAGGCGCATTATCATGACTACAATTGCAACTAGCATGTTCGACAACATTTCCAATATGGAAAAAATCGATGTATTACCGGGTGTTAAAGCCAACTTCATCAGTGCTGAAAAGCTCACCATCGCCTATTGGTATATTGATAAAGGCGGTATTATCCCCCAGCACGCCCATCACCATGAGCAAGTGGTTAACTGCATGTCAGGTGAATTTGAAATGACCATAGGTGACGAAACCAAAGTGATGACGGCGGGTGAAGTCGCTATCGTACCGGCTAACGTCACTCATTCAGCCAAAGCGCTGACTCAGGTCCATTGCATTGACATTTTCACCCCGGTTCGTGAAGATTACATGGCCCTTCTTAAGTAGACGAGGTTTTAACCTCGTTAATGCTAATTTATATGGCCAACGCCCAAACAACACAGGTGAAAAAGCATGAATATTCTAATTCTCAATCGCGCCAGTTTACAGCGAATGCGCTATCAGGACTGGATCGCGCCAGAGCATAAAATTGTAGTACTCAGTACAGCGGATATTGCTCAGGATGACTGTCATATTCTTGCTGAATTAGCCGTAGAAGTTGAATATTTCGACAACTACATTGGCAACGGTAATGTTGAACGGCGAGCACTTGAGCTTAACCAAACTTATCAATTTGAGCGGATCATCGCCGTTAATGAATTTGATTTGATGCGGGCTGCCAAGTTAAGGGAAATATTGGGCTTGCCGGGTCAAAACGTGGCCAGTGCCCATGCCTTTCGTGACAAAATCTTAATGAAGGATTATGCCAAAGCGGTTGATGTAGTGACACCAACGTTTGCCAGAGTTAGCGATCCGCTGGATGTAATGGCTTTTGTCAAAGCCAACGGTTTGCCCGTGGTGATCAAACCTATCTCAGGTGGTGGCTCTGTTGATACCAACATTATTCACCACCAGCAAGATTTAAATCAATTTTTGACCGCAGGCTTTGGTAAATACATTGACCATAGTCCGGACTATCTGATTGAAAGTTTTGTTGATGGCTTGATGTATCATGTAGATGGTTTTGTTGCCAATGGCGAAGTGATCCTGTGCTGGCCGTCTCGTTACGCCACCACTTGTCATGCATTAAAAAATGGCGACTTTTTTGCCAGTTACATGCTTGATGGTGCCGCTGAATTAACCCAGCGGTTAAGACAACAAACCACCAAATTACTCAATGCCTTTCCGTTGCCAGAATTTTGCACCTTTCACGTTGAATTTTTTCACACCCAAAGTGACCAACTGGTATTTTGTGAAGCGGCGGCTCGCACCGGTGGCGGCTTAATTGATAAAATGTACCAACAGGGTTTTGGTTTTGACCTCAACCGTAACTGGATCAATGCGCAAGTAACCGGTGAGTTATTAACCACACCAAGCGAAGTGCCTACCAAGCTGCAAGGTGAGGTTTTGGCTCCAATCAGAGACGGGATTGTCAACAAGGTTGCCGAGCAGTGTGATTTTGCTTGGGCGACTGATTATCATTGTAAAATTTCACCCCAGGATAATTATGCCGGGGCGAAAAACAGCAATGATACCGCCGTTGATATCCTTATCGAAGCGGATACAGAGCAAACGATGGAAGATCATTTCAATAAACTCGGCGACTGGTTTGATGCCGAATTTGAGTGGGATTTGAAGTAACCGCACCACCAATGTAGTAATGTAGATAGGGGATAAATCCTCTATCTACTACACTGCTCAGCGGACGCACTCACCCCTGCCAAACCAATAACTCCAGCGGTGCTAGAACTGGTTTGATAACTCGTATTAGTGGCAATAAATCCTTTTTTCACCCAATCAATCAAATACTTCACTAGCAAAAGCCCTTTGTGATTGCTGGCATATTGTTCATGCCCTGCCATCTGACTTAACTGGGTGATATCTCTGGGCGACAAATGCCGGGTCAAATGAGCATTAAAAGCTGCCTCAGCGGTACCATCCAAGCCTAAAACGCTCGCCCCATAAGTCGCTAAACGACGTTGATCATCGTAAAAAGCCGGGTCCTCTGCTGTTACAGCTGAGTTTGGTACGTAACTCAACGGCAAATCTAACGCACCATGCTCACCATCGGCAAGGGCATTGAATACACCGTTATGCGAATAAGCCTCATTTGCGAGAATATCCACAGCCGAATTGCTGTCTAAACTACCAATCACATAACCTGATTGACTTGCTTGCCCCCAAAAAATATTGTTTTTTATACTGCTCAAGGTATTTGTTGGCGTCAAACTGGCTTCGTTTAATGCAATGGCACGATTATCTGATGGAATAAACACCACATTATTTTCTACCTCAACTTGACGAGCGCCTTGTTCGGTATCGTTAAAAGTCATAAAAGTACTGCTCTGCTGGCCATTGAGGTTTTTCAGTGCGATGTTATTACTAATTCGCACGGTTTCATTCGCCGTAGCGGGTCCACTAAACAGATACATATCACCAGATTCACCACCAGCGGTATTATTAAAATCGAAAATAACGCTATCAATTGTCCGACTATCCATACCAGATAACGCGCCACCCGTCAGGCTGAATCCATGAGGATTATATTTCTCTGCGCGAAAATAAATATTAGAAGTCGAACGACTGCCAACGGGAATGTTATGAACATTGAACAGCAACCAGCTATCAACGTTTTGCCAACCTGCCTGAGGTAAAGTAGCGGCTAAATCTCGCAATACCCAATCGTTCATCAGAAATTCCGGACGAGTATAAAAAGCCACTTCACCATCAACTGACAAACCGTTGAGATTAAAATCGGCCCCTTGTGTAGTGCTACTTGAGGTACCAACGGTACGAAAGGGCAAGTCAACCGTAGGGCTTAATATGGTGAGGTTTTTCATGTCGCAGGTACCATTATTACCCGCTGAATAAGCAAGTTTAAACTGCCCGCTATTAGTCAGCAGCACATCAGGCATATTACAATCTCGCATCACCTCCCGATCATGGCCATGGTGTTCGTAACCGGTGCTAAAACCATTGAGGTGTATATTGCCACCACTGATATTAGCCCCCAAACGATTTTGCTTGTCATAGATAAAGGTTGCAGCAGAATTAGGTTTGAGGCCAAAAAATGCCTTAACTTGCGCAGTACTTTGCACCACCAACGAAGGTTTGGTGTAATATTTAATCACTGTTTTGTAGCGCCGAGTCGCATCAACGACACCATCAAATTCAACTCGCGCCCCTTTTTTAATGATATTTTGGGTATTTAATTGACTGGCATCCCAATCGCCATTCACCGTCAAGGTAACCCCAGCCTCAATGACAAACTCGCCACGCAGCGCAACTTGACCTGTCGGATCGGCAACCTGACCCGCTGCAAAACTCTGATCAATAGTAATAGTGAAATCCCCGGCATCAAGGTAATCGCCATTTTGCGGCAGCACCCCAAAGGTATCAATGTCAGAGGTAGAACCAGACTTAAGCGCAGTAAGCTGTTGAGAGATAATTGAGACTGCTGATTGGCTGGCAGTTGTGACCGCTTTGTTAGCGGTATGTCCTTGAATTGAAATAGTGAGAAGGAATAATGCGATAATACCGATACAAAAATTAAATAAAACCTGTTTCATTGTGATCACCTTTAATATTGTTTTTAATAACATTCGCTTTAGCACATTAGATTGCTATGCACTAAAAGCGATGGTTACTATAAGGATAGTATTGGTTCCCACAGTAAAAATATAAAGTTTAAAATCATCTTAGATATAACTGGACCTAATTTTTTCGGGTGATGAGGCTTATTAAGGTTGAAATGGGTGTAACTATTCAGCTTGTGGATAATTCGTGGTAGGAGGGGCGTCTCGCCGCGATAAATGGCGTAGCCATTTCAAAAAATCGTTGCGCCTTCGGCACAAATCGCGCCGAGACGGCCCTCCTACATTGTATCGTGCCATTTATCCACAGAGTCACCAATTGCGCTGAATAGTTACAAATGGGTTTGCTATCAGCGATTTAGGATCGGGTGGGTTACGCCATATTTGTGCCGAAGACTTACTACCCCCCGGTAATTCTATCAACGGCTACAACCTACAATTCGTCACCATATAATATCCCGCCACCAAAAGGACCATTGCGGTGTCTTGTTCAAGATACAAATGTTTAAAACACTTGATTATTGGGCAAGATACTTGACCCCTAATTTGCTCTGATTACATTTTCTCACGTAACCTGTCGGATCTGTCCCCGCCAGCGGGTTGTTCATAATGTAACTGTACGGATTGATACTTTGGGTGCTACTCGGTGCTTGAATGAACGGATCAACACTCAAGAACCTGCCGAGGTTGTAATCAAGCGAGAGTCAAGTTATCACTAATTTGGTTTAGTGCAAAGGCAACTGTGGTGATTTAACCGTCCATGGCGTGCGCCCTTCGTGCATCCTTGCACTCATCTCAGGGGAACAAAAAACTGCGAACCCTCGTTTCTAGTTCCCCTTCGCCCATTCATGTGAATCAACTGTTGTTCATTCAAATGTTCGTGGTCGGTGAAACCTCGGCGGTAATGGTTAGTGATTGATAAATCAGTGAATTGGCTGTTGCTGGCACCAGCTGATGAAGTTCTGCCGAAAGGGTCGAAGTAGCAACGGCTGGTGATTTGGCTGTCGTGGTTGACTAATGTTGTCGCACTGCCGAGTCGATCACGCAGGGTGTAGAGCTGTTTATGTTTTTGCTCAGGTGTCCAGCTGAGGACCGCGATATCGTCGATATAGGCTCGCCAACTGCCGTCATTGTCCATTTCGAACAGATTATCAATATAATGGGTGGTACTCGTTTGGCCACTAATCGTTCGTGTTTGTTTGATGTTAAAAAGGGATCAAAGCGGTTGTTTAAGAAGACTTTTTAATTACTTGGTTATAGCCGCACAGTTCCTTAATTATAATTTTTTAACACGGTGATAAGTTAAAGTGCTTATTATTCAATGTGTTAAGAAAAGCCTCATTAAACACTGACTTGACTTCCTTTCTTCTCTTCCCACTTAAATCTTTTGCAAATCAACTCAAATAAGGTAAGTTGGTGATGCAATCTTTTGTAGAACTTGCTGAATGTAATATCACATGAAATGGGATCGCACTCCTATCCCACTCTTCACTTTGTTGCACGGGTTCACTCCATTCCTCACCAGCATTTTCAAATATTTCGATAAGACCATCTATTAAGTCACTTGACTCCTCTTCAAAAACCAATTGAACGTCTGTCACGACAAGAACACAAGCCGAAAAATCCAGCCACTCCAAGTCACTCATACACTCATCTAATGCATTAAAATTACGTCCGAAATAATCAGGAAATTTCAGTACTTTAGTCAGTTCATTATAAAAGCCATTAAGGCTTTTCATTTTTTCTCCATTCATGACAAATAAACAAGCACCGTCCTTCATCTTTAAAATGGTGTTTGTGTACTCAATAATATGGTTTATTTCGCCTTCCGATTTAAAAACCCATGGCCCTTCTGGTTGTAATAATATATCCCAATCAAACACGTTCATATTTCCTAAAATTTTGTGAATGTTTCATAATGATTATTCGTATAATAACGACTACCATCACTGCCTCTGACTAACCGCTCAGCTCCTCTGTTAACGCCCTTCTTATATGGGTTTACATCGTATTCACGGTATTTAATCGGATTTCCTTTATCGTCAGTTTGTCTCAATTGCTGACCACCACCTCGACCATCATTCTTAAATGTGCGGCCACCTTTGTAACCTCGGGGTACAGCACCGCTTTCTTTATCAATTTGGGCAGATACATCTTTGGCTTTTTGTGGAACTCCATCATTTTCATTGTTATCCGGGTCGCCTCCGGGTCCGCCTGTTGCTGATTCTGAAGCCCCTCGCATAGTTTGTTTTGTGCCATCACTAATCGCGGCGGGATCAACCGAAGCGGCGGTCACTGCCACAGCAGTTATGCCTACCCCGATAATGATTTCTTTGATACCGATAACCACAGGAACGGCACAAACAGGTAAACAAGCAGTCAAATCTCCAATATTTCTTTCGCCGAAAGGGTCTGTTTTACGGGATTTCCCACCATCCGGATGCATATCCTGATTGATGTTCACACTTGTTTCGGCAACCGAAGATTTAACTTCAGCAGCCGCCTTAGGCTCCTGTGCTTTCTTGGCCTGTTTGGTATCATGCCCATTGGTCAGCGTGGTTTTCAACCGACCAGTCAGGTTACCAATTAAGCTCGACCCGCCACTACCCACTGAGCTAAAAAACGACTGCATCTGGCAAGTCGGATTCTGGTTACATTTGCTGACGTATCCGGTTGGATCAGTTCCCGCCAGCGGGTTATTCATAATGTACGAATACGGGTTAATACTTTGGGTGCTGCTCGGTGCTTGAATAAACGGATCGACACTCATAAACCGCCCGACATTATAATCATAAATCCGGCCATTCATATGAATCAATTGCTGTTCATTCAAATGCTCGTGATCAGTAAAACCTCGGCGGTAGCGGTTAGTGGCGGATAAGTCAGTGAATTGTGTGCTGGCGGTTGAAGTTCTGCCAAAAGGGTCGAAGTAGCGACGGCTGGTGATTTGGCCATCGTGATTGACTAATGTTGTTGCGCTGCCGAGTCGATCACGCAAGGTATAGAGCAGTTTATGTTTTTGCTCAGGCGTCCAGCTGAGGACGGCGATATCGTCGATATAGGCTCGCCAGCTGCCATCATTGTCCATTTCAAACAGCTTATCGACATAATAGGTGGTACTCGTTTTGCCACTAATCGTTCGTGTTTGTTTGGCTCGGGCATTGTCGCTGCCATAGGTGAATTGGGTGATGGCGTTGCGACCTGTGATGGTCAGGGGTTTGTTTAAGGCGTTGTAAGTTAAGGCTAAACCATCGCCGTTGATTAGATTTCCTCTGCCGTCGTAATTGAAATTGACGATTTGACCACTGGCTTTTTCTAGTACGCATAGGGCGTTGGTGCCCGTGCAATATTGATAAGCGGTGTTTTTGTTTGCGCTGTAATCGGTCTTTTTGAGCAGGTTGCCGACGGCATCATGGGCATAGTTAACTGACAGGCTAAATGCGGGCGAAGTGTTACTGGCGGTGTAGGTTGTTAGACGATTAAGCGTGTCATAACTGTAGGTTTTATTGAGTCCGGTTAGATTATTGACTTCGGCTGTGATGTTGAGATATTCGTCATATTCTGCGTAGGTGTGGCCATGTAGTTGGGTTAATCCTTTCGTGACAGATGTTGTACTCATGGTGCCAGAGTTTTCGTTGAAGCTGCTGCTTTGTGACATCAAATTATTGGCCAGTGTCGCGCCTGTTATATGGCCTTGCGCGTCGATGGCTGTCACTTCGCGATAGATATAATTTGAATTGGCGTTGCTGGTTTTGCTCAGATAACCTTGGGCGTTGTAGCTGTATTTCAGCGTTAAACCATTGGGATATTCCAAGGCTTTCGGGCGACCGAGAACACTATCGTATTGGTGTTTGATGGTGCGAGTGACACCATCGACGGTGACGGATAATTGGCTCAGTTGCAGTGAGTCATTATAGGCATATGCTCGGGTGACGCCTTGATCTGTTTCGCTGGTGAGTAAGCCTTGTTTGAGGGTGTCCCATGTGTATGTAGCAGTATCTTTTTGGGTGATTCTGCCTAATCCGTCACGGGTGAAGGTCTGAGTCACACCGCTGGCGGTTTGGCTTTCTAGCTCGCCGAAGGTGTTGTAGGCGAATGTGGTGATGCCTTGATTGGGGTCGTCGACTTGGGTTTTGTGGCCAAAGCCGTTGTAGCTGGCAGTGATAGTATTGCTGTTGGCGTCTTTAATGGTGAGGGGTCGACCTGCGTCATCATAGGTGAATTCATTGGTACCTTCCTTCGCATCAGTCGTTTTAAGCAACCAACCGAGGCTGGCGTAGGTGCGGGACATTTTTCGGCTATCGCTGCCGACGCTGATTTCTGTTTTCAGACCATCATAAGTATAAGTTGACTGTAAACCGTGAGGCAGTTTGCGCCAACCCGGGCGGTCAAGAGCATCGAAATTGCCAAATTCGGTGTAGTTTGGTGTGGTGGTGTACGGCAATGATTCTTTGGTGAGGTGACCGAGATTGTCGTAGATTTTGTCGACGTATTCATAAGTGCCGTCAAAGCCTTGAATGGCACTGCGTACAGTACGACCGAGGCTATCGGTGTAAACCGCTTGAGTCGGAGCGCCTGCCTGAGTTGTGCGGGTCATCCAATTGGAATCGGCCACTAAATAACGAATATATTGGGTTGGAAAGCCTGTTGTTGTGACTGACAATGGACGGCCAATTTCATCCAATACTGTGCTGGTAACGATGTTATTCGGACCTATTTGCTTGGTGATAGTACCAAAACCCATATCATACTCAAAACTGGTGGCATGACTTTGCGCATTGGTAATTTTATTTGGCAAATATTCATCACCCGTGTAACTGAATAAAGTTTGGCGAGCGGTTAAGTCTTCGCAAGCACTGTTTTGTCCGGTTTCGGTGATTGAGCTGGTTAAACCGTAGCTGTTAAAAGTGCTTTCGCTGATGTGTACGCACTCGCTGCCGCTGGCGGTTAAGCTGGTTTTGGTCGGTTTGAAGTGAGTGGCATCCCAAGTATCGACCGTGAGTAATTGCCACTGATCACCCGTGGTAGTTTTGATCGAATTGTATTGGCTGGTTAAGTCGCTGGGGGCGAAATCGATTTCTTTGATGGTGGTTGAAAGCGTATCAATAGTGGTGGTGATTTTGCCGATATTGCCCCAGCTGTCGATATTGCTGAAATTCATGGTTTGGGTGGATAACGCAACGCCAGCTAAATCAAATTGTTTTTGAATCGACTGGCTGGTGTACCAATGGTGAATGTTGGCGATGGTGTGTTCGGGATTATCCAGCCAGGTATTGCTTAGGCTGGCGATAGTGATGTCACCGATTTGGCTTGTTTGGCTGATTAGCTGGCTGACTCGGGGAAACTTCTGCTCGAAAGTGCTGGTGGTGATGATATTCCGGGCGACGTCTTTTTCAGTCAAGGTACGAAAGCCGGTAAAGCCTCGACCTTGTACGTGATACATCGCACCTGCATAGGTATATTGGGTGTCGTTGAGGCCGCCAATACCGTCGCTTTGTTTGAACGATTGCACCGCGTACATGCTTGAGGTGAAATGCAGGTAACCGCCACCTTCGTAATCGTGATCGGTTTGATAAAAATCGCTACCGCTGGAGAGTGGGCGATAATGCCATTGGGCTTGGTTACCTGCGCCGTCGGTAACAGATTTAAGATAGTCCACTGCGGCGTAATCACTGGTGGTTGCGCCACTGCCCGCACCATAGTTTCGCACGATGTATGCGCCATAATGGTTGCCCAGTAACGGGTCACTTTGAATGCTGTTATTAGTCCGAGGACCATAATTGAAAATGACATCGAGATTGCCATCACCAAAAGCATCGATAAAGGCGATTTCGGTGGCGGGTCCTATAACATCGGTGGCAGATTTAGTCGCTTGATAGCTGCCATCATCTTGGAGTTTGAATGAAATCGCGTCATATTGATAAATCGAATCATCATACTTTTTAGCATCGACAATTGAGGTTGAGCGGGTGTAAATTTCGTCGCCACAACGGGTGCCATTGCAGGCGGTGATCAGGCGAATGCCGGGCACTAACAGTTCGTTAATCCCATCGTTGTTGATATCGACACTTTGTAGGCTGGCGAAGTATTTTGGATAGTACACGGGTTCTGTTTCACCACCACCAAAATCGATTTCGACAGATAGGCTCGCTAATAAACTAGTATCTGAGAGGTCTTGCCAATCCTTAAAATTACCATTGCCTAAGTTGATTCGAATCGACAGCAGTTGATCTTTCCAGCCGAGCACATCAGTTAAACCGTCACCGTTGATATCAATGAAATAGCTGAAAAACGAGAATTGACCGTTGCCGTCATATACCGGGCTGGCAGGTGCTGGGCTATCAACGAATGACAGGGTTTCCGGTGTACTGTAATTATGTTTAATCGTCCGAGGCTGACCCATCGGCATGGCTTTGAGCAAGGGACCGTTCATTTGGGTGATGACTAAATCTGGCAGACCATTGCCGTCAAAATCGCCAGCAAACGTGGCGTTTTCTTTCAACACTCTCTCACCACCAACAACTTCACTATCGAAAGAATGAACAATCACGCCAGCAGTGGCAAAAGGGGCTGAACCATCCATTGAGTGGACGAAGATTTCCAGCTCAGCAGTGCTACTCGGATTGTGTCGATAGACCACGACATCAGGCCAGCCGTCGCCGTTGATATCTTGCAAAGCTCGAATACTATCGCCTCTGTCTTCACCGCTCGCTTTGGCAGCAATGGCGATATTGGTTTGAACATAACCGAGCGCATCGCCAGAATAATCAATGTTCAGATAACCGTTTTGGTAGTTAAATGGGTCAATTTTACCATCTAAATTAATGTCTGCTTGCTGACAATCGTAATTTAGCGTGGTTGCAATACGGCGGCAATAATCGTTGACTGTTAAGGTGTTGGTGCCTGTTTTACCTTGCGCCGCGTTGACCATATAACCCGGGAAATCCGCCGTGCCGTTGCCGTCAATATCGCCGTACGGCATGATTTTTTCGATGGTTTTAACACCTTGGTAAATCTCAACGCCGCCGAATTTTAGTGGTGTCGCTACCGCAAAATTCAAACTGTCTGACCAGTCGAAGGTACTCATTGGTGTACAGTTCGTGGCACCGCAACGTTGCACACTAATTAGCAAACTTCGTTGGCTGGCACCGCTTTGTTGGTAGACCAGTTTATAGCTGCTGATGGTGCGCTCACCGATGACGGTGTTGATGGTACTGAGGCGTTTCCGGCTGACGATTTTACGACCCGCAATGTAGCTTTCTCGGCTATCGGCTCTATCTTCATAAACGAATTGAACACTGCGATCTCCTTGAGCACCATCGCTGCCCGTGTAGTGAATGGCTGATAATAAATGTTCGCCTGCATCGGTTTCGTCGTAGATATAATCAATAGTGTTTTTACCACTAGACCAAGATTCTTGAGTGATTCTCCAGCCCAATACATCGGCACTTTCATAAGTGGCGGTTGAACCATCCGGTCGCGCGACGCTGAAGCCATCAGGGGTTGGGGTGACGACAACAAAGCTATCCATTTCAGTGCGATAAACACCATCAACCAGAATCAGGCGTTGACCATTGAGGCAAAACTTATCTTTTGAAGTGAAGGTAACTGATTGGCTAAAGCCATCTTGCGCATAGGTCGGGGCACATCGACTAATCGCACCACCCGCATTCAGCGACCAACCCATGCCAACAATGCCGTTGCCATTTTGAGAGTTATAACCCAGAGAAACTGACGGTTGAACACCATTGCGACCGGGCGGCAGTGCAATCGGAATATGATAACTGGCTTGACCACCAGCAACGCTAGCATTGCCGTTAACCGATGAAGCCAATAAATCAACAGCGGCTAACGTCGGTTCATCAACTGTTGTATTAGCGACTTCAATCGGTCCGAGTTGTTGCCAGCCGGGCACTGCGGCTTTAATTACCGCCGTTGCTACACTGGTGACACTTTCCATCGTGCCGCCGCCATCGCGATAAGAGGCTTTAACGGTGAGCGTAGAATCTGCATCATTATTATTGAGTAAATAACTTGTGCCGATAGCCCCGGCAATACCAGCGCCGTTTCGGTACCACTGATAACTAACAGAACCCAATCCTTCGGCATCTGCCAAGGTGTGACTGGCAGTTAAGGTTTGTCCGACGGTGGTTGAACCTGAAATAACCACGTTACCTGTCGGTGAATCGTTAACCGCATTGACCGTGACGTAAACAACCGCAGGTGCTGAAACCGTGCTGCCATCACGGACTCGATAGCTAAACGAATCGTCTCCGTTGAAATTGGTAAAAGGCACGTAACGCACTTGGTTATTGATGTTGCTAAACGTGCCGTGTCTCGGTGCACCGTACAAATCTAATAAAAGTGCATCGCCATCAATGTCAGTATCGTTGCCGAGCACATTGATGTAGGTCGGCGTGTCTTCATTGATCACTGCATAATCTGTATTGGCAACAGGCGCGGTATTAGGCGCAATCACCGTTTGATTCGCAACAACAGAACCGCCACAACCCACCGAAGGACTACAGGCTTGCACCCGATAACGAAAGCTACCGCCGACATATTGCGCGGTTGAGTAGCTGTAACTACTCTCGCTCCAATGATTTCGAGTGACAGAATACACCGCGCTTTCATTACCGTTATACGCTTGATAAACGGTATAAGTGGTACCATCAACCGCACCCGCAGCGGGCGTCCACGAGACAGAAAAATTAACGCCAACATTGACTGTCGGAGCTGAAACATTGAGGTTATTGACAATGCCCGGTGTGCCATAAATATACAATCGTCGCCACGGGCTTAAACCTGAACAACCACCCGAATTGCAGGCTTTATAACGCAACCAGCGATAGCCCGAGCTGGTGCTGACCCGGTTTATCGTGGTAGATGAACCATCATAAACCCGCTGATATTGGCTATCAGCAGGTTGTGAAGTGGAATTATGCGCGGATTCATACAGCTGATAATTGGTTGCACCGGAGACGCTCGGCAGGTTGATGGTATAACTGGTATAAACCGCTTTGTAATTACCGCCGAGGGTACCGGGGTAGTAAACAGGTGTGGTTGGCACAGCAGTCAACGAATAAATCGTACTGGTTTCACCCGTTTTGACGTTATAACTCTGATGACCACAGGCAGATGTGCAAGGGTCTTTATCAACTTCTATCTCATGCTCGTCAATACCACCTTTGGCATTGCGCAGTCGAATGAGATTCTTATCTGCGATAACACTAAACGATTCAGCATCCCAATCCTTACCACCAATTTTGGCTTTGATCTTGTGTCGTTTGCCATCAGCAAAAACCACGTAGTGATGTTTGTTCTTTTTGCGGGCGAGGGCGAAAGTATCTGCTTGACCATCATGGTTAAAATCACCACGAATGAATTGATAGTGGGACTCGCTAAGCCCCTGGAGGTTATTGGCGATGGCAAAAAAGGGCAAGACAAGTAGCAAAGTCAGCAGACTGGAGATACGTAGCATTATTATTCCGATATTTTTATTTTTAAACGCCGCACATCATACGCCAATTCAGTGACAATAAAAGTGTTTTTTTAACTTTCTGTCTTGCCCATCAAATCGCTATAACAAACTAATATTGGTCGCCATATAACATCCCGCCACCAAAATAACCGTAAACAATTTTATTCGGATGCTGTGGATCAAAGCACACCGAATGGGCGTTATTTTGCAATGGTGCCCTATCATCCAACGTCCAGCTGGTACCGCCATCGTTACTGACATAAATCCCGCCATTGCCCCAACTTTTTGGCCCTGCAACAATAACGTTATTGCTGTTATTTGGATCGACATTGATATCCAATGCTACCGTGTGCTGATGTACAAATTGCCAGTTTTGGCCGTTATCGACAGATTTCCACACCCCAGTGGCCCCCAACTGAAAGGTCTTTGGTTCAATGTCTGTTAACCATAAAACATTCGAATTATTGGGGTCTATGGCAAAACTCATCGGGCGCTTCCATGGCAAATGAAGTGGGTCCCAGTTGCCGTGTGAAGTCAGGTCAATGTTTCCTCGTAGCAGTTGCCAACTGGTGGCACCATTAACCACATCCAGCAGATAAATGCCGGTAAAAGCGGCGTTTATCCAACTGTAATACTGGGTTGTTTGGTCGGATTGTTCTAGCAACAACTCGCTAGACGGAACGGCCAAAGCGATGTATTCGGCCTCGCTGAGTTCGGGCCTGACTCCGCTGACCAGCGCGTAAACATTACCATTACTGAGCACTTCAATTTGCGGGATCACCAAGTCCATGGCATAACTAGGACCAGAGTAACTAGGACTAGAATAATAACCTGGCAGTCCGGCATTAAATTTCTGCCAACTGACACCGCCATCCAACGAGCGGGAAATACCATCACTATGACTGCCAGCGTAAATATCATCGCGAGTGGCATCATAAGCAACAGACAAGTACTGACGATTAAAGGCGCTATCATCCGGCGTCAGCCGGGTCCAGTTATCACCCTTGTCTGTGGATTTGAACACCCCACCACTACTGACCACCGACAAACTACGAAATGGCCAATCATGCTTGTCACCATTAACCATAAACACCGTATTGGCGTCGGCAGGATCGAATGCGTAATCATAAATCGAGTTTTCACTGCTAGGCAAAATTTGCCAAGTCAAACCATGGTCAGTCGAGCGAATACCATGAATATCCGCATAGGCGGCATAAATATCATTGCTGTTAGCCGGATGAAATTTAATATCATATACCGAAGTGACATTCAGCCCGCCCGACAACCATTCATCGGTTTCAACTGGCTGGCTTGGCGTAGCCCCCTGATATTCATTAGTCAGATCCAGCCATTGATTACCGATGTTTTCGGTCGCATGAAGAAAGAAATTACCCGACCCACCAAACTGGGCACTATTGAGCTGATTAACCCCGGTAGAATAATAGCCCGCATCATACCAGCCAACATTGAGTCCTACCGGTGAATGCTCCAGCGAGACACTATCCCAAGCTTCAAAAGGGTTAGTATCCCAATTATATTGCAGCAACCTTAGCTGCCAATTAGCCCCGGCATCTTCAGAGATATAAACCGAAGTGCCTTTATCTCGATCCCAACTACGACTACCAGTCACATATATAGTCTGATTATCATTTTGCGCCATGCTCAGGTGACTACCAATAAACTGGCTAGTTTGAACAAACCCCAAACCATCGTCATCAACATAAATCATGCCCGCACTAACTTCATTTCCGGCCCCCGAAGGTTTAGTGTAAATTGCTGTCACATCGGTGCTGCTCAAACCAGCCAATTCTGAGGTGGTCTTTGCCAAAGCACTTTCGTCGCTGGCATAAACCAACGTTTTAGCCCCCAGCACTGAGCCCCCAGCAAAACGGTGAATTTTGTGACCCATCGGGGTGAAATAATTAACATACGTGACACCATCAACTGAACGAAGGATTTCATTTTCGCTCGCGATATACACCGCCCCCGCATCTTGGTTATCAATAAATATGCCCTTGATATCACCGCCAGCGTAGACAAAACTCCAATGATCACCGGCATCAACTGAGCGCCACAAACCAAAATTCGTCAGCGCATAAACAGTGCCCATCGTCTGGGTATCGGTGTACCAACGGGTGATACGCTCATCATTGCTGTCATCACCATCATCAGTGAAAACTAGAGCAAAACTGGCTGGTGCATTAAAGGTTTCGCCACCATCAACCGACAACACTGAATTGAACCCTTGTGGCGCATGAAGCACAGTGGTTGGTCCGGCAAAACCAAAGGATGCCGCGTAACCCAATCGGTGGGAATAAGTGGTCTGATCGTGACGGATAGGAACCCAATTAACCCCGCTGTTGAGTGAGCGAAAAGAGGTACCCATGTCAGTACCAACAAAGCGCATTTTGTCGTCAAACGGATTGATCGAATAACCTGCCATCGCACCGCCACCACCAATGCCCCAGCTGGTAAAACCGGCAATCACACCGTTAATGTTAGCCGCAGAGCAACCCTGAGCATTAACAGGAGTACCGATGACAGTCGAAATACAAATATCCAGATCATTGCTAACATTATCATTGTCATCATCTTTTTGATAACTGGCACATCCGTCATTGTCAACCTTTGCAGCTGCAACCGTGCTGCCACATAAATCAAACTGATCATCCACGGTATCACTATCGCTATCAGACAAAGTGAAAGTCGGGGCTGCTGTCAAACCAATTGGCCCTGTAATAGAAGAGTGATGGTGATAAAGGGTATTAGTGGCAATAAAACCTTGCTTCACCCAGTCAATCAGGTCCTTCACCAGCAAAACGCCTTTATGACTATTCACATAGGCTTCATGCCCTGCCATCACACTTAACTGACTGATGTCCTCAATCGATAAATGCCGGGTCAAATAGGCATAAAAAGCCGATTCGGCCGTCCCATCCAGCGCCAACACACTGGCAGCAAAAGTGGCTAAACGACGCTGATCATCGTGAAAATGCGGCGCAACAGTTATCACATTAGAATTTGGCGCATAACTCAATGGCAAATCCAACTCACCATGCTCGCCGTCCGTGCGGGCGTTAAACACACCATTATTGGCATAAGCTCCATTGGTTAGAATATCAATTTCAGAGCTGCCGCCCAAACTGTCAACCACATAACCGCGTTCAGTTGCCTCTCCCCAAAAGATATTGTTCTTGATGCTGGTAAGGGTGTTGCTGGGTGTCAGGCTCGCTTCATTGAGCGAGATAAGCCGATTGTTTGGCGGAATAAAAGCTACATTGTTTGCTAGCACCAGCTGACGACCATTCTGCTCCGCACCGTTAAAGGTGATAAACGTATTGCTTTGCTGGCCATTAAGATTCTTCAACGCAATATTGTTACTGATCACAATAGTTTCATTCAGAACGCCCGGTCCACTGAACAAGTACATATCTCCGGACTCAGCCGCATCAAGGTTATTGAAATCGAAAACCACACTGTCGATTGTACGAGTAACCGCTGCCGCAAAATCATCGCCGTTAATGCTAAAACCATGCGGGTTGACGGCTTCGGCACGAAAGTAAATATTCGATGTCAGCGCACTAGCAACAGGAATATGATCGACATTAAACAGCAACCAGCTGTCAACATTTTGCCAACCGGCTTGAGGCGCAGTCGCAGATAAATCCCGCAGCACCCAATCGTTCATTAAAAACTCCGGCCGGGTATAAAAAGCCGCTTCACCATCAACCGACAGACCATTAAGGTTATAAGCCGCCCCTTGCGTGGTAGTTTCAGACAAACCCACCGAGCGAAAAGCATGGACGGCGGTTGAGCTGAGTATAGTGAGGTTTTGCATATCGCAAGTGCCATTGTCGCCAGCAGAATAACGCAATTTAAACTGTCCACTGTTGGTCACCAGCACATTGGGCATGTTGCAATCTCGCGTTTCAACCCGATCATAACCATCATGGGTATAACCGTCGATAAAACCGTTTAAATGGACATTGCCACCGCTGATATTGGCCCCTAGATAAGTTTGCTTATCATAGTTGAATATCGCAGCTGAACCCGGTTTCAAACCAAAAAAGGCTTTGTCTTGTGCTGTGCTTTGGATCACCAACGAAGGTTCGCTGTAATGTTCAGCCACGGTCAAATAGCGCCGCAATACACCGTTTTGCCCATCAAATTCAATTCGAGCTGCGCTGTTTAGCTGATTTTGGGTGGTTATCTGACTCGCATCCCAGTCGCCATTTACTGTCAAGGTGACGTCGGCGGCTATCACAAATTCCCCCGTTAAGGCCACATCACCTGCTGGCGCATTGAATTGACCCGCTGAAAACGGCTGATCGACAGTAATGGTGTAATTGCCCGCATCCAGCGTGTCGCCATCTAGCAGCGCAATACCAAAAGTATTGACATCAGATAAAGCACCAGATTGTAAGGCGGTGAGGTGTAGCGTTTGATTATGTGGTGTGCGTATAGGTTTGATATTAACAGGTGAGATCACTTTTGATTGTTGCTGAACCATTATATCGGGAGGGTCGGCTTCTATCGAGGTCTCGTTTGTGGCAAACCCTTGGGTCGACAGGGTTAAAAATAACGGCGTTAAAACCCCAGTGCAAAAAACCAATAAATACTTTTTCATGGTGTACTCCTTCGCTTTCTTGATAAGTATTGTTGGTGCGCGTAACCTTACGCGCACGTCTTGAGAGCATGTCTTAGGTGCATGTTTTGATGGAACATTTTTTGAGTTCATGCGGTAACCGCATGTTAAAGAAACCGTGTTTTACTAACACAGTTCTGGCAGTGTTCAAACGGCTGTTTGAACACAGGATGATTAAATATTAACCGAGTTTTGGATGCAATACAAGCACAGGTACGGATTTTTGTATCTATATAAATACAACAGGTACAAAAGTCAGGGAATTGGTTTAAATAGGGAAATTAGTAGAAATGCTCGTCTACGTCACAGAACAATGCTGCCGCAGACGAGATGACTTATCGCTAGGTTAATTACTACAACTATCAGGTTTATTGACGACACCCGCTGTCGTTACGGCCACCAAATCATCTAGCTGAGTACAGCTGATGCCATCATTGCCGATTAAATCAATACTCACCGCATCAGTTAAATTCAATAACCCAGTGATATCGCTGATCTGATTATTCTGCAAGCGGATGGTGGTTAAATCGGTTAAACTGGCCAGCACAGAGATATCCACCAGCTGATTATTGGTCAAATACAACTTGGTCAATGCCGTTAAAGCAACTAATGCCGAGATATCGGTCAATTGACTATCGCGCAAATACAAGGTATTTAAATCAGTGAAGTTAGCCAAGGTCGCCAACTGGCCATTATCGAAGGTATTACCGCTGACACTTAAAAATTTCAGCGCCGTCATCATCGCTAAAGGAGTGATATCACTGATCTGATTTTTCGACAATTTCAGCTCAGCCAAATTAATCAAGTTGGCTAATGAAGACACTGAGCTCAGCTGATTTTGTCTTAAATCCAACACGGTCAACGCAGTCAATTCTGCCAGCGGCAAGATATTCTCGATTTGATTGTTAGTTAATCTCAGCAGCGTTAGCTTGGTCAGTTGAGCCAACGCTGAAACATCGACAATCTGATTATTACGTAAATACAGTTTGGTTAACTGGGTCAATGGCGCTAACGCCGAAATATCACTAAGATTGCTATCACGCAAATACAACACGCTCAACCGAGTTAATCCAGATAACGCCGAAAGCTGACTATCGTCAAACTGGTTTTCACTGATGCTTAAAAAGGTGAGTCTAGTCAACGTGGCTAAATCAGAGATGTCACTGATGGTGTTTTTGGATAACTTAAGTACGCTCAACTGGGTCATCTGACTCAGCCCGGTAATATCACTAATACTGTTTCTTCTTAAATCCAGTGTGGTTAATTTTGACATTGCAAACACTGGTGTCACATCAACAATTTCATTGCCAGCCAACAGCACACTGTCCAATCGATTGAGTTCAGCCAACCCGGCTAAATTGCTAATATTTTTTGCTTCACAATCAAGCTGTTGCACTTGACCTGCTCTTAACCAGCCCTTGGCAGTGGCAGCATCCGACACACAACTGGCCAAATTAACATCGGCAAAAGCCAGGTTAGCAATCAGGCTATCATCCGGCAGCGTGGGGTCTAATGGGGCTTCATCTTCAAAGTCAGGCACACCATCATTATCATCATCGGTGTCAGCCACATTGCCAATGCCATCATTGTCAGAATCAGTTGTTTCAGTGCTATCTAATGGCAAGGCATCAATGTTATCAGGTACGCCATCATTGTCAGTATCGTTGTTGATCGGACTGGTACCTAATAGTAGTTCATCATTATCGTTATCTAGCTCATCTTGGCTGCTATCGCAATCACCCTCAGCATTACCGCCTAAACTACTCAGTGACAAGTAAGTCTTAACATAATGCCATTGCCAGCAATAAATATCATTACCAAACAGATACAGATTTCGAAGCTTTTCAAGTGACCATATCGAGCTGATATCCTTGATAGAATTTCTTTGTACGTTCAGTGTATGGAGTGAAGTCAATGATGAAAGTAGGCTGATATCGCTTAAATTATTACTCCCTATATGAAGTTTCTGCAATTGTGTCAAACCGCTGAGAAGGCTTAAATCATTCAAGTTGGTCTCAGCCAGAAATAAATCCACGACTTGGGTTAATTCAACCAAAGGGGAGTGATCGACAATAGGATTTTTCTCTATTTGCACATGCCTTAAACCGACTAAACCGGGCAGAACGCCAATATCAGTAATATCATTAGCATTCAAGCTAAGATTCCGTAAATCAGCCATACCAGCCAAGCTACTGATATCCGTAATTTGGTTATACCTCGCATCCAACGACTTCAGCTTAGTGAGAGGGGCGAGCGCAGTAATATCGTTAAGGTTGTTGTTATATAAACTCAAATGCTCCAAATTCAGCAAAGCTGATAAATCATTCAAATCACTAATAGGGTTAGACTGTATAGTGAGTACAGCTAATCGGATCAATCCAGATATCGGGCTAAAATCACTAATTTGGTTATTACCAAGGCTAACGGCAAACAATGAATTCAATTCCGACAATGCCTTAATATCGACGATCTGGTTATCCGAAAGTATCAAGTGACCTATTGATTTTAAAGCAGAAAGGCTACTAATATCATTGATTTGATTACGGTTTAGAATCAAAGTAGTTAAATTAGTCAGCGCCGATAACGCATTGACGTCTTCTATTTGATTACTTGATAGGTCCAGATAACCCAGTCCATCAAATTGTTCTAATCCAGCCAGTGATAGCACGCTTTTGTTTGTACACACCAATCTGGTCAAGTCACTAGCGTTAACGACGTTACCCTGATTATTCACCGCCTGCTGTACGCAGGTTTTTAAATCAACATCAGTGATGGTGTTAATGGCATTTTCAATGGGGATAACATCGAGGTTTTGAACCAAAATGGGGGTGGGTTGGTGTTGTGCAGCAAATCCATGAATTGGGGTTGAGGCGATAACCCACAACAGACAGGTAACTAGTACTCTTAACATATTCTTTCCTTTTTTCTTGTCAAACTGTGATTACTTAAGACAAGTCCGTACACTTTGATTAAACCATTGCAAACCACAATGGCCAGTATTTCACCGGCCGTTATCATAAAGGGTTTAACTGCTAGGAGCAAGGATGTTAAGGGTCAGAATAAATTCAATTTAGGGATTTAAAAAAGATTAATGCCGTTTGTTCTTCGGCACATAATTCAAAATAGACAGCGGTACAGTCTTTTTAACAGGAAAACCTTCAATTTCTTTTCGTACAATGATATGTCCTAAGCGGCTTTCGATAGCACAGAGGTTTCTGAAATTGTCCTTTGACACAAATGAGACGGCTTCACCAGCTAAACCAGCACGACCGGTACGACCAATTCGATGAATATAATCATCGGCTTTATCAGGCAAGTCATAATTAACCACACGAGAAAGCTCATCAATATCAATGCCTCGGGCGGCTATCGCCGTAGCTACTAAAAAGTTGATTTCACCGGACTTAAAATCGGCCAATATTTTTTCCCGAATAGCCTGAGTTCTACCGCTATGAATAGACTCCGCTTTAATACCCCGTTTCTCCAGCTGACTAACCAATTTGGCCGCACCTTGCTTGGTTTCGATAAAAATCAACGCCTGATCCCATTGATTTTCTTTAATCAAATGACTCAGTAAAGCGGATTTATTACCCTTGTCTACCGTAACCAACCACTGATCAATTTTTGGCGTCGCACTACTATCGGGCGAAATTGATATTTCTACCGCATTGTCAATCGACCTTTTCACCAAAGAACCCACATCGTCAGAAATGGTGGCCGAAAACAGCAAGTTTTGACGTTCCGCTGGCAAGCGCTCAATGATCTTATTAATATCCTCGATAAAACCCATATCAAGCATTCTGTCGGCTTCATCCAATACCAACACTTCAAGTTCATCAAAATGTAACGCTCGCTGATGCGCCATAT
Source organism: Alteromonadaceae bacterium (assembly GCA_965277695.1). GTDB lineage: Bacteria > Pseudomonadota > Gammaproteobacteria > Enterobacterales > Alteromonadaceae > JABSOG01. The sequence goes on from CBDIDQ010000061.1 coordinate 31,333, forward strand.
CCAATAACCTGCCAGGTGTCGCTACCAGGATATCAATACCGCCTATCAAGGCTTGTTTTTGCGGTTCGTAGTCCACACCACCATACATCGCCAATGAACTCAGATTCAAATACTTACTGTACTTGGCAATACTCGCTTCAATCTGCACCGCCAATTCACGAGTCGGCGTAAGAATAAGCGCCCGAATGCGTTTGCCACGTAGCTTTCGCTCAACATTAAACGCCTCTAACAGCGGTAAAACAAAGCTAGCGGTCTTGCCCGTTCCGGTCTGTGCGGCTGCAACTAGATTTCTGCCGGATAGCACAACAGGGATCGCCTGCTGCTGAATACTCGTCGGTGTGGTATAACCCAGTTCGCAGACGGCTTTTACAATCGGATCACATAATCCAAGTTTTGAGAATGGCATATAAAGCCCCAAGCAGATAAATAGTCAAAGGACCGCTTTGGCGTGGTTTACGCTAATAGCAAATCATCAGGAAAAATAAAGCCGTGGAGTATAACAGCAAAGGACATGAGGTAGAAGAAAGGTGTCGATCACTCAACACTTAGTTGGTAAGTAAAGCTATCGGTCAACAAGTCATCCATAAGCAACTCATCAACAACCAAGGTATTAACGAATACCCGATCAACCACCAGCTGCTCAGCAAATACCTTATCTTGAATAAGATGATCTGCCGGTAGTTTATTTATTGGTAAGTCATTAGCGAACAAGCTACCCGCCAAAAACACCGAACTAGCTGCACAGATAACGCTGATATTTCTTAACGTTTTGTCAAATAATCTATGGTACCGCATAAAATCACTCCTAGAAAAAACTTAATTTCACCAATAACCTTGCGGTTATCGGCAAATAAGTTAAATACTTGAGTGGTTGACTAAAACGCTCATATTAGTTGGCAACAAAAATACCACTTATAAATAAACTATTCCTCTTGTGGATAGTATGGCGGTGAGCTTTTCCATTCCATACCACAGTCCTCACCAATCACCGTTCGAACTTCCTTAGTATCAACCAGGTTGCCAACATTTGGCACGTAAGTTATCATCGAAGCGGTATAATAACCATCAATAGGGTTATAATCCTGATATTCCCAAGTCTCATAATAACCTGAGCGACATGACTGAATGCGATTTGCCCACCCCAGATCTTCCGTACTACTTAAGTGCTTAACTTTAAGCACTTGATCAAGGCCGACAAAAACTTTATACACCTCGCTTGCTTCATAAAGACAGGTAGTGTTGTATTTTGTTACTGGATCACTATAAATATTATGACACTCCCAGCTCCAGCCACCGGCTTGTGAAGCACCTGATAGTGCTGTAAATAGGGTTGCAGCAATCAGCTTGAGGGCTTTATTCTTCATTTTATCTCCATTGAACTTATCTAATTAAAAACGCTTTAATAAAGCTAACCATTTGATGTTATTAACTTTATGGCAAGCATAATAAGCTCAAAAACAAAACCGGACTACTCGTAGAAATGACAGGTGTTGAAAGTTCTTAGCAACCTATCAAAGCAAATAAAGGTGGTAATTATTGACGAGGTTAAAAGCTCGTCTACGGCAGGGGTGGTGCGTCGTAGACCAGAATTCATTCGCGTTTTTCAGATAATGAAATGTAACTCTATTTGATTGAAGCCTTATTTTTTAACCATTTGATCATTTATATGATGCTTATGGTCAGTGTCTTTTTCTCCGCGATAGTGGCTCCGTCCAACAATACCTTGAACAATACCTTGACACGAAGCATCATTAAAAATCAACCTGAACACCTATGTGCATTTACCGCAACCACGGCCTTCATTTCAAATCAAAAAGACAGATCATTCAAAGCTGTTGTTACATTATCAATAACGGTGTTGGGGAAAAGTTTTTTTATTGCCGGAGCATGAGGCAGATGGGTTAATTCTTTAGCCAATACTGTCGCCATTATCCTAGCTTGAGTAGCATCCCGATCTCGCTTCATCGCACTTCTGTCAGCTTGCTGGCTAACATACCATTTGTGAAGAATGAAAGCCCTCGGATCAACAGTTTCAAGCTTCACTGGAAAACCCTGTTGATCAAACACAATCTCTTGAAAACGAGGCGAAGCCACTTGCCATTTCAACGAATCAATAGCCACTGGTTTGATATCATCCTCAGTCAGCAGTCGTTCAAATGCATCCGACTCAAGTGAATCCGCACTACCCTGAGTAATGAAATCAACCCGGTAACCTTTGTTATTAGCAGCCGTAAAAGTAAAGCGATCATCTGAAATTTTCTTAAAGCTAGTATCTGCTTTTTGCAACACCGAAATTAATTGCCGGGTTTTAAGTTTCGTCGCAATTTGAAGGCTTTGTCTGGCGTCGAAAATGACATCAATATCCTCGGTGGCAATATGCTCAGGCATGAATTGAATACCAGCACTGATTTCATAAGCAAAAAGCGAATTAGTGCCAACAATTCGATATGGAATAGCCTGTTCATCAAGGGCTCTGATAACACGCGCACCAATCGTCGGAAAACGATTTAACCGCACTGCTTTTATAAATCCGCTATGACGCTTTACCTGTTCAGACAATTCCTTCAAACGAGACTTGTGAGCAATACTTCCCTGCTCAAAACGCAACTTGATGTGCTCGGTCTTATCACTCCTAACCCCTAATGACTGAGATTTACCGCCCGTGAATCCCTTATAAAGATAATCGTTACCTTTAATGTTTTTCCAGTGCATAGACCCCAGATAACGAGACTTCTGCTGACGCTCGGCTGCAAAAGCTTCAAAAACCTGTATCGCGTTTATCAGTGTTTTAGCTTGCTCACTATCGAGTTTGGTATAGCCCATAAATGATAATTAACTAATAATTTCTGTATTTTATGATTTTATTAGTTAACTACTTTTAAATCAAGATATTAAAATTAAAAAACCTCGCTGGTTGGAACAACAAAAATTGGCAACCGCCACGAAAGGATGGGGTCAGGTATCTTGTTCTGTATATTGAACAAGATACCTGACCCCCAGACTGTTATCAGCGTGTAGGTATTGACATAGTGCCTAATTGCAGCAGTACTAAATATAAAAATAAATACAATATTCGACCCAAAGGGTTGACAGCGTGTTGTATGGCGGGTACTATTTCGCACGTAGGTGTTACTCGCCTATTTGCAATGTTCTTTAATGTGTAATTTCATAATTTTTACAGGAAAACGACGCTCCAAGTCGAGCGATCCGAAAGGATCATGACCGGCCCCCGCAGGCTTCCTCAAGCTTATGCTCAAAGTAACGTTTGGAGCAAATAAGTTCGGGTTTTAGTCGACGGTTGTCTGGCATAGAAGCTAGGAGTCAGCTCAATGGTCATTACTATTATTTCTGTATTTTCTGATTCGGTCTGGCAGGCAATTTCGCCTACAACCTTAAAGGGAATAAACAATGAAAACATCAAAATTTTCAATGAAACGCACAAAAGTCACAAAGAACTCTAACTCAAATATTGAAGTCAATTTTGAGTCTAAAACGCAAGATGACCAGAGCTCGAAGAGTTTTGTAGGACTGGTTTCAGACTACTTACCTTTGGCTTTTAAAGCTTTAAGTTGGTTTACGACCTTGGTCGAATTAACTGATAAATTGCTATAATAGCGACTCCTTTCTTTACAAGAAAGTCTCCCATTTAACTCTCGTGGATACGCGAAAGCGGGGTACTTCTTTCTGCACACGGTTTTAATTGCTTCCCCCCCCTTAGTTGATTACGGGAATTATCCTGCGAGTTTTAACGAGAAATGAATAAACTGCCTAAACTGCCTAAACTGCCTAAACTGCCTAAACTGCCTAAACACCTAAAACCCTACTACCCACACAAACCGATTGCTTCTATTGATACCTTAGCAAAAACTCTCGGTATATCTCCAAATATGATGAAATCAATTGCCAGCAAAGTGGATGGCTCTTATATAGAACATACGCTTCCTGCAAATCCAAAAACAGGGAAGATCCGAGCCGTTTTTGATGCAAAATATGAATTAAAAAAAATACAAAGACGAATTAACAGCAGAATATTTGAATCTGTAATATATCCAGATTACTTACAAGGTGGAATAAAAGCTGTTGATAAACGGGATTATGTCAGGAATGCAGAAATTCATGCTAAAGCTACCACTTTAATTAGTTTAGACATAAAAAATTTCTATCCAAATATCAAGCGAGAGAACGTTCATAAGATATTCAAATTATTCTTCAAATTTCCTGAGGACGTGGCTAAAATCTTAACCGATTTGACAACATTTAAGGGGAAGGTACCACAAGGAGGGTGTACCTCCAGCTATTTGGCTAACTTGGTTTTTTTCAATAGTGAATACGAGTTAGTCTCATACTTTAGCGGTAAGAATATTAAGTATTCAAGATTGATGGACGATGTAACCTTGTCTGCCGAGTATAATTTGGATAAAGATAAGGCCGTAGATTTTATCAAAAAAGTCGCTGCGCTTTTTACTAAACATGGTTTGCGTCTGAATTCTAAAAAAACAAGAATAGAATCGAGAAAAAACATAAAAGAAGGCTTTGAAGTCACTGGGCTTTGGGTTGCCCATAAAGCCCCAAAGGCAAGAAAAAAAGAACGTCGATATATTAGACAACTAGTTTACAATTGCGAATTGGAGTTTGCAAAAGACAACCAAACAATTGAATACCATGCATTGTGGAATAAAACCTCAGGGCATGTGGCAAAACTCGAAAGACTTGGGCATAGCCAAGCTAAAAGCTACAGACTTAGATTACAAAAAATAATGCCAATATACGATGAAAGAACAAAAAGAAAAATCAAAAAGCTAGTCGAGCGTGCCATCAAAATCCCTAAAGAGCAGCACGGAAAAATTGGACTAATCAACCAACACAACGTACTTATTTATAAGCTAGGGATTCTTAAACGCTCGGAGCCGAATCTGGCATCTAAATTAAGAAAAATGATTAAATCTCATTACACTAAAGTACCAACTAAGAGGAAATTTTGGCATGGATAATTCACCGGTAAGATTCAGAGGCTTTGTACGAGTGTACGATCCGTTCAAAGGTTTTGGGTTTATTAGAAGAGAAAAAGGCAAAGACGTATTTGTCTCTTATGCAGTGCTTAATGATGAAATAGAAATAGCAGAAGGTGACTGGATTAGTTTTGAAATAGAAATGAAACCCAAAGGACCAAGTGCAATAAATGTATTAAAGGAAGGGCATATTGGTTGATAACGTGTAACTATTCAGCTTGTGGATAATTCGGGGTAGGAGGGGCGTCTCGCCGCGATAAATGGCGTAGCCATTTCAAAAACTGTTGCACCTTCGGCACAAATCGCGCCGAGACGGCCCTCCTACATAGTTTGATGTCATTTATCCACAGAGTCATCGGTTTCGCTGAATAGTTACGATAACGTTTACGGAACAACATCAATCCCCCTCAATATAATAAATGTTTTATAAAAAAAGAAAAGATGTGAGTTGGCCTATAAGCCGGGTTCTGTCGAGAACAATCATTCGTCTAGGCCAGCAATTGCTCACTGGCTCAAGCAACCTACCCGGTTTCAACGCGGGACACGCCATACGAAACCCTATTTGGTCTTGCTCCGGGTGGAGTTTACCTTGCAACCCACTGTTACCAGGGGTCCGGTGCGCTCTTACCGCACCCTTTCAGCCTTACCAACTTCAGACCGAAATCTAAGGCATCGGCGGTCTTCTCTCTGCTGCACTTGTCGTCGGCTTGCGCCGCCCAGGCGTTACCTGGCACCCTACCCTATGGAGCCCGGACTTTCCTCCCTCTGATAATTTTCATACCAGACGGCGATTGCTCGGCCAACTCACCGGGGCATTCTAACCGATTCGAGTGTTTATTACAGCTTTATTTCAGTTCATTCACGAGGTTAAAACCTCGTCTACGGCAGAGTTGATGCGACCCTGTTTGATTGATGCCTATAGCTCCAAGCCCAATTTATACAAATCATTTTTCTTCAACTCATATCGAAGGTTTTGGTGATTTCTTTGGCTAGCACCACAGTGGTGTCTTCGCCTAAGGTTTCGCATATCGCGGTTACTGAGTCGGCAATGCGGCGAGGGCTTTCATAGCAAATAACCGTGCCTTTTAAATCGGCAGCTTGTTGCAAAAAGTCTTGTTTGGCTTTTTGTTTCACCGGAATAAAACCAAGAAAGCTGAAATTATCAGTGGCTAATCCTGAACAGCTCACCGCTGCGATAGCTGCACACGGGCCGGGGATTGGGATGACTCTTACGCCTTTGTCACGACATAAATTGACGATGGCATAACCCGGATCGCTAATCAGTGGTGTGCCCGCGTCTGATACCAACGCAACGTCTTGGCCTTTTTCGAGCCACGACAGCAATAATCCCGCTTTGTCTTTTTCATTATGGTCATGAAAGGCGGTGGTTTTGGTGGTGATGCCGTAATGTGACAACAGCTTGCCGGTGTGGCGAGTGTCTTCGGCAGCAATCATCGCTACTGATTTGAGTGTTTCAACAGCCCGGTAGGTGATGTCGTTTAAGTTGCCAATTGGGGTGGCGACTATAAATAATTGTCCGCTTTTATCCATTTTTGTTTCATCTTCGATTGAGGTTACCCTGACGCAGCGCTAAGATACCACTTCTTTGTCATTAGTCTATGTAAAATATGTTGTTGAACCCAACCAAATTGTCGTTATTGCGCCTACTCATCATCAGTGTGCTAGTCACTTTTTTGGCCTCGTGCGCCACTAAAGCGCCCGTAGTGGTCAAGCAAACCGAAACCAAACCCGTCACGCCACCAAAACCCAAGGTTTTGAACAGCGACGATTATCTTTTACAAGCCAAGCAGCAAAATGACTCGCCGACCTTGTTGCTTCGTGCAGCTCAAGCCGCTCATCAAGAACAAGCTTTCGATAAGAGCCTGATCATTGTTAAATCCCTCGAAAAAACCACACTACCACTGGCCATCCAGCAACCGCTATTGCTCACCGAAGTCGCCAATTACCTGAGGCTCGGGCACGTCAATGCCGCTGAAACCGCCCTGTCGACGCCATTAGCTAATAGCACTGAAATCAAAAATGACATCGCATTATTAAGAGTTGATCTGTTTAGCAAACAAAACCGCTATATTGAATCCTTACGCGAGCTGTTTATCGTTGAGAAAGCCGCAGAAAATGGCCAGATCCAGGCAGATAAAGCAACCATTGCCCAAACCATCTGGCAGCAATTGAATCAGTTGCCAAATATCAGTTTAAATACCTTTGAATACCAAAGTTACACCAACGCCAAAGCCTGGATTGAATTGGTTCAGTTGACTCGTTTATACGCTGGTCAGCCGAGTATTTTACAACGCCAATTAACCGATTGGTTTAACCTGCATCCAATGCATTCGGCGATGAGCGTACTGCCAGAAAGCTTCCAGCAATCACTGCAAGTGGTGCCATTTACGCCAAAGCGAATTGCGGTTATCTTACCATTCACCGGAAAGTTTCGTCAGCAAGCGCAAGCGGTGCGTAATGGTTTGCTGGTCGCCAATCAAGACAAGCACAATATTGAGCTGATGTTTATCGACAGTGAATTACCATTAGCCACCATTGAGCAAAAGCTCCAAGCCCAGCGTGTTGAATTTGTCATCGGTCCATTGCGTAAAGATAAAGTACAGGCAATGGCAAGCAGTCCAATATTAACCGATTTACCCACGCTGTTTTTAAATATCCTAGACGAGGATACGACCACCACAGCCAATCAACAGCATTACTTTTTTGGCCTCAATCCAGAAGACGAGGTAAAGCAAGCTGCTGAATTATTGTTTAAGCAAGGTCACCGCAAACCGTCAATCATTGCCCCCCGTAATAACACTGGTAAACGCTTGAGCGATATATTCATTGATACTTGGAAAAACCAACGCTCAGATCAGCCCATTATGCTGCCTGAAGTTAATTTTTTCGCCGACCAAAAAGAAATGCAAATCGCGGTAAAAAACTTGCTGGACGTTGAACAAAGCAAACAACGGATCGCCAAAATAAAGTCGCTGATCAATAAAAACCTCAAAACCGAATCGCGCAATCGCAAAGACATCGATGTGATTTATGTCATCGGTAACAATATTCAAACCAAACTGATCAAACCGCTGATTGACGTCAACACCAGCCCATTTGTCGCCCCGATCCCCGTCTACGCCACCTCAAGAAGCCATGCCTTAAGCAAAGACGGAGACAACAAACAAGATTTGCGTTCATTAACTTTCACTGAGATCCCCTGGTTACTCAACAGCGAACAACGTTTTGCCAAGCAACGCGACCTATTCGACCAGCTGTGGCCCAGCCAAAAAGAATCACTAAGACGTTTATTTGCCCTCGGTTACGATGCGCTGTTTTTACTCGACCGCATCGCCCAGTTACGGGTGTTAAATGGTTTAACCGAACCGGGCATGAGCGGACTGATCTCTGTGGACCAAAACGGCTTTATTTCCCGCCGACATTTATGGGCCAAATATAACGAAAAAGGGCAAATCACTCCGGTCGATCTGCAATAAAAGTACAGTAAAATGAACGGGCTCAACACAATCAAACACTGGCTAAGTCGGTTACATCTAATCCGAAAGTCACCTGATGATCAGCACGGTCCTCTGGCAGACACACAAAATATTGGCCAGTTTTATGAAAAACAAGCACTAAAATACCTGCAAAAGCAAGGTTTACGGCTAATTGAGGCAAATTTTAATTGTCGCTATGGCGAGCTTGACCTTATAATGGCCGACGCTGATGTGCTGGTGTTTGTTGAAGTCAAATTCCGCCAAAGCCGGGCCTATGGTGGTGCCGTCAGTGCCGTCTCCCGCTCAAAACAGCAAAAACTGATCAAAACCGCCCAATGGTTTATGCAACAACATCAGTTGTCTAATAAACCGGCCCGTTTTGATGTAGTGGCTATTGAGGGAGAAAATAACATTCATTGGCTAAAAAACGCGTTTTATGCAAATTAACCACATTCTTACGGATCGTACATGCTCGAAAAAATCAAATCCATTTACACCGAAAGTATTCAAACTTTTATCTCATCCGGCGAAGTTCTGCCCGACCAGTTGCAATTAGCCTCCAACATGATGGTCCAATGCTTGCTTAACGGCAATAAAGTGATCACTTGCGGCGTTGCTGGCGGCACATTACTGGCCGACCATTTGGCCGATATGCTGGTCAATCATTATGAAATCGAACGCCCGTGTCTGCCTGCTTTATCATTAAGCCATAGTTTGTCGAGCAACGACGATTGTTATGCCCGTCAAATCAGAGCATTGGGCAATGCCACTGATATTTTACTGGCCATTTCGCCTTTAGGTCATGATGAGGTGGTGATCAGCGCCGTTGAATCTGCCTTAACCAAAGATATGATAGTCATTGCCCTAACAGGCGGCGACGGCGGTGAATTGGCAGGATTATTAAGCGATAACGATGTTGAGATCAGAATTCCGTCAAGCCGACCTTCACGGATTATCGAAACCCACCTATTCAATATTCACTGCTTATGTGATCTGATCGACACCATGTTATTCAGCCAACCAGACAACGAAGAGTAAGTTTTTACCATGACGACTTTTGCTAAATTAATCGCCAGCCTGATCATTATCAGTCAACTACAAGGGTGTACCGCTTTGGTCATTGCCAGTGCCGCTGGTGCCGCCTCCGCTGCCAACGATAACCGCTCTATTGGCGCTCAAATCGACGACAGCAGTATCGAAGTCAAAGCCGGACTCGCACTGGCAGCGGCCAAAGGTGTATCCGATAATTCACATCTAAGCATTGTTAGTGTCAACGGTAATTTACTGGTGGTCGGTCAAGCACCTAACGACTTTTTACGCGATGAGGCGGTTAAAGTACTCAATCAAGTCGAAGGAGTAAAGCGGGTCCACAATCAAATCACCGTCGGTAGTAATACCTCCATTCTCACTCAAACCAACGACGGCTGGATCACCTCAAAGGTCAAATTCAAATTACTCAGTGAGAAATCGATCAAAAGCAATAATATCAAGGTCGTCACCGAAAATGGTGAAGTCTTTTTGATGGGGCTGGTCAGTCGAGCACAAGCGGATACCGCCGCCAAAGTGGCCAGTGAAATCAGCGGTGTAGTTAAAGTCGTGAAGATGTTTGAGGTGTTATAAACTCTGCTTTTACGAGGTTGAAACCTCGTCTACGGTTCAATTGATACGACGTAGACGAGAATTCATTCTCGTTTTTCAGGCGATTAAATATAGCTGCTGCTAACCGTCCTGACTAATCACTTCAATCAATTCATCGAGTACCCGGTCGGCGTCGGCATTGTCGATTTGACAGGTGCCTGCCACCATATGACCGCCACCGCCATATTTCAGCATCAAATCACCAATGTTGGTTTTTGAGCTGCGGTCGAAAATTGACTTACCGGTAGCAAATACGGTGTTTTGTTTTCTTAAACCCCACAGTTTGTGGATTGAGATGGTACATTCAGGAAACAAAGCATAAACCACAAAGCGATTGCCGACATAAATGGTTTCTTCTTCGAGCAAATCCAATACCAGTAAATGACCGTGGGTAGTGGCACAACGACGCAATTGCGCTTTAAATAGGGCTTCATGTTCAAAATACAAATCGGCACGTTCTTTCACATCTGGTAACGCCAAAATCTCTTCGATATCATGATTGCGACAGTACTCAATCAAATCCATCATCAGGTTATAGTTCGAAATGCGAAACTCGCGAAAACGCCCTAACCCCGTACGCGCATCCATTAAGAAATTCAATAACTCCCAACCCCTAGGTTTTAATACTTCTTCCATGTTGTATTGCGCAGAATCCCCTTTATCAACGGCTTCCATCATGTCATCCCAACTCGCGGGAAAAACATCATAACCGCCATAATGACGCCAAACTACCCGAGCGGCAGAAGGTACATAAGGGTCAATAATATGATTGGCTTTACGGTCTTTATTACGCACCGTTTCAGACAGGTGATGGTCAAATGATAAATAGGCAGCTTCAACATAAGGCAGGTTAGTGGTGATATCTGAATCGGTGATATTAACATCGCCGGATTGCATATCTTTTGGGTGAACAAAAGTGATCTCATCAATAAGCGCTAAATGCCGTAACAACACTGCGCAGACTAGGCCGTCGAAATCACTTCGGGTCACCAGTCGATATTTTTTCTCAGACATATTCTTTCCTGTAAATCAGCTAATTATTAGTAGTTAGGTGTAATTGTAGACGTAATTAATGGTTAATAAATCGTAACCATTCAGCGTAATCGATGATTCTGTGGATAAATCTATGTTAATGCTCATTTTAGAACCCAATTCGGGTAGGAGTGAGCTCCAGCTCACGATTAAATGGCGCAGCCATTTCAAAAATGTTGCGCCTTCGGCACAAATCACGAGCTGGAGCTCGTTCCTACCACTCGTTATCCACAAGCTGAATAGTTACAATAAATCAATAGCTAAGTTCAAAAGTATAGCCGAACTATGATGCGCTGATAAATGATCAATGTTTTTTTTCTTGGCTTTCGTTATTCAGCGTTATTTCGGCTGTATTTTGAGCTGGCTTGTGATCTAGATGTGAATGCTAAACATTAATAAACCCGTAACCTGCTTTAATAAAATCATCACAACACTCGCCTGTTGATAAAATATGTCGTAAACTGCCTCGCTATTTGCCGGAACTTAAGCTATGGCAGAGCAAGACAATAGCCACCTCAAGCTCCAATGGAATAAATGCCTGGACTATGACCTTTAATACCATAACCTTTGATACCATGACCGGTAATACCACGACGTTAGCCACCATGGCAATCAAGGTCTTACAACATCAAATCAGCCAGTATGGATATACCCCAAGAGTACATTTTGAACTCGAAGGGGGTCATCGTCGCAGTGATCTAAGCAAGGACATAGACTACCCAGCGATTAATTTGGCGCTAAAACAACTGGGGATCCTCGGTGAATTAAAACCCGAATACTGGCAGAATCAATGGGAATATGTCTCGGATTTTGCAGGCCAAACCCCACTCAAAGAAGCCAACGACTTTGCCGCTGCCAGTCGAGTATTACCATCATTATTAAAACGCCACGGTGCCGCCGAAGTTTTCATTCGGCCAATATTGTGGGGCGGCGATGAAGGTCGACTGCAACCGGGCTGCGGCAACATTTTTTCGCTCGACAAACGCCCAGTGCATATTCCCAATGCGGTGCAAATCAACATCAGCGCCGACAAAAACAACCTCAACATGATCCCCCGAGACGGTTTTGGCGAAATACTGCAACAACGCCTGCTCGATACCAGTTATGAATGCTGTTTATTGTACTTGCCCGAACAAGAAGCCTTTGAGCGCTTAAAACTCAAAGACGACTTTGACTTAGACGCCGAATTGAGTTCACCGCACGAACTGTCTGGCGGTCATCAGGGCAGCATCGCTTTGTATAAAGAGGTGGGCAAACACAATCAACCGATGGGAGTTAATCCATTGGTGCTGAATCATCAACATCAAGTCATTGCTAGCACGGTCGACTGGCAAAGTTTGTCCCGTATAGAACATCGACTGGGGGCATCGAGCGAGCGCTACAACCCGTTTGTTAATGTGGCGTTTTCATTGGCCAATTTACTGGAGGCCATTGTTCAGTTTGAAGCCCAATCTAAAACGCCGCAACCACTACAGCTGGCTCCCGAACGAGAATTACCACAGTTATTGTTCAGCAGTGGTGACAAAATAGGCGCTTTTGAAATATTTGAAAGTGGAAGCTGGTTTCCCCAGTCTATTAACCAATGCCTGTCAGCGGCCAAAAAAGCGGCCTCGCTGTACCAAACAATACCTGATAACCTCGGTGATCTGCTCAAACAAAGCATCATCGACAGCTATCAGAGAAAATTCGTACTTGAAATGTCTTAAATTATTGAACCTTAAACTGCGATAAGTATACTGTCTGCCAGTTTGACTGCATAAATACGCTGCCGAGAAAGAAGCATGAATGATAAAAATGAATACCAAGCCACAATGCCACTGTTAACTGGTACTGACGTTGCCGCCAAAAGGACTGAACTAAAACGCTACTTCAAGCAAACTTGGAGCCTTTACGAATCACTGTTTGCTACCATTACCGCCGATGAAGCGTATTTTCTGCGACCCGAATCATTACGCCATCCGCTGATTTTTTATTTTGGCCATACCGCTACTTTTTATATCAACAAGCTGATCCTCGGCAACTATATCGACCAACGTGTTAACAGCCACATCGAATCCATTTGCGCCGTTGGTGTCGATGAAATGTCTTGGGATGACCTCAATACCGAACACTACGACTGGCCAACGGTTGATCAAGTCAAACACTATCGCAATACCGTCAGCAATTTAATCACCGACTTAATTGACACCATGCCTCTGGAATTGCCGATTAAACCCGACTCCATCGGCTGGATTATACTGATGGGTATCGAGCACGAGCGCATTCATATAGAAACCTCATCGGTGATCATGCGAATGCTGCCATTAAAATATTTGCGTCAAGATGACAGCTGGTCGCCCTGCCCTTACGTCGGCGATGCCCCAAGCAATCAATTGTTAGCCGTTGAATCATCTGCTTTTACCTTAGGTAAACCAGTTGAAGACGAAACCTATGGCTGGGATAACGAATACGGCAGCAAAAACGTCCATGTTGATGCCTTCAAAACCGCACAATTTTTGGTGTCTAATCAAGAGTTTTTGGCTTTTGTTGAGCAAGACGGATATCGTCAAAGCGAATTTTGGACTGAAGAAGGGCAAAACTGGCTGGCGTTTACCCAAGCTACCATGCCAAGGTTCTGGCAACATAAAAACGGCCAATACTATCAACGCAATTTACTCGAAGAAATCAAATTACCACTAAACTGGCCGGTTGAAGTTAATTACCTCGAAGCCAAAGCCTTCTGTAACTGGAAATCAGCACAAAGCGGCAGTCATATCCGTCTACCCACCGAGCCGGAATGGGCCAGCCTACGCAACGCCATGCCAGAGGATTTAACCACTTGGCGTGAAGCTCCCGGCAACGTCAACCTCGAATACTTCGCCTCGCCCTGTCCGGTAGATAAATTTGCCACCGCGATCAAAAGCGGCGAGGTTTTTGATGTGATTGGCAATGTTTGGCAGTGGACCGAAAGCCCTTTTGATGGTTTCAGTGGGTTTAAAGTGCATCCTTTATATGATGACTTTTCAACCCCGACGTTTGATGGTGAGCACAACCTGATCAAAGGTGGCTCGTGGATCTCCACCGGCAACGAAGCACAAAAACACTCCCGTTATGCGTTCAGAAGACATTTCTTCCAACATGCTGGCTTTCGTTATGTTGAATCTGACGCCAAAGATATCCCGATTGATAAAGTCAATACCTTTGAAGACAACCATCAGGTGGCCCAGCAACTCGATTTTAACTATTCAGATTTAACCAGCGCAGATTTAACCAGCGCAGATTTAACCAGTGCAGATTTAGCCAGCCAAGCAGAGCCGAACAGCAGTAACCCATTGGGTGATGAAAACTATGCGGTCAGCTGTGTTAAAGCCTGTTTGAACCATTTTGATCAGCCTGAAAAGCTGCGTGTGCTTGACTTGGGTTGTTCAGTTGGTCGCTCGTCATTCGAATTAGCCAGTCATTTTGCTCATGTTGATGCCATCGATTTTACCGCACGACTGATCCAGCACGGATTTCAACTTCAAGAGCAAGGTGAAAGCCGATACACCATCAAAACCGAAGGCGAGTTGATGTCGTTTAAAGACATCAACATCAATAACCACGCCTATGCCGATATCAAACATAAAGTGAATTTCTCTCAAGGCGACGCCTGTAATCTCAAACCGCTATATCAAGATTATGACCTGATTTTCTGCGCCAACATGCTTGAACGTCAATATGATCCAGAGCTTTTCCTTAACAGTATTCATCAACGTTTAAACGCCAAAGGTTATCTGGTATTGACCTCTTGTTATGACTGGTCGACGGATGAGCAAATGACCAGCCAATGGCTCGGTGGGGTTAAAGTTAACGGTGAAAACTTCACT
>CBDIDQ010000062.1:0-40420 GCA_965277695.1 Alteromonadaceae bacterium
CATGTAGCTGCCTTCTGGTGCCAATGGAAACATAAGCACCTATCGTAATATCGCCGTCCAGGACCTTGTCGTTGTCTTTGTTTTGTAGCAGCATAAATTCATCGCTGGTTGTTAACAAAATACGCCAGTTATCTCTATTCCTCATGTGCAGGCTGGTATTTGGTTTTTCGATGCTAACCCAGGTTGTCGATTTGTTGGTACTGTATGGCGGCGACAGCAATGACAAAGAATATTTATAGTCAAACCAGCCTAACGTGTAGCTTGTGTCAAGTATGGGATTGAAAGTGACATGTTCACCGTCATTCACTCTGGCGACTCGCCACTGCATATCTTCATTGCTCGTCTTTAACGGATGGTCAATGGTAACCGGACGACGCACTTTTTGTGATTGCGAGAAGGTCATGGCGGTAGAAGTATGGCCCATTGCTGCATCTAAACCGCGCGCGCCTTCTTTGCTCATGATAGACACTATGAAACTGGGTTTGTTGAGGAACAGTTTTTCGTAAAGCCCAAACGTGTGCTGACGGTTGTTAAACACTTTGCTGATGACATCTTCTGACAAACTCTGGAACCCTTCGAATATGTTGTCCCTGGGCTTTTCTTTAACGATCTCAGTCATGCGAACATAGACGATAGTGAGTTGAAAGATTGCCCGCGTAGCGATGTTTAACAACCACATCATTCGCGCACCAAATTCGTCTATTGCGATACCTTCATCACCGTTCATTTCAACCGTTAAATATCTCATATAGTCGTGAATAAGCACTGGATCTTCGGCAATACCTGTACCATGACCTACCAGACTTTTTCGAAGTTTTGCGCACAAATTATCTTCGTGACCCGTGTGAATAAGTGTCAGTTCGTCTCTTAAGCTATGTTTCTCTGAACGTGACCAACGGGTTTTTTTATGTGTCAGTTTTTTTGATTTTTCAGTTAATGTTGAGAAAATATCACCAAAATCAGCCAGTTTACCTTCAATACTTTCTCTGTACTGCATTTGCAATATCACGTTGGCTGTTTTTAAAATTCTATCGAGTTTTTCATTTAACTCTTTTTCAAATTTACTACTGTCCCCTGAAATACCAATGTTATCGAGTATTGTTTTGCCAATTTGTTTTACGATAGCTTCTGTTATCTTTTTTTGCAGTGGTGTCATCACTTAATCCTCTATTACCTTTTGGTTATTTGGTGCGCCCGACATGGGCATTAACTTACCTGATTACCCATGAACCTCAGCCATCCAGTCGTCTCTGGCATAAGAGGGTACGGATTTATGCGTACCAGGTTAAGAGATGACAGATAAATGTCTGTTGGATTGAGCCGCTTGATTGCGCTGTTTATTTATTGGATTTTGCTTTATTCAGAACAATACGGGTCAGGTCAGTTGCTTAATAAGACTTTTTTAAATTCACTGGATAAATGGTCTCCATAAACAATAAACCTGACCCCTACGATTTTTTTACTTGTTTAAACCATTCAAATTAAGGGATTTGGCAATAACCATTGCCTGTGGTGTAACAGCTACCCGGGCCGCTTAAGCATTTGCTTATTGACTTAGGACTGCTCCCAGCTTCTTTATGGCATAATTTAACACAGCAGTCAGATGCCGCAACAGATACACCGACAGTACTCATGCCAATGCCCGCAGATAATGCCAATGTTATCAGTTTCATACGAATTTTCATTGTTGTTGTTTCCTTTGTTTTAATGAAAAATATGTTATAGCATACAAAGTAAAACAAACGCAAATCTTAAAAAAATATAAGAAAAAGAACAATACGGGTCAGGTCAGTTGTTTAATAAGACTTTTTTAAATTCACTGGATAAATAGTCTCTCTAAACAATAAACCTGACCCCTACGATTTTTTCAACTGAGGGATTAGCTTCACTTGTGGCCGGATTGATCATGTCAATCAATTTAAGATGTAGACCCCTTTGTTGTTCCAAATCAAAAACGATGTGGCATCTGGCTAAAGAGAGCAGTCAGTTTTGTAAATTATTTTGTGTCCAATTTAGATAGCAAAAAGGTGCTGGCTTGCGCTGACAGGCAAGCCGCTGAAATATAACTTCGACCCGTGGTATGCACCAATATCAGACCATTTTTGGTGTGCTTAACTTCACTGATCTCTTGCCACAAAATCTGCGTATTCAAATGAGCAGACTGTGAATGAACACCGGTTTCATCCAACGTTAAGATGACTTCGCGGTTAGCGTTGCGGCTCAGCATCTGGCGCGTGACCCACCAGGGCTGCTGATAATAAATGCTCAGGGCTTCGACAACGCCAAGTACCATCAAAAAATAGCAGAAATAACCGCTGATCTGGGTAAACTCTAAGAGCAAACCGCCGAACAACAATAAAATAACCGCTTTGCTATAGGCAACGAGTGAGTGCCGGGCAACGACAGAGTTGCTAAAACATTCTTGAAAATGGGCTTTGTCTAAAACAAAAGTGCTGGAATAGGAAAAAGGGTCGGTCATAAAGCTCACTATCTGTTGGGTCAAAAAACAAAAAGCATAGTGTAACGATATAATAAAACAAGGCAAGTACATGTAGGGGGGCTGGGAAGGATGGAGGTCAGGTCTTGAATCGTGCATTTTAACAAGTAAAGAGGTAATTCCATCACAACAATATTTTGAGATTTATTATTTTACTTCTTTAAAATCAATGAATTATCACCAGTTCACGATTTAAGATCCCGGAGTTTCGAACTCAGACGAGATTAGAAAAATAAACAGCGGTCCACAACAAGCAAATGAAGCGCGTAAAATGGCGATGTATCTGTGCTAGGAGTTGTCTGGTGCCAAGCTTACTGAGATAGCCGATTATTTCAATCTTCACCATGGTGGTTCGGTGAGCTTCATTAATCATTAGATTCGTCAATTGAAGCGGGAGGATAAGGCGTTTAATCTTACTGTTGAGGGGTTGATTAAGAGTCTAATTAAGCAAGAGACTTGAGCCTTTTTTTACTTTACTTTACTTTACTTTATTTTGTTTGTGTTGCGATTACGCCATAACCGCTCCCAACGGAGCGGTTAAACAATCAGACATCGCCGTAGCCAATTAAGTACAATTAAACCTGATTTGATTGTAAATATTAATTGGCACAGTACAACTGCTTCCCTGGCCGGTTTGCTTGCAATAAACGCGCACGCTTTCATCAATACATGCTTGAAGATAATCAAGTTTTGGATCAAGGACGGCAGTAGAAGTTGCACTTACACCAGACAATGCGATGCCGAAGGCCGCTACAGCGACTTTTAGTTTGTTTTTCATGGTTCTCTTTACCTTATTTATTTTTGTGACGCATCAATTTACTTTGACTTCATAGAGATTATATTTCTTCAATGAAGTATGTCAATGGGCAATTGATTGGTCACACATTAGCAGGTTTTGTTAAGGTTACGACGATGCAAAGCAGCAGGTTTATTTGAGCTTAAGTCACAACTTGTAATCCAACACAAGTGAACGAGCCAATACAAAGAGAACAATACGGGTCAGGTCAGTTGCTTAATAAGACTTTTTTTAATTCACTGGATAAATAGTCTCCCTAAACAATAAACCTGACCCCTGCGATTTTTGACCCCTGCGATTTTCTGCTCATTATCACAGGTTGGAAAAGAACAATACGGGTCAGGTCAGTTGCTTAATAAGACTTTTTTTAATTCACTGGATAAATAGTCTCCCTAAACAATAAACCTGACCCCTGCGATTTTCTGACCCCTGCGATTTTCTGCTCATTATCACAGGTTGGAAATGCGCGGTGGCTAATGGTGCGCAAAGCTCCTCGTAACCTCGGACCGTGCTACGCACGGGCACCCTACGAGGTGTAACCCTAATTAACGATATTTGATCGATGCCATAAAAAAAGGCCGTCAAATGACGGCCTTTTTAACTATTTTAGCTTGCTAATATATTTTTACTCACAAGGACCAACTTCAGCCCAGGCACCCCATTCGCCTGAGGTTTCTGGATCGCTGGCTCTTGACCACCATTTGGCTTCGTATACAATACCGTTTTGACTAACCTGGGCACCAGCAAAGTAGTCTGTGCTCGCACTCCATGCTTCAACTGTACATATTGGTTCGGCAGCGTCAGTCACGGTGACTGTGAATGATTGAGTCGTGCTCAGTTGACCATCAGATACGGTGACTGATACTTGATTCGCCGTATCAGCAGCCACAAGACCCGCAGTCAAAGAAACGTTGGCACCAGATCCATTAACAGTGATGTCTTGGCTGGCTGTCCATTGATAAGTCAATGTGTCACCTTCCAAATCGGTTGCGTTGACGCTGATGCTGACACTGGCACCTTCTTCGACGCTGACATCGCTAATGGCATCAACACTTGGCGCGGTATTTGGCGTCGGTGGTGCCACAGTCAGGTTGAAGGTATGATCAGTGTTTTGCACCCAAATCTGGTTGGCAGCCAAATCAGCGGCATCAAAAACAATCTCGCCTTGGCCATTTTCAACACCCACTGCAATCAGTTGACTGTGGTCTGTGACTAGGGTATTGGCCAGACTTTCTTGCCAGTTTGCCAGGTTTTGCGCATCGACGGTGAGGGTTTGGTTGATCAACTCTTGACCGGTTGCAGAGAATAACCGTGCTCTAACCTCATCACCGACATTGGCATTTTGTCCTTGTGAGACATAATAGCCAATCGCGCTCCAGCTAGGGTCTGTAGTGCCCGTGCCTTTGATGGTGATATCACTGCAAGTATAGAAACCTTCACCAGCCACATCGTTACGCTGCCAGCGAGTGAATAAAATAGCATCGCCGTCACGGCCTGATGGGATGGCGACATCCATTTGGTAAGCACTGTGACCGTTAACTTGTGATAAGTCGATATTTTCATGTTCTTGAACCAGTTCCATATCAGCCCAGCCTGGGTTATCAGTGGCGACATTGAAACCCGGTTTGGTGAGGTAGAATTTCCAGAAACTGGGGTTATGCGGGGTAGTGGCTTTATAAACCATTTGGATATTGCCATTGGCATCGGGGGTAATATCGGTGCGTTGCCAATCGGCTGAAGGGATATTCATACCCGATTTATTGGCGTCCCCTCCGGCACATAAAGTGCCATCGACAACAGCGGCTTCAACATCTGCCTGGTTTAGGTAGTTAGCCACGTTGGCGGCAAACTCTGGGGCCTGGGTGAACGGGTAATGACCAGACTCTAAAAACGCAGCACGACAAGCGGCGTTAGGGATAGCACTGCCATCAGCTGGATCCCAATAACCCCCTTGCTCCAGACAAAATGCCTGACGAGCTTTAGGCATGGTGGGATAACCGTGGGCGCTGACCTGGCTGGGCAGAATACAGATAATACTGGCTGCCGCCAAACCAAGGGATTTAAGTGTTTTGATTTTCATTGTTTTGACTTTCATTATTTTGTTCTCTTTATTAATTAATCAAAAGGGTTGGCACGGATCAAACAGGGTAGCAATTGCATCTGGGGATTTAACCGTAGGCGAGGCATTTATGCCCGCTTTTTGAGGTCTAATGCCAAACTGATGGGTTTACGGTCGCTTTGGCTCCCTTGCGGGGATAAATCCTCCGCCTACAGGTGTTACCTTAAATAACGTTATTTGATCGGTGCCAAAAGGTTAGTCACAAGCGCGAACCAAGGTCCAAGAACCGTCACTGCCAGGGGTGACATTAGTCCACCAGTTAGCCCGGTAAACATTGCCCTCATGCGCCATTTCATCACCGGCGTTGGCGTGGTCAAGCTGAGTCCAGTTTGGATAAACATTTACGGCACCACAGACTGGTTCAGGATCAGGATCGGTGCCTGTCGCTGGCACGAGACAAGCTTTCAGCAATGTCCAGTCAGCGTTACTACCTGGAATGGCATTGGTCCACCAGTTGGCGGTATAGGCGTTGCCGTCATGCTTCATCACGTCGCCGCCAAGGGCGTTAGTCGGCGTGCCGGCCAAATCAACCTGAGTCCAATTAGGATAGGCATTAATACCGACACATTGATTGATAAAATCGCCATCCGCTATGCCACCTTCAATGGCATAGAGGCCAATAGAAGAGTAGTTTGAGAATCCATGGCTCGGAGTTCCCTCTGCGCCGCCAGAAATTTCTAGGGTGTAGTCTCCAGTGGGTAAAAACTCATCGAATGAGGCTGAACGGTCCCACACTTTTATTCGACTGAGATATTACAGCGCCGCCACTATCTTTAATGGTCGCTTGAACATCCAACATACCGCCACCTCTGTGCTCGGTTCTGTCTATGTCGAAATTAACACGGCCACCGTTCGCCCCAGTTGAAAAGGTAAAGCTGTCGGTATCGGTATTGCGCTCGATTTGGCCAGCATTATTGGCAGGATTCACCGTGCCGTCAGCGTCTATCACTAATGGCGTTGAAGTGGCAATATCATCTGCTTTGGTTGGGATGTGTTGCGCCATAATCGCAAAATCATCTTCCAAGTTATTGGCACCATCATATTCACCTTTACTCCATTGATGAAGGCCCTGATCCCATTCGCCGTTAGCATAATGATTGACATCGCCCATGATAGTGGCCCACTCAAAATCTCTCAAACCAGCAAAGTAGGTATAATGCTGGCCTTCACCGTTTAGGTCGCCGTCATGGCCAAGGTGAAGTAAATGACCAAGCTCGTGGTTGGCAATTCGCCCCGCCGACATCGCACTAAATTGTTTACGTACCACACAGAAGTAACCAGTACCATAGGCACGCGCGCAGTAAGATCTCCCTTGCTCATTTATCAGCCTGACACCACCACGTTTGCTCGGCGGCGCATTGTCATAAACATCCCTATTGGTGGTGATATTCACCTCTAAACTAGAAAAACCGGCGGCAATAACCTGCCAAGTTGTCCACAGATATTCATTGTTCGGCAGCGCAAAGTCTTTAGTTTCGAGCATGATCACATGTTCGGCACCGGGCAGACTTTCAAGCTCTTGGACGTTTTGACCAGCATATGAGCCTAGGTGCGGAGCCGATGACGACGTTACTCCAGCAGGGCTTAGTATATTATTGCTTATAGGTTTTAACAGGCTATCTTGTGCAGCGTGCAAGCGATCCCAGTAACTGTCTCCAGCCAACGCATGATTATGATCGCCAATTTTACACACAGGGC
Organism: Alteromonadaceae bacterium; assembly: GCA_965277695.1. Lineage (GTDB taxonomy): Bacteria > Pseudomonadota > Gammaproteobacteria > Enterobacterales > Alteromonadaceae > JABSOG01. The sequence goes on from CBDIDQ010000062.1 coordinate 7,111, forward strand.
GTACGTCAGTGATGGCAATTTCATTCACCACGATATTGCCATTGACAGTGGTATATTCATAGGCAGCATCTTGATCTTCTAAAATGACCCAACCGTAAACATCATCGCCGTGGCGCTGGAGGACAAATTCTGAACCAGGTAACCCTGCTACCGCACCACTCATAGACAGGGTGCCGTTCTCTTCTACGAACAAGTTCTCAGCAGAAACAGTGATTTTACCACCAAGATTGTCAACCAGAGTAAACGCTTGGGTATCGAGGGTTGTTTTATCTGCGGCGTAATAACCGTTCTTGTTGAGGCTGAGTGTGCTCTGACTATGGGCTTTCGAATCTACACCGACTTGCTGCATAAATTGCTGCGGGCTGCCAAGTGTTAACGCCGAAGAATAGTCTTTCGCGTTAACGACTGTTGAACTGGCCAACAAGCATACAGGTAAAATTATATGACTTATGCTCTTGGCTAATTGGCTCTTAGTAAACTTTGAACCGTTTTTTTTTGTGTTTTTCATTACTATATTCCTAACATATTTCTTTTGTTTGTAGGCTTCGTTCTGATTTGGCTGCAAGGGCGAACGGTGTACATGAAGCAAGGCACACGCTTTATGTACCCGAGAGGTGGAGTGTCAGAATGACCGACAGGGTAGCTTCGAGGGGGTCAAAGCATTCAAAATTCTAAAAAGAAAAAGCAGAATTTTAAAAGCATTGACCCCATTTTGGTGTGGGTCGACGAGGTGGCTCCGAGTTTTAGCAGAGTTACCTCGTCGATTTTCATCCAGCCGGGGTCAATGCAAGCGGTTTTTTCGTGGACAGCTTGTCTGTCCAGAAAAAGAGTCTGCTTTGACCCCCTTGCGAGCCTCCGTTTCACCTTGCCCTTAACGAAGCCTTAGAATCCTTGCGAGCCTCCGTTTCTCCATGCCAAGAACGGAGCCTCACACTATTCGACCTATTGACAAGCACCAACGACTTCCCAATCACCCCATTGAGTTGAGGTTTCTGGATCGCTGCCTCTTGACCACCATTTGGCATTGTATACCACACCGTTTTTGCTCACTTGGGCACCAGCAAAGTAATCTAAGCTTGCATCCCATGGCTCAACCGTACAGGTTGGTTCATCGGCTGCTACCGAGAAAGTCACCGTTTTAGTGGTTGTCAGGTTAGTATCATCAGTCGCCGTTACAGTTAACGTCTGCGAACCCGCCGCTGTGGCTGTCCAGTTATGGCTGTAAGGTGCTGTTGAATCAGTCGATACCTGGGTACCGTTCAGATCAAACACCACATCCATTACTGCACCATCTTGGTCAGTGGCTTCAACTGTAAAGGTTAAGCTGTCGCCTATAGCGTATTCGATGCCACTACCAGGGTTAGTGATGTTAACCACTGGTGGGAACGTTGGGTTGCTGTCGTCGCTGATGGTGACTTGATTGCTAACCTCAGCCGTCGCACCTTTATCATCAGTCGCCACTGCTTTAAGCGTCACTGTACCTGCAACACTTGAACTGTAGCTCGCTGTGTAAGGGGCTGTATTGTCAGAGGTTATCAATGCATTGTTGGCATAGAAGTCAACTTTAGTCACAGTACCGTCAGCGTCACTGGCATTAACAGACAAGTTAATGTTGGTGTCTACTGAGAACTCACCACCATTTGGTACCAAGTTACTCACACTTGGTGCTTGGTTAACTGGATCAGTACCGCCAGCAGCACAATCAGCGCCTACTGTCCAATTCGCACTGGTGTCAGGTTGGTTGTTTTGAGTCCACCAATTGGCGGTGTATTGTTTACCTTCGTAAATCGCCACGTCGCCACCAAGGTAAATAGCAGATGCATCCCACAGTTCACCTTCACACTGAGTCAGGGTAAATGAACCCATCACTGTTTTGCTGAAACCTGCATTAGAGGTTGCTGTCACTGCTACGCTCTGTAAACCAAAAGCTGTTGGGTTATACAATGCGCTGTATAAACCGCTAGAAGTTTCTGAACCCGCTAACGTTGTGCCGTTAATGTTAAAGCTCACAGAAGTCACAGAGCCTGCATCGTAAGAAGCAGAAGCGGTCACTTCAACCACTTGAAGGTTGCGGATATTTGACTCACCAGTAGGGCCTGTATACTCTACAACTGGGCTTAGCGAGTCATTGTTAACACCGATATTCAAATCAGGCGTTGCTTTGGTTTTACCTTCGTTATCAGTGGCTGTTGCAACAACGGTATAATCGCCAAGACTCGCATTACTGAGTGTTGCGGTATAAGGTGCTGTGGTGTCAGTGCCAATAACAACACCGTTAGCAGTGAACGATACGCTGGTAATGGTGCCATCAAGATCTCTGGCATTCGCTGCAAATGTAATGTCACTGCCCGGTACAAATGTGTCGCCGTTTGTCGGTGAGGTAAAGCTAATTAATGGTGCGCCTTTAACACCTGTAGCAAATACTTTGTTGATTTCGTTTGCTAGTGGGGCATTGACGTTACCACAAGAGACTAATTTACCACTGTGTGTAGTGGTACCACCGGTACATTCTAAATCACCGACGACAGTCCAAACAATCGCGCCACCTAAGCTGTAATCGTTGATGTACTGAGATTTAATCCCAATTGACTTTTCATTGTCATATGACAAGAAGTAGTTTTTACCAGCCACTGATTTGGTTTTGTAAGGGACTTGTGCTTCTTCATCAAAACCTTCTGTCCAACCATCTTTATTTTGCTCAATAAAGAAATAGTTAGGGGTGCCGTCATACACTTCTAGCGGCCAGTTCTGATAATCAGCAGCGGTGCTGATAGGTCCGTCTGGTTGCAGCATTACGTCACGTTTAATGGTAGGCGCATTAATGCCATCGGTTGTTTCAGTTTGAACACCACGGCCATAGAAAGCCATACCGAAGTTGATTTTGTTGCTTGGAATACCTTTGTTGGCCATCCAATTTTGCAATTCGTCCCAGTTAAAAAATGGCACTTCAGAATCAGTGTAGTCACTGACTGGTGAGTTATGACCCGCTTTATTTGACCAACCACCATTGTAGTCATAGGTCATCATGTTGTAATGATCCATGTACTTGTCAAGCTCAGGCCAATCAAAACCGGCCAGTTTACGAGTATCGGCAGAGAAAGCCGCAGTGATCAGTTTGTCTGGGCCAATGGCCGCACGAATTTCTTTCATTAGGGTTAAGAAGTTAGGATAATCCGCTTCAGTACCAGTGAAGTTCATGCCGCTAAATGGACCAGGGTATTCCCAGTCGACATCGATACCGTCAAAACCAAGGGCGATCAGACGTTTAACGTCGACAATGAATTTTGCACGCTTAACAGGGTCGGCAGCGACTGCACTGAAATGCTTGGACATACTCCAACCACCCAGTGATGCCATGACTTTAACGCCATTGTTGTGTGCATGTTCGATAACACCCGGTTGACCACCTGCTTTTTTCAAAGGGATAGGGAAGACACCACTTAGACCATAACCTTCATGGGTCCAAGTCGAACCACTGACGGTAAAACCTTGGGCTTGCGCTTCTTCAGTTAATGTATGTACCAGCTCTAACTCACCGAACATAAGGTACATGTCCCAGCTTGAGTAGGCGTCAGTCATCAACAACTCAGCAGGTTGTTGGACTTCTGATGCTTGCCAGATATTTTTGTTTCTGTGATCCCCTGAGTGCAATGACCCGTCAACAGCGACACCAAAGAACGAGTAGTTCAAGATGGTGTATTTGCTCATATCAACGTTTAAGTGGTTGGCAACACCTTGGGTTGGAAAACCAGCGGCGGTCGATTTCCATGGATCCCAATTGGTAATATAACCAATGACTTCTTTGTCGTGATCTGCGGTGGTATTGGCGACAACGTTGCCCATGCTACAAGCAAGCGCTATAGCAGTGACAAGTTTAGTATATTTGGTCTTCATGAGTTTTCTCCGAATTTTAAATAACCTGTTGCATAACATTCTCAAAGGTTGTCAAGTGAAAATGTTGGTACGACATGCTTGGGTTATCATATTGTTATTCTGTCCCTAATTAATAAATACGGTACTTCCTTATACCGCAAAGTTAGATTTTGAGTGTTGATTAAGCTTTTAGTAGACTTTACAAGTTAAATCCCAATCGTTGCTAGGAGGCGCTACTGCCGTCCACCACTTAGCCGTGTATACAGAGTTGTCACTTATAATCAGCTCGTTACCTTTAGCATGGTCGCCACTTGGGAATTCAGGGTGAGTGACCAAACCTGTTGTATCAATACCTTTAGCTTCACAGCTATCTGCTGGTGGTGGAGGGTTAGTACAGATAGGATCTGTTGGGTTTGCTTCACAGAAGCTTTTGCCATTACCGTGCTCTTCAGTGAAACCGTATTTTACGCCATTGATGTCAATGGTGAAGTTAGACGGTGTACTGGTTGGCAATTGTACTTTGATGTCGCCATCTAAAGATTCACCCGCTGGGATACTCTGCCATCCTGGGATGGTGAAGCTAACACGGTGGAAGTTATTCTCTAAACCACCAATGTTATTACCAGCGGCATTTGAACCGTTAGTGATAACTGTCATACCTAAACCAGATTGGTCAGCAATAGTACCAGGCGTTGAAGTTGATACGTCAAACTCAATCACAGCACCACCAGGGATATCCATGTCAGAGTTGTTTTTCAAGGTCATTGTAGGTACGATTGGGTAGTTATTGTCACCCAATGCAAAGCTGTGGAATGTGACTTGAATATCAATGTTTTGGTTAGGCATCGCGATTTCAGCTTTTTTGTTGCCGTAAGCAGTAGACGCTTTAAAGCCGTCATAGGCGATAGTGGTGAGTGTATCACCCATACCGTATTCGCCTTTAGCCGCATTCCATGCATAGTCACCCGCCATTTCCCAGAACATCACCCCACCAATACCTTGGTCGACAACATAGTTCACTTTCTCTTGCATCACTTGGTCATCATCATATGACAAGTAAGACTTACGGCTTTCATTCCATAACCAAGAGTTCTTAGTGACGTCATCATATCCACGTACATAAGACCCTTGTAACGTGTCATCTGGGTCAGTGGCAGGGGTTAAACCGTAAGCTTCGATGTAGCTACCTTGAATACCGTTAAGTAAGTTCAATGCATGCCATACTGGGTTGAAACCCGCTGGCTCTTCTTCACCGTTGTCTTTCAAATCATGCCATATGTTGTCTAAACCTGTTGCACCCATACCACAAGGGGCTGAGTTTTCATTGGCATGTGGATTACGCGTTTGATCTTTGCCTGTGCCCAAAGGACATTGGCTTTGATCGGCCATTATTGAACTTCCCCAGTGACCATTGGTGCCACCAGTAACGCCTTTCCAACCACGGCTGTAATACGGTAGACCGATGTTGATACGACCAGCAGGCATAGAACCACGGAAGTAATGATAAGCCCAGTCAGTATTTAAATAACCAATATTTTCATACTGTGCAGCGTCATAGATTACTTTGAGTTCTGGATCTTGACCACTATCAAACAATGCTGAATTTGGTCCAACATGGTTGTTCCAAGCACCGTGCAAGTCATAAGACATGATGTTTACATAATCAAGATATTTAGTGACACCATAGAATTCTTGACCACGCAATAACCAACCAGAAGCTGGAGAGGCGATAGTTAACATGTAGTGCGTGCCGTCAGCTTTAGAAGCGGCATCGAGTTTTTCACGCAGGGTTTTCATTAGTGCTTCATAACCCGCCCATAAAGTGGCACGGTTAGGACCAGAGATCCACTCATCTTGAGGATTACCAGCACCGTTGTTTGACGTGGCATATTCATAATCGATGTCTAAACCGTCAAACTTGTAAGTACGTAAAAACTCAACAGCAGAATCAGCAAATGTATCGATGGTTGCTTGAGATTGAGTCATTTTGTAGAAACCACCGTCAGCAACACGACCTGAATCGCCGAAGTGACCGCCTGTTTCAGCCCAACCACCCACAGAGATTAATGTTTTAACATCTGGGTATTGTTTTTTGTATTTGTTGATCTGATTAAAATGTCCTTTATAGGCAAAGCTAGGGTCCATTTCTGCACCGCTAACGCCTGGCCATTCGATACCAGTGGCGGCATTAGCAGGGTTGGCTGCATCACCGATAGAGACTTTGCTTTGTGAATCAATGTGGGCAAAGGCGTAGTTGATGTGAGTGATTTTATCCCAAGGAATATCTTTGGCGATATAACCTGGTTTGCCGTTAAGACCCGTTCTCCACGAAGTGAAGTAACCGATAACACGACGTTGGTGATCAGCACCCATTTTTTCCCGACCGTCTGTATCGTAAACATCACAATACAAAGAATCACCGACTAAACCGTCTGGACGACAAGCTTCGTGGTCTACAGGTGTATCACCAATTTGAATAGAAACCGCTGAAGAGGTGGTTTGAGCACCTTTGTTATCAGTGGCCATAACGCTTAGAGGTACCTGACCATCACCCGTTGCTAACCAGTCTACGCTGTAAGGTGCTGTCGTGTCGGTGCCAATCATCTTGCCATCAACATAAAACTCAACTGAAGTGACAGTACCGTCACTATCGGCTGCATCAGCCGTGATCGCAACGTTTGCGCCAACGGCAAATTGTGATTGCGCTGCCGGTGCCGTAATGGCTGCTGTTGGTCGTTCATTGCCTGCGACGACTGTGACTGTAACAGGTGCACTGACAGCGTTGTCATTTCGACTGTCAAAAGCCCGAGCGGTTAAGCTATGTGCACCTGCCCCGCTTGCCGTCCAACTGAACTCAAAAGGACTAGTATCATCTGAGCTAATGACAGCGTTGTCAATTAGGAGCTCAACTTTAGATACTGAGTCGCCAGCGTCGACATCAGCAGCAGAAACCTCAATACGAATGACTTCACCCGCATTGGCTGAGGTGCCATCGGCAGGAGAGTCAATGGCGACTGTCGGCAGTGTATTTGGCACGTCTGTTACGGTTAGGTTAAGTGCAGATGTGGCTGATGCGCCGTCGTCATCAGTAACAGTTACGTTAACTGTAAGGCTGCCAGCTGTATCTGCTAACCAAGGAGAAGTGACTACGCTGCCGTTGATTTCAAACACTGTGCTAGCAATGGTGCCATCGCTGTCTTGGGCGTCAACAACGAAGTTAACGGTTGAACCTTGAGCGATAGTGCTGTTATTCGCAGGAGAGGTGAATGATACTGTAGGTGCTTCATTTGACGATTCACAAGCACCTAAATCTACCCAAGCACCCCATTGACCAGAAGTTTCTGGGTTTTCGAGATTTGTCCACCATTTGGTTTCGTAGAGGGTTTGATTTTGTTGCACCTGAGCGCCAGCGACATATTCAGTACCTAACTCCCATTCTGCCACATTAGTACAATCTGCTGCCATTACGCTGCCCGGCAGGGCCATCGCAATGACGAGAGGTTTTAAAAACATCGATTTTCTATTTAAATTTAATTTCATTTTAGTGTCTTATTTATGGTTGCTTAAAATTAATATTGAAGCATTTAGGTAAACGCTTACAAAGGTACGTTATTCACAAACCTTAATTAATTATTCACAAATATTCAACCTTTCTTTTGTTTTATTTTTCGATAGTATGATATTTATTTATTTTTTGTTTACTTAAAGGTTTGATCTGTAATGTAAGCGTTTACAGTATAGAATGCCTTTTGGCTCCTGTTGCTGAGTGTTAAAAAATTGATTTAAAACAATGATATAGGTGGGCGGTGAAGAAATGTAATGTATGCAATATATTGTTTTTTTGTCGAATATGACAACGTTGTCATTTGTGTATAAACGGTGTGATTTATTTTTTTTGTGAAAATGATAGTTGTTTCTCTCATCAGGGTAGTGATGCGTGTTGCATAGACGTTGCATAAGTAACATCGCTTCTTTTTTTTAATGTTTGTACTATTTATGGTTTTAAATTGAGCGGTAGAGTGTGTGTTTACCGCCACAAGAACGGCGTTATTTCGTCGATGTTCAACTAACTGTAGTGAAACCCATCAGCTTCTGTCACTCCGGTTACGCGACACTGGCGGTGAGCACAATTTTCCCCTTGCTGACCTCAACCATCAAAGGCATATCAATATCAAATCCTGAGTCAGCGACTTTTGTTTTGCTGATTGTTCTGCCAGCTATGCGACAAATCAGGTTAGACAGCGAAAACGAACAGACAAAGATTTTGAGTTGAAACGACAAGCAAAATATTGCTGGAAGCCAGTTTGTTTTAAAAAAGAATGGGCGGTTCAGGAAAACGATGCTTGACCCCCTTGTTTTTGAGACCTAAGGTTTCAAAAATGTTGCGCCTGCAGCACAAATTGCGGCGAGACGTCACTCCTGCCGCGAATTATCCACAAGCTAAATAGTTACAATTAAATAGGGGTTCTATTAGAGTTTCTTGATTACATTTTTAGGTCTGAAAGCTTTGAGTGAGGTCAACTGATAGAGGTTCTTTTGGAACTTCTAATGTTACAATCGTACTCACGTTGCTATCTAAATAATTCAGGTCGACAGAGTAGGTTAGAGGGGAGGCATAAGTACGGACCGTGTATTGTTTATTAGTTAGATCGGACACAGATGCAAACACAGTGTAGGTTACAAAGTCGCTATCGCCATCCGATTCTTTATTCACTCCGTAAGGGATATCAAGAGTATTAAGGATGTGAAAGGCTAGATTTCCGGCTTCTTTCTCTTTCTCATTTAGTTTTGAATAGTTCACCATCATCGCTGCACGTATGTATCTGTCACTGGGAAGCGGGCTTCCAGGAAGACCAACTAAGCCAGTGCCGTGATTGGTATTGGTTGCGAACTTTTTGATGTTGCCAGAGAGCGATGTAGTCACGCATATAGGAGACAGGGCTGTGTAGTGATCAAGATTGGCTAGATGCCACGGTAGAGGAGGATCATTGGTCATGACACCTATGTTCGAATTGTCTGTGATTTGGATCTCCCCGTCCAGTACTTCGACAACCATACTTTGTCCGGTTGCGTCGTGAAGCGCAAAGTGTAGACCTTTCTCTTCCCCCGGATCCCCCGGATTTCCAATTTCGACCTCACCACTAGCAAGCACCTCTTTTACCTGCTCACATGTCGCAAACCCGCTCAAGGCCCAGTTGCAGAAGTTTGTGTAGCTCAGACCACGCTCAGGTTTTGTGATCTTTTGATACTTTGTGGCATTTAGGGTCTGAACGCTAACATAGAGTCCAGCAGTATTGAGCCCGTCAGTGAGCAGCTCAGTGCCAAAGGCATTCATTCCGATGAAACTATAATTACGGTCGAATACTAGCTGAAAGTTTTCCTGTTGTTCATCGCTGTACTCGAATAGTGTACTTTCCTCTGAGTTCATTAAGTATGGATTAAAGAAGTTCTGACCATGTATCGCTTGCTGCGGCACAAAAAGAAGATCAGCAGTTTGCATCAGGGAGTAGTCCATCGTACGACCCACGGTGACGCGATCGTTATCATCAATAATTTTAAAGTTAGTACACATAATTAAAGTTCCATCAATAAGTTTTAGTCTTGTTCGTGATTAATGTAGCTATCCACTTTTTCCTAAAAAATAGTTATTATAGGGATAGTTACGATAAGACGCTTTTAAGATACAGATTACCTTATCGCTCTTTTCGTATTCTTTTTAAAATCAGCTTATTGCGCTTGAAATTCAAGCATTGCATAGAAACGAAAAAAAGGGTCCAGCCTCTTGTTCATTAAAACTATTTAAAAAAGACAAAAACCACTGATGTGTTACCACTTCGACTGCGTAATTTACCAATACCGCTATCGGATCAATGACTTTACCATCAAATTGACGGTCTTTCCTTTTGCGTTGGCGGGTTTAATGGGTAGTAAAACCTACGGAACCATGGTGATTTAATTGAAATAATCTGCAATTCCCACCAACCGTGTTGTTGAGAGTGCCTAACCCAGATAGTTTTAATGATCAAAAGAATAGACCCCTTTTGTTCTCAACACAAAGACAAATTAAAATTTTTATTATTCAATAGGTTAGAAAAATCTTCTGAAACAATTGATTTGCCCCCTAATCCTATACAAATGAGATCCCACCATAATTAATCACGGTGATAAGTGAGACGATTGTGCTGTTAAATCATACCTATTAGGGAATTATCCGCTGCCATTTATTAAATTTAATTGGGAATAAAAATCTTGACATTATTTACTCCATTAAAATTATTGACTGCCTTTTTGCTGGCTTCTGTGCTGTTGTCGAGTACTGCTGATGCTGTCGAACCATTAGCATCGACACTTGTTAGCGTGGATATCGATACCGGTTATAGTGCTGCTGAACGGCGGATACAGCGGGGTTTACACGGTGGAAAAATCAGCTCAGTGATATAACGCCGCTGGCTGGTTTGATCAACTTGCAGACTTTGTATCTGCAATATAATCAGATAGCCAATTTTGACGCTACATTGAACAACCTGACTCAGGTGAGCACGATTAATCTAACCGCCAATGACCAGCTCGCCTGTTATCAGCTCGATGCACTTGAGACAGCGTTGGGGCAGGGGGTTGTTGTTAAACCTGTCAGTTGTGTCGCCTCACTGTTGATCAGCGATATTCAGTTTAGTGATGCCAATCTGGCCGCCTGTGTGCAGGCAACCGCCAGCAGCAAGGCATGGACGCTAATTTCTGAGGTCAGCGAATTGAGTTGCGGCAATAGAAATATTAGCGATTTAAACGGTTTGCAACACTTTAATGCCTTGACCCTATTGACTTTTGAGAATAATCAGGTCTTCAGCCTGGCCCCTCTGGCTGGTATAAGCGAATTAGAACTGTTGTATTTTTACCATAACGATGTCAGCGATCTATCGCCGTTGGCCAATTTGACGGCATTACTTTATCTGAATCTTAGGTAACTATTCAGCTTGTGGATAACTTGTCGTAGGAACGAGCTCCAGCTCGTGATTTGTGCCGAAGCGGAATGCCGCCCAGACGCAACATTTTTTAAATGGCTACGCCATTTAATCGTGAGCTGGAGCTCACTCCTGATATGTATTGACGTGCAAGCTATTGTTATCAAATAGTATTTTATTTGGAACGATAGTTGCCAATCCATCAGACAATTAGGATCCGACCATATAGAGCAATTTAAGGTTACAGTTATCCTCAACATTCACGAGGTTGAAACCTCGTCTACGGCAGAGCTGGTACGCCGTAGACGCGAATTCACCGAAGTGTCGGACCATCGCGTTTTTTGATTATCAACTGCTACCCTGTTTGATTGGTGCCGACATTTTGTATTTACATGGACGTCAATACATACTGTCTACCTAAGTTAGCCGTAAAAATGAACTTCAACGTCATTTATCCACAAAATCAACAATTACGCTGAATGGTTACAATCTTAGTTATAATCCGGTGACAAATATATCAATGCGGCGTTGGAGGGCTTTTTTTTACAGTATAAGCTCAAGGCTGGGTTGCGCTTAAATTTACCCAACCAACTCTATTTTGTTCACTAATAACTGATCACTCAACGCCATCAATTCTGGTTCGCCACAGCTGACAAGTTCCCTTACATTGGTTCTTGATGGGTTACAGATATGGTCCACCTGAGTACAAAAAACAGTTGCTCATTGATGAGAATACTAAGTTTGAAAGGCTAATCATCGATAGATTTCGATACGTGCTTGATAGATTTTGATACAAAATTTGCTATGTTTTGATACAAATTGGCAAAATTTCCGCATAAAAAGAGAGTATTCATTCTCAAATTGTGGCAGTCTACTAATTATCTTGCCAAGGTCTACATCGGTAAGATAAATGCATAAATGGTTATTTATAATATTCACGGAGATTGTATATGTTTAAAAAAACATCAAGACCTTTAACTGGTTTATCGTTATTAAGTTTCTCATTATTAAGTATTACCCACAGCGCCACTGCACAAAATCAACCCCACTCAGATATTCAACCCTCAGCTTCTACAATACCTATTACAACGCCTATAACACTTAATCAAATAAAAGGTTTACACGCTGCCAACAAAATTGATGGTGAATACATTGTGGTGTTTAAACGCAATGTTGACGATAAGATTATCAATATCGCTCGGCAAAACATTGATAATGAAAACGCCAAAAACAACGGACGTTCATTACATCGCTTTATGCGTATCAAAGGTTTTGCCGGCAAGATATCACCGGGACAACTTAAAAAGCTGCAAAAAAATCCAAATGTAAAAAGCATCGAAGTCAATCAAACGGTTGAGTTGATGCAAGACTCTTTGGTGAAACGCAGTAGCATGACAAGCAATATGACCGCTATAACCTCAGCGGTTAATACCTGGGCTTTAGATCGGCTTGACCAAGCCTCATTGCCGCTTGATCAGAGTTATACCCGATTTGGTGATGGCGCTGGTGTTCATGCTTATATTCTTGATACCGGCATCAGCATTTCTCATACGGGTTTTGCTGGGCGTGCCACTAACGATTTTCTTGCTGATGACATTGGTCCAGAAGATGGAAGTGATTATAACGGCCATGGTACGCATATCGCCGGTCTAGTCGGTAGTAGTCAATATGGTGTTGCCAATCAGGTATCATTGCACTCAGTTAAAGTACTCGATACTAATGGTGCTGGCTCTTTGTTTGGCCTCATCCAAGGTGTTGAATACATCACTTACAACCACCAAAAACCCGCAGTGGCGACATTAGGTTTCAACACTTCATTTTCACAAACCCTTAATGATGCGGTATTAGCATCGATTAATGCCGGTGTGACTTACGCAGTACCCAGTGGTGATTACAGCCAAGATGCCTGTAATTATTCACCTGGCAGTCTGAGTCAAGCCATCACCGTCGCTTCAACATACGACAGCGACTTAGCATCACCTTATTCTAATTCAGGTAGTTGTGTTGATATGTACGCACCGGGATTATATGTAAAATCAACATGGCATAGCTCTGATGGGGCCAACAACTCAATCAGTCACTCACCTACCTCAGCGGCTTTAACCGCAGGTGCTGCGGCGTTAATATTGGGCAACGACCCAACCTGTAATGTCAGTCAAGTGGCTGAAAAATTACAGCACCTTAGTCGCACCGATACACTCACCAGCGTACCCGCTGGTACCGCCAACCAATTGTTGGCGGTGCCAACAGTTGAGGACACGGGGCCAAATTGTTTAGAAAGTTTACCTAACGTGATGACCATTGATCATGACATGGAAAACTATCACTACGTCGAAAACCATCAACTTGAATCCGTTTATTATATGGGTGACGATTTAAATACTGGGCCAGAGCCATTAACTCAATGGTATACACTCGGTATTCAGGGTTATACCCCCGGTGGTATGGTGTATACGGACAATTATGGTGCTGAACTGAATGTGATCACTGGTGTGTTGGACATGACCTTTGACGTGGGTATCAAAGAACTGGCTTTTGAGATTTACCGTCAAGGTAGTCCAGCAGTAGTGACAGCCACAACGTCTAAAGGTCAAATTCATGAGTTCACTATTAACCAAGATGGATTTGTTGGTTTGGCCTCTGAGCAAGACATTATGAAAATCTCTATTAATGGTGCGGATGGTTTGGCGATTGGTGCGCTACATCGTAGTACGAACCACACTAAACTTAACTATATTACCGACCAAGGTAATTATGAATCATTGAGTCATGTGCTTATTGCGATGGCTGACTTGAAAAACAACCCTAATAAAGATCAATGGTTTGCAAGTTTTAGCTCAGACATGTTGCAGGTAGAGTCTGATATCGATGTTGGTGTGGCCAGTGTTGGTAGCAGTGATTTTTCTGTATCACCTAGTACGGCTGAAATTTTAACCTCCAACGATACCGCTCAAGGTGCAGGTTCTGTCAGTCAAGACTTTACCGTCAACTTCATTCAACCGGTGAACAGTTTATCCTTGAACACGCATTTGAACGGCTCTGATACGGCCATCCTCACCGTGACGACAATAAGCGATGAGCAACATGTTTTTAACCTTAACCATAACCCTGATACGGTCGGCTTTTTGGGCGTGAATTCTTATAGTTCGCCAATAAAATCAATATCTTGGCAGGGTACCATTGTTAACGGCGTAAAAACGGGCATTAGCAACATTAAGGCAGACATTGCGGTATTAGAATGGTTAGATTTTTTCCATGGTCTTAATACGCTAACATCGTTCACCGACATGTCACAGTGGGCGACAACTTGGGAAGAAGTTTCTTTTAAAGACATGGAAATAAGAGATCATCATCTACCCCAAAAACCACTGGGCACAACGGCATTAACCTCATTAGATATGGGTGGCACTTATATTAACCATGTCGACTTTATGCAAGGTGTAACGAAAGTGAACCGTCATTTATTTCTCGATACGTTTGCGAGTATCGATTCATATAGCGGGTTGTCAGACTTAACCACTATTGACGGTAGTTTGGCGCTAGCAAGATCGTCAATGACGAGTTTGTCCGGTTTAGAAGCGTTAACCTTTATTGGTGAAAGTTTAAGTGTTTTCAATATGTATTACTTAACCGATATGTCGGTATTAAATAACGTCACCAGTTTTGGCACTTTAGCTGATGTTAGTTCTCATGATATAAAAATTACCTCTAACAGAAATCTCACTAATCTTAATGGCTTAAACAATCTTACTGTTGTCGGTAATGACTTAGATCTCAGGCAAAACGATCTATTAAATCTTGATGCTTTGTCGAGCCTCACCAGTGTTGGCAACACAATAATGTTATATAAAAACGTTAACTTGACCAATATTGATGGCCTCAGTAACTTAACCCATGTGGGTGGTGATATTGACCTACGATACACAAAAGTGTCCAATGTTGACGGGTTATCGGGTCTGACGAGTGTCGGTTTTAATGTGCTTTTAGGTAATAATAGCGCACTAAGCAACATTGATGGATTAAGTAACCTGACGACAATTGGTGGCATGTTTTCTATCGGTGGAACTTCTGTGACTAATCTCAATGCGTTAACAGCATTAACCAGTGTTGGCACCTATCTTAGCCTCTCAGGGAATAGTCAATTGACGGATATATCAGGAATACAAAACGTCAGCAGTGTTGGTTATCAAGTGAGGATAAACAACCCAAGTCAATACACGGTTAAACCACCATTAGGCAGTCCGTTTTGTAATGCAGTAAGTGAATCAGGTACTGGCGGGCAAATCACCGTCGTTTATATTAGTGGCGGGTTTGTTAATGCCACCAGAGCGGAGGTTTGTCAGTAAAATACCGATTTGCCTACATGGAAGTAGGTAATGCGCTATGGGAGTAATTAAATCAGGGATTCACGAGAAGCTGGATAAAATTAAGATCCAAAATTAAACGTTTGACGTTGAAAACTTTAAGCGGATTATTTGTGTAGTCGATGATGGATATATTATGTAGCTTATTTCTCACATTTAAATTCCCTTAACGAAAAATGTTTTCTTTTTGCACAGCTGTGACCCTTGCCTGTTATGGTCATAACAAAACTCAGCGTTGTTTAATTAAATCAAACAAGACCCAGCAGTTAAAACAAATTTGGTAATAACCATGGTTTTTCTTCATCAAGTTATCTGATACATTGCATTTCGCCGACTTTAAGGCACAGGATTTAACAATAATTAATAAATATACAATACAGAGGAAGAGTATTATGAATAATGATATCTATGCCACACCAGAGGCTGAAATAACCAATGATACCAATGATGAAACATTAGAACTTGCGTCACGTCGACAGCGCCTTGGCGCTGCATTTGCAGATGGTATGCTCCAGCTGCTAATTCTATTACCAGTAATGTATTTTACCATCGGCTTCGAGGTATTCAGGGCTGGTGCTGAACAGTCTTTATTACAAATCATTGGTCTTGGGTTGCTCGGTCTGGTGATTTTCTTGCTACTCCAGGGCAAACTGCTTGTCACCAAAGGACAAACGCTGGGAAAGCGATCGGCCAAGATAAAAATTGTCGATTTACAGGGGAACTTGCCGACAGTGAAAGGGCATTTACTTAAACGATATGGATTCAATATATTGATACAACACATACCAGTCATTGGTCCAATTATCTTGTTGATCAGTATATTTCTTGTTTTTGGTAAAACCAGACGTTGTGGCCATGATTATATCGCAGGTACCAAAGTTATAAAATGTTAGTAAGGTAACGGCAATAAAGTCATAAAACAACTAATCAACAAATCGCCGTTACTCAAAGGTTGCCAAGATAGCTGAGATTAGTTGGTTTTGTGTTATCAGATTAAATTAGAAACAATTATAAAAAAAGGGAAAAATAATATTATGACAAATCCTGATTATAGCCAATGGTCGCTTAATGAACTGCATTCCGGACTCGAAGATATCGATGTTGATACCCAGCCACAGCACATGCAAGAAATACAAACCCAAATACGGGTTAAAACAAGGGCTCTTGAGCGAGAGAAAACACAAACAAAACATCGCTCGATAACGCTTAACCGTGTTAAAGCTTTTTCATTTGACCTGATTTTCACTTATGGTCCATATCTAGTAATCAATACATTATTTGTTTATCCCAAAAATTCGGCGTGGTTAGACGTATTTGGCCTAATATTTTTCGTCTCTTATTTTCTTTTTTTCGAAGGGTTTTTAACCAAACCATCACCCGGCAAACGCTTGTTCCGGCTAAAACTGGTTAATTCTGCTGGCTTGCCCCCCAAATTCACCAGCATATTGTTACGTATGGCTATCATAACCATGCTGATTTCTGCCCTACAGTGGCCTAATGTATTGCCCCAATTGTTGGATTTAATTATTAACGCTTTATTGTATAGTGCAGTTCTGTACTCTATTTACCTTGCTTCTTTCTCGTCTGATAAGCACATATTACTTGATATTGTTAGCAAGACTTGGGTATGCCACGCAATTGACGACCAAAGTCCTGAGGATACAGTTGATGGTATCAGTCAAAGTAGAACGACCATACGCCATCATGGCACCATCATGGCTGGTCTGTTTTGCGTGATGCTGCTGGGTATTTTTTCGCTTGGCAATATGCTAAACACACAACAACAAACACAGACAAGCGCTCAATCAATAGACCAACATCTGGAAAATATTATTGGCGACCAATTGAACATTAAAAGCAAAATAACGGTAAATGATATAGCAATTTCAAGATTCAGCTCTCAAGCACCAAACAAAGAATCATATAATGAGCTGCAAGTTATCGTCCAAATATCACTTTGGGATTGGAACAAGACAAATCAGCAAAAGATCGTTGAAATGGTTATGGATGCACTGACAGTCACACCTGATTATTACAAGTCAGGCTCAATCGAACTAAAAACTAGTTGGGGGATTATGGATCAGAGTCAAACGACTTATCTCGACATGCCCTAAAACTACATGAAGTAAAGAAATATTTGGGGTGTACGACCAAGCTCGTCGTCAATTCAAGCACACTGATAGAACCCTGTTTGGAGGGGATTATAAGGCCATGCTGGTTGAGCAAAATACAGATCCAATCAAATAGACATTTCATTACCTGAAAAACGCGATGGTCCGACACTTCGGTGAATTCGCGTCTACGGCGTACGCAATCAGCCATTCACGAGGTTTTAACCTCGTGAATGTTGAGAGAAACTGTAACCTTGATTTTGCTTCATATAATCAGAACCCAAAATGCTTACCTTTTACAGCTATCCGGCCAAGTTTTATCGCAAAGACAATATAGCGGCGGTTATTTAAAAGCCCCGCCGTAAAAATGCCACTAAGATACTCAGAGACGGTCTAAAAAGTGAAGGCAGCATTGCACAAACCGGCACCACCATCAAGACCATGAAAAACACTCATCCCATCTGGCCAAGGACCAACATAGCATTTCAGTTTTTTATTAACCGGGCATGTACGTCAGATTTAACAAACCATTCGCCTACCTGTGCGTAACAAAAGGTGGTCACCTTCAGCGATAAAGACACGATAACCCTGAAAATCGACAGCGCTAGAACACTTCAATGGAACCCCATCAAAATTGGCCAGAGACATCGAATGAGGTGTCACCTTGTTTCGCGAGCACCTCGGCGGGTCGGGTGGGCCTGAGGTTTGACGAGCAACTTAACGAGGAAATGTCTTATAAGGATTTTTTGGAACGATGTCATTAAAATTGATTCAAACATTCAATAAACAAAATAATTTTCATGATGGTGCAGTTTAATAGTGACATTTATCAGTTACTCGTTAGAATGAGTCCTTAACATCGTTGGAAAAACAGCAGAATCTGCATTATTTAAAAACGTGCTGGCAGCCCACACGCTTTACCACTGCTATAGAGCACGAGATATCTGATATAAACATTGAGGCAACATGAAACACGGTATCAAATTTGAAAAATATCCTATAGAACAGCGAAAAATAATTGTACGGGATATTATTAAGCGAATGGGTCTCGCATATGAGGTAAATAACAAAGAGGCATTAGCCCAAACTCTTAACGTCGCTGTTGGTACACTGCGAAACTGGGGGGTTCATGGCTATATACCAATGTCCTCCGTTTTACAGTGTCACATGGAAACCGGTATGTCGTTAGACTGGCTGGTACATACAGTGGAACCTACTAGGTTAAATCAACCAACAGACTTAGAAGTCGCTGAACTTGCTGCAATTATTCACCGTGATATTGCATATAGTGTTTCATATGGACTTATTTCAGTAAAAAATGAAAAAGAGTTAAATATTTTAATAGACAAACTGCCGATAGAACTTTGCAAATGGGTTCAAGCTAACAAAATTTCTTTAGGTAGCAGCAAATAATGTCGCCAGATCATCTCGATCACCAGAACCAATCTCATCGGCGTCTATACGGGTTATTCTTGTGCGGGACGCCGCGATTGTGATTGCATAAACTCATGAGTGGTCTCGACAATAGTGTTTAGATCGTAAGTTGAATAAAAAAGAGTGTATAAATGGCCAGAAAAGTGAAAACTGATGTTGATGGGCAGCCTACTGATTTAACACCATCATCAGACTTGAAACAAAAAAAAGTCTTAGCCCGAGCCACGGTAGAACGCATGAAGTGCGTTTTAGAAGTGACAAAGCTGAAGGATTTGGCTCAAAAACTGGGTCTGGGTCCGACGGTACCTACTGCATGGATTGGTGCCGGTCATGTGCCACCAATCCAAGTACATAAGTGCAGTATGATGACAAATACATCATTCGACTGGCTCTATCATGGAATTCATATTAGGGATTCTCTCAGTGATGAAGACCTTGCTCAGTTGAAACAAGACGTTTTAGACTGCTTAACGCAAGCCGTCGACTTCAACATGATAGAAGAACTCCAACAATGCAGCCTGTCGATCACTGCCAATAAAATCACCGCCACTGTTATTCAACGTACTGGATTGAAAGTCAACAATTCGTTAAAAGAGTAGGTCGATTCATTAATCATTGTTAGTTATTTTGGGCTGTGACCATACAGAGAAAATTAAGGTGACAGTTATCCTCAACATTCACGAGGTTGAAACCTCGTCTACGGCAGAACGCCGTAGACGCGAATTCACCGAGAGCCTCAGCGAAACCCATCAATTGACCTGTTTTTTAGATTGGCTTGTGGAAAAGTGTGCTGTTTATCTATCGTTATTTAAGTGCTGTCGTAACTGAATTGTTCATTTGACGACTTTCTCTTTCGCCTGTGCCGCCTTGGCTGCTGCTTTTTGGGCTACAATCATCTCACAATAATTATCCGGTAACGCATTAATCGCCGAAAAAACAGCATCTGGGTCCTTACCTAATGCCACACAGTACTGGCGAAATTCGCCAACATTGAGCTTTCGTTGGTGTTTCTCAAACTTACTAATCATGCTATGTGGGATGCCTAACTTAGGTGCCAGCTGTCGCATGGTCAGTCCTGCATTTTTTCGTAACTCTTTGAAATACACCGCCATATTTCTGTTGGTTATTTCCGCTGCCAGCTTGAGTTTGGATATTCGTTTAGGCTTTTCTGTGGGGTTTGAAGCTACTTTTGCTGGCACGTCTGTATCCTTTATTTCTGCTTGTTTTACTTTCTTGTTTTCGGCTGTAATGGTCTACTTGTCACCGTCGACCAAGTTCATTACCTCGTCAAAAGCTTCGCGGGGGTCCTTGCCCATTGCCTTACAATAATGAATGAATTCACCAACATCTAAACGTCGTTCATCTAGTTCCATTTTACCTACAAATGAATGTGGTTTGCCTATTGCGTCAGCTAAAGCTCGCATGGTATATCCTTTGCCATTCCTAACTTCTTTTAGGTATGTTGCTAGCTTTGAGTTGACTGCTTTGGCTCTTTCTTTGAGATTGAATGGGGTTATTGTAATCGTTTTTAACATCAGAGTTTCCTTGCTTTTCTAGTCGTTCATATTTGTTGTTAATTAGTGTTCATCCAGAAACGTTAACTTTCGCAATGCTCAAGGTTAACTTGCTATCTGATGAATTCATTGATTAATAAACCTTACCGCTAATGCGGCATAGCGCTGACCAGCCATAATATGGCAACGAAACTGGATGCCTGGACAGGTACTAATTAAATGATAACACCCAAAATGTAACATTAATAAAGATATTAAGGTAGTTATAATTACTGCTTAATGGGGTTTTTTGTTAAATTTAACGTTTTTATAGTGTTGCATTGGGTTGTTGGATAATTAGATACTGCTGAGCATTGAACTGATGAACAAACGATAGGTAGGTAATTGGCGTTGGTCGGTAGGGTAATGGCATTTGAATTTATCATCACAATGCCTGCTTGTATTGCAGGCTAGCGGCCCTGATGCCTTCGCTGCTCTGGTGACTTTCAAAAAGCTGGTCGGCCATCAGGTCGTTGGGCCAAAGTTGCCCGTAACGACCCGCTACTTCCACATTGAAATCCACAATCAAACGATCACTTCTTTTCGTCCCCCTTGTTGGTTCTTTTCACTGCAACCCCACTTTCCTTTCTCAAATTTCAAACAAAAAATAAGGACGCCACCTATGAGTAAATGGAGTCCTTACGAAAGCAACAATGAAACTAATGAAAAGCGCACATTCTCGCTAAACCAATATCGCTAGGGAGGCTAATCACTTTTTGAAGCATAACATAGAGTTATCAACAAATGACATATAAAAAAAGATATTTTTATCATTAAAGGTTGTTGATGTATTTTATATCGTTTAAATTTTGTCGTTTTAAGTGATTTGGATTTTTACTTCACGATGGTTCGCGCTATGATTACGACGGTTATAAGTGAGGACATTGCTAATAATTACTGTTTCATCAGTCTACCTTCAGTGATATATTATCTAAAAACAAATGACGACATATAACGAGCCTTAATCGGGCAGATGACTTAAAAAGCCCAGCGTTAGCTGGGCTTTTAGTTTTTAGATAACTGATAATTTTTACTTATCGGTGTTTTATCATGGTTACCCCTTTTTGAAAGGAGCAGTTAAACCCTTAAAGTGGAAATTTATTAGCGTCACAATAAGCGGTTTGAAATGTTGCATAAAGTAAAAAGTCAACGATTTTGAATCCGTTTGATTGCTCTTTTGGACCAATTATATACTAGATGTCTGAGTCCCAAAATATAGAATGTAGTTTTTTTTCGTTCTCACGAATTTGTGTGATTAACTCCGATGCCTTTTCGGTGGATATGTGCTTCTTCTTTTCTGCGGACTTGATGTCACGTTTCCATTTTCTCCGGTCTTCAAATCTGGATTGATTCAACCTTAGGCCATCAATTAAGGGCTTGGAAACTACTTTTAGAATATCTTCGTATTCTTTGCAAAAATCAATGAAAGGTTTAACTGCGATTGTTACATCAGACCAATCGTTGTTATGATCTGCAATTCGATCAAAATCGCATGGCTTAATAATACTATTCTTAGGAATACGACAGTTTTGGACTTTACTGTCGTAATAGACCTTTCGAGCCAGCTCTGAGCAATACGAGAATTTCTTTGCAGGTTTTTTACTTGGAAGGATTTTATACGGTTGCTGGAGGTAGAAAGCACACATTTTGGGCATATCCTTTCGATGCGCATCGTTCATTTGATTGAATCGTATAACACGCCAATCATTCTCAACGTTCGACAAAATTTCAGAAATCAAGCTATTAGCTACTCCCCTCTTGGGTATTGCATCTATGCAAATAACGTCGGTTTGAACTATAGCAATATGACTAGAACGCGCATTAGCATAAATGGGCTTTTGCGAATTTACTAATATTTTAGATTTCCGAGAAACACCAGTCATTAAAATTAAATCTCCAATCTCCAATTGGTTTTTAAATGCGCTAAAGAGTTGTTTGAATTGCTCACCTTCTCCGCGAATTAAAGATCGAAAAATTGGTTTGTGTTCTTCAGATATCCCGTGGAGACTACTTGCCATCATATTAAGATCGGAATCGGACCAGTTTACGAACATATCCTGTGCCCTTTTTGGACCATCATCAAAGGACATCATTCTATAAACACTTGCCATATCTTCTTTTTTAATTATGTCTTGTAAATTTTTCATTTATCCCTTATCAGATTTAAGAAGTTAAATATTGAGTCTAAATAATAAAGCTACTAACCTCAAGTTACTTTTATAGGAATTAAAGTGTCCTGCTTGGTTACTTTAAAAAATAGTCGATCTATCTTTTCGTGCATTTCAAGAAAAAATCCCCGCCTCCGATTCAAAACTTACAGTTATCCTATTCATTTCTTTTCTTTTTATGCCAAAAGAGACATTTAACATAACACCCGTTGTAGGCTAAAACCCTTCTTTTTGACCTTTTCTGTTAGTTCAGCACAAACACAGGCGGTACACCTCAAAAATATCAGTTTAACAAAAATGCCCACAACATCTATCATCACCACCTAGCTCTCCATCACCCTACTTTTCGTCACCCGAATAACTGTCCTCGTAGAAACCCCGGTCAACTTAGCCGTTTCAGCAATACTCAACCCATTTTCCAATCGCAACCGGCAAATACTATTATGTAACGCCAAATCAGCTTGCCGCCCTTTAAACTTACCTTGCTCCTTGGCCTTCGATATTCCCTCAGCTTGACGCCGACGACGATCCTGATAATCCTTCCTCGCAATGGCCGCTAACATATCCAGCATCATATTGTTGATTGCCTTCAACATCGTAGCAGTGAAATCATCACTCATCTCACTGGCCAACGCGGCATGACTGGTCGGCAAGTCCAGACTGATCACTTTAAGGTTTTTCTCTTGGATAAGAGATTTCAATTTAGCCCACCCATCATCGTCAAGGCGTGACAACCGATCAACTTGTTCAATGAGAATGCCATCACCTGGCGCGGCATCTTCAAGTAAGCGCATGAGTTCGGGTCGTTGTAGTGAAGCGCCAGAAACATTTTCAATATACCAACCGGCAACACGCTGACCTTTTTCTTCGACAAAAGATTTCAAACGTGTTTTGGCCCGGTTTGCATCTTGTTCGTTGGTTGAAGCCCGAAGATAACCAAATATGTACATGATGATCCTACAAAGTGACATTTAAGTAATGACAGTATTATAAGTGACATAAAGGTAATGACAAATGATATTTTAACGGTGAATTTCACTAGTGACGTTTGGGTATACTTAAATGACATTGTGAAGTGGTTGTAATTTGTTGACCAAGTATTGGACTGTCATTGAGGGGATTCGGCAGCGAGGAAAATTTGTGGACGTTTGTAAACGCTCAACGCTTGCTCGGTATTCGCCCTAAGCGAGCAAGTCTTAAAATGGTCGTGTTATCTTCGCGGCTTGGTTTGCATGATAAATTCTAATTGAAAATGGATGGTAAACGAAGACAGTATGACCACTTAATTTTACACTCACTCAACCCCATGCTGCGCAATCTGTTCTGTAATCTTGACTGCCATGAAAGGATACGGCGGCACTTGGCTGCACATAACCGATGATTAACCACAAAACAAGTGAGAACCGACACAAATTTATGCTAAAACCTTGAAACAGACAAAAAGATACCCATGTACTGTTTTGATTCGAATAAAAAGGTATTCTCAATGCAAGTTCAATTAAAATCTAATATAGGTCCCGATGTGTTTGTTGTTTTACACTTCAATAAAGATAAACAAGGTGGAGAATTGTCTTTTGATAGCAAAATACAATCAGGATATCTTGATGTTGGCGATTACGAAGCCATCCCCTTTAATGACAAAAATAACACGTTTAAAATTGTTATTAAACGTATTAACAGTAATAATAATGGGGATAGAATCTTTTTCATAGTAAATGGTAAACTGCCCAAAATAGACCCGTAATTAAAACAAATTGACACAGTGTAATTTACAAGAGTGAGTTGCAGGAAGATAAATAGTCTTACCTAATCCCAAATAAAACTTGGCACAACTTATCCCTGCTCGGTTTGTGGCAAAAGCGAGCAAGAGTATCAACCGTGTCGGACTGATGAACTGAGCGATAAATCAGCAGTTATCATCATTTTATATTTCTGAGGAGATTAACAAACAATGGAATATTCCAATAGTGAAACAATTTTATAATTATTTACAACGGCACACCGACGCTGAAGGGTGTGTAAGCTTTCGATTGGAATCTTTACCCGACTGTGGTGTCCCGCGCTATTTGGGAGGTACAATACCGCGTTCAGACGGAGTTTTATATAACCTCTGAATACGCTCAATTGAGCAAAATTCATGATTTAGTGTACTTGCATTCCAGATGCCTCAAGGAGCTTCCTGCGCTTCGCTGGGACTCCTCCTTGACCCATCTTTCATTCCAGTTTTGGTTAATCATGACTTTTGCTCAACTCCCTCTAGCGGAGAGTGGGATAAGTCATCTGTTTTAGCGCGACACCCTACAGCTGGTTACTCGCTCTAACTAAGGTTTTGAATTTCGAAAGTTAACATTAATCACGTTATCATCACGGCCTTTTGTTGGATCGCTTCCTATAGTGAACTTTGACACTAACGCATCTACAGCGTGATCTGTTTGCTTGCCGTAGTACATAAATTGGGTTGCGTCGGCAGCCTTATGAAAGCGCTGCCTACTTTGGACAATCAGCAAAACCAGTCTATTAAGATCATCAGTCAACAGCTGGTCCAGTTCATGGATGTCATCCAAGCTGATATTTTCTTTGTCGAGCCCATCTGGCGTAACGTCTTCATTTTCAGCGTCGATTGATGCGAAGTATTTATCTTGCATAACGACGCGGCAATAAATCCAGATCAGCAACACCGCAACAGGTATAGAAAACAAATAGTATATATTTTCAGTAATAATCTCTTCAATCCTTCTGTTTGTCTTGCCTAACCCAACGATATTGAGCAGCGACTGCCATTGAAAAACATAAACAAACCAGCGCTGAGCTAACATTTATGGAAGGAATACCATACTTATAAATATCAGCCAGATAATTAGTTTGTGTCCAGTGTTTGTCTAAATACCTACCTATATTCAACAGCCCATCAATAAACCAAATGCACAAGAGCATTGATGTTATTGAATTTATTTTGACCTTCGCACTTCTATGCAGCGCCCCAATTAAAGCCAATGCCACACAATCCAAGAGTGCAAAACCGACATACCACGAAAATAACAATTCAGGTTTATGCTCGGCAAACCAAAGTTGCAACGCAGTCTTTGTCGTATTTGGATCAGTCGGCAAAATAAGTATCCCATAATGATGGGATACTCCACCAATGAAGACAGTGATCCCTAGAGATATTAAGACTGAAGAAATAATTCTGGTTTTATGCGTTAAATATAAGATCAAGCATAGGGAGAAGAAATCGACCACCCATACATAGCCTTCCACTAACCTGAAATATTCATATATCAACATGGTGTAAAATACCCAAAATATTCTTTATGGTTGTGGTGGCTCAACCCCGCCGCCGCCGCCAGCTCTTTTTAGCTGTTGCTGTTCATCTTCGGCT
Source organism: Alteromonadaceae bacterium (assembly GCA_965277695.1). Lineage (GTDB taxonomy): Bacteria > Pseudomonadota > Gammaproteobacteria > Enterobacterales > Alteromonadaceae > JABSOG01. The sequence continues at coordinate 32,952 of CBDIDQ010000062.1, forward strand.
AACTGTCGTTGCTCAAGTAAGCGTTGCTGTTCAAGCCTTTGTTGTTCCATTATGTGTGCGTCGGTCAATACACTTTCATTTGCACTAGTAAAAAATGAGCACAGCAAAGCAAGACCTGATAAAGAGGTCATTAATATTTTTTTCATATAGATTCCTAAATTGTAGTTTTAGTCCATTAAATACGATTCGGTCCGTCTGGGATAAGAGCGGCCTAAATGGACCACGAAAAAGACAAGTATTGCCAAACAAGTAAATTAGGTTAACAAGTCTGCGACATTAAACAGTATTTAGATGCTTGTTGCAACAATAACTAAAGTGGCCCAGAGGGGACCATCTTCAAATACCTCATGATTGCTTCCAGATAGAGGTTCGGTAATAAAACCACTGATAATTGAGTCAACGTTACTAACTCTATTAGCACCATGACTAAATTCATTCAATACACCGGATAGCTGGTGTTATACACTGTCGGTGGCCAATTTAGTGGTCATCGAAATGAACCGGTACTTAGTACAAAACTCCCTGTGAGGATGGTTGTAGAACTGTACTCCTTTAATTAATTGTATGGCTATCCTACGCTTTTAAGATTCTGATCAGCAAGGATTGAAGCAAGATAAGTAGGCCACTAAGAATTGAATTTGATGGTGCGTTTTACCACGTGACCTCACGCGGTAATACTCGTTACGTGATACAAAATCCCCTTAGAGCTGGCATGGTTCAAAATGTGTCCGACTATCCTTGGAGCAGTTACAATTTTGTGACAGGAAAAGCCCCGACATCTGATTTTTCAGTACACAAAACTCAGGCATTGTAGTTATTTGTTCAATTTGTTAATGAAAATAAACAGCAGGATTTGTGGGAAAATTTAAGTCATCAAACTTTTTTAGGAGACGATAACTTTACCAAATAATTCCTACCAAATGACGATGATGGTCAACTTCTGGCTGAAATACTCTTACCCCAGAAGCGCCATTTCCTGAACCCTTGTCATTTTTTCAAACGACTTACCGTGCTGTAGCGATTATTCAAGCCTATTGAACTGGTGGTGGATTCATCTCTCAAAGTACCTGTTAACCTCGAAAAGGTGACATTTTGCGACCCCAGAGTTTCTGCTTGCTATCAAATTTAGCGAGGCATTGTACGCCAAAATGGTTGGCGGTTTTAAAAAGATCGCTGACATCGAAATGCAGTGCCAGCGCGATGAAAAGGTTAACGAGGGTTGAATAACATCACTGTACTACCTGCAAAAAATTAACAAATCATTAAACTATCTACTGGCAATTGTTTCTGTTTTGAGATAATTTGATTCTATCAATGAATTGTTTCATTGGTAAAAACCTAACAGACCAATAACAACTAATTATTTTAAGAGAACTTAATGAAAATTCAAAACTTAGCAAAAATCAGCACAGCAATCGCCTGTACGTTGACGCTATGTGCTAATGCCGCAGATAGTCAGGATGCGTCGCTCATTAGCAAAAACTATAGTACTGATAACATTAATCAATTGTTGGGACTCAGCGGCCATAGCCAAATGAAAGCGGTGAATAGCGTTGAACTAGACAATGGCATCACCAAGGTCCGATTTCAACAGTACTATCAGGGCGTCCCCGTATTTGGCTATAGCGTGGCAGCAACTAAAACCGCCATGGGGCTGTTAACTGATGTTAAAGGTCAACTGCTTAACTTAAACCCTGATCTGAACCCTGACTTCAATGGCAAACGCTTCTCAACCAAAGTCCGTATTTCCGCTGAGCAAGCCATGCAGATGATGATTGACACTGATAAAGTGTTGGGTAAAGATGCCTCAGCGTCGGCCAAACACGCCATCTACAATAAACAAAACGAAATGTTTATTTATATGCTCAATGGTGAACCTAAATTGGTTCACCGTATCTCTTATGTGGTGCCCGGACAAAATGGGGGCGAGCCTTCACGCCCGGTGTATTTTGTTGACGCCCACAGCGGTGACATCGTTTTGGCCTATAACAACTTGCAACATCAAAAGATTGGTAGTGGCCCAGGTGGACTTATCAAAGAGGGTTGTTACGAATATGGCGTTGATTTCGACTATCTTGATGTGGATGGTGGCGGTGAAATGACGTTGATGAGCAATGCCAACGTGAGAACGGTTAATTTATCGGGTGCCACTTCCGGCAATACCACTTATTCTTTTGCTAGTCTTCGCAACATCTATAAAGAAACTAACGGGGCTTGTAGCCCACTTAATGATGCCCATTTCTTTGGTGGCGTTGTTTTTGATATGTATAACAGTTATGTCGGTCAGGCTCCTTTAACTTTTCAATTGACGATGCGGGTGCATTACGGCACCAATTATGCGAACGCTTTTTGGGATGGCTCAAGCATGACCTTTGGTGATGGTAACAGCACACTTTATCCACTGGCTGTCGGCTTGGATATTACCACCCACGAAGTCAGCCACGGCTTTACTGAACAAAACTCAGGCTTGGTTTACAGCGGTATGTCAGGCGGTATGAATGAAGCCTATTCTGATATGGCAGGGGAAGCCGCTGAATACTTTTTGTATGGTACTAACGACTTTTTGGTTGGTGCGAAAGTGTTCAAAAACGCGGGGATTTTGCGTGATATGGCCAACCCGACACAAGATGGTTCTTCAATTGATCATGCTAATGATTACACCAGTGGCCTTAATGTGCATCACAGCTCGGGGGTTTATAACAAAGCTTTCTATCTGTTAGCCAGCACTGCCGGTTGGGATGTTCAAAAAGCCTTTGAAGTGATGGCTTTGGCCAATCAAAGTTACTGGACCGCTAATAGCACCTTTGATGAGGGGGCCTGCGGGGTTGAAAGTGCCGCCGAGGATAGAAGTTATAACAAAAACGATGTCACAGCGGCATTTGCTGCTGTCGGCGTGATGTGTGAGGTCATCACTATTCCCCCACCGGAGATCTTGTCAAAAGGAGAAGTGAGGGTCTTATCGACTTCACAAGCCGGTACTGAATATGTGTATAGTTATGTCACGCCAGCTGATGTCGACAGTGTTTCATTTAATATTAGCGGTGGCACGGGTGATGCGGACTTGTATGTCAGTTATGACACCACAGCAACAACAGCCAATTATGACTGTCGCCCTTATCTGGCGGGTAATAATGAAACTTGTGACTTTGCCGTCGGTCAAGCAGGACTTTATTACATCATGGTAAAAGCCTATAGCCCATTTAGCGATGTTTCATTGGTGCCAGACCATACCACCAAAGGCATTCCACCCAACAGTGATAGTGGCACGGTGGCTAATATCGATGTTGCCACCGGTGAAATGACATTCTGGACTGTAGAGGTACCAGTAGGGGCAACCCGTTTCGATGTTTCAACCGTCGGTGGTACTGGTGATGCTGACTTATATGTTAAGTTTGGCTCCGCGCCAACGACATCAAGCTATGACTGTCGTCCCTACATAGCGGGCAACAACGAAAGCTGCCCGGTGACTACTCCCGCTGCGGGCACATACCATATCGGTATTCGGGGTTATGCAGCCGCAACAGGCGTGACCCTGAACTGGCATTATCAGTAAATAGATAGTCGGCGGGACTTCGGTCCTGCTTAATCAACTCACCTATAATCCCGATTATTATGTCTAAAGAATCACTGTCTTTATCACTTTGGCTTCTGTAGCATCTATCGACGTTTATGGTTAAACACCATAGCATTCATTCACTAGGAGACACTTGATGCCATTGAAGTTATTAACGCCCGTTTTTTTATTGTTGCTATTGTCATCGGCAATTCATGCCGCTGCGGATACCGGCACCATTGCGCTACCCCCGGCTTATACCCATGAAGGCACGACCTACCTGCCAACTGAACCGATCATGTCCGAGCGGCTGATAGTCAGCAGAACCGCCAAAATCAGTAAAAAGGTCGATAAAACTACCGCAAGCATCACGGCAGTGTCATTGATTATCGATACTAATTTTATAGACACGAACCTTGAAGCCTGTGTGTTGACCACTGCTAGCAGCAATGGCTGGACCCTAGTCAGCGAAATCACTAGCCTCAGATGCAACGATCAACTGATTACGTCGCTAGAAGGTTTGCAACAGCTGACTTCGTTGGACTATTTGCGCTTAAACGGCAATCAGATCACCGATCTCACCCCTTTGACCCACTTAACCTCACTACGGTGGTTATACCTTTATGGTAATCAGCTCACCGATATTTCAGCGCTCGACCAGCTGACTAACTTAAGTACCTTATATCTATATAATAATCAGTTGAGCGACATAACGCCGTTAAGCGGGCTGACAGGGTTAAATCGACTGTATCTTTCTGATAATCAGATCAGTGATATCACCGCTTTGTCTGGTTTGCAATCGTTGCAATATTTGCTGCTAGACCGCAACGAAATCAGTGATTTAAGCGCCTTAAGTCAGCTGAGCCAGCTAAAAACCTTATTTTTATACGACAACCAAATCAGTGAGCTGTCGGCGCTGGCAGGACTGACCGCATTGACCCGATTACATTTGTCGGGCAATCAGATCGTCGAACTGTCGGCACTGACTGGATTAACCGCACTCGAATGGTTACTGCTCGGTGGCAACCAGATTAGTGATATAGCACCACTCGCTACACTAACCACGTTGCAACTGCTCGATCTGAATATCAACCAACTCAACCAAATCAGTGCGCTGGCCTCACTGACTAGGTTGCAAACCCTGTACCTTGGCTACAATCAGCTGAGCACTGTCAGCCCATTAACCAACCTGACCGCATTACAAACCCTATTACTGCAAAATAACCAACTCAGTGATATTTCGGCGTTGGGCAATCTGACGGCTTTGCAAACACTATATTTGCAATACAACCAAATCAATAATCTCAATGCTTTGGCCGAACTCGACAATGCCATCACCATCAACCTGAGCCATAACGACCTGCTAGTTTGTGAGCAACTGGATGCGCTTGAGGGCACCCTCGGCAGCGACATCATCACCGCGCCCGCCGCCTGCATTACGCTGACATTAATCCGTGATGTTCATTTTATTGATGCTAATCTTGAAGCGTGTGTGCTGGCAACAACAGATAGGCTTGGCTGGACTCAGCTTACAGAGGCTGAGTACTTTTCTTGTGACGATAAAGACATTGAAGATTTAAGTGGTTTGCAATATTTTACCTCATTGACTTCGCTAAGCTTATATCACAATAAAATCAGCGATATAGCGGTGCTGGCCAACTTAACCGCTTTGCGATTTCTAACCATTTATCAAAACGAAATCAGCGACATCTCCAGTCTCACTCACCTGAGCGCATTGGAAAATTTGCAGATGCATAATAATCAAATCAACGATATTTCAGCACTCAGCAACTTGACTTCAATGCGGTTTTTATACCTTTATAACAATCAAATCAGTGACATTTCAGCCCTCGCTAACTTAACCGCATTAACCAATTTATGGTTCCACAGCAACGATATCAGCGATATTTCAGTACTCGCTGACAAAACGGCATTAGGCTCTTTGTCGATGAGTGCTAACCCTATTAGTGATATAACGCCACTCACCGACCTGACGGCGTTAAAGAGTTTATTTGCAACCAGCAACCAAATCAGCGACGTTGCGGCACTGGCCAATTTAACTGCACTCCAAAGGGTATACCTTAGTCGTAATCAAATCACCGATAATATCAGTGCCTTGCAACATTTAACCAAGGCGCGGTTTATCACTTTGGACCACAATGACAACATGGCCTGTGTCGATCTCGATGCACTTGATATCGCCTTAGGTGCTGGTGTCGTGAGCAGGCCACAAACCTGTTTACCTTGACCTTTAGGCATAACGGACGGTGGCGGTTGAACATAAAGATCAGTCCACTGTTCTTTTGCGACAATTTCTTTATATCGTAACTGATATTGGTCAGTAATCAGGTTATCCGAGTAAAGGTGAAGTGTCGCCATAGTTACACAATAGATCGTTATATCACTCACTTTCGCTATTCTCCTTATCTTGCTTGGTGATCGGGATTGGCTGATATTAACAACAGTATGTTGGTGGTTTTTTGTACGGCTGCTGATGTGGTGATATTTATTGACCATCGAAGTGTTATACACAGGCTTATCCAATGAATTTGGGTATAAGTTTTTGGTTAAAGCTTCAAAACGCGCGGTTGCCTATGGTATTAGCCATCAGGCGATTATGCTCGAAGGCTGTTCAACGCGGTACGAATGAATCATCAGTCTACCTTCAAGGTGTCCGATTATCACCACTCCCCTGCCCGTGTCGCGATTGACTGAAATAAAACACCACCCCTCATTCACCATGTCCGTTTTAAAGGGCAATTTATACCAATTCTATTCAAGTCCGATAATAACCATTATTGGCCATGAAACTTGATTTTCATCAAATCCCAGTTTATACTGAGTTTATCGACACAAAACTATCCACCACCGGATTGTTTTATAAAATGACGTTTTGCCACACTTAACCCGGTTTGTTCAGGCCCGATTAAACAGTGGTATCGGTAGGCAAATATTGACGTGATTGAGTATATCCATTAATTGGTATGAGCCATTGACCGGAGCGCATAATGACAAATGAAGCAGATCGTGATCCCATCGGACTGATTAACCAAGGTGGCGAGCTGGTGATGGCCAGTGACGACCCCATCGATGATGAGCGGGCAGCGATACAAAAAAACCTCCGTGAGTATTTTGCGGACATTTTTGCCAAACTGCCGAAAAATACCCGTAAAGCCTATACCAGTGACCTCACTCAGTATTTTGCCTTTTGTCAGCACCAGTCACCGGTGTATGATCCGCTCACCCCCGATTTTGAACAGCAAAAAGACCAGCTTAAACGCTATGTCGAACACCTCGTGGCCTCGCCAAAAAAACGGGCCGTCATCACCCGCCATTTATCCTCGATCAGTTCGTTACTGGGCATCGCTGAGATTAAGAATCCGCTGAAAGTCTCCGGGCTGATGACTGGGTTTATTAAAGTCAGCTTGGGGCAAAGTGATGATCAGGGTAACCTGATTAAACCCGCCAAACAAAGGCAAGCCCTGGCGCTCGATGGCGATTTACTGGCACGGGTGAATCGACATTTTGCCGTCAAAACCTTGCAGGATAAGCGAGATATTGCGTTGTTAAACTTTTGTTCAAATACCTTGTTACGGGGCAGCGAAATCGGCCAAATTGAAGTGACTGACTTGCAACCGGCGATGGAACAATGTTTTGTTAAGCGCACCAAAACCGATAAAACGGGTCAGGGGACGTATCGTCATGTATCCCGGGAAACCTATGCGCTGATTAATGCTTGGTTGACGGCAACCGGCATCACCGAGGGGCCGGTGTTTCGGGCGCTCTCCAATCGTGGGGGCAAAGTACAAGCCAATGGGATTAGCTATAAAACCGTCAACCGCATCTATAAAGCGGTGCTTGAGCGGTGCGATGTCAACAATGCTAGCCAGTTCACCGCCCACAGTTGTCGGGTGGG
>CBDIDQ010000063.1:0-301843 GCA_965277695.1 Alteromonadaceae bacterium
TTCATCAAGGCTAGTTTTGCGGATAAAAGCACCAAAGCGGGTGATACGGGGGTCATTCTTTAATTTGATGGCATACTCGTTAACCGTTTCAAAATCGTGAGATTCATCCAGCTCAACATCGCGCATACTACGAAACTTAATCATCTTGAACAAGGTGCGGTGCTGACCGAAACGTTCTTGAACAAAGAAAATAGAATGCCCGAGGTCAAAAAAGATCATCACACAAACCACCAAAATCACTGGTGACAATAAAGCTAGCGCCACCAGCGAGAGTACGATATCCAACAGTCGGATCATGATCTTTTGCATCGCTTTTACTTACGCACCTTTTTGTTTACACATGATTTGAATTTTCTTCGCCAAACGCAAGGCTTCAACGCCATGATAAGCCGTCACCAAAGGTTCTTTCTTATCTAAAATCGATTCGATAAAATTAGTGTGCTCAGCCATCAAAGGTTCAACATTTGGCACAAATACTCGCTCCACCAAATATTCCTGTTTGTAAGTCACATCCTGCAAATCACTAATATAACGACCCGCTGCACGACGATTGATTTCAATCTCTTTACGCAAAAAGTCGACTTTAATATAACAATCAGAACAGCTGATATTGAACATACGATATTTGGTTTGTGATACTTTACTGGCAATCACCGTCGCCACAGAGCCATTGGGAGAAATCAGCTCAGCACTGACGTGATCAAAATTAGGCGAATGGAAACTGCCACCAACGGCACCGACCACTTCAAGGTTACCACCAAGAATTTGATTCACCGCATCAAGGTCGTGGATCATTAAATCCAATATCACATCAACATCCGTCGCCCGGCTAACGTTATAGCTCAAACGGCTAGAGTTAATCGCCAACACATCTTCTTGGTTGACGATTTTTCGTAGCTCAGAAAATACCGGATTATAACGTTCAACATGACCGACCTGGATGATAGTTTCAGCCTTTTCGCTCAGCTGGATCAGCTCTTCACCTTCTTCAACTGTGACGGTAATGGGCTTTTCAATCAAACAGTCCTTACCCGCAGCAATTGCCGCTTTGGCTATCTCAAAATGCGATGAAGTCGGCGAAGCAATCACTACCGCATCACAATTATCAAACAAATTCTCCAGTTCTGAAAAATAATCGACACCAAACAGGTTGGCGACTTCACGACCGACTGTTTCATTGGGATCAAACAAACCAATACAATCTATCACCGGATGAGTACTGGCAATACGCACATGATTACGCCCCATACTGCCTGCGCCAATAATCCCTATTCGAACTGTTCTGCTGGGTCTGTTCATGGTAAAAATCCCTATCTATTACTTGTTGGTTGCTTGTTGTTTGCTGAAAAATGTAACAATCGTCGCTGCCACTTTTTTCACTTCTTCTTCTGTCAACGCCGGATGAACCGGAATAGACAATACTTGCTTTGAATGCGCTTGTGCCAACGCCACTGAATCAAATTCACAGTTGTGCTGATAAAACGGTTGCTCATTCATGCTAAACGGATAAACCACCGCACTGCCAATTTCGTGGTCTTTCAGATAAGCCTGTAAGGCATCGCGCCCATCACCATCAACCCGAATAGTGTATTGATGATAAACATGTCGATAGCTCTCAGGCTCTATTGGTAACGCCAAGCCGTCGACGTTTGCCAACAGTTCGTCATATAATCGCGCATTGTAACGACGCTGATGGTTAAAACCATCCAATCGTTTAAGCTGTTCAAGTCCAATTGCTGCCGACATATTAGTCATGCGATAGTTATAACCGAGCACGTCATGTAGATACTGATCAACTCGACCATGATTAATATATTTACGACCCACAACCGCATCAGCTGCGTGGTTAAATAAACAAATGCCCCCTTCGCCGGTGGTCATGTTTTTAGTCGGATAAAAACTAAAACACGCGGCATCACCAAAACTACCGGCTTTTTTGCCATCAATTTCAGCGCCATGAGATTGAGCACAATCTTCAATGACTTTTAAATTATATTGTTTGGCGATCGCCATAATACGCGGCATGTCACAAGCCAAACCAAACAAATGCACTGGCATAATCGCCTTCATCGAAGGGTCATAATGCTGTTCAAGATAAGCGGCAAGTTTGTCGGCATCCATCAAGTAGGTTTCAGGGTCAATATCGACAAAAACCGGCTTGGCACCGCAATAAAGAATAGAATTACTCGAAGCAATAAAGGTAAAAGGTGTGGTGATCACTTTATCACCGGGCTTGATGCCAAACGTCAATAGCGCAGTATGTAAGGCGGTAGTCCCATTATTTGTTGCAACCCCGCTGGGAGTGCCAATATATTGGGCAAATTCCATCTCAAACTCAGTAACAACTGCACCACAAGCGATCATTCCTGAGCGCATCACAGCAGTAACAGCATTAATTTCTTCTTCACCTATAAAAGGCTTCGCCATTGTAATCATTACAATCCTCGAAAATAGTGTTTTTAAAACCAGTCATTAGCAGTTCGAATCTGCCTTAAAACCTAAACATAAAAAATAGCGTAAAAAATTCGGCGAATTATAACATAGTCATAATTAAAGCCACATAAAAAACACCAACCGAACTTAGGCTGATGGAGCCGTTATTTCCTTACCGACTTTTCGGAGGTGTAACTGCCAAATCCAGGAATATAGTGTGCCGCCAGTCGCCAAGTCATATTTTTAATCGGTGCCAACCAATAAGGCGTCAATGGTCCAACACCAGTATCTGATGCCAACTGCCTAAACCGCTGCGGCACATCACGCCAAATCTTAAAGATTTGCTTATACTGTACCGTATCAGAGTAATCTTGTGATAATAACAGATGAAATACTGACTTCATGGCAAAAACAGGCACTACTGTGTACATTTGCCCAGCGGTGATATTACCGCCATTAACCACAAAACGCGCACCTCGGCCATAAACAAATTCGTAATAGATAATTTTTTGATAAGTATCAGCCACCAAATCATCAGTAACTTCATGGAAATTCGCCATCAACAATTCAAAACCTTCTGGTGACAAAGTTTTATAACGCTGAGAAAAAATAAATCGCGCCGAAAACTTTAATTTGTACAACCATGGACAAGTCTTTAACAACAACCCCAACACGCCAGCAAATTTCAAATGATTGGCCCGTTGCAACACATCGCCTTGAAAACCATCAAACAACACATAACTACCTTGTGCTTTGCTAAAACTATAACGATAGGTCGACATTAACTGTGGGATCCAAGTTGACACGCCAAAAAAGAAATCATTCGACAGCGGGGTTTCTTCAGCTAAGATTGGTGGTGCAGTAAATTCAAATTCTTCATAACGATTAAAGCAATCAGCAAACAACCGGGCAATTGGCCGATCACCAGAATTAGCCGGTCCATACGTATAACCGTATTCAAAATGAGAACCGGTCAAAATCAAGCGTGAATCCAAACCACCACTAATCGCTAGTGTTCTGTGAGCCTCAGGCCAGTGGGCAACCAAGTCATTGATATAACTTGGGACTTTTTGTTGTTGCTGACGTTCTGGTGAATCAAAAACCGGTTGATAATATTTACTGAGCTGACCATCATCCCGGGTTTCGCTACCCGGATCTAACCGAGTGATCCCCTCATACAAGGTATAATTGCCAAACAGGTGACCCTTATCTGCCAATACTTGGCTCAACACTCGATCAACGGCAGGTAAGTTATCAAACGCTTTAACCGAAGGGGCGATTTCCAGCACCTTTTGTTGCTGGCGGCTATAGTGAGTCGACACCCCGTGAGCATCACACACCGCTCTGGCACCTTTGGCGTCAATATGAACCAACACAAACGACCCCAGCTCTATATCTTTAAAAACATCGACGCCATTTTTAACGTAATCGGTTGCCAAGTCTGTCAGGTTATTACGTTGATTTTTATAAATAAACCAGCCTGAGCAATACATTTTACCGCCACCATCAGCCTCACTTAACTGCACCAGTGGTTGCTCAAGCCAATCAAAACGACTGTAAACAAGGGTGATCGTGTTGCCTAAAAAAGACTCTTCAAGGATATGGTTATACTCGCTGAAAAAGTCAATTGACGGCTTCAATGCACTACTGTTGGTATTGAGATAAATGCCTCTCATCAAGCTACTCTTCTTTTATGTGATCCGCTGAAAAAAATCAATATTGCCGCATTAACGGCCGCAGCAACTGAGGTGGCTGCGGCTAACCCTGAGGCACCATAATGATCAACCAATAAAAAGTCCAACCCGCCATTAACAGCAGCAGCGACAAGACCCGCCATTAATGGGGTTTTAAAATCTTCCAATGCGTAACTGACCCTGCAAGCAAATAAAACATAAGCATGGGCTATCAAACCAGCGGCATAAATAACCAGCAAAGGGGCCGTTTGTTCGACATCACTTTGACTAAACTCGCCATATTGGAACAACAACGAAATAATCTCATTACTCAACAACATAAATATGGCCGTACAGCTCAACGCCAAAGCCGATAATACCGCAACAGCCTTGATGCGTATTCGGGCAAAAACCACTGGCTCATCTCTCACGGCAATTAATTTGGGGAACAATACAATCAGCACCGGAAAAACCGCCGTATAAAGCGGCAATGACATCACTTTATAGGCAAAATTGATTGATGCAATACTGCCCTCAGCCAATGATGAAGCAAAGTAGCGATCAACAAACAAATCAATGATCACTCCAGACATGCCCAGTGCGCCAAACAAGGCATTTTTATAAATGGTCTTCATTTTGGCATCGGCTAACCCGGCATGACTCAACACCGAAAAATTGATCTTGCGCCGATCAAACACAAAACACAGCTGCAATAAATACCCCAGTGTGATCCCCAACGCAATACCAGTGAGCCCAATGATCTTGTACAACACAAAAATGCCGATAAGAATACCAATATTAGGCATTAATTCAGCCATTGATGCCCGGGTAAAATGTCCTTCCAAATGGCGAATGCCACGAAACCAGTAATAAACAAATCCCAAACCGGCACCAACTGAAGAATACAACACCACCTGCTCCGCCAGCGTTTTTCCCTCACCAATCAAACCCGGCGCAATGACAGAGACGATTATTTGATTGAAAAATAAAAATACCAAGGCTATAACCAATGCCGAAAAAATCACCGGAAAAAACGACAGGTGGATCATTTCATGGTTATCCGGCGTTTTAATCTGTGACATCGCCGCATTCGCGTAAGCCATGCCGATTAAACCAATAAGCAAAGAGATCGGTGCCAGCCCAACCAACAATCCATCACTGACTGATGAGGCACCAAACAAATACGCGACCGACACTTCCCGACCAAAACCCAAACCATGGCCAACAACGGTAAAGGCAAATACCACCAGATAGCTTTTATAGCGCTTAAATAAACCCAGTATAAAACCCATGTTCAGCAGACCACAGCCATCATCATGATAAACAACCTTGATACATACGCCCGAGCTCACTGACTACTCGCGATATTTTATATTTTTGTACACTATCCACCGCATTTACCGATAAGACTTGGTAATCTTGCTGCTCACCTTGTTGCAGATAATGTTGCATCGCAACCACATTTTTCTTGCCAAAATCAGTCTCAGTATTATCCAACAAAAAGCCGTTAACCCCGGCTGTTAGTTGCTCTGTCGCCCCATCGGTTGAAGTTGCAATAACAGGAATCCCACATGCCAGAGCTTCGGTGATCACCAAACCAAAAGCCTCGGTACGGGCAACGTTGAGCAAAAACTTGCTTTGATGTAAATAGGCTTTAACATCAGCAGGCTTGCACACCCCCAAATAATTCATGGTATGCTTGTCAGACCGATAATCCAGTATCATGTCAACCAACTCACCGCCGCCAATAATGCCGATATTCAAACCATCATTTAACTCATCCAACAACGCCAACAACCGATCAGGACCTTTCTTATGACACAAAACGCCAATCATCAGTAAGTCATAGGTTTTGTCAACAGGCTTTGCTGGCGGCTTATAACTGTCGAGGATACCAGCGCTTAATACGGTGACCTTGCTCGGATCTAATTGCTGGTAATAACACTCAACTAGCCCTTTACTGACAAACACATGGTGATCAATAAAGCTGCTGGCATAGCGATAAAACCATGAGGGATTAGGATACCAATGAACATCACTGCCATGAAAGGTCACCACTATTTTGACTTTACTATGACGTAGTATTTTATAAATAATCGCAAACCAAATGGTTGGATAAAAATAATGAACATGAATGATATCAAAGCGCTGACGGCAAAAAATCGCCTGAGTGAATAACTGCACCATCAACAGGCCGTATTTAAGCAATAATGCTGGCAAGCCCTTTTTCACCGAAGAAATACCTAAGAACAACAGCTGATCAAAACGCTGGCTTTTGCGCAACTCATCCACCTGATTTTGCACAAATATGCCGTTTACCGGGTTGTTTTTACCTGGTTTCATATTGGATATCACGAGTAAATTCATGCTAATTCACCTGCCGTTAAACTGAATTGATGGATTGTGATCCTGAGTTGCAGCAATTTGATCTATTCGGGTTTTATTTTTAAACCTCAAATAACCATAAACACTGCCAATCAGTGTACATACCTGCGGGCTGCTAAGCGCATGACCAGCCAAAAAGCCGTGAAACAAAAACATCGACACACTAATGAGGCAAGCAAAGTAGACGATATTGCGATGTAGCCAGTACTCACGGCTACAAAACAGCCAATAACAAATATGATAAAGGATAAAAGCCCCGCCGAGCAGTGCCCCATACATCCCATACAAGTCAATCAAATCCTGCTCTATCGCCTTATACGGTTGTTGTTCTGCACGCCCCCCCTTCTTCGAGCTATTGCCCAGCGAAAACTCCCCTTTAACCTGATAGAAAAAAGTGGTGCCCTGACCAAATACATCATTAATCACATCTCGTTTTTTCAACACCGCATAACCGGCGTCATCCAGATAAGCTCTGGGATTCACCCCTTCAAACAGTTCAACCACTCTGTCAATATTATGTGATAGGTCGTCAAAATTATCGTAAATGATTTTGGTCGCAAAAGAGCCAACAGCAACAACCACAACGATGATCGACACCTTAATCATTGAAGTCACATGAGAGTGAGATTTTTTGAAAATAAAGTAAGCAAGTGAGAAACACACAGTGACACCAACAACACCGCCAAACGCGCCTCTGGAGCCAATTAATGAAATAGCGAAAGTCAGCAACAAAAGATGAAAAGCGTGGGTTAGGGTTTCCTTTTTCCAAAACCTTGCCCAAGCAAAACTCAAAGAAACCAACATGGTCAAACCAATATCATTACCACCAGTAAAAAATGATTTGATACCAAACGCCCATTCGCCGTATGTCATCCTACCAATCCCGGTGATCAGAGAAAATACGATTGACACACTGGCAATCAATCCGTAAGCAATAATCCCAGTGATCAACAGCTCTTCTACACTTTCACCGCATTGGTGAGCCCTTAGCAAGGCGTTGTAAATAAGCAAACCAATACACATCGGATAGACCGTTTTAAAATAAAAACTCATATCCAGTACCAGCGGCAGAGCCCCCAGCGTCGCAGCCCATACGGCTACGCACAATACTGAAAATACCAGCAGACCTTTGACAAACCAAGATTCAGCGTCATTGGTGCGTAATAACACCACAAAAAACGCCGCCAAAATAGTTAACCGAAACAGCAGGCTAACAACAATAAAACCTAGCCCGATATATTCCAATATGCCATATACAATATCCATAATGACACTGACGAACAATATAATAATAATTGTCTTTCGCGGAGAAAGCGTATAGTTCATGACACAATAACTTATTTGATTACTTTTGATGACTAATAGACAGTTACTGTTGGCTAATCGTGTCAGGACGTTTACTTATAACAGCCTGACGCAGATGAACGATAAACAATGACAAGATACCGCCGAATGCGGTGAAGAAGAGCACAATAATCGCTCTGAAGGGCTTGCTCTTTATTTCAGGTACAATTGCAACATCCAGTGTTTTGTACATAAACTCTTCTCTTACCTCAGCCAGCATGGTCTTTTGGGTTTGTTCCTGAACCATTTGAAAAAATAAATTACGCAACTCAGCTATGTGAGTGGTTTCGATTTGTTTTTTGAGGTATTCAATACTTTTTACCGATTCTTTTAGTTCTTGCTCACGCATGAATTGATTGAAGTCTGCCACTAATAAGGTGAGCCATTTTTGCGCCAGTATCGGTGAGAAAAACTCAAGTGACACCTTCACACTGCCTGATTTTGATTCTCGATCCATCGTAACGCGTTTGCTCAGTTCTTCATAAGCTTCAAAAAGTGTCGGTTTGGGCTGTAATGGAAAACTGACATCCCTGACCCAAGTTTTAGTCTCGCTATCATAGGTTTTTTCATTGAGGATCAGCTGTTTAGTTTGCGGATCCCACTCCTTACCAGCCATCAACGGGATCAACGCATCATGCCGTTCGATAAAACCCATTAAAAACTGTCTGGAACGAAAAATCTCCAATGCAATCAGCGATTTATCACTGCCCTTACCCGGCAAATTAATACCAGCCAACGACGCCAAACCACCAAATTTATTGGCCAACGCGGCTAATCCGCCCCCTTGCTGTTCGTCAGAAGGAGCCAATAACACCTCGGCTTTATATTGATTGGGGATGCTAAGGGCTACATAAACCGAGACTACGGCAAATACAGCCGTTAAGCCGATCACAAACCATTTATATCGCCATGACAAACGCACAAAATCACGTACATTCAAATTTTTGTTTTGTTGAGTTACCGACACCATTATTACCCTGAGTATTCATCCAATTTTTCGCGACCGCATTGTAGCACAGTCTTAGGCGACTTAAAGCAATTAATTGCCTGCCAATATTGACGGGATTGACCAGATTCAAAGCGCATCTACACTAGCGTAGATGCGCTTTGACCGTAGTCTCTAACCGCGATTTAATGATGTATATTTTCAATCAGATAAATCTGTCGATTATCATGCTGAATGAAATCGACATCTTGATCACCATCAATATCTGCCATACGTCGCTTGAAACGACTAAACAATGGTGGCATTGGCTGCACTTCAGTGACAACTGGCAGTTCGATCAGTTCATTGAATTCAAACAACGCCAGCTCACCGGCCTTCAAAAAATTATTGAAGTTAGCTTCACCCGTACCGAACAAGTAACCATGATAATTAAATCGACTGTTAATTGGTCGAGCAGTCAGACTGCCGTCATCGCCATAGCGATACCAAACACTCTGTACATGAAGCGGATTAACAATTGCGTCAACCCATGAAGTCACGACAAGCTCGGTATGACCATCTAAATTGACATCATAAAGTCCGAACGACATATACTCTTGCGTGTTTTCAGCAACGGAAAGCCAATCAGTATATTGATTGTCACCAAGATTAAGCCGGTATTGCAGGCTACCACAGATTGCGGAGGAGTAAAAACAGCTCGTTCGTTGATTAATTCGCCATAAATCCGTCAGCGCATCGTGATTAAAATCACCAAAAGAAATACTGTACGAGGAGGATCCATCAAACGAATCGAAAATACTGGTATCGTGATCGCGAGTATAAGTATTAGTGGCTTGGTCAGATAACCACCATCGACGAGGCCCTTCAAAATCAGTATCAACAAAAAACACCGAAAAATCCGCTTTGCCGTCATCATTGATATCTTTTATTGCATCCAATCGAGCTAAATAAGGCCGTCCACCCGGAAAAGGGCTGATCATCTCAGCCGGAATTTCAGCCAAAACGGTACTCTCGCCAAAGCCGTTTTCTTGGCGATAACGCACCATCACGCGATGCAACTGACTTTCTGGGTCTTTACTAATGTAAATCACATCATCCTTGCCATTGCCATTGACATCAGCATACTTAACCCTGATGCCATCAAGTGCTGCCAAATCAGGGTCTGCAATCAACTGACCATCGTTGAGGGCAAAATGCCGATAGCTCAGCTCAGTATTGCCAGCAAATACAGTCACCATCACCCGTTCATTGCTAGCCGTCACATCCTGAATACTTTCAACGGCTTTAAACACCACTGTGCTGCCGCCTTCGTCTGTTGGCATGGCAAAATTGCCAGTACTGACAAAGCTATCAGACAACCAAAAGTTATTACCCACTTTGCGAATGGCACGATAATTCGCAGCTTCACTCCAGCTAACCAGCTGACAACCTGAGCAGTTGAAATTACGCTGATATTCATAAGTAAAGTGATCAGCACTGTTGCGATAATATATGTCCACAAGCGCACCATTACGGAACCTGACAATATCTTCACGGCCATCATTATCAACATCCATGGTAGCCAATAAATATAAGTAGCTTCTGGTACCCGCTTCATTCAACACCGATCCATACGGCGACGCTGTTTTGATATAATCAGCGCTACTGTGGTCGTAGGTAATAAATCGAGTGCCGACTTGATCTTGTTCGTCAAATAGGTGAGCCAAACTATCCAACTGATTTGGCGTACTCAGACAAACAATGCCACCGTCTCCACTGATCGCATTATGGACCAAATATGGGGTTTGATAATTATCCTGCTTTGACAAGGCATAGATAAAGGTATCCCGATCACCCGTCCCTAGTTTTTGCTCGGTAGCGATATAAAATATCTCTTGGCTATCAGCAGCACTGACGTTACAAGCCGCAATGTGATTCACCTGCAAAAATTTGTTTTCATTACTAACGATGGTGGCCTCAGCATACTGCCCCTGCGCATTGGCGTTAAAGATATACATATGGTTGGTGTTGCCATCGTCAGTAGCAACAATCAGTGACTTTTGTTCACTCGATGGCGTATCAAACGTCAGTATTCTGAAATCGTGGTCGAAGCTATCAGCAGACCATGCCCCAGTCAGTATACCAATCGGCTGACGGACACCAAACGCACCAGCACCGTCGTTAGTGGCATAAGAAAGTTGCCAGTCGCGACCACTGATATAGTTAAAAACAATCAAATCAGGCAGCTTATCGCCATTAATGTCTTCGAGTTTGGCTAGCACTTCAGTACTATCGATTGGACGAGGAAAAATTTCTCTTGAGGTCCGATCAATATCCAGCTCGCCATTATTCTTATACCAGAACAAACCATCGCCCTGGCTAGCCACAATGTCGGTAATACCATCGTTATCCATATCTTGGCCATCAAAGCCAAACATACTCTTGCCATCATTACTGACGTCAAAGATCGGCTTAGCCGCAGCAAACGACGATTCACTGGCATTAACCGTTAGCTGAATCTGCTGTTCATTGACTGCGCCTTGAGCGTCAGTCGCAATTAATTTCAACTGGTATTGCAGCGTATCAGCCAAGGTTACCGGGGCGGTAAAATAGGCTTTGTTTTCATCGGTCATGACCATATTGAGGGTTTCATCACCAGAGAGCTGCTCTAGCTTCATGTCAATTTGACCCGCAGGATCATCGGCGCTAAAAAGTTGCCATTCAATCACCGTAAAACCACCACTTTTGCCAATAACCTCGGCATTGGTTTCAATCACCGGCGGAAATGCCGGATTATTAGAAACAATGATAGCAGCGCTCTCAGTGACCGTTTCCAATTCATCATCAGCAACCGTGACAGAGAAAACCAATCGGCTGGCAGTAACGTCTGGTACGGTAAAATTAGCGTTAGCGGTGTTGGCGTCTTGCAAGTTCACCGGCGACCCTGAGATCTGTTGCCACTGGTAAGTGGCAATCGAACCATCGCTATCGCTGCCATTGGCAGTCAAAATAACATTTTCACCGGTCAATGCCATTGCCGCCACACTAGCCGTTGCGGTCGGCGCAGCATTAACTGGCTGAACATTCACTGTGGCTTGCGCTATTGAGACGATATCTTCATTGTCTGTCACAGTCACTTCGAAAGTCAGCTGTTGCTCACCGTCATTCACTGATACCACCGGGGCCGCAAAGGTCGCCGTCGCGGTGTCAGCAGTCACGAGGGTAACTGGCGTACCAGACTTTTGTGTCCACGCATAACTGCTGATAGCACTGTCATCAGTCGCAGTGATTGCCAAGGTAACGGCTGTTTGTTCATCAACCGATTGTTCGCCGTCTAACACTGATATTACTGGTGCGGCATTAACGGCGTTAACTGTTACCGTCACTTGCTCAGTGGTCACCGCTTGCTCGTTATCGGTCACAGCCACTTCAAACAATAGTTGTTGCCCATCGTCGTTGGACAATACCACTGGTGATGTAAAAGTCGCCGTAGCACTGTCGGTGTTAGCCAAGGTAACTGGCACACCGGACTTTTGCGTCCACGCATAAGTTGAAATCGAACCATTGTCAGTCGCACTGACCGACAATGAAGTCAAGGTTTGTTCATTAATCGTCAGTACATGCACCAACGATAATACCGGTGGTGTATTGACCACCACAACCGGAGGCGTATCACTGCCGCCTGAGCCACCACAGCCATAGAGGCCAGTAAATGCGCTCAATAGCGCCACTTTAGTGAAAATCTGCATTGTCTATCTATTCCTTCTAAATATATTAATTTCCATTGTGTTAATGGTTAACATTAGCTGTATTGCCATTATTTTTACGAGACTTTGGCCATGCGGTATTCGCCAGCGCACCCGCAGCCCCATAGACAGCATATAAAACACCGTCTTTACCTGTAACGTATATCAGACCATTGGCTGTGATCGCCAAAGGTTCACTGACAAAATCATCATTATCAAAAGGACTTTGGCCAATCCCACAAAACCCGTCAGACCAATCTTGCCAACCGTCAGCCGTTTGCTTAATCAGGCAATGCTTGGGCGGAAAAAAATTGTCCAAAGAAGCAATCGACACTGAACCAAACCGCTGACCATTGGCGGCCAATAATGACGGTTTAAAACGCCAGTTGAAACTATTCTGGCCAACCCGATTTACACTGACATTACCGCTTGCCTGCTCAACAGTGACATAACCATGGCTATTGCCAGCAGCAAAATCGACCATTATTTGTTCGCCAATTATCGGATCGTAATGATAAACCCCATCCGGAAGCTCACTGCGCCACTTTGTAGTACCGTTAGCATTAACTGCCAATAGCGCCTTAGCCGCCAAACCACTGACAAAATACAGCGTACCTGTTTCATCAATAGAAATCCCCTGCGCCCCATCGGCACGACGCCATTTGAGTTGACCATCCGCTGAATAAGCCGCGATGCTCAGTCGATTAGCAAGATAAATATTGCCATCGGGTCCCACCACAGGCGCGTTAGGATTGATTGGCGTATTGGCCGACCACAAGCTGATACCGTCTGGGTTGAGTGCATATAACCGGGTGATATCAGCAAAATAGATAGTGCCATCATCCGCAATCGCCATTTCAGTGGCATTAGGCACCAATGCGCTTTGCCACTTTAACTCGCCAGTCGCTGAAAACGCCGACAGTTTGCCTTGCATCGTCCGGACATATAAGGTGCCATCCGGGGCAACCACCGGTTGATGTTTGGCATTGCTCAAATCATATTGCCAAAGTAAGCGGTTGTTACTGTCAATCGCCCGTAAATTATCAGACACCGTGTAAACCGTATTATCTGCGGTAATAGTCGATAATGAGGTTATCCCATTGACTGGCAATATAGCTCGATTTAACTGACCCTCAGGCGATTGTTCGACACAATTAACCGGTCGTTTTAGCGCCCCTGCTGATAACACCGAATCAAGAAAATCCAATTGCTCACATTGCAATGGTGGCAAACCCGTCAAATTCAGCAAGCTTAAGCGTAATGTCAGCAAAGGGGTGATATTCAATTCGTTGATAGGATTACCGCTTAAATCTAAGCGCTGCAAATTTCGAGCAAACAAGATGCTCGGTTGATTGGCACTCACACTAGTGATGGCATTATCGCTCAAATCCAATTCAGTGAGATAGAACAAGCTATTAAGCCGACTGATATCACTAATGTTGTTACCTTTAAGCTGAATGCGGAGTAAACCTTGAAGTGCTTCAATACCGTTCAGGCTGGTTATTGCTGCCGACTCACAAACCAGCGTGTGCATATCTTCGACGTCTGTCCAACCATGGGTTGTTGCATTATCGTTGACGCATTGGGACAGCTGGGCATCTTCAAATGACAAGTTAGCAATGGCGTTACCGCTGCGCTGACAAGTCTCGGCGAATAACAACTGAGCCTCAGGCAATAACATCTGAAGCCGGGTGACGTCACCACAAACAACCTCGTTGCTACCCTCAAGATTCAGGTAAGTTAAACTAGCTGCATCTGTAAATAACAGCGCAATATGACTGCTGATCTTGGTGCCGGATAAACCTAATCTCGCCAGTTTGGGGAATGTTCGATAAAAAGGTATGGTATTAAAGCGGCGAAACGTCGGGTTATTGTCCAGTTTTAATTCACTCAGTTGGGCAAAAGGTTGATTAAACGCGACGTCAAAATCAGCAATTCGGTTACCAGATAAATCGATTGATTGCAACTGACTCAGTTGAGTCAAACCACTCACCTGAACAATATTGCTATTAGCACAATTTAATTGGTTGAACTGCTCAACTGTGGTCCAATTATTGGCCTGAGCGATTTGTGTCACACAGCTCTTAAGGGCTGGATCGGTAAAAGCCAGATTGGCGATCATTTTTTGTGGCCGCACCACAATATCCAAAGTATCACTATAGCTATCACCGTCTGAGGTGGTGATATCCAGACTGAGTGTCCATGTCGTTGGCTTACTAACTGACGGGGTTAAAAACCCAGTGGTGAGTTGTCGTGGATTTTCAATGACATGGCGTCCAGACAACCCCAAACCCAGGGTTTTCCAGCGAATTTCACTATCAGCGGCCACTGCGCCTGCCAACATGCCATTGAGTTCAATGGTTTCAAAGCTATTGACGATGATATCGTTACCCGCATCAACGATAACCTTTTGGCTACCATCAACGACTGTGACTGTGGTTAACGCTGACGCCGAAGTACTCTCGCTATCAGTAATGGTCAAGCTGAATATTAACTGCTCATCAGTCGAATTGTTGGCCATAACAGGTGCATCAAACTCAGTGATCATCGCATTTGGCTGACTCAGAGTCACAGCTGTACCACTCAGTTGCTGCCATTGATAGCTGATGATGTCACTGGCACTCGTTGAAAGCTCAGCGGATAAAGTGACCCGACTGGCCGTTACTGCCGTTTGATTTGCGCCGCCATTGGCACCGGCTATTTTTGCCGGGTCGATAACCACAATAGTTACCGCGTCAGTGGCGATTGCTGATTGATTGTCTGTGACTTGCAACTCAAAAGTCAGCGCAACTGGCGTATCAACCACTGGGCTGATGAAATCAGCTTGCCAGTTGTGGCTATCGTGTAATGTCAGCTGTGGACCTGATGTTTGGCTCCACTGTAAAGTCGTTACGTTAGCCTCGGCGTCTTGTCCGGCACCGCTTAACTGGTATAACGTTTCACTGGTGACAATCTGATCTTCACCAGCATTAACCGACGGTAATTCGTTAACCGGATTAACTGTCACTGACACACTATGGATCGCTGTTGCCCCTTCATTGTCCGTCACCATCAATGCAAAACCGAGTGTTTCAGTGGCAGTTAAGGTCGGTGCGGTAAAGCTGGTATTTGCAGTGGTTGTGGTGGCAAGCGTGGTGCTGACACCTGAGGTTTGAGTCCATTGATAAGCGACGATACTGCCATCACTATCATTCCCTGAACCTGCCAGTAAAACAATGGATTGCTCATCCACCGATTGGCTATCTCCAGCATTCGCCACTGGTGTGGCGTTAACCGGGTTCACGCTGATCGACACCGTATCACTGGCTTGAGCACCGTCATCATCGGTGACAGTCAAAGTGAACGTCAGCTGTTCATTAATGGTGAGTGTTGGCGTGGTAAAACTGGCGCTAGCACTATCGGCGTCAACCAAAGAGACTGTGCTTCCGGCCGTTTGACTCCAGCTAAAAGCCGTAATATTGCCATCACTGTCGCTACCGGAGCCGGACAAAATAACCAGTGTTTGTTCATCAGCAGTTTGTGCACCACCAGCCTCAACTAGTGGCAAGACGTTGGTGGCAATGGTGCCTCCACCGGAAGAAGTGCCTCCACCGGCGGAAGATCCCCCATCAGAGGAAGACCCTCCTCCACATGCACTGAGCATTGCGGTTAACACAACAGCTGAAATAGACTTAATTGAAAACGAATTTTCCATGGGTATACCCTTTTACCTTATATATACAAATCGCGATTGATTTCATCAACACCTTCATCATGAAACCAATCATTCCCTAAACCGAGATCATCCAACCCCGGTATACTCTTAAAATCTTGCTTATCTTACTTTTAATACTTACTTTTAATACTTACTTTACTATTAACCTTTTTGTAACCCTTTAAGCACTACCAGTGTCGCTTCATCTTCAACCGGTTTACGAGCGCCTTTGTCGAAATAGAACCATTGACCGATAAAAGTATAATAACGATTATCCAATGGTTCGGCTTTGGTAATAACCCGTTGAGCGCCAGATACTACCACACTATTATCAGGCACATCCTGATAAACCACGGTATTGGCACCAATACGGACATTATTGCCGACTGTTACCGCACCAACTATTTTGGCACCGGCCCCAATATAAACATTGTCACCAATCACTGGTGCACCAAACCCCTTTGAATCCGGTAAAGTAACAGAACCAATGGTGACCTGTTGAAAAATGGTGCAATTATCACCAATCACCGCACTGCCTGAAATAAAAATGCTTTTCATGCCATGAGGGAAACACGGTTCAGACTTAATCTGGCTATTCCACTCAATTCCACTGTTATTCTCATACTGATACAGTGAATACAGCAACCGGGCTAGCTTGGCTTTTAAAGGCGAAGTTGAGTGACATAAAGTCCTAATTCGCCATATCGAACCAAAGGGTTTAATCAATACTCTGGCTAACAAAGTGCTACTCCTGTAAACAGCCGAGATAAAAAATCAAGCAAAAAGATGACTGCGCACAGTACCATAAACATTTCAAATCAACAATCGCCGGGCTAAAAACTATCAATAAAACGCACAAAACGTTGCTTTTCAGTATCCCATTGCATCGACAAATAACGCTGATGGGCCTTTTGGGCTTTTTGCGCCGCCGCTGCCGGGTCCGCCTTGATTTGTGCAATCACTCGGGCCAAATCTTCATCGTCGTCAAAATAGAACAACATCTCATCATCAAAGCAGGCTTCAACCGCTTTGATGCGAGGACAGACTGTCGGTATCTGGCAAGCAACGTATTCCAGCAGTTTAACTGGCAACAAAATATCGCTGAATTCGCCGGTATAGTTAAGCACTAAACCGACATCCGCTTGTTGCAACATATTGCCGACACTGGTTGGATCAAAGCCACCATTGAGCTGACACATCTCACTGATACCGAGGGTTTTGCTCTGCGCCTTGATATCATCATAAAAAGGCCCTCTGCCATGCACTTGCAAACGGTAGCTGTTATCTTGCTCACTGAGTTTTTTGACCACAGGTAATACCCGCGCTAAACCATAACGCTGATGGATATTGCCGTGATGAAACAAGGTAAACTCGCCAGCGGGTTTTTCGGCAGGGTGGGTGATTTGCAACATCGCCGAATCGGGGGTGTTGTGAATGATCAACGATACCTTTTTGATTCGGCTCGACAAAATCTGCTCAATCACGGTATTGACGGTCATCACTCTTGAGGCAAAGGCAGCACTTAACCACTCCTCGAAAAACAACAGTTTTTCGAGCTTACTACCTTTGATATCAAACAGGTTAGCGTATAGCTCTGGCATCACGTCATGCATATCCAAAATCACTTTGGCACCAAACAAACGGGGAATAAGCGCAGAAAACACCAAGAAGTTTGGCATGTTATGCACCATCACCACTTTGGGACGAATTTTGAGAAATAACCACGAAACCTTTAGAAACGCTAAAAAGACAAACTGGACATATTCCATGATGTAGGAGAATTTACTGCGCTCAACCGAGCGGGACGCGCGGCAGCGGTGAATATCAACGCCATTAAAATGCTCGGTGGCAGGCTGATAACCCTTATTCAGGCAAATAATATCCACCTGTTTACCAGCAGCCACTAGGGCTTCGGCTTCACGGCGCACTCGCGTATCTTCAATATAATACGCGTGTACCACCATCATGATTCTGTTGCGGTTATAAAACATCTTTTACCCCGGCTTAGCCTGATTTAGCCTGATTTAGGCGAAAAAGCGTTTAACGCTATCAGCAACCTTAACGATGTCATCCATGGTCAAATGCTCGCCGATAGGCAGGCTCAACAAGTTTTTATCGGTTTCATGGGCAAAGAAAGCTTCATCCGCCTGACCGAGGTAATCATAAGCGGCCAGTTTAGGCAAGGCAATCGGGTAATGGATACCGACCTGAATATCATCAGCAACCAAGTGTGCTTTAAGTTCATCGCGCTTATCAGTGCGGATAACAAACAAGTGATAAGCCTGTTTTGCCCACTGCGCCCGCTGTGGTAACACAATCTGGCTGCAATCGGCTAATAACTCGACATAGCTGTCGGCTACGGCAATCCGGCGTTCAACCCAAGCAGCCAAATGCTGTAACTTGACACTTAAAATCGCCGCTTGTAGGCCATCAAGGCGCGAGTTACGGCCTTCAAATTCGTGGTCATACTTGGCGACCCGACCATGGTTAGCAATTTTACGACACTTTAATGCCAGTTCTTGGTTATTGGTGACAATCGCGCCACCATCGCCATAAGCGCCGAGGTTTTTACCCGGGTAGAAGCTAAAGGTACCAATATCACCAATCGCGCCAACTCGGCGACCTTTGTATTCTGCGCCATGGGCCTGAGCACAGTCTTCAATGATTTTTAAATCATGTTGCTGCGCTAATGCCAACAATGCATCCATATCACACGGATGACCATATAAATGAACCACCATGATGGCAGCGGTTTTAGTGCTAATTTTGCTTTTCACACTATCAATCGACAAGCTGTAATTATCGGCATCACAATCGCAAAAAATCACTTTATGACCACTGCGGGTGATTGCCTCAGCACTGGCAATAAAGCTATTGGCAGCGACAATAATTTCTGAGTTTTCAGGTAGTTGTAGTGCTTCTATAGCGATTTCAATGGCATCGGTGCCATTGGCCACACCAAGACAATGTTGTGCCTGTTGAAATTCGGCAAACTCAGCTTCAAAGGTTTTGACATATTCGCCGCCGATATAGGCTGACTTTTTGATCACATCACTGATTGCCTGATTGATTTGCGGTTCGATTGACTGGTATTGCGCGTATAAATCTAAAAACTTGACCGTTTTATTTAACATTTTGCTTAATAACCTACTTGTTTAACGACTTTGGCCGGATGACCGATAGCAACGCTATTGTCCGGCACACTTTTACTGACCAAGCTACCCGCCCCTATCAGGGCATTATCGCCGATGACCACACCGGGCAATAAGGTAGAATTCGCCCCCACTTTGGCATTAACGCCAATGGTAGGGCCTTGCAACTGGTCTTTAACATCTGGGGAGCGGGGATATTTGGCATTGGTGAAAACCACATTAGGGCCAATCCAAGCATCCGTCTTTAATTCTGAATACTCAGGAATAAACACTTGAGAATGAATACGCACCCCATCTGCGATGCTGACATGATGTTCAATGATTGACAACGTACCAATGCTGACATCATCACCAATCAAATTGAGTTCACGAATATTGGCTTTATTGCCAGTTTGAAAATTAGCACCAATGCGATTACCGGCATAAATCACCGTATGCGAGCGGATCACCGCATTATCGCCAATCACGGTTGGCTCATCGGCATAACCTTTGAAAGGCGAACCGATGATACAAAAATCTTCAATGGTGACATTTTCACCCAAAACCACATTCGGGTGAATAACGGCGGTAGTTGCTATCATTTACCACCCAGACGGCAATTTTCGGCTTTGAAGCGTAAAAACACTTCTTTACCGGTTTCAATTGATTCGTAAATCGCTGAGATCAGCTCCAAACTCTTGCGTCCCACCAGCCCGTCGACCAATTGTGCCGCATCGTTTTTAATGCAATCCACCACATGCTCGTAATATTCTTGATGGCCAAAACCATAGACGTTTGGTGGGTTGACGCTGTATTCTTCGAGCACTTTATCATCGCCTGGCAACGGATCTTTAAAGTTCCAGGTTTTCATTTGGTTAACCGCAAAACCGCCGACTTCAACCGTGCCAGTTTCGCCCAAAATGGAGATTGAACCTTCTAAGTCTTTCGGTCTGGCAGCGGTGGTGGCTTCGATAATCCCGAGTGCGCCATTTTTGAACTTAAGGGTTACCACAGCGGTATCTTCTGCTTCGATATCCACTAATGCGGTGGTACTTTTGGCAAAAACACTTTCGACATCGCCCATCATCCATTCGAGTAAATCGACATGGTGACTGGCTTGATTAGTCAATACCCCGCCGTCCTGTGCCCAAGTACCGCGCCAAGCATCTTGATCATAATAGGCTTGCGGGCGACACCAGCGCACTCGAATGGTACCTAACACCAACTTACCAAAACGCTTCTGCTCAACCGCTTCACGCAACTTGACTACAGGCACATTGAAGCGGTTTTGTTTGACCACAAACAAACGACAGTTGTACTTGTCACATTCAGTGATCATCGCATCGGCATCATCAAGGGTTAATGCCATCGGTTTTTCAACCATGATGTCTTTGCCGTACTTAGCCAAGGTCACCACATGCTCGGCGTGCTTGCCGCTTTCAGTCAGCACCACTACCACATCAATATCTTGTGATGTCATCATTTCGTCCATGTCGGCAAAATAAGGCACATCGAATTTCTCACCAATGGCCACAGCCCGGTCGAGTTTAACATCACAGACTGCGGCCAAACGAGCCCCTTCAATCTGTTGATTGCCTAGTAATTCTGAATGACGTTTGGCAATACGGCCACAGCCGACCACGGCAAAATTTAACATTTCATACTCCTTAAAGCGGGTTGCGGGCAATGGATAAACCACGACCGACACCATAATATTCAATACCGAGTTCAGCCATCTGATCTGGGTTATATACATTGCGACCGTCAAAAATCACCGGACTGGTCAAACTTTGTTTAATTTGGTCAAAATCAGGTGACCAGAAATGACGCCATTCAGTACAAATAATCAAGGCATCGGCACCATCAAGGACCGCCATCATATCGTCTATGTAATCGATATTTTGCAAGCCGGGATTGTACTTTTGAAACTCTTCAATGGCATGGGGGTCATAAGCTTTAATACTTGCGCCTCGGGCTAATAATCCTTCAATCACCACTTTACTGGTCGCTTCACGAACATCATCGGTATTGGGTTTAAATGACAATCCCCACACCGCAAAACGCTTGCCTTTGACATCGCTATCAAAGTGATTGAGCACTCGTTGCAACATGCGCTCTTTTTGCGCTTCATTAACGTCATCCACCGCGACTAATAAGCGACTGTCAATATTATATTCGTTAGCGATACTGGCTAGCGCTTTGACATCTTTAGGGAAGCATGAACCGCCATAACCGCAGCCAGGATAAATAAAGTGAAAGCCAATGCGGGGATCAGAGCCAATACCCTGACGGACATTTTCGATATCAGCACCGACGTGTTCGGCAATGGTAGCGATTTCATTGATAAAAGAGATTTTGGTGGCCAACATCGCATTGGCAGCATATTTGGTTAATTCGGCAGAGCGTGCCCCCATGAAAATTAATTTGTCATGTTTACGATTAAACGGGGCATAAAGTTCGCGCATCGGCTCTTCGACCCGAGGGTTTTTATGGCCGACCACAATCCGGTCTGGTTTTTGAAAATCGTGAATAGCTGCACCTTCTTTGAGAAATTCAGGATTGGAGCAGACATCAAACATCACTTCCTGACGTGAGGCGTTATCGAGAGACTGCCTAATCACCTGCTCTACCTTGTCGGCAGTACCTACCGGCACGGTTGATTTATTAACAATCACCTTGTATTCATTCATATGCGAAGCGATGTTTTCGGCCACTTTGAGCACATATTGTAAATCCGCAGTGCCATCTTCTTTTGGCGGGGTACCAACAGCAATGAAAATAATATCGCCATGGTTAACGCCCTCTTCTGCGCTGGTAGTAAAGGTTAACCGCGACTGCTGAGTGCCTTCGAGCACCAGCTGTTCGAGCCCGGGCTCGTAGATGGGGATCTCCCCTTGCTGCAAACGCTTGACTTTATCTGCGTCAATATCAACGCAACAAACCTGATGACCAACATCAGCAAAACAGGTGCCAGTTACCAGACCCACATAACCAGTGCCAAAAATTGTAATTTTCATAATGCTCTCAAATTTTCCCTTAACCGATAAAAATCACGGTCCAAAAATTGCCGGGTATTATACGCTGATATTAAATCGAACGAGAAGTGTTTATTCTGTATTAATTATCCAACGGGTTATAATATTCACCGCCGCCAAGCTGGTAAAAAGTTAATCCGGATAAAATACTTCAACTTGATCCAACCATGACCTGCCAACAGCTGTTGGATCAAGCCGCCGAGTCCCAAACGTTTATTTTGTGCATACATATCCCAAAATGCCTGATTGGTACGGTTTTTATCACTCATCAAATGCTGATGCTTGGCCACAAACTGATGATTTCCCTTGATATTGCGTTCACTGGTAGTAATACGCTCAACCCCTTCATCACGGCTTAAGATATAACTCGGCTCGCTGATCCGCTTAGCCTTGCCAAAACGCTCGATCAGCCGGGTCCAAGCATCGTAATCAATCCGCGCCACCAGCTCAGTATCAAAACTGCCAATCGCGAGCATTCGTTCGCGTTTGACTAAAACTTGGGTGGTGGCATGGTTGTAACTGAGCTGTTGCGATAAACCAAAGGTCATCGATTGATTGTCTGCCACTTTTTGCCTTGAACCAAAATCCCACACCACACCACTGCAAACAAAAGCGTATTGGTCGTCATAAGCGGCCATCAAGGTGCTGAGGCGATTAGGGCAAAAGCAGTCATCATCATCAAGCCCGGTAACAAACTTGCCCTGACTTTTTTCAATCGCCAGGTTTCTTGCTGCCGCCACGCCAATGCTGGTCTCGTTACGATAACAACGCACATTGTCATAACGGCGCTGATAATCAGCCAATACCGCCGGGGTATCATCGGTAGAGCCATCATCAACGATGATCAACTCAAAATTGGTATAGTCCTGCGCTAACACTGAATCTATCGCCCGGGTCAACATCGGGCCACGATTTTTACTCGGCATATAAACACTGATTAATTCACCGCTTAATTGATTACTCACCCGTCAAACTCCTTTGTACGTTATCGAATACCACATCCCAGGTATAATGCCGCCGCATATGCTCACGGGACTGAACGCTTAGCTGCTGCCAATTGTGCGGATTTTTCAGTAACACAGTTACCTTGTCGGCAAAGTTCACCGCCTCATCTTCAATAAATAAATGCTCACCGGAATTGAGTTTTAACCCTTCGGCACCAACGCTGGTTGTCACCGTCGGAATACCCCGATATAAACCATTAACCACTTTGACTTTAATGCCGCTGCCAAACCGCAATGGCGCAACAAACACCCGATGACTTTGATACAAAACATCTAAATCATCAACAAACCCTAACAGCTGAATATCCGGCGCGAGGCGCAACAATTTGGCTTTTAACGCGTCGCTACATTTACCCACCACAGAGAAAGTTACATTGGCTTTATGCTGCTTGATACGCGGCCAAATAGCGGCCAAAAACCACAACAAACCATCAATATTGGCTTCCCAGGTCAAGGTGCCAATGAACAAAATCGCGGTGTCGGTCTGGTCAAATTCAATCGCCGCTAATGACAGGTTCTCTTCGTCACCCAAATGATAAGTATCGATGAAATGATGGTCTGGTGAGCCTGCTGCAATCAACGCTTGCTGATCATTTGGTGCAGCCAACACGCTGTCAGCCCGGCGGCACATCTCTACCTCAAAACGACGAATGCGCTTGGCTTCAAAATTGACCGCCCAGCGTTTTATCGTTTGAGTGGTTTGTTCAGCCAATCTCGACCAAATAACGAATTCTGCATTATGCTGATGTACTACCACCCTGCCGTTAAAATCAGTGGGAATGTATTGAAACATTAAATAATGATCAACAAAAATCACCTCGTAGTCATTGGCGATGGCATTGATTTTTTTAGCGAAAGCGCCACTGCGATTACGATAAATCGTCAATGGTATATTGGCTAGGCAACTCTTCAGAAAATTCAGCGGGGTACGAGCAATATTCAACGGCTGCACCAGCACTTCATCAAGCTCAACTGCGGCTTTGAGTGCAGCCAAGTTAGCCTCGTCTTGTGCACTTTTGAGCAAACAAGCCAGTGTCAACTGATGCTCAGCACTGAGAAATTGTAATAATTTAAAACTCTTGATCACCCCGCCGCTTATCGGTGGATAAGGCAACTGAGGGGTTAAAAATAACATTTTCACAAAATAGTCCCTAGGTACTAATAGAAGAGATGCCAAAATAGGTTAAAATATCGTCCGCCATAAAAAAACTATCCTTTTGATAAGGCTTAAATGTCTGACCGATACACTCACGTACCGAGGCAGATAAGCGCTCCAAAGACCAACACACCCCAGCATAATGATTACGCTCGACAAAATGAGCCAAGTCTTGCTGATGCTGATCGATGCGATCCAGATTTGGCACCAACAACACTTTTTTACCTGTCTGTTTAACTATTTCTAACAGTTCAAACACTGTCGCCGCACCACCATGAGTGATCACTACATCAGCCTGCTCAATCAAGCGAGGAAATTGATCAGAAAAACGCAAAAATGAATGGGCTCGGGGTTGATAAGTGCCCGTTGCAATCTGGCAAGTCAGGGTAAATTCGGTGTTTGATAATTGCAGATCAACCGCTTTAATCAACGACTCAAATGGGCTCGACCCAACAGTCACTAAGATATTCATAACCGTCCGCTATATTCGGCGTTAGGATACAGGCTTTGCAACTCACGGTTTTGGATCAGAAAACGATGGGCAATCCGATACATGATACGCCCGGTAAATGAGCGACTTTCAAAACGGCAAAACGTCTCCAAGAAAACCGTCTTAACCCCAACCACACGAAATAACAACATCGGTAATATACATAAACCCGGGCCTGTCGACAGTACCCCGGCGACTTTATAGCGTCGGGAGATAGTCAACACATCAAATAAGGTTTTTAATACTGCGGGGAAGAGTTTAAGCAGACTACGCAAGCGGCTATGCTTATCGCGTACATCATAAGCCTGATAATGCGCTAACGCCGGGTTGTTTAATACGCCGCTGCCTAAACTGACCAATGCCACCGGATTAGAAACGGTTAATTGACTGACCAGTCGTTGCATTTCGGTTTTGTGTCCACCAGCGCCGTAAATCACTAAAATCACTGTTTGTTTATCTGACAATTAGTTGTGACCTACAGATTTATTGGCCGGTTTAAGTGTTTCAACTTTAGCCGATGAAGGGGCCAAATCATTAATCAAAGACTCAGTGATCACCGGTTCGATTTTGACCGCTGGACTCTTGCTAGCCGGACTCTTGCTGGCTGGATTTTTTGCTGATGGTTCAATGACCCGAGGGATAGTAGTATTCAAGGCTTTAACGTTATCGTTGTTGCGAATGAGTTTCTCTTGTTCTAACTCAGCTTCTAAAATGGCAATACGCTGAATCAGCCGTTCAATATCAATGTGAGTTTTGACTCTTTCGGTGTCGTTAATCAACAGCTTAATCAATACCGCGCCGATCCCCAAAAGCACCGGAATGATTGGCGGGTAACCGATACCCAGATAAGCCCCAAGGATGTCGTTCAATTTAGGAAATGCACCATATAAGGTGATAAAAGCAGCGATAAATAACCAGCGGATGCCATCTTTTGACACCATGTGATCACGCCGGACTAACCAGAAAATAATGCCGCCGATAGACAAACCAATCGCCGCACCAATAATTTGTGGACTATACACAATCAAATACCCTAACAATTAAAAACAAAAATCAGCACTAACGAAAACGTTTTAAATAACGGCTGTCTTTAAGCGGTATCGCTTTGGTCAAACACACCAACGCGGTGGTAACCATATAAGACAAAACTTTAAACCAAGAGTTAAAAATACGTGACTGACCATCGGCTCTGAGCGCCATTTTGACATCAACTTCTTTGATCGCCAAGCCCAAAGCGCGTAATAACAACAATACCCCTAAATCCTGAAATTCCAGCATGGTCGCTTCTTTCGCTGAAAGCACCCGTATTGCCGCCAGATTATATAGCCTGAATCCCGAAGTAATATCTTTAACGTTGATACCCGAGATAGTGCGAAACCCTCGCCAAGCGACATGACGCATAAAATCACCCCGACTCAAACATGAGCCCACCACCACATCAACACCCGATTGCGCCACTTTTACCAACGTGTCTATTTCAATCGGTAAATGCTGACCATCAGCATCCATGGTGATCACCACTTCATAACCCCGATTAAAGGCATAACGTATCCCGGTTTGGGTGGCTTTCCACGCGCCCAGTGCTCGCAAATGCGGTAACACCAACACCCCGAGTGCCCGAGCAATAGCCGCAGTGGTATCTGAGCTGGCATCATCAACCACAACAATATCAAAGTCATAGCGCTGTTGGATATCACTGAGCAAAGCCCCGATGGTGGTGGCTTCATTTTGCGCTGGGATCACCACCAGGGTTTTTAACGAATTCAAAACGTTTACCTTTTTTATTTAAGCAGGGCATTATAACCATTTACACCCATGGTGCGAACTTATTTTTTGACCGACGGCTACAGCCAATGCCAAATAATTATGTTATAAAAGGCCAAATTAAAAGGCCAAATTTTTTTCTGTCAACCCAAGCTTCAATCCAAGCAGTGAGGATCACTATGAATTCAGCAGCGACTATCCATCCAACCGCCGTCATTGAAGGCGATGTGCAAATCGGCAACGGCACCATTATTGACGCTCACGTCTATATCAAAGGACCTGCGATTATTGGTCGTAACAATCACATTCGCCCCGGTGCCGTGATTGGCACTGACGGTGAAAGTCGCGGCACCCCATCAGTTGGCACCATCATCATTGGTGACAATAACCTGATCTCTGATTTAACCACCATTCAACGCAGCATTGGCGACAGAAACACCGAAATTGGCAATGATTGCTTTTTTATGGCACACAGCCACCTAGGTCATGATGTCAAACTCGGTAATGAAGTGACTATCGCACCGGGTACGGTTATTGGCGGTCATGCGGTGATCCAAGACGGTGCTAATATCGGCATGGGTACTATGGTCCATCAATTTGCCACCGTTGGTGCTTATTGCATGATTGGCATGAATAGCACCATCACCAAAGACATTCCTCCCTTCGCCATGGCTTATGGCTCGCCAGCTAAAGTTAAAGGTCATAATGATTACCGCATTAAAAAGCTCGGTATCGAAGACCTTGAAAGCAGTGATATTTATTTGGCGGCGGTAGCCGAATTTGAAAAAATGGCGGGACGTAAATAATCAATAGCGCTTGATTTTAAACATGCTGATTTAAAACCTTTTGATTTAAAACCTTTTGATATAACAGCTGTGTTTGCTCAGCAATCGCACTGATTTGAAAATGCTGTTCAAAACGCACTAATGCCGCTGAGCCATAACGACCGAGCTGTTGTGGCTCGGTGCATAAACCTTCAATCGCCTGTGCCAACGACTGTGCGTCATTCCTTTTCACCACCAGCCCGGTTTGCTGATGTCGCACCACCCAACTCATGCCGGAGCCCGGCACATCAGTCACAATCGCAGGCAAGCCGTAAGCCGCCGCTTCCATTAACACCACACCAAACGCTTCGGTCCGCTCAATCGATGGTAAACATAAACAATCCGCCGATTGCAACTGTTGTTGTAACGCGGCAAAACTGACTTTACCCAGCAAGGTGATTTGTGCAGCCAAATCCAACTGACGAATTTGTCGTTCAATCGCCGCTTGCTGCTCACCCGTGCCAACAATATTAAGCTGGATGTGGTTCACCCCCCGTTGTTTAAGCAAGGCTAAAGCGGCTATTAAGTCTTTATGGCCTTTATAATAAGTCAGCCGACCGACCATTAATAATTGCAATGGGCGGGCTTCACTCGGCGGAATTTGCAGCGCTTTGTTGTGACTGCCCGATGGCGCTTTGATGCCCAAAGAAATCACCTCACATTTGGCTTTAAAACGCTGCAATGGCTGGCTACTAGCAAGATAAGGTGTTGATGTGGCAATCACTGCACTGGCTCTTTTGAGTACTGCCGATTCAAATACCCGGTAAGCCGGATAAAAGACTTTCAAAAACCACGGGCTGTTGTCGCCCAGTACATCCGAATGCCAATGTACCACCCAAGGCAGTGTTTTGGCACGACTAAAAGCTAGGGCAAAAAAAGCTGAGGTATTAGGTAAGTGTAAATGGAGGATATCCGGTTTGAATTGATCAATCACTTTATTGAGGTAAACGCCAAAAGCCGGGCTGACGGGGGCAAACATCAGTTTGCCATAAGTTGGCACCCGATAAATCGTCATGCCGTTAATCACTTCGCGCTCAAACTGCCCGCCAAATTGGTGATGATGGACAATTGCCGCCACCTCGTGACCGTCGTTAACACCCGCTTCACCTAGGTCCATCATAAAATTTTCAATGCCACCAAAAAATGGCGGAGCATATTTACCGAGGTGCAGGATTTTCATGGGTTTTTGGCTTATTGAGTTTATAGCGCCAGAGTGTACAATAAATTATCTCGGGGCAACATCCCCTCCCTGTCTATGAAAGTAGCCAATGAAAATAACCAATGAAAAGTAGCCAATGAAAA
Source organism: Alteromonadaceae bacterium (assembly GCA_965277695.1). Lineage (GTDB taxonomy): Bacteria > Pseudomonadota > Gammaproteobacteria > Enterobacterales > Alteromonadaceae > JABSOG01. The sequence continues at coordinate 28,907 of CBDIDQ010000063.1, forward strand.
AACCACTCACTCAACTATTAGCACTAACCTTATTCTCCCTAGTTTCAATGAATATAGCAGCCAATGAAGCGTTATTCAAAGGGTTACCGTTTAACGCCACACCCAGCACCCAACTACACTTTGCCAAACGCACCGCCAACTCTGTGGTACTGATTGACAAAGCCCCTTACGATACCAGCCTTACCGTCACGCCATTGTTAATCATCAGCAGCCTTAACAACGAGCAAACAGTTAATGATCGGGTGGCATTTTCCAAGCAGCAACTAAACAAAGCAGAGAACTTGCAAGATATTACTATCAAGACTGAAAAAGCCATGACCATTGCGGGGATCCGCGCTTATCAAATCATCGCCGACGCCACTGACAAACAAACCAGCCAGAAGGTGATCGTCTACCAAGCCATTGCTTTTCAACCCAATCGTTTTTTGTTGATACAAGGGCTGGCGGGTAAATCTCAGGCTGAACGTTTTTTGCCCCAGTTTAATCAAATCACTGATAGTGTCAGTTTTAAAAAAGGTGGTTGAAGTCTGACACCATTACCGCTTTAATTCGCAAAAGTTAGCTGTATAATGCATTTTCTTGACCATGACAATGAGCAGTACATTGAACACACCACAACAAAATATTTACGAAACAGATGAGCTGGTTTCACTCTATTGTGATTTTCAGTATGGTGAAGCACAGCACTTTGGCGTCGATAACTTTGCTATCGCCTGTGCACAAAAAGCCATCCACTATACTCAGAACAGCAGCCAAGGCAGCGCCCTTGATTTAGGCTGTGCCACGGGGCGCACCTGTTTTGAATTAGCCAGAACATTCGATAAGGTCTGTGGCATTGATTATTCAAATAGCTTTGTTAACGTCGCCAAAGCGATGCAACAACATAATAAGGTGAGCTATTATCAAAATGGCGAAGGCGCGTTAAGAACCCGTTATAAAGTGGACTTAGCTACCCTCGGCTTGAGCAGTTTCAGCGATAAAGTCGAATTTCATCAAGGTGATGCCTGTGATTTGAACGCCGATTTCAGTCATTACGATTTGATCCTCGCCACCAACCTTATCGATAGACTCTATCAGCCCGACTTATTTTTATCTCACATCCATCAGCGTATTAATGACAACGGCACCCTGATTTTAACCTCTCCTTATACTTGGTTAGAGCAGTACACCAAGAAAGAATCCTGGCTCGGCGGTTATGAAGATGACAACGGCAATGTCGTATCGTCACTAGATGGACTGAAAAATCGCCTTGGCGAACACTTTGAATTGGTAGCCACAGAAGACGTGCCTTTTGTTATTCGCGAAACTCCCCGAAAATACCAGCATACCATTGCGCAAATGTCAGTGTGGCAGAAAAAATAACGGCCATTATTCATGTCAATGCCTTACGGGTTTGACGGGCTTTTCAAGTCACTGGAGCGCTTCGTTTTTTACAATCAAAAGCACTCACCACGGAGACACGGAGGCACGGAGAAGGTCAAAAACAAAACAATTAAACGCTTTGGTTTTTGACTTTGTTTTTCTCCGTGTTTCCGTGGTCAAAATGTTTTTTTATTTTTTAGAACAAAGCGCTCCAAATACCTGAACAGTCCAATCGACCTAATAACGGCAGTGCTAACAAAAATTTTAAAAATAACCTTCACGTTTTTTCTTTTCCATTGAACCCGCTGAATCATGATCAATCGCCCGTCCCTGACGTTCCGACGTATTGGCCAGTAGCATTTCTTGGATGATCTGTGGCAAGGTTTGCGCATCAGACTCCACCGCACCGGTCAGCGGGTAACAACCTAAGGTACGAAAACGCACTTTTTTCATCATCACCTGCTCACCGTCAGCCAGCTTCATACGATCATCATCGACCATAATCAACATCCCATTTCGTTCAACTACTGGCCGAGCTTTGGCGAAATACAACGGCACCACGGCAATATTGCGCCAATGGATGTATTGCCAGATATCCAGTTCAGTCCAGTTAGACAAAGGAAAAACCCGAATACTTTCGCCCTGATTCACTTTACCGTTATAACAATCCCACAGCTCCGGACGCTGGTTTTTCGGGTCCCAACGATGATGTTTATCACGAAAGGAATAAACACGCTCTTTGGCTCGGGACTTTTCTTCATCTCGCCGTGCGCCACCAAAAGCGGCGTCAAAACGATGCTGATCTAACGCCTGTTTTAGTCCTTCGGTTTTCATGATATCGGTGTGGGTTTCACTGCCATGGACAAAGGGGTTAATCTTCATCGCCATGCCCCGGGGATTTTTGTGTACCAGCAACTCAAAACCAAGCTCTTTAGCCATCTGGTCGCGAAAGCTGATCATCTCTTTGAATTTCCAGTCGGTATCAACATGCAGCAACGGAAAAGGAATTTTACCCGGCGCAAACGCCCGACGAGCCAAATGCAGCAAAACCGCTGAATCCTTACCGACAGAATACAGCATCACCGGGTTATCAAACTCTGCCGCCACTTCCCGGATGATGTGAATTGATTCCGCTTCAAGTTGTTCTAAATGAGTTAATGCCATGGCCTTTCATCCTGATAGATTGATCATTGTGCATACTTGACAATCAGCGTTTGATTGGCAGCAATATCTTTAAGTGTAGTCTGCTTGCCATTAGGCCATTTAATCAAAATATCGGCCTTGTGATGTTGATTAAGACCAAAATGCTGTACTTTAGGATGCACCGACATATAACCGGTTGAGCCCTGTATTGTCCGCCAACGCTTGGCTGAATCCTTAGTGGTGAGAATAATTTGCGCACCAATAGCATCCAAATTGACTTGTTGTTTTGGTGCGCCAACTAACTTGATTTTAAGCCAGTTGTTATTCAACATTTGGCTATTGTTACGATAAACCACCGCCTTTTCATGGTAGTTATTCAACACCATATCCAAGTCGCCGTCATTATCCATATCCAGATAAACCGCACTGCGAGAATTGCCAAGCAAATCCACACCGCTTTGTTTCGACACGTTATTTAAGCGACCGTTATCGTTATTAAAAAACACATTGGATTCTTTGGTGGCGACCGGAATATAAACGTTTTTACTTTTGTTCTCCAGTGGATCGGTGTAGTACTTATTTTCATTACCATATAAGTTAAATTCATTCATGCCATTGAGCACATACAAATCATCATCACCGTCATTATCAAAATCAAAGAAATCCGCATCCCATGACCAACCTGTGGATGAATACCCCCGACCCACCAATTCACTGGGTTGATAACTAACAACGGCCTTATCTTTATTTGCGGGCTCTTTATTTGAAAGCTCTTTATTTGAGAACTCTTTATTTGAAAGGAAAAGATCATTCGCTTCAATCACCCGCATATTAGCTAACTTATCCGGGTTAAACTTCATCGTGGTTGTCGCATCAGGCAGCACATATTTTTCATCTTTGTTCATGGTGACAATGTTCGAAATATAAATATCAGGCAACAAATCACCGTTCAAATCGGCAGTGCCAATCCCCATGGTATAAGACGGTTTATCAGTGCCAATAGTGGCTGAGATATCGTCAAACTTACCATTGCCGAGGTTTTTAAAATAAGCATTAACACCAAAATCGTTGCCTAAAATCAAGTCTTGCATACCATCACCATCAAAATCGGTATGAGTCACCGCCTGTCCCCAGCCAGTATTATCTAATCCACTGCCCTTTGTTACATCCTTGAACTTAAAACCGCCGAGATTACGAAACAATTTATTAGCTAAACCATTGTTATTACGTCGCTTTAACGTTGGCAATACGCCATGAATATAATCCCCAAAATAAGTGATATAAATATCTAACAGGCCATCATTATCAAAATCAAATACCGTTGCCGGGCCACCGACCAAACCACGTCCACCCAAACCACTAAGCTCAGTAGCATCGGCAAACTTCTCGCCACCTAAGTTGCGGTAAACACGATGGCTATCATCGACATAAGTAATGACGATATCCTGCCAACCATCATTATCCAAATCGGCAATTAACGGCTGACGAGGCTCGCCCGGTTGCTTATCTGCTTGACGAGTCCAACTCAACCCTGCAGTTTTAGTCATATCAGCAAACGTGCCATCACCCTGATTCAGATAAAGCCGATTACCCAAACCACTGAGCACCAACACATCCGTCAGACCGTCATTATTGATATCGCCAGCGGCCACACCCGAACCACCAAAAGCCGGTGGAATAATACTGGTGCCGGTATCTTTACCGGTTTCAAGATAACTTCTTAACAAGCGATTAAGCCAATCCGAAGAACGATGCATCGAGTCGATGCCCGATGTTGCAGTAATATCAGTAAAAAACTCACCCGCTTTATGCTCACTCGCAGTACCTGCGCTTGATTTAATCGCCATTTTACTATCAACGTCGCCCGTCGCTTTCACTTGACCATTTCTAGTCACGCGAGATTGAATCGATGCCATGGCTTGCTTAAAATGTTTCAGCGTAATGCGCTTTTCACCGGCATCACGTCCTGTCTGCCCGGTCACTCGCAACAGCAACACCCCAAACTGAGCAATATTCTCAACCAATAACTCAAGTGCAAACGGATCTGGTTCGAGATAAGCCTGATACTGAGGATCTAACACCGCAAATTGCAGATATCGCCAATGGATACCACTGTCACGAAAAGCATCCATATCATAAGCCTCGATAGTCACCTGCTCATCGGCACTCAGCTTAGGAAAGAAAATCGCATCTTCATATTGGTTAATCCGGTGGGGAACAAAAGATTGAGTAAACTCGCTAACATCCGCTTCAGTGATAAATTGATGGCCTTTTTTGAGCGCCACTTGTTGGGCACCAGTATAAAAATCACTAGCAAAAGCAATCAGGGTTTCGGTAAACAACTGGCGAAAGGCTTTACCACCTTGGGCATCACCCGGCCAGCGATTACGAGCAAAGAAAACTTGCAGATTACGGATAAACAGCTGGTTGCTGATCTCATTATAGGCCGCGTACGAACGGACCTTCTGCTCAACAATAGCTCGCAGTAACTTGAGTTCAATCACCGGTTTTGCTGCACCAACTGTTGCTGCTGGTGTTTGTTTTACTGCTACTTTATTAGCGCCGCTCCAATCACCAGACAATTCGTCCCACACCGCCAACAAGGTTTGCTCTGTAATTTGATGCTCATTATTGCCTCTGGCTTGATGATCAGCGACTTTAAGCACTGCCAGTGAAAACAAATCCAGCGCATCGGCGATTAAGTCAACCGCCGCTTGCGTCAAGGGTAAATTATCGTCGTCCAGCGCCAGCAGGCTCTCTTGCTGCACCGCCAACAAACTCCTCAAAGAATAAGCGATACTACCGTACTGACGTTTATCATTATGATGGATTTGAATCGACTCGCCCTGAACAAAATCAATCATCCAATGCCCTTTGTCATTTTCGCTAAATTGCAATAGCGATTTGAGTGCCTGCAACACCGCAGCCTCACCAATCTGCTGTTGCTGCTGCCCAGCAGCAATCTTTGAGGCCCGCTGCCATAATTGGTGAATCCATTGTTTTTGTCGTTGGTTTTTACTGAATCGGGCATTATCGTTTAACGGGGTGCCAAACATAAAATCCTGTAATCGTGAGGCAGTGGCATAACACTTCGGGTCGCTATTGTTTTCTAGCAATTCTATCTGACCAAGAATAGTACCTACCTTCATCGTAGATACCAAGGGTGTTGATGTTAGCGGAGTTTGTTCAGTCGCTAACCCAGAGCCTGCGGCCAAAAACCCATAAAGCAACAATCCATACCGACAAAACAGTCGACACCAAACGCCTAATTGTTTAACCACTCACATACTCCTCAAATCATTCACCACATCATTGAAGATTTCATCCTAACATTCACAGCTAGGCTGCGCTTAGGTTATTTCACTCAAAATAAACCGCTAGCTCAATATCTAACCACGGCGCTTTAAAGTCTGACAGAATGGCCTTAATGATTGATTTTTCAGGTAAAAAAATGGCCGTTGCATCAATGCAACAGCCATCCGTTTAATCGTTGAAAAAAAAGTCCTTACTGCGCCTTTTCAACCTGCTCCAACTTTTCAAGGCGATTATTGAGTGCTTCGATAGTTCTTTGCTGGTCTTGCACCACCTTGGTCAAAATCGCGACAAAATCCATGGTCAGCAAACTCTTGCGATCATTTCGTGCAACAATATCAGGTACATCCTCAGCAATAAATCCAGCATAAGTCTCACCAAGCTCTTTTTTATATTCAAATGTCACTGGATTCAACGCTGCCAAAGTACTTTTAGCCACATCCAACGAAATATCAACAATATCATTTTTTAAGGTACGACTTGAACCGAGTGGCCAAACTCCGGCAGTCGTCAGTACCGCACCATTACTGTGTTCCATCGAATTACCCGCACCCACAGCTGTTACACCAAAACCAATCTTCCCGTCTTGTTCAATTGACATGGCCTCAACCAGTCTACTAACCAAAACAAATCGATCCGCACCAAAATCATTTTTCGACATTAAAAACCATTGTGCCACATCCTGTTTAGTAAAAACAAAGGCCCCCACTTTATTCGCTGTAGGCGTGTTTATCGTTATTGAATGATGCTTATTGGCTTGGCCTTCAATCATAAATGATGGTTCTATATCCGCATATATAGGAAAAGTAGTTCTGCCCAACCCAATCGCACCGCTATCAGCTAAAGTAAATAGGGTGGTATCACCAGCCGCATTTTTAATATCAAAACGATTAACGGGTGCATCAGTGCCGATACCGATATTGCCGCTGGCATCAACAGTAAAATACGACTTGCTATCACCAACATCCCTAATATCAAATCTACCAGTAGGCGTCGCAGTACCAACCCCGACATTACCGTCACTTTTAACCATAAAACGCGATTTACCACCTGTCGTTTGGATTTCAAATAAACCATTAGGGACAAAGCCATTATCAATATTAATACCAACATAACTGACCGGACTAATTAAAAATGCATGATTATTGCCATCAGCAGAGTGTGCAACATCAAACAAACCATCTGGCGTGGTGGTTTCAAAACCGATATCACCGTCAGCAGCAATATGCAAACTGCCATTAGGCGCACTAGGCATAATTCTAAATGGTAGGGCGCTGCCATTGCTGACATCACGAATGAAAAAGTTAGTTTCATTACCACCTAAATCCCAAGTTTGCTCGGCAAAACCAGAGCTGGTATCTTGCTCCAGTCGTAATGTCGGCGAATTACCAGCTTTAATATTGACATCCACTAGCGGCGTGGTGGTACCAAAACCTACATTACCGTTACTGGAAATATAAAGACTATCGTTAGGCGCACTAGCCAAAATAGTAAAGGGAGTGGTCCCGGCATCTAGGTCCTCTATGCCAATCCAATTGGCTCCGCCGTTAGCCGAGTCGTTAATGGTGATCTGCCAATCCCGAGTGGGAAACGACGAAGATGAACTGGTATCAATAAATTTAACTCGTAGGTTATTTTCCTTTAATCTCAGCGTATCAAAACCAAACGATTCGCCATTGACACAATCAAACCCGGCACAAATGCTACCGACTACCACTAAATCATCTTGTATTCGTTGATCTGCTTGCCCTTTGTGGCTGTTAAACAGTGCTAAACCGAACAATGTTGTCAGTAATAAGGGCTGCAAGCTATTGAATAAATGTTTCATATTAATCATCCTCAAAAACCACGCTTGGCGCTAGGCTCTTTAAACTGCTTATAGCGCTTAATTTGACCACCAACCACCCGAAAATGACCCGTTTGCGTTACCCCTTTACGCGCATAATGACTATTATTCTCACCTCGGCCATTATTCAAAGTATCTTTAATTAATAACGTTTTCCCAACAGCCGTGGTGATTTCATAATTATACAAACCATCTTTAAGTGCGCCATAATTATGCAAATCAATCGAGGGGATGCCATTGTCGGTAGACTTTCTGGCATGAAAACCAGAAGGACCGATAACACTCAAAGTGGTGTTTCTCGCTACAACTTTAGAGGTAAAAGAGACGTGACTACCATAAATGTTTTCTGCTGCAATAATTTGGGGTTTACCGCTTTCTTTTCCGTTCGCTGCGCCATTGAGTAAAACACTCATCATCACAACTAACAACATACACTTTCTTTTCATAATAATCTCCTGAGGAACTGCGAATAATATTTCCCTATCAGGCTGATCCTATTCAAAAAATAGTCTAAAAAAACCATTTCTCAACCCGTACTGAGATAAGGCGACTATCGCCTAACGTAAAGTCTAGCAACAGCTGCTAACAAAGGCAGTTTATTTGACAGTTTTTTTTGACTTAACAGCGGTTATTTTCACAATGGGAATTAGCAGCTAATAACTGTACTCATTAGTGCGTAGGCTATTGATTTGAATTGTAATTTAATTCTCAGCCATAAAAGTTTGCTCTCTCTATGACGTTGTTCCGGGACGCCTCAGCAACGCCCAAAAGTGTCATCAAAACGCACGATATCATCTTCACCAAGATAACTGCCGCTTTGCACTTCAATCAATTCCAAGGGCAGTTTACCAGGGTTGCTAAGTCGGTGCTTTTGACCGATAGGGATGTAAACCGATTGGTTTTCGGTCAACAAGGTTTCAGTCTCACCCACCTGAGCCAGTGCAGTGCCAGAGACCACAATCCAGTGTTCAGCCCGGTGATAATGCAGTTGCAAAGACAAAGAAGCCCCTTCTTTAACCGTAATACGTTTGACTTGATAGCGTTTGCCCGTATCAATCGCGTCATAACAACCCCAAGGACGATGGACTTGCAGGTGAGCCATATGCTCGCTGCGTTTATGTTGTTTCAATTCAGTTACAATGTCTTTAACTTTTTGCACCTGATCTTTACCAGCGACCAACAACGCATCCTTGGTTTCAACAATCACCATATCTTCAAGGCCAATAGTCGCAATCAGCTTTTTACTGCCACAGTGCACCAGATTATTACGGCTATCAATAGCAATAACATCACCGAAATGGGCGTTGTTATTCTCGTCCTTTGCTGAAACGTCCCATAATGAATCCCAGCTGCCAATATCACTCCATCCCGCATTCAACGGCACAACCACCACATTATCGGCTTTTTCCATCACCGCATAATCAATCGAATCATCCGGGCAAGCAGCAAAGCTGTCTCTATCGATACGTAAAAAATCCAAATCGCTCTGGGCGCTTTCATAAGCCTGATGGCAACAGCGCACAATCTCAGCTTCAGTGCTTTGCAATACGTCAAGATAAAGCGATGCCTTAAACACAAACATGCCGCTATTCCAGTAGTAGTCACCGCTATTAATATAGCCTTGCGCAGTTTGACGGTCAGGTTTTTCAATAAACTGTTCAACAGCGACTGCGGTTAACGCCCCCTTTCGCCGAGCATTTTGAGAGCCGTCAGCCTGTTGGGAGCCGTCAGCCTGTTGGGAGCTGGCAACCTTAATATAACCATATCCGGTCTCTGGTTTGTTCGCCACAATACCAAAAGTCACCAATTTATCTTGTTCTGCCGCTGCAATGGCGCATTCAAGCGACGCAACAAAGGCTTGTTGGTCAGCGATGATGTGATCCGCAGGAAACACCGCAATAACCGCATTCGGGTCTTGTCGCTGTGCTTCGATAGCGGCCAAAGCAATGGCAGGAGCGGTATTACGCGGCGCAGTTTCAAGCATAATGGCAGTTGGTTTGACACCGATAGATTGGCATTGTTCGGCAACCATAAAACGGTGCGCTTCATTACAAACAATAATCGGCGGATGCAGGTGGCCGACACGGAGCAGGGTTTGCTGCAACATGGTGTGATCACCATCGGTCAAATTGAGCAGTTGTTTAGGATAATGCTGTCGAGAAAGTGGCCATAACCGCGTACCGGAGCCACCAGATAAAATTACAGGGATAATCACTTGAGGTTGTCCATCTTTGCAAATTAAGGCTGTTAATAGCTATTAGCGGCGCATATTATCACAAAAATATTGTCGGGCTGTAGTCAAAAGTCGTCGAAAGTCGTCGAAAGTCATTTTACCTGTTATTTACTAACAATAGCGTTTAAACCACCGATCATGCTGACGCCAACAAGTCCTTTTTTCTTAATCGATAAAGTAACCCAGCTAAACCGACCAATAAAGCCATTTCTTTAATGTAAAAGGATGCCATTACCCCATTGAGCAAGTAACCCGGTATCAACAACCAATCGAGCAACACATTGAGCAAAAACCCGAGCAACAATAATATAATCACCGCTTGAGCCTGCTTAGCGATCACCAGCGCGGTATAAAGAAAATGAACCACAGCCGAAACCGGCAATATCAACATTAAATAAATAAAAATAGCAGCACTTGGCTGATAGGACTGACCATAAAAAGTGGTAAACAAGCTGCCGCCAACAACCGCCCCAATGACAGCAGCAATAACCACTATGAACAACAGCAGTTTGCAATATTTAATCACCACATGATAATAATCAGCAGGTTGACTGGTATAACTTCTGGTCAAAGCAGGAAACAGCGTCAACACAAAGGCAGTCGCAAGCAACAGCCCGCCTTCAAATATTCTTGCTGCGGCACTATAATGAGCAACTTGGGTTTCATTGGCAAGAAACCCCAACATCAGTATATCTACTTTTACCGACAGGCCAACCAACAAAAAAGTGATCCACACATTAAAACTGGTTTTTAACGGCGTCGCCAAAGTCATGGTGATCGCAGATAATTTGAACCCCATTTGTTTGACCGCCACCGCCGTCATGAGTGCTGTCATCAGGCAAGAGGCGGTATAACAAACCCCAACCCACATCAACTGCCCACCAAAATATACCCCAATACTGGCTGACACGATGAATAAAACATTGCGGATCACCGATATAATCGCTTCGGTAGATAGCTTTTCGCAACCGCGTAAATAACAGGAAAAAAAATGACTGATGTTCAAAATATAAGTCCCGAACAAAAAGGTCACAAAGACTAATAAAGGTAAATCAAACAGATAGGCAAAACCGGTAAACAGCAAACCAAACAACAACGAAGACCACAGTTTGAATTTAACCAAAACCCTCGGATAAGCATCAACTTTATTTAATGACGTTTGCTGCGTTACCCAAAAATCCAAACCCAAATCAGTAACAAGCCCATAGATGGCTACCCAGGCAAACACCGTACTGAACTGACCAAAAGTATCCACCGACCACATTCGGGCTAGGAACACCCAAAACAAGATCATTAGGCAACCGCTGATCCCGTAGTTAACGGTTTGCCAGCTAAAATTGTGCCAGTGAAAATCGTCGGCAAAGGCCATTATTTTTTCGGCGAATAAAGACAAATTAGCCCATCGCCTCGCTCAGACCCGAACCTTTTGCCAATGACTGTACTACCGCCAAGAGATCTTCATAACGAAACTGTTCGCTGTCTTCCGTGGCATCGTAGTGTCCCTTGACCAAAAACGATTGCTTTAGTGACGCCGCGTTACCAGCCATAACATCGGAGACTTTATCACCCACCAGACAGGACTGGCTTAAATCTATCTCATGCTCCTTTTGTGCCTGCAATATCATGCCCGGTTCTGGTTTACGGCATGAACAAGCTACTTTGTACTCACCCACCCCCTTGGTTTGGTGATGTGGGCAAAAATAGACGTCGGTGATCGTGACCTGCTGTTTGGCAAATTCACTCACCATCCACTCGGTCAGCTGGGCAAATGCCTTGGGCGTATAATAACCCCGGCCAATACCTGCCTGATTAGTCACAATGATAATTTGGTAACCCAACTGGTTGAGTGTTCTGCACGCTTGAAAAACCCCCGGCAAAAATTCAAAGGATTCGATGGTATGAACATAACCGCTATCATGATTTATCACCCCATCCCGGTCGATAAAAAAAGCTTTGTTTGTCATTGCTAATAAGTTCCGTTGGTCAAGGTTGCTTGTGCCGGATTGACTGCACTGAAAAAAGTCCACTCATTGCCCGCTAGTATGAATAAAGTTAATTGTAGTATCGGCATACTAGGGCTGTGCGGTCGCACACAGTTTCTTTGACAATGAGGCTAATGAGGATACCGGACAATTGAGCAAAGATTCCATTTTGTTGATAAAAATCTCGCTCGAAAATAACCCAGCCCTTTGCTGACAGTGCGCCTTAAGCGATAAAGCATACTCTGGTGACATCTGCTTAACAGCCTTGATAATATCAGTTGTTACGGGGTCAGGTGGACACAATAAACCCGTTTCGCCTGCTATCACCGTTTCTCGTACTCCCCCTTCATCAACCCCAATAACAGGCTTGCCAGCGGCCATCGATTCAACTGGTGAAATACCAAAATCTTCGTCAATCGGCAAATAAAGTGTCGCAATACAATTACCCATCAAATCTTGTAATTGTTTGCTTTCACACCAGCCAGTAAAACGAATATTGTCATAGCCGCTAGCCAATGCCTGCAACTGCGCCAATTGAGAGCCGCCAGATGCGACCACCAGTTGTTTGTCTGGCATTTGCATAAATGCCTCAACGATAAGCTTTATCCTTTTAAAAGACTCTACCCGGGCGGTGGAAAGGTAATAATCCCCCTGACTGATCCAATGGTATTGGTCGACATGACACGGCGGATAAATAACGATAGCGTCTTTATTGAGATAACGTTTTATGCGCTGCTGTACATTCACTGAATTGGCGATGATCACGTCCATTTTTTCAATCGCTGCTTCATATTTGGGCTGCATGTAGGCGATCAGTATTTTTAACAACGGTCGTTGCCAAAGCGCTATTGAAGTCAAATAATGGGATTTCAAATCATACACAAAACGGGGGGGCGTGTGACAATACAATAAGTTACCACCCTGTGACCGGTATTTCACCGCAAGTGGCGCATTTGAGCCGCTAAAGATCACTTTTTCATAACCACTGACCAAGCGGGCTTTTTTGCGCTCAAACGCTGAGGCGACTTTAATGCTCTGCCAGCCCAAAACTTTGGTCAGTGTGGTAAGTTCGGTGATACTACCCGGAATAATTGCTTGTTCGGTGAAACAACTTCGGTCGACAAACCCGACGCACAGGTCCATATCATTAACCGCATTGCATAACGTCAAGGTGAGCGACTCAGCTCCTCCTTTGACCAATAAGAAATCATATAACATCAAACTGCGTGTATTCACATCAACCTTCGACAATCCGGCAAATCAAACCACCCGTAACCCTTGGGGGTTATTCACTGTGGTGGGAGGAGCATCACTTTTTGCCAACCAAAGACAATCGGCGATCTCTGATGAGGGTTTGTAACCTAATGGTGCATCCAGCAAAAGTGTCCTGAGCTGCTCAATATTGCCCTCATCCATGGCATTTTTGAGCTGTTGGAGCAATTTACGCAAGTCATCCAGCGGTATTGACAACTCTCTGGCTTTAAGAATACTGCGGTGTTCTGTCCCTTCGACATTTTCACCAATCAGCAATTCTTCATAGAGTTTTTCGCCAGGGCGGAGCCCGGTATAAACAATCTCAATATCACCGTTGGGTGTCTCTTCACTCTTTACGGTTAACCCGGACAGATGGATCATCTTTTTGGCTAAGTCATTTATCTTGACTGATTTACCCATATCAAGTACGTAAACTTCGCCCCCGCTACCCATTGCTCCCGCCTGAATAACCAGTTGGGCCGCCTCGGGAATAGTCATGAAATAACGGGTAATATCTTTATGAGTAATGGTGACGGGTCCACCTTCGGCTATCAGACGGTTAAACAAAGGCACAACCGAGCCGGAAGACCCTAATACATTGCCAAACCTGACCATACTAAAACGGGTTTTTGACTGTCCTTCCGATAGCCCTTGCAATACTAATTCAGCCAGTCGTTTTGAAGCACCCATTACATTGGTGGGACGAACAGCCTTATCGGTGGAGATCAACACAAAGTTTTCGACATTGCACTTTATCGCGATTTCAGCACAATTAAGAGTGCCCCAAACGTTATTGCGAATGCCACTGATCACGTTATATTCAACAATCGGTACATGTTTGTAAGCCGCAGCATGATAGATGGTATCCACCGAGAACCTTTTAATTACCTGTTCGGTAATACTTTTGTCCATGACGTTGGCTAAGATAGGAATGATCTCTAAGACTTGATCCCTCTTGGCTAGGCTTTCACGCAGTTCTTTTTCAATCTCGTATAACGCCAATTCGGAAGCGTCGAACAATATCAGCGTTAACGGGCCTTGCTGAACAATTTGACGACACAATTCAGAACCAATTGAACCACCGGCACCGGTGACCATTACATGTTTATTGTTAATACAGCGACGAAACAATCCCTCAATCGGTTTCACCGTTTCTCTGTCCAATAAATCAATAATATCAATCTTTCTCAGGGTATCTACCTGGAGCTTACCACTGACCAAATCAGCAGAGCCGGGAATGGTTAATACTTCAACCGATAACCCCTCCAATTGATTGAGCAGTTTTTTCTTGTGGTTGACACTGGCACTTGGCATCGCCAGCAACAGCTTGCCAACTTTGTGCCGTTCAATCAATTCAACCAGTTTTTCACGTGGAAATACTCTGATCGCCGCAACTAAAACATGATGCAAGGCAACATTGTCATCAACAAAAGCAATAGGGTTATATTCAACACCGTGTTGTAATGACAGCGCCAGTTGGCGACCCGATGAACCAGCACCATAGATAATCACTGGCATCTTCGATTTACCCATTTGAGTATTGATCATACCTCGAACCAATAACCTCGATCCGCCGATAAGTATTAACAATAAAGGAGTGTAAATGAAAGGAATTGAACGCGGCATTGACGCCTTTAAAACATAAGACGAAATGACCAATATCAGCCCGGAAGCCAAAGAAGCAAAAAAGATGGTAGATAACGCTTTGGTATCAATGAACCTAATAACAGCCCGATATAACCCCAATCGAACCGAAATAACCAGCGTCAATAAAATGGTAACACTCAGGGCATAAAACAAATTTAATGACAACCAAGCTTCAACTTTGTTTACCCTGATAAACAATGCACCAAACAGCGCCACCGCAATGAAAAGTACATCCAATAAAACAGAGACCAATCGTTTATAAAATCGAGGAATATTGAAAAACCATTTCGTTAATCTATACAACATAAGAAAACCACTATCAGTAACCAGAACCGGAGAAAATCACTTTAACAAGGTATATTTAGCCATTGCGATAATGACTGTTTAATGGCTTAAATTCGCCCTTAAACAAAGACCAGCAAACAGGCTCATCGGTAAATATAATTTGTCGCGTATTATGCCAACAAGGCGGGTAACGGTCAATCGGTTTGAAGCGCTGACTCACCAGTTGACGCGTCCGCCCATAAGCTCGCTATTTGCTTATCACCAGCATTAATCAGCAACCAGGCAATGCAAACTATCCAAGGCAAACTGTGATCAAGATAAAAATCAAACGACAAATTAGCCATAACCGCAGCAATCAAGGGTATTCGAACCCGTCCAGCTTTGCGCAGCAATAACAACAACAACGCCAACAACGTGACGCCTCCGGCGATGCCGCCATCGTTGATGGTTTGAACAATAAAATTATGGGTATTATGCACACTTGAGCGGGAATTCTCTCTGAGTTTAAAGCCGCCGTTTGAAACCCCCAGCAGCAAGTTTTCCTGCCAGCCATTATACGAATCTACCCAAAGCCGCCTTCGCTGATCAAAACTAGAATTACTGAATGTCGGCTTAAAATCCTCGATTTGAATCGCCTCCCCTTGATCAATTTTCGAGATATAAGGCAAAACGTCACCATATTGAGTGATCAGTTTCGCATTACTGAGAATGACAATATGAGACATCAAAGCTAGCACCACAAACACCAATGCAGATTTTTTCGGCGCTGAAAAGGAATAAGGCAGCAGTAAAGCAACAATACCGACAAACAACGTCAAGACAAAATTTCTCGAACCTGATAACAAACCAGCGACGATAAATAACAATAATATCGAAACAAACAACGCTTTACGCCGTAGTTGCCCCTTAACACTTAACCCCCGAGCGATAACAATCAGCAGGTATATACTGGCAAGCGCCATAATCGAACCAAAATCAGTACTCATCCTGACAATCGAGTTGATCACCGTCGGATCTGAATAATCTGCCGCAACAAACCAATCAGTCACCAGCGTCGACGAACTGAAATGAACAAATTGCCATATGCCGACCCATGCCAAAAACATAAAAGCGGCCCACACGATATAAGGGGTTTTATCAATACACTGTTGTCCAATTGCTCCAACGGGCTGATAAAACAGCAATAGTGCCATGGGCAAAGCACTCCACACAGCAACCGGCACAACACCAAAATTGGCCAATTGGCTAAAATCCTGATAACGGTGTTGATTAACAAATAAAGAAACCACCAAGATCAGCTGAAACAATGCAAACAACACAATGTGGAATTTATGCTGCTGCCACAACATTTTTATCCCCACGCCTCGCAGGATGCTCCAGCACGTTAAACCAAACAATAACACCAGTGTTACGGCCACCATCGACAGGTTGAAAACACCAAATACATCAATCGGTCTCAGCACCGAAAAAAACAATAAGATCAAAAAGAAATGGGTGTGAGTAGCGGACTGAATTTTCATCTAAACAACAAACTCCTGATAAACAGCAATGTGCAATGCGCGAACATATTAGCGCGTAGCCTCGGTCACAACCCTTTCGATGACCTCAGCGGTTGTAGCCAGCTCTGCTGACGTCAATGTCGGGTGGACCAGAAACATTAAACTGGTTTCTCCCAGCTGTTTTGCTATCGCCAGTCGTTGTTTTGGTCTAAAGCCAGTATTGTCGAAGGCTTTTTCAAGATACACCTCAGAACAACTGCCGGAGAAACAAGGTACACCCAAACCATTGATCTCATTCATAATACGGTCTCGATCCCATCCTTCCTTAAGGGCTTCAGGGCGCACTTGGACATATAATTTGTAATAAGCATGAACCACATTCTGCGGCACTTGTGCCACTGCCAGCGCAGGCAGATCACCACAAACGTCAAGTATCCGGGTGGCATTTTCGGCGCGTTTTTGCTGCCACTGCACCATTCGCCCCAATTGAACCAAACCGATGGCCGACTGCATTTCCGTCAAGCGCCAATTAGTACCAAAGGATTCATGCAACCAGCGAAACCCCGGTGGATGCGTTTTGTTATACACCGCATCCCAAGATTTACCATGATCTTTGTAAGACCACATTTTTTTCCACAACGCTTCATCGTTGGTGGTCACCATGCCGCCCTCGCCTCCGGTTGTCATTATTTTGTCCTGACAAAAAGACCAAGCACTGACATGACCGATAGAGCCCACCGACTTGCCCTCATATTTTGCCCCATGTGCCTGAGCACAATCTTCAATGACAAAAAAGTCATTTGCTTGTGACAACGCCATAATAGGCCCCATATCGCAAGGCCACCCCGCCAGATGGACACAAATAACCGCTTTGGTTTTAGCCGTCATAACCGCCTTAATGGTATCGACGGTAATATTTTGCGACTCTGGGTCAACATCAGCAAATACCGGCGTAGCGCCAATGGTGATGACTGAGCTGACAGATGCAAGGAAGGTACGAGAGGTCACAATCACCTCATCACCTTCGCCAATGCCCAAACCCAGTAACGCTAAATCCAACGCCAAAGTCCCATTGGCCAACGCCACGGCATACTTTGCATCAGCAAACTTGGCAAATTCGCTTTCAAATGTTCTACCGGCCTGACCGGTCCAATAGTTCACTTTGTTAGACAACAGCACGGTTGAAACAGCGTCGGCTTCTTCTTGCGTGAATGAAGGCCACGGAGAAAATGGAGTATTTAACATGTTAACCTTTTAGTGTGATCAAAATGAAACGAATGTCTTGAACGAAAGAATAGTTTTTAATGTAATCTTTATTGACCTTGACTTTATCAGGCCAAATCACCTCATCATTGTACTTTTCGGGGTCTGACTGAGCAGCCAGTATTTCCTCTTCATTGCGGTATTTCAAAGAAGCGGGTCCAGTTATACCGGGTCTAACGGATGTCACCAACGCATCCTCTGCGGTCAGTTTATCAGCATAACCGGGCACATCCGGACGTGGCCCAACAAAGCTCATTTCTCCCAACACGATATTCCACAATTGAGGCAATTCATCAATTTTAAACTTGCGAAAAAACGCCCCGCTAGCGGTTATTCTTTTATCCGTCGCCGTGGTAATAGTAGTGTTTTTACCGCTGCTATCGCGCATTGTTTTGATTTTTGCGATGCTGAACAGCGAGCCATGCCGACCCACCCGCGTTTGCCGATACAGACCATTTGAACGGGTCTCCACAGAGGCAACAATCCAAGCAATCACCATCAGCGGTGATAAACAAATCAGTCCGCCAACAGCAAACAAAAAGTCAAATGTGCGCTTTAATACTCTGTCGCTAGTCGTCACGCCAATCTCCTGGTAAAAAAGGGGTTAAACATTCTATTCATATCAATCATCACCGCTTGAGATTACTGATCAACGCATCTTTGATAACTAACCGCTGGTCCGCGACCTGTGTATGCTGGGCTTCTGCTAGCATCGGCAGTGCTGGCCAACCCGAATCGAGCCAAGTCAAACCATTGAATTGTTGGTCTTGCCCATATCTTGGAATAACATGATAATGAACATGATGATCCACCATCATCAGCATTAAATAATTAAGAATGTCGTGATCAAATGTTTGTTTTAGTGTTTTCTCGACCACCGCTATCATGGTGTGCAAGTCAGCCATCTCGTCTTTGGTCACCTGCGCAAACGTCTCAGCATGACGATTCAAAGAAAGAATACCCGCACCAAGTGTTGCCTGACCCGGACGCACTGACCAACACCAAGCAGCAGAGCGGTAAATGGTCAATGTTTCGATTTCAAATTTTTCGCTGAACTGTGCCAGCGTATGCGTTTCTTTTACAGACATATCGTTCCCCTGTCATCCATTTAGACACAAAGTGCTTAAGTTTCATTTTTCTGCGCAATCACCACAAAAAAACCGCCTTCCTGATAGCCACTAAATGCCATGCCAATATCAACCATCCATCTTTGTAGCGCATTGCCGAGTTTATCTGGTTTGAATAGTTTCTCCGCTGGTTCAATGCTGGTAAAAGGAACCGTTTTCGGTAGGCTGTGAATAAAGCTAAAGTCGTTTTGTTCCAACCAGCCCAACACTTCACTGACAGTGTGCTTGGATTCATGAGGGTTTTTATATTGATCCATAAACCAAGCGTTTCTTTTGGCTTTGCCAATCGATTCACTGGAATTACGTTGGTCCAACGATTTAAATTTATCACTGGTCATATTGAATATCATCCGACGCAAGTCAGTCACCAAACGCCCATATTGATGATAAAGCCCGATTAAGATGTAACCTTTGGGTTTAACCAGTGTGGCGATGGATTTAAATGCCAAGCGAGGATCACTAGTATGATGCAGCACCCCGTTTGAAATCACCAAATCAAAGGTGTTTGGTTTAAAGGCTGGACGAAACAAATTCATTTGATAGAAATGGGCTTTGTCGAGCCCGTTGGCCTGCCTGAAATCATCAGCCATCTTCAGCGAATTGATACAGATATCGGTGCCGATCACTGTTCTGTTAGCAATCGAAAGGAAATTACTCATCTGCCCAGTACCGCAACCACATTCGAGGATCCGAGTACCAAAAGGAATTTGCTCAGAGAGTAAATTAGCAAAATGACTCTGACTGGCTTTATCGATGAGACTACCGACATCATCAAATTCATCGTAGTTGGGAAAAGGAGTCTCTTCATAAAAGGATTTCATTTCCTCTGTGACATCTTTTTTTGCTGAACCCCACTCATTGGCAAAAAATAATGACGGGATGCCGTCTACTTCATCATAGTGCTGCTGACAATCACCACAGCGAAAACCGTCATTCTCATAACCCAGATCACCTTGACACTTGGGGCAGCAAAACAGTGCCAGATTATCAAGTATAAATTGCTGATCATTATCTTTCATTAGATGTTCTCTTTGCACTTGCAAACCCATAAATGGTGATGTTTTTAACGCTTAACTCAAGACTACTTTTCGACAATTTGACTGATTTTTTCACTTATCATGTCACTTACCTTGGCAATAACCTATCCAGGATAAACTGGTGACCACGGCGGTTAAAATGTGCGCCGTCCATATACAATGCCTTGGTACGGTTTAACTCATCATGATAATGGGCCAAAAAGTCAGGCACCATATTGACACACTCGATGTTATATTCTGCGGCCAAATCACATATTCGGTTGTGCTTCCAATTAGGTCTGCCTAGCCACTTCATTCTCCACTCACCGGTATAACCGTATAACGTGATATTGATGCCTTTATCCTGCAACGATTTAAGGTAGTTAAACATGATTGCCAGCTTTTCATCTAGGGTGATGTTTTGTTTCACTTTCGATTGGTAGCTATCGCCAATGCCATCAAGTAATTGCGACAATTGCACCATATCATCGCTGCTGATAGTTTGGTATTCAGCCAGCAGTGGTTTTACTGCGGTGATCGCTTGCACCGCCGCTTCATCGTGGTTTGCTGACAACAAGCCAACCATCAATTTAACCAAAGCATCATAACCGTCGTCGATTTTATTATTACTGCCGAATCCCAGCCTAGAGTGGAGGTAATTGCCAATATTAACCAGCTCTGTCGGGCTGATGGGGTTGATGTTCAGTTGATCGAGTAAAACCGCCAACTCTTGGGTTAATTCCAACAATCCATCACGATTATTGTTGCGGTAATGCTCGTCAATATCAGTGACCAACTCAGCCAACCGTTGCTGACTCATCACTTCATCCATAGCTTTAAGCTCATCAATATAAGCAGTGACTTTATCCGAGTGCAGGTCAGTATTTGCGGCTTGTTTTAAATAACCTACCAACAACTTTTTGAGATAAATAAAATCCTCTTGGCTGAGCGCATTGCCGTTTTGGCCATCAATCAGTGATTTAAGCAAAAAAGAGAGTTTAGAATATTTAAACGGCACTTGGTGCATGATGTCCGAAAACAACACGGTTTTGTTCGCCATGTCTTTACGGGTGATCTTTTCACCAGCGGGGATCTGCCCTTGAAACATTGATGGCCAATACGAATTGTCGAGGTTGCCAAAGTCATTCGCTTCATAGAACATCAGGTTGATTCGGTCTGTGGTTCTGGTTTTAAGAAACTCATCAATGATATACATAAATGTTTCAGGGCCAGTATTTGGAATAGAAAGATTATAAACTGCCTTCTGCTTTTGTTGACCATAACGATAAACAAAAGTGTCTTGCATATCTACCCCGTAACCAAAGGTTGCAGAATCGCCTACAAACACTTCATCAAAGTGTGTCAAGCCATTGGTTTGTTTGGTATTTCTGTAACCATTACTGTCAGTGGTGATGTTGACAAAGGTTGGCGTCATCAATAAATCTGCTTGCAGCACCGAATAATTTTTTCTTAAAATTACTGGTAACTGAGTGGATTTGGCATAAATGCTCTCTTCATGTGAACGGTGTTCAGGCGTTTCATAACGTGGATAAAAGTCACTTTGCGATAGCATATTTAAGCTCGACAATACCCCTTCCATTAATAAAACAGATACCGATAAGCCAAAAATCAGCAGCAATGCATTTTTAATCCAGTTCAAAATTAATATTTCCGCTAGCCAAGTCAGTGCCCACTGGCTGTTCGCTTTTAGTTAAAAAATAATTGCCAATCACCAATACATCCATATTGGTGCGCATAAAACAGCGATAACTATCCTCGGGGGTACACACGATAGGCTCTCCCCTGACATTAAATGAGGTGTTAACCAATACTGGCGAGCCAGTTTTCGCCTCAAAAGCGCTGATCAACTGGTGAAATCGTTTATTGGTATCATGATGAACCGTTTGAATTCGTGCCGAGTAATCAACATGGGTGATGGCTGGCAGCGTACTACGTTGCACTTTCAGCATATCCAGCCCAGACAAGTCTTTTTGCTGTGGCGTAGCCGTGGTTTCAAGCCGTGCGCTTTGCTTGATTGATGCAACAAACAACATGTAGGGGCTTTTGACATTGATATTAAACCACTGGCTGGCTTTTTCACTTAATACCGCCGGGGCAAAGGGTCTAAAAGATTCGCGAAATTTAATCTTGAGGTTAATGGTTGATTGCATCTTGGCACTGCGGGCATCACCGAGAATACTGCGGTTACCCAAAGACCGAGGACCAAACTCCATCCGTCCTTGGTGCCAGCCAACCACTTTCTCGGCCACTAAGGCATCACTGGTGTGCTGGATCAAGCTCACTTCATCTTCAATATAATGATATTTTGCGCCAATTTTTTCTAGATAAGCGGCTATTTCTTCATCACTATCTTCGGGTCCTAAATAAGCACCTTGCATTTTGTCCGGCTGATTTTCATCAATGGTACGTTGATTATCCAATTCTTGATAATATACGCTGCCAGCCACTCCTAACGCGCCACCGGCGTCCCCTGCTGCGGGTTGGATCCAAATATTATCGAACTGCCCACTCTCTAGCAACTTACCGTTAGCGACACAATTGAGTGCCACACCGCCCGCCAGACAAAGGTTTTTTGACTGCGTGATCTGCTGTGCATGTTTTGCTTGCTTGAGTACAATATCTTCAACAACGCACTGAACGGATGCGGCCAAGTCCATTTCCCTTTGCGTGACTTTACTATTAGGCCGTTTTGGTTGACCGCCAAACAGGGTATGAAACTTGTCGGTCGTCATGGTCATGCCGGTGGTATAGTTAAAATAACTCATATCCAGCTTAAACGAACCGTCCGCTTTAATATCAACAATATGCTGCATGATGAGATCTGCGTAGATCGGTTGCCCATAAGGTGCCAAGCCCATGATCTTGTACTCGCCACTATTGACCTTAAAACCAGTGTAATAAGTCATGGCAGAATATAACAACCCCACAGAATGCGGAAAATGAACTTCTGCGAGTATTTCAATTTTGTTGTTTTTGCCATGAGCAATCGAGGTGGTGACCCATTCGCCCACACCGTCAATGGTCAATATCGCCGCTTCTTCGAACGGGCTGGGATAAAAAGCACTGGCGGCATGGCTCAGGTGGTGCTCACCAAACATGAATTTGCTTTCAATAGCAGACCTGAACGCTTTAATTTGCTGTGGTGTAGCATCCGGGTCGATTCGTTTAAACAGGGTGATAAATTCTCTGGCAAGGGTCTCTCTGAGAAACAGTTTTTTCTTTAACCACACCGGAATTGATTTTAAGAACTGCTTAAATCCACTCGGCGCTTCGGCCAAATATGTTTCAACCAGACGTTCAAATTTAACAAAAGGTTTGTCATAAAAAGCAATAAAATCAATATCATCAAGGGTAATTTGGGCTTCCTTGAGACAATACTGAACAGCATTAATGGGAAATTCAGGATCGTGCTTGACCCGCGAAAAACGCTCTTCTTGCACCGCCGCAACGATTTTTTCGTCATGCATCAGCACCGCAGCCGAGTCATGGTAATAAGCAGATATACCCAATATGTACATTTTATACCCTAAAAAACAGCGTAAATAAAAGGCGCTATCACGCTGCCCTCAGTAAGTACAATCAGCGTACCCAACAGCACCATAGAGATGATAATGGGCATCAACCAGAATTTTTTTCTGGTTTTCATATATAACCACAATTCTTTTAAAAACGACATTTTGAGTCACTACTACCTATAATTTATAACTACGATTTAAAACTAAGATTTAAAATTGATTCTTCAATGAGCCTGGCTGTTTTTCTCTGGGCAACCAGTAACTAGACTGCGTTTTGTCTATTTTCTTATTCAGCAGGTCTTTGCCCATGACTTTCAACACCAGAGCCATCGGGGTAAACACGCAAAAAAACAAAATGCCCATCACCAGCGGAGAAACAACACCGCTGATCAGTCGACCAAATCGCTGCCAAATATGGTATAACCACTTTACCGAGGATGGCAAAAAAAAGGCTGCCATTAAAAAAAGCACAGCACTAACCAGTGACCATACCGGATAATAATCGTAGTTGAACTTTACACCGACAAAAACCACGGCAAAAACCGTGGCAAATATCAGCGAAAATGACTTTAACTCTGCTGGTGTTGGAGATGGCATCTGCGATCCTTAAATGGTTTCACACCGATTTAACTTAATTTATTGAGATGGTCACGATAATCGACCTTGGTATCAACAAATTCAGCATGAATAGGATAATCCCTCTTAGTCCCTTCACTAGGTATTTCAGCGTAATCACCATAGCGCAGGGTCAAGTATTTCTCTACTTGTTCAGGTACGGGCAAGCTCGCCGTCGAAAATGGCAAATATCTCGCCGTGCCGAGATAATTTCTAGGGAAAGTGGTGTTTTTGTAGTTTGCTCGGCCAAAATAATGTCCAACATACTCAGTCGGGGTATTGTTTTTGCTCCTGACGATGGACAATAACCAGCGTTTAACCGGATTTGGCACGATAACGGCAGCAATATTCATTAATATCTTCTTCTTCAAACTCGTCGAAGAGTAGCCTCTTTTCTTCAGCGTAGATGCAGTGATCATTCGTGCACAAGCATATTGAAAATAGCGATAAAAACCATTGGATGATGCATTGTTCAAACACATCACATCAATATAAATACCTCGATGCATATCGCGATTTTTAACATCTTTTTCAAAAAAGGTGGTGCCGTTCATCCGCAACTTGGTGAAAAACAACGGCCATTCCTCGGTATCTTCCTGTTGCAGATAATACTGCTCGGTATCAAGCTGTTTTTTGCACACTTCAATAAACTTGAAATAATTGTCATGAGTCATGAAAACATCAAAATCATCATCCCAGGGGATAAATCCCTGATGCCTGACTGAGCCCAGCGCAGAACCGCCCATCAGATAATAGGTAATATCATGAGCTTTACAAAACTCATCCATATAAGTGGCGATTTCGAGTATCTTGTCTTGTAATTCGACAATATTGACGGGGTTATCTGTATTCATTTGTAACGTTACTCTATATTTTTTTCGCGATGTAATAATACTTGCTTAAAAATTTCTTGATAGCCTGATTTTTCGACAAAAACCGGGCTGACATCCTAGCAAACTTGAAGAAAACCACTTTAAGTAGCAGTGCGAGTTGATATTTATACCAACGATGAGGGTGTGTGCTGATGATCACTGAACCGTCTTGAGACATTTGTCTGACAATTTCATCAAAACCAGCCAGGGTGATATCCGGTTGACTGTCATCCTTGTCATTATTGGCAATGTCCGCTATCAACTTGAGTTTATAACCCGCATCAGAAATATAGGTTAGCTTGTTGCCGACCATTTTTGGCAAATCAATCACGATATCAGTGATGTGTTCATAGCGAGCTGCAACTTTTGGGTCTCTAAAGAAATCTTTATTTGAGGACCAACCATTTCGATTTAAAATCGGGTTGCCATGAGGACATACGGTGAGCACTTTAAAACCGTGGCGTTCAAATTTATCCAGTGTCGCTTGAAATTCGCTATCGGCTTTGTCCATATCACCATTATTGGCGTCAAGCACATCATAGTGGTAAGTCACCTCATGACCAAGACTTTGAATTTGCTGAAGCATCTTGATGTCTTGTGCATCATCAACCAAGTTTGACTGCACATAATAGGTTGCACGAATACCGTTACGCTGCTCAATATGGGCCAAAGCAAGGGATTTTTTCACATTGGTTTCAACATCATGCTTGATAATAATGAACTTAGTGTTTGCCTTGGCTGCACTCACCGCTTCCCGGGCGAGTACGCAGCTAATGCCCGTTTTTGTTAGTGTCGCGCAAAAACGCGCCCAGTTTTTATATACCAGCATGTAATGCAACCAATTTCAGTTTTCTATCCCGTTCATTTGTTGCGTCATCATACTGAAAATAGCTCTCAAGTCAAACTTTTTGGCAACGCAATCACTGGGCCTGATGGCCCTGTTCAAGCGAGCCTTGAGGGCTTAAAGGTTTGGTTTTTAACCGCTCTTGGTGTTTGTTATAACTGTAATAACGTGACAAACAACCGATCATAGCCAAGGCAATGACATTGTTGGGGTATCTAAACAAGGCATCATAATGCAAACTGCCAAGAATAGATGAAAAGATATACAACAAAAACGGTCTAGATAAATCGTTCATCTGATGGTCTTCGCAATATCGGGCAACGCCTTGTTTAATCCCATAAAACAGATACATAGACATCACCCCCATTGACAAGTAAGTCAGCAAACCACCAGTGAACAGATGGTTGAGAATATGCACCTCACTCACGCCAACAATTGGCTTTCCGGGAATAGTGTTAAGCCCCTGGCCAAAAACAAGTTGATAAAATCGCTCAATGCTATCAACCGTCAAACCATCTACTGTGGCTTGAATAACCGGTAAAAAACCAACCATTGACGGGGTGCTGACAAAGATAAACACATTCATCATAACCACCGCCAGCACAGCTAACACGATGAAAATCAATGGCCCGTTGCGTTTGAAGATGTGATGTCTGTAAACCAACAAAATCATCAATATCACCACAACATACGCCGTTCTGGAACCACTGATATACACGCTAGTCAAACAAATAAGCAAATAAAACCAATTACATCTGACGTCCGAGTGATCCGGCGACTTGTTACCCTTGGCTAATACCAACCTTTTGGCTAGAAAATACGTAAACAAAGACGCAAATAATGAACCACTGGCCTGAGGCATCGCCATCGGCCCCCACGGACGGGTCATACTGCCGATAAAAGCATAAACGGTTTGACTGGAATGATAACCAGTAACACCAACTTCATCCCAGTAAGCCTGGAATGATAGCGCCCGATAAGTGGTGTAATTAACCGTGATAAATTCAAAGATCAGTAAACCCGCACCCAACACAGCAAACACACGCAGACTTTTGTCAATCAGCGCAAAATCAACCGCCGCTTTATTTTTGACAAAATAATAGACAAATAGTGGAGAAATGTAGGTGGCAAAAAAGGTAAGCTGGGATTTCACGCCGTATTGTAATGACAATGCCACAAACGACAGACAGGTTGAGCAAAGAACAACTGCAAAGATGATATCCAATTGATTGAGGTTACGGATCTTCAGTTGAAACACCCCAATCACAACCCACGCGGCGAATACCACCTCAATTAAATAGGGAATATAATGAACGAAATCACTGAGCAATCTCATATAACGGTAGGGTGCACCAAATATGATGAACAATACCAATACCACGACTAACCCTGATTTTTTCTGTGTGCTGCTATTCAGTTTCCAATCCTCATCCACGGCCAATTTGATTGCCACATAATCCGCTGTTGAGCGGACTATCCTCGCACCCACTTTCCGATAACTTTTCCATAATGAGCTACCAAGACACCGGGTAAAGCAATAAATAACCATTGCAACGGATTCAATACCCCGGATTTAAGCAGCTTATTGTGTAAATAAATTCGACTGCTCAGTTGGATTTTCTTTTCGTTAGAGAAGTTGTCACTGTGTTCACGGTAAATCGCACTAGGTTCATCAGTTGAACGTACTGGATACTCCTTGGCCAGTCGGATCCAAAACTCATTATCTTCCTGAGCCACCACCTTAACGTCTTCATTGAACAATCCAATCTTGTCGAAAACTTCCTTTTTCACCATAGCGGTTAATATCGGCACACTAGGCACCACAATCATCTTGTAAAACACATGACCATTGTATAATTTCATAGGTGGTGAAGTTCGGTATATTTCACCATCCTTCATCACTTGGCATTTTGAGTAAACCAAACCCAGTGATTGGTCTTGGGCAAACATTGCCAGCTGAGATTCCAGTTTTCCGGGTAACCACATATCATCGTCATCACAAAAAGTAACAAAGTCACCTTTGGATTCAGTCACACCGCGATTTCGGCTGACCACATACAACCCATTATTGTGGTTTTGAATCAATCGAATACGTGAGTCCGAATAAGAATCAATCAAACCTTTGATATCGTAGTCAGAATAATTATCGACTACCAGAATTTCAAAATGCTTGTAAGTTTGTTCTAAAATGGATTGTATCGTTTCCTGTAACTCGATTTCTCGGTTATAGGTGGTGACGATAACACTTACCAATGGCTCAACTTTGGACATAGCTTTTACTCAACATTATATATTTTGTTTAACACCACTTTTAACTGGGTAGAAGAGGTGTGGCTGGTATAGGGTAAATATTCAACACCTGAACCCAATACATTTAGCTCTTTTTCGACTTGGGTAAACAGTTCTGAGCCTTTCCAATCATCCCCGACCACCATCACATCAAATTTAATCTCAGCATAAGCCGCCATTTTGTCGCGATTGGTTTGGGCCACCACTTCGTCAACATAGCGAATACCTTTGACAATTTCGATGCGCTCTTCAAAAGGGATCACCGGGGTTTTATTCTTGTATTGCTGCACCAATTCGTCCGTGCTGACGCCAACAATAAGGTGCTTGCAAAGCGCTTTAGCTTTTCTAAGGACGTTTAGATGCCCAATGTGAAACAAGTCAAACACCCCTGTGGTATAACCGACATCGTATTTCATGTTATCCTGATTTTCCTCTAAAAATAGCTTGGTAGATGAACCCTCTGACCCGATTGGGCAAAATCAGCTGGACCACAAACCTAATCATGGCATTGTATATAAATTGTGAATAACCGATGATCTTGCTGGAGAGCATAAACCGCTGGAGATCAAATTCACTTTTGAAATACCGCCAACCGCCTCTTCTTCTATAATAATCGGCACTGGCCCTGACATTGACCAAATTGGTACCGAGGTTTTTAAATTTACAGCCTTTAAGGTACATTCTTAGCCACAAATAATAATCTTCTTCATTGAACCAATCAATATAACCGCCAGCCTTCATCACCTCTGACTTTTTGAACATCACTGTGACCTGATTCATAGGACAGCGGGACTTCAAATAATCAACAATGCCTTCATTATCCAAGGGCACCTCGCGAACGCCGACAACATTATCATCAGTATCAATAAACTCATTGATAAACCCGCCTACAATACTCAACGCCGGGTCCTGTTCAAAGCAGGCAACTTGTTTTTCAAAGCGATATGGCAAAGACAAGTCATCACTGTCCATCAGCGCCACCAAATCGTACTTGCACCGTTCGAGCCCTATCTTTCTGGCGTTGCCATGACCGACGTTTTGCGCCAACTTGATCACCACAAATGCCTCATGACTAGCCTCATGCTCAGCAATAATGGCGTGAGTCGCATCTGGCACCGGGCCATCAACCACCAACACAATCTCACTCGGTGCTAAGGTTTGATTGATGATGCTTTGCAAAGCCTGACGAAAGAATACCGGGTCATCATGCTGGTACACTGACATGGATACAGAAAATTTCATGGCCTAGAGTGACTCCGCTGACGATGCTTTCAAGCTAAGAGACTCAACAAGGTATCGCAAATAGTATCGACATCTTCTACCGTTAAATCCAAATGCAATGGCAATGACAACAACCGTGCATAAGCATCATCTGTCACAGGGAACGTCGCTGGTGTTGTGTAGGCCGTAAGCCAATGATTAGGCTGATAGTGAACTCCGGTCTGAATACCACGCGCGAGCAGTTGATCTTTACAGCCATCGCGGTCAATGCCCTTATTGAGCAATACCGGATAAATATGCGGCACAATATCAGAAAAATCGGCAATAACCGGTTGTAAGCTCGTCGCGTTAGCCAAGTTGTACTGGTATCGGGATGCTAACATTTGACGTTTTTGCCCAGCGGCGTCAAATCTTGCCAATTGAGACAGACCCAAGGCGGCCATCATGTTGCTCATGTGATAACGCCAGCCTTGTTGACTGACATCAAAGGTCCAGCTACGCTCACCTGAATAACGTTTTTCGGTGTCTTTTTCGACCCCCAGCAAGCGAGCATCTTGGATCATCTTGATCACACTTTCATCGTCAGTGACGATACAACCCCCCTCGCCTGAGGTTAGGTTTTTGATACCATCAAAGCTGAAACAACAAATATCACCAAAACTACCGACTTTTTGACCTTGATGAACAGTACCAAACGCATGGGCTGCATCTTCAATGACGCGTAAATCATGTTTGGCTGCTAAGGCATAAATGGCATCGAGATCACCCACATTACCGGCGTAATGAACTGGCATAATCGCTTTAGTCTTGGCGGTGATCTTACTTAGCGCATCTGCACAATCGAGCGTTAGCGTATTGGGGTCAACTTCACAGGCTATCGGCGTAGCCCCGGTGGCAGAAATCGCCTGAAAGGAGGCGACATAAGTCAACGACTGCACCAGCACCTCGTCACCCGGGCCAATACCTGCGGCTTGACACGCCAACTGAAGCGCAGCGGTGCCATTAACCACACAAACCACGGGGCGACCCAAATAATCAGACAATCGCTGTTCGAATAACTGAACTTCTTGCCCCATGCCTAAAAATTCTCGGTCTAACACGCCCATCACGGCGTCTTTATCAAGTTGGGTAATGGTAGATTTTGATAGTCTGATCATCGGTTTCAGCCAGTCCTAGGGTTTAATCAATTTAGTTAAGGTGTTGTTTTGCAATAGCCTGTTAGACTTTCCACGGTGCATTGCCACCGCTCCACAGTTCTTCGAGGTGGTCGCGATCTCTTTTAGTATCCATGCACTGCCAAAACCCGTCATGTTTAAAGGCCATTAACTCACCCATCGCGGCAACAGTCTCCAATGGTTTTCGCTCTAAAATGGTGCTGTCACCCTCAATCAAGTCAAAAAATTCCGGTTGGCAGACAAAATAACCGCCGTTTATCCAACCTTGGGCAGTTTGTGGTTTTTCTTTAAACGTTGAAACCAAATTGTCGGCCAAATCCAATTCGCCAAAACGGGCACCTGGGTGCACCGCACTAACGGTAACCATTTTTCCGTGACTTTTATGAAATGCCAACAATTCGTCGATATTGATATCTGACAAACCATCACCATAAGTCAACAAAAACGGCTCATTACCAATAAAATGCTGCATCCGTTTGACCCGACCACCAGTCATTGAATCAACACCCGTATGCGCCAGTGTTACCGACCAATCTTGCTGCTCCGAGCTGTGTGATTCAACCTTGCCAGTACCAAGGTCAACAGTAAAATCTGAGTTCAGTACGCGGTAGTTCAAAAAGTACTCTTTGATCAGTTCAGCTTTATAACCCAAAGCCAAAAAGAAATCAGAGTGACCAAACTTGGCATAAGTCTTCATGATGTGCCACAGAATTGGTCGCCCACCGATGCTAACCATCGGCTTTGGAATACTTTCTGTATATTCTGATAATCTGGTACCAAAGCCACCGGCAAGAATAATAACTTTCACTTAAATACTTCCCCATTTATATTGAATTTTTTCTATTGATTTTCGGTCTGATTCGCTTGGATCATGCATAATATTGGCGACGTTGAGCAGCATCGCGGCGTCTTCACTAACGCCCTGAAAACCCATCCAAACCATCGGCGGTACAGTCAGACGACAATAGTTATTCTGACCAATGACAACTTCTTGAAACACACCTTCTTGCTCGCCATTCCTATCGTCAAAGATAACAAAGCGGATGGCACCCACTGGCACCACCAGATTCAGGGTCATTTGACGATGACGCTTCCAGCCTTTGATACTGCCGGCTTTGACGGTAGAAAAATAAGCTTCACCAAATCCGCTAAACCCTTGATCACTTGCTTTCATCGCATGAAGCACATTTCCCTGCTCCATCTCAATAATTTTCAACGGGGTGATGACGACATCTTTGATCATGATACCGCCCAATCAATACCACGCTCTCGTGCAAAGCGGGTGTAGTCATCGATTTGTGCACGGGTATATGCCAACATAGACGAACCATCATTGGCGCGGTTATTAAAAGTCTTATACCATTGCACCGTCATTTCAATGGTCTCATCAAACACCATGGCTGGTTGCCACTTCAAATCAAACAGCGCTTTATCACAATTGAGTTTTAACAATACCGCTTCGTGCAGATGAACTTGATCTTTTGAGGTATCGTTCCATTGCACGTTGTCCCAATAGGTTGACATGCCATTGATTAACTCGCGAACCGAATGACCATGATCGCCCGGAGGGCCGAAATTATACGCCTCCCCATGTAATGCCGCATCTTCGGCCAATTTAGCACCGAGTACCAGATAACCGCTGAGCGGTTCCAAAACATGCTGCCAAGGGCGAGTCGCATCCGGATTGCGGATGTCAACCACTTGGTTGCTGGACCACGCATTCATACAATCTGGTACAATTCTATCAGTCGCCCAATCACCGCCACCAATCACATTACCCGCGCGTGCGATACCAATTCTGACATCGTTATCTTCGCTGTTAAAAAAGGATTCAACGTAGGTGCGGATCGCTAACTCAGCCATGCCTTTTGAGGCACTGTAGGGGTCTTTACCACCTAATCGGTCGGTTTCACGATAACCCCAAATCCATTCCACATTGTCATAAGCCTTGTCGCTGGTGATCATCACCGCTACCACCTGCTTTTCAACAAAACGCAAAGCATCAAGCACATTAGCGGTGCCCATGGCGTTGGTCGAAAGCGTCTCCAGTGGATTTTGATAAGAGGGTCTAACCAAAGCCTGCGCGGCAAGATGAAAGAGGAAGTCAGGTTGGGTATCAACAATGATTTGCTTAACAGCCGCCGCATCGCGAACATCTATACGATGATCGTCGATAATGCTCTTGATATCAGATACCTCAAAATTGCTCGGCTCACTCACCGTATCCAAGGATACGCCGACAACTTTAGCGCCCAGATTAGTTAACCAAGTACACAACCAACTGCCTTTAAACCCTGTATGTCCAGTAACCAGTACTGTTTTATCTTTGTATATTTTCACTATCAATTCTACTTTTTAATGACTAGTTAAAACCTTAAGCGGTCCATTGGCGACTGAGCTTGGCAACCAAATGACCTGATCAATCCCGTGGGGCGATTTAGCAGGCGCATTGTATACCTGATCCCACCCTTAGGAAACCCTTTGCAGCACATAATTAAACCGTTTTCACCGTTAAACACAAACTTTGCATCGGCACATCGGCATACTTTGTAAAAACCGTAGAGCCAAGAGATACAGCTGACTTATTCAACAATAAATGACTGCATTGCCGCATCGGATTTATCGTTGATCCCGTCAATCAAACACGCTTGAATATCAGTAAATTCTTTTTCATAATAATCGGATTTATCAATGATGATATCGTTTAATTTATCGCATAACTGACTTGCAGGCACAGCGTTCAACACCGTAAACTGATCTGCCAACACATCAAGGTAGTTATCCATCTGTTGCAACTCACTTTTTACCGGCAACACACAAATACCAGCCAAAATAGCGTCATAGGCACTGGCGGTCATCTGCGTGATCACGCAACGTGCTTTTGACAACGCCGCATCAATCTCGCCAAAATCCCAGGTCCATCCCGGCGGTAGCTCAGCCCAGCCAATTCGGCCAAGCAACGCCTTATGGCTCATCATCGGGTGTGGTTTAACCCTAACTCCCATCTTCAACTCAGTGCTGATCCAATGATGAGACGCCTTTACTGACTCCAACACTTCAGCACTGGCAGTCACGTTCAAGGCCAACAAAATGACCAAATCACCGGAGCGTTTAATTGGTTTAATAACACTTGGTATGGTTTGACGAATACCGGCACCAGTAACCACCCGATCCTCAGGCATCCCCAGATTGATTAAGTTCTCTTTGGCAATGTTACCGTTACACACCACCCGGTCGGGTTTCACACAACTGTCCCATTCTGATGCCACACTGTTATAACCCAAAAAGCCCTTGCTCACCAAGGCATGGTAAAAACCGATAGAATAACTTTTTAACGGTAACTCTCGAATAGCTTTGCGAATAGGGTGCTCAAACAACATGTTTTCAAAATGATCAAGGGTGATCAAAGAAGTTACCGACGGCGACCAGCGCTTTAACATTGGAATATAGCGCCAATATGTCGCACCAGCACCACACAACTGCAATAGTCTTTCCCGCGTGACCAACGAGCGACAACGAATACCGGGGTATTCAATGCTTTGTTTTAAGCAAAAAGCACTTTTAAACGCTTGATACAACGACCAGAGATAATCCTTAGGGGTCAACCAGTCATCGGCGATTAATGCATTGGATTGGCGTAAACGCTGATAGGCGGTTTTTAACGGCATTTGCACATTGCAAAACCAAGCCAAGGTATGGACTTGTTTGCCCTGCTGTTTCATCCAATCCGGCAATTCTCTAAAGTAACTGCATCGAACCTTGTCAGCGGATTTAAAAGAGTTATCATCAAGGCATTGATGAATCAAATAAGCTTCGCCTTTTGGCGCTTCAATAACATCGGGGCGAGATTGTTTGGCGTACCAAGCATGTTTGGCAAAGCGACTACATTGTCGCAAGAAAGTATAACCAGCCCTAGCCAGTAACAAGCCAGTATCCCTGATACGATACAATCGGGGTTTCAATTCGCACTGAACGTCGTAGGCGTCTTTAAGGTTATTGTATACATCAGCTAACACGTAGGAGTCTTCGCAAACAACCACTATCTTTGGATAATGCTCAGCATGGCTTTCCAACCAGCTGATTAGCGCCGCAATCTGGCAAATACCGAGATAAAACGGTGACACCAAATTGTTGCGACTGGCCAAGTTTGACATCCACCAATTCAGTGAGTCACCATTAGCCAAACGTTGTTGTTCCAACCACTGTAAAAACGGTTGCAATTGGATCTTTTGTTGCTGATCTAATTGAGATTGTAAAGAAATCCGCTGTTGCGCTATTTCCTTTTTCGATTCTTGTTCAGAGCCTTGTTCACACCGCATTAATTTTAAATAGTCACCGCCCAAATAAATCCACGGCTGGTCAGCATTGGCAAATTGCCGATAGTGAACAAGTTCAATGATCATTTGTTGTTAAAAGCACTAACAGAATTTAAGTAAAAGTCAGTCATCGCATAACTGTCGGCAACATAGGCAACAAACTGAAAGCCCATTTCACGAAATTCACGACAGGCGACGATATCACGAGAGAAAGTACCGGCAATCTTGCCCGCTGCTTTGATCACCGTAAGGCATTTTTGCAATTGCGCCAAAACCTCAGGATGCTCCAATTGACCGGGTAAACCCACTGACTGGGAAATGTCATACATACCCAGATAAATCAAGTCAATGCCATCAACAGCAGCGATATCCGCAAGGTTGTCGATGCCTTCCAGCCCTTCGACCAAAATGCCCACCAAAGTTTCATTGGCGTGGTCTTCCATGCTTTGGGCCAGACCTTCATGGGTATAATTGTGGCAACGGGTATAAGGAGAAAGCCCCCGCTTGCCCTTAGGTGAATATAAAGCCGCATCAACAATGTTACGGGCGGCAGCAACGGTGGACACATGAGGCACCATCACCGCACCACAGCCTGTTTCCAAAGCGTGAAGAATGGTGTTTTCCTGATCATCACCCACCCGAATGATCGGCTGACAATTGTGTAAATGTGCTGCACGCACCATTTCTTCAGCAGTTTCCCAACTGATTGCACCGTGTTCCAAATCAATGATGATGAAATCCAATCCAGTACGAGCGACAACATCGACGACAAAACCGGAAGGTAACATACACCAAGTGCCAAAAACGGTTTCATCCGCCTGCATACGTTGTTTAAGAGTAACGTTCATTACAAATCCTTATACTTTGGATAAACGGGATCGTCTTGCATTAACCTTTCAACAATTTGACGGTCAGCATCAGTATCCACAGATTTTGAATTAAAAGGCGATGGCACCATTCTCACTTTATGACCATGTTGCAGGGCTCTGATCATTTCAATCGATTCCTGAAGCTCCAACGGCGTCGCAGCCAAAACATGATTAAACGTTTTCATGAAGTGCCAACGAAATGGCATGATGCAAACTTGCTTCCACCAGATTGCTCTTTTTTCTTCATGATCGATAGAAGGCATAGGTGCCCGGGACATATACATTGCATTCATTTGAAGATCGCAAACCACCTTGATTTCACCCGGGTCTTGCCATTCTTCTTCACTGAGTTGCTGAACTAAATTAGAAACAAACAGTGTTTTGTCGTCCAATAGAGGTTGGATTGCCAAATCTATCATATCCGGATGAACCAAAGGTTCGTCGCCCTGCACCACCACCACGATATCATCATCGTCTAGTGCCAGCGTTTCCGCAGCCGCTGCAACCCGTAACCCCGGCCGTTGAATACCCGGGTCAGTCATGATGGCTTTGCCACCAAAAGACTCAACATGTTGCTCAAGCTCTTTATCACAAACTGCAACAAACAGCTCAGTGGTATATTTGCTCAGGGCGCATCGTTGATAAACATGCTCAATCATTGATTTACCAACAATGTCACACAAAGGCTTACCAGGGAATCGCGTAGACCCCAGTCTCGCTGGTATACCGACCACCACTTTCATACACACACCTTAACCAGTTGTTTTTTACAAATGATGACCAACAGCTACTTGCCATACAAATAACAGCTGGTCAGTTATAAACTTTACGCCATGAGAAAAATAGTAAAACCACAATTTAACGATTTTTTATCCACGAAACCATGTGCTTTAAGCCAGTATCCAAGTCGTGCTTGGGCTGCCAAGACAGTTTGTCGCTTATTTTGTGATGTGAACCATAAACACCAAATTGGTCCCGTGGCGTGCCACCAACGACATTGACTTGGACATCATCTTTACCAAAGGCTTTAATAATCTTGTCAAGCACCGAACCAATAGTGGTTCTAACACCAGTACAGACATTAAAAGTATCGAATGTTATATCACTTTGTACTGCTGATGAAATCGCATCAACAACATCATCGATATAAACAAAGTCTCGAAACCGGTTAACATCGCCTTTAACCACGATAGGCTCATCATTAGCGACAAAAGCGGCATAAATACTGATCATGCCCTGCTTCATGTTATCCATATTCTGTCCCGGGCCATACACATTAAACAGCCGGAGGATCACCGAATCCAAACCTAATTCAGAAAATATTTTAATGTAATTTTCAGAGGCAACTTTGCCGACACCATAAAACGAAGTCGGATCTGATGGCTGATTCTCATCAATCAATTGATCCGGGGTATTGCCATAGACATTCATCGAACTGCTAAACACAAACTTTTTGATTTTCTGGCTCAAGGCCCAGTTTAACAGTTCAAGTGTCGCTACTGTGTTAGTTCGGACATCGTAAGATGGATCTTCAAAAGAGATCTCACCAGACGATTGTGCCGCCAGATGAACAACATGAGTGACCCCACTAGGTAACAGATCAGTCCAACCATCGGCAGTAATATCTGTGCGGATAAAATCAGCCTCAGGGGGAATGTTTGATTCAAACCCCTTACACAGATTGTCTACCACAGTGACCTTGCAGTTTTTGCTGATATAACTTCTGGCTAAATGCGATCCGATGAAGCCAGCACCACCAGTGATCAGGACGTGCATTTGCTAACCCACCAAGCATCAAATCGGTGCTCAAGCTCATCGACATTTTCCATTTTCAATGCTGCTTTGATGTTCAATTCATTATTGAAATAAGTGAAAAACACGTCATCTTTGAATTCTTTTTTGTAGGTATCATCGATTTTGCTCACGGTATCAAAAGTACGCGTTAGATACTGCTCAACTTCGATGTAAAACTGTTCACTCTTGTTGCCGTCAATGTCAGCAATAGCAGGCAAGCCCATTTTCTTTCTAACAACATTGATAAACGCAGAGTTGGTGTGTTTAAAGTCATAATTGGCATCATCCATACAAACAATGGCTTTATCGTTAAGCATCGGTGTTACCGCTTCAAGCTCACCAATAACCACGTCAAGCACATGCTCACTGTCATGGAAGAACAAATCAATACCAACACCCAATTCTTCAAGAATTGGCAAACCAGCATAAGGAGACGTACTAATGTAATTAACCACTTTCCAGTGTTTATTTACATCCGCTTCTAGATAGCGACAAATGGTTTCTACGCATAACGTTCTAATTTGAGAGGATTTTTCGGCATTGGTATCCCAGCTATACAGCGTACCGCCATTTTTTATGGCGTTAAACAACAATACAATCGAACTCGCTCCCAAACCGGTTTCAACAAAAACCGCTTGGTCTTTACTTATTTCTGACGCTACTCGATGCAAAGCCAAAAACTCAGAATCAGGGATGCTATTCATCCATTTCGGTAACATCCGTTTTATCGATATCAAAAACGTTTCTTCGTCAGCTTTTATCTCTTCTTTAGTGCCAAAATAAAAATCATACATTGCCAATATTTCCTATTATATCTCTATTCAAATAACTCACTGATTTCAGCAAGCCTTAACAGTTCAATGCCAGCCTTATTTGCCTGAACCAAATTTTCTTCGGGGACATTCCCCCATGTTGTCTGAAAAACCCTATAACCATTTGCCTTTGGCAGCATCAAGTGGCTGATATTGTCATCAATAAACACCATGTCTTGCTTTGCACAACCTTCCCATTGTCTTATGGTGTCCAGTGCTTCTAATTTGTTTTTGATTTGACTCTGATCCAACATTCGATCGTCACTAATCTCCAGACCATGCATCTGTAACACCAACTTAACCGACTCAGCATCTTTTAAAGTCGCGATATAGAGCCGATTTTGCTGCTGTAGTTGTATCATGGTGTCAATAACGGAAGGAAAAACAGGATGCAGTTGGATCCATTTTTTTAAATCTTGTTGGCGTAGCCATTCGCGCTGTTTAAAAAACACCGGCTTAAATTTTTCACAGTTTTCTGCCCACTGCTGGCACAGTTGTGCGTGTTGGTCTTGGCTGATGATACTTTCAGACTCACCACTTTGTAAAACCCGGCGTAGCGCATAGTATTCACCAGCACCTTTAACAAAAGGTCTTAAACGGCGAAAACGCTGGTCTTCCTCAGGACTAAACTCGGCAATGGTGCGGCGATAATTATCTCCACCACTCCAGCGATCCCAAGCATTCCATGAAGTCACCATACATTCGTTGGTGCTGTCACAAACAACACCGTCAAAATCAAAAACAACAATATTCGACATCTTATGATCCTGAGTTAATGAAATCATTGGACAAAGTGCCAAGCCCTTCGATAACACAATCAAACCGATCACCCGTTTGTAAAAACTGTCTGTCTCTCACCCGTGTCGGCGCACCAGTGAGAATAACGTCTCCGGGCTCCAGCGTCATCCACGAAGACAACCAAACCAATAATTCAGGTTCTTGCGCTAGACGTTGATCTAAAATCCCTTCTCTGAGCAGTTCACCATTGTGAATACCACTGATGCGTTTGCCAGCCGGGTCATATTCAGAGTCAATCCACGGACCCAATACGCTAAAGGTATCAGCCGCCTTTGAACGGGCTAAATGATGATCACGCCCTTGGACGTTTTCAGCCGAGACATCATTACCAATGGTAAAGCCGAAAATGCCGTCAATCGCTTCTTCACGGGTTGCATTAGTTAATGTTTTGCCAATCACAATACCTAGCTCACACTCACCCCACACCGTCACATTGGCAAAAGGACAAACAATGGTCTGATCTGGACCAATCACTGAGGTGGTGGGTTTAATAAATACCAAAGGTTCATGAGCTTCACCGGTCAAACCCGAAGCACCGGGATAATTGATAGCAATACCGATCACTTTTCCCGGTTTGCATGGGGCTCGTAACACCACGTCTTTAAGCGCATGGCTCTGGGCTAATTTTTTACCGCTTAACCAAGGTGCATCTGACCATTGGGTGACAGTATCATCGTTTAATTCACCATAAAAAAGCGCTTGGTCTAACTCAAAACGAACTACTCTCACGACTCACCTCTGCTGGTGCTGATCTCTTCAATTAGTTGCAGTAATCCCTGACCAAGATCAACATGCACTGGCGGAATAAATTTACGTCCCAGTTTGGGCTGGTAGGCATAAGGCGTACGAACGTAATGGCCCTCATATTCAGATTCAACGAAACGTACCGCATCATGAATACCTAAAATTTCAGCCAGCATATGTAACATGTCATACACCCGCATCGATTCTTGTCCAGTCAACACAATACTCTCGTTGCAAAATTCCGGGTTAAGTACATCAACACTGGCGCGGGCCGCGTCTTCAACATGTACGTATTCACGACGGGATTCGGGGTGACCTTCGTAATGCACTTCTTTGTTTTCTAAGGCATTACGAACAATCCGGTAAAGCCCATTATTTTCATTTGAACGCGGGCCGTACAAGGAGCCATAGCGCAGAATGGTATAATCGAGACCATAGACCCGTTGATACTCCTCAACAAAACCTTCCGAAGCCTGTTTGCTACACCGATAAAAACCGCCTTCGCGACTATTGACATAAACCGTACTGGCATAAACAAAACGTTTGACGTTATGTGTTTTACACATTTCCAACGCCAAAGTATTACCTAATATATTTACTCGAACCGCATCCACCGGTTTCTTCAAGGCTTCATTCAAATCAGCAATGGCAGCAAAATTGTAAACTGCATCAGCACCTGCAATCGCTTCGTTCAATTTATCATTATCGAGCAACTCACCAATCACCATGGATTGATCATCACGCAACCAAGGAGACAAGGTTCGGTCAAAAATAGTGACTTGATGGCCAGCAATACTGAGTTGATCGGCCACATGCGAGCCGAGAAAACCAGAACCACCAATGACGGTAACCTTGGCGAATTGCTGGTTTAATGGAGTTATTTTTTGGGTCATTTTTCAATCTACAACATTCACTGTTGTACCTTAATAATTTATTTGGCGCTGCAATTTACATCATCGCCTGGACATCGTATTCGTCATCAGGAACACTACAAAGCAGCTCGTGCGCTTTGACAAAGCGCACCGCTTCTTCGGTGGCCTCTATTTCCATTCTGGCCCGACAATCCTGAGACATTGACCCCATATGTGAGGTCAATATACAACGATCAATCGTTTTCAATTCACCATCGTAAGGTTCGTCTTCATAAACATCGATGGCTGCACCACTTAAGTGACCATCATTGAGGACTTCATAGAGATCTTTTTCGTTAACAATCCCACCGCGTGAGGTATTGATGATCACCGCATCAGGCTTCATCATCATCAATTCGGTTTTGGTGATCATGTTTCGGGTTTTTTCTGTCAGCGGTAAATGAACCGTCACCACATCAGCTTGTTTGTAGATGACTTCTTTACTCACCCATTCCAATTTGAATTTTCGCTTGAGTTCGGGATCAGGCATGATGTCATTAACCAATAAGGTCGGCGTACCAAACGCCATCAGGCGGTTAAGCACCCGGCCACCAATACGGCCCAGGCCAATTACACCGATGGTCACCTCTGCAATTTGGCGACCAAGATAACGATACCATTGACCTTGATGCATTCTTAAATTAGAAACCTGAACCGAGCGTAACAAAGAAATAATCAAGCCAATAGTCAGCTCTGCTACCGCTGGAGATGGGGCATCCGGGGTGTACGATACTTGAATGCCTCTTTTGCGGGCAGCCAAAAGGTCAACACTGTCCAGACCAATGCCAACCCGGGAAATAAACTTAAGATTCTTGGCGTTATCCATCACCCGCTCGGTGATGGGTTCGGTTCCGGCAATGATAACATCAAAATCACTAACCATCTCTACCAGTCCCTGTTCAGTCAGCTTTTTGCCGGTAGGATTAATAACATATTCAACCCCCGCTTCGTTAAGTAACTCCAGCGGCCACGAATCCAACCGTCCAAACGGTACAGTGGTTATCAATACTTTCATTTATTCAAATACCTTTACTGTCAATTGACAGAACTCAAGAACAATTAAAATAACAGAGATCTTGACGCTGCCCACATTAGTATTGGTCAAAAAAACAATATCAACGGTCAAAATAACCTGTTCAAGCTCACTTAATGCCTAGCCAATTTTCGGCTGACAAAGGACAAAGTGCTTAACAACACGGCAATGGTTTTTAATTTCATCACGCGTCGTGTTTAAAAAAAGAAGGCATTATATAAAAAACTGGAAAACATGCAACACAATAGCGCATGCCAACCGCAATTTTTGCTTAAAATAAAAGGAATAACATTAAAGACCCAAACAAATTACACGTTACGATTTAAAGGTCCTTACAACGCCAATACGGACGATATTTTGTTACGCCACCATGACGATCCACTTCGCGAGAAACAGTGGATGGTGCCCGATTCAAATGACGAGCAATTTCTCGATGCTGATGTCAATAGAGCAGCTTGACGAATACAACAAAAAAAGGCAAAAAACGAGCAAAATGCGTGCAAGCAGCGATTCTCGCTCAACTAAAACGGAACGGAATTTGGTACCTCATTCACCTGTTGACAATCGGTTTCGGACACAAGGAAATCCAAATCAGACACGCGTTATTTTTGTTTCAGGTAGGCACGATCCTACATAATTAAACGCATAGGGGGGTAAACATCTCACCTAAATTCGGTTAACTATCGTCTAACGTAAATTCCTTATGTTTCGGATCCAAGCACCAAGCAAACAGCCAGTACCAATCTGGAATAATAAACATATTCGTGATTTGCCGGATATGCTCCCATAAATTTCGCTTCGAGCCATACATCTTTCGACACAGCTGGTAGGCTTCGTCGCACAACTCCAGTATCTGGTGTAAGAAAAATGCCAACAGCGTTGATAGGTACATGTTCTGAGACAGATATTTTTTGCCATGTCCGAAATTATGTTCTATTTTGTAGCCCTGATTCTTTAAGGTATTAAAGCATTCATTTTCGATTTTCCAGCGACACCGCCCAGCTCGGATCAGTCGCCAGACGTTTGATCGGGTCACTTCAAGATCGGTTACCCAACTATTTCGGTAGACTCTACCCGTTTCAATATTAACATCTTCGTATTCAAGAAAATTGACTTCTGGTGCCGTTGACTGCCCTGACAAGGGCACCCCGTTACGCCAGCGATAGCGATGCAAATGTCCCTTGTCAGTATGTTCAATCCAAGGCCAGTCATCTGTGTAGTCCGCTAGCCACGTCATTAAATACGTATGATCGCCGGGCTTGCAGGTGAAAATGTAGTGCATGTTCAACGACAGCGTGTGCTTGATGATCGTGCTGTCACTAAATAAACCATCGCCGCCTATCAGCAAGGGTAAACGCGGGTGATCTTCTCTGAGTTTGGTGAGAAAGCGTTGTGTTGCCTTGTGTTCACAGTCTTGCTTCTTGTCCCCATCGGTATTCAGGATCGGCTCCGGCATCAGCGGAATAACTTGACGAGATTCGGGATGCATCACCGCGCCTTGCAAAACTTGATGCTGATAAGTCGTTACGTCGCCATGTACCTTAGTTAAACAACATTCACACTGAATTTTTTTTGAACTGTGGTATTGGCTGCCGTCAATCGCGACATAGAAAAGACCGCTCAGACTCAGCGGTAAGCGGAATTTCTCCAACTGCTTATCCTGCCGCAATTGCTCGAATAACGTGTTAAAGGTCGACCGATAATGCTCGCTATCAATCTCATCAAGGATATCTCTTGTTTGCGTTTCTTGCGGTAATTCAGTGGCATTGAATAAGTGCGACAGGTTGTTATCATTCAACCCGGCCTCCAGCTGTTGCTGAAACTGGAGCCAAGAGGGCTGCTGAAAAAACATGCAAGCTAAGGCTGCCATCATCACGTCGTGTTGCTTATAAATACAATGAGATTGTCGACGATTATCTGGAATGAGGCGAAATTCATGGCTAATCTTCGCC
This sequence comes from Alteromonadaceae bacterium, assembly GCA_965277695.1. Taxonomy (GTDB): domain Bacteria; phylum Pseudomonadota; class Gammaproteobacteria; order Enterobacterales; family Alteromonadaceae; genus JABSOG01. The sequence goes on from CBDIDQ010000063.1 coordinate 72,657, forward strand.
ATGAGACTGGTCAAATTCAGGTTTTTTTTAATGTTAAAGTGAGGTTGATAGTTTTCGATTCTTGGTTGTAATTTCATGATTCCATTACCAATATAATAATTATGCGCATTATATACTGGCACTATCTGTCGTGCAGACATTAATTTGAGATTTTTTCAAAAAAATTCTTGCTCGTTTGCGGGAGGTATTTATTTTTAGTGCCGCTACAGCCCTTGAATGTAGGGCTTCTCAGGGAGACCAAGAACTGCTGATATTCTAGATTTCGGCGGTGGCACTGGGCTTGTCTATTTCAATATCTTCCCTTACCTAATTCATCCTGAAAATGTGATATATCATGTTGTGGATAGTAATAAGGAACTTTACCAAATGGGATTGGATCATGCAAAATCGATGGGGCGTGAAAACAGCATAGTCTTCCACGCAGAAATCCCCAAGAAGAGCGACATACAAGTCGACATTTTGTATATCAATACCTCTTTACAATACATTTATGATTACACTTCCTTGTTGGTAGTGCTACTAAAACATCAACCAGAATATGTAATTCTTACAAGGCTTGTTGCTGGTGATATGAAGACGTTCATAACTAGCCAAAGTATTTACGGATATACTACGCCTTGTATTTTTATCAATTTTCAAGAGATTATAGATATATTTTCAGAAAACGGCTTTGCTCTACTTTTTAAATCGCCTTGTCCAGAAGAGATTCTTGAAGGAGAATATGATGCTAATATCCCAGAACATTTACGTATTCATAATACTTCGAATTTGATTTTTAAACGCCATACAAAATAGCATGACTAATCGGGTAGCCGGAGGTATCTACCCTCCAGCCCCCACACCACCCGTAATGAACTTTTATCGTCACGTAATGACACTAATCTTTCTTCCTTTAAAAAGTGATCCCCTATCACCGATGTTAATCGCTTCGGTTTTTGAACTACGCCAAGGTCGTTTACCTGTGACGCCACAACAAATGGCTAAGGATATCTTCACCCCTCGTTTAATTAAATTTCTGTAACTATTCAGCTTGTGGGTAATTCGCGGTAGGGATGAGCTCCAGCTCACGATTTGAACCGAAGGTTCAACAAGTTTTTGAAACAGCTTCGCCATTTAACAGCATAACGAGTGTTCATCCAGAAGCGTAAATTCCGGCGTCGCCGGGAGTTTACTAATGACTGGATAACTTATTGATTAATAGCCCTAACCGTTAATGCGGCATCGCGCCTGTCCTGCCATAATATGGCACCGAAACTACGTTTCTGGACAGGCACTAACGATGAGCATGGTTAAATCACTCAATAACCATGGTGCTGGGTTTACCCCTAAATCGTGATCTTCCGCTTTCGTTAAGACCCTGTTTCGACCGCCACGGGGAAAATGGCCAATATTCATTTTCGCCTTTGTGTCAATGGATATCCGTATCTAAAAAAACAATGCCAACGGTCTAGATAACCTGTTCAAATTCACTTAATGTCCAGCCAGTTTACTGCTGACAAAGCGCTTAACAACACGGTAATGGTTTTTAATTTCATCACGCGTCATGTTTAAAAAGGAAGGCATGATATAAAAAACTGAAAAACATGCAACACAATAAAGCACGCCAGCTGTGGCCATTTGCACTAAAACGTGAATAGCGCTGCCAAACAACAAACTAATCAAGTAATAAACTGCACTACCAATGGCCAAAAACAAGGCAATCCCGGTAAACTGATACAGCCATTCAAATTGCCAACCTTTCTTTTTCATCAACCACCAGATCGAAAAATTAACAAAGATAAATTGCAGCACCACCATTTTAATCGCAAGACCAGTAGATGCTAATCCAAGACCGGGGATAAAAGCGGTTTTCGGTGCCAGCATAAAATAAACCGCGATGGTACTGGCGACCATAAAGAACAAATTAATAACAACATAAGGTTTTGTCATCTCTAACGCCATATACAAGGTACTGATCAACTGGCCGAGAGATTGATGAATGGGATAGATAAACATGATCATCATGACAAGCTCACCTGCCGAGTAATCACTGCCCAGCAACAGCGCAGTAATTTCTGATACCCAAGGAATAGCAAAACCACTCAAGGCTGCGCCAACAAAATAAAGCGTCCGGCTGACCCGCTGAAATAACAGCCTGACCTTTTCCATGTCACCCTGACCGTTAGCCTCTGCCACTTCCTTCCATAAAATACGCAACACTGAGGCGGTAGCAATCAAACAAATAGCAGCAAATTGAGAAGCCACAGCATAATAGGCTTGCTCCACCGCCCCACCATAATATTGCAACAACCAAGTATCCGCATACGTCATCGTTACACTAAAAATGGTATAAGGAATTAACGGCAAACAATAAACCCAATACTCAGCAAAAATAGCTTTGCTAGTCTCTTGATCAGCAGAAAACTCAATGGAAAACAGATAAAAGCCGACTGACGCTGCAATGACAAATTCCAACACCACAAATGCCAACACCCCTTCGATAGACAAACTGTCTAGCCAAGCCAACACAATAACCGCCAAAAGGTGAAAAAGGGCAATAGCAATGCTCAGTGCTTGCACTTTTGTCGTCAATCGCTGAGATTCACCAACTTGAGCAACAAAACTCCAAACATTCTGCTGTAAGAAAACAGCAACTAAAACCAGCAATAGGCGTAAACGGTTTTCGCCAAGCCACAAGCTTTCAATGACCGCATCAGGTGCCAAAACACTGATAAAAGCCAACGACAGAGTGAGCTGAAATAACAGCCATAAGATGTAATAACCAAAAAACCGTCGGCTACGGTGCCGTTTCGAAATAAAGGTAAAAAAGGCGTTTGCCGTCCCCATATCCAGCAACGCACGAAACGCGGTGAAACTGGCCAGCAAAAAGGCGAAAACACCATATTGTTCAGGACCAAATTGTCTCGCCAGCACAATGCCGGTGGAAAAAGACAACACCGCTTTGAGCGTATTGCCAACGATCGAGACCAAGCTTCTTTTAAGAATAGACATAGGTTAAATGCTTAACGCTGCGGTACTTGGAGATGAAAAAAACAAGCGGCGACAGTCTTTGAAAACTCATTCTGGCATCACGTCCAGCAGCGTATCCCTGATGGTGTTTACAAGATTAGTCGGGGTGGCGCAATATTGTTGTTTAAAAGCCGTTAATACCTGCCTGACGGCTTCGCTGTGCCACCAAGCATCAACATCATCCCATATTTTGGCAACATGTTCTGCGGCTGACTGAGGCGTTTGATGAAATATCCCTACCCGTTTAAGTGCTTCAAAATGGGGTATGGCAGAGTCTCGAAGCTCCCAATGTTGTGGATTCCAAAACATCACCGTCGGTATGTCAATCACAAACGATTCAAGATAAGTCGTGGCATTGTACGTCGCAATGTAGAGTCGGCTGGTTTTGATCATTTCCATCATATCCATTTGACCCTGATCGAGCGATAGTTGAGGAAACCGCCCACGCCAACGCTTGACCTGATCCCAATCATAATCATTAGAATACAAACGCACGGTCAAGGCATCACGTATTCGCTGGGGCAGGTGACTGACAAACAAGCATTGATCATTAAAATAATCTAACCACTGGCGAGAAATCATTGCGCTGTAGAGAATATAACTTTGCTGTGGCAAGGTGGCTGTCACCATCATTGCCCGCTGGTTTTTGCCATGGTCGATGGCCAATTTGGGGATGGCTTTTAACTGACCAACCGGTTTGACTTTCGGCTGGTGAGCCTCAGACCAACCCCAGCTCAAGTAAGCATCACTGATCGCCACCTCATGGTCTTCGAGAAACGAGCGACGACCAACACCATAATGCCCACCATGTTGACCGATAATTAAAGGTGCACCTTGCTCAACTTTTTCAGCGGTCCATGCCTTGAAGACATCATCAGAATTAAAAGAATTACTGGTCCAGATGAATTTTGGCTTTTGTGGCCAAGATAAAGCACTGATCTGATGCTGCAATTGTGCATAACCTTCCAAATAAGCAATGGGGATGTTTTGGGCGATGAGGTCGCGGGCACAAGACTCAAAGTCCGAGGCACTGTTGCCGGGCAATGTCCATTTTCGTCGGTTTTGATCGACCGCCACAACATCCGGCTCTGTGGTACACCAAACCTGTGGTGATTGACCCAATTTAAGGTGTAGTTTGGCTTCTTCAATAAAAGGCAAATACGAGGTAATGATAAAACCATCATCGGCTTTAGTGAATAAACTGGTAACAGCAGATATTTTCTCGGCTAGTTTACGTTTTGAGCTGATTGCGGCGCTTGAGCGTGGCACGGCGGCGCTGGATTGACCGGCAAACGTTATGTTGATCTGTGCAAATGAGTGTTCGATGATTTGCCCATACAGGGCGTGGTTCCATTGGTCACTAACAAAAAAGCGTTCAAATTGGGCCATGCCGTTGGCAATATGCGCATCCGCAGCACCCAAAACCACCACTGTTTCCGATACATTATAATCATTAACCGCCTGTGCCAGAGATGTCCAGCGGTCAAATAAAACCGGGATAAAACAACCTAACCATGGGCCGATTAAAATACGCCAGTATCGCTCACTCTTGTCGACACCATGGATGTCGTTCAATTGCTTGGTCATTTCTCGCAGCAATTGTTCGTACAAAACCTGCAAATCGACATAATCACCATCGAGTTTTTGCCGATCATCCCAATGGTATGGCACCACCTGAGCGTCAACGTCAGCGTCTGCATCGCCGTTTGGCTGCATATCCCTGATACACCACTCACCCAAAAATAAAACCGGCACTTTACTGCGCCAAGATGCCTTAACGGCGGTGGTGATCAAAAAACGCTTTACCAAACTGTACGTCCCCCTTCAACAGGAACAATTGCCCCGTTAAGGTAACTTGATGCACCGCTTAACATCCACACCAGTGTACCTTGATATTCGTTAGCTTTAGCCATTCGATTCATCGGAATACGCGAAGACACTTGCTTAACAAATTCCTCCGGCTGACCATTTTCAATGCCACCAGGGCACATCGCATTACACCTTACGCCCTGCTCTGCCCAATACGTCGCCAAATAACGAGTTAATCCGACCAATCCGGTTTTTACCACCGAATAGGTCACCGGTTTAACGGCTTGTAAATGGGCTTCTTTACCCTCACTTGCGTACAAGCGCTGATCAGGGGCAACCAAACCAAGGTCTGAGGATATATTGACAATACTGCCACCGCTTTCATTGGTGATCATCGCGTGACCGTAGTGTTTGGCGCACAAATAAGAGCCTGTCAGACCAACCGCGATATCTTGTTGCCACACATTCAACGGAAAATTTTCTAAACGAGAGAAGTCAGTGTCCGCGCTATTTTCAACTTTAGGATTGTTGGCGGCATTGTTAACCAAGCCATCGATATGGCCATACTGCTGCAATATCACTTTACAGTTGTCGCTGATCTGCTGCTCGTCGGTGATATCAACAGCAAATCCGCAGGCATTACAATCATATTTTTGGTTGAGCGTTGCAGCCAGCGCCGCAACACCATCAAGATATAGGTCCAACAAAACCGGCGTGCCACCAAAAGCAGCGACGGCCTCAGCGTGTTGCCTGCCGAGTAAACCCGGCGGCTCCAGTGATCACAATCACCTTGTGTTCAAGACTAAATAAATTATCAATAGACATCGTTATTATACTCCTACCGTTTGACCGCCATCGACGACCAAAACCGAGCCGGTAATAAATGAGGCGCACTCAGAACACAAGAAAACAGCGGCATTGGCGACCTCTTGTGGTGTACCAAATCGATTCATCGGTACTGTTGAGGCAATCAATCCTTCAATACGTTGGGGATCCGTTGCTATTTTTTTATCCCAGCTGCCACCGGGAAAGAACACGTTGCCCGGGGCTAATACATTCACCCGGACCACTTGAGCCAGCTTTCTGGCCATATTTTTTGCCAAGGCTAAAACCGCCGCTTTGGCAGTTGAATAATCCACAGGTGCACCAAACGCTTCCATCCCTGCAATTGAGGAGATGAACAGCAAACACCCTTTTGACGCTTGTAGCTTGGGCAAAAAGACTCTGGCGGTTTGCACGGCGGGCTCAAAATTACTCTGCCAGGTAGATGACCACTGATCTGCATCAGGCAGGGGGTCATTAACACTCTGCCCATCGCCGACATTGGCAACGACGACATCAATCCCATCCCAATGTTGCAGGATTTGCCGTTCAAGTTGCTCCAGCGATTGCTGCTCAGAGCAATCGCAGCTGGCGGCAAAAACCTTGTCATCACCGTAAGCCTGTTTTAAGCGACTTTCGGTATCATACAATGAAGGCGATCCCCTAGAGACGATAAATACCTGTGCCCCTTCCCGCAGAAATTGCTCAGCGATAGCGGCACCAATACCTTGAGAAGCGCCAGTGATCAGTACTCTTTTTCCCGCAAGCCCAAGTTCCATTAGCTATCCTTTGGTTTACGAGCAGCACCAACCAACATCAATTCTCGCGACCAACGCAGAAACTTATTATTCACTCTGACTGGGATAAAAGGGCTGATCGCCGCACAAAAATAATTCAGTGCCGGATACTTCCAGACAATCGGCAGTTGGCGAAATTTAAACACTTCGATTTGCTCAAAACCAAACATCTTGTAAGCATCATTCAATGACACCAACGTGAACGGAGTACGATGGGTATAGTCATCAAAATAAATTTTGTAGTTTGACTCCCAGTCTGGTACTAGGGTCAATAACATGCCACCGGGTTTTAATACCCGAAAAGCTTCATCGAGATAATTAGACGGGTCGCTCAAATGCTCAATAAAAGATTTACTGAACAAAATATCAAATGAATTATCATCAAAAGGCAATTTTTCTTTTTCAACGTTACTCAATTCAACGTTGTAACCATCGGCAAAAGACTTGGCTTCGGGGAAATATCCACCCCTTGCACATTCAAGCCTAGGGACTGAAAGTTTTTCAGAAATTCTCCCCTGCCACAACCAGTTTCCAACAGCGTCATACCCGGCTCCATGGCAAAACTCTGAAACAGATAATTAACCAGCTGCTGAGGGTAATCGGTATAAGGATGTGATCCTTCATCGTATACTACAGAAAGATACTTAGACATTTTCTAGTTCCTCGACTATTTCCATCAATACACCTTCTGGATCGTGGCAATAGGCTACTTTTACTTTTCCGTTAGGCGACATTTGCGCAGGATTAACCCGAGTTCCGCCCGCAGCAATGATTTGTTCACAAGCCTCGTCGATATTAGCGACAGTAAAAGCGACATGTGAACTACCCAACTGGTTGGAGGGCGCATTGTGACCTTTGCCGGTTTCGGGTGAGAATGGTATTGTAACAGTTCCAGCATGAAGCCATCTTTGGCTGTTAATTTGACCCACTCTAATCGCACCTCGTCGATGCCAGTCACCTGTTCAATAAAGTGACCTGTTTCAGTATCTCTGCTGATTTCGTTAAAACCCAGCGCCGAATAAAACTCAACCGCTCTTGGCAAGTCGGTCACACAAATTCCGGCATGACGTACATTAATGATCATTTAATTCTTCCAATGCATCTTTGATGCAAGAGTCCAATACACAGACACCTTCCAAGAGGGCATCTTCGGTTATGCTTAAAGGCGGCGCGAGTTTAATCGATTCTCTGCCAGTATGAACAACCAACAACCCTTTTCGCATCGCTTTTTCACTCACGATGTCGCATAAATGACTTAATGGCTGGCCATCGTTATCCTGAAAGACCAACGCAGCCAGTAACCCTTTGCCGAAGATAAATTTCAAGTGGTCGGCGTATTTAGTCTTCACCTCATCCAGCGCCTGATGGAAAACCTGACCCAAATTCTTCGAGTTTTCGATCAGACCATCTTCAAACATTGCTTCAAGGTTGGCCTTACCGGCGACACAACACAAAGGGTTGGCTGAATGGGTTGAACTCATTGAACCAATATCTGGCAAATCCATCAAATGGGCTGAACCCAAAACCAACGCTAGAGGTAATCCAGAACTGGCACCCTTGCCACAACATAACAGGTCAGGCTCTACACCATAATGGCTATAACCAAACAACTCGCCTGTGCGGCCAAAACCAGCCTGCATTTCATCAAAGGCCAACAGGATTTGGTGCTCTTTAGCAAACTCGGCTAATGCCTGAACAAACGCTTTGGGATAAAACACCGCACCCCAACCCTGGAATGTTTCCAGCAAGAAACCACAAATGTCGGTTTTCGGATCGAGTCCTTTGTCAGACAAAAGCTGGTCGATTTGCGCTCTAAAATAGCCCTTAGGATCATCCTGAACGGCTTCGAGCCACGGATAAGGAAAAGGTAAGTGATGAATGTTAGGTTCTTCGTAGCCCACCCATGCTCGTGCCGGGGCACTGCCCGTCATCATTTGCGCACCTAAGGTTCTGCCATGAAATGCCCCTTCAAAACAGATGATGCCGCCGCGTTTTTTATTCCTTTTCTCACCTTCAAGCCGCATCAGTTTTAACGCGACTTCGGTAGCTTCGGTACCCGCAGAAAGCAAAAATGCTTTTTCAAACTGGGCCGGCGTTTTTTCAATCAGGTATTCAAGATAATCAATTCTTTCCAAACTGGCATAGGTATAAGTATGCAGCAACGGCTTGTTGATCACCTCTTGCAACGCTTTGGTAATACGTTTGTTACCGTGTCCTGCGTTGGCGACAAAGATTGTACTGGTAAAATCAATCCAGACATTGCCCCAAGGATCGAACACCTGAAAATCTTCAGCACGATCCCAAACCACAGGCAACTGGCCGTGCATCGAATGGGATTCAATCGCATACATTTTTTCTAACAAGGGAATACTTTCGGGCGGCAGGGATCGGGGTTACAATTTTTCGATATTTGCTATCAACCCGTTCAACATCCACAGGCACATGGGAAAATCCGCCTCCAGCCATTTTAACTAACCTCTCAACTGTTTAAAGTTTTGTTGCATATAATCAAATAGGGAAGACCCCTGTGTATCCAACTGATAACGAATGTAATCCAGCTCCTGTTGAGAATCGACCTCGGTACACACCGGACTCTCAAACCCCACCATGTTATCGCCATGGATACCAAGGTGGGATAATACAAAGGATGATCTCACCACATCAACATAACCATCGGGAATAAACACCGACTCAAATACTTCTTTTGGTAAATTGTAACGTTCTTTGCCGCCGTCATCTTGACCCAACCCACGGAAATACCCTTGTGAGTCTCTGGTAAACCATTTCAATGGCGATTCCGGTGCCTGATGGCCAGACCTTAATGACGACGCCTCAGGGCTTTTAATGATTTCGTCAATCGCTGTATCGACAATATCAGACGTTCTCAGTGGCGTGGTCGGCCGCAAATGCAACCAATATTCCGGGCAATGACCTTCGTGCTGTTCAAACCACTGCATCGCATGGACCAAAAAATCACGATCAGTCGATTCGTCAGTAGAAAACTCAGCAGGTCTAAGAAATGGCACTTCGACCCCCCCACTGTCGGGCAAGCCGGGCATAATCTTCAGAGTCAGTCGAAACAATCACTCTTGATACATGGCGGCTCATCTTGGCAATGGCAATGCTGTAGGCAATCAATGGAAAACCATTCAACGGCGCAATGTTTTTATCCAAAACGGATTTTGACCCTGAGCGGGCAGGAATAATCGCGATCACATCAGACATATTTGGGCCCTAACTGTTCTTTTGCCCAGGCAAATTGTGATTTAAATATCGCTACAACCTTCATCATCCCGATAGGCTTGCATGATAAAAGGTCCTTGGTAATCAAATTCAGCCAATTTATTAAAAAATCGGTCAAAGTCGGCATCGCCAGTGCCCAACTCAACGGGGCCACCATTGCGAATGCGATCTTTAATGTGAATGTCGCTAATTCTGTCACCATAACAGTCTAATTCTTCAACCGGATCATAACCTAACGCCGCACTGTTACCGATATCATAATTGACCGTCACATTTTTCGAATTGATTTGTTGTAAAAGCGCCAGAAACGGTTGCGGTGCCAAATCAGTTTCCAGTGACATATTGACGTTATAAGCTTCAAATCGGCCGACAACGGATTTCACCACAGCAACAAACCGCGCTACATCTTCGTCACGGGCTAACGAGGACTGGTCGACACAAGGGATCACAATATCAGTTATGCCCAGTGGTCTGGTGGTTTCCAGCAATGCCTCAAGTACTGCAAGGCTTTTTTGCGCCACAGCAGCATCACTTGAATGTAACGGTGCTTCCATAAAATAATCAGCACAGATGGTTTTAACCACAACACCGGTGGTTTCAGTCATCTGCTGGATTTGCGTTATGCCATCTTCACTTAACAACGGGTTTAGTTCGGCATCATTAAAATCAAGAATAAACTCAATCGCACCAACACCTAATTGTTGCGCCACGATAAATTCTTGTTGCCAATTACCAATAGGAAACGCCTGATAGCGCCCCTCGTACTTGGGCACCAATCGCCCCTGCATTACACCCAATAACGCTTTGCTCATTTGCCTAACCCCATAATAATTGTGTCGGTCAACCCCAATGAAGCCAGCTTGCTTGCATAAGCGGCATTGAGTACTTCATCATCCAAAAAATGCCACTGTTGATGGCCACCGGGTTTACTCTGGGAGAGCCAGTGCAGGTGATTACTCAGCGGGTAACGTTGAATATGTTTTATCCACTTAACCTTCAAACCACTTTGCTTGGCCAACATCAGCAAGGTGTTTTCATTGTACATAAATAGATGTTGACTCCAGTAAGTAAACTTCTGAAATGGCGCACAATCATATAATGTTAACAACGCATCATTGGCACTAGGCACTTCGATAATCATTTCGCCAGAATCAGCCAGCAGATTGGCCAGCTCACTGAGTATTTTTTGCGGCTCGGTTAGGTGCTCAATTACATGGAAAGAGGTGATCACATTCCATTTTTTGTTACGTTTGACTGCTTGATCAAGACTGGTATAAAACATTCAATTCACGCTTAGCATAAGACGTTTGCAACGCCTGTTCCAATTCGACACCAGCGCTTTCACTGACATGGGTTTTCACCCGCTCTAAAAATCCGCCCGCACCACAACCAAAATCAAGCAACGAGGTATTGGTAATGCGCGATTTAACAAACTCGAATCGCCTTTGGTCGTCAAACTCGGTTTCCTTGAGCCAACTATCAATATCTATCGGGGCACCATCATGCATACCGGATTCAACATAGTGCTGATCTGAAATATGGTCATCTTCAGACAAAAAGACCAGACCACACTGATGACATTCCAAGATATCGAGGGTTGGATTATCTCTCACTTGGCCCGGTCTGCGAAAGTACTCCTGACTTCCGCACAGATTGCATGCTTTTACGTTGGCTTCCATTAAATAACACCTTCCAGTTTTTCGAAGGCGATCCAGAAACCTTCACCGGCATTTTTGTGACCTTGCCAAATCTCAGGAATAAAGAAGGCATCAGGACAGCCTGCCCTTAAGATCGCGCCCAATTTAACAAAATCAATATCACCCTCACCAATTTGCAACCCTTCACCATTAACGCCTTTGGAATCACCCAAATGCAAATGTCCGGTGATTGGCGCTATTTTTTGCGCAAAATCATAAAAATCCAGGCCAAAATGGTTACAGGTCAAACGAGTGTGAGAAATATCAAAGCACATCCGCAAATCGAGCTTTTTACACCAGTGCACGATTTCTTCAATGTGAACAAAAATATTCTGATAACGCTGGCCACCGAAATGCCATGGGAAAGGTGCCATTGTTTGCGGGATTAATTCAACCCCATCCATATCCAATGCCTGCAAACTCTTGGCAAACGTTTGATAGTGTATTTCACGCATTTCAAGCGGCATCACCGCATCCATGGTAAATCCGCCAATATTGGCAACAATCATCGGTCTTGTCGTTTTCGGGAAGTACTGTTTTAATTCCCGAGTGATGTTTATCACCTTTTGGGTTTCACGAATAGAAAACTGACGATACTCTTCATCTTGTGAAGCCAAATCCATCAAGCGGCTATTAGAGAACAGCTCCGGTGCATGAACCACAAACTCGCACGGATAGGTCCCTTTGAGATAATCGCCGATATTCAGTTCCATATCAGAATAAGACAAATGGAACTCGAACAACTCAGGTTTTATGCGTTCATTGTATTCGTTAAAATCATGATACCTGACCGGAATGCCCCAAGGGCGGTCAAACGTATATTGTCTCGGTTCAACCCGTTTTTCATCAAGGTCGGAGGGGAAAAAGAAACCTTCGTCATCAATATCTCGTTGGATAGTTTTACCCAGTAATTGTTCATATTTTTGTGGCGAAACGCCCTGACCCGGGCTTCTGACTTTAATGTGTTCTGCACTAATGACAGTCCCTTTGGTTAGCGCCATCGACGCCACCAAACTCTTGCCCAGATTTTCGCGATTAATCATTTCACCTTGAGAAATCTGGCGAGAATCAGCACTGCCCAAACATTCTTCAATCTCACGAATACCCCGCATTAATTGCTTAAACTCGTCATATTCAAGGCTCGCGGCGTGATCAGGACCTTCCATATTGCGATCTAGGGTGAAATGTCGTTCAACAACACAAGCCCCCAGCGCAACAGCTGCCAATGTCACCGCAGTGCCCCTCTCATGACCCGAATAACCAACTAATGGGTGAATGTCACGCAAAGAACCCATCCATTTTAAGTTAATATCATGAAGCGGCGCAGGATACGTACTATTACAATGCAACATGGCATATTTAGCGTCTCGCTTGTTAAGAAACGCAACAGTTGTTTTGATTTCTTCTTCACTGCTCATACCGGTTGAGAGTATCAGCGGCTTTTGAGTTTCAACCAATTTGTCCAACAACGGCAAATTAGTCAAATCGGCAGAGGCCACTTTATATGCCGGCACATTAAGACTTTCGAGCACGAGAATACTTTTTTCGTCCCAAGGGGTACACATATAAAGTATCCCTTTTTGCTCGCAATAAGCCGCGACCGCTTTGTGTTCATCAATGGACAATTCAAACCGGGCCAATAAATCCAGCACATATTCGGTGCCCAGATCATCACCTGATTTATCCAGTGTGCGTTGACGGTATACCTGATCCAAATGGCGCATTTGAAACTTAACGCAATCAACATTCATCTCAACGGCCAAATCGATCATCTTTTTGGCTCTGTCAATGTCACCGTTATGGTTATTACCAATCTCGGCGATAACAAAAGTATATTTACTACCAATTTCGAACTTATCAAGATTAAAATTCATCATAACCCTACTATTGAAAATTATTTTCTTCACGAACCGTCCAAGCCTTTAGCCCTTCTTGTTCAAATCTAAACTGTTGAGTCTTTTTCCCGATAGCTTCCAAAGCGGCAATAAGTTCCAACTTATGAAATGCAGGTACGTAAAAGAGAAAAAAACCACCACCACCGGCACCTAACAATTTACCGCCAAGGGCACCATTGGCCATTGCGGTATCGTAAATATGATCAAGCTCGGGGTTGGAAATTTTATCGCTGAATTGACGTTTTAATAACCACGCCTGATTGAGTTTGTGGCCAAAATCCTGAAGTCGTCCTCTGAGCAAGCTATTGCGCATTCTGTAAGTTAATTCGACGTTTTCTTTGACTTTTTTGATCACGTCAACTTGCTTCATTTGCCGTTCTTGATGAACATGAATATCACCAGAGTTATGATCCAAATCACTGTTACAAAGCACCAAATTCTCTTCAAGTTCAATCAATGTATCCGGATGGATCCGCAGTGGATGAACCACGTTTTGCTCCATTCTAAATTCCATGAAGTTGAATCCACCAAAAACGCTGGCATATTGATCTTGCCAGCCACCTGCAATCCCCAAATATAACCGTTCGGCCTGATACGCCAGCTCAGCCAATTCGTGTAAATCCCAGCGGTCTTGACGAAATTGGTTGAAACACCCCAATATAGCCGCTGACACCACGGCCGAACCGCCAAGCCCCGACTTCATCGGAAAATCGGAGTGAAGATACAACTCAAAACCCACTTCTGGCTGAACCACTTTGGTTAATGCCAAAATCAAGTCAAACGGGCCTTTCATGGTCAACATATGACTTAGTGAATCAGCCTCTAAGGTTGCCCCTAAGTCTCTGGAATGGACGATTATCTTTTGATCTTTGCGTAATCGCAATGTGGCATGACTGTATATCGCAACGGCGCTATTAATAACAGCACCATCGGCTTTGGCAAAAAAGTGGGTCAAATCGGAGCCGCCACCGCCAAAACTCACCCGAACCGGTGCACGAGCGCGGGCGTAAACGGGCACTTCTGTTTGCACTGGCAAATAATCGTGACTCACCAGCCCCTTGAGTTTCTTTTGCTTATCCAGTAACGGTATGAGTCTAATGCGACTGTCCAACTGCTTTAACAGCACCTCACGAGGCGCTTTTTCATCGGCCCAAACAAAATTCGGATTAGCACAACTACCAACCTCATCATCCAGTGAACCGTTGTCCAATAAACAGCGTCGTACATCACCATCAGTAACCAGCCCGACGACCGCATCATCGTTATTGGTGATCAGTATGATACCGTGGTGATTTTCTTCTATTCTTGCCATTGCGTCGCGTAATGAGCACGCCATGGATATTTGAAATAAATTGAGCTTCACAAACCACCTTGCCTATTCGATTCAATCCATTTACAGAATCGAAAATAATCTTCTGGGATACCAATATCAATAAAATCGGTTTCTAATGCCACATAACCTAATTGGGCGGCGGCAACAAGTTTGGGAAAAGTAATGTCTTCAAGTGAAAACGGCTCACCATCCCAGTCTTCAAACAAACCACTGTGCAGATGATACACCCCAGCATTAATCCAACCAGCACCGCTCGACACTTGCTTCTCCACAAAAGCTTCAACCTTGCCATGGCTTGACTTTAACGCGCCATAACGCGAAGTATTAGCAACATGAACAGCCCCGAGACAAGGCGCATCGACTTTTACCAGTTGAGCCAAACCTTCGCCGAGCCACGTATCCGCATTAGCCACCAAAAACGACCCGTTCAGCTGTTTTCGTTGCACTGCATAGGCAATAGCGCCACCTGTCCCCATGGCTTGAGGTTCTCGGATAAAATCAACATCACATTGACTCAACAGCCCTTGCATCTCATCAGACAATATAAATTGCTCAATCAGCTCAGCTTGATGATAAAGTAAAAAAGTAAAACAACGGATCCCTTGGTTTAACCAGCTGATGAGCAAATATTTAAGGAAAGGGGTATTATCAACGGGTGCCATCGGTTTTGGGACATCAGCAACAACGGATTTTAAGCGAGTGCCAAATCCACCAGCCAGGACTAACAATTGGCTGTTATTTTTTGATATTTCAGTTTCAATCATGATAAAGGTTACAAATCGCAAGTTATTGGTAAGTTTTCACAATGATGGTTTACCATACTCATGTTGCTTAATCTCATTGTGTTGCGCAGTTATTGTGAAATAAAGCCATCATTTAACAGCTTGTTTTCAACCAGTTCCATCAGCGCATGTCCGCCAGTGATGTGGCTTTCTTGTATTCGCCCAGTGTCCACGCTAGGTACCAAAAACGACAGTTCACTGATCTCAGCAGTCTCGCCTCCGGCACCACCATTAAAGCTAAACGCTTTAATGCCTTGTTTCTTCGCCGCTTTAAGCGCCAAATTAACATTGGCAGAACGACCGGATGTGGTGATCCCCAACAAAACATCACCTTCATTGCCCAGTGCCATCACCATTCTTTCATACAGACATTCAAATCCGAAGTCATTGCCGCAAGCTGTAGCAGTCGATGAGTCCATGCTCAACGCTAATGCCGCAATACCTTGCCTATTGACATGCGGTCGCAACCGAACCAATAACTCAGCAGCTAGATGTTGTGCATCCGCAGCCGATCCACCATTGCCACAGATCATTAACTTGCCACCACTTTGGATTGAAGCGCTTATCTGTTCAGCCATTTCAATCAAAACCAGATGACTTTCATCACGTAAAATCTGTTGCTTGACAGCTATCGAGTCAGCAAATATTTTTTCAATGTATTTCGATTCGTTGTTGAGGACGGTCACAACTTTATCTTCCTTAAGATTAACTGTTTTTTAATAACTTTAATCGTATTGTGTCAATACACGCTACAAATCAATTTTGCTCTGCATAAATAGCCATATCAGCCGTTTTCTTTTCTCTCATGGCAATTGAACTACGAATAAGCGCCCAGACTAAGGCAACAAACCCACTGAGAAAAGCCCCAAGAATAACGATTAATTTTCGATTCGGTTTAACTGGCTTTTTCGATACGATCGCAGCTTTGAACAAGGTATATGCTTGGACTTCGGAAAAATCTAAAGGTAAAGCTTCCAATGCGGCGATGTTGCTTAACTCGGTTGCAAGTTCAGCAATAAAAGGGTCATCTGATTTACGTGTTTTTAACGCACTCAAAACTTGATCATTTTTAACCAGTTCAATTTGGTTTTCCAATTGATTCAACTCTACTAAAAACGGTTCATCAGAAGGTCTCTCTTTTAAGATCTTAACGTTCTGATCATCTTTAGTTTTGGCGATATCACTATCAATTTGGTTGAGTTCAACGACATATGGTGCATCAATCTTGCGCTGCTCCAATGTTTTTAACGCCTGGTCATCAGTGATCTTGGCAATCTCGAAATTGATTTGATTAAGTCTGTTAAGAAAAATCGAATCATCTTTTCTCTCTTTGAGTGTTTTGATCAAAAGGTTCAAATAATCTGAACCCATCAAATACAATGGCAACGATGCCTGCGACTGACTGTTATCAAGATTGATCTGAGTATTTCTGTTGTCGGAAATCCCATTCTTTTTGTTCACCTCAAAAACTTTTGTCGGATAAACTATATTCATACTTTTTGCAATAACCAGTGCTTCGTCGGCATTAGCAATACGAGTAGCCCTATCTTGCGCCGCCTTTTCAATCAGCAAGGTCTTTTCTTGCTGTAATTCATTTAACTTTTGCTGATTAGTTTCAAGTCGTTGGGTGATCGTGACTTGGCGATCACTTTTGGCTTTTGCTATCAATAGCGCCTTCTTTTGTTCCAAGCCGTTAAGTATGCCAAGATTACTCTCTTCAAGCTCGGCAATTTTGGTTTCGCGATCTTTTCGGGCCTTGTTTATCAATAACGATTTTTGTTGTTTAAGTACATTTAACGCCTGCAAATTTTCGTTTTGCATCTTGCGGATCAGCAGTTCTCGCTCTATCTGGGCACTTTTCCGTAATAACGCAATATTGCGTTGTATTGTATTCAACTGACTGTCTCGTTGTGCACTTTGTGAAGAGGTAATAGCGGAAACCAAAGCTTGATTTGAATAAACAACATAGTCATTCAATAATTCGACCATAACAGGTTCGTCGGTGTGCTGTAATGCCAAAGTGAAGATACTTGGATAGTCAACCCCGACACCATCCGGCACAACGGGCTCATCTATTTCTACAACTAGGTTTTTCATCAGCTGGGCAAAAAGTTGATTAGCCGTTTCCTCGGTATATGCTTGTGGATAGAGCTTGCTTAGATAATCGTGCTCAAAGACAAAAGCTTTAAACAACCGATCCGTACGGATAATATCGTAGTATTCCTTTAACAGTTCTGGCTGACTATACTCTTTAAGGCCATTTTCCCTCAATTTCGCTGTGTCCAAGGTACCCGGTAGCGATACTGTCACCCCAACCGAATACTCTCTAACCAAAGTCAGCGCAAAAGCAATACTCAACAGGGTACCAACAAAGGTGATCAACAAAATTGCTTTCCAATGTTGTTTAATATTGAGTAACAGTTGAATCAAATCAATTTCGTCGTCTCGCTGAAATCTAAAATCAGCCTGTTCAGATATAGCCATTATTTGCCGCTGCGTTGGTTGCTTGTTTTGTATTGTCATAAGTCTTTTAATTGTGCTTTCCCGTCGTGTAGTGAAACTAAAAGAAAGTCTTTTTATTTCAAACAACACGGTCACTTGGGATATTAAAATAATCACTTGTAGGCAATCCAGCCACACAAGAAAAAAAATGTCTGCATCAGAATTACCAACCAAGCCACGCTATAGACCTTGAATTACACTGTCTAACAGCTACTGTTGATACCCAGCTTGACTTGCAGAGCGAGGCATTGTACTTGATCGTTCCAGAGAATGAAAGCTTGGTATTAGAAATCCGGCAGTTGTCATTGAATCTATCTGACACTGTTTTTTCAACCAAAGTAGCGCTTTTTCAACATGACCACGGCGTTTCTATTTTATGTATTAATACATACACTTAATATTGTTGGATAATAGCCAACAACTCTGCAGTTTTTTCAGCCATTAGTGCTCTATCGGTGCGGCTTTCGACATTTAATCGCAGTAGCGGCTCTGTATTTGATTTTCGCAGATTAAAGCGCCAATCGTTAAACTCAACACTGATACCGTCAGTCTTGTCAATCAATAGTGCGCCCGATTGAAAGCACTGCAAAATAGCTTCAATAGCTTGGTCTGGTTCCTTAAGCTGAGTGTTTATTTCTCCCGATGACGGATAAGCAGCAATACGGGCAGACACCAACGCCGACAGCGGTTGTTGTTTACGACATAATAGGGAAGCAACCAGCAACCAAGGGATCATGCCACTGTCACAATAGCCAAAGTCTCTAAAATAATGATGCGCAGACATTTCTCCACCATAAATGGCGTCTTCATCACGCATTCGTTCTTTAATAAAGGCATGTCCGGTTTTACTAAGAATGGATTCACCACCACATTGATTGACAATATCTATGGTATTAAAAGTCAAACGCGGATCATGTATGATTTTGGCTCCGGGCTCCTTGAGCAAAAATTGCTCTGCCAATAAACCGACAATATAATAGCCTTCGATAAATTCGCCGTGATGATCAAACAAAAAGCAACGGTCAAAATCACCATCCCAAGCGATCCCCATATCAGCTTGATGAGCAAGAACAGCCTCAGCAGTACTAGCACGGTTTTCAATTAGCAACGGATTGGGAATACCGTTAGGGAATGTCGCATCTGGTTGATGATGAAGTTTGATAAAAGAAATCGGCACCCGACGTTGCTCAAACAACTTTTCAATCTGGTCAATGACATGTCCTGCCACACCGTTGCCTGGATTAACTACCAGTTTTAACGGCGTCAGTTGTTCAATATCAATATAAGTCAGCAAATGCTCAGTATAGGGTTGCAAAATCGATAGTTGTTTCAGCTTACCTCGATGCTGAGGGTCCAGCGGCATAAAATTATTCATCTGCACCAGTTGTTTGATATCAAATAGACCGCTATCACCGCTGATAGGTTTACTGTCCTTACGAACCAGTTTCATCCCATTATAATCTAGCGGATTATGACTAGCTGTCACCTCGATACCACCATCCACACCAAGGTAACGGGTGGCAAAATAAATTTCTTCGGTGCCCACCATGCCAATATCAATGACATCACTGCCACTGTCCATTAATCCCCTAGCAAGCGCCAATTTTAATGGTTCAGAAGTTGCTCTGACATCACCACCAACCACTACAGTTTTGGCTTTGAGGTATTGGGCAAAGGCACGGCCTATCGCATAAGCGGTATCCTCATTAAGCTCATCTCCCAAGCGCCCCCGAATATCATAAGCTTTGAAACAATTGACCGCTAATTCAATCATTACGATGTCTCTAGGTATCTGGCTATCAATGCCCGGGTTGAACAATCCGATTGTGCATTACCATTACCATTAATCAAGCTCTGATAAATCGGTCGGCTCAATTGTTTGCCCAATTCAACCCCCCATTGGTCGAACGAATTAATATTCCACAACATCCCCTGAGCCACCACTTTATGCTCATATAACGCCAGCAAAGCGCCGATATTTCGTGGTGAAAGGTCGTTCATCAACAAGACATTATTTGGTTTGTTTCCTGACATCTTTTTGTGAGGTGCCAACTCACGACTGCGCTGCTCACCCCAACCACCGTCAATTAATTCATCATACGCTTGAGCGACCGTCTTCCCTTCCATTAAAGCCTGACTTTGGGCAAAACAGTGTGACACCAGCATATCGTGGTGCTGCGAGTAAGGGTGATTGACGCTTACCGGAATAATAAAATCAACAGGATACAAGCTGGTGCTTTGGTGTATTTGCTGAAAAAAAGCATGTTGACTATTCACGCCTTCGCTTCCCCAAATAGCTGGGCCAGTTAAATAACCCAACGGAATCCCTTCAACAGAGACGGACTTCCCATTACTTTCCATGTCCAACTGCTGAATATGAGCCGGTAGCCCTCTAAGGTAATGGCAATATGGAATAATACAATGACTGGTTGCTCCCCAAAAATTGATATTCCATACTCCCAACAAGGCCAAAACAATTGGCATATTGTCAGTAAAGGGCACATTAACAAAATGTTCATCCATTTCATGAGCCCCAATCAACAGCTCATTAAAGTGGTCAAAGCCAACCGACAAGGCTATCGGTAGACCAATCGCAGACCATAAAGAATAACGACCGCCAACCCAGTCCCACATAGGAAAAATATTGTCCGAGTTAACACCAAAATCGACTGCCAACTCAACATTACTGGATATCGCTACAATATGATGGTTTAACTGTTCTTCAGTCATCCCAGTCAATAACCAATCACGGGTAGTTTGCGCATTCAACATGGTTTCTTCGGTTGAAAAAGACTTTGATGCAATGACTACCAAGCTGGTCTCAACATCAAGCTCAGCCAGAACATCATGTAAATGATAACCATCAACGTTAGCAACAAAATGGACCTTATGACTTTTGTTTCGATAGCCCTTTAACGATTCCGCAACTATTTTAGGTCCTAGAAAGGATCCACCAATACCTAAACAGATAATGTCAGTAAATCGCTTACCGCCAAAGCCACAGATATCACCCGTCTCAATCGCTTGACAAAAGCCCTTCATTTTGTCTAGCGTTTGCTTTATTTCCGGGATAATATCTAGGCCATCGACGATCACTGGGGTATCGCTTTGTTGTCTCAATGCGGTATGTAAAACAGCACGATTTTCAGTGCTATTAATTTTCTTTGCCGCAAACATAGCGCTTATTTTTTGCTCTAGGCCCATCTCTTGTGCCAACTCACGCAATAACAACATTGTTTGTTCATTGACACGATTTTTAGAATAATCCAAAGTGATCCCGCACGTTTCAATTGATAACTTGTCAAAACGCAATGGATCGGCGGCAAAAATATCTTTAAGATGCTGTGTCTCTATTACTTTTTTATGATCTTTAAGTGCAGACCAAGATTTGCATTTATCCATAGGTGTTTATTGTCCACGGTTAACTAATTAACGTTCATAATGACGGCTTAACGCCCACTTTTACTTAGCTGTACTTAACTGATTCAAACAGTGTTGCAGATTGGTTTTGGCATTGGTGTTTGTGGCGTCTAATTTTATTGCCTGAGTTAATAAACCTTTAGCAAAATCACAAAACCCCATTTGAATATAGCCAAACGCCAAATTAGCCAACAACACACTTCTGTCATCAGCCTTCCAAATATATTTAAGCCCTAACATACCTACAGGTGCTGCCAACTGGTATTTTTTTTGATGATATAAAACAGTCATATAGGCAGTTAAACCACTCGCTGTCATTCTATGGTTAGCTAAATGAATATCGACACTCTTCTTTAAAAATGGCTCTGCTTCGTCGTAGCGTTGCTGCTTCATTAACTCAGTGCCGTAAGATGCATTGGCACGTGGATGTTCTGGAGCTAATTTAACTTCATTAGCATAAAAGTCCAATGGGGTTTGCCATAGCGAATTGCGCATAAAAGAAATCGTTGATAACCCCAGCAGCAAACATATACCAGTCACTAACAGTCCACCGTTTTGGCCTTTGTTTCTATTATCATAGGAATAAAACCAATATCGTAATACAGCGATAACTGCCAGTGTCAGCCCAATATTACCGATGTAAGTTCGGTGCTCAAAGGCGAGGTCTTTGATCGGAATAATAAAAGACTCAACACTATGACTGGTATAAAACATAGCAACACCAATTGCCAACAATGGCAGATGCTTTCTAAACTTGATTGCCGCGGTAATAACAGTTATATGGGCCACCATCGCTAATGCCACAACAGGTTCAAAGCTAGACTTAAGTTGGGCATCAATATTCATTTGCAATGACAGCGGATAAACAAAGCGAGCAACGTAATCCCATAAAACCAGCGTTTGGCTGTAAAAATACTCACTGCGGGAAGACGCATCAGCATCGCGGGTAAAAGCATCAAGCATTTGCCACAGTTCTGGTAAAAAAGGGGAAGCAATTAACAAGGCAAACACCGCAGTGACTGTAGATACCATTACAAATCGTCTAACTTTCAAGGTAGCTGTTAGCATTTCCCAACAAAAAAGAAATATCACCACGGTAACAAAATTTTGTTTTGTTTGAATACCGATAAACAAAAGCCCTAAGAGTAACACAAAATAAGCCATCACCTTGGCAGCCTGCTCTTGTTGCCTCAACTTGATGTAACAGATGATACTCAAAAGGTAAAACAAACTAACAATTGATGCTAAACGCTGTACCACATACGTTACTGCTTGGGTGTTTAGGGGATGCAATGCCCAGATTGCAGCGATCAGTAGTGCCCATACCTTTTGTTGGACAGTCGTTTCTATATGCGCAGATAAAGCGAAATGGCGAATGATCAACAATGACAAAGCATACACCAGTAAAGCATTGCATAAATGAATAGCGATATTAACGACATGATAGCCAAACGGATCCAAACCACCATGCTGATAATTAGCCCACAGAGTAAAGTAACCAACGATCCGCATTCTAATGCCTGTAGGACTGTTCAACAACCTATCCAGTGACTCAGATTGAATAAGCAAATTGCTAACAATGGAATCACGATCATCGAGATAAAATGGCACCGACAGCGATGGAGCATAAATTGTTATAACACTGACAATAAGGAAAAATAACAGCAGTGTAATAAGCTTATTAGGGTTTTGTGCAAACCTTTCTAACACGGAGTAGCCTTTGTGGAATTATCTGGAATTGGGGAGGATATACTACAACAAAAATAAAATTGATCAATGCGTTTTATGCTTCTGTGTTCAGGCAATTAAATCAAAGGCAATAAAAAAGGCGACCTAAGTCACCTTTTTTCAGATAAAGCTTAAATTATCAATAATGATTGATTATTTCATACCTTTATACTGGTCAGTGTTAACGAATCCGCGATCCGCACCACCGATGTTATAAGAAGCATAAACGGTGATATCAGCAGCTGGTGCATTTACTGTAACAGTAATTGATACTTTACCAGCAGTGAAACCTTTAGCCGCTAAACCGTCACGAACAAAAGTAGCGATTTTAGTAACTGTTTTACCAGCAGCGGTTCCAACAGAACCCAAATCATACATATTACCAGCATCGTCAAATGCAGTAACAAGAATATCACCCGCTTGAGTACCAGCATTAGATACATACATGATTTGTGAAGCACTAGCACTGTAAGGCATATATGGAATGTTTACAGTTGCGCCGTTAAGTGTCCACTCACCAGAAGCTAAACCAGTAGCAATAGTTTTGCTACCAGCAACTGCCGCAGCAGAAGAGTAGTTATAAACCAAGTCAGTAGTAAATGCTTGAGTTTCCAGAACAACAGTACCCGGCGCTGTGAATGTCACAGTATCGTTAGTTACTTGACCGTTATAGGTAGTAGTCAAGCTAGCAGCAGTTGCATTGAATACACGAGTACCACTGTTTGACCAGTTAGCAGCCACAAGACCAGTCATTTTACCAGCTACACCGTAAGTCGTTGCTACAGTACCACCAGTGGCATTAACTGTTGCCAAGTTAGACCAACCCGTCGTTGTCGGGTTAGTAATCGTCCACATCATGCTGTCCATGGTAGTGGTAGTAGACGGCGGAGTGACAAACAATTTACGTGCAGCACTAACGTCGATAACACCATCAAAACTAGTATTGGCAACAGCAGTACCGAACTGAGTTTTTGCTTCAGCTACAGTCGCTGTACGCGTACCGGTTGAATCCAAGTTGTCACCAACACTGGTTTGTGAACTAACAGTAACAGTCACCGCAGCAGCCAAAACAGAAGCCGGCGTATAACCAACTGTGCCCAATGGAATAGCAGCATTGATAGTTGTACGGTCAGTGTATGCAGTACCGGCAGCAACAACACCGCCATTAGGATCGATAGCAAGGTTAACACCAGCTAGGATAGTCGTCGGTTGGCTCAGTGATGTTACACGATAGGTAACAGAATCAGCATCTGAGTTTAGCAAACCTAATGCCATACCTGCGATAGCTGAACCCGGTGTATCATGATTGATCGCGCCAACATTAACCTGTGAAGGGAAAGAAGCTGAAACCAAAGCACCTGTAGGGAAAGTAAACGTGATTTTATCGCCAACAGCATAAGCAGCTGCAACAACATAAGAAATCGCGTTTGAAGTTTGCGTAGCAGTTACACCCGCCAAACCTTCCATTGAGTGCGTTTGCTTGGTTACAGAGACTGTACCAGCAACAGCAGAACCACATGTAGCAGCGATAGTCGCGGCTAGTAGTGTCGTTTTAAATAGTTGTTTCATTTTTTAGTTTTCTCCAAGTCTTGAAACCAGGATTTAGCCGTTCTGCTAAACCCCTTCCTTATGAACGTTCATAATAGTTTGGCATAATACAACAACTTGCAAATTTATGCCAAATCTTTTCCAATTGTGAATTTAAAACTCAACATTTTCAAGTCCTTTTCTAAATTTATTTTTAATTTCCCCCCACTGATTTGCATCACTGATTATTTTAGGGGTGACGAGGATCACTAATTCCGTTTTATCCTTATTTTGCGAAGCGCTTTTGAACAAATTTCCGAGCACTGGCAAGTCGCCAAAGAATGGCACTTGCGTGTCGCCATTAGACAGCGTTTCAGAGATTAAACCCGCTAAAATAACGGTTTGACCACTGTTTGCCACCACTTCTGTCTGCACCTGTCTGCTGAGTAACGTAGAGCCATCTCCTCCGGGTAACTGGTTGGTGATTTCCAGACTGATCTCCATGATCACAATGCCCTGACTATTGATAGTCGGCGTCACCGATAAAGTCAAGCCGATTTGCCTTCTCTCAATGGTAGTGCTCTGCACCGTATTGCCTTGCAATGGGTCTGTAATAGTCGAACTGACCAAAGGAATTTCATTACCCACGGTAATACTCGCCGAGATACCATCTCTGACTAATAACGTTGGATTGGACAAGACGTTGACAAGTGAATTAGTTTTAATCAAATTGGCTGTCACTAAATCGCTGGAACCACCGGTCCAACCAATACCCAAACCACCAACGTCTGTCGCTTTGAATGCACCAGTGGTTTTATAATCAAAATTACCATGACTTAAGGCAAACTCCACACCATGTTTAAACTCATCCGCCAAGGTCACTTCTGCAATAGTTGCCTCAAGAATAACTTGTTGAGGCAAAGTGTCCATTCGTTTAATTAATGGCCGTAATTGTTGATAGCGTTTGCCGGTAGTATAGAAAATCAGTGTATTAGTACGTTCATCCACCACCATCGACAAATCTTCACCATCACTAGCAGTCGTTGGTGCTGTCGCTGTGGTCGTTCTTAATGCTGAACGAGTATCCCTACTGCTATTACCTTTAGTGGCCGCTACCGGGGCCTGACTACCGCCAAACAGTGGACTCAGGCTCTCACCTAGGTCTCTAGCCCGGGCATTAATGGGCTCATACATAAAATAACTTTTCTCATCACCCAAACTCGGCTGATCCAGTTTGCTTTGCCAAAATTCTACTCGTTGTAAAAAAGATGGGTTACTGGCAAACACAGCAACTAAACCAATTTGATTCAATGGCACCAATACCACGTTTTTCTGCTTCGATGCACCAACACCTACTGGTATACCTTCACCCGCCATCAGTTTTTCTATCTGCTGGCTAAATTCTTCAGAGGTAATATAAGTCAATTCCAACAAACTAATATACTTGCCTTGGTTCGAAGGCATATCAAGAATACGCGCCAACTCCATCACTTTTTTGACCTTCTTGCGCTCCCCTTGCATAAAAACCGCGCTTTTATCAAAATCGACGGTGATCGCAATATCACTTAACTGTCGCAATGTTCGTTCAATACCGATATTAACACCAAAGTCCATCGGCACAATTTGCAATACCTTACCCTGCGTCAACGGTAAATCAGCATCACTAGCACCCACACCAATACTGACATCTCCCGGTGTCTGTGTTTCCATCGGGTATAAATAAT
Source organism: Alteromonadaceae bacterium (assembly GCA_965277695.1). Lineage (GTDB taxonomy): Bacteria > Pseudomonadota > Gammaproteobacteria > Enterobacterales > Alteromonadaceae > JABSOG01. Next base: position 98,945 of record CBDIDQ010000063.1, read on the forward strand.
AAACCCCATCTTTTACTGACACCCCAATTTGCTGCTTAGTGAGAATTTCACTAGAAGCTAAAAATGCGTCTTTTTTGGAAATCGGTTTTTGGAAATTCAGCGTGATCGGCGCAGTTAAATTGGTCAGGGTATTATCAACCACATAATTAACCCCCAGCACAGTGCCGAACACATGATGAATGTATTCGCTCAGCTTCATCGCATCCACTGAGTAACGTACCTTGTCTTTGCTTGAAAATGTCGCCGCCACCTTAGGTTTTTGCTGGTTGACACCAAACAATTCAGCCATAGATTTTATCCGAGTCGATGCCTTAGCAGCACCCTCGGATGCATTATCATCCTCACCCTCTTTATCTTTGTCAGCAACCAGTTGGCCCGTATCCTCAAACAATGCCGGATTGACTTTATACTTATCAACATTATTCCACGAAGCACAACTTGTCAGCCCCATCAGGCCCAACAATAAAACGCCTCTGCGCATGATCGCAATCATTACTTCCCCTTAACTCGCTCTTTAATCTGTTTATTCATTTGAACCATTTACTTGAAAAGCCGCAATTTAACGCTTTGTTGCTGTTTCTTTAACACCACATGATATTTGCCAATTTCGACTAGATGCAAATCTGCCATCGGTTTGCCCATCGCCAGTGTGGTATACTGTTTCGTCTTACTATGGATATTTTCAATTTCCACCGAGGCAAACTCTTTACCATCATAAAAAATCCCTTTTAGCGTTAATAAATCATCGCCTAACAATTGTTTTGACGGGTCGCCAGCAATCGCCGCCGCTACGGTTTTACGCACATCCGGTGGTGGTGCCACGACAGTAGCCACAGCGACCGGCTTGGGCTTTGCCACCACAACAACCGCAGGCTGCTCAGCCACTTTGGCTTTGACATCAGACCAAGCCAACAATTTACCCATCTCATCCAACGTCAGTTGAGTCTGATCAATCAGCACTTTGTCTGCACCAACATCAGCATCAACCAGCTTTTGATCAACAACATCATTATCGACGGTTAATCGACTAGCAAAATCAATCAAACCAATCAGGGTCAGCACCACGCTAAAAATCATCGCTACTTGCTTCGCTTCCATGTTATTGCCCTCCCAACCAGTAATAAGCTTCAATAGTAAATGCCGCCTCTACCGTGCCAATGGATTTATCGGTCTGCTTTTTCACCATGGCACTGAAATTAGCAATCCGAAACGCTTTTTCACTGGTACCCAACTTACTTTGCAATAAAGCAAAATCTTTAAATTGACCAGAAAAGTTGACATTAAAACGCCCCATATACATGCCCGGAAAAATTTCTTTATCCACCGCCTCACGCCAAAAAAACTGGGTAACTTTTAACTGGTTCTGTTGTAGTAACATGTCAAACATAATTTTGGTTTCGATATGAAAATCTTCGGCAGCAGCAAAGCGAGGATATTGATCCGCCTGCTCTTTATAGCTTTCACTCAAACTGACAAACCTTGAGGTCAACTGCGCTTCGCTATCGAGCAACCGCTGTGCCTTGGCATTACGTTGTTCATGGCGTTCAATTTGACTCAACAAATCATTCTGCCAAGCCACAATGGGTAGCAGTACAAATTTAATGATGATTAACACCACAGCTACGGGCAACAGAGTTTTGCTATTCAAACGACTCGCCATTACTTGCTCCCCTTAATCTTTAGAGAAATACTGAAATGGTCTTTGCCCTTAACTGTACGTGTTGCAGCACGTAACTGCGGTTGCAACACCAGTTCATCACTATTGAGAAATTCCAACACTTCAGTGTCCTTGTTCGCTACACCGTTAACAATAAACAAACCGTCAGGTAAATAACTCAATCGGTCGATTTTAACGCCCCGCTGAATCAGTGGTGCCAACAACCGCCAAACCACCGATGGCGCACCAGACTGCCCGGATATCTCAGCCAACTGGACTTGTTGCTGCTCAGCCTTAGTCAGCTGCTTTTTCAGCGCAAAAATTTCATTGGTTTTTCCACTGTATTGTGATGAAGCCGACTCAGCCGCATCCAACCGCAATTGCAGATATAATGAAGTCAAAGCAAAGTAACTAGTCAACATCACCACCGCACTCAAACCGCAATATTTGGCGTACTCCCGCAAGTCAACTGGCTGTAACCGACGCAGTGAGGTTTTTAACCCCAGCAAATGAGTGGCTAACACCTTGGCAGAAGGGCTAAACACTTTGGACAAATAATTACTGCTGTCAATTTGAGCAGACTCAATACCGTCAGCCAAACCCGCCGATGCCTTAAACATCGTCGCATTACTGATCAAGCCTTTTTTGGCAGCACTGAGAAAATGCCCCTGACGGTCGTAAAACCAAAAAGTTTGACTTTCTCGCTTCAGCGTAATTAATCGATTGGGTTCAGCATTGAGCAACAACAAACCTTCGGGGATCACCAGCAAGGGTTTGACATTATATTTAGCCAATACCGTCTTGGCGCAAGACCACAACACCACATTGCGTTCACCGTCAACATAATCACCAATCCGATAAACCATAACATCGTCTTCATTCGCCGCACATTCCAGCGCCAGTACTTTGCTCACTTCCCGGCGGCTAGCAATCGGCAAAACCCGGTTCTCTTCACGATAATGCTCTTTGCCAATCACCAGAATATCTGTCGAGGTCGGCAATTTATCACTATAACGAAGTTGCTGCTCTGGTCGATGATATTCAACACCGCGCAGTTCGTCAGTCAGCACAGCCGTACGGCGCAACGCCAAATACGTCAGTTCATCAGCTGCTTTTAAAAGAATTGATTTATTCACCGCAGGCAACCATTGTCTGTCTGTTTTTCATTTACTTTATCCATCCACTTATCATCTTGTCTAATAGTCTTGTCGTTTCGGTGTTTGATTAAGCAGCACCACTGGGTATTGCCGATAAGGTAGTATCTGCACTTCCATGACCTTGCCAAAATAAGCCTCGCCAATGCGACTATCAAAAGTGAGCCGAAACCCTGGGCCAATAATATAATCCACCCCTTCGTCATGGGTCACTTGCGTTAAGTCTTCGACTGCCCGGCTATTGAAGTTTTTCTGCTTTTTCAATGCCGTGACCGCCGCCGCTTTGCCCTTATCGCCAACATAGGCAGCCAATAGCCTTTCAGGTGCTGTCATCGGATTAAAATAGGCTGTCGGTTGAAACGTCGCATTTTCCATCAAGACCTGCTCAGCCTCAATGGTCATACCCTTAACATAAGCCAACTCGGTAAAGGTTTGGATTGGTCCATTTCTAACCGTCACCCCGGCATAGTCAGCTTGTTCAGCACCATTACTCCGACTGCTGTTATCACTATCAACCCAGTCCATTACACTCGCCGCAATCGTCCTCGCCTCACCCTTATCAATGTACTCTTCCAACAGTTTTTGTAAAAAAGTCCCCTGGGTCATTGACGTCAGGCTGAATAATCCGGCCAAATCCTGTAACTGCACACTAGTCCCGGGCATGATCTCAAACGGCTGACCATGAAAATTCCAACCTTTTTTGCGTAACTGCTCAACATTATTGGTGAGTAAACCAAATAACAGCCGATTCTTAGCGGTATAGTGATTCAAATACGCCGTCGATTTATCTTGCAGCGACTGAGCCCGATTCACCTGACTTTTTGCCAACGTAAGAAAAAATATCGTCAGTAATAAAATGATGGTAGTGGTAATGATCACCTGAATAAGCGCAATACCACGCTGGTCCTTAAGCTGCTGAAACGCCATCAATTAATTCGCTCTTCGATATAAAAATTAATTAACTTGTCGTGACCAGCTGTCAATTGATAGGCCAAGGTTTCATTACCGATATGTAGCTTGACAGCTTCTGGCTGTATTCTTCTTTTAGCCCCATCGTATTCATTACTCCAACTTCGCACTTTATCAAAATGCACTTGGCGTTCGTATTTGTGTTCCCGAACTGCCCAGCCATAATAACTAAAGCTTATGGCTTGAGGTGTACGCATCAGCACTGTACGATATTTAAAATCCAGTTGTTGCTCCAAATCAATCAGCAAGCCTGCAGATAAAGGCGCTTCTTCATAAACAATTTGAAAGCCTTCACTAGTTTTTTCTCGAAAAATCCGCACCACCGCAGCATCATTAGCAGTAACAGCGAAGATTGGCGCAGCAGTGACAAAGGTAAAACCTTCATCACGACCCAAAAAATAAAAGGTATGCGCCCCGTCACCGTTATTGACGATATAAGGAATAGCCGCATCGATGGTTTCTTTAATCTGTAACATACCCTGAAAGTAAAACATGGTGCGATCAAAGGTGCCCAGCCTGCCCGCCCAGTAATGGGCATACATCGAATAGCTGTAATTGGCGGTAAACATCAAACTGACCAAAATTACCATGGCAATCAGCACCTCAACCAAGGTGTAACCAGTTTGCCTGTTGCTTTTCACTTTATTCATTTGTGCCAACTGACTTCTTCATACTGCCAACTGCGCTGATAAGTCCCTTCACCCACAGTGACATCGACCTGCCATAAATTAAATCGCTCGTCATATTCCTTAAATTCATTTTCATCCGGATCAAAGCGTCTAGGCGGTTTAAGCCGTTTTAGCAGTTTCGCCCGCCATGCATAGTTCAGTTCAAACAACACGCCTTCGCTGCCCAAATCAGACACCTGTTCTGCCTCGACGATCTGCACCCGAATATTCTCAATCATCAAAGGGACTATCGCCGCAACTTTAGCCGCTCGCTCGGCTTTTCGTGATGACAACGCCGACTGACTGAATGCCTCCGATGCCAATGCTAAAAACAAAAACAAAATCACACTGGCAATCAGCACTTCAATCAGGGTAAACCCCTGATTAATTGACTTAAAGCTACTGGGCATAGAGCAAATCCTGTTTTACGCCCAACATATCTTCCATAGTCATTTGCTTGGCTTGGCCCGCCACTTTAATCGTCAATACATCTACCGACGGAAAGCCATTGTGATTGATATAAAACGACACCCCAGGAAACTGCAAAAACTCAAATTGAATCTCTTTTGTTCCCTTAGCTGATTCAATCGTCATCAATGTATTAGCCAAAGTGACTTTATAACTGATACCCCGCGAAAACGCCTGAGTAGTCATGGTCTTAATGGTGTTTCGCACGGTCAGATATTCGATTTTGGCATTGGATTTATCCAGCTCTTTAAATGCCAGTGGCGCAACCAAGCCAGCACTCATCATCACAATCAAGATCACAATAGTCAGCTCAATCAAGGTAAATCCGCGAACCGTGCTTTTCATGATGCTATACCGCCACATCATTAATCGACATAACACTGAGCATCATAGTAACCACAACACCGCCAACAATCAGTCCCATGGTAATGATCAATAAAGGCTCTAATAATGCGGTAACTCGGCTAACCCATTGAGTAAACTCATTACGGCTACGATCAGCCAACTCACTAAAAATACGAGTGACTTCACCGCTTTCTTCGCCAATTTCAATCAGTGATAAAAACAAATCCGAAAACAGCGTGGTGCCAGCCAATGCTTTACTTAAATGCACTCCTTGGCGAATTTCTTCGCCGACGCCTTCAAGTTCTCGTCTAATTTCGCTATTCGATGAATTACCCGCGCTTAATCGGACCGCCAAATCCATCGCAATACCAGCACTGAGCAACAACGACATACTCGAACAAAAGCGGATACGCTCAGACATTTCAACAATGGTTCTGACCCCGGGCACCCGACGTGAGCGTTGATGAAACCAGGTGATCAACTGCGGATTCTGTCGGTTTTGAAACAACAAAGCAGCACCGCCGAGCATTCCGAGCCCAACATAGTGCTGATAATTAATCAACCAGTCGCTGATCCCGAGGATCATCTGAGTATGAAAAGGCAAATCTTCAGCCTCAGCAAACAACACCGCCATTTTTGGCACAATATAATTAAAGATAAAGACAATAGACAAAATACACACCGCTAAAATAATCAGCGGATAAGTGGTCGCTTGGACAATGGTTTGGCGTAAGTCATTACGAAATTTAAGGTCACGAGATAATCCAGTAAAAACCGGACCGAGCGCACCGGACTCTTCACCAATTTTCAATAAGTTGACATATAGCTTATCGAACAAAGTAGTGAAAGTGCCAAACGCAGCAGAGATGGTACTGCCACCTTTGAGTTTGGCTGAAATTTGGCTTAACACCTCGCCAATTGCCGTGCTGCTTTTGGCTTTGGCCAGCAAATCAACCGCTTTGTCGAACTTCACTCCACTTTCAAGCAATAACTGCAACTCTGAGGTGAGGTATTCCAAATCCCGTCCGGCGACCTTTTTATTGGTCGCAAACAAAACGGTTGAGCCGCTAGTCTGCACAGGGGTAATCGAGCTGACCATCAGTTTTTTCAGCTCTTTGAGTTCCTTTTGAGCCGCAGCCAGTGAATCGGCTTCAACGGATGCTTCGACTTTTTTGCCGCTTTTATCGTAAGCGACATATTTAAACAACGCCATTTAGCCAGCCACCCGCATTACTTCATCAATGGTTGTCATGCCCTGAATCACTTTAAGCAAACCATCTTCAAACATGGTACGGTTTTTCTGTTCGGCGCTGTAAGCCTTAACGGTGTCGATAAAGTTATTATCTTTGGGGATTGAACGAATATGTTCATCACAAGCAAGGTATTCAACTACCGCCTTACGGCCTTTATAGCCATTATGACCACAGGCTTCGCAACCTACCGGACCATGAATATTCACTTGTCCGTGATTATAATCATCAGCAATGGATTGCAGCGGATATTTCGACGTTAAGTCAGCCAAAGTATGGCTATCCACTGGGATGCTACATTCTTCACATAAGGTTCTCACCAGTCGTTGTGCTACTATTGCCACCAAAGCAGCATTGAGCAAAAACTCTTCCACACCTAAATCGAGCAAACGAGTATAGGCACTAGCAGCATCATTGGTATGCACGGTAGAAAATACCAAGTGACCAGTAATGGCTGACTGCATCGCAATACGGGCGGTTTCTTTATCACGAATTTCACCCAACATGATGATGTCGGGATCTTGACGTACGATACTGCGCAGTCCGGCAGAAAAATCAAAACCAATCTCCGGTTTCACCTGCACCTGATTAATCCCGTCGAGTTGATACTCTACTGGGTCTTCTAGGGTAATGATTTTAACTTTTTCAGAGTTCAACGCACTAAGGAAGGTATACAGACTGGTGGTTTTACCGCTACCGGTCGGTCCGGTCAACAAAATAACCCCGGCTGTGGTTTGTAAATCCCGATCTAACTTAAGCTGAATGTCTGGTGCCAAACCGAGGTGACCCATATCATAATTAAGCGAGTCTTTACGCAGAAAACGCATCACCACACTTTCGCCGAGATTCAACGGCAGTGCCGAGACCCGGATATCCAGCTCTTGCTGGGCAATTTTCAATTCGATTTTGCCATCTTGTGGGCGGCGTTTTTCGGCAATGTCCATGCCGGATAAAATCTTAATACGGGTGATGATCGGCAATTCCATTGCACCGGGGATATATTCTTCACTGTGCAGCACACCGTCGACTCTAAAACGCACCCGGCACTTATTTTCGACCGGTTCGATGTGCATATCTGAGGCCCCTTCTCTGAGGGCGCGAGTGATTAAGGAGTTTAACAGACTGACAATCGGCGCTTCGGCGGCCAATTCACGTAACCGGGCTTCTTCTGACGAACTCAAATCGACTGAAAACATTTCTTCGGATTGGGCGATGACTAACAGTGCTAGCTCTTCGAATTCAACCTTATTGACAATCAATATTCTGGCGTTAATAGCCTGTTGACCGAACCACTGGTTCACCGCCATTTCTAGTGGATCCATGGTCACTAGTGTCCAGTCGTCGTCAGCAATATCAATCACCAGCCAACCGCGCTCTTTTAGCCATAACTGTTGTTCAGAATCGAAGTTTTCGCTGACAGATTCTGGCTGAGCCTCAAGCCCGGCATCGGCAAACAATTCGATGGCCAGATACTGCTGATAAAAGTATGGTAACTTCTCTTCGGACAGCGCCCCCATGTTGATCAGGATATTTTCAATGCGACCATTGTATTTGGTTTGATAGTTAACCGCTTTTTCGTAGTCAACGTCACTAACGGCGAATTCGCCACATAATAACAGCTTAACTTCGCTAAAAGTTTCGCTCTGGGTTTCTGCTTGGGTTTCGCTCATTCGTGGATGACATCCGCATTATCGCCTTCACCGCCCAATTGAGCATCTTTGCCATACGACGCCATGTAGTAACCCATATCACCTTCACCGGGTGTACGATAAATATAAGGTTTACCCCAAGGATCCATCGGGATTTTTTTGCGAATGTATGGGCCATCCCAACCCGCTTTGGTACTGCTGCGTAATTCTTCCAGCGAAGCAGGGTAATCGCCGACATCCAAACGAAAGGTTTCTAGTGAAGTATCAAATGATAACATCTGTGTTTTCGCGACTTTGCGCTGAGCAGAGCCGACCTTATTAAACATCTCCGGTGCCACTAAACCTGCCAGCAAACCCAAGATCACAATTACAATCATTAATTCAATCAGGGTAAAACCTGACATACGTCGTTTGTTCATCTTCTCTCCGTATCAATATCCCGTAAAAATAGCCCGTAAAAATAACCCGTAAAAATCGCTGGCGAAGTCTATCAATTGAGCCGCAAAATGTCATCCTTTGCGCTGATATTTACTGCCTCGTGTAGGATGGGTGAGCCCCAGCGAGACTACAATTGTAGACAGCATAAAAAAGTAAAGCAAGTGTTTTCTGACTACACATGTAGACTAAGCGCGAATCCCCTCATTCAACCCAGCGTAATGCCGATGCGACTGCCCATTAATCTCACCACTGGCCACCTTGCCTATAAACAGCTCAAGCGCAGCAAGGTCGCCATGATACAACTGCGGATACTGCGCTTTAAAATCACTGAGCACTTGTTGTGGCTGATAATTATCACGACACTGCTGGATTTGAGCGATGAGCTTATCAAGGTCATTATCATAAATCCTGAAATTACTACCCAGCTCTCCTTCTCCGGCATCATGTAACGACTTGTTGAGGTAGTGGGACGGCAGCCAACTGCGTTGCGGGGCAAAAATCAAATTACCACAGAGTTGATTTTCAACCACCGGTAAGCCAAATGACTCCCGAAATGACAAAAATAAGGCGCTGTGCTGACGATAGCGCTGACGAATGTCCGTCAGGCTATAACGCCCGGTGAGTTGATAGTATTCAGTGCCAGTTTTTTCTAATGCTTCGATTTGCAAAGCTCGTTGGGCTTCAAAGCCCTTGCGGGTAAAATCAAGCAGCACCTTAAACGATTGGTCCGGTTCAACAAACAAACTCTCATCTCGTAAATCATGGCCAATCATAGAATACGGGTGGGCATCGTTAGTCAGTGGGTACTCACTAACAACCGAAGCTGGCAGATACCAGTCATATCGTTGTAAACCAACGCCTCCAGCCCCGACGATTTGACGATACCAATCACCACGGGTGGCCAGATAATAATTTTGATATAACACAATGGGGATAGAGAATTGTTTGCGCAACTGTTCGATGCGACCAAGCCTGACAAACGCATCAGGGATATGACAGATAACCACAATCAGATCGAATGATTGCAGTTGCGCTTCAAACTGTTTTACCTCGCTAAGGCTGACATTCTGCTGGGTTAAGTAATGCGTTGACTTGATTAAGTTAACCAGCGATTTGACGCTATTTTTAACGCCAGTTTTGAGCTGTTGCGATGCACTGTAGTTGAGCATCGCCAAGCCATTGGGGAATATTTTTGCGGCCAAACCCAAACTACTGAGCATTTTCACCAGCCCATTAGCCATAGGCATGATAAAACCGGGTTGCTCCCCGGCCAAAATGGCAACTTTCATCACTAACTTGCCTGCTTAAACACACCCTCTTCTTTACCAGTTAAGATCTCCTTGCCCCGGGTATTTTTTACATCATCCAGTTTCAAGACAATCTCAATACGTTTTTCACCCCGGGCTTTGCGCTTAAGGTAATTATTCCAAGTGGGCGGTTTTGATTGGGTGATAAAATCCTTCACCCGGTTTCTCATCGCAAAATACAGCGGACGGAAGAAATAATGAGAAAAGTTACCCTGCAACAGTTGTTTGAAGTGATACCACAGCACCTTGGGTTGAGTATAAAACTCGGTTAAAAAACGACGTTGATACCAGACTAAATCTTCAGCAGTCAAATCATCAGTGCGAATAACCGCTGTGCCCCAACGTTTAAACTCGCGCCAGTCTTCACACAATAAGTGCAAACCATCACCAGCCAGCGCCTGATCATAAGAATGGGTATCTGGGTACGGGGTTAAAATATTAACCGCGCAACGCATCAAGTCAATTTTCTTGGCAAATTCAATCGACTCAAGCACGGTTTCATGGGTTTCATGGGCATGACCGACAATAAAGCTGGCCCGGGTTTGCAGTCCCCGCTCAGCCATCAGTTTATAGACTTCTTCATACTGCTCAATTCGGGTGCCTTTTTTGATCGCCTTCATCATTTGTGCACTACCGGTTTCAACGCCCATAGACATTTCAGTAAATCCGGCCTTAATCATCTTATCGAGCATTTCAGGCGAAGTCGTATTGGCCCGAGTATTAGCATAAAACACCACATGCTTATTCAATCCCCGGCGAATAATTTCATCGCACAAATCAAAAACGTGATAACGATTAACAGTCAAAGTATCATCAAAAAACATGAACAGCTCAGTACCATAGGTCTTATAAGAGTGTTCTATTTCGTCCACTACCCGATTAATATCCCGTAATCGCGGTTTGACCCCACGAACAGAACAAAAAGTACACATGAAAGGACAGCCTCGAATTGATTCGAGCACATCCATTTTCACCATACCCCGACCCGGCCATGCATATTTATACTGATCATAATTAAGCAGATGGCGGGCAGGCATAGGATAAGCGTCAACAGTTTTTTCGTTTTTGGTGCGGATAATGGCGGTATCAGGCAAATCATTGGCGATATGCACCGCCGAAAGCTCCCCTTCACCCACCACGATATAATCAAGATAAGGGCAATCTGCTAACGTCTGACGAGGCAATGCTGATACGTGAGAACCACCCACCATAGTTTTGATATCAGGATTAGCTTCTTTAAGGCTTTTGCTCAGACTCTCAACCCCGTGAATTTCCGGCGTGGTGGCAGTAAAACCAACAATATCAGGGGCTGATTCGAGGATCAGTTGTAAAGTCACTTCCGGTGGATAAAGTTTGGTTTCGCAATCAATGATATTAACACTGTGGCCGGCTTCTTCGAGTGCAGCGGCGACATATAGCAGCCCTAGCGGTGGCCGAACTTCACGATTTTTAGGTAACTTGCCATAAACACTATAAATGTTGGCATAAGGCAGGCGAACAAGGGTAATGTGGCGTTTGACTTTCGTCAGCTCAATCGCCGGATATTCGCCAGATGCGGCGACATCACGCTGTGACGCAGCGGTATAATTGATTTCAATACTGGTATCTACAGAGGTTACCATCGGTGACTCACCCTAAATTGCTTACTTTCCTAATCGAATCGGCTATTTTCAGCAATTCACAGCACTTGTCAAGCAATTTACCCTTTAAAACCAAAAGCAATTTCACCACAGAGGCGCAGAGAACACAAAGAAGGTCAAAAACAAACAAGCGCATAAATATCGTTTTAAGGTTTTTCTGTTGACCTTCTCCGTATCTCCGGGTCTCCGTGGTAGTAAACTTTTGATTTTAAAGAACGAAGCGCTCCAAAAACCCTCAAAAGCCCACCCGACCCTGCAACAGCACCATGGTAAAAATATCCTTTCTTTGACCTTCAATGCTTTATTCTTGTGTAACTATTCAACTGGTAGATAATTAAAAGATTATGGATGTCTTAAGGGTTTGACGGGCTTTTCAAGTCACTGGAGCCCTCCGTTCTTAAAAAATAAAAACATTTTGACCACGGAGACACGGAGCTACGGAGAAAAGCAAGCTAAATCAGGCTAAACACCTTCTGCCACATCTCCCGAATAGTTTGCTTATGTACTTGCGAATGTTGCAATAAGCGCTCAGATACCGCTTGACGCTCTTCAACTATCGAGGCCATTTGGACTTTAAGTTCAGTGGCATTATCCACCGGGATTAAATAATCGTTGCATTGATAATACTCATACAGGGCTTCATATTTGTGGCTCCAGCTGGTTGCCAGTGTTGGTACGCCCTGACTCAGACCACTAACACAGCCATGAAAGCGCGACGACAGACAAAAAACGCTTAGGCTGATAATCTTTTTCACTTCAAGGGCATTAAACCCAGTCATTAATAACGGTTTATTAGGTAGGCGGTCAACCAAGGTTTGACAAATTTCTAAATCCTTGTCGCCTTCATGATTCAATAACACGGGCACTAACCCCAATACTTGAACAGTGAGGATGCCTTCGATAAGAAATTGTAGATAACGTTCGTGATGGCCCAAAGTTTTACCAGCAAACATCTTATGATTGGGGATGATGCAAACAAACTTCTCAGGCAACTTAACTGCCAGCTTAACATCATCCACCTGGAGTAACGGGGTAAAATCAGGAAAACACTGGGCTTTACACATCCCATCCAGTGGCTTTAAAGACAGATAAGATTGTTGATCCCGACTAATCACCAACCTCGACAGTTTGAGGATTTGGGTCATCAAACGACGATTTCGGTTATCTTCAAAAGGCCCAAACGCCTGAGGTAAAAACAAATAATGATGGTGGTGGCGCGCAATACGCTTTAATTGTTTAAGGGTTTCTTTAAGCCGCCTTGAACCCCACTTATCGCTATATACAAAGCCACTGGCATCCAGCACCACATCAATGTCTTTTTCCACCACAATGCCAAAGTGCTTTAACTGCCTGATCACCACAGCTGGGGCAATATTACCCAACCAAGTCCAGTCAACACCTAAAAACTTGAAACTGAACTTTTGCCAAGCCCCCAACGCCGCCCGTTTTTCAAACGGTAATAAGCTGCCCGGCGACAATACCAGCTGATAATCATCAAACTGCTCATCAAGCACAGCAATAATGCTGCGTAGCATCAACTCAGCACCTTTATTGGAGAATTCGACGCCTTTGATCTCTATTTTCATTGTTTTCATGATCTTACTCATCTCTTCAAAGCCATATCAACAACAACCACTCGACATTACTTAACTTTACTCAACATAGCGGATCAATTGATCAGCCGATTTCTTATGAGAAAAAGGGATTTTCCCCTGAGCTTCACCATAACCGACTGCAATTAACATAATAGGCCGTACCGTGTCAGGTAACCCGAGCAAATCAACCATTTTTTGTTCACTCGCTTCAATATCCGGCCAATTTATAGGACAAGAACTTAACCCCAAGGTTTCCAGTGCCAACAACAACTGCATACTCGCTAATGTACTGTCGATATAAACCAAATGCCGATCCCGCTCGGTCGGATAATAAGCCAGATCAGCTGTAACGACTATAGTACAAGGAACGTTATGAGCAAAGCCCTTGGTTCCCATTGGTGTATCAATCAGTTTTTGACCCAGTTTTTTCTCATCAGCAATATAAAATTGATAAGGCTGGCGATTACAAGCACTCGGAGCCTGCGAAGCCATCGTTACCGCCTGCTCTAACAACAAACGATCGACCGGTTTTTGTTCAAACCAACGCACCGAACGCCGTTGAGTACACAAAGCCAAAAACGCCTCAGCACTGACCGTCGAACGAACTTTATGAGCAAAATGATAAGGAATACTACTGCTATCAGCATGGACTTTTTCATTATCAATATCGAAAAACCGTTGCTTCACTTGCTCTGGCAGTAAATCGGCGTCAACGGCTGCAAAGTACTCACTTAATACATCTCTTGCCCATTTCAGCTCCTGCTCATCATGCGCCGGATTAACACACGATTGACCATAAGCCGCTACGGTATCGCTGATATAATCCCGCGCAAACATCGCTTTGCGCGGCTGCATAATCAAACCTTTTTCAATCCGATGAATATTGCGCCGCAATAAAGTATTGCTATCAAACAACATGCCCTTATCAGTCAAAAAAGCCAGCCGCCCCTTGAGCACCGACTGATGTTCACGAGCAAAACGCCGACTGAAAAAACAATAATATAAAGAGGAGAGAAACCGGGTGCGAGAAAAAAACCATAAGGTTGCCAACAGCAAACGCTCGCGAGTGCGAATAATCAGCCGTTTCAGCGATTGCGGCAATAAACGTTTAATGATTTGTATGAGTTTTTGTTTTAGCTTCATTGGCGATGCTTCATTATGTTGTAAAGACGAACAAACTTCCAAGCGTGTAAAATAAAATACAGATATAACAAAAACACCAACATGAAACAGACAAACATCAGCATTTCTGACAACTGCAACACTTCACTAATAATACCGATACTGCTGAACACTGCCGCCAACGAAATAATCACCAATAGGGCCGAGAAATCAGAAAACCCCATACGAATGAAAATATGATGTAAATGCTCTCGGTCGGCTTTCATAATCGATTGGTTTTTACGTATCCGACGGATCACAATCGCCACCAAATCCATCAACGGCACCGCAATGATCCACAGCACGGTGACCGGACGTATTTCAATGCCCGGATGCTGACTTTTATCAATCAACAAACACACCACCAAATAACCAAACATCATGCTGCCAGCATCGCCCATAAACACCTTACGCTTAGACACCAGACCTAAGTTGAATAATAAGAATACCGCCAACAAGGCAATGCTCACCCAGTAAAATGACGACAAATTATCACTGATCAGCAACATCGCGGCAAAAACATTAATCAATAGCAATGCCAGCAGACCGTCAATACCGTCAATCATATTAAACGCATTAATCGCCGTTACAATTGCCCATATGGTGAGAAACTCGCCCCAGAATCCAAGATAAAAATCACCCACATAGAAAATATTGCCGAAGTAATAAAGGTGCAGATCCCCCCAATAAACCGTCAACACCGCCACACTAGTTTGAACAATGAAGCGAAATACCGGACTGAGGTTAAATCCATCGTCAAGTAAACCAAAGATAAACAAGGTAAGACCGAGCGTGGTGATGGCCGGATTAAATGGCCAGTCAAGGCCAAATACCACCACCATAATGGCGAACGAGGCAACAATCGCCAAACCACCAATTAACGGGACTTGACCAATATGAGCCTTGCGACTATCTGGAATGTCCACCAACCCCACGGTCGTGGCAAGGTGAGAAAGCAACACAATACATAGCACACAGCTAAGTACAGAGATGCCGATGAGCTCAGCGTTTATCACTAAACTCATCAACACACTCTCCAATTAACCGAACCAGCAAGGCCAGACAAAATCAGTCTGAACATCACTGCTATCTTACAAGCTGCCAATCGCGGCAACCGCAACACCCAGCTGATAAAGAATTTGCGTGGCAGAGTTCCATAACGTCAAGCTGCTCATGTGTTCAGCATCAAGCGGCACGACTATAGTATCGCCAGACTCCAACGGCATATCATACTCCACCGCAAACCAGTCGTTGTTTTCAGGAATAACTACCGAACCATCAGCTTTAATGATATACACCCGCTCTTCATCAGCACGTTGCTTAAAGCCACCACTTTTCTTGATGTATTCTCTCACAGAGAGAGTCTGATCAAACATATGGGCTGTCGCTACATTGACTTCACCAATCACATTAACCGATTGGATCACAGGAGGAATATGCAATAAGTCACCATCTTCAAGTTGGACATCAGAAGATTTTGTCACCACCCTACCAAGGTCAACGACTAGTCGACCGACGGCTTGTACTTTAGACAAATCACTCAGCAACAACTTGGTTTCAGAGTAACTCACCATATTGCCTTCGCCGCCATTATTTTGGAAACTCTTAGCAGCGATATTACGCTTAAGATCTTCCGACAGCTTGTTCAATTGCTGGCGCTCTTTACGACGTAACGACACCCGAGAGAAAACCGCTGCTTTAGGGGCAGAAAATGCAGTAAAACCGCCGGCACGTTCAATCACGCTTGAAAGCACCTCGCCTCGGCGAATAGTATATTTGCCCGGAAACTTAAACTCACCCGACAAGGTGACGGTAATATTTTCCTGCCAATTGGGGATCGCCAATACATTGAGTCGGTCTTTACTTTTTAAACTGAGATTTTCTGCACTGCTAGTGTCTGCTACCACACTCGACAAACGAGTAAATAAATGCTCAACCGTGGTTTGATTTTCACCAGTATTTAAGCGGGTGATATCAGCGCGCTCTAAAAATGCCGATTCAAGTAAACCACCGGCCGCCGCAATCAAATGTCCGACATTACCATCTTCAGGCAATGGATAAACACCAGCATATCTCACTCTGCCATCCACTTCGACCAACTGTACCGGTGCATCAGCTGTGCCTTGCTCGCGTAGTTTTAAAATTATCGGAGCCAATAAGCGACGTCGAGAAAATAATGCATAATCTTTTTCTGCTATCCGATTAAGCTGGCCCTCACTGGTGATCGCCATCAATGATTTATTAGCACTGTCAAATTCCTGTTTGTTTAACTCTTCCTTACTTTTACTGTCATCATCAATACCGACATAATCGAGGAATTTTTTCTGTTGATACTGCGCCCACAAACGATTTTGCTGACGCTCATTAATTTCGTTTTCAGTATAAGCATATTTATCTAGGCGACGGTTTTCAGCAGCAATGGTCTCGTAACGGCTAAAAATAACAATCTTGTCTCGCGCTTCTAACACCAAATTATCAACCGCAGTGTGGCCTTCAATAGCCGCAATCGGATTAAACTGGATCACACTGATATCACCTTTATGGTTATCCTGTCTGACCACTAAACCATAATTCAAATCAGAGATATCCAGTAAATCACCGTGTACACTTCTGATTACATCACTAATTTTCATCCCTTGACGCCATTGTAAACGTCCGGGTCTGACCACCGCACCAAGCAAACTGATGGCATCTTTATATTGCTCAGAAACCGCCGGGATATGCACCACATCACCATTAACTGGATTCTGTGCCAAGGTTTTTTGCTGTGATAAATCCAAGTTGACCAAGGTACGCAAGCTACCACCGTTAAAACGTTCAACTAGGGTTTTATTCGGATAAGCGGTGGATGGGAAACCGCCAGCCATTTTAATCAAATCACTAAAGGTTTCATTATCCTTGATTTCGAAAATAGCTTCGCGACGTACCTGACCAGATACCGACACTAAATCACCACTGGTAGGAATAAACACCACATCACCAGTATGCAACACCATATCATCAGAATTATCACCGCGAATAAGCAAGTCGTACAAATCCAGCTCAGCAATCAACTTACCTGAACGTTTGAGTTGAATTTTACGCAGCGAACCAATATCACTCACCCCGCCACTGGCAATCAGCGCATGAGTGATGGTAGATAAAGAAGAGATCGCGTAGGCACCCGGTTTATAAGATTCACCCAGCACGAAAATACGAATACTGCGCAAACTGGCCATACTGACACTGGCCTCAACCCCGATCATGCGAGATTTGACATGAGCAATGATGGCGTTTTTCATCTCTGAAAAACTCATACCAACCACACTCAACGGTGGTAACTCAGGTACCAACACCTGACCTTCACGATTCACCGTAATTTCGTAGCTTTCGTTGGTCTTGCCATACAAGTTAACCAACACCCCATCACCTGAGCCCATCAGATAATCAGCAGGCACCGGTACATTATTTAAAGGTTCAAAAGTGCTTGGCTCACCAGCGAACAAATCAAGACCAAAACGTTTAAGCGATTTCACTTTTGGTGCAAACTGACGGTCGGCATCAAAAGCCTCTTCATCAGTCATCTCGTCATAATCATGACGAGGCATCACCAAATTATCATCAAGATTAGCGTCCTGCTGAGACTTTTTAGCATTGCCCATGCGTTTCAACGCTGATAAGTCAATGCCGTATTGTTTGGCAAACGCTTGTTGCTGAGCCCGAGGTAACTGTTGGAAGGTTTCCAGCTGTTGTTTGCTAGGCGTTGCCGAAAAAGCACTTATAGAGGTGACCGTTGCACAGGCGGCAACGAACAATAAAGCCCGGCGGAGTAACACTTTCATGTGATTTTTAACCCTTGAATAATTCATTACGCTGAAAAGCCCGCTATTTTATAAGAAAGTCCTCGAAGATGGAATCGCTGTGATGATTGAATTTACAACTATCTCCCCCATTCCCCTAACGCTGATTGCTGTTAACCTGCCATTAGCCTGTCATTCACGACTATTTACATCTTAATATCCACACCCGTTATTACTGGGGAAATAACCCGACTACCTCCGAAAACCGCCTGTCAACCCGGCCCAAAAGCGCCACTTCAAGACATCACACCACTCACCCCGCGCTTGTAATAGCCCGCTAGATGCGGTATATAACGTCAACTTTTTTACTTTGTGTCTCAAGCCTGACTCTTTATTTAAGCATTTATCTAACTCTTTATTCTCTTTATTTAACTATTTATTAGGAAAGTATAATGAACAAAACGACATCACAAGACGACCTATTAGGTCACCCGAAAGGGCTGTTCTTGTTATTTGGTACTGAAATGTGGGAGCGTTTCAGTTATTACGGTATGCGCGCCTTTTTGGTGTTTTATCTCACCGCTAAAACCATGGACGGCGGTATGGGTTGGAGCACCACCGATGCCATTTCGCTGTATGGTACCTTTACCATGCTGGTTTATATCACACCGCTACTAGGTGGTTGGTTAGCCGATAACGTACTCGGTCAACGTCGTGCCATCATCATCGGTGGTCTGTTAATGGCTGCGGGCCAATTCACCCTAGGTACCCCTCATGCTTATGTCGTCGGCATGGAAGAAACCTTCTTCTATATCGGCCTAGGTTTAATTGTTGCTGGTAACGGTTTATTCAAACCAAACATCTCAACCATGGTAGGTGACCTTTATAAAGAAGGCGATCACCGTCGTGATGGTGCTTACACTATCTTCTACATGGGCATCAACTTAGGTGCGGCTTTTGCGCCACTAATTGTTGGTACCATCGCTGAAAAATTTGCTTGGCAATATGGTTTTGTCGCCGCCGGTATCGGTATGATCATCAGTGTTATCATGCAGTTAAGTATGGGTAACAAATACCTCGGCGACATTGGTGTGGTGCCCGCCGCCAAACGCCCTGAAGCCCAAGTAAACCTTGACGAATCGGGTAACAAAACGCCGTTAACCAAAGAAGAATTTGACCGTATTAAAGTTATTTTCATCATGGGTGTTTTCACCATCGTCTTCTGGGCTGGCTTTGAACAAGCTGGCGGATTAATGAACTTATATGCCAAAGACTTCACCGACCGTGACGTGATGGGTTTTGAAGTACCTGCCACTTGGTTCCAATCCGTTAACGCCATCTTTATCGTTATCTTCGCCCCTGTCATCGCTTCCATTTGGATCAAGATGGGCAGTAATGAACCCAATTCACCGGTCAAATTTGGCCTCGGTTTGCTGTTTCTCGCCGTTGGTTTCCTCTTTATGATTGGCGCAGCCGTTCAGCAAGGCGGCGATATTTCTGTTAAAACCAGTATGATTTGGTTGATTTTAGCTTACTTATTCCACACCTTGGGTGAGCTATGTTTATCACCGATTGGTCTATCAATGGTAACCAAGTTAGCTCCAATACGATTAGCTTCATTAATGATGGGTCTGTGGTTTGGCTTTACTGCACTAGCGAACAAAGTTGCCGGTTTTGTCGGTCAATTTGTTGGTGAAGGTGAAGAGCAAGTCAACAACGCCCTGAACATCTTTGCTGGTATCGCCATCACAGCGGTGATTTCTGCTGTCATCATGTTCTTAATCAGTGGCACCTTAGTGCGCTGGATGCATGGTGCAGAAGGTCCAAGCCACAAAGCGACCGAAGAAGAAAAACTCGACGAAGAAATTGCCGTCACCGCCGACCATGAAGGCATTAAACATTAATTGTGTCGCGGTAGGAGCGAGCTCCAGCTCGCGATTTGTGCCTAACAGTTAGCAATTGAAAAAACAAAAAGCCCGATAACCTCGGGCTTTTTCTTATTACCCCTAAAAACGAGAATGAATTCTCGTCTACGCAGCGTAGACAAGGTTTTAACCTCATTGCCAGAGAAAGCATGTCATGCATTTAACCAGTCAACACATCCCGCAACTTGCCGGATTAAACTTTCAGCAACGAATGCAAGTGATCAAACAAGCCGTCGCCTTGCTGCCAGTGCCGCAGAAAATCCTGTTAAACGTAGTAAAGCTGGTTATCCTTGCCCACTTCTTTTCCATTCTCGCCCGCTTCGAAGGCTGGATATTACTACCCTACCTACTGCTCGCCGGGCTGGTGTATCCGTTAATCACCAACCCGGTGACGTTTTTTATGGTTAATTCTCGGTTAGCTGAGGCGCGTAAGGTGGTTGATGCATCACATCCGGAAATAACGCCCCGGAAATAACGCTACAGATGGATTTATACTAAATATCGGACCACCCGCAGGGAGCCTGAGCGACTGCAAATCAATAGCTGACGCCTCCTAAGCAAACATACGAAATAAGTTCGTAACCATTCAGCGTAATTGATGACTCTGTGGATAAATAGTATTAATCGAGGTAGGAGGGCCGTCCCGGCGCGATTTATACTGGCGATCCCACTGAATTAACCGCTATTTTGTGAAATGGCTGCACCATTTATCGCGGCGAGGACGCCCCTCCTACAAGTTATCCACAAGCTGAATAGTTACAAGGATTTTATACACATGATCATCGTTACGTTTACCAATCACCAAAACTTTCAATTCATCGTCATCCAATCGGTAAACCACTCGATATTCACCTATATCTACCCGCCTGTTTCCTTGTTCACTGCCCTTGAGCTGTTTGCTATCGTGAGGTTCTGGATTATTTAATAACGATAAAGTACTTTGTACGACTTGCTTGTATTGCTTTGGCGGAAGCTTTTGGACAAAACGCCCCGCCTGTTTTGACAGAATTAATTTAAGTTTCATTGACGGCTTAGCCTTTACTCATCAGCACACGCGTTTCTTCTTCACTCAAAAAACCTTCTTGCTCAGCCAGCATTGCCTTTAAATCCCAATATTTGTCTTCATTTTCTGTCAACTCATCATAACGTTTTCTCGATAACATCACATGGCTATCCCGACCTGATTTTTCGACCATTACAGGCTCTGATTGCGATGCATCCAAATACTGACCCAAACGATTCTTTAATTCTGTTGCTGTAACATTTAACATGTTGCCTCCTGACGGCTAAATTCAATCGGTTACTTTAGCCAAATTAGCTAAAGTAGCTAGTATTTTTTATCCCCGACGAAAAACGCTCCGCAGCCGCAACGGAAAAATCATCGCCCGAGTCATCATCCAAGCGATATGATGAGTGCGCTTAAAGCACCATAGACAAAAGTAAGTCGTCACAGCATAAGAAATCAAGGTCGCCAGTGCTGCGCCCCAAGCGCCGTAGAGTGGGATCAGCCATAGGTTCAATAACACATTAGACACCGCCCCGGATAACTGGCTGAACAGTGAAAACTCGGCGAAGCTTTCTGACACTAGCCATTGGCTTAACAGTGCTCGCATGAAGATAAACACACAGGCAAAGATATGCAGCCTTAAGACCTCAATCGCACCGTGGTAGGATTGACCAAACAATATGTCTATCACCCAGGGTGTCAGTGCGTAAATCAACAGGCTTAAACACAGTGCGGAAATAAACAATAAATCAAAACCCTGCTGTAACAGTGCTTTATATCTGCCCGGTTGATCACGAGCAATTTCCAGTAACTTAGGAAACAAAGCAGTCATCACCACTTGCGGCAACACATACCAGACCGCCGATAACTTAGCCGCTACCGCATAAACGCCAACCTCATCACTGCTAACCCCATGACTACCGACAAAACCTTCAAGCATCAAAATATCAATTTTCAGATAAACCACCGCTGCCAGCGCAGAAAAAATCAGGTATTTGGATTGATCAAATATGTGCCTGAACCTCTCAAACTGAAACACTCCTTTAACGACAGTTTTTTGATGAAAACGATATAAAACGCGAAAACCAATATTTCGAGTCAAGATCTCCAGCGCCACCACCCCAATCAACCACAATAAATCCTGACCCAGCCACTCTTGACCCCACCATAAGGTAACTCCCTTGACCAAAGCGAAAACGATAAAATTGCTCAGCCGCCACAACACCACGGATTTATTATCTGACTGATGTTGAAACCACAAACCATAAACTTCAAAAGCATTGCTGATATTGGCAATCAACAATAAGGTGATAAGCTGGAATTTCCACGAAGCGCCTTGGAGAAAATACAACACCACAGCGGTCACTAAGGTGATCAGAATGCCCGATAGCAACCGGCTACGAAAACAAGTTTGAATGATATTGTCGATTTGGCTGGGTGACTTGCCGAACTCTCTTAGCAATATTTTCGACATACCCAGCGCAAACAGTGGGCCAAACAGGGCAACAAAGGATAAAACGTAACTGAATTTACCGAAGCTCTCAGGCCCCAGTATCCGAGCAAATAACACCGACAACAACAAACCGCCGCCCATCACAACTGCCTGCTCAAGCAACAACCAAAATGAGTTGTTGATCACCAGTTGTTTAGCGGAAGACTTCTTTAACACTCTGCGCTTTGACCACAAACTTTGCCAGTCAAACACATTCGATGTGACGGACACATTAGCTGACCGGCCTCATTAAGTTCGCCATTAAGCAAATCGGTGCCGGCATGAGGACATCTTCTGGGGAAGCTTTGCACCCCACCATTAATCTCCAACTTGATATGATAATCATCAAATTCGAGCGGTTGAATACTGCTGTTGCGCTGTTCCATCAACTCAAAGGTATTATCAGTCGACTGGGGTTCAAACTCTCCGCTAGCAAACAACTTGATTTGACTAAGGTTATCAAACTGGCCGTTTTCTACTTTGATATAGTTATATTGAGTGCGCTTGTGAAACTCCGGCTCACTGGTAGTGCAGCGCATCGACAACGCCACCCGGGTTTGTTTGGTCATATTAATAATCGAGCCATGAACCAATTCAGCCTTAAACAACAGTCCATCGCCCGGTTGCATATCCGTCACATATTGTTGCGACGGATAGGTTTTAACACCAGAGGCAATTTCTTGCGCCACCGCATCAAACCTCGGTTGATAATCAGCACTTTGCGGCAATAAAGCCAGACCATTTTTGTCCGTCGCTGCGGTTAACGCCACCCAGACATTCAGAGTATTTTTCGGATGATAACGCCACGAATCCTTATGCTGGCCATGCGGGTTGAGCTTGCCTCGTCCCATTCGAGATTCAACGTATTTTTCGTGGGGTTTAACCGCCGCATAAGGCAGGTGTAATCTAAGGTTGGGCTGCAATTCCAAATAACACTTGCTCATGTGCGGGTCGAGCAAGCGTTTCATAATCGATGATTGCAGTATCAACGCAGGAATGGAATCCCTAACCTCTAGCGCTTCATCAACGATTTGTTTTACCGTTTTTAATTCGTGAATCTCATCTAGTTTGTCATAATCCACCGCAAAATAATCTTTCGACAGCGCATTAAAGTCAGATTGTAGGTTGAGCTGACCAATCAGGTTTTTCATCACGATAATATCGCCCTTTTCGACCTGACTCAGCACCTCACTCTGTGCGATAGACTTTTGCCTTAACACCGAATAATAATTTAAAGAAGTTCCATTCAAATCAATGATTTGCTTAAACACTTTACGGTTTTTGAAGTACTGCTTAATGAATCGATAATAAAAGCCGAGTTTTTTTCTCAGTCGTTTTTTTAAACTTATTTTCTTATTCAACGTACTATCCTGTTTTTTGGATTAGTTTACGGTCGCTATCGCCAGCCCAAGCAAACGCTGATAAAGCGCCTTAGCGGTAGCGACATTTTGTTGATCCAACAAATTCATCTCAATCGGGTGGGTTTTAGCCACCTTGATCATTGGTATCGACTGTTGCAAGGTTTGCGGGTCAATCGATAACCGCTCAGCTAACAGCTCAAAACTGTGTTTAGGCTGCTGACACAACTGTTCAAAGCCGACAAATAGCTTATCCTCACTATTACCTTCACTATTACCTTCAACACAGCCATCCAACAAATACTGATAAGTCTGACACCAATATTCTAACCAAAAGTCGGCTGAGTCCGGGGTAAATCGGCTGCGCTCAAACCAACCATTAAAGTTCATTGGCTTGAGATTGACGCCAAAATCAAAGTGACCAATCGCCGCCATATAATCCTGAGAGAATTTATTATGCTGATGCATCGCAGTAAAATTACCATGCTGTTTCAGCAACGACAGCGCATGTTGCACCGGCTCTCTGAAGGGGATCACCAGCAAACAATCAGGCAACAACCGCTTAAGATAAGGTAAACGAGTGACATTCAAATTGTTCTTGGAGATATAACGTCGCTGCTGCGATGCTGTTACAACGTCGGCATCATCCCTTAAAATCAATTTTTTCATATGGTCGATAAAAAAACGGTCAAATTTGGCGTTAGCCTCTTCAGACCAAGGCTCAATGGCAACACCGCGATAAGCCTGTGGCCAAAATGCCTTAAATAACATCTCTTCAAAGGCTTCTGGCGAATATTGATTAATCTTAATCCCGTCTTTGTGTGCCCGCTCTCTCAAAGTGTCATCTTTGGCAAATAGCCGGGTGAATTTAGCCCAGATCATCGGAGTGAAAACAAACGGCATATCCTGATAAGTGTGATAACTAAAAACCCCAGTTTTTGCCAACACATCCAGCAACACAGTAGTGCCTGAGCGTGGCAGAGAGGTAATAAAAACCGGCTTATCGAGCTTGATTGATTTGAGCTTCGCCTCATGCTCTTGGCTTTCATTATTGGCCATCACCAGCTGTAAACCCGTGGTTTTAAAGGCGAAATAATGCAGCGCCTTGTCAATCAAGCCATAATCGTCCTGATAACTAGCCACGCGAGGTAAACCTCCAAGACAACAAACCCACCACGACAAATATCACCAAAACCTCAACAGACATCATGGTGGTAAACAATTGATCAAGATTAATGATATTAAAAAAGGACAAAGCATATAACGGCAACAGCGGTAATAAAAAAGCACCAACCCCGGCCAACATCACCCGAACAAATTGCGTCATCAGCTTTTTTGCCATTTGCTGGGTTTGAGTTTCTTTTTCAAGGTCGCTTAGAGATTTGTCCAACAATATCGTATTGGCTTGCGTGGTAAGCGTCATCGCCATTTGACAATGAGCTATCAGCTTAAAACGCTGAGTCAGCCCAATCACCAAAGCTATGGTGACGGCAATCAATAAATAATCAATCACTGGTTTGGCGGCATGTTTTGTGAAGAGCTTTGTGAAGAGCTGGTTGGCACTTTGTCAGCCTCTTGCGCTTCAACGGCCTCTTGCGCTTCAACGCTCTCTTCAACTAAATGGGACGACTCACCTTTAAATTTTTTGAACAACCGTTTCAGCGGAAACCAAATAAAACCAAAGAAGGTATATAACACCGCCGCAATCAAGGCAATCAAGGCACCGATAGCAGTAATACCGCCACCGGGACCAAAATAAGCCAGTGCTTGAAAGGGAAGTAAAAGTAATGACAACGATAAAAGTATAAAGTGAACTGGAGAAATCATTTAGGGTCTTCAATTATGTGATTAAAAACTAGTGCTGACACTGACTACCGCGTTGTTCAAAGAAAGCTTGGTCAAACTGGCTGGCCAGTCGTTCAGCGCCCTCCATTATACCCACCACCCCTGTGAGTGCAATCAGATTGTTATACTCCCACACCAGCTGACCTTGCGAGTTAACTTCAAACGCCCGACCGTTCATTGACTCAACAACCAGCAAGTTACCGTTAGCCAGCCATTGATGCTTACCCATGATATTGGAGTAAAAAGGCAACTGCTCATTACCTTGTAAAATGGTCGTCACACTATCATCAAGCGCCGACACCAAAACAATTTTGCTACTATTGCTAGCCCCTGCTGGTGCCACTAAATTGTTGTCATAGACCGAAAAGGTATTACCATCAATAAAATCCGGATCATGCTGGCGAACAAACTGGCCACTGGTTAAATAACGAATTTTTAAGGTCTGTGGATCAAACACCAGCACCGTATTGATATTACGCAACGACACCAGTACATCACCATGCTTAAACACCCCTTCTTTCAAATGCTTTGGAAAGACTTCAACGTCATTCAAATGATAAACATCACCAGAAACACTAATAGAGCGACTGCTTAGCGTCGAAAGCGTCATCAATCCCTCATAGCCATTATCTTTAAGCAATTTCATGATAGAAATTTCGTTCAGTACTTTGCCATCTGGTGATATCTCAACCACAGTGTCATCTTTGAAAGGGGGTTTATAGTTAGGAAATTCAGCCAACGGTTTTTGATGATTAACCTGACCGGGTAACCAAAAGTGGCCTTTATCATCGAGGTTAACCGCATGATGAGTAGGATATGGCACTTTGAACACCGTGTTGCCACAGGCATCGAGGCGAATAAGCCCAAGGTTTTCAAAGTTAAACACGATATCGCCATTAGCCATTAAGCGAGAGCCATGAATATGGGTGCCCGGTTTACCACGTGGAATGATGTCGGCACTTAAGTGAGTGGCGTCAGGCCAAATTTGCTGCCAATCAAGATCCCATTGATGCACCACTTGCGCATTAAACTTGATGACTTTAATTTGCAGTGAGCGCTCAGGTCCAATGCCTGTGGTCATGGTCAAACCCGGTTGTACTGCATCAGCTTGATACTGCCCCACCTGTTTGCGGCTTTTAGCATCGAGGTAATACCAGGTTTTGGTATCACCACGAATTTCGTTCACCGCCAGTTTCGCATTCGTCACCAGAGCATGTAACAAAGGGGCCGGAAACAAGCGGTATTTTTCAGCTGCCATACCATAAACCAAACAAATGATCGCAGCAGCAGTATAAAAGGTAAAACGACTAGTGATCATGCCCATGACCATCATCGGCGGTCATATTTTCTTGCTCGTCATCGTCAAGCTCAATATCATCATCGTCAATATCTTCCTCGGGCACATCACCATCATACTTCTTGTATTCCTGACGCTGTAAATACGCTTCTTTAGTAAACGTATAAGAGTCAAGCGAGTCATTCAGCAGCGGCTCTTGAGAAATCAAGTCATGTCGAGAATCCAGCGTTTGGATTGTAAGTTTCAATAATGATTCCGGAAATGACAGCAAGTTAAACGAAAACGCCACCGCATCAACGATAGTACCACTAGTATCTTTAACCGTTGAAGGTCCCATCGCTGGCAACATCAAAAAAGCGCCGTCATTACTACCCCAAACGGCCAGCGTCTGACCAAAATCTTCATCGGTATGGGTTAAACCAACATGAGTCGCCACATCAATCAATCCCAATAAACCGGCAGTGCTGTTAAGTAAAAAACGTCCGGTGGTAACGCCTGCATCCGCCAATTTAAATTGCAGCAATTCATTGATCAGCGTCACTGGCTCATCAAGGTTATTAGCCACGTTCAGCAGACCTGTTTTTACCACGTCTGGCACATGCTCCTGATAACCCACAGCGGCTGGTCTGAGCACGTTTTTATCCAAGGTATTCCAGTTGAAATCCCAAATCGCCCGGTTGGTATTTTCCCACGGATCACGCTCGTCAGCCACATGATTGGTTGCAGCTTCCACCACTTGATCATCACTGGTCGATGAACAACCAGCCATTAACAACGTCAAACAAGCCAAACCAACGCCAGTCCATTTTGTTTTTACTATCGCACCCATTTTCTTAATCCCCTGTCTCAACGGACCTGTGTAAACTATTTAAATTAAAACATTATAAAACTTGATTGATCACCACCGACACCTCGGTGGTATCAGATAGTGAAAATACCTGGCTTTGCCCTTGCAGCTCGCCAGCTGATATTTCGATATTTTGATCAACTGACACCCGGGTTCTGATCACCAACTCACCGAGACTAGACAAGTTAAAATTCTCCAGCATTGCATTGGCATCGGTTAATTCCACCGTTAAGGGTAGTTCAAAAGTGTCTAATTTGACAACAGCCGCCGGCATCGGTGGTCCTTTAGCTGCCTTGGCATAAACAAATAAAATCGCCCCGGCGGGCATTTTATCAACCAAACTTTCATCTATGGTCAAATGCACCGTAACTTTTGCCATTTGGGCCACCATTTCAGCGCTATTTGGCGTCGCAGCCACTGGATTTTTCAGTGTTTGCAACTTGTCCTGAACAAAAACCAATCGCGGATCGTCTTGCGGCAATTTAACTGTCAATACTTGCCATGCTTCCATCGCTTTTGCGCTATCACCTAACTGCTCAGCGATATAACCGACCATCAGTAAACCGTCGATATTTTCTGGCTCCTGACGTAATACTTCACGTAATAAACCTGCGGTTTTTTTGATCGACGGTTGATCGCCGCGCATCAATAAAACCTGACTGTAATTGAGCAACACCGAAACTTTCTCTGGCTCCAACAAATAGGCTTTTTCAAACGCCAACTCTGCCGCATCCAAATCATTCAATGCCTGCGTCACCCGACCAAGCAATAGCCAAGCAACCCCATCGCTATCATCATGATGTAATTTAGTCCGCAAACCCAACGCAAACTGCTGCAACTCTTTGGTCGTCAGCATATCACCTTCATTCAGTACAGCTCGCTTACCCAGCTCAGGCAGCATATCAATGGTTTGCTCCCATTGCTGAAATTGACTGAACTGACCATTGGCGTAATAGAACGTCGCGACAAATACGATTAAAAACACACTACCCGGGACAAATAAAGCCAGCGGTTTACCCACCGTAGCCGAGCTAGCATTAACTGACGAAAGGTCGTGCAATAGCTGTCTTTTCAAATCAATCACTGATGCTTCATATTCTTTATCATCCAGCTCGTCATGACTGTGCTTGACCGCCAATTCACGCAAGCGTAATTGGTGAATGTTCACTTGCTCTCGCGCCAATGCTTGCTGCTCTTCATCGAGCTTGCCCGCTTTCATTCTGATGGACAAAAACCAACACAATAAAGAGAGCAGTAACAGACCTGCGGTAATTAAATAAAAGTTCAACATATTATTTACTGGCTCCTGCACTTTGCCCAGCGGTAGCACTAATCAACTTAGCCAACTGTTGCTCTTGTTTATCATCCCATTCGGGCTGTTCAACATTCGCCTGACTTCGCTTGGCTTTAAGCCAAATTAACACCATGGTAAACAGCGCAAAGAAAATCGGCAGTAGCCATAAAATCAAAGTGCCTGCGGTCACTGGCGGTTTGTAATAAACAAAGTAACCATAACGCTCCACCATAAAATCAACCACCTGATCTTTTGACTGACCCTGCTGCACCAGCTTGGCGACTTTATTACGTAAATCTTTGGCGATACCAGCATTAGAATCAGCGATATTCTGATTTTGACACTTAGGACAACGCAGGTCCTCTGCCAACTGCTGGTACAGCAACTTTTGCTCAGGTGTGTCGAATTTATGTATTTCTTCGGCAGCTGAGGCCACATTGATCATCAACACAAAAGCGACAGCACTGATAAAAGTCTTGATTATCGTTTTCATTGCTTGGCTCCCGTCAACTGCGAATAGGTCTGAGCAAACTTATCTTGCCAGACTCGTGGATTCACATCACCCAAATGATGAACGCGAATAATGCCTTTTTCATCAATCAAAAATGTCTCAGGTGCTCCGGTCACGCCCAAATCCAACAACATCTCTCTAGATTCATCAAAAATATTGTAAGCATAAGGATTGCCCAAACGAGTCAGCTTTTCAGCCACCCCAACCCTAAGCTGGGCCAAATCAAAAGTCTCACCAAACTCCGGATCACTATCTTGGTCATAATACAAACCAACAATCTTCACCCCTTGCTCTCTCAGCGAGGTCAAATAAGGTAACTCCCGATCACAAGTGACACACCAAGTGCCCCAAACATTGAGCAAAAACGGTTCGCCAATCACCGTATCTTTTTGCCACTGTTGATTGTCTACCATCAAGTCATTAAGCTTAAAAGTCGGCAAGGTTTTGTTGACGATAGCCGAATCCCGTTGCCGTGGATCAGAAAACAACCCCTTGGCTAAAAACACCACTAACATCATAAAGATGATCAGCGGTGCCAGAAAAAACCATAATTTGCGCTTATTTTCGGAGGCACTGTTTTGTGAAGCATTGTTTTGTGAAGTATTGTTTTCCATTAGGCAGTCACCTCAGCAGTAGGGTTAGTCACAGGCCGCTCAGCACTTTCGTCAACACCAATTAACGCTTTACGTTTAGCCCGATAACGTCTGTCTGACATCGCAAACAAACCACCAATCGCCATAAACAACCCACCAAACCAAATCCAGCGAATAAACGGTTTATGATAAATTCGCAGTGCCCACGAGCCATCATTAAACTGCTCGCCCAACGCCACAAACAAATCACGAGTTAAACCCGCGTCGACCGCCGCCTCAGTCATCACCGAGGTTTGCACTTTATAAAAACGCTTCTCAGCGACCATTTCAGCAACAAACTGACCATCTTTTTGCACTTCAACCACAGCCGCATAACCGCTGTAGTTTTCAGCCTTAATATTCTTGATTTGATTAAGGTGGAATTCGTGACCCGCCAACATAATGCTTTCACCCGGCGTCATCCGCACATCTTTTTCAACGCTATATGCCGAGGTTAGCCCCATGCCAACAATCGCCACGGCAAAACCCAAATGACCCCACACCATCGACCATTCACTACCGCTCATTTTGCCCAACACCGACCAACCTTGTTTAGTCGTCTCGGCCTTGGCATGAATGCTTTGCAAAGTAGTAATAGTGATCCAAATCGCTAAAATCACCCCCAGTGTCGCCATATTATCCATCACCGGCTGAGTCAGGCTGATCCACAACAATCCTATCGCCATACTGACAGTCGCCGCGATGATCAGCGGTTTTCTCAAGGTTTTTAATTTGTTTTGTTTCCAGCGCATCTGTGGAGTAACCCCCAGCAACAAAGCAAAAGGCAACAACAGATAACCAAAGATTTCACTAAAAAAAGGTGCGCCAATCGAAATAGAGCCTAAGCCAATCTCCTTGTGGATCAACGGCATAAATGTACCCAACAACACAACCAGCATCGCCATAGTCAAAATAATGTTGTTGCCCCACAAAAACACTTCCCGGGAAAACAAAGTATATTTGACGTAACTCTTCATCTGCGTCGCTTTAACCGCATAGAGAATTAATGAGGCACTGATCACCACCACCAAAAAGCCCAGAATAAACAAACCACGTGAGGGATCAGTGGCAAACGCATGAACCGATACCAAAATACCAGAGCGCACCAAAAAGGTACCCACCAGACTCAACGAAAAACCAGTGATCGCCAACAATACCGTCCACGATTTAAAGATGCCGCGTTTTTCAGTCACCGCAAAAGAGTGGATCAGCGCAGTCGCCACTAGCCAAGGCATCAATGATGCGTTTTCTACCGGGTCCCAAAACCACCAACCGCCCCAACCAAGCTCATAATAAGCCCACCAACTACCGACTGTAATACCTAAAGTCAAAAACAACCAAGCCGCAACTGTCCAAGGTCGTGACCATTTAGCCCAAGTCGAATCGAGCTTGCCAGTCAATAAAGCGGCAATAGCAAAAGCAAAAGAAACCGACAAACCGACATAACCCATGTACAACAATGGCGGATGAATGATCATGCCGACATCCTGTAACAGCGGATTCAAATCACGGCCATCCACCGGAAAATACGGCAGCAAGCTTTCAAACGGATCAGACATCAACAAAATAAACAGATAAAAGCCAATGCTAATCATTCCCATCACACCGAGTACCCTGGCGCGAATGATTAATGGGATCGCCTGCGAGCGCAAAGCGACAGCTGCCATCCAAATCGAATAGATAAACACCCACAGCAAGAATGAACCTTCATGGCCACCCCAAACAGCGGTGACCCGGTAGCGGATCGGCAATAACGAATTAGAGTTACTGGCGACATAAGACACGGTAAAATCATTGGTCACGAAGGCGTAAACCAGCGCCAAAAATGACAATAAAGTAAAAAAGAATACCGCCAACGCTAGGCTTGTCGCAGTATTCATCAACTGCACATTGCCTCGCTTGGCACCCCACATAGGGAAGATAGCCAGCATTAACGCCAAACCCATCGCAATAACTAAACACAGATAACCAAGTTGGGGGATCATAATCGTTATCCTTCACTTGGTTTTTGCTTGCCATAGCCATTGGCCGGGACAACATGTTTGATACCTTTCACCGCTTCGGCGACTTCTGGCGGCATATATTCTTCATCATGTTTAGCCAATACTTCAAAGGCTTCGATTTTAGTTGGCTCAACCAAAACTCCCTGAGCAACAATCCCCTGCCCTTCGCGGAACAAGTCTGGCAAAATACCGGTATAAGTGACTTCAACCAAAGGACCTGAGTCAATCAGATTAAAGCTCACTTCGAGGGTTTCTTTATCACGCTTCACTGAGCCCGGCACCACCAATCCGCCGATACGTAAGCGTTGGCCGAGACGCGGTTTAACCCCGTCCTCATTTTTACCGTTAACAATTTCGCTGGGGGTATAAAACAAATCAATATTTTGTCCCAGCGCATATAAAATCAAACCGATAGCGATAGAAAAGCCGCTAATAGATAAAATGGCGATGTAAAGGCGTTGTTTTCTACGGGGGTTCATAATAAGTCTGCCTCTTTAGCTTGAGTGATACGCTTTTCGCGGTCGATGGATTGTAAAATTTCGCGCTTGATCTGCTGTTCTTTACGAACACTTAAAACGGTAATACCGACCAGCACCACAAATGAAAAACCAAAAGACAGCCAGACATAAAAGCCGTAACCGCCCATGGCTAAAAATGCCGATAAAGAATCAAAGTGCATCTTGAGTACTCCCGATAGTCATTTCTTTCACCCAAGGCCGATGTTTCTCGCGCTGTAAAATTTCATTGCGCATTCGTACACAGCCCAGATAACCCAACAGCAAACCAAAGCCTAACAGGTTGATTAACAATGGCCATAACATGCTTGGATCCATTGACGGTTTATCAAATTTACTGATGGTTGCACCCTGATGCAGGGTATTCCACCATTCGACTGAATAATGAATAACCGGTAAGTTTACCGAACCAACCAAAGTTAAAATACTCGCCGCCTTGCCTGCGGTAGTCTTGTCTTCAAAGGCGTTATACAATGACAAAATGCCGATATACAAAAACAACAAAATCAATTCGGAAGTCAACCGGGCATCCCATACCCACCATGCGCCCCACATCGGTTTACCCCAAGCGGCTCCGGTGAACAAAGCAATCAAAGTAAAACAAATTCCGACAGGCGCAACCGCTATTACAAACAGTTCAGACAGCTTGATTTGCCACACCAACCCGGTAAAAGCGGCAATCGCCATCGCCGCATACGCGCCCATGGATAAAATAGAAGAAGGAACATGCACATAAATAATTCTGAAACTATCACCTTGCTGATAATCTGTTGGCGCAAATACTAAGCCCCACACCGTGCCGACGACTAGCAGTCCCAAGCTGAGAATACCGAACCAGGGTTTCAGGCTGCCGCATAATTGATAAGCCCTCTCGGCTTTGGCATAGGGATGTAACCATTTGAACATAGCTAACTCACACTCACTTTTAAGGAAGACGAAACCGCAAAGGGACCCAAAATTAACGCAACCACCAACATTGCACCTAACAGCGCCAACTGACCACTATAGGCGTAACCTGCTATAGCCGTATCAACGGCTGAAGTGGCGAATATCAATATGGGGATGTTTAGCGGCAAAACCAACAGACTGATCAGTACGCCGCCTTTTTGTAACCCAACGGTTAGTGCTGCACCAATGGCAGCAATTATACTTAACAACGGCGTCGCGACAAGCAATGATAGAACGACAGCCACCAAACCTGATTGATTTATATTAAGAAAAGCGGCCAACAGCGGAGAAATAAGGATAATCGGCAAACCGGAGATACACCAATGGGCGGCTATTTTTGCCAACGCGATCAGCGGTAACGGCACTGGTGACAAAATCAACTGTTCGAGGGTGCCATCGAGAAAGTCCTCTTTAAATAACTTTTCAACCCCCAGCAAAGTCGCCAACAAGGCTGCCACCCAAATCACCCCCGGTGCGATGCGTTGCAACAAGTTTGGCTCAGGACCAATACCGATAGGAAATAAAACAATCACCAACACATAAAAAAACAACGGATTGACCACATCGACTCGCTGTCGCAAGGCCAGATTCAAGTCACGTTTTAGGGTGGCAAAAAATACCGCAGAATAAGCAATCATAAGGCTAAAATTGATACTCCAGACGGATACGTTGCAGGCTATCGAAATGTTCGGTCAAATCCTGATGGGTGGTTAAAATAATCATACCGTCGGCTTCAAGGTGCTGGGCAAAGCGTTTTTGCAATCCTATCACGCCTTTTTTATCAATCGCAGTAAACGGCTCATCCAAAATCCACAACTTCGCTGGCGTCAACCATAACCTCGCCAATGCGACTTTACGCTGCTGACCTGCTGACAACTGGCTGATAGGAATATCTTCAAGACCGACCAAACCCAACCGACCTAACAATTCGAAAACATCGGTGGTAGATTCAGGCGCATGTAATTGTAACCAGAATTCGATATTTTCTAACGCCGACAAATAAGGGTTTATGCCCGCTTTATGGCCAATAAACAATAAATCACTGAGAAATTCGTGCTCGACTTTGGCAATAGTTTGTTGTTTCCATTGTAGCTGACCATGATCGGCATGAAGAAATCCGGCGAGAATACGCAATAACGATGATTTGCCCGCGCCATTGGGGCCTTCGACCTGTAGAATTTCTCCGCTATTAAGTGAAAAGCTCAAACCTTCGAACAAACAACGATCTTGACGAATGCAAGTAAGATCCTCTGCTGAAAATTGGGCGGATAAGGTAGTGGACAAGACGGACCGTTCGCTATTGATAGTTCGTGATAAATTGGGCGCATGATACCACAGGACAGGTTTAAATTCGTAGCAATGTTTCATTGACAACGGCGATCCCTGGGTTTTTTTAACTTTAAAGTTAACAGATGGTTTAATTACACTATCCTTTTAAATGATGAAACCAAATGTGACAATCAATGTGACAAACAAATGGGACAACCATGAGCAGAAATGTCGATTTAATCCTCAAAGAATACGATGCCAGAAAGTCACTCAACGAGTCGTTTTCCGATACGCTTAAAAACCTAGTAGAAAGATTATTGTTCGCAGAAGGCATACATATTCACTCTATTTCAGCCAGAGTCAAAGAAAGAGCTAGCCTGAAAGACAAGCTGCGCAACAAAAGCACCCCCTATGAAACATTAGATCAGATCACCGATATCGTTGGCATCAGGATCATCACCTATTACTCAGACGATGTTGATAAAGTCGCTGAAATAATTCAACGTGAATTTATCATTGATCATGATAACTCGGTTGATAAACGTAAAAACCTTGACCCAGATAAATTTGGCTATATGTCGTTACATTACATTGTCGAATTAAATAATCATCGCACCCAGTTATTAGAAAACAGCGCCTTAAAGGGATTAAAGTCTGAAATTCAGATACGTTCGATTTTACAGCATACCTGGGCTGAAATAGAACATGATATTGGCTACAAAGCCACCATGAAAATTCCCGAAACGGTTCGTCGGCAATTTTCTACCCTCGCCGCGTTACTCGAAAACGTCGATGACGGCTTTATTAAAATAAAATCAAGTGTTGCCGAATATGCCAGTGCCACCGCGATGTCACTCGAAAATGAAGAAGAAGTCAGTATCGATGCGATTTCATTGTCTGATTTTATCCACTCAAACAGTTGTTTCAGAGAGATTGAAACTGAAATTGCTGGTGATTTAAATTGGACCATAGAAGCCATTGACAAGAATATGATCACTCATTATCTCGACTTTTTGGACTTTGTATCTATTAACACTATTAATGAATTAAAACAGGGTATTGAATCAAATACAGACATCATCAAGCGATACGCCAAGTTTTACATCAACTCAAAAAATAGAGATCCCTTCACGCCCAAGGGGTTTTCAATTTATTACTATGCTCACACAGTGGCTTTTAAGGGAAAAAGTGAGGTTGATATCATCGCTTTTGGTGATAGATTCGCGCTGCAAGGCGGCGGTAAAGCTTATTTACAAATGTTGACCAAGTTTGAAGTTTAAAGCACTGAGGTTTGTTGCAATAACATCAGACGATAGTAAGCAACGGCAAAATCGCCTACTATGAAGGTATCATGTTAACTAATTTGTAGTGTCGATGAACCAATTTTACTTCTCTGCCCAGACAACCCCGAGCACCCAGTCAAAAGTGACTGGTAAATCTGGCGGCGATGGCAATGCAAGTAGCGCATTACAACTCCAAACAGCCAAACTCTACAGCGCCCGGCTCGAAACACTAGGCAATGTGATCACTGGCGTTAAAGTCGCCGTTGGCAAACAAACCGTAACGGTACCATTGCCCTCTACCGTCCAATTACCCGCAGGCATTAAACCCGGACAGTCATATCAAGTCAGTTTTGGCACTAACAAAAGCGGACAGCCAGAGATCACCTTTTACCCACAAGCTGGCGAAAAAAACCCACAGACCGTCAAAATCAACGTATCTGACGCCCAGCTGGTTAATTTACTGACACTTGGCAAAGCATTCAAAGCCAATGCAGATGGCAGTGTACAAACCCAGGGTAAAATTGTTCTAAACCCACAAAACGCCCCAGCACTGAAACTCCCCGGCTTGACCAATGCCATCAAACTGCCCGAAGGTGTGGCTGATTTACTCAAAAACAGCCAAACCGTAGCGGTGACCATTCAAGCCAAAAATGGCAAAATTGAAATACAGCTAAACCTTGATGCCAAAAACAACGCAAATGCCGCCAAAGTCAGCTTGCCATTCAGCGCTGATAAAGTCAGTCAAATGATCAAACAAGGTATCAGCCAAACCCCCAACTTACCGATGAAAGTCGATTCAAACAGTGCAGCCAACAGCAGTAAAGTGGTATTGCCCAATCAGCAGCAAATCACTTTGCCGGGAAAAGTACCGCCAGGTAGCGAAGCCAAAATCCAAAACCTCAGCCAGCATCAAATAGCCGTCAAAATCACCCCGGCTCAGATAACAGCAAAACAATTAGCAGCTGTCGTGCTTGATCGCCCTTTGCCAACCTTAACTGCCAGTAAACCAGAAGCAACAGCGACCCCTTTGGCTAAAACCACCACAAACCTCAAGCCGATGCTCGAAACCTTAGTGCAAACCGTCAAACTGTCGGCAGAAAAAACACTCAGCGCGATAACAGACAAACCAGAGCTAGCCCAACCAGCACTCGCTCAACAACCGCCGACGATTGATCTCAAAACACAAAAGCAAATGCTTGATAAATTGATTGATCCGCTCATTCGGCTATTACTGCCGAAGAAAATTAGTTGGACTGAAGGACTTAAATCGCTGGCAACGTTGGAGCAACAACTACCACAAACTAAATCCGCAGCAGGCAAAGACGAGTTACCCCAGCTCAAACAAGTGTTAAACCAGCTCAGCCGCAGTATTCCCGATCAAAACAGCTCGCTGACCGAAAAAAACATCAGTACCATCATCAGTCAACTGATTAACTTCAACCCAGCTAAAGTCAGTCCGTCGATACAACCTACCCCGGCTAATGCCATTGCCAACGCCCTGCAACTGTTATTAGGCAGCAAACTAGTGCAACAGAGCGAAACCAAAGCAACCCCGCAGCTATTGCAGCAGCTCACCGCTTTGCTCAAACCACTGACCGACAAAGAAGGTAAAACACCGGCGGGAATGAAAGCACTCACCACCGCCATCGCTCAAACAGAGCAAGGCAGTAATTCATTGAAGACCTTGGTTGGTTTACAATCAGGTATCCGTCACCAGCAGTTAGAAAATGTCGAAAAGAAACTCGACGGCAATACCCAGCTCAACCTCACTCTGCCGCTTAAGCTCGACGACGAAATCAAAGAAGTCAAAATTGCCATCAGCGAAGAAGCAAGTAAAAACAAAAAACCGGGCAAGAAGAACTCAATATGGCAACTCAACCTCACGTTTGACCTCAGCGAGTTAGGCAAACTATTGGTTAACGCTAAATTAAAAGACGGCGAAGTGAGTATGCACTTGTACGCTGAGCAGCAAAAAACCCTAACCCTGATGGAGAAGTTTTCAAGTATTTTAGAAAAACGGCTCGAAACTCAAGGAGTTAAAATCAACAATATCCAAAGCTCGTTAGGAAAAATCGACACACCGAAAAATAACAAACCGCTGAACAGCATCTTGCAGATCACCATATAACAAGGGACTAGAAAGGAAATGATATGAGCATCGAGAATCCCCACAAAACAGCAGTTGGACTGGTCTATGATGGAGGCCAAAGCGCACCAAAAGTCGTCTCTAAAGGTCACGGAAAACTAGCAGAAGAAATTGTCGCCGTCGCCAAAGAGCACGGTGTACTGGTTCACGAAGATCAACAACTCACTCAACTACTCGCCACACTAGAGCTAGGCGATGATATCCCCAAACAACTCTATGTGCTCATCGCCGAATTAATTGCGTTTTCTTATGTGCTGCAAGGTAAGTTCCCGGACGACTGGGATAATGTCCATCAGCGGATTGATTTTAAGGCGTGATTTTGGGGTATGGTTTTGAGGTGTGAGCCGAATGGCTTTATTCGGCTCATAATTCATTATATAATGAGCCGAATAAGATAAGGGTTCGGCTCATGCAATATAATTGGCAACATCCTGATTGGCCTCACTTTCACTATGATGAAGAACAACCTCGTCATTTTCTCTATCAGTATGCTCTTGAAGCAGGCAAGTTGGCGGGCGCAATTGGCCAAGTCAAAGACGAGTTACATTATGAAGCCACCATCGACTTAATGGTCAGCGAGGCGATAAATACCAGTGAGATTGAAGGTGAAAGACTAAATCGGGCGGACGTTCGCTCATCAATTAAAAACTATCTGGGGTTAAGCAATCCTTATGTGCGAATTGCCGATCCGCGATCAGAAGGCATCGCTGGTTTAATAGTGGATGTCAGAAAAACCTTTACAACCCCTTTGACTCAGCAAACTTTATTTCAATGGCAACAAATGGCTATCCCCGCGCCCTCAGATAGTTTGCTCAGACAACCCATAACAATCGGTCAATGGCGAAAAGCCCCAATGCAGATTGTCTCTGGTGCCATCGGTTATGAGAAGGTGCATTATGAAGCCCCGCCACCTGAGGGAGTTGAGAATGAAATCATTCGCTTTCTTGATTGGTACAATCAAACCAATCCACAACTAAATCCACAACTAAATCCACAACTAAATCCACAGCTCAATTCACCAACCAAATTGCAAAATCCATTGCCAGGTCCGGTGAGAGCAGCAATCGCTCATTTGTGGTTTGAATCTATCCACCCCTTTGAAGACGGTAATGGCCGGGTTGGTCGAGCGATAGCAGAACAAGCATTGGCTCAGGATTTAGGGCAACCACCGCTGTTGAGCCTTTCAACAGAAATAGAGAAAAACCGAAATGGTTATTACGATACGCTCAATGCCGCCAGCATGGCAACTATGGATATCACACCTTGGGTCAACTGGTTTTGTGAAACCGTACTGCTGGCACAACAGGATGCTAAAAAGAAACTGGATTTTATTTTAAAGAAAGCCAAGTTTTGGCATAACACTGAGCAAGAAGCGTTAAATTCCCGCCAATATAAAGTTATCAATAAACTATTTACTGCGGGGCCAGATGGTTTTGAGTTTGGCCTCAGCGCCAAGAAATATATGAGTATGTCGAGCTGCTCAAAAGCAACTGCCACCCGCGATCTGACTGATTTGGTCGAAAAAGGTTGTCTCTATAGCCTCGAAGGTGGCGGGCGTAATGTCCGGTATGGACTGAGTTTAAAATAAGACAATAATGTTGTTTAAGAACGATGCAGAGAAACCAGCAGCTCAGCTTCGGCCAGTGGCAGTTCGCACTCTCGTACGATCTCTTCGACGTTAGCACCGAGTTCAACCATTTTTTGCGCTCTGGAGTAGAGCTTAGATTCGGGTTCGATAAGTTGCAGCTCTTCTTGTTTTTCAGAGACTTCACTGGTGACAGTCTCCAGCCCGGCCAGTTTTTTGCCCAGACCTAAAACGCCCATGCGCAACTCTTTATTTTCGCTACGACTAATCAACAGTTGCTGAGTCAATTGGTTTATCTGATGCTGATGTTTTTTATCACTCTCGCGTTGCTGCCGATGCAAGACAAAAAACACCACAAAGACAAAAGTAATCGCCAGAGTACTGAGCAAGTGGGGTAAGTATTGAAGGAAATATGACATAAATTTAAGGGGCATCATTTTACCGAAGCCCCGGCAGCCTTAATTGAGCAAACCTAGTTACAGACCAGCAATTTCATCCCATTCTTCTTCATCAAGTAGCTTGTTCAGGTCAACTAATATTAACAGTTCACCTTCACGGTTGCTGACGCCTTGAATAAACTTAGCACTTTCATCAGTGCCAACATTTGGCGCGTTATCAATCTCTGATGTACGCAGGTAAACAACCTCTGCGACACTATCAACCAAGATACCAATCACCTGCTTCTCAGCTTCAATAATGACAATACGAGTGCTGTCTGTAGTATCACTGGAAACTAAACCAAAACGAGAACGAGTATCTATAACAGTTACAACATTACCCCGTAAATTGATGATCCCAAGCACATATTCTGGTGCACCAGGAACCGGAGCGATATCGGTATAACGCAAAACTTCCTGAACCTGCATTACGTTTATGCCATAGGTTTCATTTTCTAAATGAAAAGTTACCCACTGTAATACTTCGTCATTGCCATTGGCGTTGCCTGAATTGGCTGTAACTAATCTGTCTTGACTCATTGAACTTGCTCCTCGGCAAGAAATTTGACACATATCTGCCACAGGCAGACACAAAGTTATTCTTTAACTACTCAGCTTGTAGATTGACGGTAGGATGCGGTGAGCCAAAGGCGAAACCCATCACAACCGAACAATAAACCTTGGGCATTTTTACACCAGACTGATGAGTTTCGCTGAGGCTCACCCATCCTACCTTTAAAATTAACAATTAATCTCAATAGAAACATTATTTTTCATTAGTGGCCATCTTGGCTACCTTGACCTTGTTCTAACATTGCTATTAGGGCGCTTACATCTAGTAAAGCGCACATTCGTTCTTTTATCAATCCCGCCAGCCATGGACGTCGGCCTGAACTTTCTCGCCATTTAACATCGTCCTGCTCTAACGTGACGGTATTGATTAGTTTCTCACACGCCAACCCCCATGGGCTGTTGTCCAGCATGATAATATATTGATATTCTAGATCATTTTCCAGCGTATTATCATATTTTTCCGGCATCACCCACTTCGCCGTATTGACGATATTGAGTTTGCTATCCCGATAAACCATCACGCCCATAAACCAATCCGGCTTGCCCACGATAGAATTCAGCTTGCCCATGTTGTGGATCCCACCAAGCTCAGTCAACGGCACTGCCACAGTCAACCCGGCGACATCAAAAAACAACGCCTGAAACTGACCTTTACGATACTCTTTTTCAACAACAGGTGCTTTCGGTGGTGAGCCAATTTCCCGGTGTGTCTGTGATTGTACCAACGCTTCCACTGTCGGCAGCACTTTTTCTTTGACTTTTGGTGCAGGTTTCTTTATCGGTTTAGGTGCGACAGTCCTTGCGACAGGTTTTGATTCAACAGGCGCAGGTTGTTCGATAACATTAACTTTTTCTAATAAACGCGCAACAGGACGTAATTGGGTATCAACAGTCTGAGTTGCCGCCTGTGCTTGTTCTTCTTCAACATCTTCATCAACCAATAGCGCACTAAGGTAATTCGTCATCACCTTTTCACTGGCAAAGCCACTTTTACTCACCCGGTTTTTTCCTTTTTCTCTGCTAATGACATGAGATATGTCAATAGCGTATTATAAGCCAAAACGCCCCGCGATCTAGGACTAAATACAGAAGGTGGCTGTTGCGCCAAACTAGCATCCCTGAACTTAGTATCAACCGGAATAACACCTTGCCAAACCATTCCCTCATAAGTCTCTTGTAAAGTCTTATAAGTCAACAAGGAAGCTTTGGTTCGCTTATCAAACATCGTTGGCACTATGGTATAACGATACCCTTTTGATTGAGATACCTGCATTAAATCTAGGGTTTTTAACATTCGGTCTAAGCCTTTGAGCGCCAAAAACTCAGTCTGCACCGGAATAAGAATTCGCTCACAAGCCGCTATAGCATTAACCATTAAAGCGCCTAATACAGGCGGACAATCCAGTAAGACATAATCATAATCTTCACTGATTTTGCTTATCGCCTTATTAAGAATAAGCCCCATGCCCGTTTCATTACCCATTGAGCGATCCAGCGTTGCCAATGCCATAGTGGCGGGCAAAATATCCAATCGATCAATACCACTAGGACACAAAGACTGGAGAATTTCCTCCCGGCTAATGCTTTTACCCCGAACGAATAATTCATATACGCTCAGCTCAAGCTCCTCAGAGTCAATACCAAAATAATAAGTCAAGGAAGCATGAGGATCGGTGTCAATCAGCAACACGTTTTTACCACGCTGTGCCAGCAGACCACCTAAAGTCACCGTTGTGGTGGTTTTACCCACTCCACCTTTTTGATTTGCTACTGTCCAAATAATCAATATGACACCTGTCTGCTTTTTATTGTGCTATTTATTCTTGTCTTTATCCGTTTCACGTTCGTTCGGCTGATCTTTTCGCGTGGTAATACGAATACCACCAGAAGGTAACGCGATTACCTGAATTTCTTTATAGTCTGTATTTTCACTGGTGTTTACTGCCTTTTTTTCTGTGGTTTTATCAGGTTCAAACACTGGTATCTCCAGCGCATATTTTGACAAAGCAATAACCACTTTTCTATTCTCTGCCCGCCCCTGTGCAATGGTGTTATCTGCAAAAGGCGAGTACTGACCATATCCTTCAATCGCCATTCGTGCCGGATTGATTTTCAAAGCTTGCAGCATTCTTAATGCCACCATCGCTCTGGCCACCGACAACTCCCAATTAGACGGATAGATTTCAGTGGCTATCGGTCTATCGTCAGTATATCCCCTGATACGAATGTAATTACTCACAGGTCCAATAATGCTGCTAATTTCTTTCATCACCAATTGTGCAGATTTTGTCGCAGAGGCACTACCACCAACAAACAACAACCCACTGTTAATTCAATGGTTAACCAATCCTCAGTCCGTTCAACCTCAGCATAACCATTTTCAACCAAATCAAACAACGCATCTTTTAACTCAGCTTCCATCGACGCCAGCGGACTACCGACTTTCTTCTCGGCAACCTCTGATAGCTGAATATCATCTTCAAGCAATTCAGGGCCT
Source organism: Alteromonadaceae bacterium (assembly GCA_965277695.1). Classification (GTDB taxonomy): domain Bacteria; phylum Pseudomonadota; class Gammaproteobacteria; order Enterobacterales; family Alteromonadaceae; genus JABSOG01. The sequence continues at coordinate 142,488 of CBDIDQ010000063.1, forward strand.
TTTTCCTCTTGTAATGAAGTCCCATGCAAGTTAAATGAGGTATCGGCAGGCTCATTATGAATAAGTAACCCTTCACCAACAACTCCTTTACCTTCAACACCTTTGACTTCAAATACTTTACCAAGCGTTTCAGACAACACTTGATACTCTTCTTCCTTGACGATAGCCATCGCATACAAAACCACAAACAAAGCAAACATCAGTGTCATATAATCAGCATACGACACCAACCAACGATCCAGTGATTCATGTTCCTGCGATTCGTGACGCTGCTTATATCGATACATAATCAATCAATCTGATATGATGACAATTTTAATTCGATACTGCGAGGTGACTCGCCATTGGCAATAGAGAACAATCCCTCTATTAACATTTCTTTATATAACATTTGCTGATAAATAAGATGCTTTAATTTATTAGCGACGGGTAAGTAGATAAAATTGGCAAAACCAACACCATATATAGTGGCAACAAAAGCAGTCGCAATCCCCAGCGCCAGCATCTCTGGGTTTTTTATATGGCTCATCGCCTGGATCAAGCCCAATACAGCGCCAATAATACCAACTGTAGGACTGTAACCGCCCATGGATTCATAGATCCTCGCTGAACGTATTCAGGTGCTCTTTCTGCAAGCTCAATTCTATATCCATTGCATCCCGGATCATCTCAGGCTCTACTCCATCAACCAATAAGTTGAGACCCTTACCGGTAAATTCATCTTCTTCGTTTAACGCTTCACTTTCCAACACCAAAAAACCATGTTGGCGTGATTCAGTAGCCCAATGAGAGATCCGCTCAATGCCCGTTTCGACATCAATTTTTGGCGGGATAATCATCCATTTGAGTAAAGACAAACCTTTGATGAATTGTCTATCTGTCGACTGCAACATTACGGCACCAAGCGTGCCGCCAAAAACAATCACAAAAGCCGGTAGTTGAAATAACGTACTGATCACGCCACCTTCAACAATAAAACCACCGAGCACGGCAACCAGAGCTGTGACAAACCCCAGTACAGTGAGCTTATCCATAACCCGCTTCTTTGATGATCTGATCAGCCATTTCGCTTAACGAAAAGTCTGCCTCGGTCAACCCCGCAGCAGACACCGCCTGAGGCATTCCATAAACCACACAGCTCTGTTCATCCTGAGCCCAAATTCTTGATCCCAGCTTTTTCAGCATTCTCGCCCCTTCCCTACCATCAGCGCCCATGCCGGTTAATACCACAGCTAAAACCTGATCTTTATAAACTTTAGCAGCACTGCCAAAAGTAATATCAACGCTGGGTTTTATAGGTGATCCGTGCAGAATCATCAGCCTTAATTTTGAGTTTTGCCGACTGAATAGTGCCGTCAATCAACATCTGTTTACCACCTGGCGCAAGGTAAGCCACACCCGGTTTCAACACATCACCATCAGCAGCTTCTTTAACCGTAATTTTACACAGCGTATTAAGCCGAGAAGCAAACGCCGCTGTAAATGTGGCTGGCATGTGCTGAATTAACAAAATAGGTTTAGGGTAGTTTTGTGGCAAAGCCGTCAATATCGTTTGCAGGGCAACCGGTCCACCTGTTGAAGTGCCAATGGCCAATAACTTAAAATCACCAATACGCGAACTTTTTCGGCTCGTTGGTGCGGGGTTTGTTAACAGTCGGTTCTTTAACTGGTCTTTGAGCAGATGATATTTTTGGCTCCATGGCACTGGCTGATTTACGTGGGTTACGAGCTATGTCTTGCTGAGATGTGGTATTTCTTGATGTCGCACTAGCTCTGGCAGTAAACTTAGATTTGTCACTGGCAGGGAGCGCAGCTGATCTGGTACTGGTTTTGTTGGTTGAAGGCGTCACTGGGGCAGCAGATTCCACCACAGGTTTCGCTGTTGCTTGAGCCATCGGACGATTAAACGTCCGCTTTCGGGCAATGGCTTTAACCCGTTGTTGTAGAGTTTCCACCGCTTCATTTTTATCTCGGGCAATGTCTTCAAACTTTTTCGGCAAAAAGTCCAAAGCGCCAGCATCTAGTGCTTCCAATGTTGCTTTTGCGCCTTGATGTGTTAACGATGAAAACATCAATATCGGTGTCGGTGCCGCCTTCATTATCTCCCGAACAGAAGTGATCCCATCCATGACCGGCATTTCAACATCCATAGTGATCACATCGGGTCTCAGTGCAATGGTTTTTTCAATCGCTTCTTTGCCATTGACCGCCGCACCGACTACCTCCATGTCCTTATCCTGATTTATAATTTCGGTTACTCTACGTCTAAAGAAACTCGAATCATCTACTATAAGGACCTTGACACCCATGAATTTAATTCTCTTTAAGTTTTACTATCTCAAGTAATTTTTAGAGGTATGTGCATAGTGTTTAAGCAAGTTCGGCACATCCAGTATCAGCGCAATTCCACCATCAGAAGTAATTGTTGCTCCTGCCATTCCCGGGGTTCCCTGCAATAAGGCATCTAGTGGTTTAATCACCACTTCTTCCTGACCTATCAAAGAGTCAACCACAAAACCAACCTGCTGATTGCTTATTTGGACAATAACAATATGCCCTTCATCTTGCATTCCCTGATTGGCACCATCTTTATTTAACCAATGTTTGAGATAAAATAACGGAATGGCTTTTTCTCGCACAATAATCGTTAATTGACCATCAACAATGTTGCTCTTAGTTAAATCTAAATGGAATATCTCGCTGACAGCAGCCAGCGGCAGTGCAAACGTTTGCTGTCCCACAACAACCATCAAGGTCGGTAAAATCGCCAACGTCAACGGCACTTTGATCTCTAATACAGTACCTTTACCGAGTTGTGAATCAATAAATACCGTACCATTAAGCTGGGTTATTTTGGTTTTCACCACATCCATACCCACGCCACGACCAGATATATCGGAGATCTCCACCTTAGTAGAAAAACCCGGTGCAAAAATCAAATTATAAGCATCATGATCTGCCATTCGAGCTGCTGAATCGGCATCAAGCACACCACGCTCTATGGCAATTTTCTTGAGCTTTTCAGGATCCATACCTGCACCATCATCTTCGATAGTTAGCAAAATATGATCACCTTCTTGAGAAGCCGACAGTTTAACTTTACCCGTTCTAGGCTTGTTAACTTTCTCCCGGTCATCCGGCATTTCAATACCATGGTCAACCGAGTTACGCACCAAATGCACCAAAGGATCAGCCAGTGCTTCAACCAGATTTTTATCTAAATCGGTTTCTTCACCAAACAGTTCCAAGGTAATTTCTTTTTTCAAACTTCGTGCTAAATCCCTGACCACCCTTGGGAAACGACCAAACACTTTTTTGATTGGTTGCATTCGGGTTTTCATCACCGCACCCTGTAAATCGGCGGTAACCACATCCAGATTAGAAATAGCTTTGGACATATCTTCACTTTCAATCGATATACCTAGGCTAACCAAACGATTACGCACCAATACCAACTCACCCACCATATTCATGATTTGATCAAGTCGCTTAGTGTCGACCCTTACAGTGGTTTCGGTTTGTACCGCTTGTTGTGGCGCGGCTTTCGCTGCCGCAGGTGCAGCAGCCTTTTCGACTGGTTTTTCAACAGGTTTTGGTGGCGGCGGCTTAGGTGCCGCAGCAGGCTTAGGAGCAGCCGCTTTAGCAACAGCAGCCGCTTGTTTAGGCGGCGTGACAGCAGCCTCACCCAAAGGTCCTTTACCATGTCCATGCAAATCATCTAACAAGGACTCAAATTCATCATCAGTGATTTCATCACCTGATTGTCCGCCAGCAGGCGCTGAAGGCTTAGCAGCTGGCGCTGGAGCAGGTGTTGGTGCCAACTCAGGCGCATCCTCTTGAAAGCTACCTTTACCATGTAATTCATCCAACAAAGCCTCAAAATCATCGTCGGTAATATCATCATTATTACCAGCTGACGCAGCAGCAGGTGGAGGAGGAGCCGGACTATCCGTTAATGTAGGGCCTTTGCCACTGCCATGTAATTCATCAAGCAAAGCTTCAAATTCGCCTTCACTGATATCATCAATATCATCGGCACTCTGCGAAGGGCTTGATGATGGACTTGCCGTAGCAGCAGGCGGAGGCTCATTCATAGAATCAATTTCTATAAATAAATCACCATCCATTTCAGGTTCACTTGCAGCGACAGGCGCAGGCGCACTAGTCGCAACAGCAGCATCAGAGCTGTAGTCGTCAGAACAAAAACCTCGTAATGTTTCAATAATATTTGCATCGGCAGGTGTTAAAGGATCTCTGGCCTGCACTTGCGTAAACATGAAATTAATGGCATCCAATGCTTGCAAGATGGTATCCATTAAAATCGGGCTAACTTGTCGTTGCCCATTACGCAATAAATCAAACAGATTCTCAGCCTGGTGACAAACATCAACCAGTTCATTCAGTGCCAAAAATCCGGCACCGCCTTTAACAGTATGGAATCCCCTGAATATGGCATTAAGCAAATCCGAATCATCCGGATTATTTTCCAACTCAACCAATTGTTCAGAGAGTAACTCAATAATTTCACCGGCTTCAACCAGGAAATCTTGTAAAATATCTTCATCCATATCAAAGCCCATGCAATGATACCCCTTCTAAAAGCCTAAACTTGATAATAAATCATCGACATCATCTTGATCCGCTACTACATCATCTCCTTTCTTCGGCATTCATGATGGGCCCTTCGGCCTGATGTGCTTGTTCGATCTGAATTTGTTCTTCTTCTACCGTTGTTTCTGTCACACCAAAAACAGTCAGCAAATGAACCAGGCTTTCTTCGACCTCTCTGACCAGTTCGATGACCCTGCGGATCACCTGCCCAGTCAAGTCTTGAAACCCTTGTGCCATTAATATTTCGTTGAGCAAGATGTGTAGTTGAGCCGTGTCCTGCTCAGCGTATTCGACGAAATCATCAACCTTGTGACACAATGATTTAAATTCCCCGACATCCAGATCTCGACTCATCAGCCGCGCCCAAACCGGTTTGATGGCACTAAGGTCCTGACACAACTTGTCAGCCAGTGGTAAGCCGGTATCAATTGCATCCATAGTGGTATTAGCTGCTTGTTCAGTCAGATTAATCACATAACTGAGCCGTTCTTGAGCATCTGGAATATCCTCGTTTGCCATGTTAGCAATCCGGGAATCCAACTGGAAGTTGGTTAAAGAATCATGCAACTGCCGAGTCATCTTTCCAATTTCAGAAAAAAGCTCGCCAGTATCTTTGGTTTGAGCGCTCGCCAAAACCATATCAGCAGCTTCCTGATCACCTTTTTCAAGATATTCGACCAGCTGCCTGGCTTGCTCCAGGCTTATTATTGGGACAGCAATCACTGACATGTTAATATCCTTTGAACAGGGTTAACCTAAACGTTCAAACACTTTGTCTAGTTTTGTTTTTAAGGTGCCAGCGGTAAACGGTTTAACAATATAACCATTTACACCCGCTTGTGCTGCCGCAATGATCTGTTCTTTCTTAGCCTCGGCCGTTACCATTAACACCGGAATATGCTTCAAATTGTCATCGGCCCGAATGGCCCGAAGCAAATCAATACCCTGCATTCCCGGCATATTCCAGTCAGTGACAACAAAATCGAAATCACCGCCCTGAAGCATCGGTAATGCCGTACTGCCGTCGTCAGCTTCTGAAATATTGGTAAAACCAAGTTCTCTAAGCAAGTTTTTTATTATTCGTCTCATGGTAGAAAAATCATCTACCACCAGTACTTTCATGTTTTTATCCAAAGCATCCTCCAACGAGGTTAATTTCTAATTTTAACACTGATTTCAACTCTACTTCTGAAACAATTTTATGCGAACTTTAGATGTCTAATACAACTTGTGTCTCTCAACTCAAATCTATTACACCCAAGCCTGCATCCGGGACTTCACTCGCATCATTGCCTGAGAGTGAATTTGACTAACACGGGATTCGCTGACTTCTAATACTTCACCAATCTCCCGCAAGTTTAATTCATCATCATAATACAACGATAACACCAGTGTTTCTCTCTCAGGTAATGACGCAATAGTATTGGACCAATGCCTTTTGAAATGCTGCTGATGCCATCCCCTCGAAAGGGACGTTCTGATGACCTTGACCATCTGCAACAATCACATCCTCAGTCACGCCTAAATCCTCGATGCCGATGATTTTACCTGCACTGACTTCGTTAATCATATGATGGTATTCATCCAGCGTAATATCAAGTTTTTCAGCGACTTCAATGTCTTTGACATCTCGTCCAAACTCTGCTTCAAGCTCAGCGATGGTGTTAGCAACTAACCTGCCATTACGATGAACCGATCTCGGCGTCCAGTCGCCACGACGAATTTCGTCAAGCATGGAGCCTCTGATGCGGATCCCCGCATAGGTTTCAAAACTAGCCCCTTTGCCACCATCAAACTTTTTGCCCGCTTCAAGCAGCCCGATCATGCCCGATTGAATCAGATCATCCAACTGTACACTGGCAGGCAATCTCGCCAGCAAGTGTAACGCTATTCTTTTCACCAAACCAGCATGTCGTTCGACAAGCTGCTGCATCTGGTTACCTTTGCCGTATGCTGAAGCTTTACTCACATTTATACTCTTGTTGCTGATGAACGACTTAATAATTGCTCAACAAAAAAGGTTAAATTACCGACCGATTGGGTTGGCACCGGCCAAGTGACAATTCTCGCAGCCAGCGTACGATAGGCGATTGAAGCAGGAGATTTTGGAAATGCCTCAACAATGGCCTTTTGTTTTCTGACCGACTTTCTGATGTTTTCATCAAAAGGAATGATCGCACTCAACTCCAATGCGACATCTAAAAAACGGTCAGTCACTTTAGTCAGTTTAGCAAATAACTCATGACCTTCACGCAGACTTCGCACCATATTAGCGGCAATTTTAAATTTAAATACTTGATGTTCACGATTTAATAATTTGATCAATGCATAAGCATCGGTAATAGAGGTAGGTTCGTCACATACCACCACTAAAATATCCTGAGCAGCACGAGAAAAACTCAATACCATATCAGAAATACCAGCAGCAGTATCAACAATTAACACATCGTAAGCGCTACGTAATTCACCAAAAGCCCGGATTAAACCCGCATGTTCAGGCGGACTGAGTTCAACCATGGATTGGGAGCCAGAGGTGGCAGGGACAATTTTAATACCAGCGGGACCAGTAACCAGAATATCATCTAGTTCACATTCGCCGCTAAGGACATGAGATAAGTTTTTTTCAACGCGTAAACCCAGCATGACATCACAATTAGCCAAACCTAAATCCGCATCAAGAACCAATACTTTTTTACCTTGTTGGCCTAATGCAATAGCCACATTCAAAGAGACATTGGTTTTACCCACTCCTCCTTTGCCACCGGTGACGGCGATAACTTTTATGGCATTGTTGACTGTCGTATTCACTGCATTATTCACCAAATGGTCTGTTGTTGTATTTATTGTACTGTTTGTTGGGCTAACTTCACGCTTAATGGCATTACTTTGTCTCATTTTTCTCAGGCCACTTGCTTGATCAAGTACAGGGCTGTCAATCATACATTCCTACCGCTTGGGTTTCATTATCTGAATACCATTGATGTTGGTCGTGACTATTGAGTTTTAGTAAGGCTTCGGCTTTCTTGATAATCTCGCCACCGTCTGCTACATCAATATCTTCTGGGACTCTTTGCCCGTTTGTTACATACCCTATAGGTAACCCATTTTGAATCGCAATGCTAATTATTTCGCCCAAACTTAAACATTCGTCAATTTTGGTGAAAATACAACCAGCCAGTGGAATTTTTTTGAAATGAGTCACGCTCTCCTGCAATACATTATATTGAACTGTAGCAGACAATACCAAATAACTCTTTATTTTTACACGAGAATTTTTCATTAAAGTCGTAAGTTGCTCGCAAAGCCTTATATCTCTTTGACTCATTCCGGCGGTATCAATCAAAATTAATTTGCGATTGCGCATCTGGTATAAAACATTGGCTAAATCTTCCGCATTCTTGGCTACTTTTACAGGACAACCGATTATTTTACCAAAGGTTGACAGTTGCTCATGTGCCCCAATTCGAAAAGTATCAGTAGTCACTAAACCGACCTGATCCGCCCCATGCTTTTGCGCAAAACGGGCCGCTAGCTTAGCAACTGTGGTGGTTTTTCCGACACCAGTAGGACCTATCAGTGCAAATACGCCGCCCCGTGTCAATATTTCGTTATTGGTGGTATGTAACTGACCATGGAGCATTTCAACCACTCTTTCCCATGCTTCGTGGTCCGGTAATCCATCAGGGACGAAACAAGCCAGTTGATCAGCGACTTGTTCGTTTAAACCCATTTGTTTCAGTTGGCTAATCAAAAAAGCCCGAGTGGGTTCCTTTCTTTCCATTTCTTGATACATCAAGCCAGATACTTGATGTGTCAATAATTTGCGAATAGATTCCATCTCAGTTTTCATCATTTCCATTTGTTGACGTTGCAATTCAAAATCCGCGCTTTGTTGAGGAGGATTGATTGGTGCTGCCGGGGCTACTTGTCGTGCTTGAGTCGCTTCTGGTTGTAAAAATGCAGGATTGAGTCGTGACTGATCATTGTGTTGTTTAATTTGTTGGTTTTGACGGCTCAGCAATGATGCCAAGCTATCTGCAACTGGCTCTTCCTCGACCGAAGGTTGCACTTGGCTGGTTTCACGATACATTCGAGCTGCTGGTCTTTCAGCAGGCTGCTGCTGTGGTTGCGAGATTGACTGAGACATGGCTTGAGATGCTGATTGAGGTGCAGCTTGAGATGCTGATTTGCCCATCATTTTGCCAATCGGCATTTGTACTTGCGGCTCAGGCTCAGCAGGGGCACGATTAGCCAAATCATTTTCATCAATAGCAGCAACCAACTCTATTCCGTCAGCCAGTTTTTTATTGGACATGATCACAGCCTCAGAACCCAGGGTTTCTTTGACTTCTTTTAATGCGGTTCTCATGTCTTTAGCAAAAAAGCGTTTAATTTTCACTTTTAGCTCCTTTTTATTGAGTTACTGGCCGATGGAATTAACGATCCTGATTTGTTTTTCATCCGGTATTTCCTGATAGGAAATCACTCTTAATCCGGTGATGGTGTTTTTAACAAACCGGGATAATACAGTGCGCAACATACCTGAGGTTAACAAGATTGACGGTTCACCTGACATTTCCTGGTCATGATTGGCATTTGCCAGTGATGTTTGTAACCGTTCTGCTAACCCGGGTTCGATACCTGCGCCCTGATTTCCTGATACTTGCATTGACTGGTGCAACATCTGTTCCAACTCAGGCGTCAATGTTATGACAGGGATTTCATCTGCCGCGCCAACTGCGTCCTGAATGATTAATCGACGTAAGGCAATTCTTACCGCAGCCGTTAATACCTCTGGGTCTTGGCTCTTCGGACCATACTCCACCAAGGTCTGAATAATAGTGCGCATATCTCTGATTGGCACCCCTTCATTAAGCAAGTTTTGCAACACTTTAACTATCGAAGTCAATGGCAACACATCTGGCACCAAACCTTCAACCAGCTTAGGATGACTCTTCTCAAGCATGTCCAGCAGGTTCTGTACTTCTTCATGGCCCAATAACAAGGCCGCACTATTCATCAACAACTGACTGAGGTGGGTGGCAACCACTGTGGCGGCATCAACTACGGTGTAACCCAACGATTGTGCATGTTCACGTTGACTACCGTTAACCCATACCGCTTCCAAACCAAAGGCAGGATCAGTGGTTGGAACCCCTTCAACAGTGCCAAAGACTTGACCTGGATTAATCGCTAATTCACTGTCATGACGCAACTCACTTTCACCGACACCAACACCCATTAATGAAATTCGATAGCTGTTGGGTTCTAAATCTAGGTTATCTCTAATATGTACTGGTGGTACCAAAAAGCCCAATTCTTGAGATAACTTCTTACGTACGCCTTTGATTCGATTGAGCAATTCACCACCTTGAGACTTATCTACCAAGGGGATCAGTCTGTAACCCACTTCAAGGCCAATAACATCAACATGCTGCACATCATCCCAACTAATTTCTTTTTGCTCAACTGGAGCCAAGTCAGTGGGCACAGGCGTGTCTTTTTTGGCTTCTTTTCTCGCAGGCATGGTTTTAGCAAATTTAGAACGTGGATAATAAGCAGTGCCGAGGATAATTGCGGCAATACTCAAAAAAGCAAAGTGCGGCATTCCAGGAATACTACCCATCAATAACAAGATACCACCTGAGATATACAGGGCTCTCTCGTTAAGCAGCTGGCCAGACACTTGTTGACCCATGTCTTGTGAATCATTTTGTCGTGTTACCGCGATAGCAGTGCCTATAGACAGCAACAATGAAGGTATCTGGGCAACTAGGCCATCACCGATGGTCAATAAGGTGTAGATTTCCATCGCATCACCAAAAGCTAAGTCATGCTGGATCATGCCAATGAATAAACCACCAATGATGTTGATCACCAAAATGATGATGCCGGCAATCGCATCACCTTTAACAAATTTACTGGCACCATCCATCGAACCATAAAAATCCGCTTCACTGGTGATTTCAGTTCGTCTGGCACGAGCGTCTTCGGCAGAGATAAAACCAGCATTCAAATCAGCGTCAATCGCCATTTGTTTACCCGGCATCGCATCGAGAGTAAATCGAGCGGTAACTTCTGATATCCGACCAGCACCTTTGGTAATAACCACAAAGTTGATAATGATCAGAATAAGAAAAACCACCAGACCAACCGCATAGTTACCACCGATAACCACAGAGCCAAACGCAGCGATAACCTGACCCGCAGCATCTCCCCCGTTGTGACCTTCAAGCAAAACCACCCGTGTACTGGCCACATTCAGCGCCAACCGCAGGATAGTCGCAATCAATAAAACCGTCGGGAAGGAGCCAAAGTCGGTGGGCTTTTTGGTGTAGATAACCACTAGCATGACGATCATCGCTAGGGCAATGTTGAAGGAGAATAATATATCCAGCAGCAAAGCAGGCAATGGCAGAACCACCATCGCCAATGCCGCCAGCACCAAGATAGGAGTACCCACACCTTTTAGATAATGCAGATTTTGTTTATTGAATGAACCTAAGATTGCGTTTGCTCTAGCTTCCACGGTGGATCCCCTGCTACGACACGGATTTTTGACACTTGGAAGGTTCAGTGCAAGGAGTGTTCCATCTAGGCGGCGAATTTATTTCCGCGTTTTTTCCTTCATTGCTCAGTAAAGTTAAACTAGCGTTTAAACTCCGGTGGAATAGGTAAGTTCTTTTTCAATGGCGTCGGACGACGACCCTTACGCGCCTTAAACTGGCTCAATTGGAAAACATATGCCAACACCTGTGCAACGGCGACAAACAGCTGCTCAGGCACTTCGTCGTCGATTTCTGTGGTGTAATACAACGAGCGAGCAAGCATTGGCGATTCAATCACGGGCACGTCATGCTCTTTGGCGATAGTACGAATGTGAAAAGCCATTTGATCAGCCCCTTTGGCCACCACCTTCGGCGCACCGGACATTTGTTGGTCATAACGAATCGCCACCGAATAATGCGTCGGGTTTGTCACCACCACATCTGCTGTGGGCACCTCAGCCATCATCCGTCGTTGTGACATTTCGCGCTGAGTCCGGCGAATACGTGCTTTAATTTCTGGGCTACCTTCCGAATCTTTATATTCGTCTTTGACCTCTTGCTTGGTCATTTTTAGCTGCTTATTATGGGTATAAACCTGATAAGGGGCATCCACCGCCGCAATCAGTAACAAGCTGGTAGAAATGCCCAAAAATGCCCAAGCCAGCAATTCAATCGCTGAATAAATATTAAAAGGTGTCGCTTCTATCCCCAAATGCAGGATATCCGGAAAGAAAGCGGTCAAAATAAAGTAGGCGACACCAGCTACGGTAAAGAATTTGAGGAATGATTTAGCCAATTCAACAGCGGCTTTGGGGCCAAACATTCGGACAATGCCTTTGGCTGGTGACATTTTGCTGGCTTTAGGCATCATTGCCTCAGCACTGAGATTAAACCCGCCAAGCAGGCTATTACCAACAAAAGCGGCCAACAAAATAATAAAGAAAATCATCGCTAAGGGTCCCGACAATGCTTTACCGACTTCAGCCCAAACAGAAAACATCATGGTTACATCGTAAGTTTCGTCCCGGTTCAACGATAACACCCGAGTCATTATCTCGGCCATCGCCTTGCCTAAATCTTTACCAAACAATAACATTGCGATGGCGCTAAAGATCAAAACAAAAGCCGTACCCAAATCTTTAGAGCGGGCGATCTGACCTTTTTTTCTCGAATCAGCCAGCTTTTTCCCCGTGGGGTCTTCGGTACGTTCCTGATCATCACCTGCCATCGGTCAAAACCCCTGTTAGCAACCAACAATGCTACAAGCAAGCAGTAATACCTGCTGCCATTGATTGTCGAAATGAAAAGCAAAATTTTCCAAGGTGATCCACATGATCAATAACCCGGATATCATGGTAATTGGAAAGCCAATGGTAAAAACATTAAGCTGCGGTGCTGCACGAGTCAAAATACCAAAGGTCATATTAATCAATAACATCGCCGTCATTGGTGGCAGCGACAGCACCATAGCGGTAGAAAACATCCATCCGCCCCAGTTGGCGATATTTTGATAATGCACCACATCCAGCCACTGATAAGTCACAGGCAAAGCGATAAACGAATGCACCACCATTTTGATCAACACCAAATGCCCATCCAATGCCCAAAACAGCAAGGTCGCCAAGATCAGATAAAACTGGCCAACCGCAGGCACATTTAAGCCATTCACCGGATCGACCATAGACGCAAAACCCAAACCGGTTTGCATCGCGACAATTTGCCCTGCCAATACAAAGGTATTGAGCATCAACATCGAAATAAAGCCGATGATAATCCCAATAAGCATTTGTTGTACCACCATCAGCACCATTTGAAAGGAGAATAAATTAGTAAAATCAGATGGAGGTAGTACAGGTACCACCATCAAAGTCAGAAACACCGCCAGAGCGGTTTTAATTCGCATCGGTGTGGTTTTTGAGCCGATCCCAGCCATAACACCGAGCATTGCGGCGATACGAGTCAATGGCAGCAAGAAATCTGACAGCCATTGCAGGATAATATTCATTGGGAATTCAATCATATCGCTAGTTTCGCCTACCTTTAACCTTGCACCTTCAACCTAGCACTTTTAACCTAACGTACTGGGGATCCGCCCCACCAAATTAATAGTAAATTCAACTAGGGTCTGGGTTAACCAGTGTGCCCCATAAATCAGCGATAACAAGGTGACAATAAGACGAGGTAAAAAACTTAAAGTTTGTTCATTGATTGAAGTCGCCGCCTGAAAAATAGCCACAATAAGGCCGACCAATAGGCTCGGTATGATGATCACCGAGACCAGCATGATCACTAAAAATAATGCATCCCTGAGGATATCAACAAATATTTCTGGACTCATAGCCTGCTCCGCTTAATTTGTTTGATAGCTAAGTCCCTAAGCCAAAACTTGTTGCCAACGTGCCCATCACCAAGCTCCAGCCATCCACCAACACAAACAACATCAGCTTAAACGGCAATGAAACAATCATCGGTGACAACATCATCATACCCATGGCCATCAAGATACTGGCGACCACTAAGTCGATAATAAGAAACGGGATAAAAAACATAAAACCAATCTGGAATGCGGTTTTCAATTCACTAGTAATAAACGACGGAATAACCACCGACATCGGTGCGTCCTCCGGGCCGTTAAGCATTTCTACATTGGCAATCTCGGCAAATGTGCCTAAATCTTTTAGCCGGGTTTGCGACAACATAAACGCTTTCATCGGCTCTTTAGCCCGATTAAACGCATCCAGAGACTTAATTTCTTCATTAAGATAGGGCTGCAAAGCCTGAGTATTAATCTGATTAAATACCGGCGACATAATGAAAAAAGTTAAAAATAATGAGATCCCAATCAACACCTGATTTGACGGTGATTGCTGCAACCCGATAGCCTGACGAATAATCGCCAATACGATGATAATTCGGGTAAAAGAAGTCATCATCACCAATGCTGCGGGCAAGAAACTCAGCGACGTCATGATCGCCAGCACTTGCAACGAGATAGTGTATTCCTGATTACCTGCGGGATTATTGGTTACCGTCAGCGCCGGAATGCCTAGCGGATCAGCCATCAACTGAGGGGCAAGCAATAACAGTGAAATGGCCAACAAAGATTTAATCATGATGCTTTATCGCCCTTTTTTACTGGCCCTTTGTGGTTAATGCCGGTTATTGCCTGTTGCAAAATTTGTTGAAAAGAGCGGTTACCCTGCTCAGCTGAAACACCGTCATTGCCGCTATCAATGGGTTCATCAAGGCTAATTAGATGATTAATTTGTTGTGGAGTGACGCCAATCAGGTGTTGCTGACCATTCACTTCTATCACCATGATCCGCTCTTTGGTGCCTATAGGCAGTGCGGTGATCACTTTAATTGCATGACTACCCGCAAAACCCAAATTCATCCGCTTATATAATATTGCCAACACCAGCATCACCGCAATAACCAGAAATAATGAAGTGATCACCGACAAATAGGAGGAGGGCGACGGTGGGTTACTAGCCGTTGCCATTGATGGCAGCGGTGCCATCAAACATGTCATAAAAAACAGCGCAAAACGTAACACGTCGGCCTCTCTTAGCGTAGCTTTTTAATGCGTTCAGTTTGGCTGATAACATCGGTCAAACGAATACCAAACTTGTCATTGACCACCACCACCTCACCATGGGCGATTAAGGTGCCATTGATCATCACATCCAGCGGTTCACCGGCTACCCGATCCAGTTCAACCACAGAACCCTGATTGAGCTGTAATAAATTACGGATGCTGATGGCACTACGACCCACTTCCATCGAAATGGTGACTGGAATATCCAAGATGGTATCGAGTTTGCGACGTTCTTCAACGCTAATCGGCGCAGATTTATCTTCGCTTAGCTCTTCAAGCTCCGCAGGCTCAGCACCGTCGGTACTTTCAGCCTCCTCCATCGCTGCCGCCCATTCATCCATAGTATCTTGATCATCACTCATATTCTTTACTCTGTTTATTCATTGTTAATTGTGACTCTGACCATATAGAACAAATTAAGGTTACAATTATCCTTCAACATTAACGAGGTTGAAACCTCGTCTACGGCAGAACTGATGCACCGTAGACGCGAATTCATTCGCGTTTTTGATGAATCAATTGTAACTCTATTTGATTGGAGCCTTAATTGTTAATTCACCCATTCACCGTCAGAGTCATTATCAAGCATCAGATCTTCTTCGAGCACTGCAATATCTCTGTCATCATCAATACGACGACCACCTTTAGTGAAGACATGCAATTCTGATTTAACTGATTCTGGTCGTTTGATTTTCTCGGTGATTTTCACTGCGACACTTTCACGGGAACGGCCCAGTTTAGCGCGGTAAGTCGGCAAATCTTCAACCAGCAATACCACATGCTCAGGCATTTCAATAGGAATGATATCGCCTTCTGCCAGCTCCATCACCTGTGACAGCAGCAAATCAGTTTCGATAAACTTGGTGGAAAGGTCAACCTTAACGTCCATGATCTCATCACGTAATGCCTTACTCCAGCGCATGTCAGTGTCTTCTTTGTCATTCTGTACCCCAGCGTCTAGCAGTTCTCTGATAGGTTCGAGCATCGAATAAGGTAATACCACATGAAAATCACCGCCGCCACCATCAAGTTCAATATGAAATGAACTGATCACCACCACTTCGGTGGGACTGACAATATTGGCCATCGCTGGGTTGACTTCCGAATCAAGATACTCAAATGAGACATCCATTACCGGTGCCCAAGCTTCTTTATAATCTTCAAAAATAAGTTTCAGCAGCATCTGAATGATCCGCCGTTCGGTCGGGGTGAATTCCCGTCCTTCGATTTTGGCATGATAACGACCATCACCACCAAAAAAGTTATCCACCAAAATAAACACCAAACGGGCTTCCATGGTTAGCAAACCAGTGCCTTTGAGCGGTCTAAACCGCACCATATTTAAGCTGGTAGGAACAAATAAGGTGTGAACATATTCGCCGAACTTGATCATCTGTACGCCGTTAATCGAAACCTCAGCCGTGCGGCGCATCATGTTGAACAGACTAATGCGCATATGCCGGGCAAATCGTTCATTAACGATTTCAAGCGTTGGCATCCGCCCACGGACAATTCGATCTTGAGATGAAAAGTCATAATCAGAGGTATTGCCACCACCGTCACCGCCGGCAAGTCCACCAGCGTCGTCTTCATCCTCCTCAACGTCATCGACTCCATGTAATAATGCGTCGATTTCGTCCTGGGATAATAAATCACTCATATCACGTTATCTTCATTTCTATTGCATAACACAAACAGCGAATAGCGCACATTCAACAGTTTCGTCCTGGGATAATAAATCACTCATATCACGTTATCTTTGTCTTTATCTTTGTCTTATTGCTATTGCATAACAAAACCGGTGAACAATACCCGTTCAACGATTTTAGTACCAGTGACATCCACCATAGTCGCCTGAACATCCTGTAGTGCTTTGGATTTCAACGCTTCTTTACCCGCCGTGGTGGCCAAGTCATCGGCATTGGTACTACTAAATGTTCGCAGCAAAGCTCCTTCAATTAAAGGCACGTGTTTTTTCGCCATCTCTTCGCTGTCGTCACCTCGGACCAGCAGCTGCACCTTAATCTGTACTAGGCGATCTCTTACTGAACCCGGGACATTAAAAACAAACGGTCTGGGCATGGCAACATAAAGTGCACTGCCAACGCCAACACTATCACTTGGTGCCGCCTCAGCAGCCTCTGCGCCAGTTTTATCATCATCGAGCGTCGCCTCTTGCGCGGCTTGGGGATCACCACCAGCAAAAAGAAAATAACCACCCACACCCAATAACAAAAGAACCACGACAGCACCGATGATCAGCATCTTTTTGCTTTTACCACCACCGCCACCTTCTTCCATTTCTAGTTCTTTGTCTTTCCCCTTGCCTTTACCTTTGCCCGCTTCTGCCATAGTCGCTATCCAATTTATCTCACCAATTTCACCAATGATGTATTATTGCTATCTGTTGTGATGAATAGCAATTTTTATTAGTACTTTTTCAGCTTGTTTTGCCAATACTGTGAAAATCAAGGGAAATGTCAGGCAAAAAAGTCGATGCCTCCCAATGCGCCATTGGTGATCTTCATCTGTTGCGCCGCCATTTGTGCCATTTGTTCATCACTCAATTGTTCCGCCGAGCTACCATCTGGGTTATCGCCTGAATGAGTCCCCGGCGATCCTTGGCCATCATGACCTGCCAATTCCTGCTGTTGTTTATCTTCTTGTTCAACCGAGCCTTCACCCATTTCGAGTCCCTGCTCAGCCAACATTTCTTTCAATTTAGGCATCGCCTGCTCCAGCGCTTCTTTGGCTTGAGCGTTTTGCACCGTAAAACTGACTGAGGTGACGTCATTTTCTACCGTCATTTTCACCTGCATCTGACCTAACTCTGCCGGATCCAAACGAATATCCGCGCTTTGCACCCCTTTGTTCATCATGATGGTCAGCCGTTCTTTCATATTCTGTGAAAAATCGGCTTGATTCACATTCACCGCTTCGTTCAATTTACTCATCTGCATGGCAGCAGCCAATTTGGGGTCAGTGCTCGCATTGGTCACCGGGCTACTGCTGGCTGAAATCCCGCTGGTCGGGGTAAACTGACTAGGACCTTTAGTGGTACCGTTTGCGCTATTCTCTTGTGGCATAAACTTCGCGGGTCGCTCTTCGCTTAAACCGACTTCTTGTTTCAATTGATTTTGTTGAGCCAGCGACTCAAGCATTTTTTTGTCATTTAACTGCTTTTCACTCAGTTGACCTTCTGGATTGATTTTTTGTGCCTCAGCCTGCTGTCCATTCAAGATTGCCGCTTTATCACTACTGTTTTTGGCTGATGTGCCAATGATATTTTTAGCTTCATCACTATCACCGAGTATTCCCTCATTGCTCGGACGACCCGAATTTTTATCAATCATTGCATCTGCTTTAAAAGCTTGAGCATTAACCGCTTTATCGGCGTCAAAACCTTTACCTGCGGCCAGCTCAAAAGGTCTGGTCACTCGCTCTGCAATGGTGTCATCCGGCTGGGTATCAAGGGTTTGGAATACATTTTTAGTTGTTTGTGCCCCCTGTCCACCAGTTAACTGCGGGTTAAGTGGTTTCACGCTGGTTGGTTTATCTGCTTGAGCAGCTGCATTAAGTTCAGCATCAGTGACCATTTCGCTATCAGGGATAGTCCCTGGGGTCTGAAAAATATCTTTGCCAACCGTGCCTTGACCTGTGGTTTGCCCGGGTAAGCCATTGAGTTTCGGATTAATCCCCGGGGTTTCAGCCCCACCTAATCCTTTAATTTGCTGCCCGGTTTTCAACGATGCTGCAAGTTCATCAGTATCCGGTAAGATATCCGGTGTCTGGAAAATATCTGGTTTGGTTTTGCCTTGATTGCCAGTGCTACCAGTATCAAGCGCAGCCTTAATGCGGCTGTTGTCAGACTCAAGATCAACGTCAGGCAGGATACCCGGTGTTTGCATCGCATCCAGCTTACGGCTGTTGCCACTGGCAGTATCACTAAAAAGACCACCAGCGATTTCAGACCGGGATGGTTTGAAACCACCTGTGCGAGGTGTTTTGTGCTCATCAGCAGATATAGATTTACCGTCACCTTTAAGTGACTGTTTAATCAATTGATCAACCGCATCATCACCGCTAGCGGTCTCTGGTAAATCTTTATCGCGCTCAGCTAACACCGAATCAATAGCAGCCGCCAACTTATTATGTTTAAGCTCACCACTGGCAGCAAGCTGCGCCAGTTTCTCTGCGTCATTTTTTTGGCGTAACATTTTGTCAGCGTTTTCCATCACCCCAACTAGGCGATCAACAGCACTTTTAGCTTGATCATCAGTGGCGCTAGCTTTGCTGGCATCAGGCTTATCCGCCTTGGCGGCTTTATCATCAGTGCTGATGGCCGTCTTGCGATCAGCCCCCTGATCAGCTCGATTGTCAACTTTGCTATCACGTTGAGCCTGCGCTTCATTATTCGCCGCCTGACGGTCACTTTGTTGCCGCTGCCGTTGTGCATCATTGCCATCAACTCGGGACCGCTCAGCTTCCTTGACACCTTGATGCTGATATAATTGTTCTTCATAAACACTATCAAATTGCTCACGATCATCGCTGCGACGCCCGTCTGTAGCGGGCCTCTGACTGTCCCGGGGGACGTCACCAATGGGTTCTGGCATTATCTTTAACACAGATTGCATAGTTTAATTCTCCAATCAAGGCTTTGCTGCTTTGCGACTTTACAAGGAGGTTATACAAGATGTGGGCCAGTTGTTCGGCAGTGGCGGGTACTTCGAATCAGTCTGCTATCGACGGGATTGAAAAAAACGCTGAGAGGTAATTTCATCCAGCAAGGCTTGTTCGGCTCGGTCGTCTTTTTGTCGTTGTTCTGTCCAGTGTTTCTCTACCAGCATCTCTACTGCTTTTCTTTTTCGCTGTTGTTCCAGCCATAAGGTTTTACGCTGGGCAACCACCTGAGTGGCGGTGTCGATCACTTGGGTTTGTTGCTTCATCGCATCTTCGAGCTTACTGATAAACGCCTGAAAATGGCTGTAACTATTGATGTTAATACCATCGTCGGCTTTGCCTTGCAACTGACGAACATAATCCATACGGTATTCTTCAATCCCGGTCAATTTTTGCTGATTTTGCACCAAATGCTGCTGCGCCTGCTGAAACTCACGCACCAGTTTGTCTTCTTTATCTCGCTCCAACTTGGCGACCATCTGTAACTGCTTAATTGCCATAACCTATTTACCCTTGTGCTTGTGGTAAAACATGGGCCAAATGGGCAAGACATTGCTCATAAGGGATCACATCACTCATACCCTGCTGCAAAAACTCGTTAAAGGTCGGCATCAGGCTGATCGCTAAATCGATTTCAGGGTTACTACCTTGGGCATAAGCCCCAATTGAAATCAGATCTTTGTTTTGCTGATAGATTGAATACAACTGCTTCAATTGTCGTGCCAATAATTGATGAGCGTCACTGGTTACATTAGGCATCACCCGGCTAATCGACTTTTCGATATCCACCGCCGGATAATGACCCGAGTCTGCCAACGAGCGAGATAACACAATATGTCCGTCGAGTATTGCCCGAGCCGCATCGGCAATCGGGTCTTGCAAGTCATCCCCTTCGGTCAACACGGTATAAAATGCTGTGATTGACCCTTGTCCTTCGCCCCCATTACCCGCCCGCTCAACTAGCGCCGGTAATTTGGCAAACACCGAAGGCGGATAACCTTTAGTCGCGGGCGGCTCACCAACAGCCAACGCAATCTCACGCTGAGCTTGTGCATAACGGGTCACCGAATCGAGCAGTAATAATACATCCAGCCCTTGATCACGAAAATACTCGGCAATAGTCGCTGCGGTTTCACAACCCTTCAAACGCATTAGTGGCGAATTATCCGCAGGTGCAGCAACCACCACAGAGCGTGCCCGGCCTTCTTCACCCAAAATCTCTTCAATAAACTCTTTAACTTCTCGCCCACGCTCACCAATCAAACCCACCACCACCACATCGGCAGTAGTACCACGAGTCATCATGCCCAACAACACACTCTTACCCACACCGGAGCCGGCAAACAAACCCATTCGTTGGCCTTGACCAACGGTGATCACCGCATTAATGGCTCTAACGCCAACATCCAGCGGTTGTTTTATTGGCCGACGGTTTAATGGATTGGTCGGCGTCACTTTACTATTGGCTTCACTTTCGGTGACAATAGGCCCCAATCCATCAAGCGGCCTACCCGCGCCATCAATTACCCGACCCAGCAGTTCCATGCCCACTGGCAATCCGGCAATATTTGATTGAGGAACGACCCGAGCCCCGGGCAAAACCCCATGAATAGATTCACTGGGCATCAAAAAAATAGTCTCATCAGAGAAACCAACAATTTCAGCAGAAATATTGCCGGTCAAGGTTTCGACCAAACACAAACTCCCCAGCGGAGCCCGACAACCCACCGCTTCAAGGGTCAAACCGACCACTCGGGTTAACCGCCCGGCGGCAGTGGGTTTGGAAGATTTAACAAATTTTTTGTAGCGTTTGAGACGCTGGGATAAAGCCACGGGTTGGGGCAATGCTTGTTCTGAAGCCGCTTGTTCTGAAGCTGCTTGTTCTGACATAGCTTGTTCTGGAGCCGCTTGTTCTGGAGCCGCTTGTTCTGGCATATCTTGCGCTAAAACGACTTGCTCTGGAGGTTCTTGGGGTAATGTGTCTACAGTCATGGCAGGTTTACTCAATATCGTCGTCGATGCGACTGTCAACACCACTTTCTGACAAGAATCTGCCCAAAGTTTCCTTAACCCGTTCTTTTAAGGTGCGATCAATTGATGAGGTACGACTTTCAACAATGCAACCCCCTTGTTCAATCGCAGGCTCAGCTTTGATATGCCAACCTCGCTCCAGCAATTCTTCATCGCCAAAGCGTTGAGTAACCAAGGCAAAGTCTTCAGGGTTAAGGCTGATTTGACAACTCGACTCGTTAAAAGGCAAAGCATCTGTACATTCTTTGAGAGTATTAAAAATAATCGTCGGGTTAGTTTTCACTTCGAGACCAATCACCGCTTCGGCCAGCTGAACCGCCAATTCAACCAATTGATGTTCGATAGTTTCGTTAACTTCAAGTAATGGGGTATGCAGTTGATGAACCAAGCCTTGCCAACGGGCAACTTGTTGTTGCACCGCTTCCTCTCCCTGAGCCAATCCGCTTTCATGTCCTTCGGTTACGCCTTTTTCAAGACCATCAGCATAACCCGCTTCATGGCCTTCTGCTCGGCCTTTTTCAAAACCATCTTCATGGCCCTGTAATATTCCCTCATCATATGCTGACTTTTGAATTGCTTCGATTTCATCGGCGGTCAGCGGTTTAATTTCTTCAATCGCTTGGGCTTCTTGCTGCTCTCGCTGCCTGCGGGTGTAAAACCAATCGACCGAACGACCCATGGCATTGGTTTTATCAGATGATTGTAATTGCTCATCTTCAACATCAGGCAGATGCCAGTTTTTCACCAGCTCCAGTTCAGCTTCACTCAGCCCCCCGGTTTTGTCATTATCATCTGCCATTACATTTTTACCAACTTATTCAGTTATCTATTGTCGCTCAGTATATGGCATCTGATCAGATTAATCATCCTCGCTCAACCAGGCTTTCACTACCTGAGAAGACAACTCAGGTTCATTGGCAACCAAGGCTCGAACCGCTTTAAGCAAGTCTTCATTACCATGCAAGTCCGGTAGTTGCAGTGTGCCATCGGGTGAGAACCCAACCGCACCGGCATCGAATTCGTTGGTCAACATATCCAGCGTATCGTCGCCCAAATCCAAACCACTGCTGAATGACTCTTCGGCGAAATCATCATGAGTGTCTTCTGGGTAAATCAGTTTACGCAACATCGGTTTCATCACGACCACAATCAGTACGATGATCACCAGTCCAGCCACTGTCAAACGAGCGACCTTCATAAACCACGGCGCTTCATAAAATGGCACTTCGGCTTTAACCACCACCGCATCACGCATAAACGGTATCGCAACCACCTCCAGCGTATCACCCCGTTGCAAATCAAAACCAATACTACCTTGTAATAAACGACGAATACTTAATAACGCCGCTTCTGAACGGGGCTCTGGTAAAATATTACCATCCGCATCCGCAGCCCCATCAATATAATCCAATGCGACCGAAACCGTCAGGCGCTGAATAATGCCCACTTGAGAGTTTTTATGTCGAATAGTCGAATCTAACTCATAGTTACGAGTCGACTCTTTATGACTACTGCCCGGAATAACCGCATCCTTGTTATTCGCATTAGTGGCATTTTCAGGAATGTTAGAATTTAACGGCGGCTGATTAGTCAACGCCCCAGGGATACCAACCGCTAAGCCACCTACGTTATTATCTTCCATAATGCTTTCACTACGTATCGCCGGTAAATCAGGGTTATAGCTTTTTTGGGTTTCTTGTGAAGTGCTGAAATCCATTGCCACATCAACCTGAGCGGTATAATTACCAAGACCAACGACGGGGATCAGGATACTGTCAATTTTATTGATGTATTCTTCTTCACGCTTAAGTTCAACTTCGTATTCTTTTCTTGACCGGGCAGACAAGCTATTCTGTGAGCCTGAATTTAACAAACGACCGTTTTGATCAGTGACAGTCACTCTTGAAGGCTCTAACCCTTGCACCGCTGAGGCCGCAATATCCACCACAGAATCAATTTCTTCGCCATTAAGCGTACGACCCCGTTTAATCGTTAACACTACAGTAGCTGACGGTTTTTTCGATTTTCTGGCGAAGATTTGCTCTCTAGGCACCGCCAGCAAGACTTTGGCTTTAGTGACATTATTTAACGCTTCAAGTGCTCGGGAGATTTGGGTTTCAAGACTCAGTTTCAACCGCGCCCGCTCCATCCGCTGACTCACACCAAAACCCATATCCTGCATGATGATATCGGTGCCGCTGCCCACACCCGCTGCCCCTTGCTCTAATCCCTGACGCATCATAACCAGTTTCAGCCGACTATAATCTTCTTCCGGCACCATAATGGTTTTGCCTTCGAGTTTGTAATCGACTTTTTGTAAATCAAGAAAGTCCATGGTTTCGATCAGCTCTTTATCACCGAGCTTAGCTGCCAAAGGTCGCATATCGGGTTCTTTAGCCCACAGGATAATGGAGAAGGCGATACCGATACAAATGACCAGTGCTAGAATCAAAGTGGCCTGACGTAACACATCAATGCCACCAAAACCGCCAAGGAAACCGGATTTTTGCTCTTGCTGTGCAGAGTCCGCTACCATATCACTTCCGGCAACGGCTACCTCTGTTGATTGACTTGCATCGGCCATGTCACTTCCTCTTTAGTTATCTTTCTTCTGAACTGCGATTTGCCACTTACCATGAGGGAACAATTAAACTGGCATACTCATAATATCTTTATAGGCTTCGAGCATTTTGTTACGAACCTGAACAGTCGCCTCAAAGGCGATCCCGGCTTTTTGCGAAGCAATCATCGCCTCTGCCATCGACACACTACGGTCACCCATATCTACTGCCCTTTTCGCCGCACCTGCCGCCTTCGAAACACTATTGACATTATCAATGGCGTTTTTGAGCATTCCGGAAAAATCCGCCTGACTATTGTTATCTATCGCTGGAGTTACTTTGCCCAGTTCACCACCCGCTTGCGTGGCAAGGGATTGCATTTCACTGTATAAGGAATTGGCTTGAATGTTCATGGTTCACTCCTGGCTCTGTTTTGGCTTTGTTTTGGCTTTGTCTTAGCTTAAAGCTTGTCAAAACTTTATCGTTAAACTTATACCATAGATAAAGCACGATATGTGCCAAGTTATTTTACTTATAAATCAAGGAGTTATAGAGATATTATGCGAAAGGGAGATCGTCAGAAAAAAGATGTGGATAAATATCAAACAAAAAACGCAGATGAAAAAACACGAGAGGTGTACTCACCCCTCGCGTGTTAATTGTTCAGTATAACTATTGATTTAAAGTCTTTTTCTTTTATCACTACCGTTATACGGGCACATGGGATGTTCAGGTATCTGGAGCGCTCCGTTCTTTACAATCAAAAGCACTCACCACGGAAGCACGGAGAAGGTCAAAAGCAAAACAGCTAAAATCGTTCTGTGTTTTCTCCGTATCCCCGTGTCTCCGTGGTCAAAATGTTTTTATTTTTTAAGAACGAAGAGCTCCAGTAACTTGAAAAGCCCGTTAAACCCTTAAGACATTCACAATGTTCATTCCTAAGGTCTAACTACGCCGGAATTTCAATCCCACTATCGCGCATCTTGGCAATTTTATAACGTAAAGTACGCGGACTAATCCCTAAGGTCTCAGACACCACCTTACGACTACCACCACAAGCGGTCAGTGTATCGAGGATCATCTTATGCTCTTGAGATTTCAATTCACTTTTAAAGCAGTTGCTGAGCTGTTCATCTTGTGAGGTTTCAAACTCATCGCTCATTGCAGGCTCATGTGCCGAGGCAGAAACCGCCACACTGACGTTTTCCAACAGAATATCTTCACTGTCAATGGTATCGCCGTCTTTCACAATCAAAGCCCGTTGGATCACATTGTCTAGCTCACGGACATTACCCGGCCAACTATGACTTTGCAGCTTAGTACGAGCAGCAGGCGTTAATTGTGCAATGGCACTGTCAGTGAATTGACAATGACGGTCAATCAAATGGGTTGCCAACGGCAAAATATCATTAGCTCTATCAGCCAGTGCAGGCCAAGTCAGTGGGAAAACATTTAAACGATAATACAAATCTTCTCTGAACTTACCCTCATTCACCGCCGCTTTTAAATCACGGTTACTGGTCGCAATCACCCGAACATTCAATTTAATCGTCTTGCGACCACCCAAACGTTCAACTTCTCGCTCCTGTAACACCCGCAGTAATTTGACCTGCAAACCCAATTCCATCTCAGTGATCTCATCGAGCAGTATAGTGCCATTTTGCGCCTGTTCAAACTTACCAGGACACGCTTGAATAGCCCCAGTAAACGCGCCTTTTTCGTAACCAAATAAAGTCGCTTCCAGCATATTATCTGGAATAGCCGCGCAGTTAATGGCAATAAAAGGCCCGTCTGCACATTTGGAATGATCATGAATATACTTTGCCAGCACTTCTTTACCACTACCACTGGGACCCAGCACCATGACATTGGCATCTGAACGAGCAACTTTGCCCGCCAGTTTGATCAGTTGCAGACTTTTTGCATCAGCAACCACCGGGTGATGTGACTCGACTTTATTGGCTGGCACATAACGTCCCACCAAATTAAGCAGCACTTCGGGCGCAAAAGGTTTTGACAAATAATCAATAGCCCCTTCACGCATCGCCTGAACCGCATCGTCAATAGTGGCAAAGGCAGTCATCATCAATACTGGCAATGACGGATAATTCGCTTTAATTGAGCGTAGCAACTCCAGTCCGCTGATCTCACCCATTTGAACATCAGAGATCACCATGTCAACTTTTTGCTGTTTGAGCATCATGATAGCCCGCTCGGCATCTTGTGCGGCAATACAGTTGTAACCGCTAATTTCCAGCGTATCAATGAGGGCTTCACGCAGCCCCGCATCATCTTCTACGACAAGTATTTTTGATTTTGACATGGTTATTCCTCCAGTCCTAAATATGTTTCTGATAAAACGATTTCATCAGTCTTTTCATGAATGATGGGTAATTTGATATCAAACCGTGCTCCCTCGGAGACATTCTCAGCGAGTGACAACTGGCCATGGTGGGCGTTGACAATGGCTTGCACCACTGCTAGTCCCAAACCGGTGCCCTGAGATTTGGTGGTAAAGAAAGGTTCAAAAATTTGTTGTTGAATACTCTCGCACACCCCGGGACCATTGTCGGCAATACTAATCACCACCTGCTCCGGCGCAGTGGGGTCTCGTTCAACCGAAATATCAATTTGTGCGCCATATTCAATCATTTGCAGGCTATTGAGGATCAGGTTTTGAATCGCACTGGCTAAAGCACTTTTATTGCCACGAATAAGAATATCCGGCTCAGGCAACGCCACGCTAATAGTACCGGCAGCACTGGTGACCATCGCCTCGGCTCCCGCTTTGACCTCAGTCAATAACTGTTGCAAAGACAACTCGGCCACCATCTGATTACCGCCACTTTTGGCAAACAGCAGCATATTGCTCACCTGTTGTTCTAGGTCTTGTAATCGGGAGTAGAGTTTATTACTGAATTTACAGCGAGCTTCTGAGGATATCCGCTCATTGGCAATATTGGCAGCATACAACATCGCCGCCGATAAAGGGGTTCGAACTTGGTGTGCTAAAGAGGCGACCATTTTGCCCAGCGCAGATAAGCGTTTCATATGGGCTAATCTTTCTTGCATCAAACGGGTTTCGGTCAGATCGGCCATTAAAATCAATTGCCCCGGATGAGGATCCAACGGACTAATTGACAACTTGATACGGCGACCATCTTTTAATGACACTTCATGACCATCATCAGACTTAGGGCTAAACGCCCGATTGATCACATCAATCCAACGCTCTCCTTCTAATGGCTCACCAAGCATATCCAGCGCCACCTGATTAGAATCAGCAACACAACCACAGCTATCCAGAATAAGCACACCCGCCGGTAAAGTATCGACCAAATGGCCCAATCGACCGGCTTTTTCTCTAAGCTCAGCCAACTCACCGGGATACGCTTCTTGCTCCAAAACCTTAGGAATAGCTTTAGGAATAGCCTGAGTAACCGTTTGATTGCCTACCAAACCTAAAGGCGAAAACCCTAGCTCAGCCTCTAGCTCAGCCTCTAGCTCAGCCTCTAAGTTGGCCCCTAGTGCACTAAGCCCTTTTATCTGTTTGTCGATCTGACTTTCAATTGCATGTGCTGCCGTCATAATGATAACCCGCTCGATTCATTTGCTTAAGGGTTATCCAATATCCGTGCCAGTTTATTTTATGAGGTTTTTCAATAGGTTAGAGAGGTTTAGTGTGAGGTTCAGGGGGTGGCAAATTATTGACAACCCCCATCATGTGCGGTTTTATTGTCAGTCTCGATTAAGATTATACTTACGCATTTTCTCCACCAGCGTGGTACGTCTGACACCAAGAATTTCTGCTGCCCGGGCCACCACATAATCATGATATTCAAGTGCTTGACTGATCAGACTGATCTCAATTTCAGCCATATACTCTTTGAGCTGAATGCCCTCAGGTGGCAGCAATCCTGGCATTTGCGCATTATTACCCATGCTTTGCTCAGTGATCGGCTCGGCTTCTGGCTCATCTTCATCATCATCGTCACAGGCAAATAACTCGCGTAATGCCTCACGCTCCAACAACTCCTGAGGATAGGCTGGCACATACGGGTCAACATCAATCATCTGATATTTTTGTGGTAACTCAGTGACATCCACCACCTGCCCCGGATACATGATGATCATCCGCTCAACTAAATTCGCTAGCTCGCGAACATTACCCGACCAAGGGTTTTCTTTAAGCGACTCCATCGCCCGATCGGTAAATGTGACACTTTGCCGAGTATCCGCCTCAACCCGCTTAATCAACTCATTAAGTAACAAAGGCAGGTCTTCTGGACGGTCGCGCAATGCCGGACTTTCAATTGGAAAGACATTTAAACGATAATACAAATCTTCGCGGAAGGTACCCGCAGCAATCATATCTTCAAGGTTACGATGAGTCGCAGCAATAATTCTGACATCACATTTAATTGGCTTAGTACCACCAACCCGCTCAAAAGAACGCTCTTGTAATACTCGTAGCAATTTCACCTGCATCAACAACGGCATATCACCAATTTCATCCAAAAACAGTGTACCGCCCTGTGCCAGCTCAAAACGTCCCTTACGCGAAGAAATAGCCCCGGTAAAAGCCCCCTTTTCATGGCCGAATAACTCACTTTCGAGCAACTCACCGGGAATAGCGCCACAGTTAACCGGCACAAAAGGCGCGTTTTGTCGCACAGATAATTGATGAATATTACTGGCTATCACCTCTTTACCGGTACCAGATTCGCCCTGCACCAGCACAGTTGCCGAAGCCCCAGCCACCTGTTCAATCAAAAAGCGCACCTGATTCATCGCCTCAGAGTGACCAACAAAACCGACAAAACTATTTTGTCTACCGCCTTGTTTTCTACCGGGGATCAAGCGCTGATATTCCTGACAATCACTGATTTGAACCGTCAACTCACCATAGTGAAAAGGATAACTCAACAAGGCGATGACATTAGGAATTTCAATTAATGGCTTTAAGGTATCACCCACCAACAACACAGGTAAAAAAGGCACAGCTTTAATCACTTGCTCATAATTACCCTCGGGCAAAGAGCCAATCACTATCGCGGTAATTTGTTCATCAGGTAGGGTTGCCAACTTAGCATCAAGTTGAGCAGAAGGGACTATTTCACAACCTTGCTCAATAAAGTTCAGCACGGTTTTTAACGCAATACAGCGGTTTTGGTTATCATCTATGATGATGATTTTGTCAGATTTTGGCACGAAACTAACCTATGGCGCTCTATGGCGCTTAATGCAAAATGTCTTCGACTATGATCAACTCACTAAATAATAAAGGATCGGACGTGATAGGCAAGGCAAAAACAACAAAAAACTGACATTGACGTCAATTTTTTGTTGTTTAAGCTAGAGCAGGTGCGTCGTAGACGAGAATTCATTCTCGTTTTTTGGCTTAGGAGAGTAAATTAACTGCCTGACTACGGTTCAAATTAGCCTGACTTTGCATCGCAATCTGGCTTTGCTGTAAAATGCCATTTTTAACTTGCTCAGAAGTGACCTTAGCAAAATCAGCATCTTCAATCCGGCTACGAGCCGCAGCAACATTTTCATATTGAGTGGTGATATTGCGAATGCCAGCATCAAGGCGACTTTGCGCGGCACCGAGTTCACTACGGTTGTTGCCGATATATTCCGTGACATTATCCAGCACACCTAGTGCACTTGCCGCTCCGCCCGCAGTGGTGACATCAATGGCGTTAAACCCCAAACCATTAAGATCAGTGGCCACATCATGTGTATCAACACCAATACTGCTTTGACCGTCAAGGGTAATACCAATCGTGCTATTGCTACTGAGCAAATCCACCCCAGCAAAGGATGAATTACCAGCGACATCGCCGATATGTTCAGTGAGTGAAGTAATTTCAGTCTGGATCGCCTGACGATCACCACTGCTAAGAATCCCATTACCCGCTTGGATCGTAAGCTCTCTGATCCGCTGACTGGCATCGCCAATCTCAGCATATGAAGCATCCGCCGTCTGCGCCAGTGAAATACCGTCTTGACCATTTTGGGCACCCCGAAGGTATCCATCAAGCTCGGCACTTAAACGATTGACGATGGCCAATCCGGCAGCATCGTCAGCAGCAGAATTAATCCGCTTGCCTGATGCCAATTGTTTAAAAAGATTATCGGTTTTATCGGTCGGACCGATTAAATTTGGTTGGAAACCTGCTACTTTCATCATAAACTCCTCATTCCGCTGCCATTGAACCCGCTGCTACGTCACTTCATCGACGCCCCAGCACACGCTTTCCTGCTTTATCTTTGTACTGGTTCAAAAACTCCCCTAAGTGTAGCATAAATGTGTCGCAGAAATAGCCTAAAGTACTCCCTTTAACCGCCGATAAGTGGTTATCCCTAGTCCGGCTTGACGCATCAGTGATGTATAAGTGATTTAGCAACCCTAACACTTTGTTTAAACAGCACATATGCTACTATGACCAGACTTTCACGGGGGCGGAGCTGTTGCTCTAACTCGTCACTCTAACCCGTAACTCTAACCCGTAATAAGCGACAAAGGTTTTTGATTATGTTCAATGGCAAAAATATTCTGATCACCGGCGGCACCGGATCATTTGGTAAAAAATACACCCAAACCCTGTTGCAACGCTACAAGCCCAATAAAATCATCATTTATTCCCGCGACGAACTCAAACAATACGAAATGCAACAAGACTATAATGACAACTGTATGCGCTATTTTATCGGTGACGTCAGAGACGCCAATCGTTTAAGCCGAGCCATGCGAGGAGTTGATTTTGTCATTCATGCCGCCGCACTCAAACAAGTCCCCGCCGCCGAATACAACCCGATGGAATGCATCAAAACCAACATCAACGGTGCCCAAAACGTCATTGATGCGGCACTAGAAAACGATGTCGAAAAAGTCATCGCACTATCAACCGATAAAGCCGCTAACCCAATCAATTTATATGGTGCCACCAAACTGGCCTCCGACAAATTGTTTGTCGCCGCCAATAATATCTCCGGTGGCCACAAAACCACCTTCTCAGCGGTGCGATACGGTAACGTTGTCTGCTCTCGTGGTTCAGTAGTGCCATTCTTTCAAAAAATGATCGAACAAAAAGCTGACCATTTGCCAGTCACCCGCCTTGAAATGACTCGCTTTTGGATCAACCTGCAAGGCGGCGTCGATTTTGTGCTGAAAAACTTTGAGCGAATGCTCGGTGGCGAAATATTCGTACCAAAAATACCCTCAGTACGTATCGCCGATTTGGCCAAAGCCATGGCACCGGATATGCCCATCAAAGTGATTGGTATTCGAGCCGGCGAAAAACTCCACGAAGTCATGTGTCCCGCTGAACTGTCATACAATACCTTTGAATACGACGACCACTTTGTCATCGCACCGGCGATCAATTTCAGCAGCCGCAGCAACGACTTCACTGTCAATAACCTCGGTGAAACTGGCAAACTGGTAGAAGAAGGCTTTGAATATGAATCCAATAGCAACCCAGACTTTCTTAACATCGAGCAAATCCTCGCCTTTAACAAGTTGGCGATGCAATGAACACTCCCGGTAAAACAATCCCTTATGGCAGGCAACATATCGACCAACAGGATATTGACGCCGTAGTCGCCACCTTGACCTCGGATTTTTTGACCCAAGGCCCGCAAATCCCGCTATTCGAACAGCGCATGAACGACATATGCCAAGCCAAATACAGCTGTGCCGTCAGCTCAGCAACCGCCGCGCTGCATCTGGCTTGCCTCGCACTTGATGTCGGCAAAGGCGATATCGTCTGGACCAGCCCAGTCACCTTTGTTGCTTCCGCCAATGTCGCTTTATATTGCCAAGCAAGCATTAATTTTGTTGATGTTTATGAACAAAACGGCCTGATGTCTGTCGAATGCCTGACAGCCAAACTGCAATCAGCAGCCGCCAGCAACACTCTACCGAAAGTACTCATTGTGGTGCATCTGGCCGGACAAAGTTGCCAGATGGCGCAAATTCACGCCTTATGCCAACAATATGGCGTCCGCATTATCGAAGATGCCAGCCACGCCATTGGCGCACAATATCAGCAAAAACCGGTCGGCAGCTGTCAATATTCAGATATTGCGGTATTCAGTTTTCACCCGGTAAAAATCATGACCACCGCTGAGGGCGGATTAGCCGTCACTCAACAACAACTGCTAGCACAAAAGCTCGAATTGTTAAGAAGTCACGGCGTCACCCGGGACGAAAGCCTATTCACTGAACCGAGCCATGGTCCCTGGTATTACCAGCAGATTGATTTAGGCTTTAACTACCGCATGACCGACTTGCAAGCGGCACTGGGTAGCAGTCAAAGTCATAAACTCAACGACTTTATCGTCAAACGCAACCAACTAGCCCAACGATATAATGACAAAATTCAACACCTTCCACTGAGCCAGCTGACCCAATCGGACGACAACCTATCGGCATACCATTTATATGTCGTACTGACAGATAACCAACAATTACAACGCGATGCCTTATTTGCCCACTTGCGTAAAAAGGATATCGCCGTCAACATCCATTATATTCCGGTGCACTTGCAGCCTTATTATCAGCAGCTTGGCTTCAAACCCGGCGACTTTCCCGCAGCCGAAGCCTATTACCGCCGGGCTATCACCCTGCCCTTGTATCCAGATTTAACTGAACAGCAACAAGATTATGTTATTGATTGCATCAGTGAATTGTTGTAGGAGTTATTATGGGAATAGATAGCGTATGAAATTGGCGTTGGGAACAGTACAATTTGGCCTAGATTACAGCATTTCGAATACCGCCGGACAGGTCAGCGTCGATGAGGTCAGTAAGATTCTCGACTTTGCCCGCAGCGTAAATTTGGACACACTCGACACCGCCCAAGCTTATGGCAGTGCCGAGCAAGTATTAGGCTCACTCGCTCAAACTCGCCACTTTAAGCTGATCTCCAAAATCAGCCAAGCCAACAGCTTGCCTGACAAACTACGCCCATCCATTGAACAGTCACTGCAAACCCTCAAGCTTGATGTCCTCGACGGCATTTTATTGCATGACGCCGATATATTATTACAGCCACAAGGCTCAGTGGTTTATGACCAATTGACCCAAGCCAAACACGCTGGGCTGGTCAAAAAAATTGGCGTATCGGTTTACCATCCTCAGCAATTAATTGAGCTTTGCCAACGATTCAGTCTTGATATGGTGCAATTGCCACTTAACCTATTCGACCAACGCTTTTTGGCCGATGAAGTTCAAGCAGTGATCAACCAACAACAACTTGAAGTCCATTGTCGCTCGGCTTTTTTGCAGGGCATTATTTTTTGTCAGCCACACTCTCTGCCGCCGTTTTTCGACTCACTCAAACCCAGCTTGCGACTGTTACAGCAACAGGCAAATGAATTAAACGTCAGCCCAATCACCTTGTGTTTGGCATTATTAAAGTCACAAAGCAATATTGCCAAAATCGTCATCGGTTGTTGCAGCGAGGCGCAATTAAAACAAACCGTCGAGGCTTATCATCAAATTGACAACACCGACAACAGCAGTGCAATTGATTTCGACGCTTTTGCCGTCACTGATGATACCGTTATCAACCCAGCTAACTGGCCAGCCATCAAAGGAGGTTCATTATGAATTTAGCTATTTTACAGGCTAGAATGTCATCCAGCCGTCTGCCCGGTAAAGTGCTGATGCCCATCGTCGGCAAACCGATGATACAACTGCATATCGACAGACTCAAACAAGCGAAAAAGATTGACCACCTGATTGTCGCCACCAGCAACAACGCCGACGATAATGCCATTGCCGAGTTATGCCAAAGCATTGGCGTGGAATGCTATCAAGGCAACCTGAATAATGTACTCGACCGCTTTTATCAAGCCACTGTTAGCCATTCGAGCAACCAGCCAGCAAAGCATATCATTCGCTTAACAGCTGACTGCCCTTTAGCATCTGCAAGTGTCATTGACGATGTGGTTGAACAACATATCAGTCAACAAAATGACTTCACCACCAATGCCGTACCACACACTTTCCCCGACGGTCTCGACGTCGAAGTCATGTCATTCAAAGCATTAAAAGCCGCTTGGCAAAACGCCACCAGCGACTACCAAAAAGAACACGTAACACCTTATATAACTGAACATGACATTACTCAACAGGGAGGACAGTTTAAAATCGGCCATCGAATCAGCCCAGTCAATCTTAATAATCAACGCTGGAGTGTCGATTACCCGGAAGACTTCGAACTGGTCAAATTCGTCTACCAAGCCCTATATGCCGACAACCCACAGTTTGATACCGACGCCATTATTAACCTACTGGCACAAAACCCGGCTATCTTTGCCCTCAATCAACAATATGTGCCAATAAATAATATGCCTTATAACTATCCTCAATATAACTATCCTCACTATAACTACCCCCAATCTAAAGCCTACTTAAAACGCGCCGAAAAAGTGATCCCGCTAGGCTCGCAAACCTTCAGCAAAAGCAAACTGTGTTATCCCCAAGGGGCGACACCGCATTTTATCACCAAAGGACAAGGGGCTAAGGTCTGGGATCTCGATGGCAATCAATACATTGATTTTGTCTCAGGATTACTCGCCGTGAACCTCGGTTACAAAGACCCTGATGTTGACGCAGCTGTTGTCGAACAACTCGGCTGTGGGGTTAGTTTTTCGCTATCCCACCCGCTTGAAGCCGAAGTAGCCGAGTTAATGGTTGAGATGATCCCCTGTGCCGAAATGGTCCGCTTTGGCAAAACCGGCTCAGACGCCACTTCTGCCGCCATCCGCCTAGCCAGAGCGCATACCGGGCGGGATAAAATCGCCGTGTGTGGTTACCACGGCTGGCACGACTGGTATATCGGCTCAACCACCCGAGATGCGGGTGTGCCAGAAGACGTGAAAGCACTCACCACTAAATTCAATTACAACGATATTGATTCGTTACAACAAATTTTGGCTGACAATCCGAGCAACATCGCCGCTATCATTCTAGAGCCGATGAACCTCGAATACCCCAAAGACGACTTTCTCGCCAAGGTTAGAAAACTCGCCACCGAGCATGGTGCGGTATTGGTCTTTGATGAAATGATCACCGGCTTTCGTTATGACCTCGGTGGTGCGCAACAGCTGTTTGGCGTCACCCCTGACTTAGCCACCTTTGGCAAAAGCCTCGCCAATGGCTTCCCGTTATCCGCCATAGTCGGTCGTACAGACATCATGAAATTAATGGAAGAAATCTTCTTCTCCGGCACTTTTGGCGGCGAAACCCTGTCACTCGCCGCCGCCAAAGCCACCTTACTGAAATTAAAAAACCACGACGTACTGTCCCATACGCATAAAATCGGTCAAATCATCCTCGACCAACTCCCGGCGCTCATCAGCAAACACCAAATGCACGACTACTGTTACACTTGCGGTCACCCCAGTTGGAGCTTTTTGATCTTCAAAGCCAACGACAAATACCCGCCAGACCAACTCAAAAGCTATATGCAACAAGAGCAGCTAGCCAAAGGTCTGATGATAAACGGCAGCCACAACCTCAACTTCGCCCATACCGAACAAGACATTGACTATTTATTACAATGTTATGATGAGATTTTGCCCCAACTCAAAACCCTAATAGACAATGGCGAGCTACAAAGTGCGATGAAAGGTGAATTCGTCAAACCGGTATTTAAAGTACGGTAGCACCAACTAAACTATTGGTCAATTTAACCAAAAAGTCGTTAATGGCTTAATTAAATTGATCATTGATATTTTTATTAATATACTAAATCATTGAATTTAAACAAAAATAAAAGTTGGTTTGTTATTTGCTCTATGCTTTACGTGAAAACGAAAGTCCTTATTGATGGTCAACAAAATTGGAAGTGTATATGAAAACAGTCAAATTTATCCCAGCTACCTTATTAATGACAACCCTAGCCATGAGCATCAGTGGTTCAGCCTTAGCTCACAACAGCAGCGCTAACAACGGCAACGAATGCCATCTTAATTTACAAAATGGCGTGACCATCTCCCCGGATTTCGTTAAAGTTTTTGACGATAACAGCACCCTATTCAGCATTCAAGAAAACGGCGACATGACCGTCAATGGCAAAGCTGTCGCCTTGACCGCCGAGCAACAACAACTTAGCGCCGACTATGCCCAAGGCTTGCGACAAGCCGTACCGGATGCCGTCGATGTAGCCCTTGAAGCCATGGAAATGGCCACCGCTGGTGTGAATACCGCCTTCACCGCCTTATTTGGTGATAACAGCGAAATCGAACACAAAGTCAGCGGCATCATTGATAAAGCCCGAGACAAAATCAACGAAAACATGAATCGCGACGGCGATCTGTATACCATCTCACCTAATAGTTTCAGCAACCTTGAAGACGCCTTTGATAACGAACTTGAAGAAG
Organism: Alteromonadaceae bacterium; assembly: GCA_965277695.1. Lineage (GTDB taxonomy): Bacteria > Pseudomonadota > Gammaproteobacteria > Enterobacterales > Alteromonadaceae > JABSOG01. The sequence goes on from CBDIDQ010000063.1 coordinate 178,922, forward strand.
AAATTGAAAAAGTTGCGATGAACTCAATGGGTTCAATCTTTTCATTATTAGGCGATGCCATGTCATCAGGCAGTGGCAATTTCGAACAGCGTATGGAAGCTTTCGGCGAAAAAATGGAAAAAATGGGTGAAGACCTAGAAACCACCCTCGAAGCTCAGGGCGACAAACTTGAAGCCAAAGCCGAAGCCTTATGTCATCAGTTAAAAGACATCGACAAACTTGAAAGCCAGTTACAACAACAAGTGCCACAGTTCTCTAAATATGAATTGTTGGATATGGATGAATCGGCTTAATCACCACATTTGATCTATTTGCTTGTGGGTTTTGTTGCCAATCAACAAAACCCACAGCCATTCCCCACACTCATAACCACCAATAAAATTTTACAATTCCCCCCAGCCCCAGTAAGCTAGCGCTATTAACCACTAATATTAACCACCAATAAGCCAGCTATATGAGTCCTGAACGCTTTGCTCGTATCACCGACATGCTCAATCGACGGCAGACCGACTTAACCATTTGTCTTGAAATGGTCCATAAACCCCATAACCTATCCGCGATTGTTCGCACTGCCGACGCTGTTGGTGTGCATAACGTTCATGCCGTATGGTCGACTGACAGACCCCGCATGGCTCGTGGTACCGCAGCGGGTAGCAGCAGTTGGGTCGGCGTTGAGCGTCATGAATCCATTACCGATGCGGTCCAAGTGATGCGTCAACAAGGGATGCAAATCCTCGCCACTAACTTGTCTGACAGCGCGGTTGATTTTCGTCAAATTGATTACACCAAACCCACCGCTTTTTTGCTCGGACAAGAAAAAGAAGGCATTTCTGAGGAGGCCCTAACGCTGGCTGATCAACATATTCTGGTGCCCATGGTTGGCATGGTACAATCATTGAATGTCTCTGTCGCTGGTGCCCTGTTACTTTACGAAGCCCAACGTCAACGCGACGCCGCTGGCATGTATGAAGGCATCAGTAAAATTGGCCATGAAGAACGTGCTCGGATTTATTTTGAAGGCGGTCATCCGATTTTTGCCCGGGCTTGCGTGCAAAAGGGTTTGCCCTATCCAGACATTGATGAAAACGGCCAGATTATCGCTGATGAATTGTGGTGGCAAAAAATGCAAATGACCAAAAACGCCTGGCAACACCTTGATGACGAACCCGGCAAGAGCTAAAAGGACCACGCAAACATGACTCGTTCGACTTCGCTTGCCTCCATTCCAACCTCTGTGCTCAAAGGGGTTGGTCCCAAGATGATCGAAAGACTGGCCAAACTCAATATCAACACCATCCAAGATTTGCTGTTTCACCTGCCCGCACGTTATGAAGATCGCACTCGGATTTATGCCATCATCAACTTGCTACCGATGATCCACGTTTCAGTGCAGGGCGAAATAGAAGATACCAATATTGTACTGGGCAAACGCCGGATGATGTTGTGTACCATAAACGATGGAACCGGACGGCTAACTTTGCGTTTTTTCAATTTTTCAGCGGCGCAAAAAAATAGCTTGGCCCGAGGTAAAACCATCAAATGTTTTGGAGAAATTCGCCGAGGCAACAACGGTTACGAAATCGTCCATCCAGAATACAAGTTACTCGGCGATTATGATCAGCCAGCAGAAGATCCAACCCTGACCCCGGTTTATCCTTCTACCGAAGGGCTTAAACAACTTTCCTTGCGTGGACTCACCGATCAGGCCCTGAGCTACCTTGATCAGGGCATGTTAACCGAATTATTACCCGACGGGCTTTACGCCAACCAAATTGATTTGCGAACAGCAGTTCACTTTGTTCACCGACCACCACCAGACACGCAAACCAGCCTGATTGAAGAAGGCAAACATCCGTTTCAACAACGTTTAATTATCGAAGAATTACTGGCGCACAATCTCAGTATGCTCAAGCTGCGGCAACACAGTGATCACCATAAAGCGGTCACCGTTAACGTCGATAACAAGCTGGAGCAACAATTTTTAGCTTCACTGCCTTTTTCGCCGACCAACGCCCAATCCCGAGTGATGGAAGAAATTCGCAGTGATTTAACTCGCCCAGTACCAATGATGCGACTGGTACAAGGTGATGTTGGCTCCGGTAAAACCCTAGTTGCCGCCTTGGCTGCGTTAACCGCCATTTCTTCGGGTTTTCAAGTGGCCTTGATGGCCCCGACAGAGTTACTGGCCGAGCAACACGCCAACAATTTCAACCAATGGTTTGAAGCTCTGGGTATTAGCGTCGCTTGGCTCGCCGGAAAAACCAAAGGCAAAGCTCGCAAAGCCGCCATTGAGGTGATCAAAAGTGGTGAAGCACAGATGGTTGTCGGCACTCATGCATTATTTCAAGAAGCGGTGGAATTTCACCAGCTGGCGATGATCATCATTGATGAGCAACATCGATTTGGCGTTCATCAGCGCCTCGAATTACGCCAAAAAGGCGTGTTTGACGACTGTTATCCCCATCAACTAGTCATGACCGCCACCCCCATTCCGCGCACCCTGGCCATGACCGCTTATGCCGATTTAGATGTTTCAGTGATTGATGAGCTACCACCAGGCAGAACACCAATCACCACCGTCGCTATGCCTGACACCCGTCGAGAGAGTATTGTTGATCGCATACGCCAATCCTGTGCCGAGCAAGGCCGACAAGCCTATTGGGTTTGCACCTTAATTGAAGAATCAGAAGTACTGGAATGTCAGGCTGCCGAAGATACCGCTGAGGAATTAAAAGTGATGTTGCCCGATTTGGCTATTGGTTTAGTGCATGGGCGAATGAAAGGCGCTGAAAAGCAAGCGGTAATGGCAGAGTTTAAGGCAGGCAATCTGCACTTACTGGTCGCCACCACCGTGATTGAAGTAGGTGTTGATGTGCCTAATGCCAGCTTGATGGTGATTGAAAATCCTGAGCGTTTGGGGCTAGCACAATTGCATCAGCTACGCGGTCGCGTAGGTCGCGGCTCTGTGGCTTCTCATTGCGTGTTGCTCTATCATGCGCCGCTGTCAAAAACCGCCAAAAAACGCCTTGGGGTATTAAGAGAGTCCAATGATGGTTTTGTGATTGCGCAAAAAGACTTGGAGATCCGAGGACCCGGTGAAGTACTTGGCACCAAGCAAACTGGGCTCGCCGATTTAAAAATTGCCGACTTAGTACGCGATACCCCACTCATCCCTCAGGTGCAACAAATGGCTCATCATTTGTGGATCAATTACCCCGGTTATTGCCAACCAATCATCGACCGCTGGATTGGCAACAAAGAGATTTATGGTCAAGCTTGATGCTTCGCAAAATTAATAATTGTAATTATTCAGTATAACTATCGATTTAAAGTCTTTTTCTTTTAGCACTACCGTTATGCGGGGTGCTGGGCTGTTCGGGTATCTGGAGCGCTTCGTTCTTAAAAAATAAAAACATTTTGACCACGGAGACACGGTGATACGGAGAAAAACAAAGTCAAAAAATATCATTTAACTGTTTTGCTTTTGACCTTATCCGTGCCTCCGTGTCTCCGTGGTGAGCGCTTTTGGTTGTAAAGAACGAAGCGCTCCAGTGATTTGAAAAGCCCGCCAAACCCTTAAGATTTTTGATAACTGCGAATCGAATCCAGAACAAAAATCAGTAACGCAGTCCAGATAAAGCCGAAGGTGATCCAGCGGTCGGCTCCGACTTTTTCAGCATAAATAAACACCGCTTGGACAAACATAATGCTGGGACCGATGTATTGTAAAAAGCCCATGGTGGTGTATTTAATCCGTTTAGCGCCAGCAGTGAAGCATAATAAGGGTAAGGTGGTCACTAAGCTGGTGCCAATGATCAGCAAGTTCAAAGTCATATTATTGTCAAACATATTAGCAGCTGAACTATCAGCAAAAAATATCCAGTAACCAATCGCAATCGGCACCATCATGGCTGATTCGAGCAATAATCCGGTCAATGAATCGACTGCTTTCATTTGTTTACGAAACAGACCATACAAGGAAAATGACGTCGCCAAGCAAACCGATACCACCGGGAAAGAACCAAATGACAACACTTGGATCATCACCGCCAAAAATGCCAGCCCCACTGCAATGCCCTGCCACTTTTTCAATCGCTCACCAAGAAACAAGCCACCAAACAATACATTTAATAACGGATTAATATAATAACCTAAGCTGGCATCGAGAATGCGATCATTGGTCACCGCCCAGATAAACAACCCCCAATTCAGCGCCAATATCAACGCAGTACCAAAGAGCATTAACACCAGTTTGGGTTTAACCAGCACCTCGCGGACACTCGCCCATTTGTTGATAACGGCAATCACTATGGTGATAAACACAAATGACCAGATGATCCGTTGCAACAAAATTTCGGCTGCCGGAATGCTATCAATCAACTTAAAGTACATCGGTGCCAGTCCCCACATGACATAGGCCATCACCGCAAAGATCACTCCTTGCTTTTGTACGTTTACTGCCGACATGGTAGGCTCCTGATGCAATAATAAATAAGTTCGATAAAGCTTGCGCATTCTAACCCTTCGCGCCGAAACGTCAACTCTGGTCCCGCTACAGTAGCACTAGCCTACACAAAGCCAGCACTTCACCAGCACTTCACCAGCACAACCGGGTTAATTTACTAAAATCATCAATCAGGGAAAGACAAAGGGGGCGATCTTATATAAAATCACGCTCCATTAGATTTTTAGCGCCGATAGTTTTATCCATGTCGATTAGCAGTGCACAGCAAACCCTCAAACAAGTTTTTGGTTACAGCGAATTCAGAACTGGTCAAGAAGATGTGATCAACAGTGCGCTCAATCGCACTGACAGTTTGATTTTAATGCCCACCGGTGGCGGTAAATCATTGTGTTATCAAATTCCCGCGTTAATGACCAACGGCGTAACCATAGTGATCTCTCCACTTATCTCGCTGATGAAAGATCAGGTCGACGGCCTTAAAGCCAACGGTGTCAATGCCGCTTACATCAACTCGACATTACATCGCGGCGAAATCTTCAATATTCTCAACCAAATACAAAATGGTGAAATCAAATTACTCTATGTCGCCCCCGAGCGACTGTTACGCCCAGAATTTATCGAGCGGTTACAGCAATTACCATTGGCCTTAATTGCCGTTGATGAAGCCCACTGCGTGTCCAACTGGGGCCATGATTTTCGCCCTGAATACGCCAGACTGGGCATTTTAAAACAGTATTTTCCGCAAACCCCGGTGATGGCACTAACCGCCACCGCCGACAAAGCCACCCGTAACGATATTTGGCAACAACTTCAGCTCAAAGACCCACTGGTGCAGATCAACAGTTTTGACCGCCCTAACATTCGTTATACCCTTGAAGAAAAATTTCATCCGTTACAACAAGTGATGAAATATCTCAAAGAGCAGGAAAACAACAGTGGCATCATCTATTGCACTAGCCGCAAACGGGTTGATGAAGTTTCAGCGCAACTGGCAGGTCACGGCTTTAGTGCAGCAGGTTATCACGCCGGCATTGATCAAGAGCTGCGCCAGCAAATTCAAGAAGATTTCAGCCGCGACAATATTCAAATCATTGTTGCCACCGTCGCTTTTGGTATGGGGATCAACAAACCCAATGTGCGCTTTGTGCTGCATTACGATATTCCAAAGAACATTGAATCTTACTACCAAGAAACTGGCCGAGCTGGCCGAGACGGCTTACCCGCAGAAGCCTTAATGTTGTTTGACCCCTCGGATATTCCCCGGGTTAAGCGCTTTTTTGAAAACATCGAAGACGAACATCGTCGCCGGGTCGAAGAACAACGTTTTGCAGCTATGGCGGCCTTTGCCGAAGCCCAAACTTGTCGTCGTCAGGTATTGCTCAATTACTTCGGTGAATACAACCAAACCCAATGTAATAACTGTGATATTTGCCTCGACCCGCCCAAACAGTTTGATGGTACCGTCGATGCGCAAAAAGCCCTGTCATGTGTTTACCGACTGAACCAACGTTTTGGTATCGGCTATACCGTAGAAGTACTACGCGGTGCACAAACCCAGCGAATAAAAGATTATGGTCACGACAAACTATCGACCTATGGTCTGGGCAAAGATCAATCCCATGAATACTGGCTCAGTGTTATTCGCCAGCTGATCCATCACGGTTATCTGGCACAAGACATTACCCAAAGCTCAGTGTTAAAACTCACCGAAGCGGCTCGTCCGGTATTAAAAGCTCAAATCAACTTGCAACTGGCAGTGCCTCGTATCAGACCCGCCACCACTAAAGCGGCGAAGAAAAGCGGCATTAAAATCACTAACTACGATAAAAAACTATTTGGCCTATTACGCAACCTGCGCAAACAGATTGCCGACGAAGATGGTATGCCACCCTACATCGTATTCAATGATGCTACGCTGGCAGAAATGGCCGCCCACCTGCCAACATCCGACCACGAAATGCTCGCCATCAACGGCGTCGGCGGCACCAAGTTATTGCGTTATGGTCAGCGGTTTATTGATTTGATCCAGCAGTATTCGCAAGGGGCTTATGTTTAAAAGGTCATAGAATTAATAATTACAATTCCACATTCACGAGGTTGAAACCTCGTCTACGACAGAGTTGGTACGCCGTAGACGCGAATTCATTCGCGTTGTTAATTGTTAATTGTTAATTGTTAATTGTTAATTGTTAATTGTTAATTGTTAATTGTTAATTGAGCATTAAGCGGCTTTGGCTGGTGTGGTAGTTTTTCTCTTGCCTTTAAAACTGCGTTTTTTACCACCGCTCTTACCACCACTCTTACCTCCACTCTTACCTCCACTTCTGCTTGATGGCACACCTTTAAGGTGCACTGGCAACTCATTTCTGGCGGTATCAACCAAGCCATTTAAGGTGCTAATCATCGACGTCATAAAACTGGTGTAGCTAGCTTCTTTTTGGCTGATTTGCGCTAATACCGACTCCCACTGAGCGGTTAAATCGGGCTGGGTGGTCACTTCGGGCAAACTTTGGATTAATCCTCTACCCGCCGCTGTGGCGGTAATGGTTTTACCGCTACGTTGTAAAAATTGACGAAAAAACAATAACTCGATGATACCCGCCCGAGTTGCCTCAGTGCCAAGCCCATCGGTTTCACGGAGAATTTTACGAATTTCGACATCTTTAACGTAACGAGAGATCCCAGTCATCGCCGCCAGCAAAGTGGCATCGGTAAAATACGCTGGTGGCTGGGTCATTTTGTCGACCACTGCGCCTTTTTCACAATGAAAAATATCGCCGACCGCCATTTGCGGTAGCCGTTTTTCTGCGTCCTTATCACTGCCATTGTTATTATCAGACGCTTTATGAGGAAACAGCGCTTTCCAACCGGCTTAACCACTTGCTTGCTAGCTGCCTTAAATATGCCACCCGCAATTAACAACTCAACTTTGGTATCGTTATATTCATGGGCAGGGAAAAACTGCACCAAATATTGGCGAGCAATCAATTCATAAAGTTGTTTTTCATTTTGAGTTAAACGACTGACATCTAACTTCTTCTCGGTAGGGATAATCGCATGGTGAGCCGTCACTTTACTGTCATTCCACGCTTTGCTCTTCAACGAGCTATTCGCCTGTTGGCTAAAAGGCCGCATAGCCTCACTGTTGTTACCAATTGAATCAATTACCGTCGCCGCCTGATAATAATGTTCGCTGGGTAAATAACGACTTTCAGAACGAGGATAAGTGACCAATTTGTGCTTTTCGTACAGACTCTGACAGACATCCAGCACCTGCTTAGCATTCATACCATAACGTTTGCCTGCATCAATTTGTAAAGCAGATAAATTATAAGGTAGTGGCGGCGGTTGTTTTTTCAGCTTTTTATCACAACGAATAACTTTAGCGGGTTGATTGGTGATGCGTCCGGCGACATTCTCGGCTAATGCCTTAACCAATACCCGGCCTTCTTCATCCTGATAAGGCTGACACGCTTCACTAGGCTGCCATTTAGCAGTGAACCTTTCGTTGTTAGGTGTAAGCACATGAGCAAATACTTCATAAAACGGTTTCGATACAAACGATTCAATCTCTAAATCACGCCTAACAACCAAACCCAGCAAAGGTGTTTGCACCCTGCCCACTGACAGCAAACCGTTGTAACCAACCTTTTGCCCCTGTACGGTATAAGCCCGAGTTAGATTGATACCATATAACCAGTCAGCCCGAGAGCGAGCCAATGCCGACGTCGACAGCGGAATAAATTGACTGTTATCAGATAAATCCGCCAGCGAGCGTTTAACTGCTGCGGGGTTTAAATCGCTAATTAAACAGCGTTTGATCCCGGCTTTTTTTGCCCCTTTAACACCACAATAATCAATCACTTGGTCGACCAACAATTGCCCCTCGCGATCGGGGTCGCCAGCATGAACCAGCTCACTGGCTTGGCCGATCAGTTTTTTTAATACGGTGAGTTGTTTGCGGGTTTGACTTTTCGGTTTGAGCGCCCATTTATCAGGCAAAATAGGTAGATGTTCGAGCTGCCATTTTTTGAATGCCGGATCATACACCTCAGGCTCAGCCTGTTCGAGCAAATGGCCAATACACCAACTGACCACATCACCATTACCCAAACGGATCAGGCCATCTTCGCGTTTATGTGGCTTGGGCAGCACATCAGCAATGGCTTTGCCCAAACTGGGTTTTTCAGCAATATACAGTTTCATTCAGCTGGCAACAATTAAAGTAATGAGGTTTTATACAGTATAAATATTATCGCTGAAGTTGCAAGGTAAAATCGGCAAATACTGTTAAACTGACACCTCGCTACTACAGTGCTTCTCCGAGAATGACCATAAAACCAATAAAAGGATGTCCCTGATGAAAATCAACCTCAGCTTATATCAAACCCGAGTATTAGGCGCTCTGATTGAAAAAGAAATCACCACTCCTGATCAATACCCGTTATCTCTCAATGCCTTAACCAACGCCTGCAACCAAAAAAGCAACCGCGACCCGGTGTTACAACTAACCGATACCCTAGTGCAAGATACCGTCGATGAACTCAAAGCGCTGCGTTTTATCCGTGAAGAGAGCGGTGGATACGGCAGCCGAGTAGTCAAACTGAAACACCGTTTTTGCAACACCGAATTTAGCGATTTAAAACTAACCGCCCAAGAGCTGGGCATTCTTTGCGTATTATTTTTACGCGGCCCCCAATCCCCCGGCGAACTACGTACTCGCACCAACCGTCTGTGTGATTTTACCAACGCCGCAGAGGTCGAAACCGTATTAGTCAAAATGGCCACCACCGACGACGGCCCTTATGTGGTTAAACTCGAACGAGAGCCGGGTAAAAGAGATGCTCGTTATGCCATCTGTTCAGTGGTGATATTGAATCTACCGCCACCATCGCAGCAATTCAGCCAGCGGCCTCTGTCGCCAGTATCAACCAGCCATCAAGTGAGTCCGAACATGAGCAACGAATAAACGACCTCGAACAACAAGTCAAATGGCTTAAAGCTGAACTGGCAATGATTAAAGGAGAACTGGGACTAGACTAAAGCTTCACTAAATTAACATTAAAAGCCGCTAAACAGATCGGCACTTGGCTGTTATAATCCGCCGACTTGGTTTTCGACAGCAAACCATACTTATTTTAAAAGCAATTAAAAACAATTAAAAACAATTAAAAGGCACAGATAAATGAACTTTCCAGCGGATGACAACGGCGCTTTGTTACAAGAAATGCACATGGCGGGCATTGATCTAAGCCTCAATCATGATGTTGATTTTTTTCATCTGTTCGAGAAAAAACCTCAGGCCGAGAAAATGGTCGCGATGATCGCCGACAAACACCCCCAAGCCACCGTAAAACTGTTTGAAGACGACACTCCAGGTGTTTGGGATGTTTCTTGTACCGTCAATATCAAACCAGATTATGATGCCATTTGCGCCGCAGAAAAGGCTTTTGAAAGCATCGCTGACAAATGTAACGGCTATGCCGACGGTTGGGGTCTTATGACAGATGAATAAGCAGGTGAATAGGCAGATGAATGAGCCGTTACTCACCACCGACAGAACCAATCTGGTGGTGTTACAACCTGAACAAGCGCTGCTGATGCAACTGTACTATATTAATAACTGGCGCTTTTTGAAGCCTTGGGAGCCCAGCAGAAGCGAGGCTTTTTTCTCTTTGCACGGCTGGCAAGGGGCGCTGATCCGCTATAACGAAAACTTCAACAAAGGCACTGCACTTAACGTTGCTGCCTTAAACCTCCGTAACAACGAAGTCATTGGCGTGTGCAATTTCAGCAATATTATCCACGGCCCGTTTCAGGCTTGTCATCTCGGTTATTCCATCGCCGAAAAGTATCAGGGTCAGGGCTTAATGTTCGAAATACTCGACAAGCTGATCCCCTATGTTTTCAACCACTACAAGCTGCACCGCATTATGGCCAATCATTTACCCAGCAATACCCGTAGTGCAGCCCTGCTCAAGCGGCTTGGTTTTAAAAAAGAAGGTTATGCCGAATCTTATCTGCAAATCGACGGTAAGTGGCAAGACCATGTGTTGAATTCGTTAATTGCTCCTGATGTGGATAATTAACAAGCCTAGCTATTAATAAGCCTAGCAATACTTCACCAGCCGTTTTAAATGCGGTATTAGCGAAAACCCCAAGCGTTCAGACCACTGTTTTGCCACCCTAAAACGCGTTTTTGAATCGGTTTTTTCCGCACTTTTACCAGCAATGATCACCCAGTTACCATCGTCAGTGACACATTCCCACACACTAGTAAAATGCTCGCCCAACAGCCCACTTAATACCTGCTCTGTGCGGTATTCATCAAGACAATTCATCACCAGCCAACCCTCATCACTCAATACTCGTAGGGCGTTTTTAATAAATTGACGGGTAAACTGTTTAACTTCAAGCCCCTCAGCTAAAAACAAATCACTGAACAATAAATCACATTGCCCGTCAGCAGAGTGTGCCGGATCATCAATATAAGTCAGCGCATCGCCGGCGATCAGGTTAAGATTGTCAGTCTCAGGCAAAGCAAAATATTTATACGCGGTGTCGATAACCACTTGTCTTAATTCGACCACCGTTAATTGAATATCCGGCAGGTGATGACTAAAACAGCTCGGCAAAGTACCACCGCCTAAACCAAGAAAAGTGGCATTTTGTGGTTGATTAAATAACAACACCAGTAGCATTGCCCGATTATAATCATGCTGTAATACGGTCGGAGATGCCTTAACGATACAGCTCTGTTCGTCCTCGGCACCAAAGGTTAAATAACGTTTGTTACCGTCGTCAAAAACCCGTACTGGGCCAAAGCGGTCATAAATGCAGCTAATTTCTTTTCCAGGCAAGGTTTTCATCGTTGGAGCTAAAAATTCATGGTAAAAATAAGTTGGGCGAGTAGTATGAACCAATCTGTATGTCTTATGCAATCGGGCAGACAACAAAAATAGATAACAAAATAAGTTGAGCAATTAACCAGTGAACCAGCCAATGATCCATCAAACACTTAAACAATATTTCGGTTTTGACCAGTTCCGCGATGGCCAAGAAGCCGTGATCACCGCCGCCGTATCAGGCCAGTCCAGCGCTGCCATTTTTCCGACCGGTTCAGGCAAGTCCCTGTGTTATCAATTGGCCGCATTACAACTGCCTCATTTGACACTGGTTATCTCGCCTTTATTAGCCTTAATGAAAGACCAGCTCGAATTCCTCCACAGTAAAAACATCTCAGCCGCCAGCATTGACTCCAGTCAAACCAGCCAAGAATCCAGTGCCATAATGAACGGCATTAGCAGCGGACAGACCAAAATCTTAATGATCTCCGTAGAGCGATTGAAGAACGAACGTTTTCGTCATTTCATCAGTCGGGTGCCAATTTCATTATTAGTGGTCGACGAAGCCCACTGTATCTCTGAATGGGGCCATAACTTTCGCCCGGATTACTTAAAGCTGCCGCAATATCAGCAAGAGTTCAATATTCCTCAAGTGATGTTGCTGACGGCGACCGCCACCCCAGCGGTTATCGACGACATGCAAAGCAAATTCGCCATCGCCCGAGAAAACGTAGTGGTTACCGGTTTTTACCGTGCCAACTTACACCTAGGGGTGATCCCGGTCACCGCACAAAACAAAAACCAAGCATTACTCAACTGCATGTCTCAAGCGCAAGCTCAGCCCACAATCGTTTACGTCACCTTGCAACACACTGCCGAAAACGTCGCTGCTTATCTCACAGATCAAGGCGTTCAAGCCACCGCTTACCATGCAGGCATGACCCACGACATCCGTCAAAGCGTGCAACAGCAATTCATGAGCGGCCAACTCAACTGCATCGTTGCCACTATAGCTTTTGGTATGGGTATTGATAAAAGCGATATTCGTCAGGTGATCCATTATGATTTACCCAAATCGATAGAGAATTACAGCCAAGAAATTGGTCGTGCCGGTCGTGATGGTCAATATTCGCGCTGCATCGTGCTGGCCAATGCTGACAACCTTAATGTGTTAGAAAACTTTGTTTATGGCGACACCCCAGAGCAGTCCGGCATCGAAACCGTATTACAGCAAATTACCGAAGCGGTTCAGGGCGGCGGCGACCAATGGGAATTGATGACACTGCCTTTATCGAATGCGTCCAATATTCGCCAACTGCCCTTAAAAACCTTGCTGGTCTATTTACAGCTCAAGGGTATCGTCGTGCCTTTGTACTCTTATTTCGCCGATTATCGCTATAAAATACAAACCAGCGAACAACAGCTGATCAACACTTTTAGTGGCGAAAGACAGCAATTCGTCAATGCCATTATACAAAGCTCAGACAAGGCCAAAACTTGGTATACCGTCAATTTTGACCGTATGTATCAAACTTATTCTGCCGATAGAGCACGAGTGATCACCGCGCTGGACTATTTTCATGATAAACAATATATCCAACTCGAAAGCAAACAGATGACCGACGTTTTTCGAGTGCTCAACAGTCAGTTTAACCACCAGCAACTGGCCAGCGAATTATTCAATACTTTCAAAACCAAAGAGCAAAGCGAAATCACCCGCATCAACAATATGTTGGCATTTTTTCAAAGCAATCAATGCTTAAGCCAACAACTGGCGGTCTATTTTGGTGATAATCAAGTCGCCAACGCCTGCGGTCACTGCTCAGTCTGTGATGGTTCCGTCGCCGTACTGCCACCAGGCCCGCCATTAACCCCATTAGAAAACCTCGATTTAAACTTGTTATGTAGTGAGTTCATCAACGCTTGCCCGACACCACCCTCAGCCGATTTAATTACCCGCTTTTTGTGTGGCATCGCGGTGCCATTGTTCAATAAGGTTAAAGCCCGAAAGATGCGGGCTTTTGGCCAGCTGGAGCATTATAGGTATGCGGATATAAAGCAGCGTATTGAGCTGATGATGGGGAATTAGTGATGGAATAGTATTGGATATAAAGTCATTGCAGGATGGGTAAGCTCCAGCGAAACCCATCAATTCGCTTTTACCAAGCCATTTGCTAATTTAGCTTATTCCAATTAACAAAATCCAAATCGGGTATTTTGGCAAAGTGCTTTTCATTATTCGTGACTAAAGTATAACCGTGGGTGAGTGCTGTAGCACCAATCAGCAAATCAAAATCATCCACAGTCAGTCCTTGCTTACTCAATTGAGCTTTAATAGCACCGAAGCAGTCCATAATTGCGGGGGATACATCAATGATTGGAAAGATCTCTCTAAGGCGATTAACCTTCGCCAAATTATTGTTCACTTGCTGTGATTTATGTGCACCATAAATCAATTCACCATAACTGATCACTGACAGGGCTTTTGGTACGTCGGCGTGCTGCCTGAATTGTTCAACAACCGTTTTCATACCTTTAAATGAATAGATAATGATATCTGTATCCAGCAAAAACATGGCTTTTCCTTGGGTTAAAAATTAACTTCCCGGTGACTTTTACGCTCACGATCATTGCGCAACTCATCAATAATTTGCTCCGCTGATTTGTCATCGTCCCAGCTACCGCATAATGCCAAAAACTCATCGTTAACCTGACGGTGTTGGCTAGCCGGTGTTGCCAAATAGGATTTTAAAATGTGCACAACTTGCTGACTAATAGAACGATTCTCCATAGCCGCCCGTTTGCCTAACGATTGATATAATTGATCGTCAATCGATTTAACCTGTAAATTAGCCATAATACTTGCCTCAATATGTCATTATCATTCAAATATAAAATGCTTTTCATGAAATAGCAATCCAAATGAATGAAGATGCTTGAGTTCAATAAAAACGGATACATCTTTGAAGTTTATAGAAACGTTCAGGGTATACACTAACAGCAGATTACTATACTGTTTAGGCCACAAATAAAAACACAGTTATATTAACCGGAAATGGCTTATGAGTCAGCGTTGCAGCAGCACTTAAACCGGTTGGTGGCGTTAAAGCGCAGAGAAAAGGAGAACAAACATTTTCGTTGCTCGAAGATGAGTTTGTTGAGTTAAGTAAAAAACGGATCGGCATCAATACAGATTTTGAATTGAAAAAAAACACTTTTCAAGCCGTCGCCTCACAGCTGGAACAATTTACGCCGAGCTGAGATATATTAGACCGGGTTGAGTTTGATCCACACGCGCTGTATAACAAATGGAAGATGGATCATACGCCGCCAGATGAAGCATTAACTCGGTTCGAGCGTTTGGTGATCCTCGGTGAAGCAGGACAAGGAAAAACCACTTTATTGCAGTGGCTTACTGTGCAATGTGGTCGCGGTGCTTTTACCGCTGATAAAGCCCCATGGAATGACAAAGTGCCGGTGCTGATTAAATTGCGCGAAGTACTGAACCATCCGATTTTGCCAACGGTCTGCGATTTTTACTCGCTGATGGTACAAAATATAACACCAGAACAACCCCATCAAGATTGGTTTAACACCATATTAGCAGCGAAACAAGCCATATTGATGATCGACGGTTTTGATGAGGTACCCCAAAGTGATCGTGCTAGGGTTCTCAACTGGATTAATAGAACACTTACAAGAATAACTAAGCCATTTTCATAATCACAAAACGTCCTTAAATTAGTACAATAATATATTATCAAGCATGTGTCATCTATCAAACAGGGTAACAGTTTGTAAGCGGTGCATTCATGCCCGCTGTTTGGTTGATGCTGGTTTTCATAAAAACATCATCAACACTGCCGCTTCAAAACCCTATTTCATGATTAAAATTATGAGATAAGACGTCAGACCATGCTTATCCTGAAATTTTTCCGTTATTTTGTAATTTGAAACAATTATGATGTTGCACCTTTCCCTCGGTTCAGTTAACCTATTTGCCAAATTTGACCTGACGAGTTATCATCATTACATGGAAAAAAGAGTCCCACACTGTAAGCTTTCCCGAGTGAAAGCTTTAATAGACAAGGGCAAAGTGCGGATGACAGCCAATGCGGTGATCGGCGCTGAATTGATGGGTTTAGATACACAGGACATGATTGCTATTGTATCAGCGCTAAATACAGCTGATTTCTACAAAAGCATGACAACTTATGCCAATCACAAAATTTGGCAAGATGTCTATCAGCCAAGCACTCGTGCTGGCGATGTCTATCTCAAATTAACCGTTATAGACGATGTACTTATCGTTTCATTTAAGGAGTTGTAGCTATGAAATGTCCTGTATGCGGCGATGCAGAATTGCGGCACGATACCCGTGATGTCACTTACACTTACAAAAGTGAAACAACAATCCTTCCCTCAATAACCGGTGATTTTTGCCCAGCCTGCGCTGAAATAGTATTGGAGATGGCCGAGGCAAAGCGGTATGGCCAATTGGTTAAAGATTTTCATAAACAAGTGAATGCCACCATGATTGACCCGGGTTTTATCTTTAATGTACGTAAAAAACTTCAACTGGATCAACAACAAGCGGGTGAAATATTTGGAGGCGGTGCCAATGCATTCTCACGCTATGAAAACGGCAAAACCAAACCGCCATTATCGCTGATCAAACTACTCAGAGTATTGGACAGTCACCCTGAACTCTTGGCAGAAGTTAAATTAGCTTGAAGAGTATCGGCTTATATAACCGCAGCATCGAACGAAAATCAGAGGCGTTATTTTCCTACCTATTGTCAGTAGTGTGCGCTCTGCGCAGTGCGACACGAAGTCGCCAAAGAAGTTGTTCGACTGATAACATAGGATGTTGATCGAACCACCTGTGCCATCAGGTGACTCTAGGGGCATGAATAAAGAGCTGCCCTGACAACGTAACAAAGGTCGCAATCGAGTGGCCGGGGTGCAAATCGTGAGACGCGCACCCTCCTGATAACCTCAATTGGGTAAGTGCTAGAGAGTTGGTATGGTGAAATTAACTGAATCCGTGATAAAGACCGTAACGCACAACAAGTGGAAGGGGTTTACTACACTTGAGCCAAAAAAGGCAACGTCAAGCGGAGCGTCATTTGCGCCTGGGCGCTCATGGTCAACAGGCTTGACCGGTCGAGAGCGGGCACCTAACCCAACGGACTTCAATGGTGGAACGTGGTAACCCTGTACGCCCCCGCAAGGGACAGTTCACTGTAAAGTGAACCTATGGTGTTGCAGGATTGGGAGAATGGAAGAAGCGAATGCCATGCTGTAACCGCGTGGATACGGGTTTTAACGTCACCCGGCACGAAAGTGAGCAGACGTCCATTTGGTCTAAAATCGTAAGAGAGTTTGACGAATCGAATTGATGAGGAAACGCAAATGACGGCTGATGTTTATGCTGGTGCCCCCTCGGCGGATAACCAATGGGATGGTGTTGATCATCATGCCATGGAACAACACGTCTTTCGACTGCAAGCGCGTATTGCGAAGGCAATAGAGGCCGGTAAACAAGGCAAGGTGAAAGCGTTGCAATGGTTACTGACCCACTCATTCGCGGCCAAGTATTTAGCCGTGAGGCAAGTGACTCAAAATAAGGGCAAGAAGACGCCCGGTATTGATGGGATCTGCTGGAAAACACCAGCCACCAAATATGCAATGACATTTAGTTTGACGCGACATGGGTATAAAGCACAACCGCTCAGGCGGATTTATATCCCAAAGAAAAATGGCAAAAAACGCCCACTCGGTATCCCCACAATGAGAGACAGAGCAATGCAGGCAGTCCATGCCATGGCGCTGTCTCCGGTGGCGGAGACCCTTGCCGATCCCAACTCCTATGGGTTTAGACCCAAAAGAAGTGCAGCTGACGCGATTGAACAGTGCTTTATTGCGCTGGCCAAGAAAGTTGCACCAAAATGGGTATTGGAAGCGGACATAAAAGGCTGTTTTGATAACATCAGCCACGATTGGTTAATGGAGAATGTTCAAACGGACAAACACATGCTGGCCCAATGGCTAAAATGTGGCTACATGGAGAACGATCTGTTTCACGCGACCGAAGGCGGTACGCCGCAAGGCGGTATCATCTCGCCCATTTATGCTAATATGGTACTCGATGGGTTAGAAGCTGCGATAGCAGAAGCAACCAAAGGACTCACCAAGGTGAATGTTATTCGTTATGCAGATGACTTTATTGTCACCGCTGACTCGCCCGATATACTGGAAGATCGGGTAAAACCAGCGGTAGAAGCATTTTTACTCGCGCGTGGGCTTACTCTGTCAGAAGAGAAAACCCACATCACGCACATTGATACTGGCTTTAAATTTCTGGGTTTTAATATTAGAAAGTATAAAGGAAAGCTGTTAATTAAACCCGACAAATCAAGCGTAAAAAGTCTGTTAGATAAAGTCAGAGGGATTATTAAATCCCAACCGACGGCGAAAACGGAAGATTTAATCCGGCAACTTAACCCAGTGATTAGGGGTTGGGCGAATTACTTCCGTCATGTGGTGTCCAAAAAGACGTTTGCATCGGTTGATCATCAGATTGTTCTGATGTTACAACGATGGATAAATAGAAGGCATCCAGGAAAGAATAAGCAATGGAAGCAACGACGCTACTACACAAGAATCGGGCTCAACTTCTGGAATTTCTTTGCACTAGGCAAAGACGGTCAAGGGTTGCCAAAGCTTCACTTTTTGTTTAAAGCGGCGTCGACGCCAATCAGACGACATGTAAAAATACGTGGAAAAGCGAATCCTTTCTTACCAGAATTTACGGATTACTTCCTTAAACGGGCAGAGCAGTCCAAGGTGGAAAGGTTCATTTTGAGTATGTTACCGGTCCATTCGTGGACTTAAGCAGGCTTGAGCCGTGTGCGAGGAAACCCGCACGCACGGTTCTTAGGGGAGGCCACGACAGTAATGTCGTGGCCTTACCCGACCAAGTTTAACCTTATATAACAATAACTTGGGTCAATTATAAGATTTGTGCACTGAGTGCACACTACAATAAAAGCGGTTACCTTACCGAGAGGAAAACCCCTTCACCCACACCCCCGTCACCCACAAAAGGCCCCATGCAACAAGCCAATCAACTTAACTGCCAGCTCATTATCAATACTATAATAAATCGTCTGAGACTCACGCCGGGTGCTGACCAGACCATCTTTTCTCAACCGAGCCAAATGCTGTGACAGGCTGGACTGGCTCAAATCAATACAGCCATTTAGTTCGCTGACCGACATTTCTTGCTCGCCCAAATGACATAAAATCAATAAGCGATTTTCATTGCTCATGGCTTTTAACAACTGCGCTGCTTGACCCGCCTGCACCCGCATTTGTGCCACATCAACGCTATTTACCTTATTAGCCATAACCCCTACCCCGCAACTTTCATTCAAACATTAGTTGATTCTACATTAGAAGATGCTAATATAAAAGCCTGTTTCTATAACCCACTGCCAAAGTGTCAAGGTACTGATTTGAATTACGCTGCATTGATTAATATTGCGCTCACCAAACCCAAAGCGATTTATGGCCTGTTGCTGGCTATGGTGGTGGTGAGTTTGCTGATGATCCCCAGTTTAAATATTGATACTGATCCGGAGAATATGCTCAGCCATGATGCCCCGGCCCGAGTGTTTCATAATCAGGTGAAACAAGACTTTTTGATGCGCGATATGATTGTGCTCGGTGCGGTGAGCCAGCAAAACATCTTCACCCCAGAATCGTTGCAAACCCTGCATCAGCTATCACAGCAGATTTTGTTGATAGACGGGGTGATTGATCAGGATATGTTGTCATTAAGTCTGGTCGATAATATTCGCCAAGAAAGCGAAGGGACCATTCGCTTTGAATACTTGATGAAACAAGCCCCCACCACAGCAGCGGGCAGTTTAGCCATTCAAAACGCGGTCAAACGACTGCCGATGCTCGACAATACGCTGGTATCCGGTGACGGCAAAGCCATTGCCATTTATGTGCCGATTGAAGCCAAGGATATGAGCTATGCCATTGCCGAGCAAATCCGTGCCCTTACCGAACCTTTAACTAGCTCAGAAAACAATGACTTAGCATTCCACATCACTGGTCTACCCGTCGCCGAAGACCAGTTTGGTTATGAAATGTTTGTGCAAATGGGCATCGCTGCCCCGCTCGCGGGTTTGGCTATTTTCATCTTATTATGGTTTTTCTTTCGCAATTTAGCGCTGATTTATGCGCCGATGATTGTTGCCATGGCAACGGTGATCATCATCATGGGGTCGTTGATTGGTGCCGGATTCACCGTGCATATTATGTCATCGATGATAGCGATTTTCTTAATGCCGATAGCGGTAGTCGATTCGGTGCATATTCTGTCAGAATTTGCCGACCGCTTTAAAGCCGGTGACGACCCTAAAGTAGTGGTAAAGAAAATCATGTCACATCTATTCACCCCAATGTTATATACCTCGGTGACCTCTGCCGTCGGTTTTTATTCACTGTTATTGACGCCTATTCCACCAGTCAAAGTGTTCGGTTTTTTCATCGGCACTGGCATCTTATTGGCGTTTATTCTGACCATCACTTTTATCCCGGCTTATATCTCGCGCATGAGTGCACAAAACTTAGAGAAGCTACAACTAGCGCTGCAATCGCTGGAGAAAAAAGGCAAGCTGACAGCTGTATTAAAGTCCCTCGGCGGTTTTGCAAGTAAACGCACTAAACTGATTTTAATCAGCTTTATCGCGCTCTTTGGTTTTAGTGTTCAAGGCATCACTCGCATTGAAATCAACGACAACCCGGTCAACTGGTTTAAAGCTGACCATCAAATTCGCGTCGCCGATAAGGTCTTAAACGAACATTTCGCTGGTACTTATGATGCCTGGCTGGTGTTCGAAAAACACAGTGATCAAGATGTTTTGACCGAACAAAAATTTGTCACATTGCTGGCTAAAGCCAAACACAGTGGCGCTGATTTGACTCAGGTTGATGAATACCTTAAGCATCGCAACGGCAATATTTTTGGTCTAGAACTCAACGCTCTGCTCGACGGTTTAAGCTTCTCGGCAGCGGAGCCAGCGCAAAGCTGGATCGGCCAACTTTATGATATCGCCGAAGCGGCGCAAACCCGCAACCAGACCTTCTTGCAACCCGAATTGCTCAATTGGATGCACCAGCTACAAACTCAACTGGTGGCGACCGGCTTCGTCGGCAAAGCAAACAGCCTGACGGATATTGTCAGCACGGTAAATCGTGAATTACATTCTGGTGAAGACCAGGATTTTGCCATCCCCAACTCAGCCAATGGTGTTGCGCAAACCTTATTGCAATTTCAGTCGTCACATCGCCCTCACGACTTGTGGCACTTTGTCAGCAAAGATTATCAGCAAAGTTTACTGTGGTTACAACTGACCAGCGGCGACAATCAACACACCAGCAAAGTGGTTGATTGGGTTGACAATTATGTCAAACAAAACCCGCCACCGGTGAAAGTCACTTATCAATGGGCTGGTAAGTCTTACCTCAATATCGTCTGGCAAGATGCGATGGTCAACGGTATGATCAATAGCCTGACGTCATCGTTTATCGTGGTGTTTTTGATGATGATTTTATTGTTCCGCTCAATCAAATACGGCATCTTGGCGATGTTACCACTGACCTTCACCATCGCTTTGATTTATGGACTGATTGGCTGGCTCGGCAAATCCTATGACATGCCAATTGCGGTATTGTCAGCATTGACGCTGGGCTTATCCATCGACTTTGCCATTCACTTTTTACAACGTGCCCGAGAGCTTGAAAAAACCACTGGCAGCCTCAGCAAAGCACTAGTCGAAATGTTTGAGGAGCCCAGCCGCGCCATTGCCCGCAATGCCATCGTGATCGCCATTGGTTTCACCCCACTATTACTCTCACCGCTGGTGCCTTATGTGACTGTCGGGTTTTTCCTCGCCAGCATTATGGCAGTGTCAGCACTGGTGACTTTGATATTATTGCCCGCACTGCTAACCTTGACTCACACACCAGCATTAGATGAATAAAATGAAAAAATTAATCACGCTCTTTTCACTAATAACACTCGGCTTTAATCTATTAACCGCTAATGCGGCTGACTTAACTGACCCAAAAGCGATCATCAGCAAAGCCAATTTAGCCTCTTATTACGCCGCTGATGATGGTAAAGCGCAGGCTAGAATGAAAATTGTTGACGCTCAGGGCAACAAACAACTGCGCCAGTTCATCATTTTGCGCAAAGACAGAGCCGATCAGGGCGACCAAGACATGCTAGTGTTTTTCTCCCGTCCGACGGATGTTAAAGGTACGATATTCAGAGTGGCTAAAAAAATTAACAGTGACGACGACCGCTGGTTGTATTTGCCAGCGCTTGATTTGGTCAAACGTATCTCCGCAGGCGATAAACGCACCTCTTTTGTCGGTGCCCATTTCTTTTATGAAGATGTCTCTGGTCGCAATCCAGCACAAGACAACTTCACCCTACTCTATACCGATGAGCAGTTTTACACCGTTAAAGGCATACCAAAAGACCCTAACAGTGTCGAGTTTGCTTATTATCAAGCCAAAATCAGCAAAACCACCTTTTTACCTATGGATGTGATTTACTTTAATCAGCAAGCTGAAAAAATCCGTCAAATGAGTGTGCTCAAAACCAAACTGATTGATGGCTTCACTACGGTGATGCATTCTAAAATCACCCAGTTTTCAGATAACAGTTATACCGAAATGCAATTTCGTCAGGTTAAATACAACGTCGGTCTGCCCGACAGTATTTTCTCAGAGCGTAGCCTACGCAACCCGCCTAAAGCTTGGCTAAAATAATGTCTCTCAAACGCGAGTTATTATTAACACTATTGCTCACTCTCCCACCCCAAGTGAGCGCCGAAGATGACTGGGGTGATGATTGGGGGGATGAAGAAGCCACACAACAGGCGGCTTCTCCATGGCAACTTAGCGGTTTTGTTGAAGCGGCTTACAGTGATTTTCTCCAGCACAATATCGTCGCATCCAATAATGCACTCAACGAATTCAGGGCACGGGTCGAAGTCGATTACAGCCACCAGCTATTTGAATTCAGCGCCAAAGGCGACTTACTTTATGACGACGTATTATCCGATACCATTTGGCACACTCGCCAATTTTACCTTGCTGCTAGCCCGCTGGCTAACCTCGATATCAAGATTGGTCGCCAAATTCTTACCTGGGGCACCGGCGATTATGTGTTTTTAAATGACTTATTTGCCAAAGACTGGCAATCATTTTTCGCTGGTCGCGACGACCCTTATTTAAAAGCCCCATCCGATAGTGTACGCCTGACCGGTTACCTCGGTGATTTCACCCTCGATTTGGCCTGGACACCGGACTTTACCGCCGATAATTACTTAACTGGCGAGCGCTTTTCCTTTTACTCGCCGCAGTTGCAGCAAGCCGTCGCCCCAGCCGCTGACTTTGCCGTCAACACTACCGACGCCGATCAGTGGTCTGTACGCATTGCCACCAATAAAGACGGTATCGAGTATGCTTTATATGGTTATCGTGGTTTTTGGAATACCCCCGCAAGGGGGTGACTGATCAAAGTATAAATAGTCAAGGGGTGGCTTATTTTCCCAAGATGAATGCTTGGGGTGGTAGTTTACGAATGCCGCTGGGCTCGGGTTTGTTCAACAGCGAATTCTCAATTTATAACAGCATCGAAGACAGTCAGGGCGATAACCCACAAATCGCCAATGGTCAGCTGCGGTTTTTGCTCGGTTATGAACAAGAAGTGGCAAAAAACCTCACTGCCAGCGTGCAATATTACCTCGAAAAAACCGCCGATTATCAGCCGCAAATATTAGTCGATGAATACCGTCAACTACTCACTTTGCGTTTACGCTATACCGCAATGCAACAAAAACTGACGTATTCACTGTTCAGCTTCTATTCTCCTACCGATAATGATGGTTATATTCGGCCATCAATTAGCTATCGCAAAGATGATCATTGGTTATTCTCGCTTGGTGCTAACCTGTTTAATGGTAAAGATGCCTTTAGTTTTTTTCGCCCAGCATCAAGATAACAGTAATGCCTGGCTACGAATACGCTATTCATTTTAGTCGGCAACTGTCAATTAATGCTTCTAAAATACTTTTTTTAAAAATAACTCATAAATAGTTCCAGCTAGGTGTATATCGCACAAAGCGATCATTGAAGATAATTTAACCATTACGCTCTGTAGGAAAAGACCGTTTGAACGTTCGTTAATTAATCTTGAAAAGCATATAAAACAAGCAATTCAAAATGTTCATTCCGCTTTTATCACATCCTTATATTTCCAAAAATAATGACACTTGAGTTTATCCGGCCTAAGCCCAAAAGCTGTTCCCTTGACTTATCAAACTGTATTTAATACATTGCCAGCCGAACCACGGAAGTTCATTCATTAGTATCAGTAAACACTTCATTTACGTTTACTGACTACAGGAACAATCATACTGTTAACCTAGAAGACCCTCACAATGAAAATGAATAAAACAATCTTAGCCGCGATGCTTTTGTTGGCACTGCCAACGACACAAGCCGCAGACAATAGCCCACTAGCCACGCAATATGCTAACGATGCGAGTCTTAAGAAACAGATGGACGTTGATTCATGGGTTACTCAAAATACGCAAACCAGCAACGCGATTGGTTTTGGCAAGCTTAAAACCAGCAAAACCTCAGCTGCTAAATCCACTACAATCAGCTCGGTGGCCGGTAAGGTAGTTGGTGGCATCGATTTTGCCGATAATAACTTGAGGCAATGTGTCCTTGCACATGCTGAAACTTATGGCTGGGTTTACGCCGATGAGGTTACCGGACTCGATTGTGACAATCAGATGATCTACGACCTCGGAGGAATACATTATCTCTCTCGAATTAGTTATTTGTCTTTGAGTGACAACCACCTTGATAACCTAGATGCGCTCGAAACTTTGGGCCAATTAAAGTATTTATACCTCGACAATAACCGCATCGACAATGCCACAGCAATCAGTAACTTGCCTAAGCTGCGCTCTTTATACCTGAATGAAAACCAACTCAGCAGCTTCCAGTTGCCAGAACAAGCTAATGATCTGCAACGTTTATATCTTTATAATAATCAAATCAGTGACATCTCATCGTTGTCCAATAAACTGGCATTAGAATACCTGCTACTCGACAACAACCAAATCAGTGACTTGTCGCCATTGGCTAACCTCACCGCCTTGAACACCCTGTTTGCTCATACCAATCAGATCAGCGATGTCACCGCGTTAAGTAACTTAACCGCACTGCAAAGACTGCAACTGGCAGGCAACCAAATTGCGCAAATTGATGCACTGTCTGGTTTAACTTCACTGCAATGGTTACTGCTTGGTGACAACCAAATCAGTGATATTGCCGCTGTCAGCCAAATGAACCAATTACAACGATTGGACTTGGATCTTAACGACATCAGCGATATTAGCCCGCTAAGCGGATTGACTACACTGCAAAGAGTTTATCTGTCAAACAACCTACTCAGTAATATCTCGCCACTGAGCGGTTTGACTGCATTAAACCGCTTGTTACTCAACAACAACCAAATTGTTGATAGCTCGGCACTTAGTAACCTTACCGCACTAGAAACCGTTTATTTGCAATATAACCAGCTGGCAAATCTTAGTGGATTGAGCGCTTTTACCAACCCTAATATCATCAACATATCCTCTAATCCTGCACTGGTATGTGATGACGTAGTGGCGTTTGCCGGCTTGTACGATAATGGTGTCGTTACCAGTCCAGCACGTTGTCCATTATTTGTGCCTAATACAATCTCATTAATCGAGGATGATCGAGCGGCATTTGAGAGCCTCGCTGGCGTTGAATTTTTTCACAGCAAAGTGTTCGCTGGTGCCGAAAGTGGTGTACCTTTAACGGAAGCAAACTCAGTAGCAGCAGGTATGCGTTGTGTTACCTCAGGTGAATTCATGGTCATTTCCGAGGCCGTATTATGGATGCTTCATGGTGATTCGATAAAATGTACGCTTGATGTTGGCGTTAAAAAACTGGGTTTCGATGCTTGGCGCGGTTTCAGTACTCGCAATATGTCCGTCAAACTGACCACTGCATTTGGTAATGTCAATGAATATACACCAGATTTTGACGGTTACCATGGTATCACCTCAGTTCAACCGATTGTCTCTTTTGAGCTACTCGGTGACATCGACTTGATGAGCCATTTCGCTTTCTCGGTTGACTAAAAGTACAATCAACGATCTCAGCGAAACCCGTCAAACCCATACTGTCGGCTTGATGGTTTTCGCCTTCGCTTCATCACATTCTCCTGTAATACAAAATCCAATTACTCAACGACTATCGGAGTCAATATGAATAAAACAATCTTAGCCGCAATGCTTTTATTGCTACTGCCAACCACCCATGCCACAGAATATGAAATCCCGCAACTAGACGAACTCGGCGATAGCAGCCTCGAACGTCAAATGGACCTAGATACCTGGGTAGCCCAGAGTGCACCAGCTAGCAGCGCCAAGATTATTAGCCACTTTAGCAACACAAAAACCAGCCAAACCGCAATGACCGGCAAGAGCAGCACCACAATCAGCTCGGTGACCGGTAAAACAATTGCAGGCATCGATTTTGCGGATGAAAACTTAGCCCAATGTGCCCTTGAACACGCAGCGACTTATGGCTGGACTTACGCCACTGAAGTCACCGCGCTCGATTGTGATGATCGCGTGATCTACACCCTCGAAGGGATGCATTACCTCTCTGAAATTGGTTATTTATCTTTGAGTGACAACCAAATTACTCGTCTAGGCCCCCTCGAAACTTTACAAGGATTAGAGTACTTATACCTCGATAATAATCGCATCAACGACGCCGCAGCAGTCAGTAACCTGCCTAAGCTGCGCTCTTTATACCTTAATAACAACCAACTCAGTCACATTCCGCAATTAGATGAGATTAATAACCTCCAACGCTTGTATATATATGCCAATCAAATCAGTGATTTATCACCATTGTCTGAGATGCAAACTTTGCAATATCTACTCCTCGACAACAACCAAATCAGTGACTTATCGCCATTGGCTAACCTGACAGGCTTGAACACCCTATTTGCTCATACCAATCAGATCAGCGATGTCACGCCACTAAGCAACTTAACTTCACTGCAAAGACTGCAACTGTCAGGCAATCAAATCGCACAAATTGATGCGTTATCGGGTTTAACCGCGCTGCAATGGTTACTACTAGGTGACAACAGCATCAGCGACGTGAGCGTCATCAGTCAAATGAACCAATTGCAACGCTTGGATTTGAGTCTTAACAACATCAGTGATATTAGCTCGTTAAGCGGGTTGAGCGAACTGTACAGACTTTATCTGTCGTACAATCCCGTTAGCGATATTTCAGCACTAAGCGGTTTGACTGCAATGCAACGATTATTACTCAACAACAATCAAATTGCTGATACCTCGGCGCTTGCTAACCTTAGCGGATTACAAACCTTGTATTTGCAATATAACCAGCTTGAAAATGTGAGTGGATTAAGCAATTTAACCAGCCCCAATATCGTCAACCTGTATGCCAATGATACGCTGTCATGTGATGCCGTGAGCACGTTAGCCAGATTGTACGATAACGGTGTAGTCACCAGTCCAGCGAACTGTCCATTAGCTGAGCCCAATGTCATTTCGATAGACGACAGTCAGTCGTCATTTGAAAGCAACTCTAACGTTGAACCTTTTTACCAGCAATTTTTCGCAGGCGCACAAGAAGCCATGCCAATGACACAATGGAGTTCACCAGCAGCAGGTATGCATTGTGAAACCTCAGGTGAATTCATGATGCTTAACAACGCATTATTTATGATGCTTTATGGTGATTCGTTGAGCTGTAGCCTAGATGTCGGCGTAAAACAGTTGGGTTTCGATGTCTGGCGCGGTTACGGCGGTGGCGAAATGAGCATCAAACTGACCACAATATTCGGTGAAGTCAATGAATTTGAAGTGACTTATGACGGTTACCATGGCATCACCTCAGAACAAAGGATTGTCTCATTTGAGCTTATCGGTGACATCGATTTGATCAGCTCTTTCGCTCGCTCCATTAAATAAAACCTATCGCTGTTACATTTGCGCTCAACGTAACATCAGTGTCACGTTGAGCGTCATACAATACCCATTTAAACTGATTTAATTGTCAAAATCCACCCTCAAATGATAGCGCTGACACCAATGACTATCGAATCACTTAAACCACTATAGGGATCAATATGAACAGAAAGACTTTAGCCGCAATGCTTTTATTGCTACTACCAACAGCACATGCCACACAATATGACATCCCGCTTCTGAGCGATCTGGATGACAGCAGCCTTGAACGGCAAATGGATCTTGATTCTTGGGTGACTCAACATGCGCCAGTCACAGCAACAACTAATAGCAATGGTTTTGCCGACACCACAAAAAACAGCACTAAAACCAGCGCTTTTAAAACCATTTCAACCACAGCCAGTGCGTTTCCTGGTCAGCCAATTCATCACATCCATTTTGCCGATGAACAATTGGCACTATGTGTCTTTGATAACGCCAATACTTATGGCTGGGAAGAAATCATTGAAGTCACCGGACTCGATTGTGACAATCGCGGGATCAGCAACTTAGCGGGGCTCGAATACTTCTCTGAACTGGGCTTTTTATCTTTGAGCAACAACACCATTACTGATGCCACTGCTGTCGATCATTTGTACCAATTGGAGTATTTATATCTCGACAATAATCAGCTCGATGATGCCGCTGCGGTGAGTTACCTGCCTAAACTGCGCTCTTTATACCTTCACAACAACCAGCTCAGCAATATCCCAGCATTAAACCAACTCAATCAATTGCAACGTTTGTATCTGTATAACAATCAGATTAGCGACCTTACGCCGCTGTCGAATATCCAGTCTTTACAATACTTGCTGCTCGACAACAACCTAATCCGTGATTTATCGCCGTTGGCTAACCTCACTGGCTTAAACACCCTGTTTGCTCATACCAATCAGATCGATGATGTGACCGCGTTAAGCAATTTAACTGCGCTGCAAAGATTGCAATTGTCAGGTAATCAAATCGCACAGATTGATGCCTTAGCGGGTTTAACCGCACTGCAATGGTTATTGCTCGGTGACAACCAAATCAGTGATATCGCTGTGGTGAGTCAAATGAACCAATTACAACGATTAGATTTAGGTCTGAACAGCATCAGTGATATCAGCTCACTAAGTGGATTAACCAC
This sequence comes from Alteromonadaceae bacterium, assembly GCA_965277695.1. Taxonomy (GTDB): domain Bacteria; phylum Pseudomonadota; class Gammaproteobacteria; order Enterobacterales; family Alteromonadaceae; genus JABSOG01. Next base: position 207,554 of record CBDIDQ010000063.1, read on the forward strand.
GCTGCAAAGACTCTATCTGTCATACAATCAGCTCAGTGACATTTCGCCGTTAAGCAGCTTAACTGTGATGCAACGATTATTGCTCAACAACAACCAAATTGCTGACACCTCGGCACTGAGCAATTTAACCGAACTACAAACCTTATATCTGCAATACAACCAGCTAACCAGTCTTGGTGGATTAACCCACTTAAGCAACGCTAATATCATCAACCTTTATAGCAACGATACCCTGTCCTGTGATGCCTTAACCACGTTAGACGGATTATATGATGCCGGTGTCGTCACCAGCCCAGTGGGTTGTCAGCCTCCAGCACCAAAAGTAGACGTGTTAATCAGCAACATTATCCTGCCTGACCCAGTGTTGCAAAGCTGTGTGACACAAAAAGCCAGCGACAATGGCTGGACCTTAGTAGCAGAAGTCACTTCACTTCGTTGCGCCTATGTTGGTGTTGGCAATACCAGCGGACTTGAAAACTTCACTGCACTGACCTCACTCGATTTAGGTGGTAATGGTTTATCAGCGGTACCACAACTGCCGAGCCTAACCAAGTTGCAGAACATATTTCTTGAGTGGAATAACCTTGTTGAATTACCAGTATTGAGTGATCTGAGTGAATTGAGAACTATCGTGATATTTGGTAATCAATTGACCAACTTAAATGGACTGGCCAATTTGCCTGCATTGCAGAATCTATTAGCTGAGGACAACAACATCAGTGATATCTCTGGTTTGACCAACGTCACCACTTTGTCATCGATTGAAATGGCCAATAACAACGTCTCTGATGTGTCGCCACTGGCCAACCTCAATGCCCTCACTTGGATCAACCTGTTTGGCAGCTCAATCACCGATGTCAGCCCATTAATGTCTTTAACCCAATTATCTATCGTATTGGCCGGAAATGATGGCATTAAGTGTGCTGATTTAGATGCACTAGAAGCCGCTATTACCGCAGTACACTGGGGTTCTTGTCAGCCTTAGAATAAAGCACATAATTGCGCGTTCTACTAAAAGCCCGTTTTATACGGGCTTTTTTATGGCTGATTTTAAACTTTATATTATCAATTTTATAATATAAAACAAAGTTAAAATCTCTTATTGGGGTCAGCAATTGATATTTTACGACTTTCGGCTATAATAACGGCAGATAAGCTCAGTCAAAGCGGAGAAAAGACATGTCTGTTGCCCAAAGAGTCAGAAGCGATATTGCCAAAATGGAAGATGGCGCGGTGTTTCTAGTTGCCGACTTGCCAAGCTATCAAACCGACAGAAAGGCGACTATCAAAGCGCTCAGCTATTATGCCAGCAGTAAAAAACTAAAAGCCAAATATGGCGAGGTCAGTCGTATTGCCGATGGGCTTTATTACAAAGTCAAGGTCGGTACCTTTGGTAAACGCCCCCCTTCATACAATGCGGTGCTCAGTGCATTAATGATTAGCCATAGTGATACCGTGGGTTATATCTACGGTCATCAGTTATTCAACACAAAAGGCTTGTCCACACAGGTACCAGCAATAACCACCCTGATGACATCCAAAAAAAATGTGCCAACAAAAATAGACACACCAAGCATCAAAATCAGAGTAACCAGACAAGATGATCCAATAGTAGAAAAAGATATTCTACGTCATGAACTAGCTTATATTTTAAACAACATCAAAACCATACAAGCACTTGAAAAAGAACGGCTGGTTTCTTCGTTGAGTGAGTATTTCAAATTTATCGCCAATGATGCCAAGCAGTTTCATCAGCTATATAAAAGTCTGATTTACAAAAAAACCAAAGCACTATTTGGTGCGCTTTTTGCCCAATATCAACAACGTTCAGGCCACGATGTATCGTCTTATCTACGAACGATTAAAGCGGATTTAAGCCATAAAAGTGAATACCGATGGGGGCACATAACCACTCATATCAGCAATAAAAACGACTGGCATATTATATTTTGAAATTACATCAGCCTACCAATCACAACCTGTTTATTGAATCGATAGAACAAACTGCTGTTGAATTTAATGTGCCCGGATCTTATGTCGAAAAAGACTACTATTTAACTTTGGCCCTGTTAAATTTGTCCAAATTCGAAGACAGTGATCATGTCATCTTTAAAGGTGGCACATCATTGGCCAAAGTTTACAAAGCAATATATCGTTTTTCTGAGGATATTGATTTAGCTATTTTACCCGGTAAAGATTGGAGCAATGCCAAAATCACCAGAGTAATGAAAAAAGCCATCGCTCAGGCATCACGCGGATTAACAGACGCTGGCGAAACCTTCAAAAACGGCTCTAAGTTTCGTAAAAAAAGTTATGTTTTCTCCAGCGTAATGCCAAAAGAAAATAAGGGAGAAGTAAAAGACGCACTGTTACTCGAATGTAATGCCTATACCACTCCGTCTCCGGTCGAGAAAAAGCCAATTCGTTCGCTAATAGCTGAATGGGCGCTGCGTCAGGATCACACCGCATTTATTGAACAATTCCAACTGCACGATGTAACAGTCTCGGTATTATCTTGGCAGCGTACGTTTTGTGAAAAAATTCAGGCGCTAATGGCAGCGGCATCACGCGGTGAGCTGGGTGATAAAGTTCGCCATTTTTATGATTTGACCCTGTTATGTCGATGTGACGAAATCAATCACTTCCTGCACACTGATAATGAGTTCTTTCCAATGATGGCACTGGTCATACAAAACGACATCAGCCATGCTGGTAACATTGTATATCCTTGGATCACTCCAGCACTAAATGAAAACCCACCGTTTTGCAACTTTGAGCAAGCTTGGGCAATCGTCGAAGCGGCCTATAACGGCAGTTTTCAAATGATGATCACCCGCCCGGACAAAAGCCCTACAGCAGCTGAAATTGCCACTGCTTTTAGGCTCATTTATGAGCGATTAACAGCATACTCTGACAGTTCGAATCACCTTAATTGTTTGACTATGATAGCTGGTAATTAAGGTAGAGGTGAGTTTGAAACATAACCATCCCTTGTCATCTTTGAATTCCCATCTTTAATTGTAAACCGCACTTTGTGTGCTCCCAAAACCCGCATGGATAAATCCATGTACTACGATAACAGTTGATTCAATGGCAAGCTCAGGTGATACTCATCAGCAATTAAAAAAATAATCACGAGCTAGAAACCGTTCCTACTATCTCATTAGCACACAACAATAAAAAACCGGATAAACCATGAGCAAAATAACCAAACCAGACCTCAGTGAACTCGACCCCATAGCCCTCGACCCAATAGAAGTCGCCAGCATCGACGAATTACGAGCCTTGCAACTGGCTCGGCTTAAACACACCTTACATCATGCTTACAACAACACGCCTCATTATAAAAAAGTGTTTGATGCGCACGGCATTCATCCGGATGACTTACATCAGTTGTCCGATTTGGCCAAATTTCCATTTACCACCAAAGCTGATTTACGCGATAACTACCCTTTTGGTTTGTTTGCCATTCCGATGGAAGAGGTGGTGCGAGTTCATGCCTCAAGCGGTACCACAGGTAAGGCGACGGTGGTGGGTTATAGTCAAAAAGATATTGATGTGTGGGCCGATGTAGTGGCCCGGTCAATTAGAGCGGCTGGCGGTCGGCGTAAAGACATGGTGCATATTGCTTATGGTTATGGTCTGTTCACTGGCGGTTTAGGCGCTCATTATGGTGCTGAGCGATTAGGTTGTACGGTCATTCCGATGTCGGGTGGTCAAACGGCCAAACAAGCGCAATTGCTCAAAGATTTCAATCCTGACATCATTATGGTCACACCCTCTTATATGCTCAATATTGCCGATGAGCTAGACCGTCACGGCGTCGATCCAAAAACCCTTAATTTACGCCTCGGCATTTTTGGTGCCGAGCCTTGGACTGATTCATTACGCAACCAACTCGAACAACGTCTGGGCATTGATGCACTGGATATTTATGGCTTGTCTGAGGTGATGGGACCCGGTGTGGCGATGGAATGTCTTGAAACTAAAGATGGCCCGACGATTTGGGAAGACCACTTCTACCCCGAAATCATCGACCCTCAAACTGGCGAAGTTTTGCCTGACGGTGAAGATGGCGAACTGGTATTTACCAGCCTAACTAAAGAAGCCATGCCCATCATTCGTTACCGCACCCGGGATTTAACTCGATTGCTGCCCGGCACCGCCCGTCCAATGCGCCGAATGGACCGCATCAGCGGCCGCTCAGACGATATGTTGATCATCCGGGGAGCCAATGTCTTTCCCAGCCAAATCGAAGAGCAAATTCTCGCGGTTAACGGCTTAACCCCACACTTTCATATTGATATCAAAAAAGATGGCAATATGGACAAAATGATCGTCAAAGTCGAAAGTCATCAAGATTTAGACAAGAGCCAATATCAACACATGGCCAACGAACTCCAACGCAACATCAAAAGCATGATCGGCATTTCTACCATTATTGACGTCAAATCTCCCGGCCAAATTGCCCGCTCCGAAGGTAAAGCCCAACGGGTCAGTGATTATCGCAAGGGGTAATTAATCACATGTCGCCATTTTTTTCATAAAATAGAAATAGCCATCCTGACTCTTCATGATTTGATCTTTACCAATTGTTTCGTATTTCTGGTAAATATTCTCAGGGTTATCTTGACTAAAAAGATACAAGTAATGAATAAGTTTCCTTTCAGCCATAAAACCATAATAAGTACTGTGGTATTTGGACTGAACAACCCCCTCTTCAAATTCAACATTAACCGCTTCATAGTCATAACGGGGTAATTTGAATTGATTGTCAGCATCTATAAATTTTTCAGGACAAATAAATACTTCTTTTTTGATTTTACTCTTCGCTTCTTTTTCAGTCGTCATTCCTCCGCGATACTGCTCGACACCTGTGATCACATACTTACCATAAAAACCGACTAGATTATGACTATTCGTCGGTTCACTGGAACACGCTGTCGCAGAAAACAGTATCACATACCATAACCATTTAAAGTTTTTCAAAACAACCGCCTTACCAAGTCTCATATTTCCCTTGTGAGTAAATTTTGTAATTATTCAGCTTGTGGATAAGCGATCTTTTCGGTGGGCATCGCTGGTGCTCTGTCACACCCAAAAAGACTGTCCCCTCAAAGGTTATCATTACCCTTTGGCCCGCTTTACGTCGACAAACTTTCTTGCCACTTTTTTAACCCATTTCTCTTCATTAGCGTTGCGTTTTTTTCGTCCTTGTTTCATATGAGTCACCTCCAATTGCAGCCGATCATATAAGTCGGCAAATTGATCAAACTCCAACAGCTGACGTTTGCTCGCTTTGTCTGATTGCTTCCATTGCTGATAAAAGCTTTTTAGGTTGGCTATGCTCAGTTGCTGATCCGCAGCGAGACGATCAAAAGCCATTGCCAACCCTTGATCATTAGCTGGCTCGGCGTTTTTGGCTACGGCGTTTTTGGCTACGGTGTTTTTAGCTATAGCATTGTTAATAATGACCTTTTTAATAATCACTTTGGCCCCAGCCATGAATTTCTGGTCGATGCCGGGATTGAATTCAATCAGCTTTGCTTTGGTCATTTTGTATTGCCGAGCAATGCCAGTCAGGGTTTCACCACTGGCTATTGTATGCTTTACGATGCCGCCAATAATCACCGTTGAATCGGTTTTTATACCGCTGTCGATGCCCGGATTCATCAAGCTCAGGGCATCAACTAGCACGTTGTATTTTTGCGACAAAGCAAATACATTTTCACCCGCCTTAACCTTATGATACTTCGCCTCAGTTACGCTGATAATTGGTCGTTTTTTTGGTGCTGGTTTGGGCTTCAGCACTATCGGATCGACAACTTCATCGACAACCTCATCGACAACCTCATCGACAACCTCATCTATAACGACAGCCGACTCAACAATCGCAGCTGGCACAATGATTTTTTCGATTGGCTTCTCAGCTATCACCTTTTGGACAATCACCTTCTCAGCTATCACCTTCTCAACTATCTCGTCCTTAACCACAGGCTCAACCTTAGCTGGCCTCACATCGAAGTGTTGATCGCTGACGTTATCTGCTGGTTGGTTTTTAATGTCGACCAGCAGGCTGTTAATATTTTCATTTCTGCTCAGTTGAGTGTCATCACTAGAACCAGCATATTCGCGTTGCTCAGCACTTGCCGCAGCTATCCATTGTTGCTGCGCCTCTAACGGGCTTTGCTGCCACAACTCAAAAAAGCCTTCGTGTTCATCGGGATCAATATCACCATCGTTACTAATTTGATCAAAACGCTCAGCCAATCGGCTTTGTTGTTCAATCACCGGGTTTAGCGCAATATTGATGGCAATAGCGGCAATAGCAAGACCTGCAACCAATAACACCGATGCCAACACCCGAGGTTTGTTTGGTGGCTGAGACAATACCTGAACTGATACTTGCGGCGATGGCTGAACTGATGGTTGAACAGATGCCTGAACAGATGGCTGAACCGATGGCTGGGCTGGCTCTTGAACGGGTGGCTGCAACCCACCGGGTTTGGTTTGATCGTCACCATCAGCCAAATTCTCCAAGATAGCTTGACGTCGTTGCTCGCGATACTCACGCTGATCGAGTTCGCCGCTGGCGTAGGACTGACTTAATTTTAATAATGAGCGGGACATAATAATCTCTATATTTTTCTGACCAGTCTGAAACCAGTGAATTCATCCAATTTGCCACTCACACTATCTTGATTGGCAATCGTACAATTGGCGACTTCATCATTCCAACTGCCACCCACCGCAGCCCAACCTGAGTCACTTTGCACCACTTCGCTGGCATTGCCCAAATAGTGAGTGAGCCCCCAGCTGTTTCTCGATTTTTTGCTGTTAAAACTGACTTTTTGCATCCCGGTTCCCCTGACCAAATTGCCACTGGAATAGGCTTTACAGTTTTTGTAACTTTGCATCGGGCTATTGCTTTTACCGTTGGCAGCAAATTGCCATTGAGCATAAGTCGGCAGTTGATAGCTCTCACCTGTCACTTTTGATAGCCAAGCACTATAAGCTTGCATCAGGTCTAACGACAAATTGGTCACTGGTAACAATTTTGACTGCCCGGTTATCGGTGAACAAGCACCTGACGCTTTACAATAAGTGTTGTAGTCACCAATGGTGATTTCATAGCGTGAAATGGCAAAATGATTGCCGTCTAACTTGGGCAAGACCACCATGCGCGGGCCTTTGCTTTTGGCATTTACCTTGTCATAGCAGGTTTGACGGGTTGATTTTCCTCTGCCCGCCATGCTGATAACACATTGTTGATCACTAGGAAAACGGCTTTGGGCCACTGTTGATGTTGTTGACGATTGGTCCGTTTGGCCAAGCTGCTGTTCAAGGGATCTGATCAGCGGATCCTCAGGATATTGCTGCAAAGCTGTCGCCAATAAGATTTTGGCGTTATCTGGATTCACCGTAGCGGCCACTTTGATGTTCTGAACCGTTTGGAAGCGGGCTAAATCGGCTTTGGATTTTTCAGGATCTAACGCATAGTTGATTTGCTTTTCTTGCCAGCTGATAGCCGAAGTCAAATCATCCTTTTGGGTCGCCTGATCAATCAGTTTGTTGAGCATATTCAATAGTTGCGTTTTACCCGTGCTATTAACAAACTCGTCATTACCGCCTTGAGCTTTTAATGCCGCCAAGGTGGCTTCTGCCAATTTGACGTCTTGGGCTTTAATTTGCACCGCAAAACTTTGTTTCAAACTGGCACTTTTCGCCTGTTGCCGTTGTTGCGCTTTGTTTTTGTCATAGTCTGCTTTGGCACTGGCGATTTGCTGTTGCAGCTGTTCGAGGTTGGTCCGGTCAAAACGTTCAGCATTGCTCATCGCACTGATAGCCTCATCAAAACGCTGCTGCTCTTTTAAGCTTTGAGCATAACTGACAAAACGCTGGGCAATGCTGCTGCGAGCCGTGTTTGAATAAGTCTTATCCGCTGCACTTTGCTCATATTCTTTGACCTTTTGTTCTAGCTCTGCCGCCTTTTCGTGAAAGTTTTCGGCCTTAAGCAAAGTATCAATCTGTTGTGCTAATGACGCTAACTGGGCCTGTTTTTGACTATCTTTATCAGCATTGATACGCGCGGTAATATCAACCACCAGCGAGCCGAGTTTCTCAGCCGTTGGCATCAGTTTGTAAGCTTCGTTACTAAAAGCCAACGCTTGGGCTAAATCGCTATCAACTAAAGCGCTGCCGTTAGCCAACAACAATTCAATGATTTTATCTTTGCCGCTGTCAATCAAACCGTGAGTTTGCTCAAGCACTTCAAGGTCATCAATTGATTTAAGGGTTTGCGTGGCTTGTGCAATCGACATAGCAGTCACTTGCGTTTGTTGTCGAATTTGCTTGGCTAGTGCCGTAATGGCTTGGCTTTTCTCCACTAATTGGCGTTGTTGCTCAGCCTCACTCAGTTGACTACTGCCCGCAGCTTGGGCGCTCGCTAGGTTACTGTCTGCGCTTTGCAGTGCGGTTTTCATACTGTCACCGCTGGCCATCGCCAAACCGCTTTGAATCGCTTGACGGGCACTTGACCAATCTTGTTGAGCCGAGGCTTTTTTCGCTTGTTTTAACCAACCTTTGGCGATGATATCTTTGGCCGTTGCCACCGTTGCCTCATCTGCGCGGTGCTCAACCAAACTATTTAATGCCAGCTGTGCTTTATCTGGTGTGGCCGAATCACTAATAATGGTGATTTGACGCAGCAGAGCATTGGTTTGGTCATCAAACTTGAGTTTGGCTGCGGCGACTTTTTCACTGTATTGATTAAATTCGCTGTCGGTTAATATCGGCTCATACAAGCTGACACTTTCACTCGCTGCTGACCATTGCACCGCCTCAATTTGGCTAGCTAGCAACTGGTCAAATTTACCATTAAATACCTTGAGTAGCGCTGACAAAACGTCATTGTCTGGGGCTATGTTACGCAACTCCTCAATGGTCGTCAGCTCGGCTTGGTAAGCGGCCAATGTGGTCGTTTGATCAAAATTCAGTAGTCGGTTCTCTAACTGATCAATTTGCTTTTTAATCTGACCTTTATCAATATTGCTGCCAATGCGCAGTTTCAACCGTTCGATGCTCTCTACCTTTTCAGCAAACACCGGGTTATTAGCCAATAAGGTCAATGAAAAATCAACCAGCCTGTCCGCCGCGCCAAAGTCTTCTTCCGAGATTAAAAAATGAATACCATCTTCCAACTCGATTGCCGTGCCAGTATCACTGAGCTTACTGTTATCCTGATCTACCCGTTTTAGCGTATCCCACAGCCCTTTTAATTGTAGATAATCATCAACAAAGGTTTCGCTGTTCAATAGGTTAACCAAAGCGGCATCAAGCTCGGCGATGCGCTTGCTTCTTGATTTGTCAAAAGCCTGAGTCATTTTTGAGATATCGGTTAAACGACCATAAACCGCTTGCGCCAGCGCCACCACTTCGGCCCCGAGTTCATGCTCATCCTTGTCAGACAGGGTTTTAACCTGAGTGAGAAAATAGTTAATTAATACCGTTTCTCCCTTTGAGTCATTAAAGTATCGCTGCTGCTCATCTTTATCAGCGTCAATTAAATCTTTTAGCCGTTGTTTGATGGCTTCATGCTGACTGTCGTTAACTAAGGCAACAAAGCTATTCACATCGGCTTGTTTTTTGTATTCCCAACCAAAATAACCGCCAAGCCCTAGTCCGACCACAACCGCCGCCGCCGCCAGTTTCATTTTCGGGCTAATCGGTTTTTCAAGCAGTAAAAACTCATCAGTAAACAGATTGACCGCGACAGTGCGCTGCTCTCGGTCGAAAGCCAAACAGTCTTTAAGTGCTTGCCACTGCCAGCTTTTCAGCGTTTCAATTCTTTTTGGCTGCAAGCCCAATTCTTTGGCTTTATTGGCAGGCACTTTTTTCTTATCTTGCACAAAAGGATGGCTACCGGTTAACAACTCATAAGTAATACAACCCAGTGCATAAATATCGTCCTGCGGCTCCGGATCATCAGAATCATCAAGCATTTCAGGACTGGCGTAACTGGGCGTTAGTGCGCCAATATCACCGGCATCAAAATCATCTTGTTTGGCCCGACCGGCGGCACCGCTTTTGGCCGCGCGAGCAATACCAAAGTCAAAGACTTTCACTTCACCAGATGACAAGAAGATATTGCCGGGTTTTAAATCACAATGGATCACCCCACGGGTATGGGCATACTCCAGTGCACTACCCATTTCTTTGACGTATTTATACACCTCGTCAAGAGGGAAACCCTCAGGGGTTTTCTTGATGGCTTTATCCAGCGGATCGCCAACCATCAATTCCATGGTCATAAATACGTTATGTTCATCACGGTCAAAATCAAACACGTTAACGATATGAGGATGAGCCAATTGACGGGTTTTCTTGGCTTCTCGTTGTAACGATTTTAATGAATCTTGATGTTCACGAAATTCTTTATTAAGCACTTTAACCGCAATTTCGCTCTCGGCATCTTGAGCTTCAACGTTGCGTAAATCTTCGGCTTTAAACACATCACCCATGCCGCCATGACCAATAAACTCGGTGATTTGAAAGCGACCTTTTAATACCGTGCCAATGCCAATTTGACTGGCAGCATGGGTCTGTTCAAACGGTTTACTCCAGGTAGATAGTGTGCCTGTTCGGGTGCCTGTGCTGGTGCCTGTACTGGTATTGGTATTGGTATTTGATGTTCTTGAGGTTGAATCTTTGCCAGCCACCCTGATCTGGGTTTTATCGTCATCATCAGCTTGCACCGCTGAAATCGGCGCTTTTTTACTGCGAATTTGGGTTTTATCTTCATCCGGATGAATAATTTGCAGCAACGAATCAAACACTACCTGTTGCAAAGTGCCCTTTGCCAGCTCAGCTTGCAACAAAACCTCACAATCGGCTTCATCTGCGCCAATCGCTTTACTCAGCGCGGTTTCAAGCTGGGAATAACTGATTTTATGGGCGAAAAACTGGGCTAATGCCGCTGCAAACGGATGCTCTGGAGCCGGTGCTTTTACTTCAGCTGGTGCTGCTGGCTCGGCGGGTGCTGCTGGTTCAGCGGGTGCTGCTGGCTCGGCGGCTAATGAACCAAAGTGTTCATCTATCGCAGCCATTAGGTCGGCAAACACCGGTTTGGTGATCACCCCTTTGGCAGACAAGTTATGTAACGCATTGATATATAACGAGTGCTTATCTGGGTCAGCAGACAAATCAGCTATCAAGCCTTTTTCTAGCCCTCGGTAGCCTATTTCATGCGCCTGAAAAGCTTTAAGCAATTGCGGAAAAGCGTCTGTCGATGCAGCGGTTGCCGATACAACAGCTTGGATAATATCACTTAAGCGGGCAGCCACAGATACGGCAATAATCTGTTGTCCGCTCAGCTGGCTCAGCGCAGCGAGAAACGCTGCTGCGGACTCAGGGTGTGCTTTTAAATCACTCTTAAGCGTTTGTTCAAGCTCGTCGAGTTCAATCTGGTGTTCAATAAACTGGTTTAATGCGTGTTTAAAATCTGTCATTTCAACTTGGCTCAAAATTATTTTTGACGTTTATCGCGGATGAATAGCAACCAAAATAAAGGTCACATTATCACGGGCATTGCGGGCTAACACCGTATCCATCAGTTGTTGTCCGGCAACATCCAAGTCGTCACGGTGCTGATTTAGCAGCGCTTGCACTTGTTCATCAGACATTTCTTTTTCGATCCCATCACTGCAAATAAAAAACAGGTCATCGGCCTGAATGGCGGTCATTTCAAAATCGACAAACAATTCATAATCGGCTCCCACCGCCCGGGTGATCACGTTTTTATTGGGATGACTCGCCACTTCGTCGAGGCTTAACTTGCCCTGATCAACCAGCTCTTGGGTGAAGGTATGGTCGATGCTCAATTGACTGAGTTTTTTATTTCTCAAACGATAAATACGACTATCACCGGCCCAATAATATAACGCGTGTTGCTGATGTAGCGCCAAACCGGCCACGGTGCTGCCAATCAGCGAATCGCCGTCACCGGCAAGGTCTTGGAGTTTTTGGTTAACCGCTATCAAACTGTCTTCGATATTATCAACAAAGTGGGTAAACTCGGCGGGTTGTTCCAGTACTTTGAGCGCCACTGAAATTGACTGACTAGCGACATCGCCCTTGTCGTGTCCGCCCATGCCATCAGCAACCGCCCAATGGGCTTGGGGCGAGTTGCTCATATAATCATCTTCGTTAATTTTTCGCACCGTGCCAACATCAGTAAACGCTGCCGCAGTCCAACCAAAGTCCTGAGAAATAGCCCGGTGGTAATGTTGTTCAGTCATTTATTCAAACCCCATTAAAAACTGGCCAAATTCACTGCTACTTGGTAAACCATTAGTAACCACCCATTGTTTAGCGATGGCTTCGTTACCCTCGCTAAGCCATAAGCAAAAGGGCTCTTGCCTCGCTGATATTAAGCAGCTCTCTAGCACAATCGGCGAATGCGCCAGGTTGATGCCATATTCAAAGCTGTTATACACAGGAGGTTTTAGCGCCGCGACAGCCTGACTCAGACCAATATCGATTTGCAGATGCTGAGCAATTTTGTCTAGCGCGTTTTCGATGTTCGCCAAACGTTGTTCCATCGCTGATGCCTCAACAGTAGATGCCTCAACAGTAGATGCCTCAACAGTAGGTGCCCTAACAGCAGATGGTTCAACCGCTGCATTCAGCGCACTTTTAACCTCGCTTTTAACCTCGTTTTTGAGCTCGCTTCTAACCTCGTTTTTGAACGGCTGACTCTGCTGCACCGCCAGACAAAAACCGTCAAAATCCAAATCAGCTTCCAGCGCATCAAGCAACAGGTCTTCACAATTGAGCAACCAACTGTCAAATTCAGCGATTTGCGTCATCTTGCTTAACTGATGTTGCTGCTCGCAGGGAGCCAGCAGAGTTAAAGGGAAGCTGCGTCCTACTTTGTCGATGCTGGGGATCCAAATGCCCAACCAAGCATTGTTATCGATAATGCCTGGGCTAAGGTAATAATGCCAAATAGGGGCAACCTGATAATGCGCTAACCAGTGTTTATCCAGCGCGTTTTTGCTCGCTATCATGCCCGTTTGAAACCAGTCATCGAGTATCGCAATCACTTCTCTGCTTAATCCCCGGGAGACAAAATCGCCCCTAGAAGGTATTTTTCCGTGAAATCCGGCCATAACCCTAAAGCTCCATTGGTAAGGTAAAGTTTTGCAACAGTCTAGCCCCTAACGGGTTATATTCACTGTCGGCTCGCAATTCGAATTTGGCATCAAATTTATTTTCACTAAAAGTAACGCGATATACCGACTGCTGTGAGGTGGTTTCGAGCTGAGCTAAATCAAGCATTTTAAACAATGACCAAGGTCCTTTAGTGGATGCCGCGACTTTTTTACCCTGTAATGGAGTGAACTGAATTTTGGCGTCTTCTTGACCCGGATCTAACGGCCATGACATATTCACCGCCCGCAACGGACCATGAGAATAGGCGATTTGTTGCTGCCCGAGATTAAAGCGAAATAACTTCACCCCAGCATCAAGGGTGACCGGTTTCATGATAAATGACATTTTCGGTTCGAGTGCATTACGGGGAAAAAACAGCCGAGTGACCCTATCGGCATCTTGCAGTTGTCTGATGGTATGATTAGACAATTGCAGCGATTGTTTAAACAAGGTTTTTTGTTGCCACAGTTTGCTTTTGACATTAATAAACGGTGTCATGTGTTGTTGCACAAACTGCTCAACAATGCCTTTAGGTCTGAAAAACTCAGAAAAATCTCTTAGCTCCAACTCAACATCAGAGTTGGTATCTAGCGGATAACGTCCTTTAATCGCCTCGTTATAATAGTCCACCACTTCGGCTGTCCATAAGTGGTTTAACTCTTTACGGGCCTTGCTCAAAATCATCGACCAACCAGATTGCGCCATGGTATTCAACCACTCTTCAACGGCTGACGGCAGGTTTTTGTTTTGTGCCCGCAAGGCACTGAAGCGATTACTGCTGCTCCCTTCAACTCGCGCTTTTGCGGCTTCTAATGCCGCTTTGTCTGAGCCACCGTGGAGCAATTCATCTTCAAGGTAACGAGAAAAACGCCCGACTTCATCCATCAAGCGGGTCAGTAAAGGCTCGCCTCTTTTGGTCTGCACCAATCGATGATAGGCCCTAAAGTTAGCGGTCACCGGTTTGCCTAACTCAACGATTAACCCGGCTTTATTCGACTCTCTGACCAATCGATTAACTTTCGATACCGCTCTTTGTGCCCCGCTACTGACTACACCAAGGGTATCAGACACCCCTTGTGCGGCTTTGCCAGTCGGAATAGGTTTAGACAAATCGGTTTGAGCGGCGACCGTATTCAACAGGGTCTCTAGTGGGCCGTTGATGGTGGTTGCACTGTTAATGATCGCCAATCCCTCAGTCAGCTCATTGGCTGGTTTGATTTTCAATCCATTTAAAAAGTTGCCCCAACGCTTAGAATAATCGGCGTAATAATGGCGATAAACCTGCTGTTTAAGCTGCTCCGGTGCTATTGGGGTTTTATTGACATTGTGCTGACCAAGCACCCAGTTGTTTTCGAGGTAGTCTTTGGCATGATCAGGATATTGCAGAATAAAATCCTGATAAAAACCCTTTTTAGTGAACATGCCCGGGATAGAAAATTCTGCCAACGATTGGCCGTTTCTGATACTGAACACATCCAAGCCCTGATTACCGGCGATATCGTTAAACGATAAGTCTTTGCCATGCTGCTGTAACAGTTGTTGTTTAACACTTTGATAAACCTGCTCAGACAATGGCGAGCGGCTTAATAGGTCTCTCGCCTTTTTAACAATAACGCTAGCATTATCATCCAGTGCAACTTTAGCTTGGCTGTGCTCAAGCAAATAGCGGTGATGATCACTCAGCTGCTGAACCACACTAGGCTCGGCGTTAAATCGTTGCTGCCAATCAGCCTGACTGATGGCCTGTAACAACTGAGCATCAAAATCTACCTCGGCTTTATCATTGATACCGGCATACATCAAATAACCTTTGAGCAATTCATAGGTTAATGCGCTGTCTTTTTGATTAGCTCCCTGGATGATCATTTCTTGCAGTCGGGCAGCTATAATAGGCAGTAGTTTCTTCTCAAGTAACAGCAAGTAAGCATCATCGGTGCGCTGACCCAAGCCATCGCCCTGATACAAACCGCCATGAGCCAACATAGTTGACTGGTCAAACACTTCGCTGGCGGCACGCACTTGATTCAACTCATCAAGCACCTGTTTAAAATCAGCACCAACCATATCGCCGCTAAAAGCCACATCAGTGCTCTGAGCAATTAAATCACCAGTGCTGGTAATGTGTTGCAAATTTTGCTGATACGATACCGTCCAAAACCCAATGGCTGCCACTAAAGCAGTGGTTGCGGTAACAAAACCCAGTCGTTGCCACAATTGGCGTCTTTTAACCACTTTCTGATCGACCCCGGCCAACTCGGCTTCCGGGAAAATCACATCTTGCAGCAAACGACGTAAAAAGTAGCTTTTACCTTTACGGTGATAACCAACATCAGTGCTGGCCTTAACCCCCCAATTAGATGCCATATTACCTAACAGGCGATCTAATGGTGTGCCTTCTTGAGTGCCGCTGGTGTAATACACCCCACGTAATAATGCCGACTGTTGATAACGATTGGCACTAAACACATCTCGCAAAAATAACGCAATCGGATCTCTTAACGATGCCATTTGCGCCGGAAAACCCAATACCGCCGCGCGTAATTTAACATCAAGCTCTTGATTCACTCGGGTTAATACTTGGCCTTTGAGTCGGCTGATCAGTTGGTCAAAATGCTGTGGATAATCTTCGATGCCAGCGGTTTTATCTGCGCTGCCTAAGGCAAAAGTTTCGCCCCACACCTGAGCACGTTCATCAGCGTTCAAATGAGCAAAAAACTCGCTGAAACCCGCCACCAGATCACACTTGGTAAACATAAAATACACCGGGAAGCGGATCCCCAGTTGTTTAGTCAATTCGTCAATACGGCTACGGATAGTATGGGCATAGTTTGCTCGCTCATGATCAGATAATGCCATAATGTCGGTAATACTCACCGCAACCATGGCACCGTTAATTGGCCGTTGTTTACGATATTGCTTGAGCAAATCCATAAACTTCTGCCACGCGGCTTTATCCACCGATTCGTGACTGTCTTGAGTGGTAAAACGCCCGGCGGTATCGATCATCACCGCTTCACTGGTGAACCACCAATCACAGTGGCGGGTGCCACCAACACCCCTGAGAGATTCTTTACCAAAGTCGCTCTCTAATGGAAAATGCAAACCGGAGTTGACCAGAGCCGTGGTTTTACCCGAGCCCGGTGGACCGATGATAATATACCAAGGCAGTTCGTATAAATGGGCTGTGCCTTTACCCCCCTTGCCGTTTTTAGCATTTTTAGCGCTATCGCCGAGGGTTTTTAATGCCTCATCAAAGCGATGGCTGATTTCTCCGGTTTCGTCATCAATATCTTGGCTGTCGTTTTGTCCCAGCTCTTCCATCATCGCGTCGTTGTTCTTTTTGCTCAGGTAATGAACTCGAAAGATATTACCCAACCATAACCCGGTGATCAGCACCATCAGCAACAATCGGCTGGCGATACTTGCTAAGAAATTGTTTTCGAATAAGGCGATACCCGGGCCGACAAACCAAATCAGCGCAAACAACGCCAACAGGCCGATGCTCTGAATAAACCATTTATTTTTTAATACTGTCATTATTTTTTGCATAATGAACTTCCCGCTATTTTATTGGTGTTGTTATTGATGTTGTTATTTATGTTGTTATTTATGTTGTTATTTATGTTGTTATTTATTGATGTTATTGCTGTTCTATTTGACTAATACAATCTCGACCCGGCGATTTTTCGCCCTGCCTTGTGCCGTATCATTAGAGGCAATACTTTGCTCGGCGGCTAAACCCGTTGCTTTGATCTTGCTACTGTCAGCAGCATCTTCGAGCAACAGGTTTTTCACTGTATCAGCCCGGGCTTGTGACAAAGCAAAGTTGCTGGCAAATCGTAGAGAATTTATAGGCACATTATCGGTGTGACCCTCAACATTCACCGCGACATCATGATCGGCCAAAAAGCCCGCGATTTTTTCGACGATGGCAACAAATTCGTCGGACAGTCGATCACTGCCAGAGCCAAACATATTGCTGGCCGATCAGCTTGATAAAAATCTCGGCATTTTGGTCGTCAATCGAGACTTTTTCCCGGTCGATGTCATCGCCCAGTAAATCAGTGAGCAAGTCGTAATATTCCACCACTTCTTTGACCAGATCGGGCTCAGCAGATCGATACGCCGTCCGGTCTCGTCCGAGACTCGACAAGTTAGCTGGCACCACATTCAAAGTGTCGATGCGATGAAACTTTGCCACTTCTTTATCAACCCAATCGGAGCGGTCAACGATAGAAAAATAAAATCCGCTGAACACCGCTAATCCCAACCCCATGGTCACCAGCGACATCACCCAAAACGGCACGTATTTGACAATGCCACCGCGATCATCGGTGACGCCCTGCCAAGCAGGTGACAAAGTGGTGTCGGTATGGGGTTGATGTTGACGAATAACATTAAACAGGTGATTTTTGATGTCGTGCAGCTGATTTAAGCCATTGGGTAACTCGCGGTATTTGCCCAAAAACCCCAGTTCAAGACTGACGTAATACAAAGACAATACCGCCAAATTATTGGCCGGACGTTTGATCATCTCATTGAGGTTAGTGAAAAACTGCTCGCCACCCCAACCTTGTTGATGGAATAGCACTAACAGACTTTCATGAGTCCAAACACTTTCGGCTCCCCAAGGTGTATTCAATATCAATTCATCAATTAATGCGCACAGACCATAACTGGTAAAATTTACCAGCTCCCGGTCTACCGACAAATCATTAGCCCCAAGGCCAAAATTGATGGTCTGAAAATAACGAATTTGTTCAACCGCGTAACGCTTAAACTCGGTCAAATCAGGATGATTACCTGCCGATTGCAAGCTTGTTACCATGCTCAACAACGGAATAACCGTATCAATCACATCAGTGCCCGCGCCATAAATCCCCGGCTGCTGAAATTGTGGCTGCGCTTGTGGCTGGTATTGCGGTTGCGCCTGTGGCTGAAATTGCGGCTGTGGCGGTACTGGTGCCTGTGGCTGATATTGCGGTTGCACTGGTGCCTGCGGCTGATATTGCGGGCTGTGGCGGTACTGGTGCCTGCGGTTGAAACTGCGGCTGCGGCGGTACTGGTGGCTGAGCCTGCGGTTGAAATTGCGGCTGAGCCTGTGGCTGTACTGGTGCCTGCGCAGGCGCTTTTCTCGGTCTGCGCCCGCCCGGTCTAATGACTGTTTTATCGTTCATTATTATTGTTCTCTTAACTTTTCTCTAAGCTTTTGCTTTTAATTGTTAATTGTTAATTGTTAATTGTTAATTGTTAATTGTTAATTGTTAATTGTTAACTATTAATTACCCATTAGCGCCGATTGATTGACCAAAGTTGCATTTCAAGGCCCGGAAACTCACCACTGATATGTAACGCCATACCTTGCGAGTTTTTCAGCTCTTGCCATAACGGATTTTGCCGATTGAGTTCAAAATAAGTAAACCCGGCACTAAAGGGGATCTCCCTAGGAGCCACGGGTAAAGGGCTTATTTCGATACCAGGCAATTGGCTGGTCACCAGACGATAAATCTGTTCGCCCGGGGCAATTTTAATCTGCGCCGGAAACTGAATGCGCAATTTTTCATCTTCGACTTGAGCACTCACGGCGAGCACAAAATAGCTGGTATCGAGAATACTCGGGTTAGTAATACGGGCCGCCCTGAAACCATTTTTCGGTGGTGACAGCTCAATAGCCTGAGCATGTTGTTCGAGGATCACAGCAAAAGATTGTTTGATATCAGCAATAATCGGCAAGAAGCATTGAATCGGCTGGTCATGTTGGTACTCGGGAAATTTAATCGGCCGTTTGTTTTGCTTCATAAACGTCGACATTTCACCGGCGAAACTGATCAGCGTTTGATAGAAAAACAGCGGATGCAAACCTTCAATGCTGCGATAATGGCCAAATAGCGGTTCAAAGCGATTAATCATTTGCAGCAACATAAAATCGCTGACTTCGGCCACCCACCAGCTCCACCCGAGTTCGACACACGTGCCGCCAGACTATCAGCCCGAGCTGATAAAATACTGTGAATTTCGTTGATGAAGTTAAGCAATACCGTCGATTGGCTAAAATTAATCAGCGTCGGAATAAACGCCTCATTAAGTTTAATCCGCCCTGAGCGGACTTCGCTGATATGGGCTACCGCCAATTTCAAATAGTTTTCTGGGACTCTTTGATCGTCGTCATGATTGTTTTGTGCTTCGACAAATAAGCGCAGCCGTAACTCGCCTTGTTGCAACTCGGCGGTTTTGCCATTGCTTGATGACAAATCGACCACCTTTTTATCCACCGACCTATAACGTATCAAGCTGCTGGCTTCGTCGCTGTCACCGACTTCAACATCGGCGACTTGTTTTACCGGTATCGCCAGATAAACAATCGCATCTTTAATGTTATTGTCGATGGCTATCGATGGCAGAAACTTATCGTATTCAGGGGCATTAAACGTCGTACCGTCTTGGAAATAACCAGTACAGGCAGTCAATGATAAGCGGCCGGACTCTAAATCAGGCAAACTCAATTGCAACTGACTGAAACCATAACCGAAGGGAAATTGGTCGCGTGTTCTATTATCGAGTTGCTGTAATAGAAAACGTTCTTGTTGTTGAAAATGCTGTGGTCTAATGAAAGTGCCTTCAGACCAGATAACTTTTGCTGACATACGGGAGATCCTGAGTAATTATAAACAACCTGAAACCAGTGATTTTTCTTCGACTCGCAAACATAGCGGCAAAGGATCTTCCGGATTGATGGGTACTAACAATGTCGCGACTGAATTATCCAAATCCTGAAAAGCCGCCAAAACCCCGATGAACCGGGTTTTGCGATCTAAAATCATCGACACTGGCTGACTTTTATGGCCTGGGTTAATCATTCTTTGTTCTTTTTTCTTCAAATCTCTGCCTAACACCTGGGTATCTTTATCGAACAAGCTATAGAAATCGGCGTTTTTAAATAACGTTTCATCCGCTAGTTGATAAATACGCACCTCAAGTGGTGAGGGCCGACCGGTCTGGTCTGGATTTTGATTCGGTGATGAAGAAATGGCAAAGGACATTGGCTCTTTACTCGGTTCAAATAATACAATAGGAGAACCCGTACTGGTCGAACTTGAGCCGAAAGAAGAACATCCGGACAGCACAATCGCAGCACATAAACAGTTAAATGACTTTTTTATTATTAGAAACACTGGTAAACCTCGTTGGACAGACAAAAACTAAGCGGCCATTGTACTGAATTACCTCATTATGTAAATTGTTCCGGCTAAATTAATTGACTAAAAATTGAAAAGAGGCCAAAAGGCCCCTTTTTGCTTCTCATTACGCCATAAATAGCCCCACGCAATACCGCGTAACAACAAGCTAGGTAAAACTTAAACCCGAGGTTCGCGCCAGTCATCACTACCGGAAACACCTGAGACTTCATGCGTCCAGGTAATTTTACGATAAGTGAAAGCCACATCTTCAAGGTGAGTGAAATGTGCTTGCTCTGGGTCTTGTGCATTTGGCATATAAGTATCGATATCAACAATAACCGCATCTTCAAGTTCATGAGTGAAGTAATGCTCTTGTTTACCGGTCATTGAAGTACGGTACCATTTAAGCACGATAGTGGTCAGACGCTCACCACTCGTCAAGGCTGCGTACAATTTTGGTGAAGACTTATCAAACACTTTAGTGATGATGAAAGGCTGATGAACACGCTGACCACTAGGCTGGCCACTTTGTGGATCACGAGGGATCAGCACTTTATGTTTAAACGCTTGAACCGTCACTTGGTCAGTATGATCAGACTGATAAGCATTACCCATTGATTCTACTGAGTTGGCACCTTCGGTGATATTACCTTGAGCAGTACCAGTGATTGACATATACGATGGAGTTGGCATCTTAAAATTCCTTAGTTGTTGGTGTTATAACTCATGTTTTAATTATTTATGTGTTCAATTTATGTGTTCAATTTATGTATTCGATTTAAATTAACAAACTGGCTATGGCATATCTTGGGCCAACTTGGATAAATATTTTATTTATTGTTTAATATCAATAAGTTAGCTATTTATTTTAGCTAGATCAGCGGTTATTTGAAAATCACCGGAATAATTAGTTTAACGAAGTTTTATGCGCACTTTTTGCCGAGTGCGCAGCTATTTGCGCAATCTAACAGGCTATCACTCAGCCTTAACATGACAGAGCTTGGTAGGGTAGGCAGTGTTTTTTGCCCACCGAAGTGTCGAACCATAGTATTCAACGACTGTAATTGATTAACGCCGAACACATGGCATAACATCTGCTATAGCTTCTGGTAATTCACCTGATATAAATAAAAACTAAAACAAATAAATAAATAAAATGCTAACGATTAATTCAGTACAGCTAAATCATCTTCGCGCTGCAAGATACCAAAACAATTTAGCGCAGATAAAAAGTGAGCTTGAACAAACCTACGATAGTGTTGTTCAAGCCCCTGCAAATGGCACAGCGCCGATGTTCACCGCTTGGTTTGATGACCAGTTAAAACAGTGCAGCACATTCAATATTCATAAAAGCAAAAATATCAATAGTTTTTGTCTGTACGCCATTCATCACTATCCAGATTTTCCATCATCTAACGCTTTCCAGGATTGTTGTATCATTATGCAAGATAGTGCTCTGGAAGAAGATGCGAAACTGGATAAAGTGAACCACCGATTATTATTTATCAGGTAACCAAGATGTCACGGATCAGCCACCCTCTCGACCCCGGCGCAGTCAAAAAAGCCGATGACGCTTTTTATAAACAGCATCCAGAAAAAGTGATCGCTGGTCAACGTCAACCGATAAACGCCGACGCAGAACCAGAATTAGCATCTCAATGGCGAAATCACTATATTGAAGCCGCCGATCCCGACAGCGTTTATGAAAAACCAAGCGCTGAAGATGAGCCTAGTCAACAGTGTCAAGCCGGTGACGACCCTCAGGTTGAGAAGTATCTCCATGTATTTGTACTTGTCCCTGGCACCACCAGACCCGTCAATAACCTGTTTGATTTTATCACCTCATCAGATGGTGACCATTCAGCAGGATCTAGTTACTGGTATAGCCAATTTTTACCTTACATACACGAATTGAAAAAGCAGGCTGATACGCAAAACGAGGGGGATAAACAATATCAATCCGAACTTTACCTCGATTTTTCATGGGGCGGTGAAAACAACTTCACTGAACGAGTGAAGACGGGTCAAAATCTGGCCAATAAACTGTGGCAAAAATTCAATGGTAAATGGGGCTGTAAACCGGTTTACTTTCATCTGATTGGTCACTCTCACGGCGGTAATGTGATCAATAACCTGACCAACGCATTATCGGCAAGCAATAAAGCATTAAAATTCGGTGATCAATGGTTTATCAAGAGCATCACTTACCTTTCAACGCCATTTTTCCAAAAAATAGAGCAACCAGCGAGTGACAGAATTCACAGTACTGCCCTGATACTCAATAGTCGAAATTATTATGATTTGACCCAACGATTTGTCGCTGACTTTACCGTTAAACAAGTAACCCAACAGACATTGGATCAATTAACAGAAAAAGTAATTGCAATCAAAGGTGCCCTGAGTCGTGTCATTGCAGACGTGGACCCAATATTATTAAAGGTAACAGAGGTTAAAAACAAAGCCCTCAATGCACTAAAACAAGAGGCTAAGGATTACATTACATTTAAGAACAATACCACCAACGCCAATAGTGCCGCCATCGAATATCAGGCATCACTCAAAGCATTGGTCACCCTAGTCGCCGAATTCAAAGATGACATTGATACCTTAGCAAACAGTATTGATAATATCTTATTGCAATTTAAAGCATTTTTGCAAATGCCAGACAGTTCCATACCCGCCAATCTACGTGAAGAAATGTTAGCTTTTATCAGCTCACTGCAAACTTTAACAGAATATTGCCGAGCAAATAGTCAACAACTGATAGACAGCATACGTGAGTTCCAAATCTCATTGTTTATTGAGACAACATTCCTGATCTTTGACAGGCTACTCCAATCAATCGCAGGTTTACTCGAAAATGACAAGATATACCAAATTATTGCACTGTATGGCGTAAATATTCTGCAATTCTTTGATGATACCTCACAAAATAATAAGCACTATGACCAGCTTAGTGGCTTTAATCATGTACTTGAGGACGTTGATGAACGTGACCAATATGATAATAAAGAAGATTATCGCACACTGAAAAATAAACTGGCCCCCAATGAAGACATATTGCACCAACAATTCAGTCGCACACCAGCAGCCTTCAACAGCACAAAGTGGCTTTCATTTGACGATACGAAAAAAGCACTAATACCAATATTTCAGCTGATCATTGCACAAATCATCGGCGCTTATACCGAGGTTTATTCTCAATTCAGTCAATCGGTTAGCGCTAAATTAGAAAAAATTGATAAGTGGAATAAAAGAGCCGATAAATGGTTACCGGGATATACTGCGGTACCTTTGGATATGGTCAGCATAAACGCTTCCATTAATATCATCGACGAATTTATTAATGACTTAGTTGAACAAAATCTTGAGCTTTTTGAGGGAAAAAACCCATTGGATGATACAATACCCGGCACAATTCCTTACCTTGCGGTGAATTCCCATAGTGTCAGCAGAGAAATGCTTTCAGACAAAACCTTAGGGGATATTGTTGCTGTGGTTACCAAGTCATAAGGCCATTTTATTTTATGTCTGACATTCGACTATCGACACTATTGTCTACGATTATTGTGTTATTTATTATTTCATCCCATTCAGGATTAGCTATGACTGATAAAACTGAGTATAAAACCGCATCCCAACAGGCTGATGAGCTTGTTTGGCAACACATTGAGCAGTTTGAAAACTCACCAACACCAACAGTGGTTGAACAACAAACCCTGAGTATAAAAATTAAATCATTGCTGGGGGCCGTACATGACGTTCGTGAGCGTGACGCTACCTATGCTGATGTCACCGCAGTTCTAACCAATAAAATCCAGTTCACTCTTCTTGTCAATTTTTTAAGCCAAATGCTCGATGATCGTCTGACGGCCAATACCGCAATAAAATCTGCTGTGAGGTTATTCAAGCTGAATAATGAAGCTGGCGGGCAGCAGTTACTAAGCTACGGTGCCAGCCGGATCACAAAAATCACCAATAAAGAACAGCAGGTAACGACATTGGTCAACTACGGTGACCGCTTACAGGAAAGTGGTTACCCCTATGAACCCTACCTGATGCAAGCCATCGAATTAAGTGCAAACCAACTTGATCAACAGTGGGCTATTAAACGTCATATTGAGATTGCCGCTATCTACCAAAAAGGCGGGCAAGCAAACCAATCGCTGTCCGTTTTAAATCGGCTTTCCCCCAGCGTGATCGGCGTTAAAGATGTCAGTGAACGTGACTCGCTATTGAGCAGTTTGTGTGAGCTTTATATTAAGCATCAAGTGTTTGAACCCGCCTTATCCTTAGCCAAACGATTTACGGCTAACAATATGAGTTTTAATAATAGAGTTTTGGCTCAATTGGTGATAAAACAGCACAATTACCTTATGACAGAACGGTTTATCGCCCTTATCACAGATGAAAATCAGCGTTTTTTAGTCTATAAATCGTGGTTTTCTCATGCCCGGCGCAACCAAGATATTGATAAAATGAAGCAAGTAGCCACTGAGGTGGCGCAAATCACACCTTCCCTGTCTCCAGGCAGAAAACGCTTTGAAGCTTACCTGCTACAGGCCAATTACTACCGAAAAGTCGAAGACACCGACAATACTGAAAAAGTCATTGATTTAGCTGATATTGAAGCTAATATGGTTTCGGGTAATTTGGGTAAAGAATATAAAGAAATTATAAAGTCGTTTCGTAGTTCAATTGAACAATTATAGATGCAAACAACCAATTACAGACATTAATTATGATTGTGAGAAAAGCAATAAAACCCTCGACTGATGATTGCTTTAACGACATTTTATGCGCACTTTTCAGTGAGTGCGCAGCTATTTGCGCAATCTAACAGAGCACCATCAAGCCTTAACTTTTAGGCTTTGCCCACCGAAGTGTCGAACCATAGTATTCAACGACTGTAATTGATCAACGCCGAACACATGGCATAACATCTGCTATAGCCTGAGGTTAACAAACAGAACAAACCGTTCAAAATAAGGATAAAACAATGAAACCAGCAGCAAGAATGGGTGACATGCATGTCTGCCCCAAGGTCGAACCCGGTCCAGTCCCTCATGTCGGCGGCCCAGTCATTGGTCCCAGTGCACCAACGGTGATCATCGGCGGTTTGCCGGCGGCGATTGTTGGAGACAAGTGCGTATGTATAGGGCCGCCTGATTCGATTTCAGCAGGCTCAGGCAGCGTGGTGATTAGCAACAAACCCGCTGCGCGTATGGGCGATTCTACTGCGCATGGTGGGGTTATTGTTGCTGGGTGTGCCACTGTGTTGATTGGTTGAGAAATAGAAAACATGTTGAATATCACACAAAAACAAATCGATACAATGGCGAATCATTTAGATGAGCGGTTCGTTAAAAAAATGACCGCTTACATCCTCTCATTCACCAAAGAGCCCGCTGAAGCGGTTGCGATTGATGAGCTTAAAAAGGAAGTGAGAACAATTATTAAGCGAGCAAAATCCTATGGTTATAGCAAACAATAAGATGTTTATTATTTCATTGAAATCATTTTAATGTGTGGAGATAATTTCGAAAGCGAGTCGAAATATGACTGGTTAACAGCCAGCCTGCAAAACAATGCTACTGGTAACATATCCCCGATCAAACCACTTTATAACCTAGTCAAAAATAATAAGTTAAAAGAAAACAAGGATTTGTCATGAGCTTTTTGGATTTTTTAATCCCAACAGCATACGCACCAGATGAAGAGATGGCCAAAGAGCTTGATATTGAAAACAATCGCAACCTTGGTAGCAGCTGCCTCGAATGTAATCAATCTAACACTGATACCAGTGACTCGACCAACGCTGTCATACCTGATAATTATTCAGATATCAAACTTAACTATTTCTATGATGATGACACCCCAGTCGAAAATATCTTTTATAAAGTTGAACTTCACAACAGCACGATCTTCAATGGAGCTTTAACCGATGGTGTCGCTGTTATCTCTGATGTTGAGCCGGGAAGCTACGACGTCACCTATGAAGGTGCTAGTGAAAAAACAATGCAAGAACTCAGAAATGAGTTAAATAATGCGCTAACTGATATGGTCAAAGAAGTCAGGCACAAAGCTCAAATCATGGAGAAGTTACTAGAAGACTACAACTACTTTGATAAAGGGCTGATCTATACTGGCGCGTTTATAGAAGGACTTTATTTACAAGCTCAAAGCGTTGTTGAAGGACTTGGCGATTTGGTTAGCTGGACAGCCGATTCACTATTCGATGTCGGTGCTGCCTGCTGGCGTATCCTCGGTTATATTGCAACAGGTGATCTGGTCGCGCTACGTGATGAATTCGAACAAATCTTGGCAAATACAACCCAAGCACTTGGCACCTTAGCGCAAGCTTTTGAAACCCTTTGGCTGATAACAACCGACCCACAATCCCGACATATACTCGCCCAATTTCCTGGTGATTACTTTGACGCTCATTCTAGTGTTGAAAAGACCAGAATGGCAGGCCAGGTCGCTTTTGAAATACTACTCGCATTGGCCACTTATGGGGCTTCTGTAGCAGTGTCCGCTTTGGCAAAATCACCCGCTTTTGTTAGAGCAACCAAGCACTGGTTAAACTGACCAATGCGATTAAACTACACAACCTGAATAAAAAGCGAGTTGGCCGTACCGGGTTAGAACAATTCGATCAGGCTAAAAAATCTGATACAAAATTATTGCTCAAAAAGAAAGAGCTTGATGAAAACAGCTCAAACAATACAGCAAAAAATACGGCAGCGAGTCAACTCGCATTAAATTACCTCAAGGCACCAGCCGCCAAACTTGAAATTGACACCATTGCCGATGAAATCGCCGCACAATTTAATGGTCAGGTGGCCAAAGCGCCAATCAAATCCCAAGAAAGAGCGCTCGAAAAAATAATGTCTGATTATGGTGGCAATGCCAACCGAATAAAGGATTTAGTCAGAAATACCATTATTGTCGATCATAACGATATCGAAGCGACGGTTTCGGCGTTGAGGGCTCGTAACTTTAATGTAAAGATAATTGATGGTGCAGCAGATCCATTAGGCTATAGTGGCATAAACTCAACAATCAAAACTCAAGCGGGGATCACTGGTGAAATACAAGTTAATACACCTGCAATGATCTATGCAAAAGAACCCGCTGCAATAGCCAAATTATTGCTAGGAGCAAAACAATACCAATCAATTGCAGCTGGTACCAAAATAACCGGTGGCCAAGGACACGTTTATTATGAACAGTGGCGTAAGTTGCCACTTTCAGATCCAATGAAAGACACCATAAAAGAAAAAAGCAAAACGTATTATAAGACAATTAGGAACGCAACAAATGGCGATTAAAACAGGCAAATATTTAACGACCAAAGAGGTTTTCATTGACTATCCATTTGAAGAAGTGATGTTTCGGCACAATCACCTTGATGGTGCAATATACAGGAAGTTTTATGATGAAAATGAGAGTCAGCAACCTTTATCACATGATAACCAGTTATTCTGTGACGCATTGCTATCGGGTGAAGAAATCACTCAAGCTGAATATTTAAAAGGAAAATCAACAGATGGCTGATCTTGATACGGCAATCACCATTGCCACTAAAGCCCATGCGGGCCAAGTTGATAAAGCAGGTAAACCTTATATACTTCACCCACTGAGATTAATGTTGAGTTTTCATAATGATATAGAAATGATCACTGCTATTTTACATGATGTTGTAGAAGATAGTGAGACTTCCATTAAGGACCTGAAAGCATATGGTTTTTCGCCACAAATCCTTAGTGCTATTGATTGTTTATCCCATAAAGAAAACGAGCACTATAAAGATTTTATACAGCGAATATCAACAAATGAACTAGCAACAAAAGTAAAAATTGCCGACCTGAAAGACAATATGAACTTGACTCGATTAAGTACCATAACCCCTAAAGATCTATCCAGAATTGAAAAATACCATCAGGCATTAGCAACGTTGCTCAATACAGAGCATTCAA
Source organism: Alteromonadaceae bacterium (assembly GCA_965277695.1). Taxonomy (GTDB): domain Bacteria; phylum Pseudomonadota; class Gammaproteobacteria; order Enterobacterales; family Alteromonadaceae; genus JABSOG01. The sequence continues at coordinate 235,926 of CBDIDQ010000063.1, forward strand.
TTACCTGAAAAGATATCATTACATTTTCATCTCATTAAACGCCAACTCAAACACCCGTCGATTAATCGCCCACGCTTCGAAATGGGCGGTTTTTGATGGCGACAATAAGACAAACAAGATCATTGCCTTTTCAGTGTGAAACCGAGCCGAGGAAATCACATACTCCATATTCTTTTTAGTTTCCTCATCTGCCTTAATCGCTAGCCGTTGAGCTGTGACAAAGGTCACCTGTGGGTTTGCTGCGCCTTCATTGAGTATTTGATAAGAATCTTCGATAAGCTCAAAACCATTGTTATTGATTTTCTGCACCAGCACTTGCTCTACAGCATCAGGCTCTTGATAATCTGGCGCTCCGGTGACGATAAAAAGAGAGCCTAAAGTCAGGTCTTGCAGTTTATTTTCAACCAAAATGCCTTGACCGCCCTCGGGCACTTCAGTCTGAAATGTCCTGTGCCAGGAATGCGGTAATATAAACTGGATTGGCTGGGGTAACGCCATCGACACCCATTCAAAAGCCTCAGCGTATTTCAGTTTGGTTGGCTGGAGCAATTTGAAGGTTTGCACCGCGATTAAAAAATCTTCCTGAGCCTGGTTAAACTCAGCTGCGTCATTTGCATGTATTTTCGCCACCAGCAAGAAAATGCGTTCAGCATCTTTAATCGCAGTTAATCTACAAGTATAGCTTTTACCATTAAAATCTCTGGTGGCGAGTATATCGGCCACCGTACCAAAAGCACTGGGTACGGTGCGTTTGTCCAAAACCTGATAATTTTGGCTCTGTGTCCAGGCTTCTAACCAGTCTGCGGGATGTAATTCTCTAACTAAATAAGCGCACCACACGCTTATGTCAGCATTGTCGCTGGCATTTGCACGCAAGCGAGCAATAAGTGCCAAAGGGTTTTCGGCTGTTGCCACTTGAGGTTTACCTTCAATGACCCCCCAACTTTTTGGCACTGCAATGCTCAATTGTAATGCTTCGTCATAACCTTTAATAAAGTCGACTGCTTTGAAATGAAGCTCGATATCTTGCTGGATATAACTGGATTCGGTTAATAGTGTTAATGCCATAGTTGGTCTCGGTTTGATTTTTAACTATTGTTTAGTATCATCATTTAAGCGGTATTGCCCCCTTAATAAATCCCGAGCATCATCGGAAATATTACTAAGCAAACCTTCCATGCCACTAACAACGGCAATAATTTCAACCAAAATTAACTCACTTTCTTCTCGACTCTGCTGTAACGCCAGTTTACCAATAAGTTCATTGAGCATAACCGCGTCCTCAGCAAAATCCTCTGAAGCGGATAACGATAATTCCTGTAGTTCATCATCTGGCAATACTTGTTTAAAATAGGTTTTATTGCTTTTCAGCAATGCCGCATAATAGTCATTTAATTTTAACATTTACTTACCTTTATTAATTCCCAATCGAACGTGACATAGCCTTACTACTTTTAGCCGCATTAAGTGTACCATCCAGATTCAGCACCGCTCTGGCTTTGCCTTTTTTATCAAAAACTTCGATATGATCTTTATGCAAGCCATCAAGATAATACTGATCGCCTTTCCTTAATTTAAAGTGACCAATTTTAGTATTCTTAGTGACTTTAAAAATAGACTGACCCTGAATTTGTTTTTTTGTTTTTTCAGATGCCCCTTGAATGGCTTTACCAAAAGCAGTATCAGCAATATCGCCGCCTTTTCGTATCGTAGTAATACTGGCTTCGGCTATATCAGCAGCTTTTTCTCCTTTAATCAGTAATTTACCACCCGGCACTATACCTAAAAGAATACCAACAGATTCCCATCCTCTATGGACTTCTTCACCAGTAATCAAGTCCGTACCCGTGATTACTTGGCCTGCCGACTTTGCAGCCCCGACAATTGGCAATACATCAAGACCGAGTGACGCCCCCTGCTCGCTTAGTGTTGGTTCTTGAGCACTGATACTGCTCGCCTCAGTCGAAATCAGTGGGTTAGCATCTGTTCTAATTAAATCATATTCCCTGTCAGCGCCATCAAAACCATTATCCAAACCACCCGCATCAACAAAAACGCTCTGAAAATCAGGCTCACTTTTATCCATTGGACAAGCCGCAATAGCAGGCTCAGCATCTGTAGACATCAAATCATTGGACGCTTTTTCGCCAGCTTGAGCCGTCTGTTTCATCTGCTGACTTACTGTCGGCGGTTCAGTCAACAGAATCTGACCAACAGTGATAAAGTTGGGATCGACAATACCATTGATTTTTACCAACTGTACAACCGTGACATTATATTTTGCAGCGATTTTACTCAAGGTTTCGCCAGACTGAACCCGATGTTGACTCATCAATCCGCTGCCTTTATCAGTCTATAAATAGTATCAATACGCTCACTAATCGGCGCATCAGTGTTGAGGATATTTTCCAGCCAATGATTGTTTTCATCAGCAAGGTAATCAACGTTCAGTGGGATAAGTACCGCCAAAAAACGAATCTGATCGGCCTGGGCAGCCACCTTGTAACGCTCAGCCTCTTGCCAGAAAAAATCAAAAATGCTTTCAAAAGACGCTAAAATTTCAGCACCGACAAGCGAGTATAAATCCTCCTTGAGTTGCCGACAAAGCTGTTGCTTAGCGTTGTTCAAATGACTTTTATTGAGTGAATCAAGCTGGGTAGTTGATAGTGTTAGCATGATAGTCTCAACGATCCCAAAACCAAGCAACATGAACGTTAGCCTGTTCAAACTCAATCAAATACTGATCATTTTTCAAATAAACCACCAGCTTATTGGTCTTTCTATCGATGTCTATTTGTAATTTTAGCAGGGTCGGCTGGTCTGTTTTAGCGCCATTAAGGGCCACGAGTTTATCAAAAACTTTATAAGTTTCTTCCTCATCAAAGCTGATTTTGGCGACATATCGTTTGTCATCCTCAGTGAGACTAGACCACACGACGCTGATTTTTTGCGGTAATGCCCGGTCTTGATGCGCCGTTTCAATCGGTCTAAATTCGATAAAATCCCTTTCACCATTAAACGTCTCTACCCAGAGGTACGAAACGGTCTGTTCTGAGACTTCCGGCTGCCAGTGATAGCGTGTACGATATTTTTTCACCAAACCTTCGGCGACACCGGGTTCTCTGAGTTTGGCAACCGCAGCAATACCCGCTTCTCGTTGCATGGCCATCTCGACAAATTGATTTCTAGAAATTTTGTCATTCTTAAGCACTGAACGCCAATCATACTCTGTCTCTTTGGCAATAAAATGATCAACTTCAAGCACTCGTCCACCCCCTCTTATCCACAGTGAAACCTCACCGCCCGGGGCTAAACCAATCATCAATCGGGTATATTCCCTAGGCTCTTTTTTTGTTGGACTTTGAAATCCGTCTTGAAAATGTTTTAAAATCTTGTCATAAGACAATGCAGACTCACCGCTATAAAACTTATTTTCAAAATAAGAAAACCAGGTGATCGACAGCTTGACGGGTACAGGTTTAAAGTCTTTACCCACAATATGTGTCGATCCCAATTCACCCCAACCATTTTCTACAATAGAGGTAGAGGGGACATATAGGGTAGAACCATTTTTAAAATGAAAATTCCCCGCCACTATGGTGACAGGAAAAGCGCCAAAAGCTGATTCTGTCGGTAACCATTCAAATTTATCCACAGCGTAAGCGCCTTTTATTGAAAATAATGATACTAAAAATAGGTGTATTAAAAAAAGTGAAAAAAAAGTAAAGCGTTGACTATCCATCTTGAATGATCCTTTGCCTAATCCCGCTCATCGCCCCATCAGAAAACTGGGGTTTATGAGGGCTAATGATGCCATTGTAATTGGCAGAAAAATGAAAATACTGGTGACGAATATCGCGCATATAGTGTTTATTCTGCTCATCTTTATTAAACCGATCCCAATAAGCCAGCGACAGTGTTTTATTCATGGCTCCCGCATTAATCACACTTTCAAGTCGTTCAAGCTCAGGTTGAAGGGAGAGTTGAGCGGTTATCCATGGCTCATCAAACGTTAACGCGGTAAAGCTACCGTCAGCACTATCATGTGCCAGCTTAACCATCAAGCGTAATGCAATCACGCTGTAATTATTACTAATATCGTCACGATTAGCCCTGAGCCTGAAAGACCGTTTCTTTTTCACTATTTCTAATTCATCGGTATGATACCAACCAGCGTCAATCAAGCGAGTACCCTCTTCGCGCAGTCTTTGTTCTATTGTGCTATCCCACTTTGAGTCAGCAAGGTTTGGATGACTATTTGACTCCCTTCTTCTGAGTACCATTAAATCTAGATTGTTTTCGTTCATTGTTTGGTTATAACCGCCACCAACATCAGAGTGAACCCCGGGTAAAAATATTTGATTGCCTTTGCCGCCTGCACTATTAATATTGGTTAGCCTGAAATTCGCTCGATGCTCATCCGCCGCCGCCAATTGCACCACTTTTTTCGCATGAGCCAAACAATCTAGACTCAACTCGGCGGTATCATTACTATGACGAATGCCATAGGAAGCCACAGTATCAAACAAACCAACAAAATTTATCTCAACTTTGTTGACCGTGAACTCCATATCAGTCAGTGTTTGCGCAAAGGTTTTTGGCTTATCAGAAAAAAGTCCGCCAGAGCGCTCATCCATAATAATATGGATGAAATACCTCGCAGCGGCAGCGCCTCGACTAAAACCAAACACATCAATGACAATGGTTTCCATTTCAATTTTTTCATTCGCCCCTTCGATTTGCTCTGTTACATCAATGATCATCTTTTTAAAGGCTTTTTCTGCCTTTTTAGTCACTCCCGTTGAGCCTTTTCCTAGTCCAGCACCTTTGATATTATGATCATCCTCACCATCATCTGTGCCAATACCTTCAATATAATGAGAAAATACATAGTCGAAACCACTATCCTTTTTTTCAAACTCTGAAAGCTGAGCGATGTTTGAATGCTCGGCACCATAGCTACTCTCGTCATCTTGAACCTGATTGCCATCTTGATCATGAGTGCCCATCGTTACATTGGTTTTGTTATTCAATGTGCCATCAAAAAATACTTTAAAGCGGAAGGTTTTCTTTATCGCTTGCTGAGCTTCTTCGTCCTGCTCAGACTCAGGACAGGCTTGTACGGTTTCACCAACCTTAGGTTTATCTTGTGTCACAATTTATCCTGTCGCTTGACCCTGATTAATAGGCATATCATCAAGGGTGATCTTAATCAGTTCATTTTTGTTGTTATCTGCTGTTATGAGTTGATAAAATTGCGCTAACCGATAACTTTCGCTCAATTCACGCTGACTCAATTTATCTTTTTGCAAGGTGGTTAGCGGTAAATCAAAATCAACCTCAATTTTATAAAGCATCAATTGTCTGACGCTCTCCTCTAGCGATAGATAACAGGCTTCACCTAATTCAATCATTGATTGAATTAAATCTGACTTTTCTTCATCACGATGACTTTCACACCATTGAGGGGCATTTTGCTCAATAAATAATCTGCACTCGCGGGCAAATCTTTCAATCCGGCTGGCGCTCATCGCTGACATTTGCGCTTGACTCAATACCATCACGACGCCAATACCTTAAACTCAACCGCCTGATTAACCTCAGAAAAATAACAGCTAATCAACTCATCATCCTGTTGATAGCTAATCGACAGCAAATCTTCAAACAACTCTGTCGCCTGCTCACCTTCAACGGTCGGGGTAAATATTGACATCACCCGGGGATCATAAAAGCGAAAAACCAGATTCTCACCCTCGGGCGATTTCACCAATAGCAGCTTGCGAACTTGTTTTCTCAGGGCTTTGAATTCAAGCCCAGACTCAACAAAGATATTCCAGTGATTATCCCAGCCTTCTGTTATTAACCAGTCAGTAAAAGGGTGGTCTTGTGGCAGTTTAACCAGATAAGGCGCGACCTCTTCAAGATCAGGTTCAAGCTTGCCGCTCCACAAGCAGCAGCTTTCTAGCGCATACCCTTCTTGTGCCAGATTATAAATTTTAAAGCGTAATTCAGGGCAAGATGCCCCATCAATGACCGCATATACATTGTTATCATCGTGGTCTGGCAGCAGTTGACGCTTTATTTGCTCAACTTTGTCATCATCAATCATTTATTTCTTCTTTATATTCGTTTTTTATTGGTTCATCAAAAACGCGAATGAATTCGCGTCTACGGCGCACCTATTTTGGTAGACGTAGACGAGGTTTCAACCTCGTTAATGTTGAGGGTCAACGCTATGCTGTTATTTTTTAGCGGCTTCACATTGTGCACAGAACGGGGTGCCGCTGCGGGCGGCATGTTTTAGTGCCTTAGCCTGGGGTCCATAAGTTGAAGGCACTATCGGTTCAGAATTATCCTCCACCTCTTCGACTATGCCCGCCATGGCGGTGGCGGCTTCGAGCGCTTGTAAAGTTTCCTCAGGTTGTGCGGCACTCGCCGGTTTGCCCGGGCTTGCCGATGCCGCTGAGCCGCCGCTGTTGATCATCACCATCGCCCCTTTGATGCTAACGCCACTGGGTCCGATTGAGATAAAACTACCACCAGCTGAAAGACTGATGGTCGAGCTTGCGCTCAGATTGATGTTCATGCCTGATTTAACTTCGACACTCTGCCCGGTCTTCACGCCGTAATTCTGTCCTGATTCGATATTGATGTTTTGGTCGGCTTTTAAGTGCTCAGTGCCGACATGGTGGATGCGGTCGCCATCGACTTTATAGTTTTCGTTACCACAGGTTTGTTGCATCACATCCGCTTCAAAAACGTTGCTGACGTTGCCTTTGACTTTGCTCAGGGTTTCACCATCAACCATGCGATGGTCGTTTTCTTTAACGAATTCAAAACGGTTGGTGCCGACACTGAGGTGATGTTCGTTGCCGATGGTTTCGAAGTGGCTGTTATTGACGCGAATATCCTGATTTTTTTGCGCATGGATGAAAATCTGCTCTTCATCTTTTTTATCTTCAAAGCGCAATTCGTTAAAACCACCGCCACCGACGGATGAATTGGATTTGATGGTGCTTTTGGTTTTTTCTGCTGGTAACTCATAAGGTGGCTTGTTAATGCCGTGATATACCCGACCAATCACGATGGGTTTGTCTGGATTGCCTTCGAGAAAATCGATAATCACTTCTTGGCCGACCCGAGGTAGGAAGAATCCGCCATAACCAGCCCCTGCCCATAATTGACTGACGCGGATCCAGCAAGAGCTGTTTTCATCACTTTGGCCTTGTCTGTCCCAATGAAACTGCACTTTGACTCGACCATGTTCATCGGTATAGATTTCTTCGCCTGCCGGACCGACCACCGTAGCGGTTTGAGAACCTTCGACCACGGGAATACGGGTTTTTTGGCTCGGTCTGAATGGATTAGCCGCAACAATACAGGTAAAACGGTTATTGTAATGGCTGCCTTCGGTGGTGGCATCTTCTTCCATTGGGCCTGACTGCGCAGAAACATGCTCAATGCGAGTAATTAAATACTCATCGTTGAGGTGTTCTCTGATGTCATCGGCGAGGTTAAAGCTGTAGCCTGGCACAAAACGATTGACGTCACTTTTACCTTTAGCCATTTTTCGATAGGTAGTGGCTGACTCCATTTTCAACCGAGATAAGGTATCACCTCGGCCTTTGTCGGCAAACCAACCGGGGTAATCATAAATCTCTCGGTCGGTACTTTGTTCCTCTTCAACCTCGGATTCAAGCTTTAGTTTAGGCTTTTCGAAGTTGTAATCTCGCAGCGTCACTTTGCCGGGTGTTAGAGACTCGCTATAGCGGAATTGATAGATATGCTGATTTCTCAGCTTGCCCTGAGCATCATTATGCGCCGGGACGCTATCGTCGCCGCTGATAGCTGACAGTGCGGTTGAGTCGTCAGCAAAGACAATCACATGTTTTTCATCGGTGTGCTCAAAGTAATAGAAAATGCCTTCGGCTTCGAGCAAGCGGCTAATAAAGTTTAATTCGGATTCACGGTATTGTACGCAGTAAACATAGGGTTGGTAGCTGCCACTGCACTCAAAGCGGTATTCGTCACCTTCCATCCCGAGTTCGTCAAGTAGGGTCGTTACAATGTCGATGACGCTTTCTTGCTGGAAGATACGGCAGTTTTGGCGATGTTTCAGCGCCCATACCTTGGGCACGACGACCGCATGGTAGGTGGTAAAACGTGAGCCTTCGTCGCCAATTTCAAAATGGCTGACAATGCCATGAATAAACCGTTCATGTTCGTCGGCATCTTCATAACCGCCCTCGCCCCCGGCATGATTAGGACTCAGTATGGTCATCACGCAGGATTGACCAACCACATCATCAAAGGTGACCTCAGGGTCTTCTGAGACCAGCTCAACCTGAAACTCATAGAGTTCTGAAACGCCTTCATGCCCCCGTAACCGCAATACGCTGAATTCCAGATCGGGATTAGCCAATTCAAAAAACAGGTGTTCTTCATTAGATCTAAAACTCATTGGTGCTCCGTGATCTGTTCACTGATCAATCTTGTTAAATTATTATGACAAGCTGATTAGCAACTATTATTCCAGTTTGGTGGGGAAGTGGTGATTAATCGCAGGGGGAATTTATTGTCGAGAGAAAACTAGAACCTTATAACGAACTAGACATTTATTTTGACCCTTAAAAAGAAATGGATAACAATAAAAAATACGTGAACTTGTTTTTAACTCTCACAACACATGTTAATCTCTCCTCGATTAAAATACTAATGACGCCCACAGAGTGACAGCTTCTTCTATTGATACCAAACACTCTATTTATTAATGAGTTACCTTCATTTATCTCACATTCAGCAGTACTTTCTAGAAACACGATATTTACATTAATCGATTTTCGGTTCATTCCTCAGCGGTGAGATATCCGCCATAAACTCATGGTGAATAGATCACCCCAATTGGTGGCAATAGATCAAAGCCAACCCTGTTTTGCTGTGACATACTACTGCTTAAGACATCCGTATGAGATTATGCAGTGAAATTCAACCCATTAGAACCGCCATTGCTACCAGCACCCGTGCTATCAATATCACAGGAGCCGACAATTCAATCCCTTGTCCATCTTGGGTTGGTCGCTGCTGCCGTTGAGGGACTCGGATTGGTTGAGCGGATTGATAAACGCCTGCCGCTTGACGAGGACAGAGGTGTCGAAGTCACGCATGGCCAGCGAGTCAAGGCGATGATCATCAATGGCTTGGGTTATACCAGCAGTCCACTTTACCTTACCCCAGATTTCTTTGCTGAGCTAGACGTTGAGCGCTTGTTGGGCAAGGGGGTTCAGAGTGAACACCTCAATGACTATGCATTGGGTCGTACACTGGACGCACTATTTACCTACGGCACAACCCGCCTGTTTAGTGAGATTGCCTTTGAAGTCGCGCAGGAGCGCGGATTGTTGGGCAAGTCTTTGCACCTTGATACCACAACACTGTTGCTCTACGGTGAATATCCTGAAACCGAAGCGCTGGCACAGCGGGCAGACATGGCGGACATGCCCGTGCCGACATACGGCCATTCCAAAGCGCACCGTCCTGACCTGAAGCAAGTGGTGATGTCCTTAATCGTGACAGGCCCGTCGTCCATGCCATTGCGGTTTGAGGCGCTGTCGGGCAACAGCAGTGATAAAGCCAACTTCCACGACAGTATTGCGCAATTTGAGGCTTTTAATAAAGCGGTCCAATCAACAGAGGACTTCCTGTGGGTGGCCGATTCGGCCCTTTACAGTCAGGGCAAACTGCAAGATGCACCCATCAGGTGGTTGACCCGGGTGCCCCGAACCGTCGGCAAAGTCAAAGAATTGGTCCAGCAGCGTGATGATGAGGTGTCATGGGTCGCATTGGATGACGGCTATAAAGCCGTGCTGTGCACAGAACAAGCACCCGGTGAGGTTTGGGCGCTGTTTTTCTCCGCACAGGCTTATAAAAAAGAACTGTTCACCTTTAACAATCGGATCGACACGGCGCAGGCGAAAGCGGAAAAAGCGTTAAAAAAATTAGGCAAAGCGGTTTTTTCCTGTCAAAAAGATGCCCTCAAAGCAGGTGAGAAATGGGCAAAGACGCTGAAATACCACGAAGTCACCTTTACCGTGGAAGCCTTTGGGCGCTACAACAAACGAGGCAAGCCAGCCAAAGAGGCAGTGCCGGACCGTATGGAATACAAGCTCAGCGGTATCATCAGCGATGATCTGGCGAAGCAAGCGCCGGCGAAGAACAGGCTCGGGCGCTTCGTACTAGGCACCAATGATAGTGAAGAAACAGGATTGTCAGCGGCGCTGATGCTGTCGACCTATAAAGAGCAGCAGGATGTCGAACGGGGTTTTGGCTTTGTCAAATCAGATGAATTCCACCTAGATAACATTTATCTTAAAACCCCCAGCCGGATTGACGCGCTGATGATGGTGATGACGTTGACCCTGATGGTATATAACACCAGTGAGTATCTGATGCGTGAAGAAATGCGTAAGCAAGAAATCACGGTGCCCAATCAAAAGCACAAAGAAACCGCGAGGCCGACACTACGCTGGGTATTCCAACTGATGCAAGGGATACACACGTTCAAGCTACCCGGCAGGGAAAGTTGTGTGACTGGAAAGACCGAAGTAAGAGAAAAAATCATCCGGCTGTTCGGCCCAGTGGCCTGTTCAATTTATGACGTAAAAGCGTAACCGGGAACAGAGCGTCATTTCGACCCTTGACTATGCCAGCACAAGCCGCTCGGTAGAAGTCCCCGTGCCTGAAGATAAATTGGCTGGGCTGGCAAGTGTTACTGTCAGGGTAACATGAAAAGCATGTTTATTGTACCTTGTTTTGTGGCGGTTTTGACCTGCCGAATGTGAGATTTATGTTTGAAATTCTAAATATAATGCTAACGCCTGAAGATTATGAACAATTAGGCACAAAAGAAAAGTTTTGGTACTTAGATTCATCCGATCAGGTACCCGTCAAGTACCTGTTTAAATATTCCCGTAAGAATACAGGTGAGCATTGGTCAGAAAAAATTGCAGAGCAACTTTGTGAATACTTGGAAATCCCTCACGCCGAGTATCAACTTGCACAATGCGATGGCCGACATGGGGTAATTACACCAAACCTTATTAAGGGGCAATGTCGGATGGTAATGGGTAATGGGTAATGGGTAATGGGTAATGGGTAATGAAGTTTTACATGCGACTAACCCAACTCAATACCCGAAACCAGAAGTAGATACAAAAAAAACAAGAATCAAAGAACATACAGTCAACCGTGTGCTAACTTGCCTAGATCGTAGTACAATAGGGCTTCCGGAATCAAAATTTGACCTTAAACAATTAAATGCGGGCGATTTATTTTGTGGTTACCTACTACTTGATGCATTAATAAGCAACCAAGATCGCCATCATGAGAACTGGGCTATCATCACTAATAATGAAGATAATACCCATAGCTTATCTCCGACCTATGATCATGCAGCTTGTTTGGGAAGAGAATTGACAGATGAAAGCAGAAGTGAGCGTTTAGCCAGTAAGGATACAAACAGACAAATTGCTACATTTGTTAAAAAAGCACGCTCAGAACTATTTGCGTCCATCGGTGATAAAAAAACATTAACAACGCTTGACGCTTTTTATCTGTCTGTCGAAAAAAGAGCAGTAGCCAAACAACATTGGATGTCAAAACTTGATGAACTTACAAATGATACTTTAAATAACATTCTGGATAGTGTGCCAGATGAAATTATGACACCAACGGCCAAAAAATTTACGTTTGAAATGTTGATTGAAAACAGAAAAAGAGTGTTAAATGATGAAAGAAGATAAATCCGTATATCTGGCATGGCAAGACCCAAGCAATGGATATTGGCATGTTGTTGGTTTACTTTCAGAGCATCAGCAAGGTTATTCATTTAATTACACTAAAGGGGCTTTGGCATCAGATAAATTCATTCCATTTAATGGAATGATTGAATTCGATCAAACCTATGTTTCTGATACCTTATTCCCCTTGTTCCATAATCGACTGCTTTCAGAGCGCCGCCCTGAATACCCACGTTTTATTCAATGGTTAGGATTAGAGCAAAAAAAACCTTCACCAATTGATGTGCTGGCTCGCAGTGGTGGGGTTCGTGCAACGGATAAATTACAAATGTTTAGCCGGGTCAAATTAGATTCGAATAATCAATTTTCAGCCCTGTTTTTTGCCCATAGCTTAGGTTATTTAAGTGATAGCGCAAAAACTCGGGTTTCTGCTTTGAAAAAAGGAGAAGTACTGTATTTGGCACTGGATTGCCAAAATGAGTTTGACAATAACGCCATCATTATTCGCGCAGAAGCGCCAGCCGAGATTGTCGGTTATTGCCCCCGCTATTTAGTTGAGTCGATCACTGAATTATTAAGCAACAATCCAAAAAACATTATTGTTACCGTTGAAGCCTTAAGTGATAACGCACCCAGTAATTATAAGTTAATGTGTCGATTAAGTGGTACAGTGCCGCCAGAGTTTGCTGAATCGTTTTTTAATGGTGATGAGTTCAAAACGGTCGCTTAAAGGAATTAAGGCATTGCCAAGATTTGTTTTCTTGTCACTTTCTCCACGGTGGCTATTTTTTGCAGCTGAGCAATTAACTCCGGTGTTAGCACCGCAGACAAAACCCCAGGACAAATGGTTTCAACATTATCCACATTAAGGTGATTAACATTTCTTGTTCAGTGTGCCCCGGTAACGCCTCTAGTAACACCGAAGAATCTTCGGTGTCGAAAGTGCTGAGCTGTTCACTTTGAAAATAAGTTAATTGCATGACAAATACCACCGCTGGTTAATTTTAAAACAATATCAATTTTTTATACTCTTAGCATCGCTTTCACCAAGTTTATTTTCCCGCAACTATAAGCGGGTGTCCACCGACTCTTACCAATCAATTCATCTCCTTACTACATAGGTATAAAGTCTACTTAACCAATCCTCTTTTATACCTTTTAATTCACATAACCCATTGTTTTATATCATTTTAATCTTATTTTATTTTGCTCAAATAATAGCCATTAAACACACTTTTACTTACTTATATACAGTAAATAAATTTTAAAAGGTGTATAGGTATGAACTTTGACCAAACCAGTTTTTGTGACCACTCCTGTAAGCAAGAACCATCAGAAGACAATGCCAAACTGGGTGAGCAAATCACACTTTTAGCGACGCAAATTAATGCGGCTACCTATCAGTTTTTAAAGTTCATCGCCGAATTTGACCGTCGTGGTGGCTGGAGCGGTGCGGGCATTCGTTCTTGTGCACACTGGCTCAATTGGAAATGTGAGTGAGCAGGTCCAAAAAGCGAGAACTTACAGCATTTCGTACCTGTAAAGAGGAGTATCAGAATGACCGACAGGGCTCATAGTGCCGCGCGGGAAAGAGTTCGAATAGCCCATTGTTTAGACGAATTACCACTAATAAATGAAGCATTTGAACAGGGTCAAATAAGTTATTCTAAAGTACGGGCCTTAACCCGGGTGGCGACAAATGACAACGAAGACTATTTTTTGATTATCTCTAAATACGGAACTATTGGTCATATGGAACAACTGGTACGTAAATACCAACAGGTAGAGAGAAATCAACAACCAACACAGCAAGACGATCAGTATCAACAGCGAAAATTAACCCATTACCAAGACGATGGTGGTATGTGTATAATCAATGCCAAACTGCCACAAGAAGAAGGTGGGTTAATCGTTAAAGCGATTGAAAAAGTCATGAGATTGCAAAATAAACCTATGCCTAGTGTTATTGGCTATTCAGAACCTCAAAATGTTAAACAAAGCGCTTTTGCAGAAACCCCCTCAACAGAATCTGCTAATCCCGAGCCAAAAACGGCTGAACCGGAATTAAGCGCTTCCGCAGAAGCGTTTTCAATTGAGTTAGTCATTAGTGAGTTAGAAATAATCGAATCTGCCACTTTCGCCCAAAAACGAGCCGATGCCTTATCTGCAATCATCGAACATTACATTGCCAGTGACACTAATGATAGCGACGAAGGTCTCAAATCACTGGCAGGCCATGAACGCTGCCAAGTGGTACTGCACCTTGATGTCGAAACTCTCAAACAAGACCATCACTGCTGTGAACATGGGCATGATGAAACTGAAAGCGAGACACCTCAGCATCAAACACCTCCCCACCTAGATAAACAATGGATTTCACTAGAAAACGCCAAACGCTTTAGCTGTGATGCCAGCTTACTGACAGTGCTTGAAGATGAAAACGGTAATATACTTAATTTAGGTCGAAACAGTCGAACTGTCTCTCCAACGCTGAAACGAGCACTAGACCTACGGGATGAAACCTGTCGCTTTCCTGGTTGCTGTGAATCACGTTACGTCGATTTTCATCATATTAATCACTGGGCAAATGGGTGAGCAGGTAAATACCGATCTTTTAACTTACCTTGCAGAAAAATGACAATATTGGTATCGTCTTTTTCATAAGAAATTTTGTTCTCTGCTGGGTCAATATGCCAATTGGCGCTCTGAAAAGTGGTTTCATTATCCATGCTGTTAGACACAGATAGAGGGAATTTGGCAATTTTTACCCGACTGTATATAGCTTTTAGCACTTTTTGTTTGTCTACAATTTCACCTGTAATAAATAACTCAGCGCACGGTAAATACTCAGCGGCAATACTTTTATTTCGATTTGATTCCAACAAGCTCAATTGCAAGCGGGATGAATTATAATCAACACAATTGTTGACGATACTACCATCACTCATTTTTACTTTGCTTTTACTTTTGCCTTCATCAAGTGTTGTCTCTTTTGCGCTACAACCAACAATGACCAATAGTAGTACCGTCACAGAAATTCTCATTTAATCACTTTTATTTTTTATAAAGACAAAAAGTTTATACAAAACAACGATAAGAACAAATGTAATGATGAAAAAAAAGGTCGAACCAATAATTGAGTTTATCGGATCCAGCAAGCACCTTTGCAATGTAAACCAAGCATCAGTATCGCAATAAGAGGTATAAACCGCATTAACGGACGAAAGGTATAGCGGCATTTGACTCATGATAAATGCAATAATCAGAGCCAAAGGGTAGATCCAGTTTCTCATTTTATTCACTCACCTCAACTGATACCGACTCACCTTATCCACCAACGTGCGCCGAGAAACCCCCAGTTGCTGAGCAGTTAACGTCTGATTCCCACCGTTTTCCTGCAATTTCTGCCGTACAATCTTGGCTTCAAAACGGGCGACGATGGCTTTTAACTCACCGGGTCCGCTCTTGCCATCAGCAGTGCTGATGCTGGTGGCTTCGGTGCCCTCAATAATCGATTCTTGTTCCAAACTCAGCTCTTGGATCGCAATTGGAAGGTGTTCGAGTTTTATTACGCCATCGGCGTCAGCCAGTAAAATCGCGCGTTCCATAATGTTTTGCAGTTCGCGGACGTTGCCGGGAAATTGGTATTCAGTAAATACATCAAGTACCTTGGGGCTGAGGCCAGCGATGGATTTGCCATAGCTGTCTGAATACTTGCCTAAGAAGTAACTCACCAACGCAGGAATGTCTTCTTGACGGTCACGAATGGGCGGCAGGTTAATAGGAAAGACGTTGAGGCGATAGTATAAATCCTCTCTGAATTTGCCGTCTTTGATCAGCGATTCCAACGGGCAATTCGTAGCGGCAATAACTCTGGCATTAATGGTGATTTCTTCGGTGCCACCGAGCGGTCTGAGCTTGCCCTCTTGCAATACCCGCAGCAATTTGGTTTGCAGTGGCAGCGGCATGTCACCAATTTCATCTAAAAATAAGGTGCCATCATCAGCCAGTTCAAACAATCCTTTTTTATTGCTGGTCGCACCGCTAAAAGCGCCCTTTTTGTAGCCGAACATTTCACTTTCAAGCAAGTCAGCAGGCAAAGCGGCACAGTTTTG
This sequence comes from Alteromonadaceae bacterium, assembly GCA_965277695.1. GTDB lineage: Bacteria > Pseudomonadota > Gammaproteobacteria > Enterobacterales > Alteromonadaceae > JABSOG01. The sequence goes on from CBDIDQ010000063.1 coordinate 251,836, forward strand.
TGCGACAAAAGGACCATTAGCCACCGGGCTGTTTTTGTGGATCGCCTCGGCCATCAGCTCTTTACCGGTGCCGGTTTCGCCCCGCAGTAATACCGTGACTTTGGACGACGATACTTTTTCTATCAGGTTATAAACCTTTTTCATCGCCGCACTGGCACCAATCACACTATCGAGATTAAGCGATTGAGTGATCAGCGCTTTGAGTTGTTGGTTCTCTATCGCCAGAGTTTTGTTGAGCTTTTCCATCTGCTCAACCAACACTTGGTTTTCTTCCAGTAATCGCGAGTTGGCCACGGTAACCGTGACCTGAGCGGCAAAGGCTTTCACCATGTTTTCTAGTGCGGGCGGAAAAGCACCAATTGGACCTATCTCTAATTCACGCCGATTGATCATTTGCATCACACCAATACTGGTACCGGCATTGTCCGTCAACGGAACAGCCAAAATAGAGACGGTTTTATCCCCCAACAAACGGTCATTTTCGTAATAACGCTCAAAATCAAAACCAGAATATTGATAAATATCCGCCACATTCACCAGCTGACCAGACAGTGCACAATAAGCCGAAATATCCGACATATTCGGTTTGTTGTTTTTAAACAAGTCAACCGTCGCCAAAGGTACTCTGGCATGACTGAGCAATTCACCCTGCACTAACTGGGGCACCAAATAACATTTGGTTTCGTCCAGCAGATAAATACACCCCGCTTCTGCTGAGGTGAAATGCCGCGCCGCAGTGGCAATAATATGCAACTGCTTTTGATGATCACGCTCTCGCGACATCGCCAAACCGGCATTGATAAATTGCTCCAATGCCAACAATGGACTTTCTATATAATCATTCATATCGGTTGCAGTTATCTTTATTCAAAACTAATGGCAAAATCGCCCTGCTCACCAATGCCGAGATTAAGCTTGGTAAAATCATTGTCATCGCTCAGTTGCGATAAAATCTCGGTAGCCAATAATGGCAACAAAGAGCCGTTAAGAATGTGATCAACGTTTCTCGCCCCAGAATCAACATCCGTACAACGAGCGGCAATGTTATCAACCAAACCATCATCATAAACCAACGCCAGTTGATGGCTGTCAGTCAGTCGTTTGGCCACTTTAGTGAGTTTAATCCGTACGATATCCGCCATGATGTCACTACCAATCGGATAAAATGGCACCACTTGCATTCGCGCCAATAACGCCGGTTTGAAGTGTTGACTCAATACCGGTCGAATGGCTTCGGTGATCGCTTCGATGCTTGGCAGCTCGCCAGTAGCCAGGCCCGACGCACACATTTTGGTGACGATATCGGAGGCCAAATTACTGGTCAAAAACATGATGGTGTTTTTGAAATCCACCAGCTGACCTTCGCCATCGGACAATACGCCTTTATCAAACACTTGATAAAACAGGTTGAGTACTTCTGGGTCGGCTTTTTCGACTTCATCAAGCAATACCACCGAATAAGGCCGCTGCCTAACCGCTTCGGTCAACATCCCGCCTTCACCATAACCGACATAACCCGGCGGTGAACCGATTAAGCGAGAAACCGAATGCTTCTCCTGAAACTCAGACATGTTGACCGAGGTTAAGAAACGCTCGCCACCAAAAAGTAAATCAGCCACACCAATACAGGTTTCGGTTTTACCCACGCCACTAGGACCAACAAACAAGAAAACCCCAGTCGGTGTATCCGGATTGTTTATTCCCGCCTTGGCTGCCCTAACGCCTTTATCAATGGCTGCAATCGCGTGGTCTTGACCTTTAATCCGTTTGCCCAACTCTGCGCCAAAGGTCAATACGGTTTTGGCTTCGTCTTTAACCATTTTACCCAGTGGAATACCAGTCCAGTTTGAAATCACTTGGCCAACAACATCTGGGCTGACTTCGTAATGCACCAGCGGCGTTTCACCTTGCAATGCTTCTAGAGTGGCTTTGATGTCGGTGATTTGTCGTTGAATGCTTTTCATTGAATCAGCTGATTCAGTAACATCCAACGAGGCCATTTTTTGCCGTAAAGCTAAAATATCTTTGGCCAACGCTTGTTCTTCACGCCAGCGAGCGGTCAGGGTTTCAGCTTCAATTTGTTTGTCTTGCACTTGCTGTAACAGCTCGGCTAACAACCCGGTGTCTTGGCAAATATGGGCGTCAACATCCCGTTTTAACGCGGTGTGCTCGCGCAATAAGGTGAGGCTATCGCGTTCTAATGTGTCGATATTCTCAGGTTTGGCATCAATGCTGATTTTGACGCGGGCAGCAGCAGTATCGAGCACATCCACGGCTTTATCGGGCAATTGTCGGCCATTGATATAACGCGCCGATAAACTCGCCGCTGCCACTACGGCATCATCACGCACATAAACCCCATGGGATTTTTCATAAGTCGCGCGAATACCACGAATAATCGTCACCGCTTGCTCTGGCGTCGGTTCATCGAGTTTGACCAGTTGAAAACGTCTGGCTAAGGCCGGGTCTTTTTCAAAGTATTTTTTGTATTCTGACCAAGTAGTGGCGGCAATGGTGCGCAGCTCACCCCGAGCCAAAGCAGGCTTTAATAGGTTGGCAGCATCACCGCTACCTGCCGCCCCGCCCGCACCAATTAAGGTATGGGCTTCATCGATAAACATGATGATCGGTTTGACTGAGGATTTGACCGCGTTGATCACGCCAGTTAAGCGGTTTTCAAACTCGCCTTTAACACTCGCACCAGCTTGTAATAAACCTAAATCAAGGCAATAAATATCAACGTTTTTCAGCATCTCAGGCACGTCGCCTTCAACCAGTTTCAACGCTAAACCTTCAACCACGGCAGTTTTACCGACCCCAGCTTCACCGACACAGATCGGGTTGTTTTTACGACGCCGGGCCAAAATATCAATCATTTGTCTGATTTCGGCATCGCGACAAAATACCGGGTCGATTTTGCCGTCCCGCGCCAGTTGGGTAAAGTTAACGCAGTATTTTTCAAGCGCTTCTTTATTGCCGTCAGTCGCCGCTTGAGCTAATGCACTTGAAGCTCCAGCGCTTGCTAAGTATTTATTTTCAATCGAGTCAGCCACCACATCAGCAAAGTTTGCCTTCAGATGGTCATAAGAAATCGCTTCAATATCATCAATATAACTCGACAAACCATGACGCCGAGGATTAGCCAACATCGCCATGATCATTGAACCCGAACGTATTTTATCCAGCCCCTGTTCCAACGACGCCACCACCCAGCTATCTTCGAGTAAACCGGCTAAAGTCCGTGAAAAATCAGGTTTGCCTTTGTTGCCGCTTTTAGCATCAGCCACCATGTGTTGCAGGTTTTTGACAAAATGGGTGATGTTCACCTCATATTCGGCCAAAATCAGCGCGACGTCATTTTCGTTTTCGAGCAATTTGAGCAAAAAATGCTCAACTCCAATCTCGTAACCACCATTAGATGCACACAAGCCCGCCGCTGCTTCCAGCGCATTCAAACAGCTCGGATTAAGGCGATTGACATAAGATTTAATCGTTATTTTTTCCATCAGGTTTTTCCACTATTTTGTTTTTATATTGGTTATATTAAATTGTTGTTTGCTATTTTATCCACTAAAACGTCAATGCCGTCCTTTCAACGTATAGCGTTCTATTCTTTTTTTCACCACGGAGACACGGAGGCACGGAGGAAAAGCAAAGAACCATTTTTCTTTTGTTCTTTTGCTTTTGACCTTCTCCGTATCCCCGTGTCTCCGTGGTCCAAATGCTTTTGTTTTTAAAGTGGTTCGACATTTCGAACGAAGCGCTCCAAAAACCTGAAAAGCCCATCAGCCTGTATAACGGTAGTGTTAATGCCACCCTATTAATCCACCACCACCGTTTGACTTTGGCCGTGGGTATCACCTAACCAGGTTGACCAACCGAGACGACAGGGCGAATCTGCCGATAAGCTAAAGCCGGGTACTGCGTCGCCGCGCAACTCCAGTTCGACATCACATAACAGCTCTGCCGGTTTGATAAATTGCAGTAGTTGGTTAAGTGCTTGATAATGCTCGCCTGATCCAATAGAAACAGGTAAAAAACGATTAAAGGTGGCCAAGTCTAGTTGTTGCAATAACACTCTGAATTTACCTGAGCGGTCGAGCACATGACTGCCCAAGATAAAGTCATCACCCAGTATCATGTTCTGCCGTCCCAGTGAGCAAAGTTGATCATCTGGAATATCCACCAGACGTAATACCCCTTCTTCAACATCCACTTGCTGCAAGCCAAAATAGCCCGACAGCACTTTGATGATGCGCTCTTTTGATGCCTGTTTCATGCTCAGCAAACCGGCAAAATGTAATAACCGGGGCCACTGCAATACTGACTTTGCTCGCCGCTCGGCATCAGGTGCGCCCATCAGCGCATACACTTGCTCAGAAAAAGCATCGTTGCCGCCACGTTGATAATCCCGGTAAGGTTGGTATTTTTTGGTTGAGCGATAATATAACGAGATCAGTCGGTGATTAAAAATATCAAGAAAATCCCGCTGTCGGCTCGCCGCTGTTTCAGCAACTTCTAATACCCGTGTCCGATCGCTAAATTGTTCAAACTGTTGCTCAGGCAAAATCTGCGACAAACTTTGGCCGCTTTTCAGCGCTTGCATTTGCTGGTCATCAAGGTGGGTGACCTCAAGTCTACCCGCGCGAATTTGTCTACGGGTTTCCCCGGCGGCTTCTTCAAGCCGGGTCACATTAATGCGTTGGCTTTGATATTCACGGATATCAACGTTGTTTGATAAAAAATAATGCCGCGCGTCTTCACCAGCGATCTTCACCCCTTCTTCAATCACCGCTTCGGTAAAATAAGCAGGCAATGGCGACGCCGGACCATACAAACCCATAAAGTTAACGTGCAGTTCAATCAGGTTTTCAGCCACTTTATGACAGCTGTCGATATCGGCTGAGGCAAATCCCAGCGACGGTACGGCCCTGAAGCGGATCGCCTCGGTAGACGGTGGATGAACAAAACCGACCGGTGCGGCGCTGTTCTTTTCGAGCAATTGGGTCGCTTGGGTAAACTGAAATCGCCGGGCGAATTTAAGCAATTCACTTTCTAATACATCCAGCCCTTGTTCAACCAATATTTCGTTTTCAACTATCCCCACCGGTTTTGCTCCCAACGATAGGTTTCACCAGAATCTAGTCCGTTAACCTCTAAACGATGAAAGGAGTTCAGCTGGGCATACTGTTTAAAATAACCGTTGAGCACACAGGCAAATTGATACATGTTGGCTTCGCCTTGCTGCCCTTTGCTGCCAAATTGGCTTTCTCGCAGACTCAAGGTGGTTTTTAATCCTCGCACCGCGATGCCTTTGAAAATCCGGTCAACATTTTGCACTTCAATCGCTTCAATGCCCTGCATCATTTGTTCATTGCTGCGTTGCGCCTGCCGATTGGTAAACGCTCTAAAATCGTAATAGCGGATCAGCACTCTAAAGGCATCAAGCGATTCCAATGAATGATAATGCAATGCCATATTGGCGATCAGTCGCCAATGTAAACCGCCCTCTATCGGCGGTGATAAAGCCGGAGTCACCTGGGTGATATTGGTAAAGTGAGCAAAACCCGGCGAAGTGCCAGTATCATGGCAAATCTCGCCAACCCGTAAGGTTTCGGGTAAACGACGGTTGGTGCACACCAAATTCACTGAGATGGTTTCAGATTGCAACGCCACAGGGCTGTTAACCGCTGAAACAAAGCTCATATGCGCATCCATGCCTTCTTCAAGCACTGAGGGCTTGCGCACGACTTTATGAAAAACTCGCTCAGATAACAGCGATTTGTCCAGCTCATGTTCAAAAGATTCAAATGAAGGATAATGGATCACCTCAGCATTGCCTTTTATCCGGCTGGTGACTGCGCCGACCGAGAAGATCTCAACATGTTGCAGGTTTTTGTGCTGCGGTCTTAACATGTAATCTTGCTGCTGATGATTAATACGAATAGGGTCGGCATCAGATTGATATAAATTGACAATCGGGGTGCAGAACAATCTGAAATCGTCTTTGCTGACCCGTAACTGTTCATCAAACTGGCGTGAAAATCTGAATTTAAACGAAAACCGCTGCACTTTTGGCTGTTGCAAGGCGGCTTTCATATCATCGTCAGCGATATCAAAAAAGAGGAATTTCTCTGGCAATTGAAAGTATTCTTGCAATAAACGATAACCCGAAAACGTACTGTTATCCCCGGGCAATAAGGCTTGCTCTGGCGCAAAACCAACCGGTTGAACACAATGCTTTGGCAATGTCATTTTTTCTGGTTTACTTCTGCCGCCAACATAAATACTCAATTCAACGTCTTCGAGGTAGTTGAATAACCACAGGTATAGGGTTTGCGCTAACACTCGGTCTTGATCGCAATGTAAATAAAGCCGCACATAATCGAGCCCCATGGCATCAGAAGCGACACCCTGATCGAGGGCAAAAGATAAATCCAATGACGCCCCGTCAGAAAGCGAACCTGCCTTCGCATCGGTAATATTGATCGGATATAGGTCAACATCGTAACAGCTGCTAAAACGACAGCTGGTTTTTTCAACTGCGATGGATTCGATATCACAGTGCTTAGGTATGGTCTTTTTAATCGACAAGGCTTGCTCAAACGGGGTGAACTGCAAAATGCTCATGCACGGCACCGGGTTTAAATAATTGGGCCATAACAGGTTGATCAGTGAATGGGTGATCTCCGGCAGCTCGTCATCGAGTTTTTGCCGAATACGCCCGGTTAAAAAAGCAAAACCTTCAAACAGCCGTTCAACGTCTGGATCATCCCCTTGGGATGAGAGAAATTTGGATAAACCCGGGTTTTGCTCCGAAAACGTTTTGCCCAACTCTCTGAGATATTTCAGTTCATCCTGAAAATACTGATTAAATGCCATGTGTTAACTCGTTACCTTTACTGGACCATCTCCTAACATGTAAGCTTCAAAACGGACCTTACCGCGATGTCCCTTGATGTTAAGCTGGGCTTTAATTTCAAACCGCAAATCCAGCGGATCGTCGTCGTTTTCGATGTAGTTAACCCGAACTTTACTCAGCCGAGTTTCGTATTTGTCGAGATGCTGTTTAATCGCTTTTTTCACCCCGTTCATTGCCGAGGTAAAACCATCGCTCATATCTAGGTCATTAAAATCAGGCAAACCATAATCGTCATTGGCCATCGCCGAGCCCTGACGGGTATTGAACATGTTCTGTAAATGTAAACCAATCGACTGACGCAGTTTATCTGGATCTAAAGTTAATTGTTTTTTTGCCCCTTCTTCACCTAAGGCAATACGCTGAAAAAGCGTGAGTTCTGATTGTGCTGACATGTTGTTATCTCTCAACATTAACGAGGTTGAAACCTCGTCTACGGCAGAGGTGATATGACGTAGACGAGAATTCACCGAAGTTTTTCAGACTAGTTTTTATCTAGTTTGCCTACGAGTGACAAGGTGAAATCGGCACCCATATATTTGAAGTGTGGACGTACGTGCAGGTCAACTTTATACACCCCCGGATCGCCCTCAACCTCAGAGACTGCCACACTGGCTTCGCGCAGCGGTCGTTTGCTTCTGACGGCTGCACTGGCACCATCTTGATCAGCTACATACTGGCGGATCCAGGTGTTTAGCTCGACTTCTAAATCAAGACGTTCTTTCCAGCTACCGATGTTTTCACGCTGCATCACTTTAACGTAATGGGCCAAGCGATTGATCACATACATATAAGGCAATTGGGTGCCTAGTTTGTAGTTGGTTTCGCTCATTTTGCCTTCTTTGCTGATACCGAAAAACTTTGGTTTTTGTACCGAGTTAGCTGAGAAGAACGCGGCGTTATCGCTGCCTTTTCTGAACGTCAACGGAATAAAGCCGTTTTCTGCCAGCTCATATTCGCGGCGATCAGACACTAGCACTTCGGTAGGTATTTTGGTTTCAATTTGACCCATGGTTTGGTACTGATGCAAGGGTAGGTCTTCCATTTGACCGCCACTTTGTGGACCGATGATATTTGGACACCAGCGGAATTTAGAGAAACTATCAGTTAACCGAGTCGCCATGGCAAACGAGGTGTTGCCCCAGCAATAACGATTATGATCTTCGTTGATTGATTCGTTGTAGTTAAACGACTTAACCGGATTCTCGATGCTGTCATAAGGTAGTCGCAATAAGAATTTCGGCATGGTTAAGGCCAAATAACGGGCATCTTCAGATTCACGTAACGATTGCCATTTAGCATATTGCGGGCCTTCAAAGGTGGCCGAAATATCATTCAATTTAGGCAACTCTTGAATATCTTCAATACCAAAGAATTTGGCACCGGCAGCAGCAATAAACGGCGCATGGGCCATTGCCGCGACACTGGCACAAGAGCGCATCAGGCTAATATCTGGTGAGCTGTGATCAAACTCGTAATTGGCAATCATGTTGCTGATAGGCTCGCCACCATGGGTGCCAAACTCAGCGGTATACACATGTTTGTACAAACCCGATTCAGTAATGTCGGTGGCATCATCAAAATCTTCCAACAGGTCGGCTTTGGAGACGTTGAGCATTTCAATTTTGTTGTTTTGTTTAAAGTCAGTACGGTCGACCATAAACTGAAGTCCACGCCAAGCCGATTCCATTTTTTGAAATTGCTCATTGTGCAACACTTCATCCAGCTGCAAGCCGATTTTTTCATCAATACTGGCGATCATTTCGTCAACCAGTTGCTTACGTGCCCGCTCAGGCTTATCCATTTTAAGCAATTCAGACAAAAATGCCTGCATTCCTTCGTTGGCGACCGCATAAGATTCGTCGCCCTTGTCTATTTTGGTTTGTTCCATGATTTGATCAAGTAACGACACCTCTGCGTCAGATCCTAGGCCACTGGCCAGTGCTTCTTGCTCTATACTTTCAGTCATTATTCTTACCTTGCTTTACTTTTTTATTGTTTATCAATGGCGAGTTCTTGGATCAGTTTGTCTCTAGACTCTTTATCTTCTAACAAGCTGTCTAGCTGTTTTCTAAACGCCGGAATGTTACCCAAAGGCCCTTTCAAAAAGGCTAAGGCTTCACGCAATGCCAACAGCTTTTTCAGCTCAGGCACTTGATCAGCAATGCTCTCTGGCTCAAACGATTTAATCGAATCGATGTTCAGTTTAATCGCCATTTCATCATCATCTGCACCGGATAACTTATCACCTACGGTCAAATTCAAACTCAATTTGTGACGCGCCATGACATCACTAAAGTTGGCTTTGTTGACGCTGACTTTTTCACGCTCTTCCAGTTCTTCGTCTTCTTCACGTAAGGTAAAATCACCTAAAACCAACATCTTATTCGGCAATTCAATTTCTTCGGTGCCATCACCCGTGGCGGCTTTATAGGTGATATTGACCCTTTCTTTTGGTGCGACTGAGCTTTCTGAAGCCATTATTTTTTTTCTCCTACTGTTATTAAATGTTGTTATTAAATGTTGTTATTAAATGTTGTTATTAAATGTTGTTATTAAATGTTGTTATTAAATGTTGTTATTAAATGTTGTTATTAAATGTTGTTATTAAATGTTTTTGGCACCAATCAAACAGGGTAACAATTGATAATCAAAAAACGCGAATGAATTCGCGTCTACGGCCTACCAACTCTGCCGTAGACGAGGTTTCAACCTCGTGAATGTTGAGGATAACTGTAACCCTAATTTGCTCTATATGATCGGGGCCGTGTTTTTTTAATTAATCGCTATCGACAATGCCACCACCGGGGCTTTTAAACTCAGCTCACTATACAGTGGAGCCAGCGCTTGTTTTTGCTCTGGGGTGTAATCGGCTTGGGCCATTTTTTTCACATGACACTTGAGTAATTCGGTAATAATATCAATACGTAATTGCGGCTCCCATTGCGCCAGTACGCTGTCGTTAACAAACCCTTCGAGGTATTGCAGTTGCGACAAGGCTAAATCGACATGCTCGGCGGTGTCACAAAAACGCGCTTGGGCCAGTTGCCAAAAGGTGCGGTCTCGCAATCCAGATGCCGCCGCGATGCCGCTGCCGAGCACCTCGATACCGCCAGTAAAATCGCCCTGAGACAATAAACTGGTGGCTTCGCTAAGTCCTGCTGACCACGGCGCGACGCCAGTGTTAGCATCGGCATCTTCCTGACTGGCGCTGGTATTCGCCGCTGGAGCTGAATGCGCCAACCAGCTTTTAGTCAAATCATCAACAAAGGGTTGTTTGTTAGCAAAGGTTGCCGTCATCATACCCGGTAAACGTTGCAACAGGTGGGTGACACAAATAGTGACCATGTGACTGGCCTCTTTGGCTCCCACCGCATCAAGGGCATTGGCAATCAGGCGGTGTAAGGACAAGTTGAATATCGCCCCTTGACTGAACAGTTTTTCAGCCTCTTCAATCAGTGCCTGATGATATTGGTTTTGCACCATAGCGTCGAGATTAGCCATTTGCTGCTCGGTCGGATTCGGCGGCATGATGCCATTAGCTGGTAATTCATCTAAGGTCATCCACACCGCAGTGCGGGATAGATAAAATGACATCGGGTCAAAATTAGCCGCATCTTCAACCCCACTACGCAGCGCCGTCACCACCGATTCAATGGTTTTACGACCGGCACCAAGGGCTTTATCAACGTCTTCTTTAGAAACGCATATCGCCACTTCGGCAGGGGGAATAAACACTTCTTTCACCGAATCGACCATCGCCTTGGCCGTTTCTTTCACCCGCTCCTTCACCGTCGCTTTAGGCGCTTCAACGATGGGTTCTGGCTCAGGCTCTGGCTCAGCTTGGCTTTTGGCCTCTTCAAGCCAAGCGTTGGCCTCTTGTGCCATGCGTTTGAACTTGTTTCTGACATCCGCGCAATCCGGGGCACTGTCTTCTAATCGGTTATACAGCGCACCATCAGCATGGGTAAACGCTTTGGCTGCGGCTAGCAGCGGTTCAAAGTCGGTGTCTTGGTCGACTTCAAAGGTTTTAAGCACTCGGTCAATGCGAAAAACCGCCCAGGCAAAACTAGCCGCTCGGGCTTTATTTTGTTTCTTGACGCTTTTACGCGCCGGATAAAGAGACGGCCAATAATCGGCGTTAACCATATCACCAAACAATTGCAAACCAGTCGCCAAGCCTTTAAAGCCATATTGCTCATACAGCGCCACCAGCAAATAACCCGCGACCTTTAAATCTTTGGATTGCTCAGCCAAGGTAGCCACACTCAAACGTTCGATTTTGTCCCACTCAATCGCCTGAATATTTAATCCCTCGGCTTTGAGCAGTTCTTCATTGATTTGTTCGAATTCATCCGTACTACTGACGTCAACGCCCGCAGGCGCATCACCGGCAAATGGCGCTGCTAACGCTAGGTAATCTGTTTCATTATTCATTATTATTGGCTAACTGTTAGTTGTTAATTGTTAATTGTTAATTGTTATTAAGCGTTATAACGGGCCAGCAACGCATCAAACTGATTCAGCGATGCGAGGTGATAATAAACCAGTTCAAGTACGCCGTTATCATTGAGTTGTTTCAGGCGCTCAGCTGGCAAGTTGGCGAGCTTCTGGCGGGAAATAACCTGAAAACCTTGCAATACCACTTCTTCACGCTCGGCATTGGCTGGCTCAACTTTGGCCGCCATTGGCTCAAGCAAATCAAATTCAACCAATTGCTGACAGAAGAATTGGGTTTTAACTGCTGCTTGCTCAAAGTCTTCTAAAAAGGTGATGGTTTGTTTGAGGTGTTCAGAGTGTTTGCCGTCTTCGGTGAACAAAGCATCGCCTTGACCGTCTCGATTAAAACCACTATAAGCTTCATCGATACACACCGCCGCTTGACCTTTGTCGATATTGGCAATAACAAACGGATAACGTCTAACATAGGCAGGTACGTAATCTTCTGACCATTGACCTTGATCATCAATAAACAGGTTGCGGGCTTTGCTTAAACCGGTTAACGCGGCGGCCCAAAGTTGCTCACCTTCACCGACAAACACAATCGGATAGGCACTCATGGCTTTGGCAAACTCGCTGACTTGTAAATGAATCGCATTGCCACTTTTGGCGAAGTCAAAACGCTCAACTGGTTGTAAATGTATCGCACTGTGTTGGCTGGCATTCAGGGCGGCAATCTTCTGATAAAACTGTGGTAACATAATAGGTCTCTTTTTACTGTTATTAGCTATTTATTGGTATAAAAAACAAGCTTTACTTATTTTTGACGAATTATTAACTATTCATCGATATTTGTTAAACATTATTTGCCATTATTGGCAATTAACCGTTAATCTGCTGGTTTTTAGGGTTGAATGACTTTATTCATCATCACCTTCAGCAAATTCATCTTCTTCTTTTTGATCGGCTGGTAACTCAACCGATGGATCAGGCGTAATGTAATCACTTTCATCACCGCCTAAGGTATCTTCTTTGGTTTCGACCACCTCAGAAGAACGACCCGCATCCGTCGCTGCGATACCCGCCGCCGTATTACCCTGACTGGTTGAGTCACTTAAGGTAGTTGTAATAAGCTCTGTGGTTGCGGTTCTGGCGGTATCAATCGCAGCAGAATCAAAAACTTGAACCAACAAGCTCCGTGATTCTTGGTTATCCACCAGCGTGGTGCTATTGATATTACCCACCGCAACGGTTGCCGCACCAGTTTCAACCAGCAACTCTAAACCGTCACCATCACCCACTTGTACCGCGAGGATTTGCATATTCGCCGTTTCACCCTCAGTGGTTGAGGTGGCATGAATTTGGCTGCCGCTGACATTGCCGCGTAGCGCCACAATATCCACCGTATCACCTGCAACCGTAGTGACTGCAATATCGCCGTCGGACGCCGCTAAGGTGATACTGCCACCAGCGGTTAACGCACCGTTAGCGCTGATAGCGGTATTACTATCCAGCTCGATGGTGCCGCCAGAAGTTACCGTACCATTAGTGCTGATACCAGCGGTTTCAGTGCGCACCGCGATATTGCCAGTGGCATCGATATTCGTCAGTGCCACGGTGTTGTTGGCAGCTAGGGTGATATCACCAACCACAGTGACATCATTACTTTGTGTGATGTCCTGTGCCGTTACGGTTAAATCGGCTGAGGTGATTAATCCCAAATCAAGGGTGTTGCTGTCGACTACGGTCACGGTGTCACCCGTACTGACCACCGATAAAGTACCAAAATCATTGGTTGCTTCACTCAGGGTGATGGTGTTGCCGTTACCACTGTTTAGCGTGGTGACACCAGAGGCGACAATCGCCGCTGTTTGGCTGATATCGCCTTGGGCGTTAATGGTTAAGTGAGTAACATTGATGGCATTAAGTACGCTATCGCTCGCTTCACTGATGGTGGCATTAGCGGCGGTTAAGGTGAGGCTGCCAAAATCATTGATGCTGTTAGCTAATACCACATCGCTTGCCGTAGTAAAGGTGGCACTGCCAGTGACGTTAACTTGACCTTGCGCGAGTTGATCGATGGTTCTGGCTTGACCGCTAGCCACCACCGTTTGGGTGATATCACCAGCGGAGGCTAAGACAAATTCGCCATTAACAGTGACGTTATTAAGCTCAGTCGCATCATCTTCATCAATAGTGGCATTAACGGCATCCAACGATAGGCTGCCAAAGGTGTTGTTATTGGTTGCCAGCGTAACATCGCCAGTAGCAGTAAAACCGGCATTGCCTGCCACATTAATATTGCCACCGTCAGTTTGAATGATGTCGCCACCCGCTGTCAGCGAGAAGTCCGCTGAAATTTCAATGCCGTTCAGCTCGCTGCTGTCGGCTTCTTCAATGGTGGCGTTGGCCGCATTGATGGTTAAGGAGCCAAAGCTGTTGTCGTTGTTATTGTTGGCGATGATGTTAGCCAATATCACATCAGCTGGGGTGTCGAAGTTGGCGTTACCAGTCACCCTAATGCCACTGCTGTCTGTTTGACTGATATTGCCTACCGACGTTAACGTCAGATTAGCAACCGCAACAGCATCAAGCACAGTGTCGCTGCTTTCGACGATACTGGCATCCGCAGCCGCTAGGGTTAAGCTGCCAAAGTTATTGCTATTACCAGCAAGAGTAATGTTGTTGGCAGTGGTTAGGCTGGCGTTGCTGCCCACTTCAATCGTGCTAGCCGCCGTTTGGTTGATATTAGCGCCAGAATTAAGACTGAAATTCGTCAGCGCGGTAATGCCATTCAAATCACTGCCATCGGTTTCGCTGATGGTGATGTTGTTGGCATTAGCGCTGATTGAACCAAAGACGTTAGCGCCGCTGTTTAGCGTCACATCAGCCACAGTGATGAAATTGGCATTACCGGCGACATCAATGGCGCTGTTGGCGACTTGGCTAATATCAGCGATTGAGTTCAGTGTTAAGTCCGCTGTCACCGTGACACCGTTGAGTGATGTACTGCTGTTTTCATCGATGGTGGCATTGATTGCCGTTACGCTCAGGCTACCAAAATCATTGGTGTTACTGTTAAGTACCACATCGCCCGTAGCGGCAATAAAGTTGGCGTTGCCAGCGACGCTAATATTGTCGCTTTGGCTGATATCACTGCCACTGGTGACCGTTAAGTCATTGGCGATGGTGATACCGTTCAACTGTGTGCTGCTCTGCTCGTTAATGCTGGCACTGTCGGCAGTTATCGTCAGGTTACCAAAGTCATTGTTATTGGTATTGAGCAACACCGCCGCTTGACTGCTGAAGGTCGCGCCATTGGTCACCGTTAAATTGCCCGATTGGCTAATCTCGCCAGCGGCGTTGACGCTCAAGTCAGCCGCTGCAATTTGGCCCAGGGTGATGCCATCAACATCATTTAACAGTACTGAATCACCGTTGCTGGCGACTGTCACAGTGGCAAAGTTATTGGCTGCATCGTCCAGCGTGATTGCGGCGTTATTGCCACTGTTTAGCGTGGTCACCCCCGATACCAGCAAAGTGCCGCTATCGGTGATAGCACCTGCGGTGGTGACATTCAAACTCGCCGCATTGAGTGCGCCGAGGTCAAGAGTATTGCTGTCATTCAGTGTGATTGCATCGGCTGTGCTGGTGACAATCACAGTGCTGAAATCATTGCCTGCATTATCCAGCGTAATGGCAGCACCATTACCACTGTTTAGACGAGTGATACCCGCTACGCTAACGATACCGCTATCAGTAATGTCGCCGCTGGTGGTTAAGGTTAAATCACCTGCCACCACAACAGCTGCCAGCTCAGCGTCGCCGCTTTCGATCAAGTTGACATTATTGGCAGATACAGACACCGTACCAAACTGATTAGCTCCGGTTAGCGTTACATCCGTAGCGGTAGCAAAGTTCGCATTACCGCCAATCACCAGATTAGCTGTTTGAGTAATATCAGCTGCGGCGATGACAGTCAGGCTAGCGGCGGTGATTTGCCCCAGCTCAATGGTGTCAACATCATTAAGCGTGACTGCGTTACCTTGGGTGTTGACAGTGACTGTGCCAAAGTTGTTGCTAGCGTCGTCCAGCGTAATGGCGGCATTATTGCCGCTGCCAAATGTCGCCACCCCTGATACCAACAGTGTGCCGCTATCGCTGATAGCACCGCCCGATGCCAGCGTTAGGTTAGTCACAGTAACACCGTTCAAATCAATCGCATCCGCTGCTGTTACTGAGGCGTTATTGGCTGTCAGTGTCAGACGATTAAATTGGTTGCTGCTGTTTAATGTCACATCCGCTGCGGTATTAAAATTAGCATTAGCGCCAATCACCAGCGCATCAGCGGTTTGAGTGATATCACCTGTGGCGGTAACACTCAGACTGCTGGCATTCATTGCGCCTAATTCAATCGCGTCAACATCATTAAGCACCACCGTATCACCAGTGCTGCTTAGCGTGACTGTGCCAAGGTTGTTTTCACTGCCATCCAAAATGATTTGGGCATTGTTACCACTGTTAAGGGTGGTCACGCCACTCACCAACAGCTTGCCAGTATCGCTGATATCACCAGCAGCACTGAGGGTTAAGTTGGTTGCGGTGACATCGGTCAGCGTCATGGCGCTGCCTTCGCTCACTGTGGCATCGTTGGCAGATAAAGTTAAATCACCAAAGTTATTACTGTTATCACCCAACAGCAAATTAGCATCCGTATTAAAGCGGGCATTGTTACTTACCAGTAATGCGCCGGACTGGCTGATATTGCCAACCGCTGTAACATCAAGCGTATTGGCATTCATCACGCCTAAATCAATGGCGTTGATATCGTTGATGACTACGGTATCACCAGTACTGGCAATCGTTACCGTCGCAAAATCGTTTTCACCGTCTAGAGTGATTTGTGAATCATTACCCGTGTTAAGGCTGGTCACACCAGAGACTTGCAAAGCCCCAGTGTTAGTAATACTACCGGCACTGGTGACGGTTAGGCTGGCGACATTCATCGCGCCCAGTTCAATCTCATTACTATCGGTCAAAGTGACAGAGTTACCCGTGCTGGTGACGGTTACTGTGTTAAAATCATTGCCTGTTTGGTCAAGGGTGATATCGCGATCTGATTTTAACCAGGTTTGTCCCCCAACGGTTAGCGCAGCGGTGTCGTCAATGCTACCGCTTGAGGTTAAGCGTAAGTCGTTGCTGACAGCCACACCATTAAGCACAGTGTCGTCGTCTTCATCCACAGTTGCGTTTACTGCTGTGATTGCTAGTGTGCCAAAGGTATTGCTATTGTTGTTTAATTGCACATCAGCGGTAGGTGTGATGAAAGCGGCATCACCGCTCACCGCCAAATTACCAGACTGACTGATATCACCACCAGCGGTGACATTCAGCCCCGCAGCGGTGATACTGCCTAATTCGATGCCGTCGACATCGTTCAACACCACGCTATCACCACTGCTGGCAACCACTACAGTGTTAAAGTCATTGGCTTGGTCGAGAACAATCGATGCGTTGTTACTGGTGGTTAATGTGGTGAGGCCAGATACCGCCACAACCCCGCTATCACTGATGTTGCCAGCGGTTTTCAGATCTAAGCTGGCGACATTCATCGCGCCCAAATCAATGCCGTTGCTATCATTTAGTGTCACGTTATCACCAGTGCTGAGCAAGGTGACGGTGTTAAAATCATTATCACTACCGTCCAATGTGATCACCTTGCCATCACCACTATCGAGCGTGGTTAAACCTGTTATTTTTAAAGTACCGCTATCGGTTATATTACCGGCAGAGGTTAAGTGCAAATCGCTCACTAAAACACTGGCCAAATCAGTACTGCTCGCTTCGCTCACCAACGCCTGATTAGCGGTTAATGACAGGCTGCCAAAGTTATTGGTTTGAGTGTTGAGCAACACATTAGCGTTGCTCGCGGTGAAGCTGGCGTTACCTGTCACAGTAAAGTCACCAGTTTGACTGATATCACCAGCGGTAGTGACATCAACAGCAGCAGCATTCAGCGCTGACAACTCTATCTCATTGATATCATTGAGTATTATTGTATCACCGTTACTGGTCACCGCTACGTTATTGAAGTTGTTAGCCGCGTCATCTAAGGTGATTAGGGCATTGTTGCCGCTGTTCAAAGTGGCCACACCAGCCACTATCACAGCGCCACTGTCAGTAATATTCCCCTGGGCATTAACGCTTAAACTGGCGGTATCCATTGCCCCTAAATCAATCGCGTTGACATCAGTCAATTGCACCGTATCACCAGTGCTGGTGATCGTCACCGTAGCAAAGTCATTAGCGGCATTATTCAAGGTAATGGTGCTGTTGTTAGCCGTATTAAGCGTGGTGTTTTGACCCACTGAGATGATGCCGCTGCCAGTGATATTAGCGGCTGAACTTAACCTCAGGTTGTTGGCAACCACAGCAGCGGTCAAATCAATGTCATCCGCTTCTGTCACGCTAGCATTATTAGCACTCAGCGATAAAGAACCGAAGTTGTTGGTTTGGCTGTCTAATAACACATCGGCATTAGTGGCGGTAAAGCTGGCGTGATCAGTCACATTGACATCGCCGCTTTGGCTGATATCACCGCCCGCTGTGACATCCAACGCGGCGGCATTAATGGTCGCCAACTCGATGGCATTAATATTATTGATAACAACAATATCGCCAGTGCTGGCGATGTTGAGGCTGTTAAAGTCATTATCGAGGTTATCTAGGGTGATCAGCTGGTCGTTACCACTATTAAGTGAGGTATTGCCGCTGATAACCAGCGCCCCACTGCTGGTGATAGCGCCGTCACTGCTCACGCTCAGGCTGGCGGCGTTGATAGCCGCCAAATCGATGGCATTGATATCATTGAGTACCACCGCATCACCGCTGCTGGTGATGGTGATGCTAGCAAAATCGTTATCAGCGTCATCTAAAGTGATTGCACTATCACCACCACTATCAAGGGTGGTGATACCGCCAACCACAATCGCACCATCGTTGGTGATATCACCCGCAGCTGTCAGGCTGAAATCACCCTCAAGGTTAACACCGTTGAGATCAGCGCCACTGGCTTCGGTTATCTGCGCTGCCACCGCAGTTAAACTCAAGGTGCCAAAGTTATTGTTGTCATTTAACAACACCTCGCCAGTACTAGTGAAACTGGCATTGTTGTCGATTAGCAGCTCGCCCGACTGAGTGATATCACCCGCCGCATTGACGCTCAGGCTCTCTGATACCATACCACCCAATTCAATGGCGTTAATATCATTGAGCACCACGGTATCACCGCTGCTGGCGATAGTCACCGAGCCAAAATCACTGGCCTCATCATCAAACACGATATTGGCATCATCGCCACTGTTTAACCGGGTTTCACCAGAGACCACTATCGTGCCGCTGTCGGTGATATCACCCGCTGTGGTCACATTCAAACTAGCCGCGTTAAGCGTACCAAAATCGACGGTATTGATATCACTCAAGGTCACCGCATCGCCAACGCTGGCAATGGTCACAACATTAAAATCGTTGTTACTGTTATCCAGCGTAATGGCGCTATTACCGCCAGTATCCAGCGTGGTGTTACCGAGCACAGTGACATTGCCACTATCAGTGATAGCACCTGTAGAATTTAAGCTTAAATCACCGCTCAAGTTGACGCTGTTTAAATCGGTCGCATCAGCTTCGTTAATTTGTGCCCCACGGGCGGCTATTAGCAAGCTGCCAAAGTTATTGCTGGCGGTGTCTAGCAGCACATCAGTATTGGTGTTAAAGCTGGCATTATTAGCCACGTTCAAGTTACCGCTTTGACTGATATTAGCCGCTGCGGTGACGGTTAAATCGGTTGCATTAAGAGTGCCGAGCACGATGCTATCAACATCATTCACCACCACGGTATCTCCGCTACTGACAACTGCCAGTGTCGAGAAGTTATTACCCGCGCTATCCAAAATAACTGCGGCATTATTGCCGCTGTTTAACGTGGTAATGCCTGCGACCGTCACTGTGCCGCTGTCGCTGATATTACCCGCAGCGGTCAAGGTTAAATTGCCGTTTACGTTTACTGCGGTCAAATCCGCGCTGCTGCCCTCAGTAATAGCGGCGTTGTTGGCGGTAATGGTCAAAGAACCAAAGTTATTGTTGCTGGTATTCAAGTCAACATTAGCTGTGGCTGTGGTAAAACGGGCATTGTTATTCACCACCACAGCCCCCGACTGGCTGATAGTGCCAGCGGCATCCACAGCCAAAGACGCGGCATTCATGCCGCCCAGCACGATGCCATTGATATCATTCAAACTGACCGTATCACCAAGGCTAGCAACCGTTAGCGTGGCAAAGTTATTGCTCGCTTGGTCTAAGGTGATCACGCTATTGTTACCGCTATTTAAACGGGTCAAACCCGCCACGGTTAAGGTGCCGCTATCGCTAATGTTGCCATTGGTTGACACCTCCAAACTGGCAGCATTGATTGCGCCTAAGTCCAACGTATTAGCGTCGTTTAATACAATGGTATCGCCACTGCTGGTGACTGTGATGGTGCTAAAGTCATTATTGCTATCAAGCACAATTGATGAATTATTGCCGCTATTCAAGGTGGTTAAACCTGACACGTTAACAATACCACTATCGGTAATATTACCAGCTGTGGTTAAGCTTAAATCTCCAGCGATAGTGGCACCACTTAAGTTAGCATTACCCGCTGTTGATACTGTAGCGTTATTGCCAGTGAGTAGCAGATTGGCAAAGTTATTGCCTTGAGTGTTTAACGAGATATCCGCGCCCGTGGCAGTAAAGCTGGCGTTATTGCTGATTTGCAGCGCACCCGATTGAGTAATGTTACCAGCGGCAACCACAGTTAAATTCTGGGCATTCGCTGCGCCTAAGTTCACTGCATTACTATCAACCAAATTCACGCTATCGCCGGAACTGGCTACCGTCACCGTGGTAAAGTTATTACCCGCTTCATCGAGCACTATCGTGGCATTGTTGCCAGTGTTTAAGCTAGTCACCCCGGCGACAGTCATCGCCGCCGTATCAGTGATATCACCAGCGGCGGTCAAGGTGAAAGCCCCGCTAGTAGTGATGCCATTAAGTTGTGTACTGCTGCCTTCGGTGACCGCTGCATTGACAGCGGTTAAGCTCAAATTGCCGAAGTTATTGGTATGAGTGTTGAGCAGTACATCCGCCGCTGCGGTAGTAAACGTAGCGTTATCGCTGATTTGCAGCACCCCAGATTGGCTGATATTACCCGCCGCTGTAACATTCAGGCTGGCAGCAGTCAGCGCCCCAAGTTCAATCGCATTAACATCAGTCAAGACCACGCTATCACCCGTGCTAGTGACAGATACAGTGGCAAAATCATTACCCGCTTGATCCAAAGTGATTGCTTGGTCATTACCACTGTCGAGTATGGTCAGCCCTGAAATCACTAAACTGCCGCTATCGGTGATAAGCCCGCCCGTTGACACCTTGAGGTTGGCAGCATTCATCGTCGCCAAATCAAGGTTATCAACATCAACCAAAGTCACCGCATCCCCCGTACTACCTACGCTCACGGTAGTAAAGTTGTTACCTGCACTGTCTAGCGCGATGGTCGCATTGTTGCCACTGTTCAAACGGGTTAAACCCGCCACCGTAATGGTGCCGCTGTCGGTGATGTTGCCCACTGAGGTCAGCGTTAAGTCGCTAGCAATAGTCGCATTGGTCAAATCAATACTACTCGCTGCTGTCACCGTAGCATTGTTGCCATTCAGTGATAATGAAGCAAAGGTATTTTGATGAGTGTTCAGCAATACATCGGCTGTAGCGCTAGTGAAACTGGCGTTGTTGCTGATCGACAGGTCACCACTTTGACTGATATTGCCACCGGCTGTGACGGTCAAATCTGCCGCCGTTAACGCCGCTAATTCAATGCTATCGACATCAACCACGGTGACTGAATTGCCGCTGCTGGTGATATCCAAACGGTTAAAA
Source organism: Alteromonadaceae bacterium (assembly GCA_965277695.1). GTDB lineage: Bacteria > Pseudomonadota > Gammaproteobacteria > Enterobacterales > Alteromonadaceae > JABSOG01. The sequence continues at coordinate 273,167 of CBDIDQ010000063.1, forward strand.
TTATTGCCCGCTTGGTCCAATACGATAGTGGCCTGGTTATCACCGCTAAGCTGTAAAAAATCAGCAATTAACAGGTTGCCGCTATCAGAGATATCACCGCCAGCAGAAATAGTCAGGTTAGTGGCACTTATAGGCCCCAAGTCAATGGCGTTTGTATCGACCAAAGTCACCGTATCAGTAGCACCTGTCACCGCAACCGTACCAAAATCATTGGTCGTGGTGTCTAAGGTGATAAGTGTGCCACTCAATGTCGTCAAACCAGCCACGTTTACGCTGCCACTGTCGCTGATTTCTCCAACTGAGCTTAAAGTGAAGTCATTAGTGATAGTGACAGCTGTCAAATCTGTACTGCTGGCTTCTGTCACCTGAGCATTAGTGGCATTAAGCGACAAACTGCCAAAGTTATTAGTATGAGTATTGAGCAGCAATTCTGAGCCGCTGAAATTAGCGTGATCACTGACATTGAAATCACCACTTTGGCTGATTGTGGTACCTGCGGTGACATCCAGAGTGGCGGCATTAATGCTCGCCAACTCAATCGAGTTAACGTCATTGACCACCACACTACCACTAACAGTGCCACTAGTACTGGTAACGCTTAATGTCGCAAAGTCATTACCGACATCATCTAGAATAATCTGCGCATTATCACCGCCATTAAGAGTCGTCGCGCCAGCAACCACAATAGCCCCACTGTCGGTGATGTTAGTTGTCGCGGTAACGCTCAGGGCAGCGGCATTCATCGCCCCTAACTCAATAGCGTTAATATCGTTAAGCACGATGGTGTCCGCTGAGCTAGTCACCGCAATGCGAGTAAAGTCATTGCCCACATCATCAAGGGTGATAGCGGCGGCGTTGCCAGTATTAAGCGTGGTGACACCAGCGACGACTACCGCACCATCATCAGTGATGTTGCCCGCCGCCGTTAGGGTTAAATCAGTGCCAATCGTTGCGCCTTTAAGGTCGATGCTGCTGTTTTCACTCACTGCTGCATTGCTGGCAGCTAAGCTCAGTGTGCCAAAGTTGTTACTGTGGCTATTTAACACGATATCCGCCAAACCCGCGCTGAAACTGGCGTTGTTGGTTACGCTCAACTCACCAGTTTGAGTGATGTTGCCGTTTACATTGACCGTTAAGTCAGTTGCGCTAACCGCGCCCAATTCAATCGCGTTAATATCATTGAGCAACACACTGCCACCACTGGCACTTACTGAGGCAAAATCATTACTGGTCGAATCCAGCACAATCGCCTGATTGCTGCTACTACGCAAAGTCGTCGCCCCAGAGACCAGCAAGGTGCCGACATCAGCAATCGCACCAACAGCTGAGATATTCAAACTAGCCGCATTGATATCACCCAAGTTAATACTGTTGCTGTCACTCAGCGTCACCGCATTGCCTGTACTACTCAATCCAACGGTAGCAAAGTCATTGTCAGCGTGATCTAATGTGATCGCCGCATTGTTACCACTGCTCAGTATCGAAGTGCCCGCAACAACCACCGCTGCCGTATCGCTGATAGCATCAGCAGAGGTGAGGGTAAAACTGCTGGCGATGTTCACGCCATTAAGGGTAGTGCTATCGGCTTCTGTGACGATGGCGTTATTAGCGGTTAACGCCAAGGTGCCAAAGGTATTGCTCTGGGTGTTTAATAACACATCAGCCGTCCCAGCGTTGAAACTGGCATCACCACTGACATGAAAATTGCCCGACTGGGTAATATCACCAGCCGCTGTAACCGCCAAACCGGCGGCATTAATGCCAGCGACATCAAGGGTATTGATATCATTGAGCACCACAGTATCTGCCGTACTAGCAACAGTCACCGTAGTAAAATCATTGGCCGCATTATCCAGGGTGATCAGTGCGCCGTTACCACTGTTAAGTGTGGTCTGTCCCGCCACTACTAAGGCACCACTATTAGTGATATTACCTGCGGCGGTAACGTTGAGGCTGGCGATACTCATCGCACCTAAATCAATTGCGTCACTATCATTGAGCACCACGGTATCACCCGTACTGCCGATAGTCACAGTAGCCAAATTATTAGCTGCATGGTCTAAAGTGATTAAACCATTATTGGCGGTGGTTAATGTTGCAACCCCGGCAACAGCTACTGCGCCACTACCAGTGATATCACCTGCCGATGACAAAGTTAAAGTGTTGGCTGTCACGCCACTTAAGTCGGTATCGCTGGCTTCTATGACTGTGGCGTCAAGCGCCGACAGTGCCAAACGGCCAAAATTGTTGGTCTGAGTCGTTAAGTTAACGTTGCCCGCAGTGGCGTTAAAGCTGGCGTTGTTAAGCGTAGTCAAATCACCGCTTTGGCTAATATTAGTGCCCGCTGTCACGGTTAAATCAGCGCTGTTAATCACGCCCAAATCAATTGTATCGAAGTCAGTCAACACTACGCTATCGCCAGTGCTGGCAACTGTGACGGTGGCAAAATTATTGCTGGCGTGGTCGAGGGTGATTGAGCCGCCGTTACCGGTGTTTAAGGTGGTCAAACCCGCCACCATCACAGCGCCGCTACCGCTAATATTACCGTTTGCGGTTAACGCTAAAGTGCCGCTCAGCATCGCGCCAGTTAAATCAGTGCTATCAGCTTCAATCACCGTGGCGTTACTACCCGTTAATGCCAAACCGCCGAACTGGTTGGTTTGGCTATTTAACAAAATATCGCCATTAGTGGCGGTGAAACTCGCGTTGTTAGTCGTGGTTAAAGCACCGCTTTGGCTGATATTACCCGCGCTGCTCACGGTCAAACTAGCGGCGTTAATCGTGCCCAGTTCAATCTCATTCAAATCGTTAAGCACCACGCTATTGCCAGTGCTAGATACGGTTACGCTAGAAAAATCATTGCCGACATTATTCAGTGTGACTGCGGCATTATTACCACTGTTGAGCGTGGTAAGACCCGATACCACCAGTGCGCCACTGTTGCTGATAGCACCACCAGCGGTCACATTTAAACTAGCAGTATTCATCGCCCCTAAATCTAATGCTGAGCTGTCATTAATCACCACAGTATCACCTGTACTGGCTAGCGCCACAGTGCCAAAGTCATTGCCACTGTGATCTAGAGTGATTTGCTTACCATTGCCGCTATCGAGCGTGGTGGTACCCGTGACAACCACTGCACCGCTGTCAATAATATTATCCACTGAGGTTAGCGTTAGGTTGCCGTTGATGGTGGCACCACTCAAATCAGTGCTGCTGGCTTCTGTCACGCTGGCATTGTTGGCGAATAAAGCCAAACTGCCGAAGTTATTACTATGAGTGGTTAAGTTGACATCTGCCCCGGTGAAGCTGGCGTTGTTGGTCACTGCCAAGTTACCTGACTGAGTAATATTGCCGCCCGCCGTTACGCTGAGGTCTTTAGCCGTCATTGCCGCCAAACCCAGCGCGTTTTTATCTATCAGTACTATGCTGTCACCTGTGCTGTTGACGGTGACTGAATCAAAGTCGTTATCGCTATCATCGAGGGTAATGGATGAACCATTATTGGTCGCTAAGTTTAGAGCGCCTGAAACAGCCAGAGTGCCGCTGTCGGTGATCGCCCCGCCAGTGGTCAGGCTTAGGCTAGCGACATTCATCGCCCCCAAATCAATCATGTTGATATCTTTAAGTACCACAGCATCACCAGTACTGGTGATAGTCACGCTAGCAAAATCATTATCATTATCTAAGGTAATGGTTTGATTGTTTGAAGTGTTAAGGGTAGTTGTGCCAGCGACGATTAACGCACCGCTATCAGTGATGGCACCATTAGCAGTCACCTTCAGGCTGGCGGCATTCATCGTCGCCAAATCAATCCCGTTAGTGTCGTTAAGTTCAACGATATTGCCGCTACTGGTGACAGAAACGTTAGCGAAATTGTTTCCCCCATGGTCTAAAGTGATAACGCTGCCACTGTTTTGCAAGGTTGTTAAACCCGATACCACCAACGCACCACTATCGGTGATGTCACCGGCACTGGTCACGCTCAGGCTGGCGACGTCCAATCCCGCCAAGTTAATCGCATTTTTATCGTTTAATACCACGGTATCACCAGTACTGGTCACCGAGACGGTAGTAAAGTCATTATCGGCGTCATCGAGCACGATTGAGGCGTTGTTGCCCGTTGCCAAAGTCAACGCACCTGAAATGCTCAATGCGCCGCTGTTGGTGATCCCACCGTTAGTACTCAAGTTCAAGCTAGCCACAGCCATGGCACCTAAATCAATGCCGTCAACATCAGCCAAGGTAACCTCATTGCCAGTACTGCCAATGGTGACTGTAGAGAAATTATTCGCCGTGTGGTCCAGTGCAAGAGCCGCACCATTGGCGGCTGTCAGGCTAGTGGTGCCAGTAACAACGACAGCGCCAGAGTCAGTGATGGCACCGCCCGAGGTTAAGCTTAGGTTGGTTACGTTGACCCCGTTAAGCTCAGTGTCACCCGCTTCTGTCACCGTGGCATTGTTGGCAGTTAAAGCCAAAGCACCAAAGTTATTGGTTTGATTTAAGCTCACGTCCGCTGCGCTAAAGCTAGCGTTATTGGTGACGTTGAGGTTGCCGCTTTGGCTGATATTGCCCGCAGCGGTGACCGTCAAATCAGCGGCACTGAGAGTGGCTAAGTTAACTGCATTGATATCGTTCAATGTCACCGAATCGCCAGTGCTGGTGACTGTCAGGGTATTAAAATCATTAGCATTATCTAAGGTGATCGTCTGATTATTGCTGGTGTTGAGGGTTGTTGTGCCAGCGACGATTAACGCGCCGCTATCTGTGATGGCACCATTAGCGCTTATATTCAAACTCGCCGCATTGATAGCCGCTAAATCAATCCCATCACTATCGTTAAGAACAACCGCATCACCATTACTGAGAACAGACACAGTAGCAAAGTTGTTGTCAGCATGATCTAAGGTGATAAGGCTGTTGCCCGCGCTAGTTAACGTGGTGGTGCCTGTCGCGACCACGGCTGCGCTGTTGGTGATAGTCCCACCAGCAACCAACGTCAGATTGGTCACTGCCACCCCATGCAAATTAATCGCGTCAGTCTCAGTCACACTGGCGTTGGTGGCGGTTAAAGCCAAATTAGCGAAGCTATTGGCTTGAGTGCTCAGTTGCACATCCGAAGCACTAAAACTGGCATTGCCGCTGGTGATCAAATTGCCACTTTGGCGAATAGTCGTCGCAGCAGTCACAGTTAAATTCGCCGCATTAACGCTGCCTAAATCAATTGCGTTAATATCATTAATGCTGATGCTATCGCCGCTGCTGGTGACGCTTAAGATATTGAAATCATTAGCATTACCTAAAGTAATGGTTTGGTTGTTGCTGGTGTTTAGAGTGGTTGTCCCGGCAATGGTTAAGGCACCACTGTTGGTGATGCTACCATTGCTACTAAGCTGTAAATTTGCAGCGTTTACCTGTCCTAGCTCAATCCCATCAACATCGCTCAACACCACGGAATCATTGACGCTGGCGATAATTACGCTGCCAAAATTATTGCCAACATCGTTTAAAGTGATAAGGCCGTTGCCTGCGGTACCAAAGGTGCTAACCCCAGTCACCACCACCGCAGCAGAATCAGTGATATTACCCGTTGAAGTCAGGTTTAATGTCGTCGCCGTGACACCATTTAAATTAGTATCACCGGACTCAGACACAGTGGCGGTATTCGCCGTCAACGCCAAATGAGCAAACCGATTGGTATGGGTGTTTAACAGCACATCAGCGCCACTGGCGCTAAAGCTGGCATTATTGCTAACAGTCAAATCATCACTTTGAGTAATATTGCCAGCGGCTGTGGTCACCGTCAGATCCGTTGAATCAATACTGCCTAAATCAATGGTATTACTGTCATGTAACACCACCGCATCACCTGAGCCGACAACAGTCACAGTGCCAAAATCATTATCAGTGTGATCCAAGGTGATTTGTGTGCCGACACCATTGTTTAAACTCGTCACGCCAGCCACCGACACAGCAGCAGAATTACTGATGTCACCGGCTGAGGTTAAAGTCAAAGCACCACTAAGAAAAACGTTTCTCAAGTTCGTGCCGCTGTTTTCAGTCACACTGGCGTTGGTGCCCGTTAATGCCAAGCTACCAAAATTATTAGTGCCGCTATTAAGCGTCACATCAGCAGCATTAAAACTAGCTTGATTAACACTGGTTAAATCACCACTTTGAGTGATATTAGTGCCCGCTGTAACCGTCAAGCTCATGGCATTGATTGGCCCAAGGTTGACGGTGTTAATATCGTTAAGTACTACGGTATTACCTGTACTAGCCACCGTTACAGTGGCAAAGTCATTAGCCGCCTCGTCTAAAGTAATTGAGTTACCGCTGCTTAATGTTGTGGTCCCCGATACAACAAGCGGGCCGCTATCAGTGATATCACCCGTTGAGGTCAAGGTTAAATCACCACTGAGGTTCGCAGCACTTAAATTGGTGCTGCTATTGTCTGTCACAGTGGCATTAACGCCGCTCAGTGAGAGGTTAAGAAAATCATTAGTGTGGGTATTTAAGTTAATATTAGTCGCGGCAAAACGGGCATTGCCCGTAGTGGTTATGCCATCGCTTTGAGTGATATTGCCCGCAGCGGTGACATCAAGATTAGCCGCATTAATCGCGCCTAAAACGATGGAATCCGCATCACGTAAGGTGACGCTATCGCCAGTACTGCCAACACTGACAGTAGTGAAGTTATTCGAGACATCATCTAAGGTGATCATCTGAGCATTATTACTGCTCAGTTGAGTGTTGCCTGAAACAACCAAAGCACCACTTTGAGTGATATTGCCTGCTGCCGTGACATCAAGACTGGTTGCGTTCATGCCGCCGAGGATAATGCCATCAGCATCCACCAAGGTCACCGCATCACCAGAGCCATTGATAGTCACGGTGCCGAAGTTATTCGCCGCATTAGTCAGGGTAATAGCTGAACCGACGCCATTATCTACAGTCGTGATACCCGAGACAACTAGTGCCCCACTATTGATAATATCGCCCGCTGCTGTCACCGTCAGGCTTGCTACATTCATCGCGCCTAAATCAATGCCATTGCTATCGACCAAAGTCACCGCATCGCCTGACCCTGCAACTGTCACAGTAGCAAAGTTATTCGCCGCATTATCCAACGCAATAACAGTGCCCACACCATTATTTAAGGTCGTGGTGCCAGCAATCACCAAGGCACCACTATTGACTATATTACCCGCAGTGGTCACAGCCAGATTGCTGGCGGTTATCGCGCCTAAATCAATATCATTGCTATCGACCAGCGTTACCGTATCACCTGAGCCTGCGACAGTAACATTGGCAAAGTCATTGCCTGCATGATCTAAGGTGATCGCCGTGCCACTACCGTTATTAAAGGCACTGTTACCCGACACAACCAAAGCACCACTATTAGTGATATCACCGGCTGAGCTGACTGTTAAACTATTGGACCTCATCGCCCCAAGGATAATGCCATTAGCATCAACCAGTTCAACACCGTCACCAGTACTGACAACGGTTACTGTACCAAAATCATTGTTGGCATCATTTAGGGCGATAGTTGAGTTATTGCCAGTATTCAGTGTTGTCACACCAACGACCCTAACCGTGCCACTATCAGCAATAGCACCTGATGACGTCAAGTCTAAATTTCCACTCAGTGAGACACTGTTTAAATCCGTTGAACTGCCCTCTAACACTGCGGCATTGCCACCTGTTAATGACAAATTGCCAAAGTTATTCATGTGAGAACTCAATGACACATCGGCACCATTAAAACTGGCATTGCCCGATGTGGTTAATGCGCCACTTTGTGTGATACCAGTAACAGCAGTGACTGCCAGACTGGTTGAGTTGATCGCACCGAGGTTAATGGTATTAGCATCAATCAATGTAACACTGTCACCGGTACTGGTGACTGTCACTGTGCCAAAATCATTACTGGCATCGTTTAACGCAATAGTTGAACCATTGCCAGTACTAAGCGTTGTCACACCAACTACGTTAACTGTACCAGAATCTGTAATAGCACCTATTGAAGTGAGATCTAAATTACCACTCAGCATTACACTGCTTAAATCGGTTGAACTACCTTGTGTTACAGTGGCATTCACGCCCGCTAATGACAGACTGCCGAAATTATTAGTGCGAGTGTTGAGTAAGATATCTGCGCCACTAAAGCGGGCATTGCCCGATGTGGTTAATGCCCCACTTTGGTTGATATTGCCTGTTGCAGTGACTATCAGATCAGCTGAGTTAATTGCACCGAGGTCGACGCCATTGGTATCGATAAGTTCAATGCTATCGCCAGTACTAGTCACCGCCACAGTAGCAAAGTCATTATTGCCATCATTTAAAGCAATCGTTGAACCATTGCCAGTATTCAGTGTTGTCACACCAGCCACACTAACCGCGCCACTATCAGCAATAGCACCTGATGACGTCAGGTCAAAATTACCGCTCAGCGTAACAGCGCTTAAATCTGTTGAACTGCCCTCTAGCACTGCGGCATTGCCACCTGTTAATGCCAAACTACCGAAGTTATTAATATGAGAACTCAATGACACATTGACACCATTAAAACTGGCATTGCCCGATGTGGCTAATGCGCCACTTTGGCTGATACCGCCTGTTGCGGTGACTGCCAAACTGCTTGAGTTAATAGCGCCAAGGTTCACGGTATTAACATCAATCAATGCAACACTGTCACCGGTACTGGTGACTGTCACTGTGCCAAAATCATTACTGGCATCGTCTAAAGCGATAGTCGAGTTATCGTTTGTACTTAGTGTGGTCACACCATCGACGCTAACCGTGCCACTATCAGTAATAGCGCCTGATGACGTCAAGCCAAAATCACCGCTCAGTGAGACACTACTTAAATCTGTTGAACTGCCCTCTAGCACTGCGGCATTGACAGCGGTTAATGTCAAACTGCCAAAATTATTGGTGCTAGAGTTGAGCAGCACATCTGCACCATTAAAACGGGCATTGCCCGATGTGGTTAATGCGCCGCTTTGGCTGATATTACCTGTCGCAGTGACTGCCAGATCAGCTGAATTGATTGCACCGAGGATAACGCTATTGGTATCGATAAGTTCAATGCTATCGCCAGTACTGGTCACCGCCACAGTAGCAAAGTCATTATTGCCATCGTTTAAAGCAATCGTTGAATCATTGCCTGTACTCAATGTGGTGATACCAACCACGCTAACAGTGCCACTATCAGTAATAGCGCCTGATGACGTCAAGCCAAAATTGCCGCTCAGTGAGACACTGCTTAAATCTGTTGAACTGCCCTCTAGCACTGCGGCATTGACAGCGGTTAATATCAAACTGCCGAAATTATTGGTGCTAGTGTTGAGCAGCACATCTGCACCATTAAAACGGGCATTGCCCGATGTGGTTAATGCGCCGCTTTGGCTGATATTACCTGTCGCGGTGACTGTCAGATCAGCTGAATTGATTGCACCGAGGATAACGCTATTGGTATTGATAAGTTCAATGCTATCGCCAGTACTGGTCACCGCCACAGTAGCAAAATCATTATTGCCATCGTTTAAAGCAATCGTTGAATCATTGCCAGTACTCAATGTGGTGATACCATCGACGCTAACCCTGTCAGAGTCAGTAATAGCACCTGTTGAAGCGAGATCAAAATTACCACTCAGCGTGACACCATTTAAATCGGTTGAACTGCCCTCTAGCACTGCGGCATTGACAGCGGTTAATGTCAAACTGCCGAAATTATTAGTGCTAGTGTTAAGCAGCACATCTGCACCATTAAAACGGGCATTGCCCGATGTGGTTAATGCGCCGCTTTGGCTGATATTACCTGTCGCGGTGACTATCAGATCAGCTGAATTGATTGCACCGAGGATAACGCTATTGGTATCGATAAGTTCAATGCTATCGCCAGTACTGGTGACTGCCACTGTACCAAAATCATTGCTCACATCGTTTAAAGCGATAAATGAATCATTGCCAGTACTCAATGTGCTGATACCATCGACGCTAACCGTGCCACTATCAGTAATAGCGCCTGCTGAGGTCAAGTCAAAATTGCCGCTCAGTGAGACAACGTTTAAATCCGTTGAACTGCCCTCTAGCACTGCGGCATTCACAGCGGTTAATGTCAAACTAGCGAAATTATTAGTGCTAGTGTTAAGCAGCACATCTGCACCATTAAAACGGGCATTGCCCGATGTGGTTAATGCACCGCTTTGGCTGATATTACCTGTCGCGGTGACTGTCAGATCAGCTGAATTGATTGCACCGAGGATAACGGCATTGGTGTCGATCAGTTCAATGCTATCGCCAGTACTGCTGATTGTCACTGTACCAAAATCATTACTTGCCTCGTCTAAGGCGATAGTTGAGTTATTGTTTGTACTTAGTGTGGTCACACCCGCGACGTTAACGGTGTCACTATCAGTAATAGCGCCTGTTGAAGTCAGATCTAAACTGCCACTTAACGAGACCCCACTTAAATCCGTTGAACTGGCTTCCGCTACTGCGGCATTACCACCAGCTAACGTCAAACTACCGAAATTATTGGTGTCAGTATTAAGCAGCACATCTGCGCCAGTAAAGCGGGCATTGCCCGATATGGTTAATCCACCAGCTTGGGTAACATTACCTGTTGCAGTAACTGTCAAATCAGTAGCGTCAATCCCCCCCAAGTTAAGGTTATTAACATCAACCAATTCCACACTGTCACCAGTACTAGCAACAGTGACAGTAGCAAAATCATTACTGCCATCGTTTAAGGCGATAGTTGAACCATTGCCAGTGTTCAGGGTTGTGATACCCGCCACACTAACCGTGCCACTATCAGTAATAGCGCCTATTGAGGTCAAATCTAAATTACCACTTAGCGAAGCACTGTTTAAATCCGTTGAACTGCCCTCTAGCACTACGGCGTTACCACCTGCTAATGACAAACTACCGAAATTATTAGTTTGCGTGTTGAGTAACACATTTGCGCCATTAAAACTGGCATTGCCCGATGTGGTTAATGCGCTACTTTGAGTGATATCGCCAACGGCAGTGATTGCCAAACTGGTTGCGTTGATAGCGCCAAGGTCAAGGGTATTAGCATCAACCAGTTCAACACTGTCACCGGTACTAGTAACAGTGACAGCCGTAAAGTCATTGCTTGCATCGTTTAAGGCAATAGTTGAGTTATTAGCTGTGCTCAGGGTTGTGTTACCAGCAACTTTAACCGTGCCACTATCAGAAATAGCGCCCGCTGACATGAGGTTTAAATTACCGCTCAGCGTTGCACCACTTAAATCTGTCGCACTAGCTTCTGTCACTGCGGCGTTGACACCGCTTAATGACAGGCTGCCAAAGTTATTGCTGCTGGTATTAAGTAACACATCAGCACCAGTCGCGGCAAAATTGGCGTTGCCTGATACCGTTAAATCGGCGCTTTGAGTGATATTGCCAGCGGTAGCCACGCTCAAATTAGTCGCATTAATCGTCGCCAGCGTAATGTCATTGATATCATTTAATATCACGCTATCACCCGTGCTAGCAATAGTGATAGTGGCAAAATCGTTTGCTGCTTCGTCTAGCGTTATGACTGAATTATCACCCGTAATAAGCGTTGTGACGCCACCGACCCCAACGGCACCAGTATCTGTAATAGCACCGTTTGTAGTTAAACTTAAATGACCACTCAGTGAAACACCACTAAGGTTAACCGCGCTGCCTGTGGTAACCGTAGCATCTACGCCAGTCAGTGACAGGCTGCCAAAGTTATTGCCCGCATTATTGACGCTGATCGAATGGCCATTACCACTATCCAATGTCGCAGTACCCGATACATTTAAGCCATCACCGCTGGTAATATGACCATTGGCTGACACGTTCAACAATGCTGAGTTCACCTGACCGAGACCAACGCTGCCATTGCCACCGACCAAATAAACCTCCCCAGTACTGGTATCAACCCCAGTGGCTGTCAAAATACCGGTGTTGTTTACGGTATTAGCAATGATGTTATCTGCCGATTGTGCCGACATCACCACCCAACCATCAGTAGCGTTAATACTGCCCGCGTTACTTACCGCTGTGGCTTTTGCCACCGCTTGGTCGACGGTAAATTGCAGCAAACCATTTTGAGAAAAATTAAAGGTGACCTGTTCAGCGGAGATCAGATTGGCCTGACTTTTAGTCGCCAAAATTGACGCGCCTGCGGCATTACTGACATCATGACCTAGTAAGGTAATAAACCCGCCTTCACCAGCCGTTAATGTACCCTCATTTGTTACATTGCCGTTTTGGCCGCCGTTAGTAAACACATAATTACCCGCAGCAAAATCTGCTTCTGACAGCAGCAACGACGAAGCAATCAAACCATTAACGTTAATCGACGCCGTATTACCAAACACAATGCCGTCAGGATTAATCAGAAAAATCCGGCCATTAGCATTGATGGTCCCGGCGATAGAGCTTGAGCCACCACCGGAGATATTATTTAACGCCACCGCAGTGCTACTGGGTTGATTAAAGGTAACAAACTCGCCATTGGCCAAATCGAAGCTGGTCCAATCGATGTACAAGGAGTTGCCAGTCTGATCGATCACATAATGGCCGACATTTGGGGTAATGTTACTACCACCACCAGAATCATGACCAATCGCACCACCGCTGGGATCAGCCATAACCAATCCCGGAGTCGTTACCACCGATGAGGCCAGCGCGATATTTCTGATCGCACGGGCGATTTTACTTAATTTTATTGATAACGGTTTTATTGATAGTGGTTTTTTTTGCGCGACTTTGCGCTTTTTAGTGTTATTTTTATAGCTCATGAGATTTTCCGGATAATTGTTATTCTTAGTGATTAAAACAAGTGTCTAACGCTGACATAAACTTGGGTATTTCTGCGACCAACCACGTCCTTGCCACCTTCTGAGGTAGACAGGGCAAGGGCTTCATCTGATCCCCATGCTCTGGCCATGGCCAAATCAAAGCTCAGCTTGCCAAAAGCCCAATTCAGTCCCACGCCATAACTACCTAAACCCACTTCTTTTACTGCAAAGGTTTCAGCTTTAACCACTCGGGCATCAGCATAATCAACAAATACATAGGGGCTAAATTGCGGCAGGGTTGTCACACCGAGTTTTTTCAACCAACTGCCGGTGGCTAAATCTCCAGCGTTGTAGACTAAATCTAGCGCGGCAAAGGTGCCTTTATCGGCTAAAAATGCCCCGGTAGGATAAGCTCTAACACTGGTCGGCCCGCCAATGCCCATTTGTTGGGCACCGACTAATTGATTTCTAGTGAATTGGCCATTGACCCGCATATTAAGATTAAAGGCGGCACTGAGTTTTTGACTACGGCTAAATGAATAAGTGATTTTGCTAAAGTCATCATCGGCGGCCAAGCGGCTTTTACCGGCGCTGCCTTTGCTGAGCTTGCCTCTGGCCAGCACAATACTGGCGGCACTGCTGTTGAGTTGGAATAAATCATTGTGGATCAGCCAGCCATCAGTAAAATCAAAATCGTAACCGGCCTGATAAACCAGAATGTCATCTTCACTCAATAGTTGGTCGAGTCGTTCGGTTTTGGCATTGCTTTTAGATAACTCAAATCGCAGCGCCGCATTGTAGGTTTTGCTGCGCACCCACTGATAACGGGTCGATGCGTTAATGCTCAGGGTTTCGCCGGCAAAACCAAACGTTGCCAGAGTTAAATCGCCAACATTACCAACATCGTAATTGGCTTTAGTGATGCCGATACTGCCCCTGAATTTATTGGCTTTATCTAAACCAAAAGTGTAAGAAACCGAGCCATCACAGCAATCAACCGCGCTGTTTTGCACACCTTCGGGGGTTTCTGTGGCATAAAGCAAAACATTAAGCTCATCTTTAAGGCCAAACAGATTATTGAATTTCACTTGCGCACCAGCACGGAGCTTACCGGTAAACTCAGAACCCGAATCATCCATAAACAGCATATATTCTCTGGGGGTTTCTTTAGCCTTTAAGGTCAGCTTGGTATAACCCAAATCAACGCCCGGACTAAACTCACCTGCCACCGTTATGCCCGGTAAATCCAGCAAGCCATACAATATTTCCTCAGCCTGAGCTTTTTTAACCACTTTTTCCATGCTCGTGGCAAAAACCGCTTCCAGCTCTTCCTTGCTATAAATATCACTACCGACCACATCAACTTCACCGAGCTTACCTTTGAGCAGGGCAAATTTAACTTTGCCATCCTGCACTTTTTGCTCAGGCAAATAGACAGTCGCCAATAAAAAGTCTTTCTCTTTGGTTAAATACTTACTGATAGCGTTGGCGAGGTCTTGTAACTGCTCAACACTCAACTGCCCCTTATTATTTTTTATTGTCGCTGCGATCATCTCATCAATAACCGCATCGACATAAGAGGTCTCAATAAACCCACCACCGTTTGTTTGACCTTGGATCTCAAGCAGAGCAATCGAAGAGACGTTAATTTTTTGCCCGCTTTCGATTTCATCCTCGCGTTCGGGCACCGCTGGAATACTATAAATATTATCGGTATTAGAGATAACAGGCTCAGCAATAGATTGAGCAGAGCTGATACTACCATCATCAGCCAGTGCCGCAGATGGCAAAAAAGCCACAGCAGTTAAACAGCTAGCCGCACAAAGCGCCCGCCATGTATTTATTTTAGGTATACAATTCATCGTAAAAGTTCCTACCGCAGTTAAACGGTTTGTTATTTTTTTTAATTGGTATTTTTTTACAATTTATTGCCGAGCGGGTCACTGCTGGAGACATTGACAATAAACTTTACATAATTAGGGCAAAGGTGGTTTGACCCTGATGTCTGGTGATTTTTAACCCTATACTAGGTATTAAAAAGCAAGACGAAGGATAATATAGACTATTTTGGGCAAATAAACTAACATTAAAACCATTATTTGCAAAATAAAAATAACAGGAACACTTTTGAGCATCAATTTAACTTGGCGATCTTTTCAAGGATCAGCGCCACTGCAACAACAAAACATCAGTTTAACTAATGATGGCGGCACTTTAGGTCGGGCAACCGATAACCAATTTATCATCTATGATCCAGAACAATTTGCTTCACGCTATCATGCCCGTATTTTTGTCGAACAGGGTCTGTGGTATATCGAAGATACCTCGTCAACTGGCACCCTGATCAATGACAATATTGAATTATTCAACGGGCAAAGCCACCAGCTACGTCATGGCGACATTCTCAGTATTGGGGAATGCGACATTGAGCTGCAAATTGTACATCAACCCTCGGTGCAAGCTGAACCGCTAACAGAACCACAAGCAGCCGCTGTGGTTAATCAACCGCCCACCGCCAGCGGCTCATTTAATATCGACGATTTCTTTAATGATGGTTCGGCACCCGCACCTATTCAGCAAGCAGCCCCTCAAGCGGAGCCAGAAGCAAAACAGGTACAAAGGACCAACATGCCTTACATGAGCACCTCTGATGCCATTTTACCGCCTGAACCAATAGCCAATGACAATAACGAGATAACAGACGACGCCATAGACGCCATAGACGATGCTTTTGATTTAGACAGCCTGTTTTCTTCCCAAAGCGAAGTGCCTCAGCAGCAGCAACCTCAGCCAGAAGAAGCCGATAATATACAGCTTCCCGAAGCAGAACCGGTAGTTCAAACCCCAATCGTTCAAGCCCCAGCAGAAAAACCAACCCTTAACGATGACACTATCGCATTACGCGCCTTCTTGTCAGAACTCAATATCAACCCACAAGAACTGATTGGCCAAAACAAAGCCGATGTAATGCGGGTTGCTGGGGTGATACTCAGAACACTAACCCAAGGCATGATGGAAGTATTGCAAGCCCGATCGTCGGTTAAAACCCATTTTCAAATGGATACCACCCAGATACAAAGTGCCCGCAATAACCCATTAAAATTTTCCACCGACTCCACCGAAGCCATGGCACACATGCTTAAGCAAGAAAAAGGTTACATGGACCCAATTGAGTCTGCCGAAGAAGCGGTAAACGACGCCAAAGCCCATCAAATGGCCATGGTCAGCGGTCTTGATGCCGCCATTGCCGCAACAATTTCAGCCTTTGACCCCGAGCAACTTGAAAAGGAATTTGACCAAGACAGTGGGTTTACCTTCTCTAAAAAATCAAAGTATTGGCAACACTTTCATGAAAAATTCAAGCAGATCGCCGATGAAGCCGAATCCACTTCAAACAGTCAATTCTCGCAGCAATTTAGGCAACATTATGAAGCCCAAATTCGCCAGTTTTATGCTGAGAAGTTTAAATAAATCAACCCGGTGTTTTATCTAAATTTTGCGTTAAATCAATTAGCTGCAATACTTGGGGCATTGATCACAGCCTCAGAGCAGCTCAGCATGCGCTTTAAAGCACCGTTTATGATGTCATTGTTAGTTATTCCATTATTAACTACGCCCTCGCTAGCTGAGGTACACAGTAATAAAAATCAACAACCCATCCGAGTGTTGATTAATGACTGGACCAGCCAGAAAGTGTTAGCCACCGTGACGGGCTCCTTGTTTCAATCCATCGGTTATCAGGTTGAATATGTTTTTTCTACCACCAATGAACAATGGGGTGCACTGTCACACGGTATCGATCATGTTCAAATCGAGGTTTGGCAAGGAACCATGTCAAAAATGTTCAATCGCGTGGTAAAATCGGGTCGAGTACTCGATGCTGGTAGCCATCAAGCGACCACCCGCGAAGACTGGTGGTATCCCAGCTATGTTGAACAATATTGCCCCGGCCTGCCCGACTGGCGAGCATTAAAACGGTGTGCTTCGATCTTTGCTGCCGATAGCTCTGATAATAGCTCTGCCAATAGCTCTGCCAATAGCTCTGCTAATAGTGATAGCCCAAACAAAAAGCCAAAAGGCGCTGTCGGGTTATACATCGCTGGTCCTTGGGAAAGGCCCGAAGCCGCACGTATCAGGGCATTGGGTTTGAATTTCAAACCCGTTGCAGTGACCGATGCTGATGAACTCTGGGTCGCGCTCAAAGCAGCTACAGCCAAACAGCAACCCATAGTGTTATTTAATTGGACACCTAACTGGATAGAAACCATCTACCAAGGCAAATTTATCGAGTTTCCCGAGTACCATGAAGACTGTGAAAACAATCCGCTGTGGGGGATAAACCCGCAATATCACCATGATTGCGGTAACCCCAAAAATGGCTGGCTCAAAAAAGCCGCCTGGACCGGGATGCCGAAACAATGGCCCTGTGCCTATCAAACCCTGCAAAATATCAGCTTTGACAATAAAACCATTGCGCTGATATCCTCATGGGTCGATTATGACAAACTTAGCTACCGCCAAGCCGCCGCAAAATGGCTTAGCGACAACCCCAGCCTCTGGCAACAATGGATCCCAATCTCATGTCGACCAAACCAATGAAAACAGCCGGATTTTTACAACGAGATTCCATTGCCACCCAATTAATCAAAGTCGTTTTTACGCTGTACTGCATTATTGCCATACTGGTGACATTCAGCCAAGTGATGCTCGAATACCGTTATACTAAAAGCCAAATCAGTGATGAACTGACCATCAACCAAGCGATTTTTGAGCCAGTTTTAGCTGCTGGATTATGGGATTTAGATGCCGAGCAAGTACAAAATGTGATTAACGGCATGTTGGTTATTCCGATTGTCACCGGCGTCAAAATCGAGCAAAACGACCAATTATATCAAGCCGTCGGTAAGGTTATGGATAAAGCCGGTGTCGTGCAACTATATGATGAGAAAGGTCAATTACGCCAAAACGAAGTTAACGACAACAGCGAAATGTTCTCTTATACCTTTACACTCAACTACACGTTTAGAGAGCAAGCAAGAGAGGTTGGTCAAGCCACCTTGTATTCTGACTCGTCGGCTATCATCGACCGGGTAGAAATGGGGATTATCTTGCTGATCATCAATTCGATGATCAAAACCATCGCACTATGGCTACTGTTTTTTTGGGTCGGCAAACGCATCTTATTACGACCGCTGGCCAAGTTAACTGATGCCATTGCAAACATTGATTTTAATACCCTAGACAGCTTCTCCGTTGACTTACAAAATCAACGAAAAAATGAACTCACCATTATTGAACACGCTTTTTCTACCATGATGGCTGATTTGGCCGCCGCGAAAAATAAAATCCTCCGTTTTAATGCCGATTTAGAAGCCACAGTGACCGAAAGAACTAAACAGCTGGTCATCGCCAAAGAACAAGCTGAACTGGGCAATCAGGCAAAGTCGATTTTTATGTCACGGATAAATCATGAGCTACGCACCCCACTCAACGCCATATTAGGCAGTGCCGGAATACTCGATATCAAACTCAACAAAACCCTGCCAAAAGCAGATTTCGAATCCATCAAATTAATCAACAAAGCCGCTAACCATTTGCTAATGCTCATCGAAGACATCCTCGATATCGCCAACATGCAACACCACGATATTCAAGTGCCATTAAGCCTTTGCCCACTCAACGAAATATGCACCGACAGTATTGCCATAGTGCAAGCACAAATAGAAGACCCGCAACTGCAAATCAACTTTAACCCTAATGTTAAGCCAGCAGCAACGGTTTACGCCAATGCAGGGCGATTGCGCCAAGTGATGCTAAACCTGCTAACCAATGCAATTAAATACAATAAACCCGCCGGAACAGTAGCGATATTAATCCATCAACCCTCAGCCGAAACCCTTGAAATTATCGTCCAAGACAGCGGCATCGGTATCAATGAAGAAGATATGCTGAACATTTTCAACCCTTTTACTCGCCTACCTTATGCCGAACACAACTGCATTGATGGCAGTGGTATTGGCCTATCGATTGTCAAAAATCTAGTGGAAAAAATGCAAGGCACTATCACAGTGAGTAGCGAAATCGGCGTTGGCAGTCAATTTACGGTGACCTTGGCAACAGGTGAAACTCACGCAACATAAAAAGCCCGGTACATCTCCATGTCTCCGGGCTTTGGTTATTGTTAATCGTTAGTAACTATTCAGCGAAACCGATAATTCTGTGGATAAATGACATCAGACAATGTAGGAGGGCCGTCTCGGCGCGATTTATACCGAAGGTATAAGGTTTTTTGAAATGGCTGCGCCATTTTTCGCGGCGGGGACGCCCCTCCTACCTGAGTTATCCACAAGCTGAATAGTTACAATCGTTAATTAAGCCGCTTCAACTTTGTCTCTGGCTAAGCGGCTGAGTTTGTCGCGCAATATTTTGTTAAATACCTGACCAAAAGCAAAGGTATTCAAGCGACGGGGTTGCAGATATTTACCGCTATAAAACAACAATTTATTAATAAAACCAGGCACATATAATAATTGCTTGTGCCGAGCTTGTAATGATTTTCTGGCTACTTTGGTAGCTGAGGCAGGTGAAATTAGAGTTTTAGAGAAATTGATTTCAGGTGACAAATTAGTGTCAGTGAAACCCGGCGCAACAATTGAAATATTGATATTCTTGTGCTTAAACTCAGCCGCCAAAGATTCAGCTAATACCAGCGAATAAGATTTGGTGGCAGCATAATTGGCAATCAATGGCACCCCCTGAAAAGCCACAATCGAAGAAATAAACATGATCTCTCCTTGGCACTTAACCTCCATCAGCTTACCAAAGTGATGGCTCAGCACTAATGGCGCAGTACAGTTTAATGCAATGGTATTGACCATATCTGCAACATTAATTTCAAGAAATGCCCCCGACTCTTCTTTACCCGCATTGTTAATCAACAATTCAACAAACACATCTTTGGTCTGCTCAATCACCTGATCAATCCCCGATTGAAGCGCCAAATCAGCCACAATAACCCGCACGTTGACTTCATAAGTTTCTGACAATCGTTTGGCTTCAAACGCCAATTTTGCCGCATGACGAGCAACCAAGATCACATTGTGTTTTTGCAGACATAATTGCTCAGCATAAGCCAAACCAATACCCGCAGAGCCGCCAGTCACCAACGCCCAAGCCGCACCAGCCGAAGGTATTTGCGATGTCATCATCTATTTCTCCACTTTCCAATCACTACAAACATGCATATACATGTATAATTTTAAAAAAAGACTATCAACCGAGCGCCTTGACCACAACCGTTGAAGTATTAATAATTTGTGCCGCTTCATCTTGTCCCAGCTGCTCGCTCAACGCTTGCTGCGCCTCTTGCCACAACGGCAATGCCTGCTGATATAAGCTCTCGCCTGCCGCCGACAAGCTAATATGCTTGAGTCGCTGATCATCCTGATCGGGTGTTAAAGTCAACAAGCCATCGCGGAACAAGGGTTTAAGATTTCGAGACAAGGTGCTCTGATCAATCACCAACAACCGCTGTAATTCACCATTGTTGGTCACTTTGCACGAGCGCACAGTCTGCAAAACGGCAAACTGACCGCCCCGCAAGCCCAGCTGAGCAAACTTCTCGTCATAAAATCGAGTGACCAATCGGTCGGATTGACGCAACGCCAAATTTAAACAACGATTATTTTCCATCAGTGCTCCTGATCATTTTGCACATTGTATGTATATGCATTTAATTAGTCAATAAAAACCCGGTCCTGACTGCATCCCTACTACATCAACAGTAAAATCACTTTTATTGTCACAAGATTCATGTATGATATGTGCCGTTTAAAAATATCGGAATAATAATGCGAACCGCCAATTTACTCACTTTACTGCTATGCCTGCCCTTTTTAGTCATCGCCGACAATCCTCATGGCTTAAGCGAATCCCACTATCAATTCATTCATGGCGATTTTAACCATGACGGTCAAGCAGATACTTTCGCCCTCGCCCGCAAAAAGAACAAACATCACTATGTGGTTTTTGCCGATGGCAAACGACACAAGATTAAAGCCAAAATTGGTGGTAAGGATTGGGATGCTGAGTCGTTTAGTGTTATCGCAGATAAGAATCTCATTCGATTGCGCAATGCCAAAGGCGGGATTGACGAACATGAAGTTGAAATAAATAAAGACCCTTGTACATCTGCCTGTGGTCATCAGAGTTATAACGTCAAGACTGGCGAAACCAGCACGATTTATTCATTAACAGCTGTACCTGCAACACCAATCTATTATCCCGGTACCCTCGGCGGCAATTACAAAGCGGTTTACACCAGTTATACCATCAACCTACCGAGCGTCTCCGGTGCAACCAATTATCAGCTGTATGAATCCGCGCATAATTCCACTTCACTACCTGCTGATAGTCAATATCAGTTGGTTTATACCGGTTCATCTACCACAGTTAATCGGGTCAGCACCAGCTCGGGTTATCGCTGGTTACGTTATAAAGCCTGTAATTCGGGTGGTTGTTCAGGTTTAAGCCCGTGGCGACGATTGTATATTTATGGCACACCGGGGATCGCCAATAACCTCAGTGTTTCAGCTCCGACGGTCAATGTTGGCGTTAATTTTAGCGTATCCTGGACACCTGCTGCGGGTGCGGTTGATGGTACCACTTATACCGTTTATCAAGCGTATAACGGTAATGAAAGCGCGGTGTATTCCGTGATGCGAAAGCATTGGAGTGAGAGTAGTTACAGTTACTCAACCGCGCAATATGTTGGTGGCAACTTTCGTTATCGAGTGCAAGCGTGTAGTCCTTCGGTGGGTTGTGGTAGTTCTGTTGTCGCTAATCAAACGGTGATAGCGCCGAATACCGCGCCCGTGGCGAATACAGATTATGCAGTGATCAATGAAGACACGCCGAGCTATATCAATGTGCTCGGCAACGATACTGACATTGATGGCGATGCACTTTTATTGGATTTATACGGCGCACCCCGTCATGGCACGTTTAGCAACATCAACAATCAGGTCCGTTACGTGCCTTTTACCAATTTCAACGGAGCTGATTCGTTTAGTTATCGAGTCCGTGATGGCAGCACTTACTCCGCACCTGCGGTTGTTTATGTCACGGTTAATTCGGTGAATGATTTACCCACAGGCAGCGTGGTTATTTCAGGTGTGTTGAGCGTTGGGCAAACGCTAACTGCCAGTCATACGCTAGCGGATATTGAAGGATTGGGTTCTGTTAATTACCAGTGGTACCGAAACGGCGCTGGTATTGCCGGGGTTACCGGCACAAGTTATTTACTCAATAATAATGATGCAGATTCTACGCTTACCGTTAAAGTCTCTTACCGCGATGGCGGCGGCACAATGGAAAGTGTCAGCAGTGCGGCGACGGCGGTAATTAAAGCCGCAGTGCCCGGTTGGCAGCAACTCGGACCGATTCAAGTCGCTGATACAACAGTCGCTGGACCTGTTTTAGCAGATGTTGATCTATTGGCTTCATCTGTGAGTGGCAATGCTAGCGTTGTCGGCGGTCAAGCCAGTTATCATATTCCTATTGCTTTACCGCCCGGTCGTAACGGTGTTCAACCGTCAGTTTCTCTCGGTTATAACTCACAAAATGGCAACGGCATTGTCGGCATAGGTTGGTCGCTGAATGCGGGTGGTGCGATTAGTCGATGCGCCCCAACTTATGCGCAAGATGGGTTTAGCCAATCGGTGACCTTCACTAATAAAGATCGGTTTTGCCTCAATGGTCAACGCCTGATTCTGGTCGACGGGGTTTATCGCACCGAAATGGACAGCTTTGTTGTCGTCACCCCAACAGACGCAGGTTTCAGCGTCGCCCGACCGGATGGTTCAACCGCCACTTATGAAAGTGCCGATGTGCTGGGCTGGAGAATCACTCAAGAATCTTGGTCTGGCGGTAAAAACACCATTGATTATGTCTACGACGAAACCGATGCCGGCGAGCATTTATTATCTGCGATTCACTACACCGGCAGTGATGGTATTCAAGGTGATCGCGCGGTTCAATTTGAATATGTTGATAAAGCTGACGCCCGTGAAAGCTACATTGCAGGCCACAAAATCGTTAGCCGAAAACGTTTGAGCACCATCACAACCGTTATCGGTGAGCGCACCATCAGCAGTTATAAACTGGCCTACCAACAAAGCGGTGCCAGCCAGCGAAGTTTGCTAAGTAGTGTACAACGTTGCGGTGCCACGGACTGCACACCTGTTAGCAGCTTTGATTGGTCTGACAGTTTGAATTTTGCCGCAGCGACGCCACTAAAATTCGGCGGTGTTGAGATTTACCAAGACGTTAAAACCATCGAAAAAATCATGCCTTACGGCGATATCGACGGCAACGGCACGGCAGACTTCCCGGGTTATATGGTCAATGCTGAGCAAAGTAAAACAGGTACCAACACCTTAACAGTCAATGATTATTGCCGCCGTATTGCAACCACGCTAAATTACGATTGTCAGCAAGCAGACATTAATTTAGATGGTAAAATTGACCCATTTAACTATCAAAACGGCTATCTGAACGTTGATTATTCTGGCGATGCGTTGGGTTATGTTCAAACCAATATTGCCATTGCTGCCAAAGCGAGCGGTGAAGATAGGGGCGATAGTATTCGGGCTTTGCAAGATATCAACGGCGACGGCTGGCCTGATGCCGTGGTTTACCGCCACAACCCAGGTGAAACCGCACAGCTTGAAATCTTCGTCCATTCAATGGATGGTTCAGCGCCTTATGCCGCCGTAGGTGAAGTGCTTCATTCCTTCGACAGCGAAGTTGTTAACACTAAAAGAGTGCTTAAAGAAAACGCCACATTCGTTGGCGATTTTGACGGCAACGGCTTGGCTGATTTAGTCATCACCCAAATGAACGGTCCCTTACTCAAAGCCATGCCAATGGGTCAACCTCGCACCATTAAACATAACCACAGTACGCCTGAAACCCTTTCATTCGTTGATAGTCCAGCACCTGCCAGCCCGGTATATGACGGCAATGGTCAATTCTCGTTTTTCAGCTATTTCATTGATATCAATGGCGACGGTTTAACCGATGTACTCGGCTGGAAAGATCAACTGCTGTCGATTCGAATCAACTTAGGCAATGGTAATTTCAAGGATTGGCAAGATCTCAGCGATACCACTTTACTCGCCAAATCATCAGTTGAAATCGATTTTGGTGGTGGCGGTGATACTGAAACGGTGAACTATCCAAAATACTTCGCTAGCCTGCAAAGCGTTGATATCAATAATGACGGCATTAACGAGCTGCTAGTGCCCGGTGAGCGGTTGATCACCGCCTGTAACGGCACCCGTTGTGGCGACGAAATTTACAACCGCTCAACTTCAATTGTCGATGCTAAAAAGTATGATGATTCAATTTATCAATATGACGCGATTTCATTCGAACTCCAAGCAAATGGCACTTATCAAGCCACTAAATCCACCACTAACATTATTGCCCCAGCCACCGAACTGGCATTTATCGATGCTTTCGGCGATGGCAATCTCGATGTGATTTTTAACTATGGTCCCCGCACTAATAACAGCATTCAAAGTGACACAATACTTGGCAATCATTACGGCGCGTATATCGTTCGAAACTATGGCGCAGGCAGCGGCGCAACTACCAGTGATTACGCCGCAGTGGATTATCTCAAATCCGTTACCGACGGCGCAGGCAATCAAAGCCAATGGTATTATCGACCGCTGTCTAGTGGCGGTGATTTTTATCAAACTGACCATGATTACGAAGGTGGTGGCTATCTGCATTTCACCTCAAGTATGTACGCGGTGCAATCGTTCAAACAAAGTGATGGCATTGACGGCCTTAACGACACCCAATATACCTACGCAGGCGCGATGTATCATGTGCAAGGCCGAGGGTTTACCGGCTTTCGCACCCTGACTGAAAAAGACGTTGCTCGAAATATCATCACCACCAGCACTTTCGAGCAGAAGTTTCCCCGAGTCAGCCAGCTGATCACTCAAACAAGCCAAATCGGCGATACCACTATCGCCAGCCTAAGCAATAGCTGGCTAGACAATCCCGAACACACCATCGCCAACGTCCACCACTGGTACACCAGTCAGTCGATTCAAAAACAATTTGATTTAGCGGGCGTTGCGTTATCAACCCAAACCATGGATTTCAGCAATATCGACAGCTGGGGCAATATCGGCAAAATCACCACCACTATCGATACGCTTTCAACCACCATCAAAGAAATTGATTTCGCCCCTAGCGATTTAACCAGCCAATACAATTCGATCAAAACCACCACTGGCGAGCAATGGCAATTACTCACCGTCGATAGCTGGGATGCCACTCACTTCAAACCGACCAAAACCAGCTTAACCGCCAGCGGCAGCGAATGCGTACAGATCAGCGAAAGCACCTTCAACAGCTACGGTTTAACCAGTTCAATCACTGAAACCGGGCAAAACAGCGCTTGCGAAGACTTAACCGCTCGCCAAACTCTATTCAGCTACACCGATGATGAATACCTGCCAAACAAAATCACTAATGCACAAAGTCATGCCACCAGTTTTATTTACGATATGGGCTTTGGTGCGATCACTAAACAAACCGAACCTAACAGCATAATCACAACCACCTCACTTGATGAAATTGGTCGTCCGCTGTCAGTCACAACAACAGGTTTTCCAACCCAATATATCCGTTATTTAGTCGCTGGTACAAATTGGATAACCCGGACAACTCAGGCGGGTTCACCGACTCAAGCCATCTACACCGACAGTCTCGGTCGTACGGTACGCAGCGCCATTCAAGGCTTTGACGGCACTTATGAATTCGTCGACAAAATCTACGACAACCTCGGCCATCTCAGCAAAGAGTCTCTGCCTTACACCGTCACACCACACTACACCGAGTTCGGCAATTTCGATGCTCTTGACCGCCCCGGCTGGCGCAAACTGCCTCACGGGTTACAGTCAACTTACACCTATAGCGGCTTAACCACGGCTATCAGCGTCGGCAGCGATAGCCGAAAAATGTCCCGCACCTACGCCAGCCTCGGCTGGTTGCTCAGCACCAGCGATGCAAAAGCAGGCAGCAACACTTTCACCTACGATGACGCAGGTCGACCACTCACCATTAAAGACGCCAACAGCAATACCATCACCGCGACATACAACGGTTTCGGCCACAAAACCCAAGTCGACGACCCCAATCAAGGCATTACCACCTTTGCCTACAACACCTTCGGCGAGCTAGAAAGCCAAACCGCCAGCGGTATCACTCAAACCTTCACCCGTGACGGATTAGGCCGGATCACCCAAAAAGACACCGCCACATACACCTGGGACACACTCAAACAAGGCTTGCTGAGCAGTGAAACAGACCAAGGTATCACCCGAACGTATGCCTATAATGACGCCTTACAACTGAGCCAATTATCCGTCACCGCCGATGGCGTCACCCGCACCATTAAACATCAATACGATAGTGTTCTCGGTCGCCCGAAAGCCTTAGAATATCCCAATGGTTTAACGCTGAAATACAGCTACAACGCCCAAGGTTATCTGAGCAAAACCAGCAACGCCAATTCAAATTATATCTATCGCGAAGTGACAGCCATCGACGCGCAAGGCCATATAACAGGCGCGACATTGGCCAATAATTTGATGTCGCAGAGTAGTAGTTTTAACAAAAGCTCTGGCACCATGAGCACCACCTCAGTCAGCCAAGGATTAACCCAGCTGCATGGTCATAGTTACTCAGAATATGACGAATACCTGAACATCACAGCCGAAGTCAATAACCTAACTGGACTAAGCAAATCCTACAGTTATGACACGCTTAATCGCCTGACCACTTACACCGCTAGCAACACCTCACCTGCATTTAGCCTGTCAGTTAACTATGCCCATGATGCCGTCGGCAACTTGCTAAAGAAAACCGATTACAGCGCGGACAAAGACACCGCCTATCAATACTGCGAAGGTTCCAACGCCTTATGCATACTAGAAAAAGCCAGTGGTCAAATCGTCAATTTCACTTACGACGGCAGAGGAAATCTAATCAACGGCGATGGATTAATCTTAACTTACAACGCCTTAAATAAACCGCTAACTATCACAGGTCGCAACGCCACCACCCAATTCACCTATGGCAGCGACAACGCCCGGGCTAAACAAACACGAACAATTAGTGGCCAAACGAGTACCACCTATTATGTCGATAAGCTGTTCGAAATGGACAATGACGGCAGTTGGCGAGCCTACATCGACGATATTGCCGTCCTCAGCTGGACGCCTGAACTAAAACATAAACTGCTTTACACCTTACGTGATCGACTCGGCAGTGCAACCACACTAGTCAACCACGACGGCCAAATCACCAGCCGTCGTTACTTCGACCCTTTCGGACGCACTTCATCAGCCGATGTGGGTAACACCCAATTCACTGACTTATCAATCACTAACCGCTATCGTCGAGGGTTTACGGATCATGAGCATTTAAATGAACAGCAATTGATTCATATGAATGGTCGAATTTATGATTATAATGTCGGGCGGTTTATGAGTGTCGATCCGTTCATTCAAGCACCGACCAGCACCCAAAGTATCAACCCATACAGTTACATTATGAACAACCCGCTGGCGGGGACTGATCCAACCGGGTATATGGGTAAGTGTGATCAGAATCCGACCTGTCAGATGCAGTCGTTTTTTAGTTCGGTGGGTAGTGGGGGTTCGAGTTTAATTGGTAATCTCTTGTCAGGTCGGTTGAAGACCACCCTGAACAATGGGCATGATACGAAACAGACAAAGCAAACGCAAAAGGCTAGCGCAGCGGCTGAGATTAAATCTCCAGCAACAGTCAGCTTTGTGCTTGACAGAGCAGTTAATAAGCACAGTGGAGGGAGTGAAACAACGACATTAAGCAATCTTCCTACCCAAAAAGAATTTGACCAACTAAAAGATGACTCACTTAATATTCTTAAAAACGTAAAAGCTGACTTGCTTAGCGACAATATGAGCAGAGGAACACTAGCTTACCTTGCTCATGACTTTAATGTGAAACCGGGTGATACAAGTTTTTCTAATGTAGTTGGAGATTTGATTACAAACATTGACAAAACAATGGATGCGTTAACTAAAGCACGCATGGCATACCAAACTGTTGAAGGATTAAAGCAAGTTGTTTTGAAAGGTGGGAGACAGTTTTCTGATACGCAGATAAAGGCTTTTCTTAAGAAGCCAAGCACAGCTACCGGATTCGTTATTAAGGGAGATACAAAATATAATATTTTTGTAACACAGCGGACTATGGTCAATAGAAATGATGCTTTAAATACTCTTATTCACGAAGCAAGCCATTTTGTTGGCTTAACGCACCCAGCAACTGGCGTGTTAAGGGCATCAAAAGGCCCAAAAGCTATCAATAACAGTTACAATTTTTCAGAATTTATCGATAAAGTGAGATAGGACCATATGATTATGAAAGCACAAATGTTTGTTTTATTTATATGTTTTTTCGTGGGGAGTTGTTCTGCTCAACCTCAGTATATTAAAGCTGAAATTACCCAAATACAGCATAAAAGTGGTGATGCCATTATTCAAATAGAGTATAAAAATATATCTAATAGTAAGATTTATTTTTATAAATTTAATGACTGTCAAGATGAGGTGCTATTTTATGACATGTTGGATGTTGAGCGTGTCCACGCGAGAAAAAAAGCAACTTATTTAGGCCCCATTGATTACCTACGCTCTGATACACAGAAAGATGACTTTAGCGTACTCGACAGAGGAAAAAAAATCACATGTTTAATAAATTTAAATTTTTTTTATGAAATAGAGCCATCACAAAA
>CBDIDQ010000064.1:0-27500 GCA_965277695.1 Alteromonadaceae bacterium
CACCCCTTTGGTGTTTTGTGTTTTAACCACATCATGCACGTCACCTGCTTTAGCGCGAGATTTATCCGCTGCGGATGTGCTTTTATTGGTTTTTCGTTCGAGATCTTCGGTGGTTTCATCAAAAGGCAATTGACGGAAAGTCTCAGTGGTTGAAGTTAGGTTTTTATCAATATCGAGGTATTTCTTCGCCTCTTTAAATTTACCATGAAGCTGACCTATGTTAACGATAGTGGTAATAATAGCGGTGATGTTGCGATCTTTATAGCTGATATCTTGTAACACCGGATTCTGCTCATTGATCTCTTCATATAATATCCATTGATCAGCAACGAGTTGCTGAAACTCAAGCTGGTCTGCGTCTTCGTTAATGCGCATTAAAGGGCCGTAGTTGATCTTGTTACACAACTCGGCATTAATTAACGCGGTTGAAAAATGCAGTGTCGCCGGTTGAGTTTCGTCAGTTAATTCTTGCTCTTGGGCAAGCTCATCTTGTTCAAAACCCTCAATATCAATTAAACCACTGGCAAATACATAGACCTCAGCAGCAGACAAGCCCCCGGGCAGCAGCGTTTGTAAAGCCTCGGTTAATTCTTGTGGGGTATAACCAGATAATTTGGTTTTATCGGTATAGCCGACATTGGGATCAAAGCCATCAGCACAGCCAACAAGCTCAATGATGACGCCATCACCGAGGTTATCTTTGATGGTATCCCAATCTCTGTCGGCAGATTGCACCAGTTCAGATTCTGAGTCTTTGATCAAGGTTATCCAGTCGGTATTATAAGTCACAGCGGCTTTATAGTTGTAAAGATACTCCGCAGTGCTTTGGGATGCCGAATCATTATCGAGTTGAATAATTAAACGCTGAAAGTTGACTGATGCATCAGCGAATATTTCGCTACTGGTTAAACAGCGATCAAATAATGTCAAGCCATTAAGCGCACCGACAAAACAGCCATCAATACTGGCAACGTGACCACAACGCAATATGCCTTGGCTGGTGGGTAAAAAACCAAAACCATTATTGATTTGCGCGGTTCATATTGGTTTAAACCGGGCTGCGGGATACCATCGAGATAAATTTGCGGGATATAACCATTTTTAAAACAAGCGGCAATATGTTGCCAATTATCACTGAGACCATTAGAAGGCGAGGGGTAGCTAAAAACCACTGGCATTTTCTGGCTTTGTACCGCGACCGCACCTTCACCATCAGAGGTTATCCCCTCGTCAGGAAAGCCATCATCACTACCCGAGTTACCGTAATTACGCTCACTTTCAAAACAGATGGCATCACCCAGACTACTGGCATTATCGCCGCCTGAGTAGGCATAATTATTGCTGAAAACACAGTTTCCATAAATAGTTACATTGGCGGCACTGCCATTTTCTGTCAAGTCGGTTTGATCAGCAATAAAGATGGCACCACCAAGGCCAGCACCGACGCCGCCATGCCCGCCTTCTTTACCGTCTTCACCAGCGCCTTCACTGGTTCCACCACTTTCTCCGCTACCTGCATTAATATATTCTGAATCACTATCACCACCACTGCCACCACTACCTCCGCTTGTGGTATGTTCAACATCCTGACCGCCTGCGCCGCCACCACCGCCACCGCCAGCACCAAAACCACCGCTGCCACCACCGCCACCGCCACCTGCGGTATCATCTTTTTCATCGTTACTGCCACCTTGACCACCGCCACCTTGACCGCCGCCATAACCAAAACCACCAGCAGAACCGCTGCTACCTGAATTGGCTACTCCTTCTTCGCTTTCATCGTATGATCCACTACCACCTGCTCCACCAGCACCACCGGCACCGATCAAGGCATAATAACCCTCGTCGCCAGTGTCGTTAAACTCCCCGCCGTTACCACCAGTTGCACCACTGGATGTTTGCCCCTCAGACTCAGGGGTCCAACCACCGTCGCCATAAGTGCCGTCATTTTCTGTTTCTGTATTGCCTCCACGGGCAACATTATCTGAGAAGATTACGTTATCGATATAAACTTCGCCACTGGCAATAAACAAGGCCCCGCCAGCGCCTAGGCCCGCACCTGCGCCATTTGTGGTGCTTTCGCCCGCTGCCAAGCCATCTTTTAATTCGAGGTTTTTTAAATGGATGACGCAATCACAAGCGTCAATAACGAGGATCTGATGGTAACCACTGCCGCTAATCGACAGGGGCGTTTGACTCACGCTTTCGAGCGTCAATTCGGTGCCAGGTGCTAGGGTGTTTTCTGCCCCGGTTACCGCATCACCTAATAGCGAAGGCAAAGGCGCATTGAGTGCGATATCGTCTTTGATAACGATTTGAAACTTTTGGTTGGGAATGGTATTGGTGATCACCGCTTCAAGTGCGTCAATCAAATCTGCTTCGCTGGTGATCTCACGACGGGCGATATCAGCAGCCATAATATTGACCTTGAAGCGATTGATATCGCCATAATGCAGCACACTCAAACCCTGCTCAAATTTAAACTCAACACCCTCATAATCGACATAATGACTCAAGTCGACATCAAAAAGCGGCATCACCTGTTGTCGCGGGTCATCAGGCTTAAACCAGCCTTGCACGGTTAGCGCTTCTTTAATAAACAGCTGCTGAGGGTCGCTCGCTAGGTAACCATCCCCGTTAAGTACATACGACATATCTGCTGTTTCGACATCATCAACAAAGACCGGATCATAGCTATCACCGACATTATGTATCGGTGTGAGGTTGGTTGATGAACCGCTATTCCAAACAATCAAGGGTTCGCCTGAGGTATGCCGTGACGCGCCAAAAGCATTCATCAGTGAAGACGATACCAGCCCTTTAATTAGCCGTACTTCATCAATCACTGCTGGCACCTCAGTGCTATCCGCTTTGATGGTAAATACTGAGGCTGGTATATCTTCACCATCAGCATTTTGATAATAGTCATCTGAGCTATCAAGTGTTTCGCCTGCTTCGGCATTGCTAGTGTCAAGTGAGGTGACGGCAAAAGATAAACCATCAATCATCACTATTAAGTCAGGTCCTGCGCCGGCGCTGCCATCGACTTCACCACTGAAAATAATGCCTAGATGATGCCAAGGCTTGTCGTTATTCAGTACGCCGTTTAACTGTACAGTGCACTCGACTACGCTGGCAGTGCCATCATTGGTACTGTCGTCAGCGGCATTGGGTCGAGTTAAGCTGATGGTTAATTTATCATCGTCATGAATCATGCTAAAAGCATTGAAGCGCATCAGCTGTACATCGGTATTGATGTCGTCGTATTCATCTTCGCCTTGATGGAGTAAAGCATCGTCGACAATTTGGCTGAGGCTGATTTCGGGCAGTTGGCTTTTTGTTGCAACCCATAAAGATAGGCTAATGCCGCCATCACGCATATCCAGTGCATTGATTTTGCTGGTAATTTGCTGGTCAGCACCGAGGTTTAAGGCTTTACCAACAATGCTACTTTCACCGCTACCACTAATAATACCCTCACCAGTGGCATTAGGCGCATAGTTGTTAATCACACCATCGTCTAACTCATTTGGGTCATTAAACGTCCAGTAAATCTTTTGTTGTGAATTATCCGGTGTCAGTACAGCTGCACTCTCCTCGCTTGAACGCGTTTGCTGCTGTTGTGATTGCTGTGACTGCGGGGAACGCTGTGGTGGACGTCGTTTAGGATGGCGATGTTTTGGCTTAACCGACATCGGACGCTTTTTATCAAAGCGTTGGTTTAAAGGTTGATCCGTTGATTTTTTTTCTTTAGTGACATCAGAACACATATTAAATTCCTGTATTGACCACCAGACATCAGTCAGGCGGTTAAAAGGTGATAAAAGTCAGTTTAGCGCGAGTAAAAGCGCTGGTTAAAATGCGTCGATATATTGCCTGTATCTGATTAGTCACACAACCAATCGGGTGCAAACCGACTGGTTATCAAATACCCAGTTAAATACTCACGAACTTAAATCAACTCATTGAAAATACTAACTTTTATTAACATATGTGGTGAACAAAAAATCTCCTCTATGGCAATACTCGCACCCGGCTACTCCGATAACGCTTATTCGTGGGAACGACATTTCATGCCTTGGGAATGTCGCAAAGCCTCTGATAAGCTAACACTACCGTTATCAAGTCGGGTGGGCTGTTCCGGGTTTTTGGAGCGCTTTGTTCTTTAAAAGAAAAAAGCGGCTACCACGGAGACACGGGGATACGGAGAAGGGCAAAAGCAAAAGATAAAAGAAAAGTTGTGTTTTAAGGTTTTGACCTTGCTTTTCTCCGTACCTCCGTGGCTCCGTGGTGATTTTTTTGTTTTTAAGGAACGAAGGACTCAAAGAGCCATAAAAGCCCATCGAACTCTTTAACAAGCTAACCACTATCGTTATACAGGCTGGTGGGCTGTTCCGGGTTTTTGGAGCGCTTTGTTCTTTAAAAGAAAAAAGCGGCTACCACGGAGACACGGGGATACGGAGAAGGGCAAAAGCTTAAAACGATAACTGTTTTGTTTTGCCATCCCATTTTCTTGGCCTGTGGTAGACTTTCGTCCATGAAGCCCTGCAACTAGCGCCTAAAAATAAGCATTCAAAATTTTGCGATACATTTCTACCACCGCTTTATCTCCATGGGATTGAATGAAATGATTGACCTTAGGACCAGAGTTAAGTTCGATGAGGTGAAATTCATCGTTTTCATCAATGATGATATCCAGTGCGACAAATCTTAGGCCGGGTAAGGTGAGGGCGGGGCGAAAGACTTCGGCGGCTTTTTTTACCAGTTTTTCGTCGCCGTCGCCCATACCAATGGCAATAGCCCGGCCATCGTGGTTTTCCCAGTAACGCGCACCAAATTTGACGTCGCCAAAATCCCTTTCATAAGACAATACTGGCTGTCCATCGAAAAAGATCACTCTGACTTCGAGTTTGGTTTTGATGTATTGCTGGGCCAGTACGACGTAATCGTATTCTGATGAGTCTCTGTCGAATACGGTGTTGATAGCAGTAGTGACTTCTTCGCGGTCATGGCACAAAAAGACATGAATACCTAATGCGCCCCGGTTCTTTTTGATCACCAATGGATAGCTGAAATTGCTTTCAATGGCCTCAATAATCGCAGGTAGTGAGTCATAATCGAGATACTGTTGGTATTCTCCACGGACGGTGTAGTCAAGAAAACCCATGGTTTTGGGCATTTTAAGCTGACTTTTGAGCAGGTTGTATTGATGCTCTTTGTCTTTACATAGCGCTGCCATGGACTCGCTATTAAACGGGGTGCGATTGAGTTGAAAATGATGCTGGTCTTTGATGATCAGGCAGTTTTGGTTTTTATCGACAAAACGATAAGGCAGTCCATTTAACTGACAGGCTTGTACAAGTGAGCTGATATTGGCTTCCACAATGAAAAATCCTTTGGGTTGAAAAGAGAGATTGAGAAGTACAGTAGATTAAAGGCTGGCATTATTTACATTAACTCGTCTGATTGCAATATTATTGCTTGCATTATCCGTAAGCCCAGCGAACTATTTTTCTGCCCTATATTTTTATTCAATAATTGCGTATAATACGCACCCACAAATTTTGCAGCAGTCAGCTTGTCGCGCTTTTTATTATTGATTAGGGTGCTGATAAACTATGCTACTAACCCGTGCTAATAAACCATCAAAGAGGATGTTATTGTGCTTCAAGAATATCGCCAACACGTTGAAGAACGCGCCGCTCAAGGCATAGTACCGCAACCGTTAGATGCACAGCAAACCGCTGGCTTGGTTGAATTAATTAAAACCCCACCTGCTGGTGAAGAATCATTTTTACTCGATTTATTGATTAACCGCGTCCCTCCCGGGGTTGACGATGCCGCTTATGTTAAAGCTGGCTTTTTAGCCGCTATCGCCAAAGGCGAAGCGCAATCTCCTATTTTAGACCCTGCTAAAGCCACTGAGTTATTAGGTACCATGTTGGGTGGCTACAATATCGAACCTATGATTGACTTGCTTGATAACGAAGCGTTAGCACCTATCGCTGCGCAAGGTTTATCGCATACTTTGCTGATGTTTGATGCCTTTCATGATGTTAAAGAAAAAGCCGATGCCGGTAACGCTGTCGCTAAACAAGTGGTTGAGTCTTGGGCAAGTGCACAGTGGTTTACCTCAAAACCTGAACTGGCAGAAAAAATCACAGTGACTGTATTTAAAGTAACTGGTGAAACCAATACTGATGATCTTTCTCCGGCTCCAGATGCTTGGTCTCGTCCTGATATCCCATTACACGCCTTAGCGATGTTGAAAATTGGTCGTGATGGTATTGATCCAGATGAAGACGGTACTATTGGTCCTATCAAACAAATTGATGAGTTGAACAAAAAAGGTTTCCCGCTGGCTTATGTCGGTGACGTTGTTGGTACTGGTTCTTCGCGTAAATCGGCAACTAATTCAGTGTTATGGTTCATGGGTGATGATATCCCTAATGTGCCAAATAAACGCGCTGGTGGTGTTTGTCTGGGTAGCAAAATTGCGCCTATCTTCTTCAACACCATGGAAGATTCTGGTGCTTTGCCGATTGAGCTTGATGTTGAAAGCTTGAACATGGGTGATGTGATTGATATCTTCCCTTATGAAGGTAAAGTGAAGCGCCATGGTACGGATGAAGTGGTTTCTGAATTTTCATTGAAATCTGATGTGATCCTCGATGAGGTTCGTGCTGGTGGTCGTATTCCGTTGATCATCGGTCGTGGTTTGACTGAGCGTGCGCGTGAATCTTTGGGTTTACCAGCGGCTGATATGTTCCGTCGTCCAGTAGACGTGACTGATTCTGGCAAAGGTTATTCTTTGGCTCAGAAAATGGTCGGTAAAGCCTGTGGCGTAACCGGTATTCGTCCGGGTCAATATTGTGAGCCGAAGATGACTTCAGTGGGTTCTCAGGATACTACCGGTCCGATGACGCGTGATGAGCTTAAAGATTTGGCTTGTCTGGGTTTCTCGGCGGATTTGGTGATGCAGTCTTTCTGTCATACCTCGGCTTATCCAAAACCCGTTGATGTCACCACTCATCATACCTTGCCTGATTTCATCATGAACCGCTCTGGTGTTTCTTTGCGTCCAGGTGATGGCATCATTCACTCTTGGTTAAACCGCATGTTGTTGCCTGATACTGTCGGTACCGGTGGTGATTCTCATACTCGTTTCCCGCTAGGTATTTCATTCCCGGCAGGTTCTGGTTTGGTGGCGTTTGCTGCTGCCACAGGTGTGATGCCGTTGGATATGCCTGAGTCAGTCTTGGTTCGCTTTAAAGGTGACATGCAACCGGGTATCACTTTACGTGATTTGGTTCATGCGATCCCTTATCAAGCGATTCAGGATGGTCACTTGACGGTTGAAAAAACCAACAAGAAAAACGTGTTCTCTGGCCGGGTGTTAGAGATTGAAGGGCTTAAAGGTTTGACCGTTGAGCAGGCGTTTGAATTGTCAGATGCCAGTGCTGAGCGTTCTTCATCAGGTTGTGCTATTAAGCTTGAAGAAGAATCAATTGCTGAATACCTCAATTCAAATATCGTTATGCTTAAGTGGATGATCAGTGAAGGTTACGGCGATGTTCGTACTATTGAGCGTCGTATTACGGCGATGGAAGCTTGGTTGGCTGATCCTCAGTTGATGGAAGCGGATGCTGATGCAGAATATACGGCCATCATCGAAATTGATTTGAATGAAATTAAAGAGCCAATTTTGTGTGCGCCAAATGACCCAGATGATGCGCGTTTGTTGTCAGAAGTGGCTGGTAGTAAAATTGATGAAGTCTTCATCGGTTCTTGTATGACCAACATTGGTCATTTCCGTGCTGCGGGTAAATTGCTAGAGAACTTCAAAGGTCAGTTGCCAACACGCTTGTGGGTTGCACCACCGACTAAAATGGATGCTGCTCAGTTAACGGCTGAGGGTTATTACAGTATCTATGGCCGTGTTGGTGCGAGAACTGAAAGCCCAGGTTGTTCATTGTGTATGGGTAACCAAGCACGAGTGGCTGAGAAATCAACGGTGGTATCGACTTCAACTCGCAACTTCCCAAATCGCTTGGGTAATGGTGCAGATGTTTATTTGGCTTCTGCCGAGTTGGCATCAGTTACGTCAATTACAGGTGCTTTACCAACGGTTGCTGAGTATATGGAATACGCTGAGAAGATTAACGCCACTGCGGCTGATACTTATCGTTATCTGAATTTCCATAAGATGCCTGAGTACACCAAAAAAGCCGATGATGTGATTGTTCAGCAAGCGGTTTAATTAATTGGCATCAATTAAACGCGAATGAATTCGCGTCTACGGTACAGCTTTGCCGTAGACGAGGTTTCAACCTCGTGAATGTTGGCACCTTAATTTGCTCTATATGATCAGAGCCATAAAAAACCACTGTCGCACGGTTGTTGTGATGGTGGTTTTTTTGTGGGTGATGTAGAACCATTGGGCTACTATTAAAAGTAAGATGAAAAGTAACCAAACAGCTAGTTGATTAATACAGGTAACAAGTTATGGAATTTGAATTCTCAAGAGATCCGGTCAGAGGTGGCTATCATGCAAAGTTTTCGATGGAGCATGAGGTTTTTTCTCCTTGGTTAGTCGATGAGGTTGGCAATGATGCCAACCAGATTGAGACCTTGTTTCAGTCGATTGAGCAAATTCGACAAAATAAGGCTCAGGAGTTGACGGTACAAGGACGCGAATATTTATTAACGCTCAATCCCATGGATGTCACCATTGAGTTAAATGCCAGTTGCGAAGGCATGGGTGGGGTCAATAGTGATGGTGAGCCTGAGGATGATATGTCGATTAATAACGATAATTTCACTGCCGCTTGTGGTTTGGATGATTTTCATTTGATGCTGAATTCGTGGCAGGCTTTCTTAAATGATTAAGACTCCAATTAACAATTAACAATTAACAATTAACAGTTTATGAATATTACTGACTATAAAAATAGTGATCGTAGTTCACTGATATCTCTCTACACCGATTTCAAACAAGAAACTGCTGCGGTTTCGAATATCTTTGATGCTTTGAACGCTGATTTTCAGGCGGCTATTTGCGGTTATCTCGATAAACAAATTGCTAATCCTGACGGGACGATTTTAATCGCCATTGATGGCGCGGCGGTGGGATTTATTATTGCCGAGGTGGTTGAGTATTTTCCGTTTTGTCAGGTTGAGCGCATAGGCCATATTAAGGAGTTGTTTGTCGCTGAGGGTTATCGGGGTCGGGGGATTGGTAAGCAGCTTATCAAGGCGTTGGAGCAGTTGTATGTGGCTCAGGGGATTGGTCATTTCAGAATTGAAACTATTGTTTATTATGAAAAAAACCGCGCTATCTATGAATCGATGGGATATCAGCCATTTTTGCTTGATTTGCGTAAGTCGGTTAAATAGAAAAAGCGCCAAAAAAGTCGAAAAAAAAATCGAAAAAACAGCGAAAAAAAAGGTGCCAAATGGCACCTTTAAAAATTTGTGGTTGTAGTAAAGCATCCCGCTTCAATGATTCCCTAAATCATCCATGAGTTCGCCGCCTTGGCTCCTGCAATCTGCCTGATTGCTCCTCAGTCATCCTGACAATAAACGCTTCTGCATTTATAAATTGATAATCCGTCGCATCCTGTGGTCCTTGTGATCCAATACATGAGGGCCATTCATCTTTCCCTTGGCCTGATCCAGAACTCTCCCGCTGATGACTCCATTGAGTTAGGCTTATTCTGCCTTGTCCTTCTAGCTCCTTGCACTCTCACATCCTGTTGAGAAACCTGATCCGGGTTCGTCCTGTCCTTAATCTTCAACAGCTTGTCGAAGCCCCTTCCTGAAAGTTCGTCGCTTCAATGACTCTTTCATGTAAACCGCATGTCCGCTGGTTTGTGTAAGTAATAATAGCGGAGATTTGATAGTGAAAAAGCCTTTGAGATCAGAACATTAGATTATTTCGCTGTCACAATTTAAGAGGTACTTAAAATACTGCTTTAAATACAATATGTTACAATTTTTGTCTCTGGAAGGTAATGTGTTTTCACCCTATTTCTCTTACCACTCTGTGAGATATATCTCACAGTGAAAATAACGAAAGTCGCAAAAAGCCCCGATTAACCGCTGTTTTGTGAGTGAGTGGCTTAAACCCGTACTTTTGACCTTGTTTTAGTCAAAGCTGAGCCTTTGATGTGGTTAAAACGCCAAGCAAAAGATAAGCTGTTATTTTATGGTGATATTTCATAGGATAAACGTTAAAATTAATGATAATCGTTCTCAATAAGGTTTAGCTAATGAAAAAGCTTTTTCTAGCAGCAATGTTGCTGCTGGCTCCACAGACTGTTACGTCGACAGCTGTCGCGGCAACAGATGATGTTGTTAATATCTATTCTTATCGTCAACCCTTTCTTATCAAGCCGATTCTCGATACGTTTACCCAACAAACTGGGATTAAAACCAAAGTGGTTTTTGCCAAAAAAGGTTTGCTTGAACGTTTAAAGCGTGAAGGTAAATTCAGTCCGGCAGATGTGGTGTTAACCTCGAATTTTAGTTTGTTGTTACAGTTGAGTGATCAGCAATTAACTCAGACTTTTGGTAGTAAAACCATTAACAGCAATGTGCCGGATGCGTTTAGAGATCCAAATCATCAGTGGATTGCGTTAACCAAAAGAGTACGTAACATTTATAGCTCAAAAGAGCGTATGGGTGATTTGAGTCAAGTGAGTTATGAAGATTTGGCATCGACTCAATATAAAGGCAAAATTTGTACACGTAGTGGTAAACATCCTTATAACATCGCGCTGGTATCGTCAATGATTGCGCATCATGGTGAAGCACAAACCAAACAATGGTTGTTAAAAGTAAAAGCCAATCTGGCAAGAAAACCCCAAGGTAATGACCGGGCACAGGTGAAAGCGATTAAAGAAGGTTTGTGTGATTTAGCTTTGGGTAACAGTTATTACTACGGCAAAATGCTGCAAGATGACAAGCAAAAAGCTTGGGCAGAAGCGGTTAATATCAACTTTCCTAATCAGAAAGATCGAGGCGCTCATATTAATGTCAGTGGCGTGGTGATGGCTAAACATGCACCACATAAAGCCGATGCTCAGAAACTGATTGATTATTTGACTTCAGAAAAAGCGCAACAACTGTATGCTTCGCTGAATATGGAATATCCGGTGAAAGTTGGGGTTGAAGTCGATCCTTTAGTCGCTTCATGGGGTCAGTTTAAAGAAGATGAAGTTGCCATTGCCAAAGTCGCCGGTTTTCGTAAACAGGCGTTGGCATTATTAGATGAAACCCGATTTGATCTAAATTAATGTTAACTTGGGCTAACCGTCATTTTGCGACGGTGTTGGCCTGGCTGTGTGGGATCACTTTATGTGTGCCAGTGTTGGCACTCATCATTGAGGCCATCATGCCAGGCACCTCGGTATTTTCACAGTTGTGGGATACTGTGTTACTTGATTACATCAGCAACACCCTGTTGCTGGTGTTTTTGGTCGCTTTGTTGTGTTTATGTATCGGTCTACCCGTTGCTTGGCTGATAGCGATGTGTCAATTCCCTGGCCGTCAATGGTTACAATGGGCGATGATGTTACCGCTAGCCATGCCGTCTTATCTCATTGCCTATGTTTATACCGATTTATTTGATTATGCCGGACCGGTGCAAAAAACCTTGCGCGAGTGGTTTTCATGGCAGTCACCGGATGATTATGCATTTTTTGAAATTCGCTCTTTAGGTGGCGCAGCGGTGATGCTGGCGTTGGTACTTTTTCCTTACCTTTATCTTATTGTTCGCACCTCTTTGGTCGAGCAATCTTTTCA
Source organism: Alteromonadaceae bacterium (assembly GCA_965277695.1). Taxonomy (GTDB): domain Bacteria; phylum Pseudomonadota; class Gammaproteobacteria; order Enterobacterales; family Alteromonadaceae; genus JABSOG01. Next base: position 11,806 of record CBDIDQ010000064.1, read on the forward strand.
GTTGATTCATGCCAGTCGGATCATGGGCTGTAAACCGTGGCAAAGCTTTTATCGAGTGTCACTGCCTATGGTCAGAGGGGCCATTGTGGTGGCTATTGCCTTGATTTCGATGGAAACTTTGGCAGACTTTGCCACTGTTCATTATTTTGCGGTGAATACCTTAACCACGGCGGTTTATGATACTTGGTTGGGTTATGGCAGTTTAACGGCGGCGGCGAAAATTTCGGTGTTGATGTTATTGTTGGTGTTTTTCTTTATTGGTCTTGAGCGTTACAGCCGCCGCCAAAAAGCGGTGTTTGAACGCCAATCAAAACAAGACAGCGATACGCTTTATCATTTAACTGGGGTAAAGGCGCTGATGGCGACGGGTTATTGTCTGACGATTTTATTTTTTGCCTTTGTTTTGCCGTTGCTAGTGTTGATTGAATATGCCATTGATAATGTTGATATTGCTTGGAATGACGAGTTTATCCATTATGCTGGCGTGAGCTTTTCTATCGCGGCAGTGGTTGCCTTGATCACTATTGTGCTTAGTGTGCTTATTCTTAGCACCTTGCGAGAAAACAATAGCCTCGAAACTCGGTGGGTGAATCGGTTGCCGAGTGTGATGGCGTCGACGGGTTATGCTTTGCCTGGTACTGTTTTAGCTATTGGGGTGTTGATCCCCCTGACCGGGTTGGATTTTGCTTTGAACGAAGTGCTGAGCTTGTGGACTGATTGGCAGCCCGGGTTGGTTTTCAGTGGCAGTGTTTTTGCTATTATTTTTGCTTATGTGGTGCGTTTTAATGCGGTTGCGGTCGGTGCGATTGAGTCGAGCTTTAATAAGATCACCCCTTCTATTGATATGGTTTCGCGAACTTTGGGTTTGGGTCGTACGGGGGTGTTGTTCAAGGTGCATTTGCCTTTGATTAAAAAAGGCTGCTTGACGGCGGCTTTGCTGGTGTTTATTGAATCGATGAAAGAACTCCCGGCGGCCTTGTTATTACGGCCGTTTGATTTTGAAACATTGGCGACTTATGTCTATCAATATGTCAGTGATGAGCAGCTAGAAAATGCATCTATTGCGGCATTAACTATCGTGGTCGTTGGTTTGATCCCGTTGATTTTTATTAATCGTCTGGCGACTAAACAATAGGAAATTGTCTCTTGCCTAAATTAAGTGTCTCTAATTTATATTATTATTATCAAGATAAAACCATTTTTGAAGACTTGTCGTTAAAGGTGGAGAAAGATCAGATTTTATGTCTGCTCGGGGCCAGTGGTTGTGGTAAAACCACGGCATTAAAAGCGATTGCCGGCTTGTTGCCGACCCAAAGTGGTGAGATTAATATTGACGGTCGTTTGGTTAATGGCAAGGACGTGTTTGTGCCACCAGAGTCACGCAATATCGGCATGATTTTTCAGGATTATGCTTTGTTTCCGCATTTGTTGGTGGCTGATAATATTGGTTTTGGCATTCGTGGGATGAAACCTGCGGCAGTGGCTGAGCGGGTTGATGAACTGCTGACCTTGGTCAAGCTCGAAGGCTTGGGTGAGCGTTATCCTCATCAGTTGTCTGGTGGTCAACAACAACGGGTAGCGATTGCCCGAGCATTGGCTTATTCGCCGCAATTATTATTGCTGGATGAGCCGTTTTCAAACATTGATCCGCAAGTGCGGCATACCTTGATGGAAGATATTCGCCTGATATTGAAATCGCAAAAAATGTCGGCGGTGTTTGTCACTCATAGCAAGGAAGAAGGATTTGCTTTTGCTGATCAAATGGCAGTGATGAATAATGGCTGTATTGAGCAGGTGGATACACCAGAAACTTTGTTTAATCAGCCAGCGACGCCTTTTGTGGCTGAGTTTCTTGGCAAAGGGTTTTATCTTAACGCGAAAATTTTGACTGCAACCACAGTCGAAACCGAACTGGGCGTGATCAGCAGTACCGCCGAAATCACCGAGGCCGTCGGCACATCTGGCCAGTTATTTGTGCGCCCGCAGCATTTTCGCTTGAGTGAGTCAGGTAAGCCTAATGCGACTGTTACTCATAGAAGCTTTATTGGCAGCGGTTTTAATTATCAGATTGATTTTGCCGATTTGGTGGTGGATGTATTTTTACCTGAGAGTTTAAGTGTTGGAGCCAAGCTGCATTTGTCAGTGACCCCACATCGGTTACATTTGTTTGTGGCCTGAAAAACGAGAATTAATTCGCGTCTACGACCAAATTTCTGTATGATGGCGGCATTCAATTAAACAGTAAAGAAGGGTTATTTATCATGGCGCAAGAACAGCTCGGTGTATGCGCAGAAGCCAATATTCATGGCTTGTATTTGCTGTTTAATGCCAATGACGGCAGGGAAGCGTTTATTCGTCAGGTGCTGGCTAAATTGCCTGGGTTGTTTGATGAGCTGGCAGAGCGCTTTTCTGAGGCGATGTTGTGCGGCATGGTGTGTATTGGCACCAGCTATTGGGATGTGCTGTATCCTGAGCAACGTCCGGCCTTGTTAAAACCTTTTCCGGCGATGGAAAATGACGGTTATGCCATGCCGGGCATCCCCTATGATATTTTCATTCAAATTCGTTCAGACCGGGCGGATGTTAATCATTTGATGGGTATGCAAATTAGTGCAATGTTTGCCAATGCGGTGGAGTTGGTTGAGCAACATAAGGGCTTTCGTTATCTCGATGGCCGTGATTTGATTGGCTTTGTTGATGGTAGTACTAATCCGATGGGGATGAGAAAACGCCAAATTGCTTTGGTCGGTCAAGAAGATGCGGCTTTTATTGGCGGTAGTTATGTGCATATTCAGCGTTATCGCCATAATTTACGCCGTTGGGAGAATTTGGACGTGCTCGATCAAGAAAAAGTGATTGGTCGCACTAAAATGAAAAACCAACCTTTTGCGCCATCAAAGCAACCACCTGATTGTCATATCAAAAGAGCCGGATTAAAAGACGAGCACGGCCAATCGCTAGAAATATTACGTCAGAGTATGCCTTATGGTCATATCAAGACTCAGGGCTTGTTTTTTATTTCATGTTGTAAAACCCCGGATAACTTTGAAAAAATTCTCACCAGCATGGTCAAGGGAGATGGTCACGGTCATACCGACCATTTACTGAGGTTTACTCAAGCCGAAAGCGGGGCGGCTTTTTTCGCGCCTTCGCGGACATTTTTGATGAAAAATGGTTGAAACGTAACCCACCAATACGGCTATTACGTTCCTAACCCAATTGATTATTTAAACGTTCTCAAATAAATCTTTAATGTTTTGCAAGGTGAAGTTGATTTCAGAAACATTGCTGGGGGCGATAAAAATAGTGTCGTCACCAGCGATAGTACCGAGTACACCTTCGGCTTTACCGACAGAATCTAGCAGGCGGGCAATTAACTGTGCAGCACCAGGGCTGGTTCTGATGATCACCATGACATCGTTGTGGATCACGTCAAGTACCAGATGTTTTAATGGACTTTTGGCGGTAGGCATACCAAATTCGGCTGGCAGGCAGTAAACCATTTCTTGTTTGGCGTTACGGGTTCTGACTGCACCGAACTTGCTTAACATTCTGGAGACTTTGGATTGACTGATATTATCAAAACCCTGGCCTTTTAAGGCGTCTACGATTTCACTTTGTGAGCCAAATCGCTCTTCGGTTAATAATTGTTTAAATGCTTTAACCAGCATCTGCTGTTTGCTTAAAGTTGCCATCGGGTTTTGCGTCGTTGCCTGTTTGAAAGATACCGTGATTCTACGCGATTTCTTAACCATGATCAGTATGTGATGGGTAGATAGTTATTAAATGTTGATAAATATTAATAAAAGCTAATTCAAAGCAGCTAAATGGATTATTTTTTACTGCTATGGGCACCGGGCAATTGAGTTTTTGTTCATAATCCAGTATGGTTAGCGCGTTTTTTGTTCACGTAAATAAACTTACAAAATATTGGAGAAATAGCATGAAAGTTACCGTTATTGGTGCTGCTGGTGGTATAGGTCAAGCGTTATCACTGTTATTGAAAAATGGTCTGCCTGCGGGCAGTGATTTGGCATTGTTTGATTTAGCCCCGGTTACGCCGGGTGTTGCTGTTGATCTGAGTCACATCCCTACTGATGTTAAAATTGCGGGTTATTCTAAAGATGACCTCGGTCTGGCACTTAAAGATGCCGACGTGGTAATGATCCCTGCGGGTATGCCGCGTAAGCCGGGTATGGACCGTGCTGATTTGTTTAATGCCAATGCTGGTATCATCAAAAACTTGGCAGAAGCGATTGTTGAAAATTGTCCTAAAGCCATGGTGGGCGTTATCACTAACCCAGTAAACACCACTGTTCCTATTGTTGCCGAAGTGTTCAAAAAAGCGGGCACATATGACGCAAAACGTCTGTTCGGTGTGACTACCCTTGATGTTATCCGTTCTGAAACGTTTGTTGCACAGGCTAAGGGCCTTAGCGCTACCGAAGTGACTGTTCCTGTGATTGGTGGTCATAGTGGCACTACTATTTTGCCTTTGTTGTCTCAGGTTGAAGGTGTTGAGTTTACTGCTGAAGAAATTGATAGCTTGACTGTTCGCATTCAAAACGCCGGCACTGAAGTGGTTGAAGCTAAAGCTGGCGGTGGATCAGCGACGCTTTCAATGGGTCAAGCTGCTGCTCGTTTCTGCTTGTCTTTGGTTCACGCCATGCAAGGCGAAGCGGTTGTTGAATATGCTTACGTTGAAGGTGACGGTACTCACGCTCAATTCTTCGCTCAACCTATGCGTTTAGGTCCTAACGGCGTTGAAGAGTTGCTACCAATCGGTGATTTGAGTGCTTATGAAGAAAAAGCCTTGAATGATATGATGGATACCCTTAAAGGTGATGTTCAAAAAGGCGTTGATTTTATTAACGCTTAAAGCTTTAAGCCCTAATCTCCTAGCATAGGGGATTAGGGTTCTTTTCCTTCTTTCTTTCTTTCTTTCATTTGTTCTTTATGTATCTCTTATCCTTTAAATTGGCATGTTTAGTTTTTTTAATAGATTTTCGTAAGCTAATGATTTACACTTTCCGTCAATCGTGGCTTTACACTTATAATGATAAAAAGTGGTGTTTAAAATGGCGATCAAAAGTTTTCGGCATAAAGGGCTTAAGCGGTTTTTTTATGATAATGACGTCAGCAAACTTAACCCTAATCATGTAGTGACTATTGGTGATATTCTGGACTTTTTAGAGGCATCGCATCATCCGATGGATATGAAAGCCATATTTGGTGTTCAGTTTGCTGAAAAAAAAGGAGCTGGGCAAGGGGTATATAGTGTCAAAGTTAGTGGTAATTGGCGTATTACTTATGAGATAGAGAGTGATGGTGCGGTAGTTATTGATTATCAAGATTATCACGGAAAACAAATCAAAGCTAAAAAGTAATACTTTTCAACGATTTAACTTAACAAAGGATAAATATAATGACTCAAAAACGTCTTCGACAACCAGTCCATCCGGGATTACTTTTCAAACGCAATGTTTTGGATAGATTGGGTATGTCAATCAAACAATCGGCTGACTATCTGGGAGTATCCCGTCAAACCATGAGCAAATTTTGCAATGGTAATAGTCCATGTACGCAAAGTTTGGCGCGTCGTATTGCTGAGGCTACAGGGAGTAATGTTGCTGTATGGATTAATCTTCAAGCGGCTTTTGATGCGTGGGGAGCGGAGCAAATGGAAAAACCGATCGTGACCCGCTTTCCTGAGCAACAGGTGGCCTAACGCCACCGTTTTGCTTCTAATTGCCCAGAGTCTAGCTTTTACGCTCTACAGCAATTTTCGCCAAACCAACTAAAGCGTCTTTATAGGTCGACTGTGGTAAAAACTCGATGGCTTCAATAGCCAGTGAGGCTTCTTTTTCGGCTTTCTCTGTGGCGTATTCCAACGCTTTGGTATCTTTTAATGCCTGCATAACGGCATCGAGGTTTTCCATGCCTGTACGATGTTCTATAGCCTCTCTGATTAACTGCTTTTGTGATTCGCTGCCTGTGTTGATTGCATGAATCAATGGTAGGGTAGGTTTGCCTTCGCTTAAGTCATCACCAATGTTCTTACCTAAGGCTTCGCTGTCGCTGCCATAGTCCAGCACATCATCAATCAACTGAAATGCGGTGCCCAGATGCATTCCGTATAAACGCATGGCTTCTATGGTTTTATTGTCTTTGTCGGCGATAATAGCGGCTAGCTGTGTCGCAGCTTCAAATAAGCGGGCTGTTTTGCAGTAAATTACCTGCATGTAGCTTTCTTCGCTGGTATCTGGATTGTTGCAGTTCATTAACTGCAACACTTCACCTTCGGCAATGACATTAGTGGCGTCAGCCAAAATTTCCATAATCTGCATTTTTTCCAGACTCACCATCATTTGAAATGAGCGGGTGTAAAGGAAATCACCGACCAGCACACTGGCCTGGTTACCAAACACTTCATTGGCGGTATCTTTGCCTCGGCGCAGGGTGGATTCATCCACAACGTCATCGTGTAATAGTGTCGCTGTGTGGATAAATTCGATGATAGCCGCTAAAGTGAGATGTTTATCCCCTTCATAAGCCATTGCACGGGCGGCTAATACTGTCAGTAGTGGGCGAATTCGTTTGCCCCCGCCGTTGACGATATATAGGCCGATTTGGTTGACCAACACGACTTCAGATCGTAATTGGGCATAAATTAAGTTGTTAACAGCGCTCATGTCCGCTTTGGACAAGTCGCTAATCTGGTTGAGATCCATTTTTCCGACGCTTCGAGATCATATTTGGTTTAAGCTTATGGCGGGCGATTTTACACTAGAGCAGGGGGTTACTCATAATGCTTTATTGGCTTTTTTCTTGCTTTTTTGTGGTTTTTCAGTGTTCCCGCTGATTTAACAGCTCGATTGTTGAGTGGTTTTTGAACAACAATTGGGCTGGATTATTTTTAAACGATCTTTTTGCCAATTAGCCTTGATAGGCGGTCATATTTCACGTAGAATCCGCGCCCTATCATAAAAATTGTATGCGCCATTGAATTGGTGGCATAAGTAAGAGCGGAGTTTAATATGTACGCGGTTTTCCAAAGTGGTGGTAAACAACACCGTGTGACCGAAGGTCAAACCGTTCGTCTGGAGAAGCTAGACATTGAAACTGGTTCAGCCATTGAGTTCGATAAAGTACTCATGGTTGCTGGTGGTGATGATGTCAAGATTGGCGTTCCCTATGTAGACGGCGGAAAAGTAACGGCTGAAATAGTTTCTCATGGTCGTGGTGACAAAGTAACGATTGTTAAGTTTAGACGTCGTAAGCATTCACGCAAACAACAGGGCCACCGTCAGTGGTTTACTGAAGTTAAAATTACTGGCATTAACGCCTAATCCGGGAGCACTAACATGGCACATAAAAAGGCAGCAGGTAGTACCCGCAACGGTCGCGATTCAGAAAGTAAACGTTTAGGTGTTAAACGTTACGGCGGTGAATCAGTGTTAGCGGGTAGCATCATCGTTCGTCAACGTGGAACACAATTCCACGCTGGTGACAATATGGGTATAGGACGAGATCATACTTTATTTGCACTTACCGAAGGTAAGGTCAAGTTTGAGGTGAAAGGTCGTCAAAACAGAAGATTTGTAAGCATCGAAGCTTAAGTTAATCTGGCTGTTAAAAAACCTCGCTCCGGCGAGGTTTTTTTTTGCTACAACCTTGGCTTTAATAGTCAGGTATTTAAAGTCTGTTGATCCCCTGATTGCCAGCACCATTTGTAGTTATTTTTACCATTTATTGTAGGAGCTGTTAAAGCCGTGAAATTTGTTGATGAAGTCGAGATTCGAGTTGAAGCTGGTGACGGTGGTAATGGTATTGCCAGCTTTAGACGTGAAAAATATGTGCCAGATGGTGGACCTAATGGTGGCGATGGTGGTGACGGCGGTGACGTTTTTCTGATCGGTGATGAAGGGCTTAACACCTTGATTGATTACCGTTTTGAACGTTTTCATCGGGCACAACGAGGTGAAAATGGCAAAACCACTAATCGCACTGGTCGTCGCGGTGAAGATTTGACCATTAAAGTACCAGTCGGCACTCGGGCAACTGATGTTGAAACCGGTGAGGTGATTGGTGAAGTCACTGCGCATGAGCAAAAAATGATGGTGGCTAAAGGCGGTTTTCATGGCCTTGGCAACACCCGCTTTAAAAGTAGTACCAACCGTGCGCCACGGCAAAAAACCTCGGGTACTGCCGGTGAAATCAGAGAGCTTAATTTAGAATTGATGTTACTGGCTGATGTCGGTTTGTTGGGAATGCCCAATGCTGGCAAGTCAACGTTAATTCGTTCAGTGTCAAAAGCCAAACCTAAGGTGGCGGATTATCCGTTTACCACTTTGGTGCCAAACTTAGGGGTTGTTAACCCTGATCCTCATCGTTCATTTGTTATTGCTGATATTCCGGGGCTGATTGAAGGTGCTGCTGATGGGGCTGGCTTGGGGATCCGCTTCCTTAAACATTTAGAACGTTGTCGTTTATTATTACATGTGATTGACTTGATGCCAGCAGATGGCAGCGATCCGGTGGATAATGCTCAGGCGATTTTGGCTGAGTTGGCAAAATATAACAGTAAGTTGGCGGAAAAACCGCGTTGGTTGGTATTTAATAAAATTGATTTATTGCTTGACGAAGAAGTCGACGAGATTTCCCAACGAGTCATTGATGCCTTAGAGTGGGATGGTCCGAGTTATCGTATTTCGGCGTTTACTAAACTCAATACCACAGAGCTGTGTCGCGATGTGCTGGTTAAGTTAGAAGAAATGCCACGTGCGATGGGGCTGGAAGAAGTCGAAGAGGTCGAGTTTAAGTGGGATACTTACCATAACGAAGCGATTGAGTCGTATCAAGAAGACGATGATGATGACGATTTTGACGATGATGATTATGACGTTGAAGTGGTTTATCAAAAATGAGTAAGAAATCCATTCACGTTGCTGTCGGTATTGTCTTACGAGCGGGTCAGATTTTTTTGACCAAAAGGGCTGATGATGCCCATCAGGGTGGAAAATGGGAGTTTCCCGGCGGTAAGGTTGAGTTAAACGAATCGGTTGACGAGGCTTTATCTCGCGAACTGAGCGAGGAAATAGGTATTACACTCAGTCAGTCACAGCCGTACGTAACCATTGAACATGACTACCCCGAGAAGTCTGTCAGATTGGATTTTCATTTGGTCAGAGATTTTGACGGTGAACCTAGTGGTTGTGAAGGTCAAGCGTTTCAATGGGTGACGATTGATGCCTTGGCAACATTGACGTTTCCTGATGCTAATCAGCTGGTGGTCGATAAGTTGATGGCTGATGAGACGTTGAACGCCGATTAAAGGATGGTTGGGTAGGTTTTATCGTAGACGAGGTTTTAACCTCGTTAATGATAAGGTAGATAGAGGCAAGGCAGCGTTACGCACTTTATACTCATTCACACTAATCACTCAACCATGGTTTAGCTGGGTAGGTGTATAACGCGCCTCTATTCTTTTTTATCACTCTTGATACAGTCAATTCCATTTAGCCGTTCCTCGACATCCATGCCGTCATTCCTTTATCATCCTGATCAGCGATTATCCTTATCGTTGCCGCTTTATCCCAGTTTTTACCAAGTTATTATTGTTGTTGATTGAATGCCATGCCATCTTTCCTCCACCTTCCCTGATGACTCCTGAGTCCTGATACTTCCTGTATTCCATGAAAGCTTAATATCAACGGTATTGCCTCGTAATGTTCTCCAGAGGACATGTTAATCATAGTATTTTCGCTAGGTTTAAATAGAGCATAACAATTAAAGGCCAGCGTATTTTTGTCAAAATACGTGGTTTAAAAGTAATTAAATCAAATAAAACAGAGTGTTAGGAGATTTTACTGAGCCTTATCAAGGGGAACTTAGTAAGCTGTTCGCACGAACTTGTGAGATATGTCTGAGCCTGTTAATCAGCATCTTCTATTGGGTTTGTTGTAGACAGACGATTTATCCCCGGGTGTCATGCTTAAGTGTTATTGATATAACCCATATAGCGTATTCCTTTACCTTTATTTGCATTGTGGTGTTGAGGGGGGTTTTGTTTGCGGGCAGCGCTTGCTAAAAGTCCCTAGATAGTTGATATTGTATTAAATTGGCACTTTAAGCCTAAAAAAGACCTTAAGGCTCCATTCATCGCAGTTAAGTTACACTTAACCGCGTCTTTATTGCATTAAAACTGAGTTGACGCATAATGCACCTGTCTTTTGTTATCTTGAACACTTTTAGTTTAGTACGCCAACATCTTTATGTTGGCGTTTTTTTTGCCTATTTTTTGTCTTTTCTGCAATTTTTATTCAACTTTGTTATGACTTCACCCAATATCAAGCAATTACAGTATATATCGCTATCGTTATGATTCCGTATTGGGAAGTATTAGAGGTTTAACGTTATTATTTAAGTTAAATGCCCATTCATCGCAGTTAACTGGTTGTTTAACGACTCTTAATTGCAATTAAACTGCTTTGACGGCACTGTAGCTTTGTCTTTTGTTATCTTGAACTATTATTTGTTTACCAAGCCAACACAGCTGTGTTGGCTTTTTTTTGCCTGAAACATTTTGCCGCTGTTCAAGTTCTTTCTCACCTTCTTCTTACTCTCTTCTTATTCTCTTCTTATTCTACTGAGTCGTTAAACTGCTGGGCCGGTAAAATGCTGAGCGGGTAAAATGTTAACTGTTTCGTGCAGTTCAGAATAAACCAACACGACAGTGCCTATTTTTAATTGTGCCTTAATCTCGTTGACTTTATCACTGAGTGATTTTTCTTGCTCACCATAGTCCGTGCCTTCTTTTAACACGTAGGATTCAATGATGCTGTTGAGGGTTTCAGTACTGACTTGTTCGATAGGAATGATCATGATTTGCTCTTGCGTTGCCAAATAGTGTTAATAAATTCAGGGGCTCTTTGATTGAGCCAAAACTGAGGTCGTAGCGGGTGCTTGCCGTGGATAAATCCGACATGACCGCCTCTTTTGCTTAATTCGTAACTAATCGCTGGTGATAGCTCTTCCGGGCTCGGGATCACTTGCTTAGTCATAAATGGATCATCAAAGGCATGAATGATCAGGGTTGGTGTGGTGATGGTTTTTAAAAACTGTCGCCCGCTGGCTTTTTGATAATAATCTTCGGCACTGCTGAAACCATGCAGCGGCCCGGTGATCAATTCATCAAAAGCCTTTAAAGTTTTTAGCCCAGTGATATCCCTAGCAGTGATATTCAAAGTAAAGTCGTCCTTGAGGGTGTCGAGCTTCTTTAACATGCTTTGTTTGAGCATATCGAGTAGATATTTTTGATAAACCCGCGAAAAGCGGCGACCAATATGTTGAGCGCAAACCGACAGACTTAATGGCGCTGAAATAATCACGCCGGCATCAAGCAAACTGTTATCACCTTGTTCACCGAGATATTTTGCCAGTACATTACCACCGAGTGAGAAACCAACCGCAGCCAGCGGGCTGTCGGGATAATTTTGCTTCAATGATTGAATAAAGTCATTGGCATCTTCGGTTTCACCAGAGTGATAAGCCCGTGAGTGACGGTTGGTCAGTTTGCCGCAACCCCTAAAATGCATTAATACGCCAATCCAACCACTGGCTTTAATTGCTGCCATCATGCCGTTGGCATAAAAGCTGTCGATAGACCCTTCGAGGCCATGAAACACAATCACAATTGGCCTGTTGCTACCGGACTGAGGTTTCTCCGACCAGCACAATTCGACAAAATCGCCATCAGGCAATTCGAATGTTTCATCTATGGTGTCGAGTTGGCGCTGTTTTTTGAAAAAGCGTGGCAAAATAGTTTGCAGATGTGGATTTCTCATCCACCACGCGGCTTTGAACTGACTTTGTATAATCACGGCTGAGATCTTTATGATTGTTGAATTTCATTTTGTTTCCCATCGGCAGGCAAGAAATTGGCGCTTGCAAAATGGTAAGACCAGTTTAAACTAAAAATCATTATAGTCAAAAGAGAATACTTTTTATGGACAGACGTTCATTTTTCAAGAGCGGATTATTATCAGGCGCAGTATTGGTGACCGGTAGCAGTCTTTATGGTTGTGCTGATTTGAATGTCCTTGATACCGATCTGATTGATGATGATGTGGCAGTGGCATTGACAGCATTAGTGCCGGTATTTTTATCTGGTGTATTACCCGAAGAGGAGCCGCAAAGGCAAGTTAAAATCGGTGAAGTGATCGCCGGAATGCGCCGAGCGATGAAAAGATTGCCGCCTCATATTCTCAAAGAGTTGGATGACTTATTTATGTTGTTGACTAATCGTTTAACCATGCTGGCATTTGTCGGTAAATTCTCATCGTTAGATCAATTGACCTTGGCTCAAGCCACGCAGTTAATTGAAGGTTGGCGCAGTAGTTTTATCAGTTTGCTTAATACCGCTTATGAAGGTTTGAAAGAACTGGTGTTCGCCTCTTTTTATGGTAATCCACAAAACTGGTCATCAATGAATTACAATAAACCGAATTTAGGGGTTTGACATGAGCATGGATCCAATTAAACAAGGGTTAGCAAGCGGATGGGATCATATTGATGGTGCTGAGTTAACCGCCGATTTGCAGCTCGAAGCTGACATTGTGATTATCGGTTCTGGTGCCGGTGGTGGTATCAGCGCAGAAGAGTTGGCCAAATCTGGCCTAAAAGTGATCATTGTTGAAATGGGCGGTTTTCGCTCATCTAGTGATTTTAAAATGGAAGAGCGCAGGGCTTATCCAGATTTGTATCAGGAGTCAGCAGCTCGAAGAACCAAAGACAAAGGGATTGGTATTTTTCAAGGGCGTACAGTTGGTGGTTCAACCACAGTGAATTGGACCACCTCCATCCGTACACCTGAACCGACGCTGCAATATTGGCGAGATCATTTTAACGTGAAACTCGATGGTAAAGATGAATTGACGCCTTATTTTGAAAAAGCCGAGAAACGCTTGAATATTCATCAATGGCCGGTGCCACCTAATGCCAATAACGCTGCACTGCAAAAAGGCTGTGAAAAACTGGGGTGGGAGCACACCGTGATCAAGCGTAATGTTAATGGTTGCGCCAACCTTGGTTACTGCGGCATGGGTTGTCCGATCAATGCCAAGCAATCGATGTTGATCACCACCATACCTGGTGCGCTGGACAATAATGCGCAATTGATTACTAACGTATACGTACAAAAGCTCAACTGGGCCAATGATAAAGTGGTTAATGTCGAGGCGTTGACTATTGATAAGGATTTTCAGCGTCGCAATAGTGTAAAAGTCACGTTAACAGCCAAGCATTACATATTAAGTGCTGGTTCAATTGGTACGCCTGCCATATTGAAGCGTTCAGACGTGCCGGATCCTTCTGGTCGTTTGGGCAAATTCACTTATTTACATCCCGTCGTGATATCTGGCGCGGTTATGTCAGAACCAGTCAATGCTCACAGTGGTGCGCCACAATCGATTTATTCAGATGAATTTGTCTTTAAAGCCGGTGTTGATGGTCAGGCGGGTTATAAACTCGAAGTGCCGCCAATCCACCCGATATTGATTGGCACTAAGTTGACTGGCTACGGTCCTGCTCATGCTGCACTGATGGAAAACTTTAACAACTTTCAGGTGACCATCGCTTTAATGAGGGATGGGTTTCATCCGCAAAGTGTTGGCGGCACGGTTGAATTGAGTTCGGCGGGGGATCCGATCCTCGATTACCCCATTAGCGAATATATTTGGCAGGGTATTCGCCGGGCACATTTGTCGATGGCCGAATTACAATTTGCCATTGGCGCAAAAAGTGTTTTCCCTATTCACAAGCAAGCGCAAGAATACACGTCGTGGAAGCAAGCCCAAGAAGCTATCAATAATCTGACTTTCGATAAGTACTTATCATCTGTGGTTTCAGCTCATGTCATGGGGGGTTGTAATATGGGAGAGGATAGCGACAACTCAGTGGTTAACAGTTATGGTGAGCATCATCAACTCGAAAATCTCAGTATATTTGATGGCTCGGTGTTTCCGACCAGCTTGGGGGCCAATCCGCAATTGTCTATTTATGGACTGACTTATCGTAATGTTGAGCGTTTACAGCAAAAACGCCAGTTAAGCTGAGTAAACAGCGGGCAAACAGAGGTAAACCGATGCCGATCAGGCGTAGATAAAGTCTCTTGCGATAGAAAAAAGCTGCCCGCTAGCCCACGGATTTGGCTTAAATTACAACGATAGTGGTTGAAAAAAATGACTATCGTTAATTTTTTGAAAAAAACTTAATAAAATTGCAATTTAACGCTTGCGCTGAAAAAATCCTTACACTACAATGCGCACCACTTAATGACGTGCCGGCTTAGCTCAGTTGGTAGAGCAACTGACTTGTAATCAGTAGGTCGCCAGTTCGACTCCGGCAGCCGGCACCATTAATAAAAAATTTGGAGGGGTTCCCGAGTGGTCAAAGGGATCAGACTGTAAATCTGACGGCTCAGCCTTCGCAGGTTCAAATCCTGCCCCCTCCACCATTTTTTCTGCGTATAAAGCGCGAGCATCGTATAATGGTATTACCTCAGCCTTCCAAGCTGATGACGTGGGTTCGATTCCCACTGCTCGCTCCAAAAAATATGCTGATATGGCTCAGTTGGTAGAGCGCACCCTTGGTAAGGGTGAGGTCGGCAGTTCGAATCTGCCTATCAGCACCATTTTTTTTGGAAACCACCACAAGTCTGCTGACTTAATTTTTAAATTCACATTTGAGATTATTATAAAGGTGCTCTCATGGCTAAAGAAAAGTTTGAACGTAATAAACCCCATGTAAATGTTGGTACAATTGGCCACGTTGACCATGGTAAAACAACACTAACTGCTGCAATTACCAATGTACTTGCTAAGCGTGGTGGCGGTGAAGCCCGCGCGTTCGACCAAATCGATAATGCACCAGAAGAAAGAGAGCGTGGTATCACAATCTCAACTTCGCATGTAGAGTACGATACAGAAACTCGTCACTACGCACACGTAGATTGCCCGGGTCACGCGGATTACGTTAAAAACATGATCACTGGTGCTGCTCAAATGGATGGCGCTATCTTGGTTGTTGCTTCAACTGATGGCCCTATGCCACAGACTCGTGAGCACATCTTGTTATCACGTCAGGTTGGTGTACCTTTCATCATCGTATTCATGAACAAATGTGACATGGTTGATGACGAAGAGTTGCTTGAATTGGTTGAAATGGAAGTACGTGAATTGCTTTCAGAATATGACTTCCCAGGTGATGACTTACCAGTAATTCAAGGTTCTGCACTTAAAGCCCTTGAAGGCGAAACTGTATGGGAAGATAAAATCATCGAATTGGCTCAAGCCCTTGATGACTACATCCCACAACCAGAGCGTGACATCGACAAGCCTTTCTTGTTACCTATTGAAGATGTATTCTCAATTCAAGGCCGTGGTACTGTTGTAACCGGTCGTGTTGAGCGTGGTATCGTTAAAGTGGGTGAAGAAGTTGCCATCGTTGGTATCAAAGAAACTATCAACACCACTTGTACTGGTGTTGAAATGTTCCGTAAATTGCTTGACGAAGGTCGTGCTGGTGAGAATGTTGGTGTTCTTCTACGTGGTACTAAACGTGAAGAAGTTGAGCGTGGTCAAGTATTGGCGAAGCCTGGTACTATCAACCCGCACACTAAATTCACTTCAGAAGTT
>CBDIDQ010000064.1:32500-102235 GCA_965277695.1 Alteromonadaceae bacterium
TACGGTGCAGAAGTTATTGATGCCATGCTTCCAGGAAAATCCTCTAAGCTTCAGATGATATAAGAACCGTACCCCAAACCGACACAGGTGGTCGGGTAGAGAATACTAAGGCGCTTGAGAGAACTCGGGTGAAGGAACTAGGCAAAATAGTACCGTAACTTCGGGAGAAGGCACGCTATTGACGGTGATGGAACTTGCTTCGTGAGCTGTTGGGGGTCGCAGAGACTAGGTGGCTGGAACTGTTTATTAAAAACACAGCACTGTGCAAAATCGAAAGATGACGTATACGGTGTGACGCCTGCCCGGTGCCGGAAGGTTAATTGATTGGGTTAGCTTATTCGTAAGTGGAGAAGCTCATGATCGAAGCCCCGGTAAACGGCGGCCGTAACTATAACGGTCCTAAGGTAGCGAAATTCCTTGTCGGGTAAGTTCCGACCTGCACGAATGGCGTAATCGATGGCCACGCTGTCTCCACCCGAGACTCAGTGAAATTGAAATCGCAGTGAAGATGCTGTGTACCCGCGGCTAGACGGAAAGACCCCGTGAACCTTTACTATAGCTTGGCAGTGAACTTGAAGCCTACATGTGTAGGATAGGTGGGAGACTTTGAAGCATGAACGCTAGTTTGTGTGGAGTCAACCTTGAAATACCACCCTTGTATGTTTTGAGTTCTAACGCAGGCCCCTCATCGGGGTCGCGGACAGTGTCTGGTGGGTAGTTTGACTGGGGCGGTCTCCTCCTAAAGAGTAACGGAGGAGCACGAAGGTTGGCTAAGTATGGTCGGACATCATACGGTTAGTGCAATGGCATAAGCCAGCTTAACTGCGAGACAGACACGTCGAGCAGGATACGAAAGTAGGTCATAGTGATCCGGTGGTTCTGAATGGAAGGGCCATCGCTCAACGGATAAAAGGTACTCCGGGGATAACAGGCTGATACCGCCCAAGAGTTCATATCGACGGCGGTGTTTGGCACCTCGATGTCGGCTCATCACATCCTGGGGCTGAAGTCGGTCCCAAGGGTATGGCTGTTCGCCATTTAAAGTGGTACGCGAGCTGGGTTTAGAACGTCGTGAGACAGTTCGGTCCCTATCTGCCGTGGGCGTTAGGATGATTGAAAGGGGCTGCTCCTAGTACGAGAGGACCGGAGTGGACGAACCGCTGGTGTTCGGGTTGTTATGCCAATAGCATTGCCCGGTAGCTACGTTCGGAATCGATAACCGCTGAAAGCATCTAAGCGGGAAGCGAGCCTTGAGATGAATCATCTCTGAGCTTTAAGCTCCTAAAGGGTTGTTGAAGACTACAACGTTGATAGGCAAGGTGTGGAAGCGCTGTGAGGCGTGAAGCTAACTTGTACTAATTGCCCGTGAGGCTTAACCATACAAAGTGGTTTTGTTGTTTAAGTTGTACTTATTGAATGAATAACGTGATACAGAGTTAGAGTGACAGCGTTTTAAGAGACGTACAAATTTATCAGCTTTTTCCAAATTGTTAAACCAAATTCGCCTGGCAGCAATGGCAACATGGTACCACCTGATCCCATCCCGAACTCAGAAGTGAAACGTGTTAGCGCCGATGGTAGTGTGGGAGATCCCATGTGAGAGTAGGACACCGCCAGGCACCCAATAAACGATAAACCCCGAATACGTAAGTGTTCGGGGTTTTTTCGTTTTCGAACAAAAATAAACCTTGAATAATGCTCCACCCGTAGACGAGAATTTATTCTCGTAGGAAGCCTAGGCGACCGTAAACCCGCCGGGCACCACAAGCTCTCAATCAATTCCCAGTCTACGTATGTAGACAACCACTCATCATCTGCTAAACTTACCAGCTGGAACAATCCCAAAGGTAATATAATGACCAACAAAACATTAAGTGACATGCAGTTACTGATTATGACCGCGCTGTGGGATATTCAGCAAGGTTCGGTCGCTGAGGTGTTAGCTGCACTGACAGATAAAAAATACGCGCGTACGACTGTAGCGACGATGTTGACTCGATTAGAAAAGCAAGATTTTGTCGGCAGTAAAAAAGAGCAGGGCGTAAATGTGTATTTTCCTTTGGTTGAACAACAGACGGTGCAACAATCGTCAATCAGTCAGCTGCTGAAAAACTTTTTTGGTGATCGCAAATCTAATCTGGTGTCTTTTTTACTCGATGACGATGTGAGTGAGCAAGAATTGGCGCAAGTCAGAGCATTGCTCGATCAAAAACAAAAGCAGCAAAAGTCTTAGCTGTTATGGTTATTATGAGTGATGAGCGGTGAGCGCTGAATGGTTGATCCCCGATTATTGGCTGACTGGCTTGGGATCGTGGGCGGTCTCGTATTTTTTACATAGCACGGTGATCCTCGGGTCAATTTTGTTATTGACTCATTTTGCCCACCGTCTGTCACACAGCAGTAAAGATGTCTTAATCAAAATTGGTTTGGTCGCAGGTATACTCACCGCTTCAACTCAGTTTGTACAAAGTTCTAATGGAACGTTTGTCAGCGCCCTAATATTTGACATCGCGCCACAGCAAACCAGCAAAGCCATTTCAAAACAACCCCAAGCTGCTGTCGACATACCACGAGCAACAGCCATCCGTGAAATTGACTGGTTGGCTGAACGATGGTCGCAAATAAATACTTTACCAGGGTTTTTATTGGCTTGGCTGTTGGGTAGCAGTTTTTTTGCGCTGCGTTTTATTTATCTGTGGCAACGGTTCAGCCGCGCTATTGGTCAGCGTGTAAGGTTAACTCATCAGCCTGTGCTTGAGTTATGCCAACGGCTTAAGCTGAATATGTCAATTAAGCGTTCGCTTAAGTTAACTCAGTCAAATCAAATCGTTTCACCGATGGCAATTGGATTGTCTGAAATCTGCATCCCCGAGGATTTGTGGCATAAGGTGGATGAAGAGCAGTTCACGGCGATCATTGCCCATGAGCTGGCACATGTGGCGAGAATGGATTCTTCTTGGCTGTTTTTTTGGCATCTAATGTCGATTGTATTTTTCTTCCAACCGCTAAATAAGCTAACTCAGTTGAGTTTTCAGTCTCGGGCTGAGTTTCTTGCTGATGCGATGGCAGTCAGGCAAACCAAAGATCCGGTTGCGATGGTGAATAGTTTGATGAACGCCGCTAAATTGGCAAGGCTCAATTCATTACAGTCTATGGCTGTGCATCTGTTGGGACGAAACGCCACGATTGTTGAGCGAGCTAAAAGCTTGCTTGACGAAAACCCGATGAAAACGCAAACCTCATTGTCATTTATTGCGTTATCAGCGATAGCGATAGTTACGGTGGCTGCGTTAGGGCTGCCGTCAATTTCATTAGCCAGTAAACAACTACCTACCGTTGATTTTGGGCAACAGACTTTGACGGTTGATCATAGTGATTTATGGCAATTATCGACGGATGCCAGTTTGCCGTTTGAGACCACTATTGACCACCATGAGGCGATTGCCGGTTTGTCAGTAGAGATACATACCAAAGATGTCACTTTTACTGATAGTTTGGATAGCATCGCCAAGATAGCCCCCGGGGGAGATTTGCGCTTTGTTAGTCGCAGTATCTATCAGTCAAAAACCTTACTGATTAAGGCGGATGATTCGGGAGAGTTAAAGTACAGCTTTAAAGAGGGTGATGAGTGGGTAACGGATCAGTGGGCGGCTGAACAGTTTATTGGCGAGCTGCTGGATATTACCATGGGCAGAAGTGACGAATTCAAGCGTAACCGACTCAAAGCGTACACCAATGCTCGACCCAAGAAAGTGCAAACCGATGCTTTTATGGTAACCACAGAGCTGTTGATTAGGGCATTGCGCAATGAGAGTGGAATTTACTCTGAAGAGGATTTGCTGATAGTGACGGCGATGTTTAAGTCGCCGGGGTTTTTTCACCGTGGCGAGGTTAAATGGAGCGTCGATGAGATTGAAAACAACAGTCCTTTCACGGTTACCGTGGTAAAACATGGGTTGAACGACGCTGTAGTGAATCGTTTCGGTCATCTTAATATTCGCACCACAAGTGAGGATACGTTGGTGCAAAGCTCGCAGTACTATCTAAACAATAAAGCCTATTATGAGTTGTTTTTGGCGGCCACCGAACAACCTTATGTTGCCGGTGAAACCGAAAAAGCAATGGTGAGGTTTTTAGTCAGGTTGCACTTTAATACTCCCGAAGGCGTATTATTGTGGCTCGAAGAAGAATAACCGCTATTTAACTTCCCCACGCATTGCTCGTATTTTCTCTTCCAGCATCGCTGCACTGACCGCTTCGGCTGCAATGGCAGGCTCGGCTGTGATATTGATTTTTGACCAAAATCGTTTGGCGGTGCGTTTAAGCACTTTATTACCGTGATGACTAAAGAATGAACCCCATAAACCTTGTAAAACCATCGGGATCACTGGCACCGGTGATGCTTGGATAATCTTGTCGATGCCGCCTTTAAATTGATTGATATTGCCGTCCCGGGTGAGCTTCCCCTCAGGGAAGATACATAACACTTCTCCGTCTGCGAGTACTTCCTTGATTGACTTAAACGCATCCTCAAAGACTTGTGGGTCTTCGGCTTTAGGGCAAATGGGAATGGTTTTGGCGGTCTTGAAAAACCAATGCAAACCAAAAGCGTTATAAATCCGTCTGTCCATGACAAAACGTAAGGGGCGTCTGACTGCGCCGCCGATAATTAATGAATCGACAAAGCTGACATGATTACAGACCAATACAGCGGCTCCGGTTTCAGGAATGTTATCAAGCCCTTGATGATTGACGCGATAAATGGTGTGGCCTAACAACCAAATGGCAAAGCGTAAAACGAATTCAGGCAGTTGACTGTAAACATAAATAGCCACTACTACGTTCATCACTGAAATACAGAAGAAGTATTGCGGAATGGTTAATTCCATCACGGTCAAAAAGACGATGCCAGTGATGGCGCTGGCGACCATAAATAAGGCGTTAAAGATATTGTTAGCGGCGATGACTTTGGCTCGCTCGCTTTCGTCGGCTCGGCTTTGCAGTAAGGCATAAAGCGGCACGATGAAGAAACCACCAAACATGCCAATAAAAGATAAATCAATCAATACCCGCCAAGCATAAGGTTGATCAAGAAAGGCGGATAAGCCAAGTAAGGTATCAGGCACCACATTAGGTGAGGCAAAAAACAGGTCGATACCAAAAATAGTTAAGCCTATTGAGCCAATCGGCACTATGCCTAATTCGATTTGATTGCCAGATAAGCGTTCACACATTAAAGAACCGATGGCGACACCGACACTAAAGGCAACCAATAAGGCGGTGACGACGGTGTTGTCTCCACCGAGATAAGTTTTGGCAAAACTGGGAAACTGGGTTAGGTAACTGGCACCTAAAAACCAAAACCAGCTGATGGCCATGATAGACAAGAAGATACTGCGTTCTTTACGGCTGATTTTAATCGCTTTAATGGTTTGACTGACCGGGCGAAACTGCCATTTTTCACCAGTTGACGACGAATTGGTTAACGGCACTGCGGGAATTTGTCGGGAAATCAAATAGCCGACACAAGCCAGCGGAATAACACAGGCACTGACGCCAATCCATGCCTGATCCAAACCGGCTAAAATCCCGCCAGTAATAGTGCCCGCAAGAATGGCTAAAAAGGTGCCCATTTCGACCAATGCATTACCGCCAATTAATTCTTTAGGTTGGATCAGTTGCGGCAAAATAGCGTATTTCACTGGACCAAAAAATGCCGATTGAGTGCCCATCAAAAATAAAATCCCCAGCAGCATCAGGTATTGGTCAAAGTAAAATGCCACGGTGGCCAATACCATGATGGCGATTTCGGCTAATTTGGTATAACGAATTAAGCGAGATTTCTCAATTCTGTCGGCTAAGTCTCCGGCAGAGGCTGAAAAAATAAAAAACGGCAGGATAAATAATCCGGCTGCTAGGTTCATCACCAAATTCATATCCCAGGGCAGGGCATCGGCGGCGGCAAATAACATGATCAACATTAATGCATTTTTGAATACATTATCATTTAAAGCGCCTAATGCTTGAGTAAGAAAAAAAGGTAAAAATCGCCGGGTTTTTAATAGGGCAAATTGACTGTGGTCGGCTGACATAAAATATCCTTGTTTTTGATCATGGCTGGTGCAGGTCAAAGAGTGTCGGCGATTGTGCTTACCAGCGTCAAGTGATTTATTGTTTTGTCGTTTTTGGTTAGATTTTTGAATTTTTTCTTTTTCTTTTGTTACCTGATGAAATAATTATGTTAAGTTGCTGCTCTATTATAATTCGTGAGTGATAAATCCATTGGCTTTTGCCTTGGCAGTTGTCATTAACGCAATTTTTATCTATGCAATTTTAAGGAGCTTATTATGAGCGAACAAAAGAAAATTATCGGTGCTACTTTATCTGGTTTATTGGCCCTTGGTGCTTTGACTGCGGCAACATCTGCACAAGCAGTGCCTGATCAGCCGAAAAAATGGGAAAAATGTGCGGGTATCGCTAAAGCTGGTCAAAATGATTGTGCTGCTCTTGACGGCTCTCACGGTTGTTCTTCACAAGCTAAACTAGACAACACTGATAACGAGTGGGTTTATGTTCCTAAAGGCACTTGCACCAAGATCACTGGTGGCGTCGTTAAAGCTGAAAAAGACGCGAAATAGTCTATAACGAATGTTTGCCAATAAAGACATTCGTGGCGCAGGCTTCGGTCTGCGCACACCGCACATTCATCAAATCCTCACCGAACAACCTGATATCGCTTGGTTGGAAATTCTTGCTGATAACCATCTTGCTAGCGGCGGTTTAGTTAGCGCCCATTTACACGCTATCCGTGAACTTTATCCCGTGACCATGCATTGTGTCAGTATGTCATTAGGTTCGACTGATCCACTGGATTGGGATTACTTAAGCCAAATCAAACGGGTGGCTGATGATTTTGACATCAGTTGGATCTCCGATCACATTTGCTTTACCTCAGCGGGTAATCATCATGCTCACGATTTATTGCCGTTGCCCTATACCGAAGAGGCATTGAATAATCTGGTTGAGCGAGTGCAACAAGTGCAGGACTTTTTAGGCCGCAGATTGTTGATGGAAAACGCCACCAGTTATGTACAGTTTGAACACAGCACTATTAGCGAAGCCGAATTTATTAATGCGTTAGCTGAACAAGCCGATTGCGACTTGTTGTTTGACGTCAACAATATCTATGTTAATCAACAAAATCACGGCGGTGATGCCGCGACTTTGATCACCCAATTACCATTGGATCGGATAAAAGAAATTCACTTGGCCGGTTTTGAAGACTGCGGGGATTTTTTGCTCGATGCCCACAACGATAAAGTGTCAGATCCGGTATGGCAGCTCTATCAGCAATTACAACGTTTAAAACCCGGCATTGCCACCCAGATTGAATGGGATAATAAATTGCCAAACCTCGCCACCTTAATGGCTGAAGCGCAAAAAGCCCAAACCATCATGAATAGCCTACAAACGGATTGATATGACCGACGCTCCCTTAGAAAAGTTATCATTAGCCCAGCTGCAACAGGCTTTTTTGGCGGAACTGTCCGGTCAACCGAGCGAGGCTTTTCGGGCGGCGGTGAAAGATAATACCTTGGCCGGAAAAATGGATAAGGCCCGGCGCATTGATATTTATGTGCGCAATCATGTAGGAGCCAGAGTTAATGGGCTTGGCAATGTTTATGCGGTTTGTCAGCAAATCCTTGGTGAAGAGGTGTTTTATCATTTAGCCGCTGATTATGTCGCCTCGTTTGCCTCAGCCCATTGGGATTTAAATTTTCACGGTGGTGATTTTGATCAATTCTTGCAACGCGAAATCGACCGCCTAGCGACATTAGCCGAATTATTTTACCTGCCGGATTTAGCCAGACTCGAATGGGCCTATCATATTTGTTATTTTGCCGCTGCCAATCAGCCGCAAACGGTAAACACCCAAGAGCCGGAGCAATTGCGGTTTGTTGCTGATACCAGCCTGTCGTTATTTAGTACACCATTGCCGGTTTTTCAGATTTGGCATAATAATCGTCAAAACAAGGGCGATTTGCCGGTCGAAGATGATCAGGCGGTTTATTATTACGTGGTGTTTCGTGATGAGTTTATTCCTCAGGTTTACACCCTTAATGAAGCGCAATATTTGTTGATTAGCGATTGCGTCGACGGAAAATCACTGGCTGAATTAGCTGAGCTGCATGGCGAAGCGGTGAGTGAAAACATTCCTTTGTTTATTCAGCAAAAGTGGTTGGTTGTCGCCTCCATTGAAGAATTAGTTGTAGATTTAACAGTAGAAAAAGTCTGATGGAAAAGGTTGTACTGGTTAATGAACAAAACGAAGTGATCGGTGAGGCTGATAAGGCCACTGTTCACAGTCAACAAACCCCGCTACATCGTGCATTTTCATTATTTATCTTCGACAATCAGCGACGATTGTTATTACAACAACGGGCTGGTTGCAAAAAAACCTGGCCGTTAGTGTGGTCAAACTCCTGCTGTGGTCATCCTCAACTCAATGAATCTAATATTGATGCGGCTAAACGGCGTTGCCAGTTTGAACTGGGCATAACCGTCGACAATATCGTTGAAGCTGCGCCTTATCGCTATTGTTTCAGCCATAAAGGGGTGATGGAAAATGAAATCTGTCCAATCTTGGTGGCTTTTTATGACGGCCCGCTTGATTTAAATCCGCAAGAAGTGCAGGCTACTCGCTGGGTTTTGTGGACTGATTGGTTAGCGCAAATTCGCCAAAATCCAACGGACTTTTCACCGTGGTGCGTTGAAGAAAGCGAAATTTTGGCGGCGTTGCATGGCTTCGAATTAACCATTATCCCTTAACATTCACGAGGTTAAAACCTCGTCTACGGCAGAGCGGGTAAGCCGTAGACGCGAATTCATTCGCGTTTTTGATCAATCAACAATAAACAAAAATATCAGGAGCAACTTGTGCAAAACAAAGCGCAAAAACAAACCACTTATTGGCAGGAAAACCTGCGTTTAATTTATATTAGCTTGACCATTTGGTTTGTGGTCTCTTTTGGCTTTGGTTTATTACTGGTTGAACCGCTTAATACCATTCGCTTGGGGGGTTACAAACTGGGTTTTTGGTTTGCGCAACAGGGTTCCATTTATACCTTTGTTGGCTTAGTGTTTTGGTATTCATACAAAATGAACCAGCTGGATAAAAAATACGGTGTTGATGAAGACGAGGGTGAAAAGTAATGGATGAGTTAAAACTTTACACTTATATCGCCGTTTTTGGCTCCTTCGCGCTGTATTTTGGTATTGCTTGGTGGGCCAGAGCGGGTTCAACCAAAGAATTTTATGTTGCGGGTGGCGGTGTCACACCACTGCAAAACGGAATGGCAATTGGTGCCGATTGGATGAGTGCGGCGTCTTTTATTTCGATGGCAGGTTTAATTGCTTTTTTAGGTTATGGCGGCTCGGTTTTTCTTATGGGCTGGACCGGCGGTTATGTTTTACTGGCGATGTTACTGGCACCTTATATGCGCAAGCATGGCAAATTCACCGTTCCTGAGTTTATTTCTGATCGCTATTATTCTAATACCGCGCGAATTGTCGCTGTTATTTGTTTGATCATCGCTTCACTGACTTACATCATTGGTCAGATGAAAGGCGTTGGTGTGGCCTTCTCTCGCTTCCTTGAGGTCGATTACGGCTTAGGTTTGGCCATTGGTATGGGGGTTGTTTGGGTTTATGCGGTATTGGGCGGCATGAAGGGCATCACTTATACTCAGATTGCTCAATATTGTGTGCTGATTTTTGCCTATACTATTCCGGCGATTTTTATCTCTTTACAGTTAACGGGCAATCCGATCCCCCAGTTGGGTTTGGGTAGCACATTGGCCGATGGCAGTGGGGTTTACCTGCTCGATAAACTGGATAGGGTGGTTACCGATTTAGGTTTTAAAGAATATACCACTGACAACATGGGCGGCAGCTTAAACATGTTGGCCTACACCTTATCGTTGATGATTGGCACTGCGGGTTTACCTCACGTTATTATGCGGTTTTTCACCGTGCCGAGTGTGAAAGCCGCCCGTGCCTCAGCCGGTTATGCGCTGGTTTTTATCGCCTTACTCTATACCGTAGCACCTGCGGTTGGGGCGATGGCACGACTTAATTTGATGAATACCATTGAACCGGCTGCGGGTGAAAACCTAGTTTATGAAGAGCGTCCACAATGGTTTAAAGACTGGGAAAATACTGGTTTATTGCAGTTTGAGGATAAAAACGGCGATGGCAAAATTCAGTATGTCGCCGACCCAGCTGTCAATGAAATGGTCAAAGTCGACCGTGACATCATGGTACTGGCTAATCCAGCGATTGCCAATTTGCCGTTTTGGGTGATAGCGCTGGTTGCTGCTGGCGGTTTGGCGGCGGCGTTATCCACTGCTGCGGGTTTGCTGCTGGCTATTTCGTCAGCCATTTCTCATGATTTGATGAAAGGCGTATTAACCCCGAATTTATCAGAAAAGTCCGAGTTACGGGTCAGTCGTATCGTGATGACAATATCGATTCTGGTTGCGGGTTATTTGGGCTTGAATCCGCCCGGGTTTGCCGCAGGCACGGTAGCACTGGCCTTTGGTTTGGCGGCTTCGTCGATATTCCCGGCCTTGATGATGGGCATATTCTCGAAGAAAATGAGCGGTAAAGCGGCCGTTGCAGGTATGTGTTCGGGTATTGGTATTACCATGCTCTACGTGTTCCAGCACAAAGGGCTGATGTTTATCCCCGGCACCTCATTTTTAGGTGACATGCCAGCTAATTGGTTCTTCGGTATATCACCAAATGCCTTTGGTGCGGTTGGCGCATTAGTTAACTTTACCGTTGCTTTTACGGTTAATCAGTTTACTGATGACGCGCCAGCAGAAATCCAGCAACTGGTGGAGAATTTCCGTACACCCGGTGGTGCGGTTGCTGCGGCGCATCAACATTAAGGCCCACGCCGTTTAAATCACATCGTTTGAATTTGCCTCCCGGCAGTGATAAATTGGCCGGGAGTTACCCAAAGGAAACGATGTAATGACAATAGATGTCTGTAAAATTTTTCACTCGACGATCAGTCCAATCACCATTTTGTTACTGCTAATTTTGTCTGTCGGTTGCGATAGCCAAACCTCACCCTCGGATATTGAACAATATCAGGCAGCCAAAACTAACGGACAGTTCAACCGACAAGTTCAGCTGGCGACACAGATTATCGCGGCACAACCTGACAAGTTAACGCTTTCAATGTCGCAGCTCAAACAAGCTCAGGGCCATTATAAAGCCTTAACTGACTCACCTTATTACTTTGCTGATAAACAGCTGCTAGAGGACGCTCAAGGCGTTATAAAGCTAGCGCCACATGTCGAAGTTGCCAAGCAAGCGGTTCTGCGCTATCAACGTCAACATAAAATTGTGATTGATATCAAGCAAAGGCTTGCGAGACTGGCACAGCTGCAAACCGACTTTGACGATAATTTAACGGCAACACCTTCCCATCAAACGGTATCAGCAGTCGGTGTCACTCTGCCTGACTTTCTCGATAGCGTAGATGAGCAAACTTATCTGGGGGCTTATTATCAAGGCATGAAGCATCAGTCGCTGGATAATTATCAGTTACAACAGCTGTTAAGTCATGCCAATCAGGTGTTAGATCTCGCCAGACCTTTGTCTGAACAATTGACTGCGCTAACCGCTGAGCATTCGTTACAGCCGGGTTTACTTGAGCAACGGTCTTCTGTGAGCAAAATTAACGCTTTATATCGTCAAACTTTGAGTCATATGTTGATAGCGCTAATGCGTAACGGACTTGATGCTGGACTAAAAGCCTATAACAGCATCAGTAATGCGGCGAGTTCGCAGATGTACCGGGGAAGAATTAATGAGGTTTGGTTGCATCAAATTCGGCCATTAAGCCAAAAAGAATGGAAATTGTTCGATAAACAGTATTTACAACCTATTCAGGCTGTCAGGCTGGTACTAATCAACCAAGTGGATAAACAGGGTCCGCTCGCGCCACTGTTTGCACAAACCTACCCTCATGCCAAATTATCCTATCGCTACTTTTGGCCCAAGGATGATGATTTATCATTATATTTAAAGCAAGGTAACCAATTGGCTGTTGCAGCGAAAAAAATCGTCAAGGTACTATCGACGTATTAAACAGTGTTTCATCCCTGAAACATCAGTTTGGCGATTAGCCTAAGGCTGACATCGCCCGAGTGGCCTCAATTAAATGACTTTTTGTTTCTGTTTCAGCTGATGCATGACCTGCGGTTTCGCTGATCACTAAGCGTGACTGCGGCAACTGTTGATGTAACGCCCAAGCATTATCAAAAGGACAGACGATATCGTAGCGACCATGCACAATTACTGTGGGTATTTGTGCTATTTTGTCACAGTTGGCCAATATTTCATTGTCAGACAAGAAACAATCATTCATCATGTAATGCGCTTCGTGACGGGCGAGTGTCCAGCACGATTCATCGCTCTCGGCCATAGCGGCAATAAAGTCTTTATTGGGTTGTAAAGTGCAGCAGCGAATTTCCCACAAGCTCCAAGCGCGGGCAACTTTCATTGCGGCGGCTTTATCATCACCGAGCATTATTTCGTGAGCAGTGCTGACTGACGACTGATTTTTACCTTCAGGCAGCGCATTAAGATATTGTTGCCAGTAGTCAGGGAAAATTCGGCTGGCACCGCCACCAGAGAAAGTCCACAAAGTATCTTGGCTGCGACCGAGGAAGATCCCACGTAATACCAAACTGGTGACGCTGGTTGGGTGATTTTGCGCATAGACCAAAGATAAGGTTGCCCCCCAGGAACCGCCAAAAACATGCCACTGCCTAATGTCGAGGTGGTTACGAATTTGTTCGATATCGGCAACCAGATGATGGGTTTCATTATGTTGTAGCTCACCGTGGGGTAAAGACCGACCACAGCCGCGTTGGTCAAATAGCACAATGCGATAAACTGCTGGATCAAAGAACCGTCGATCATTGGTGGAGCAACCCGCACCGGGTCCACCATGAATAAATAATACCGGCTGACCGTCGGGGTTGCCTGACTGCTCTATGTAGATCTGGTGTCCGTCGCCGACATTCAGTAATTCATGCTGATAGGGCGCTATTTCAGGATAAAAGTCATGCATTGATTGTCTCCATTAGGAATTAATTTTACTTTGCATACAATGATAACATTATATAGTGCTGAAAGTCAGCTTATCTTAATGTTCAAAGTAATGTTATCGAAATTTGCCTGATTTACTTTTATCTTTACTATTTGATAAGAAATATGAAGATAAATGACAATAGCTGTGTTAGCTTATGGCTTAACGAATAAATGTTGTATATAAAGATGTTTTACAAAGCTTAATGACACAAATAACGCAGAAACACCAACAACCACAAATAACTTTAGGCACATCTGACATTGATTTATGGTTAGTCAGACCGGATGAGATCACCGATCGCCCATTATTGTTGGCGTATGATAAATTGATGTCACAGTCGGAGCGAGATAAGCAGCAACGTTATAAGTTTGCCCAAGATCGTCATGATGCTTTGGTTACCCGGGCTTTTGTCAGGACCTTACTCTCAGCTTATGAATTACCAACTGTGATCACCCCCGAGCAGTGGCAATTTAGTAAGGGTGATAAAGGTAAACCGGAAATTAGCAATCAAATTTATGGCCCAGCTAGGCAATCAGCTGAGGCAGTCACGCCAGTTTTAAGGTTTAACTTGAGTCATACCAAAGGGCTGATTGTATGTGCGGTCGTTTGGGATGTTGATATTGGCGTTGATGTTGAATACATACCAAGAAAAACCTCGCCGCTGAAGATAGCCCGGTACAAATTTTCTGATCTAGAAATTGCTGAGTTGAACGCTCAGCCAGTAGAAAACCAACGTAAACGTTTTTTTGATTACTGGACGCTTAAAGAGTCTTATATTAAAGCGGTGGGGCAAGGTTTGGCGATCCCGTTAGATCAATTTAGTTTTATGATTATTGATGACCAGAATATTCGTATGTCGATAGATGAGCAACGTAACGATGACGCCAGTCAATGGCAAAGTTGGTTGTTACAGGGGACAGCAGCGCACCGGATTGCTTTAAGTATCAAAGATCCTCGCAGCAGGGAGTTTAATCTGCGTTATTTTGAGAGTTTACCCTTGATTAAACGTTGGCCAGTTCAGCTACCTTTAACCTCAAGCTCAGCTGAATTTGACTGATAACGATTTAAAGTAACTAAAAACAGTTAAAGTAACTTAAATCTTTTGAAATTAGCAAAAGTAACACGAAAATTAACTTTTTCTGCGCATGATCGTCATTCTTAGTTTATTGTGTTATAAAGAGAGCATAATTAGATCGCAAATTTTATTACCAACAGTATGAAACTACTGTTATACTGTATTTAATTACAGTGACCGAGTAAAACTGTCACAACTAAGAATAGTGTTCAGTATTGCTCAAAGCATGATTAACCTAACTCAATTATATGGTGGAGACGATGGAAAGAGTCAATTTTAAAAGCAAACCTTTAGAAGAACGCAGAAGATTAGTGCGACTAGTTGTTGCTCGACTAGTCAAAGCTTATGGACTTGGCAGTGTGAAAGAATTAACCACAGTATTTGATTGCTCCTATGGGGCGATTAAAAACTGGGGTTCGGCGGGCAGGGTACCATTGGATCCGATGTTTCAGTGTCATTTTGAAACTGGCGTTTCACTAGATTGGCTAATGCATGGTGAAGATCCGGCGGTATTGTTCAGTCCTAAAAAAGTCGATGCATTGTCGTTGCATTTAGCGGGCGAATTGGCATCTGGCGTCAGATTCCAGTTGATTGATGAAAAGTGTGAAGGCGGTATCGACATGCTGTCATTAGGACTCAGAGACAGCTTGATCAAGTGGATGAAGATTGAAGTTGTTGATATGGAAGATGTGCGGATCAGCAATCAGAGATAATGAACGCGACATTTGGATTAAGGCGAGGGGTTAATCTCGCCTGTGTCTGGTTGTATCATGTACGATTGTACCTTGTCCGGTTATATCAATAGCGAAAGCAAGCGGAGTAAGTCGTTTGCTTTCGGCCAAAATCCCTTAATTGTTACAATCTGATTAGCTCAAGCCTGACTTAATCCTTAATTCAATCCTTAATTCAATCCTCAGTTTAATCCTCAGTTTAATCCTCAGCTTAATCCTCAGCTTAATCCTCAGTCATCCAAAAAAACAGCGCAACTAAACGGCGGTCTCTTTTATCGACGCCAAAATAACCGTTGGCTCCGTGGATCATATTGCCTTTAAACACCACCAATCGGTTGAAGCGGTTTTCGACAGTATATTCTTCATACCAGGCTTCGGGCGGTAAGCTGTTAACTTTTAAGGCATCAACCAGATTGTTAAATTGTGGTGGAATAACATTACCTCCAGCGGCACCGTTGGTGTAACGCAGACGATAAAATGAGGTACCAGCGTGTGGTGCTGGATTGGTGTTGAGATATAACACGGCGGCATAACGGCATAGTTTGCGGCTGTCGGTGTGAGGTCTCGGTGCGCCTTCCTTTTCGCCAGTTAAATGCACAGAATTATGGTCTACGGTGACATCGCCGCTATCAATAAACCATAATTTGTCTTTGCCAATCACTGATTTTACCCAATCTTCGACTTGTTTCAACTCGGCCACTTTTAATGCTTTAGGCGAGCGCATTCCGGGCCAGAGTTCGTTACTATAAGGTTTACCAAGCTTCCATTTTTTGGGATTAAAACAACGGTTGGCAATTTTTTTTGCCTTGGCATCGGCAAAAAAATCATCTTTAACCCAAAGGTTTACCCCAAGCTCTGGTTTTTCATAGGGCAAGACAGGTTGACCATAAGGGACTTCGGGTAAAACCGTATCTGTCGGTAGCTTGGCATACATATATTAATCCTGATGGTTTACTTAGCCGCCGTAAGGTAGCAAAAAAAGGCAGCCATTGCCAGAAAGTCAAACATTTTCACCACTGAGATTATTTATGTGTTGAGGTGGGTGTTTGTTGCTATCGCTTGGTGTTAACGTGGCCTTTTAATGTGTTGCGTTGTATTCCTTTTTTATTACCACAGAGGCACAGAGGCACAGAGGCACAGAGGAAAAGCAAAACCTTAAAACACGGTTTTTCGTCTTTGCTTTTGTTCTTCTCTTCTCTGTGTGCCTAGAGATGATTGCTCCTGCATAATTGAACCTATGGGCGTCCTGCCCTAGTCTGTGGTGCATAAGCTTTTGATTTTTCTTTTACTTGTTAATTACTCACTTGGTTCCTACCGCCTTTCTTTGCTCGATACAACGCTAAATCTGAATTTTTCAATGCCTGCTCAAAATCCTCTTTGGCGGCTCGTTGGGCGACGCCAATTGAAATGGTGACACTCACGGTTTTGGTATTGGCGCTTTTACTCTTTTCTCTGGCTTGTTTGGTTTTACGCTCGGGTTTGCGCACCACGATTTTATAATCGGCGATAGACTGACGTAAAATTTCTAGTTGCGGGGTGGCTTGTTCAGCGGTTTTTCGTGGAAAGACGATAGTAAATTCTTCGCCGCCATAACGAAACACCTTACCACCGCCCTTGACCTTGGCGAGTTTGGCAGCCACCAACTTGAGCACCTGATCGCCAATATCATGGCCGTAGGTATCATTAAACTTTTTGAAGTGATCAATATCGAGCATAGCAACGGTATATTTTCTGCCTAATGACAATACCAGTTGATTAAGTGCACGACGCGAAGGCAAAGCCGTTAATTCATCTCGGTAGGCAAGAAAATAGGCATCGATGATCACCACTAACAAATAGTGGACCGCCAAAACCGTTAAAACGATAAACCAAGGCAGCTGGATCAGTTGATAATATTGCAAACACCAGACAATAAAACTAACCAAAATGGCACTTAACAACAAATTAGCCTTCACCAGCGACTGCCATAATAGCAGTACCGCAGTTATAAAAATTGGTAACTGAAGCGGGATATAGGGAATAAAGTCAAACAGCCAATGGCTTTGCGGGACTTGGCTATTGATGTACTGGTTGAGCCACAGCCAAGCATAAGCGCCAGCACCACATATAGCGATGATCAGCACCCGGCCAATACTGTGTACAGATATCAATCCTCTGTCTTTGATTAGTGAAAACAGTGCAAACAGGCTGATCCCAGTTACCATTTGCCAATTGTTATGCTGTTTCAGCCAGTCAGACCAAGGTAGCGGATATTCACGACTGAGAAAAAATACCAGCCATAACAACGCCAGTAAAGAAAAGCGGCTGCGGCTGAATTGCGCGGCAAAAATGATAGTGATTAACAACAAGGCATATAATACGTTGATCACCACAGCTTGCAGCGGTTGCCAAAAACTTTGAAAATGGATTGTCAGATAGAAAGCCAAGGCTGACGCGATGAGGCTTAATACGGTGAGTTTAAGCCCTTGTAATTTTAGCAGCAAACAACTACCTCGGTCTGTTTCATGTTAGGACCGTCATCATAGCAATCTTCAAGTTCGCTTGTCATTGAACATTTTGCCTGTTTGTTTTTTACTTGAAAACATCAGCAGGTGTAACGAAAAATTGCCAGTTTCTAAATCCATACAGTGGCACTAAAATCAAAAGCAGGTGGTAATTATTTCCCTATCGTTTTGTAGCCAGTTATCATATCGGCTATCTACCTTTTTATATATTTACCTTTAGCAGGAGAGTCGCAATGGCTGATTTATTTGAAAATCCGATGGGATTAGATGGTTTTGAGTTTGTAGAGTTTACCGCGCCAAAGCGGGGGCTGCTGGAGCCGGTATTTGAATCCATGGGCTTTTCGTTGGTCGCCAGACACAAATCCAAAGACGTTGAATTATGGCGTCAGGGCGACATTAACTTTATCACCAACTACCACCCAAAAAGCCACGCCGCTTATTATGCAGAAGAGCATGGTCCGTCAGCTTGTGGTTTGGCATTTAGAGTTAAAGATGCCCATCATGCTTACACCAGAGCATTAGAAAAAGGCGCACAACCTGTTGAGATCCCAACAGGTCCGATGGAATTACGCTTACCCGCAATTAAAGGCATTGGCGGAGCCAACCTATATTTGATTGATCGTTATGAAGAAGGCAAAACCATTTACGATATCGATTTTGATTGGATTGATGGTGCAGAAAAACACCCGGTTGGTTGTGGTTTTCATACTCTCGATCACCTGACTCACAATGTATATCGCGGCAGAATGGATTATTGGGCTGACTTTTATTGTGGTTTGTTTAATTTCAGAGAGATCCGCTATTTTGACATCAAAGGTGAATATACCGGTTTGCTATCTAAAGCGCTAACGGCACCAGACGGTAAAATCCGTATTCCGTTAAACGAAGAAGCGGGTAGTGGTGGTCAAATTGAAGAATTCCTGATGAAGTATAATGGCGAAGGCATTCAGCATATCGCCTTTTCTTGTGATGACTTATTTGCTTGTTGGGATAACCTCAAAGCCAAGGGAATGAAGTTTATGACAGCCCCACCAGAAACCTATTACAAAATGTTAGAGGAACGTTTACCAGGACACGGCGAGCCGACTGAACAATTGCAATCACGAGGCATTTTGCTCGATGGGACTACTGACGGTGAGCAACCTAGATTGCTGCTACAAATCTTCTCTGATACTTTGTTAGGTCCTGTATTCTTCGAGTTTATTCAACGTAAACAAGACGACGGTTTTGGCGAAGGCAACTTTAAAGCCTTGTTCGAATCTATCGAACGCGACCAAATCGATCGTGGTGTTGTTGGTAAGTAATAAATAAACCGTTGGTAAGGACTCACTTCTTTATCCTCTTTAGGGCGCTACATCTGTAGCGCCCTTTTTTATTGCGTATCACTGTGTCGTTAATGACTGTAGGCGGGGCTTCAGCCGCGCTTTTCGAAGGTTGGTCAATCACTGGGGGTTTACGGTCGCTTTGGCTCCCTTGCGCGGCTAAAGCCCCGCCTACGATTAAACTTCAATAATTTCAATATCTTAATAAATTAAATTCAATATTTCACAACTTTTCACACGTTTTCAAGACTCTTCAAAGCCAATTTCATTAGATGTGTACCACGTTAATCCGAGGCGATTGACCATTGGCTCATAGCTGTAATAGCTGTAATAAAAACAACTTGATACGGGGTTCGAAAATGAAACACAATTTAAATAAACTGCATCTGGCGATTAAGTCTGCCTTACTGATTGGTAGCCTAGCGGTACCGACAATGGCCTTTGCCGAAGGGGCGGTTGATAAAGCCGCAGATGAGCAAAATATAGCCAAAGCCAACAAGGTGGATAGCAAAGCCAACAAGGTAAATAGCGAGGCGCTAAAAACAGAAACCATTCAGGTGAAAGGTATTCGTGGCAGCATGATTAAATCGTTAAATACTAAACGATATAGCAACTCAATTGTTGATGCGGTCAGTGCAGAAGATATTGGTAAGTTTCCCGATCAGAATGTGGCTGAGTCATTACAGCGTATTACCGGAGTATCGCTTACCCGAAGCTTTGGTGAAGGTGAGCGAGTGAGTATCCGTGGTACCACTGCCAGCCAAAACCGCACCTTATTAAATGGTCAAGCCGTCGGCTCGGTGGATTGGTGGACCAACTCTGCCGCTAACCGTGGTTTTAACTACACCATGTTGCCCTCAGAAATAGTCTCTGATTTAGAAGTTTATAAATCACCCGAAGCGGATATTGATGAAGGTTCTATTGGTGGTACTGTGATTGTCCGGACGCGACAACCACTGGATCTGGAGTCGGGTAAATTTGCCGCTTCTGCCTTGGCGCAATATTCTGATGTGTCTGGCGAAACCGATCCGTTGACCTCTGGCATGTATAACTGGATAAATGATGATGAAACCTTTGGTGTTTTGGTTTCAGTGGTGCGACAAGAGCGTAATTTGCGTCGTGACGGCATTGAAGCCTGGAGTTGGTCAAAACGTGATATCACCATGGCAGATGGTACTGTGCACGAAGATGTTTACAGCCCGGGTGGTGGTGGGTCGGCGATGTTTAGTCAAGAGCGGGTGCGTACTGGGATTAACTTTACCACCCAATATCGTCCTAATGATGAGCTTGAATTCATCTTTAATGGCCTAGATTCTACTATGAAAGCCGATAACGAGAATCAAAACTTCTTATGGTTACCGGGTTATGGTGATTCTGCTTATGAGTCGCTTGAGCTGATTGATCATCCGGTAGTGGGCAAAATGGCGGTTGCTGGCACTATCGGTTTATCGCCAGATGGCAGCAATATTTTGGACGAAACCAAGGTGCGAAACTCCGAAATCAATACCAAATCTTATGATTTGAAAGTGAATTATGAAGGTGATGTTTGGTTGTCGAGTGTTCATGTTGGTTATACCAAAGGTGATGGCGGCTCCCAAGCTGATCGTAGTGTTGGTTGGGGTGGCAATGTTGTTCATAGTTTTGATGCGTCTAATGTTGAAGATGTTCGCACCAGCTACGGGGCTGATCCAGCGGATGGTACTCAGTGGGATCTAGACTTTCTTCGTTATGACATCAATGACGCTAAAGATGACGAAACCTACCTACAGACTGATTTTGAGCGAGATATTGACGTGTCAATTTTCAGCAAAATTAAAGTTGGGGTTAAATATCGTGATCACTCGCGTTTTAACACCAAATTAACCACAGATGCCAAAACCGATCTGAATTGGAATTTAGCTGATTTTTCTAACGCCACGCCGGGGGATTTTCTTGAAGATCAAGGCTCAGATGGCACTTTGAAAAGTTATGCTCAAACTGACAGTGATAAAGTGCGAGCCGCAGGTGATGCACTGGACTGGAATTACCGAGTACTCAAAGCCAGTACTTTTGATGTCAACGAAAAAATCTATGCCGCTTATGTTAAAGCCGATATCGATACTGAAGGATTACGCGGTAATATCGGCGTACGTTTGGTGCAAACGGACCAATCGTCGGCGGCTTATATTGGCGCATCAGGCGAGGAAGTATGGACTGAAAAAGATTCGGATTATTTTGAAGTGTTACCGAGCCTGAACTTAGTGATGGATTTGGATGATGATTTGATCATGCGTGTCAGTGCAGCACGAGTCATGTCGCGCCCTGATTATGCTGATATGACCTCTTCAACCTCTTATAACCTTGAAACCCAGACCGGTACCGGTGGCAACAGCAACATCGACCCTTATCGTGCGACCCAATTTGATATTGGTTTAGAGTGGTATTTCAGTGATGCGGGTATTCTTTCGGCGGCGTATTTCCATAAAGATGTGCAGTCGTTTATTGATAATGCCCAATCGCTTGAAATCCATGAAGGGGTCGAAGTGCTGATTAATCGTCCGGTTAACGGCAATGGCGGCACCATTGAAGGGATTGAAATTGGTTATCAGCAAGACATTTACAACGGTTTTGGCATATCAGCCAACTACACCTATGTTGATGGTGAAGCCAAAGATGATCAGGGTAATGACGTCACTATCCCGGGCAACTCAGATCACACCGTAAACCTCAGCGCATTTTATGAAAACGATGATTTTAGCGGTCGAATTTCTTATAACTATCGCTCGGGTTATGACTCAGGTGAAGGTTGGCCGGGATATGTTGATGACTATGGTCAAGTGGATATGAACCTGACCTACAACATCAATGAAAACATCTCGATTGTGCTTGAAGCGATGAACCTGACGGATGAGCAAACCTTCACCTACCAAGAAAAGGGCGTAGAGCAAGCATTGACCGGTTCTTATGCTGATGGTCGTCGTTTTGTCACGGGTGTTCGGGTTAATTTCTAATCCGCTTTGTTCTTTAAAATCAAAAGCATTCACCACGGAGACACGGAGGCACGGAGAAGGGCAAAAGCAAAAACAGAAAAATAGTGTTTTATAGGTTTTGATTTTGACTTTGCTTTTCCTCTGTGCCTCTGTGGTGATAAAAAAGGAATAGGACGTTACACGTTAACGTTAATGTGTGGGCGTTGGCAATACCCCGTTAAACACAGTAGAATATTTGACAACCCTAATCTTCTTGATAACCCATTGTGAGCCATTGAAATCCTTTCTCGCTGTTTTCATCTTGTTGTTATTTAATCCGCTGACGCTAAGGGCTGATTTGCTTTCGGCTACGCTGGATTATCATGGCGGCAATTATCAGCAAGCCAATAGTGAATTTATGCGTTTAGCCCAGTTGGGCAACAAAGACGCGATATATAATATTGCGGTGATGCATTTACATGGTCAGGGCATGGAAAAAGACTTAGTAAAAGCCCATTCGTGGTTTTTACTGGCGGGTGATTTTGGTTTGGATGAAGCCCGTTCAGCGGCGCAGTTGATTGGCCAAAAATACGCTAAACCCACCGTACTGGCTGATGCTTACCAAAGCTTGAGCGAAACCCTCGATCATCAAACCTTCAGCGACACCTTATTGCCGACTTTTGCGATTAAACAATTTGCCGACGATTTAATTCCACCGGCACAAATTCATAATGTTGACGCTAAATACCCCAAAGCCGCTTACGAAAAGGGGCTCGAAGGTTGGGTGTGGCTCGAATTTGATGTCGATAAATCTGGCGTGGTCAAAGATGTTGATATTGTAGACGCTTATCCGAATAAAACCTTTAACCGGGCGATATACAATGCCGTCAGGCGCTGGCGTTTTGAACCTTTCACCATCGGCGGCAAAGCGGCGGATTATGGCAACCGCTCACTGTTGTACCATTTCACCACTTTTAAAGGTAAACGTTACAAAGCCAGTTTTGCTCGGCAAAAAAAGCAATATCAGAAGAAAATCAACAACTTGATTGAACGGGCAGAACAAGGTAGTGCCCTAGTACAATATTATATTGCCAACTGGATGGTAGCCGATGAGCATAACGCCACCCGATTGCTACGCTTCCACTGGCCAGAAGCCACCGCCGGTTCTGAGTTATTATTGGCCTCGGCAGTCAATGGGTATCCCAATGCGCAATATCGATTGGGTGCAAACCTATTGCGAGGTGAATACACCCAAGCTGACAGAAAAAAGGGCCTCAACTGGACCCGTCACGCCGCACAAGAGGGCTTTGTTTACGCCCAATATCGGCTAGCCAAAGAATTACTCGATACGCGTTATCCGCAATATAATCTCGCCAAAGCCCAAAGCTGGCTAACAGCCGCCGCCGACCAAGGCCATTTCAGAGCAACCCGAGATTTGGTTACCCTGCTGGTGGAACAAAAGGATTATAGCGCAGCACAAAACTACCTCGATGCGGGTTTAAAAGTTGATGACGAACACCCGGATTTGCTGTTTGCTCAAAGCAAGGTATTGGCTGTGCAGGGGCAAGATAAGGCGGCGCAAGAGGTGTTGGCTCAGGCTGCTGAGATGGCGAAAGAAAGGGGGTGGTTGGTGCCTTAATTTTAAGCGCTGAGCATATCAATAATCTTGTCGGCGAGGTTTTAATCGTAGAGGGAAACCTAAACGAAATGACTCAAACAAGCTTAATTTGCAACTGCTTACCTAATGCTGCGGCAAAGCGTTCCAATGTTGACAGCTTGACATCTTCGGCGTGGTTTTCTATTCGCGAAATTGCACTTTTTTGGGTGTGTAGTTTTTCTGCCACATCCGATTGTGTCAGTCCGGCTTCTTTACGTGCTTCTTTGAGCAAAACACTGAACTTAAATGCCTGATAACCTTCATGATAGTTTTCGGCAAATTTCGGGTCGTCTGCTTGGCGATTAGTGATATATTGTTGCAGGTCACTCATGACTTTTTCCTTGATAAATGGTCTTTTCGACGGCGTTGTGCCGTTTTAATTTCAGCCAATGGTGTTTTTTGACTTTTCTTTTGAAAGCCATGATTTAAGATAATTAGGTTGTTTCCTTCGAAAAAACCCAACAACCTGAAGATGTTACCATCAACCTGTGCTCTAACTTCCCAAATCCCATCGGTATTGGTGAGTTTCTTTAAATAAGTTGTCGGCACAGTCTCCAATTGTTCTATCAACTCAAGTACCCAAGTCACCTTCTGAGCTTGTTTACCTGTCAGTGAATTCAGAAACTCTGCAACGGGAGACTTACCGTCTTTAGTTTTATAAAAATTAATATTCTTCATCATAAGTTAACATGTAGGTGAACTTTTGCCAATTGAAAAGTCATATGAGTTTAAAGATATTGGTGTTAAATAAACGTGCACAACTTGCTTCTATCATATTTAAAAATAATAAAATTAAATTCTATTGTGTTTGTTTATGATGATTTTAATCTAATATCGTAAATGATAAAAGACTTTTTTGTGATGAGTGATCTAAATTTGTAGGGTGGGTTAAATATTTTTGAGTTACAAGGAAGTGGCGTAACCCACCGTGAGGTAATGTGCAAATCTTCATGGCTCTTTATTTGCGGATCATAGACATTCAACTTTCGACAAATACCAATTCAAAAAAATGATGACATAGACATAGAATTAATTTATACATGGTGATAACGGATGGTTTTTTACACCATCGCCGACAAGAAAAGCAAGAAAAAACAGGGAAAATAATGAGTACAGTGACCTAGTTACACCTTTCTGACATCCACTTTCAAGCCACCACCGAATGGCGAGCTAATCCAGCTCGTGAAGCTTTATTGGCGTTTTTGCAGCAACGGTTTGACAAAGACCCAAGCCTGAAACCCGATTTTATTACCTGCACTGGCGATATTGCTTTTGGTGCGACCTCAGATACTGCTTTGGCTGAGCAATATAAATTAGCCGCGACGTTTTTTGATGACGTTTTAAAACTGTGTGGAGATGGTGAACAGGTGCTGGCAAAAGAGCGTTTAT
This sequence comes from Alteromonadaceae bacterium, assembly GCA_965277695.1. Classification (GTDB taxonomy): domain Bacteria; phylum Pseudomonadota; class Gammaproteobacteria; order Enterobacterales; family Alteromonadaceae; genus JABSOG01. The sequence continues at coordinate 57,298 of CBDIDQ010000064.1, forward strand.
TTTTGGTGCCGGGTAATCATGATATTAATCGTAAAACTGTGAATAAACGGGCTCAGCGGGCATTGGTTGCAATGGCGGCAGATTCTGCCGATTGTGTTGATGAAGTTAATCAAGACTTTGCTAAGAATAACAACGAAACCAAAGAAGCGATGAAACGCCTAGCGGAATATAGCCAATTCGTTGCAGATTATGCAGGTCATCAACACGACGAAACAGGCCGTTGTTTTTACACTCAAAACCTCACCATAAACGATATTACTGTTGGCATCGCAGGTTTCAATTCTGCTTGGTCTTGTGGTGGCAATGAAGATGACCGTCACCTGTGGCTCGCAGGAGAATGGCAATTTAATCAGGCGCAAGAACAGTTAGCAGGTCAACAGCTTCGTATTGGTTTGATGCATCACCCAGTGGATTGGTTGACGCAAGCTGAACGTAGTGTCGCTACTCGTCGATTAGAAAATGACTTTCACTTTTTCCTCCATGGTCACACGCATGATGCTTGGGTTAGTGACGGTAATAACCTCAAAACCATAGGTGCAGGAGCTACCGGAGCAGATGATGCTGTAGAGTTTGGTTTTAATATCAGCCAGCTTGATTTTGCATCGGGCCAAGCCAAAGTACATTTATATACTTATTCGCCAAAACATAATGCTTGGATGGTTTCGATTGACCCCAACCATGCGCCAGATGGAATTTGGCCATTAAGTCTCCAGCAAGACTTGATTCAGACAGAACCCGAACCGACCGAATCTTCAGCTCAATTACAAGTTACCAAACAAACCTTATTTGGTCGAGAAAAACTACTCAAACAAGCGGAGCAATATCTAAAACTAAACAATTGCCTGCTGGTTTATGGCATGAGAGGTAATGGCAAGTCAGTGTTTATTGATGAAATGAGCCGACGCTCGCATATTAACCCAAAGCAATGATACTGCTGGGGCAATCGCTTTACGCCAGCGGCTAATAGATAGTGGTACGCAAGATCCGACATTTTACACTGACCAAGCTCAGGCTTATCTGGCGCAAGATAATCCAGAAAAAGCCCTGTCAGTACTGGCATTGGCAGAAGAAAACGCTGCCAGTAATGACTTTTCCTTGAGTATAAAAACCACTGCGCTGGATCAATCGGGCAAGGCTGAGCAGGCGATGGCTTTACGTCAGCAGCAGATTGATAATCGTTCTAAACATTCGGCATTTTATGCCGACCAAGCACAGGCTTATTTGAAACAAAATCAACCCCAGTTGGCGTTGGATGTTTTGTTGTTGGCAGAAAAAAATGGTGCTGATGATGATGTAACTCGGAGCATTAAAGCGAAGGTGTTGCGGAAGTTAAATTCGTCGAGTTGATGGTTTTGCAATGCCTAATTTTTTGCCAGTGGTTTATGCTGTGATATAGTGTCGTTTGATATTGTTTGATTAACATAGAAGATATTATTATGCAGACTTCCTTGAACCTTGGTGATGAATTGAAAAATCGAATTCAACACATTGCTGATTTACGCCATTGCCCGGCTGATTTGATTATGCTCGAAGCGATTCAGGATTATGTTGAGCGCTCAGAAAAAGAAGAAAGTTTTAAACAGGAGGCGCAAGCTTCATGGGCGGAATATCAACAGACAGGTTTGCATCTGACAGGGGAAGAGGTGTGCGAATGGTTGGACCGTTGGGGAACTGATGAAGAAACCGAAATTCCACCATGCCACAAGTAATAATTACTCCAACTGCAACAAAAGGGTTAGAACGCTGCCGACTCTTTTTGGCGAATAAAAACCCTCAGGCAGCCAAGAGAGCCAGCCAAACGATTAAACGCCATATCATGTTACTCAAAGCCGATCCAGATATAGGAAGACTTCTGGGTGATGACTCGCCATTGCGAGAGTTGATCATCGACTTCGGCGATTCTGGTTATATTGCGCTTTATCGCCATGATGTTAACGCTGAGCGTGTTTATATACTCTCCTTTAAGCACCAAAAAGAATTAAAGTATCAATAAAGCCCATTAATCGAATATCGGTGATTTTGCTTTGCTTTTAATTATTAATTATTAACTGTTAATTATTAATTAGAACCCGCCGCCCGCTGCACCAAAATATCGGTCTCAATGCCCTCAACCTTAGAAAAAACCAACTGCCTACCATCTTGCGAAGCACTGAGATTAAGCTGCACATTGATGTCTTGCTCGTGGTTGCCAACGTCGGTGATATAGCGGTTATCGTTGCGATCAAAATGATAAAAAAACAGTTTGAGTTGGTGACCTTGGCGCACGATGTAATAAATGCCGCTGTCTATAACTGCTGGGCGGTAAAGCGCAAATGAGGGTTGTAGATTATCTACTGGTAAATCTTCGGCTAATACCCTCGTGAGAAAATCGGCGATATGTTGTTGATATTGGCTATACGACGGGTTGATGTGGCGGATTTGCTCGGCATTTAACGGTTCGCTTGATGAGCGAGTGTTTTTTACCGGTTGGGTGGTGGCAAGTTGCAAGTCATAACGCCAGTGTTGCCATTGATCTTGACCTTGCCGGGCTTTGAAGCTGATTTGTTTGCCATCTGCTGACCAGTTAACCTCATCTACCACTTCATAACCGCTGACTATTGGCACCATATGACGAGAGAAGGTGTTGATTAAATAGAGGTTTTGCGCACTGTCGCCGAGCAGGATGTTTTCGCCGTTGGGTGACCATAACAAATAATCTGGCACCATACTCTGGGCTAAATTGCTCTCGGCCAAATTGGTCAGCAGACTAGCGGCTTTTTTATGTTGGTGTTTCAGCCAGATTTCGACGTGTTTCAAACCATCCATTGAGCGACGTTGATAAGAGATAAACGCCGTTTGGCTGCCGTCGTTGGCGATTGCTGGCAATATGTCAGTTCGGGCAGATGAAGACAGGCGACGGCTCACGGGGTCATCCACATTGTTGTTAAGCTCCATACTGTAGAGATTGACGTTTACCAGTCCTTCGGCGTGGGCGAGTTGTTGGGTGACCGGATTAAGATCGATGTCGGGAATAAAACCCATCGGCAAGTGGACTATTTTGCTGTCGCCGTCGAGTGACATTAGCCGCAAGCTTTCGTTGCCGAGCCAAAAACTTTGCTCACTGTCGTGCCATTTCAAACCCCAATAATCTTGTTTGCTTTGTTCGATGAGGCGGGTTTTGAAGGTGTTTAAGTCGAGTAGTTTGAGTTGATACCAGGGTTGGTGTTTTTCGACCAGTAATAGTTTGCTGGTGGTTTTGTCCAAATCCATCAATACCGGGTTTAATTTGGGATAATGTTGAATGTCGATGACCATGGGTAATTTGTCGTCAGACAAGCTGATTTTGGTCAGTACCGGACGGTTGTCGAGCCAGCTGGTGAGATACAGGGTTTCGGCGTTGAGCCAGTGCATTTTTTGGCGGCTGTAACCGGGTTCACAATCGCTTAAATGAAAGTCTGGACTCAAGCGCCAGGTTTCCACCGGGTTGATCACCGACATAATGCGAATATCGCAGCTGATAGGGTCGTGGCGATAATAAATCAGCCAGCGACCATCGGCGGACCATTCGGGAGCTTGCTCACTGTAACCGGTGCTTTTAATTGAATGGATAGATTGGTTTTGTGAGTCGTACACCACCAAATCCATGTGGCTGCGGTTTTCTGAGGTTTGATTAAAGGCGAGATAACGACCGTCGGGGGAATAACGCAAAAAATTCTCAGGACCGGGCACAGAGGTCAGCCGCGATTCATATTGATAAATCGGCACCGCCAAACCGGGTTTAAGCCATTCGAGTAATAGTAATGTAAATAAAATAGAAACCACTGCGCTGCTGATCGCAATGGTCATTTTTGCCGACTGTCGGGCTGGTGGATGAGCGAGTGCTGTGGTGGGATAAATTGTCGGCACCGTTGCTGGCAGTTCAGCGACAGGCGCAGCCGGATATTCAACCTCGGCAATTAATTGATAGCCCACTCTGGGCACGGTACGAATAAAGCGGGGGGTTTCTTTGTCGTCGTGCAGAGATTTTCTGAGCTGGGTGACCGCTTGTGAAACCGAGTTATCGCTGACAATAGTGTCATGCCACAGCGTATCCATGATTTGGTTGCGTGACACTGCGCTACCATGGTTTTCGAGCAGCAGTTTCAACAGGCTCAGTTGCCGCGCTTCAATATGTTGCCATTGCCCTTTGATGCACACTTTAAGCGCAACAAAATCAACCACGACTTCATTGACTTTGACTTTTTCTAATGGCTTTGTTGGCATTTTTGCTGGTATTGAGTTTGATTAATAATAGTCAATTTAACGCCAAGCATGTTTTAGAATGCCTTCACTTTTAAGTTGTAGCTCTAACTCCTGATCATCCATTAGTGTGTCAAAAACATGTAAAATATTGATAGTATTTGCAGCTGGGTCATAGTGATAAAAGATCATGTATTTTTTTAGCGTGATAATAGTGCGAATATCTCGAAAATCTTGATAGCCATAGGATTTGCCTGAATACGGCAGATGAGAAAGCACAAAGCTGCTTTTTTTTCGGATCGAAGTATTTATATTTATGGCGATATTTTCAGGTATTTTTTGCTCGAATACTTGGAAGAAAAGAATGTTTGCCAAGTCTTCGCGGGCATTGTCAGTCAGTACGACTGTTGATACGTTCATTTCAAAGAGGCTAAATAGGCTTGTTTCTTTTCTTCAAATCGTCGCAGAATATCATCTTCTATGGCTTTGGGGTCACTTAACGTGCGTCCAGCCTGCATATCCGCTAAACCTTTGGCAATGCCCTGATTGATATATTGTGTCTGCGTTGGTGAAAAATTAATGGTACTGTTGGTTATTTCTATCTCTGTTGTTTTAACTGCTGCTTGTGTCATGGTAAAACCTGCTTGCATAGAGAAAATCACGGTTTAATTGTAACGATTCAGTGTCGGTTTGGCAATGTGTGATTGTTTCTTTAATCGACTCTTTAATTGCGCTTTTTATCAAACCTTTTAGCAACGGAAAGGACCAATTTATTTGATGGTCAACGATGATGGCACCGCGTATTATAGTTGCTCTTCTGGCTGCACCAGCAGGTATATCAAATTTAATAGGGGCTTGTGATCAAGATGCACTACATGGTTGACTCTTCTTTTTGGCGTTTGGCTTTTCCTGTTCTTTTTACTTCTACATTAGCAACTTTAGCGAGCCATTGCGCCGCAGAGCAAACCACAACGGATGAGCTAGAAAGCATTCAAATTCGTGGTATTCGCGGCAGTATTGTGCAATCGATTAATACTAAACGTCATAGTGACGGCATTGTTGATGCTATTACTGCCGAAGAGATTGGCAAGTTCCCCGATAAAAATGTCGCTGAATCCTTGCAGCGTATCACTGGGGTATCACTCACTCGGGTTCAGGGCGAAGGTGAGCGTATTGGTGTCAGGGGCACGGCTCCAAGTCAAAATCGTACCACGATTAATGGCCAAAATATCGCATCTGCCGATTGGTGGATCTCCGCTCAGCCGAATCGGGGTTTTAATTATACTATGTTGCCCGCTGAGATTGTCAGCTCGTTGGAGGTCCATAAATCCCCGCAAGCCGATCACGACGAAGGTTCGCTGGGCGGCTCTGTTAGTATTAATACTCGTAAGCCTTTGGATACTAAAGATAATTTGTTCGTTGGCACGGCGCAATTGCAATATAACGATGTCTCTGACAAAACCGACCCGCAACTGTCGGTGCTGTATAATTGGATCAATGACGATAATAATTTTGCTGCGCTGGTGTCGCTTATTCGTCATGAACGCAGTTTACGCCGGGATGGATTGGAGTCTTGGGGTTGGACCGAACGTAACTTCAATGAAAATGCCCAAGGTCAGCTGGTCGAAACCAAAGATGCTGATGCCGATCATCAAGGGATTTGGAGCGCGGGTGGCGGCGGCTCAGCGGTATTTGAGCAGCAGCGAATTCTCTCTAGTGCGATGTTATCGTTGCAATATCAGCCCAATAACGATTGGAACTTCGAGCTTAATACCTTGTACTCTGATTTGAGTGCCGATAACACGAATCAAAACTTTTTATGGCAGCCAAGCGAAGTGTATAGTCGTGGCGGCACGGTCAGTGATTATCAAATTGAAGACAATACTCTGACTTCTGGGACCTTCTCTAAGGTAAATGAGAATGAGCAAGGCGGCTCACCTTTTAATGCTTCAATGGAATCGATTTGGCGTTCGTCAAATATCGAAACCGGTATTATTCATTTGTTGGCGGCCCATGATTTTGATTATTGGCAGACGCAATATCAATTTGGTTACACCCGAGCAACTGGCGGCAGCAATCGTGATTTGACCGCACAATGGTCAGCGAATACGGCTTATTCGGTGGATTTGCGTCAACGCCAGGATATTCTCGCCAGTTACGATACTAGTCCGTTAGCGGCACAGGCTTGGCAAATTAGTGATGTGCGCTGGGATAAGCAAAATTCTAGTGATGCGGAGTTGTTCGCTCAGGCGGATTTTGAACTGCAATTGGATCGGCCTTTATTAGAGTCGGTTAAGTTTGGTGGTAAATACAAACGCCATAATCGTGATTTTTTGCGTATTCGCTCTCGCAATGGCGATTATAGTGGTTTGGCAGGAGATTTGGATTGGACTCTGGCTGATTTCGCGGCGGCTTTTCCAAGTCATTATCTGGATGGTGTGGGTTCAGATCAAACCTTAAAAGCTTATGCGTTTGCCGATACTGGTGCATTGAATCAGGCGTATCAGTCGCTGGATTTTGTCCATAGTGAAGAGCAACCGAGCAGTTTTGATATCACTGAAGACAGTTATGCCTTTTATGGTAAAGCCACTTTTGCGGACGAGAACACCGACGAAGGGATTTTTCATGGCAATGTTGGTTTAAGAGTGGTGCACACTCGTCAGGAAGCGGCGGCGTTTGTGCAAACAGGCAGTGATGAGGTTGTTCCTATAGCGTCTGAGTGGTTTACCAATAACAAAAATTATACCGATGTGTTGCCGAGCATTAATGTGGCGATGGATTGGAGTAAGGAGCTGGTTTTTCGGCTGTCGGCTTCTAAAGTGATGTCGCGTCCGGAGTATCATCATTTAATGCCCTCGACTAATTACAATATTACTCAGGCGCAGGGGGCGGGTGGTAATCCGAATTTAGATCCCTTTCGTGCCACTAAGTTTGATGTTGGGCTGGAATGGTATTTTGATGAAGCGGCGTTGTTTTCTCTGGCGATTTTTCATCAAGACGTGAAATCCTTTATTGATATCAACCGTCATCAAGAAGTGTATGAAAACATTGAGATGGTGATTAGCCGCCCGGTTAATGGCAGCGGTGGACGGGTCTATGGTGCTGAATTAAGTTGGCAGCAAGAGTTGTTTTATGGTTTTGGTGTCATCGCCAATTACACCTATGTTCAGGGAGAGCGCAAAGACGCTGAAACCGGCAAGGATATTGATATTCCCGGTAACTCAGATCATACCGTCAACCTTACCACTTATTACGAAAATGATATTGCCAGTGTACGGCTGTCTTACAATTTCAGAACCGAGTTTGCCACTGGTGTCGGCGAAGAGATCACCGATGATTTTGGTCAATGGGATATTAATGTGTCGTTTAATCTTAACGAAAACATTTCGCTAGTCGTAGAGGGCATCAACCTGACCGATGAAATTTTGTATAGCTATGAGCGCAATCAATTTGCCCCGGTCGGGGTTTATCGTAATGGTCGGCGGTTTTATGCGGGGGTGCGGTTTGGCTTTTAATGCCCAGTCATGGCGAGCGTGAATTTAGGATAGGGATATAAAAAGTAAAGAAATGGCAGAATCCATTCTGCAAGGAGTATCAGCAAGGACTTGGAGGCACTTGCCGATTAACGTTCAACTTTTTATTGAGCTAATGTTTTACTGACCTTTTTTGTTGATAACAACCATGACTGTTTTGTACATGATGTGCAAATCCATCAGTAACCAAGCTTTGAACTGGCTTAATGACAAGGCATAAGAGTGATCATATAGCAGTTTTGAGCGAACATCTTCGATAGTGACGTCATAACCTTGGTTGACTTGCGCCAGACCAGTGATGCCAGGTTTCAGACCAAAAGTACGGTCGCTGTATAATGGAATATCGTTTTCTAGTTTTTGGTAAAATACTGGACGCTCTGGACGAGGACCAACTACTGACATGTCACCTTTTAATACGTTAATGAACTGTGGCAATTCATCGATTCGGGTTTTACGTAAGAACAAACCAATGCGAGTGATGCGAGTGTCGTTTTCTGAAGCCCATTGTGGGCCGTCTTTTTCGGCATCTGTGCGCATAGTTCTGAACTTGATCATTGAAAATAGTACTGAGTGTTGCGCAGTACAGCGACCGATTCGAGTTTGAGTGAAAAATATTGGCCCCTTGCTTTCCATTTTAATTGCTATCGCAATAAAAGGAAGAATGAGCGCAGTAAATATAAGCGCGATGATAGAGCAAAAAACATCTAACCCACGTTTGGCAATCTTGATATGAAGTGCCACGTAATGTGCTGGATCGTCTTTTGTAAGTGTTTGAGTTTCTAATACTTGTTCGTTATGTTGCATTCCTGTCTCCTGAACTCTGCTAGCTTAATTGCTGACATCTGAGTGTCTAATCATTAGTTACATTGTTTTTGCGCTGCCTTCGCTAAGCCTTCGTTGTGCTTTACCTACCGCGCGGTACTGTGTCCTGTGCTGCTCTACTATTAATCCGATGAAGAAGTCTGATTAACAATAAATTTTAAACCCTAAATTCCTGTTTTTTTAACAAGTACTCAGTCATGCCTACTAGGCTGAACCAATAGCCCGAAGCAAAATAATAAATCACTGCAATTAACCGCTGGGGCTGTTTGCCCGAATCATTGTTCGCCAACCAGTGGTGTTGGTAAACGGCGGCGGCATAAAATAAAGTTTGACCAATCGCCAGTAAAGCAAAAAGCGTATATTGCGTCGCCAGTACCATTGAAGCTAAATAAAACAGCACCAAACAAAGCGGCATCAATACTCGTAATACTTTGCCAGATAAGAAGTTGAAAGCCACTCCTTTAAAAGACGGTAGCAATAAGCCACGAAGTCTAACTGCCTGTTGCAAGTTGCCTGCCGCAATGCGTTTTCGTCGACTATTATTTGCATCTGGCTTAACACATTCCAGTTCAGTGGCGACAATCGCAGGCTCATGCACCGCTTTGTAACCTTGCTCAACAATCTGCATTGGTAAGATAAAATCGTCGTTGATAGTATCTGCCTTTAAGGTAGTAAATAAGGTCTGGCGGAAAAAGTATAATGCGCCATGAGCCCCAATCACAGAGCCTGTGCGGCTTTCCATCTGCTTCACTTGAGATTGATACTGCCAATAAGCTTGCTCACCGGCTGAACTATACTCGGCAAAATGATAACTGCTGTTAACTACGGCGATTGTTGGGTCAACAAAATGAGCCGCTGCAATGCGTAATGCATCACTGTTGATTAAAGCTGAAATATCCGACAGCGCGACGATATCAGCAGTGCTAGCATTTACTGCCTGATTCAGTACCGCTATCTTACCTTGGTTATAGGTAAATTCGCGAATTTCGAGTGGTAAATGTGCACATTGCGACTCTTTAAGCGTCTCTCTCGCAATTTGCATGGTGTTATCTGTACAGCCATCACCGATTAGCGTGACGGTGAGTTTGTCCAACGGGTAATCTAGTTGGGCGATATTGCGAATTTTTTGTGCAACCACATCAGCTTCATTAAAAGCCGGTAAGATCAAATGAATGTTCGGTAAAATTTTCGGGGCTAAAAAATCAGTCGCTGCCTGGCTGCTTTGCGCTGTTGGTTTTTTCGCCAATAAACGTAGCAACACCGGGTATATCACATGATGATAAATAATCAAAAAACCAACGATAATGGCAAAATACAACATAAAACTCATCATGTGTCTCCTGGTTTGTGACTGCTAGGCCCATTAAGTGCTAGGCCCATTAAGTGCTCGGCCCATTAAGTGCTCGGCCCATTAAGTGCTAGGCCGATAAAGATGGTGGTAATGATTGGCCATCTGTCTTACATCATTGTTTGTTACAACAAAGTCGCGAGTTGCTTGTTGCAATGTGCGAATTTCAGTGGCTGTATCGTCTGTTCCTTGTGTTCCTTGTGTATTAAGCACTAATCCTGCCAATTTGCCATCTGCTATTGATTTTTCGTCAAGGGCGCTACCAAACAATTGTTTAATCATGGCATTAAGGGCATCAGCTAACAGTTGAGGATCCCCCGGCGGCACCAATCGACCCGTCTTGGGATATAACGTTTCCTTCATTCCACCGGTATCACTGGCCACCACCGAAACCCCCGCAGACTGGGCTTCTAAGGGTGAAAGTGGAAAACCTTCTTTATAAGAAGGCAGGCAAAAGACATCAAGTGCTTGGTAAAAAGTCGGCATATCATCAACGTTGCCTAAAAAATGAATGCGCTCGCCATCAAGATGATCTTTGACATATTGTTTCAGTGTGGCTTCTTCTTCACCGTGACCCGCCAGCACTAAATGCACTGGGGCAGGTAGCTGTTTCATTGCAGCCAGTAGGATTTTGTGGCCTTTAACCGCGATCAAACGGGCGGCACAACCAATGATAATTGCCTCTAGCGGAATGCCGTATTTTGCTCTGGCAGCGGCTTTGTCACCGGGCTGAAAGCGTTGGGTATCAATGCCATTGAGGATTATTTGCGGGTTACGCACTTTGAGTTTATCGCTCAGCTCATTGGCGACAATTTGGGCATCAGCAACCAGTGAAGGTTTAACCAAGGTTAATAAACCTCGCTCTAGCAGTCGTCTTTTAGCGGATTGCAAATGCCAAGCGTCATGTTCGGTATGAACTAGCGCTTTGACTTTGGCTTTTCTGGCGGCAATACCACCATATAACAAAGGACCAATATGATGGGTATGCACCACATCAGCATTGAGTTTCTTCAGCAAGGCGGCGAGGTCTTTAATGGTTTGCCAGCTCAATCCGTCGGTTTTCTCTAAGCAAATCAATTGGTCAGCCCGTTCTTGCAAGCGCGGCCAGCGGCGGATCAGCTCGTCTTTATTACCCTGCAAACTGATAATAAAGCTATTATCCGGATCTGGCGCAAACCGCTGTAAATCCAGCGCCATGGTTTCAATGCCGCCAGGACTCATCTGCTGAACAACTTGCACTGTGGTTAATGTCATTGGATAACCTCACTCTTATCATGGGAAATGTTGTTGTAATTCTGTATATGGACTACCACAAAACGCGAATGAATTCGCGTCTACGGCGTAGACGAGGTTTCAACCTCGTTTTAATTTGCTCTATATAGACAGAGCCAAATTTTCGCCGTCATCATTTGTCACGTCACCACCACCTGGGTGGCGTTGCTAGTGGGCAAACTTGATTTAAAGTTTGGCAATCGGGCGATGACTTCAACGCCGGTTAGTTCTTCGATTTGTTCAATGTTATAGAGTTTGTTGTTCATCAGTTCGTTGACGATGGCAAAGCTGATACCAGTGAATAACCCGCCAAAGATGCCGACGATCACAAATACCGCCAATGGCAGGTTGAGTGGTCGTATTGGGTTGTAGGGTTTGTCGATCACCTTGATCCGGTCTTTGGCTTCAAACTTGCCCAATGAGCGGGTGATCCGGGCTTTTTGGTGACGTTCCAGCAGGTCTTCGTAGACTTTACCTTTGACGTCGATCTCTCGTTGCAATTCGCGAAGCACTTTCTCATTTTTGCCAAATGACTGCACTCTTAACTCTAACGCTTTGATATTTATCTCTAATTGTGACACCTCTTCGGTTAAACGACGGATGCTTTGTTGCTCGGTTTGCAACGCGCTGATTTGTGTCATCAACAAACCACTGCTGGCTGGCGTAGTGCCTTGTTCTGTGGTGGTGGGTTGTTTGAGGCTCCAAAAGCGTTCAATTTCTTCACTGGATATTTTGTCTTTTTTGAACAAGCGCTGTCTTTCTTCTTCGAGTCGTTTGATTTGGCGTAACACCGCCCGTACCGAGCTGTGTTTGTCAGTGTATTTGGCTCGCAACAACGCCAGTTGTGATTTGAGTCCCACCATGTTGGTTTCAAGCTCGGCTAACACCGGATCTAACTCTAACACCCGGGTTTGCAGGTTTTTGGTCACCTGTTTGGCACCTGCTAGTTGCACCATTTTTTCTTGCAAGGTATCTCGTGATTGGCGTAAACGACTGATATTGGACTGATGAGACGAAGGTAGTTCATCAGCATGGGTGCTTTTGTATTCGGCCATTTGAGTTTCGGCCTTGTGTAGGCTTTCTTCGAGCTGCTTTAACTCTTGGCGGAGGAATTCTTCGGAATTACTGATAGACGATTGCGCCGGAGCCAACAGGTTGGAGATAAAATGTTTACTGACAGCACTGAGGGTTGTTTCCATTTCATTGGGATTGTTAGATTTCATGGTGATGTGGATCAGGTTGGTACCGCTCAAGCTCACCGTGATAGCGGCGGATAAGACATTGATTTGATACTCCATTTGTTCTTCTGTCGGCGGTTCTTGGCCGATCCACAGTTCGTTGACCACTGAGGTGAGGATATGACGACTGTGCAGCAGGGTTTTTAGTCCGGACATCCGATCAGCAATTTTGTTATCAACCGATAAATCATTCAAATAGGGGTTGTCTTTGCCTGCCTCCTGCACCAAAAACGACATATGGCTTTGATAACGTGGAGCACCCATCACCGAGACCAGTACACCAAAGATTGGCAAAATAAGAATAGGCAGAAAAATGGTATAACGCTGCCGCCAAGCACCCGCCATGATGGTATAGGCCCGTGAAAGTAAGGGTGACGACATTAATGGTTTCCTTTATTGATAGCTGGGGCCAGAGTAACAACGACTAAATCGTCGCCAAGGGCGGGTTTATATTCGATTTGGGGAGTGCCCCGGGTTTTGAATTGTGCCACTAACTGATTAGCTCGGGTGCGGGCATTACTGACACTTTCAAAAGCGCTTTTACCTGAACTGGTGCCTACGGCGACATTGATCAGCACTAGCTGTTTCTCTGCGGCTAGGCGTTTGGCCATTAATAATTGTACTTCATAAGGCTGATTTTGACCTGCTGGGTAATGCAACTGAAATTCGCGCTTAGCCTCGGGCTGTGGCGGGGCTGTGGCTTTTTGGGCAACCCGTTGCGGTGCCGATTGCAGCATCTGTTGCCAGTTTGATCGGGCTTGTGGTTTAACTGCGGCGGCTGGATTGCCAGCGTTAGTTTCACGTACAGATTGCAATAGCTGAGCTACGCTGATTGACTTGTCGCCTACTGGCGGTACTTGAGCTGCTGGTGGTTGATTACTTTGCGCGATGATCAAGGCCAAGTCGCTGGGATAAGCTGGCTCTTTGCTGGTTTGGCAACCTGATAAGAAGATGAGTGCTGCGATGATCAGCAGTTGTTTGATCATTGATGTTGTCCTGTGACGTTGTTCTGTGGTGCTTTTGCCGTATTGGCCGTATTAAAAGCAAATGACGGTGATAAAGACAGTGCTAAATCAGTGATTTTCTTGCGCCAGCGATGGTTTTGTTGGCTGTCGAGTGTCTCAATGTCATCCCAGTCTGGTGGAATATCGCGCTTGAGTTGCTGTAACACCTTTTTTGCTGTGGGGTTAGTTCTGGCGGTTTTAAGCAACCAGTTTAACCATTGGCGATCAACAATACCTTGAGCAATGGCCAATAAACCAGCGTTAATATCTGGGGTGGCACAAGTGTCGATAGCCGGATAAATCATTTGAAAATCACTCTCACGACCATCCAGTGGATTGTAGGGTGCCCCGGTCGGCATTCGACCATGCCACTGCAAATAGCCTTGGGCCTGACTTTTCCAAAGAAAGAAACCCGCTGCCGCACGTTGATTGCCCATATTGTATAACCAGACGCTTTTGCCTTGCTGTTGCAAATCGCGAATAACTTCTTTTGAAACACCAAAACTGTTATTAATCAATAAGGTATCAAACATTGATAGGATTTGTTTGTTGGCCGGTTTGTTGAGCTGGCCGACCAGACTGGCACCGGGGATCGCATTTTGCAATTGGGCAATAGACTGAGAAAAGCGGGTCAATTCGGCCGCATTAAGCTCGGGAACCTCATCAGCTACGGCAAATTGTGGGATAGCTAATTGATGATAACCGAGTTGCTGTATCAGGGTTCTTAAATGTTGTTGTTTTTGCGCATCGTGATAACGATAACGTTTGTCGAAACGCTTCACTGTGGTGAAATCAATTGCCGGAATTTTGAACTGCTGATGATAACGTTTTAAATCACTAATATAGGGTTTTAACGAAGCGATGACGTTTCGCTCGCTAGCCGAACCGGGGTTTAGTGCATTTGGAGTCGTCAATGGTGGTGATAAGGCAGTCAGACCGAGACTGCTGAGATAACGATAATCACATTGCAAAGTCGTATCGGCATTGGTTTTTAATTGTGAAAACCACGCCCAATGGGGGGCTTTTTCATGGTATATGCCAATGGCCTGACGAACTGGTGGCAATGTGATCGGCAGTACTTTGAGTGTTGTACTGATTTTGCTTAATAATTTATTGTCATGACGCAAGGTCAGCTCTGCGTTGATAATATGACTGTTAAAATCAGCAGGAATAGGCACCAACAGATTGATGCGGCGAGATAAGGTCGCAGATAAGCGCAAACTTTGCCCCGGACGAAGGGTTTGTAATTCATCGGCACTGAGTTGCAACAGAGTCGAACTGCCCTGAGGTCGCTGATAACGCCACATACCTTGACGAATTTCGACTGGTAGCGCGAGGGATTTGCCCGCTGCATCGGTCAGGACTAAATCTAATTGGGCATCTTCAACCGATTGTGTTGAAGTGATAGCAAAGTCCAGCACTGCGTGACTACCAAGGCTGGTAACAATGGCTTTGGTGCGCGTTATTTTGGTGTCTTGCGGCAACCATTGAGTGTCAAAATAAACTGGCTTAATTCTGACTTGCTGTTGTTTAACTGCTGTGGCGACGGGTTTTGGGGAGTTGACCACTTGCCACTTTTGCTCAAAGCGTTCTTGCAACGCGGCATTTAAGGCGGCGTTATCGGTGCCATGTAAGGTCATCGGAGAAACAAATACGCCAGCCAGATAGTTATCATGGGTGGTGCGACCGGAGAATTTAATATGCAACAGACCATCGCTAACCTCGACGCTGGTGGTGACTCGTTGCGCTGGTTGCTCACCAAATAGTTGCCATGGCGTACCATCGAGCCAAGCTTCTCGTTGTTGCCCGGCCAAATAGTCGCTTTTGAGCCATTGTTGCGGAGTCAAATCACGTTGCCATACGGTTTTGTCTTGCACTCGAATGTGCTGGTTGCGTTGGCGTGGCAGGTTTTCCCATGCGCCTTGCATAGCAAACCATAAAGTCACATCCCAATGTCCGTTAGGTAGCGGGATATCGAGGCTGTCGATACCTTCAATGCCGTCGCTGGTCAGGGCGTTGCCTGAAACATGATGGCGGGCTTTGAGGTGTTTGCCTTTGAGCCCTTTAAAACCCGGAGCGATTTGACTCATACCAGTTAATACCGGGCTGCTTTTTGAGCCTAAATCAAAGCCTTGTGAGGCATTACTGAAATTGGCTGCACGGCTGATGACGACATTTTTCACTGAAATATCGCCGTCACCTTCGTTGCTGAAAATGACAAACTTGCGCCACTGATCCCATTCAAACTGACGTTTTTTTGCGGTTTTTAAGCCAAATAGCGGCAGATGGATGGTAAAAGGTCCTGGATTGACTAAACGCTCAATATTCAGCCGGGTCCGATAGCTGGTTGAGTGACTATCATCAAAACGCAAAATTACAATGCGAGCCTGACTGTCAAGATTATTACCCTGGATCACCATCTCACTTTGCGCGTCGATGGCATAACTGGACTTTATCCGATAGTTTTTTGGCAGCGTGACGCTATCGTCACTGATCACTATGGTTTGCGAGCCTTTTTCAGTGGCCGATTGGGCCAAGGCAAAACTACTGGTTAAGCCGCATAAGCCAAACAAGCCGACTAATAATAATCTGGTAAAAAGTGTCATAAAAAGTGTCATAAAAAACGTCATGAAAGGGTCGTTGGATCACTGATTAATTGACTGATACGTTCAGCAACCGATTGCCAGCTTTCGTCAGCGACTTTTAATTGTCGCTCTTGGGCTAGCGTCGGGCTTTCTTGTTTCGATGCTTTGATCGCAGCTGCAAACTCAGTGGCGGTATTTGCCAGTGAGATATAGGGCTGATAACGTCTAGCTTCTGGGAAATCGACGCTGACAATAGGTTTACCAGTGGCCATATATTCTCTTAATTTCAACGGGTTACAGGCCATTATCTGCTCATTTAAGACAAACGGCAACAACGAAACTTGCCAGTGCTGAGAATAACCAGGCAACTGGTGATGGGCCTTTTCACCCAAAAAATGCACATTGGGTCGAGCATCGAGCTCGCTGACATCCACTTTGATTGCGCCTATCATGACAAAATTCCAATCTGGTAATAGTCGCGACAACTCTGCTAGTAGTTTGATATCAATCCAGTCGACGATGCTGCCATAAAAACCCGCAATCGGTTTACCAACAGGCAAATCAATAGCCCGTGGGCAGTTTTGTTTGAACAGTTGGGTGTCGACACCGTGAGGGATCCAATGGGTTTTTGGCTCGGGAAACTTGCTGACCAAATCTGGGCTGGTGGCAACAATGACATTGGCTTGACTGGCTAATTCGGTTTCAAGCCGGGTGATAGCCTGATGATCGACACCTGCCAGTGCAGAGAAATCATCACAGCAATAATAAATCACCGTTGCGCCCGCCAAATCAGTGTTTTGCAAATAGTGCAGCGCATCAACGGCGTTGGGCAAAGAGATCCAGATCACCGGTTTATGCTGATTGGTACCTGTCAACGGTTTGGCATTACGTTTGAGTAAACGATGCAACAATACCCGGTTAATACGTCGGGCGATACTATTGCCAGGAAACGGCAAATACTGTGGCTCAACCACATTAAAACCTTCGGGTTCAATGACTTGGTGCTGTTGCTGAACGTTGGCTGTTGACGACAGTGATTTTCGTGGCAATAGCTGTTTGCCTAATCTGCCTGCTTTAGCGAAAACCCGTTTGAGATCATGCCAACTTAATTTGGGGCTTCTTAAACCCAGCGAGTTGACCCAAGTCACTTCATAAGACTGACGCAGCTGCTTAATAATGTGCTGTGTGCTGCTAGGTAACCCACCCCAGTCTTCACCAAATACAATCAATTGGGCTTGTGATTTCAATGTGCTTTCCTTTAAGGTTATTAATGAAGGCTTAAATATGAGCTGAAAAATTCAGGGTTTGACTGGACCCGAAGTCACAGAGCGTAATCCCCCGCTTCCAAGTAACTTCACCAAATACAATCAATTGGGCTTGTGATTTCAATGTGCTTTCCTTTAAGGTTATTAATGAAGGCTTAAATATGAGCTGAAAAATTCAGGGTTTGACTGGACCCGAAGTCACAGAGCGTAATCCCCCGCTTCCAAGTAACTTCACCAAATACAATCAATTGGGCTTGTGATTTCAATGTGCTTTCCTTTAAGGTTATTAATGAAGGCTCCAATTAAATTGGGTAACCATTGATTCATCAAACACGCGAATGAATTCGCGTCTACGGCGTACCCGCTGTGCCGTAGACGAGGTTTCAACCTCGTAAATGTTGAAGGGTAAAAGCCTTAACTAGCGTTCAAATCCAAGGTTTTAATCACCTTTGCTGGAATACCACCGGCCAGTACACCTGGCGGTAAATCAGCGGTCACTACGCTTTCAGCTGCGACGATGGTGCCTTTACCAATGGTGACCCCTGGCATCACAGAAACACCAGTGGCTAGCCATACATCGTCTTCGAGGATAATGTCGCCAGTTTGGCTGTCTAAATCGGGTTTGCCAGCGGCTCGGTCTGCTAGATTAATCGGATGGCCCGGGTAACCGGCTAAAAATGCCCGTCCGGCGATGCGTACATTATCACCAATCGACACCAGTGTACCTACTGCTATGGTAGTGTGCCAGCCGATATCGACATTACTGCCGACTTTTAAATGGGGCTGTTGCTGGTCGGCTCTCGCTACTGCCCGGCCACTAAAGGTGGTTTGACCGTTGATGCGGCAACGCTCACCGATGGTGACTTTTAACGGGCCTGAGCGCACTGGCAAGCCTTCGTATAAATACAAGTGCTTGGCATCGCTATCAATGGATGCTTTAAACAGCGGTGTCCAATAAAAAATTCTGGCAATTGAGGCCGCCAAGTTTCTGATGGTGACATGCAACAACAACAATGGTTTGAAGATCGGCTTAAAGGCAGGCACTTCCAAATGGATCAGACGCCACGCACTATTATATAAAAAACGGGCTAACGGTGTATCTCCTGTTTTAAGCCAAAGCTTGAAAGTATGTATCATAGTGACCTCTTGTTATGTGTCGTTTTGCGTTATTATGCGCCTGACAACTGTTTTTGGATAAAAAACGTTAGCAGGGCCAGAGCAAAGTTTGCTCCAATCTGTCAAAAAAGCCTTAAAAAAATCATTTTATTTTTGATTTATGTTATTAATCAAAGAGTTAATGTTATAGTGCAGAGGCTTTCAGATCTACGTATAAAGCAGGGTTTAGCGCTTGTTTAGCTATTTGCAATTTGAAAACGAACGTTCTACTGGATATAGCAAGATGCTGCTAAGTCCATTGCAAATTGCAATAAATTGCATTTTTATTCACTGATGAGACATTTTTTGTTAGGGAATTAATATCTATTTGTTTAAAAACAATGACTTATAAATTTATTGTGAAGCTGGTACAGCATTTGCTTTAACCCATACATCGTTCACTCATTCAATGAAGAAAGTCCATTATGCCTATTCAACGTGCTTATCACAATGACCACCTTATCGTTTCTATTTCGGGACGATTTGATGCCAGATTCATTCAGGACAAAAGGGAAAACCTAGACCTACTATTAGGGGAAGTTAAAGACGTGATCTTATTTGACTTGTCCAACGCTGACTTTATTGATTCCTCGGGGATCGGATTTTTAGTTTATATGTACAAACGAATTAAACCGAAAAAGCAAGATATGGCTATACTAGGTGCTAATGGTCAGCCAAAAGATATTATTGAAATGTTGCGAATTAATCGAATGATCAGCTGTGTCACTACTATGGCCGCTTATAGCGACAAAGTGAATAAAAAATCCGGACTAGAGCGTTTGGGATTAAAAAGAAACAGTCGTTCACGTTTTACCCTGAAACGCTCAGTGAGTAAAAGCCCTAACCATGTCTGATCGCACTACCTTTGGCCAATTCCTGAGTTTTTACAGGTGCTGTTTGGTCGCTTTAATCTTTACCAGCCTATTGGGTTTGGTACCACCTGTTATGGCTGATGATGCGTCGCCAGTAACAGCGGTACCTGCAAAAGCATCGCTAGCGGCTGATGCGAGCATCTTACGACCGGGAGATACGGTTTTACTATCGTTGCCCGGTGAAGCTTCTTTGAACACCACAGTACAAATTCAGCGTAACGGCAAAATACTACTACCAGAGATCGGTGAGGTATATGTTGCCGGATTAACCCTCGCTGAGGGGGCTGAGAAAGTTCGCTTGCTGTTGCAGGAAGTGATCCTCGATTTAACCGCTTTTGAGTTAATACTTAAGCAGCGACGTTTAATTATTAGTGTGTTGGGTTACGTAGGTAAACCCGGCACTGTTGACCTACCAGATAATGCCACCATTCAAGAAGCCATCAGTGCCGCTCAGGGGCTGATCACTGGTGCACAGCTCGATAAACTGCAAGTGCGTCGGGGCGATCAGGTGCATACCTTCAACTACAAATATTATCTCGATTCCGGTGACTCATCAAAGTTACCTAAGCTGCAACCTCTGGATACTCTGTTTATACCTTCATCACCGTTAATGGGCAATGTTCAAGTGGATTTTGATGCCGCTTCGCTGATCTCTGGTGGTGATACTGGCGATACCCGAGAAGCAGTGACTATTTTTGGTGAAGTAGCTAATGCGGGTACTTTCTCTTATCAGGAAGGGGCCAGCATCGTTGATTTGTTGATGCGGGCGGGTGGCGTGACGCGATTTGCTGGGGTGAAAAAAATTCGGGTGCTCAGTAGTGGTGATCCGGTGATGTTTGATTTGAAAAAATACCTCGATACTGGCGATAAAAAATTGCTGGTATCGGTGTCACCTGGTGACACTATCTATGTGCCGATGCAAGTCGAGGAAATCAGCTCTAATGCGGCGGCTGTTCATGTGATGGGAGAAGTGATAAAACCCGGGCAATACAACTGGTCGGCGGATATGAGCTTGTTCGATCTGGTGACTCAGGCGGGTGGTCCGAATAACAATGGTAATTTGGCGCGTTTGAAAATTCTTAGCCGAGATGACCAGGGCAATCTCAATAGCCGATTTTTTGATATGGCTAAATTCATGGAGCAGGGCGGGGCACTCAGTGATATTCCGCTATTAAAAGCGCAGGATACCGTGATTGTGCCACCTCTGGCTGATGAGGGCGGCGAAAAGTCTGACTGGCTGCGACAATCACCAAAGGATTCGATTTATCTGATGGGTGAGGTGGCATCACCGGGGCGTTATCGTTTTGATAATAATATGCATTTTCTCGATATTTTAACCGCTGCCGGTGGACCCAATGATGCCGCTGATGTGCACAATATTCGTATCACCCACCGCTCAGGTGGGGCTTCAAGTGGTAAGGCTCCAGTCGTCACCCAGCTTGATTTGGGTCTGTACTTTCAGCAAGGCGATGAAAGTCTATTGCCGAAAGTCAGCACTGGTGATGTGATTTACATCCCGGCTAAAGACAGCTTA
This sequence comes from Alteromonadaceae bacterium, assembly GCA_965277695.1. Lineage (GTDB taxonomy): Bacteria > Pseudomonadota > Gammaproteobacteria > Enterobacterales > Alteromonadaceae > JABSOG01. The sequence continues at coordinate 78,144 of CBDIDQ010000064.1, forward strand.
TGGTTGAGTGCACCTAAAGAACAAACTATTCGCGTTTTGGGCGCGGTGAGCAATCAGGGTCGTTATCGTTATAACCAATCGATGACTATTTTAGACTTATTGGCTCAGGCGGGTGGATTATCCCCGTCAGCACAACTATCGAGTATTATTGTAGTGAGTGCCGCTGATGACCAAAGCAATAATCAGCTGGCTGATGATAAGCAACAGGCCAAGGTGACCCGGTTCGATTTGCTCGAATTTTCCAGTAGCGGAGATTTTAATCAATTACCTGTGCTAAAAATAGGCGATACGGTCTATGTTTTGCATAAAGAAGATAGCACCTGGAACCGCTTTTTTATCGGTTTACAGGAAACGTTGAGTACCTACTCGATACTGAGAATTTTGGGTGGTGCATAAGTGGTATTTCAGTTGCGGTGTCCGTGGATGAATAATTAATGTCGTTTCCATATTTATATCAAGAAATTGATCGCATTTACGCCAAGACCCTAGGCCGAGGTGTACGTACGCTGTCGGTGACTTCGAGTGTGCCGGGTGAGGGCACCACTTCGGTGGTATGTGCTTTGGCCCAGCGGGCGACGGCGGTGAATCTCAAAGTGCTCATTGTGGACTTGAATTTGCACAACCCATTTGTCAGTAACATGATTGGTCGTAAAGATTTAAGTCTTGAAACGCCCGGCCAGCAAAGTCGACAGGCCAATGGACAGCAACAGCTCAAAGATGTTTATGGCCAAGATGGAAAAGATCACCAGCAGACCCAAGAGTTGATCGCTGCGGGAGATGAATTTCTCTCTGAAAGCGAAATGCCTGGGCCAGAAAGAGCGGTGCCCGAGGGTTGGAACACGGCGATTGATTTTCAGGCACAAAGTATTGATATTCAAGGTGGGCCGGGGATCAAGGTGATCCCTATTCCTAGCGATGATAATAACCAGGTGAGATTTCGCGAACATGCGATGTTAAACCGGATGATAGGCCACTGGTTAGAGCAGTATGATTGTATTATTTTTGATACTTCGCCTTTGTGTTTGGTCAATCAAAAGAATATTCCGGCGCAGCATGTCGCCACTTGTTGTGATGCTGCTGTAGTAGTTGTTAAGTCTGGTAAAACTCAGGCGCATCAGCTTAAAGAAGCGATGTCGATATTACAAACAGTCCAAGTCAATTTGGCTGGGACTATTATGAATGATTATAATAATCCGTTATTAGGTGTGGAGCTGATCCGTCAAAGTGAGAAGCTCAAAAGTAAATTGCCAAGGCTGAGTAATTGGCTGGTGAAAAAAATCAAAAAGAGCGCGTTTTTATTCGCGGAATTTTAACCTTAAGCGTTTGTTTATAAAAGGAACTTGCAGTGATTTTTTAAAATAAATTAGCTGTAACGATTAATTATTGGAAAACTTCAGGAAAACTTCAGGAAAACATCATGAATTATTTATCTGCCGTTACTGTTTGTGCCCTGTTCATTTTGGTATGGTACTGTTTTCGACATTTTCAGTCGACATCACAGAACAATTTAACAAGGGGTACTATCGTGAATAAAGCTACTGAGCTGGATCCGTCGATGATTGATACCGGGGTATTAAGCAAATTGGGTGGTGACGTGTCAATGGAAAATATGCCGACACTCATCGATGCTTTTCTTAAAGAGCTGGATACTCGTTCGGTATCGGTCAAAACCGCACTGATTGAAGAAGATGCCAATCACTTGCGGATTGAAGTTCATTCGATCAAAAGCTGTGCCCGTACTTTTGGTGCCACGGCATTGGCCACTAAGGCAGCGGCTATTGAACAGCGCATCAATGAGGATCCACCGGTGGTCGCCGCTGAAATTAACCAGATGTTGGGACTGTTACCCTTAGTCAGGCAAGTTTTTTTGAATTACCGGGAAACTTTAGAAGTCGTTTAGTTTCATCGTTGTTATTGGCGAGGATTTTATCTCGCCTTAATCCGTCACCAAAATCCTATCATCAAAATACGCTCACTAAAATGCTATCTCCAAAATGCGATCACTAAAATCCTATCACCAAAATCAGACTGAAAAACACTAATTCCGCCACATTTCATAAAAAGCAAATTATATACCTGTTATTTGCTGAATATCCGTCCCTGTCTTTCAATATTTACTTGTCAAGCGAATAATTGTTGCGTTTCATTATCAATTAATTTGCATTAGGTACACTTTTTTAATTACAATGATGCAAAGGGGACCATTCCTCTGGCCGAAACAAAGCGTAGTCATTTCGTCCCGGATCGGGCAAGATGGATTGTGGGGAGATCTCAGCAGCCAACTGAAAAAAGAAAGGAATAACAGCGTTATTTTTTTTAATGAAAAGAGAGTTCTAACTTGAACAACAAAGCTACAGATAACAGCCATCCAAATATACTGCTAATTGAAGACAGTATCTCACAAGCCATGATTTACCTTAATTATTTGACCAAATCGGGTCATACTGCTGAACATGTCGATACCGGTGGCGCAGGTTTATTGCGGATCAAAGCGGATCCACCAGAACTGGTATTACTTGATTTGGAGTTACCGGATATTCCTGGCATGTCGGTTTTAAAATACATTGCCGACAACAATTTACCTTGTGCGGTGGTGATCCTCACCGGGCATGGCACCATTGATATTGCTGTTGAAGCCATGCAAGCAGGGGCATTTGATTTTCTTACCAAACCGTTTGACGCCGAAAGGTTTAATTTTATCGTTAAAAATGCCTTGGCTCATCAAACACTTAACCAGCGTTTATGCCAACAAGATTTTGACCGTGACCAGTATCAGGGTTTTATTGGGGGCTCTGAGGCGATGCAACTGGTTTATCAGATGATTGATAATGTTGCATTGAGCAAAGCCAGTGTATTTATTTGCGGCGAAAGTGGCACGGGTAAAGAATTGTGTGCTGAGGCGTTACATCAAAAAAGTCCTCGGGCGGCTTTTCCATTTGTGGCGCTCAATTGTGCCTCGATCCCCAAAGATTTGATGGAAAGTGAATTTTTTGGTCATGTTAAGGGCGCTTTCACTGGTGCTCATACTGATCGGGAAGGGGCGGTTGAACAAGCCAGCAATGGTACCTTGTTTCTTGATGAAATCTGCGAAATGGATCTCGAATTGCAAAGCAAATTGCTACGATTTATTCAAACTGGGGTGTATCGTAAAGTCGGTAGTTCCAAAGAAAAGAAAGTAGATATTCGTTTTGTTTGTGCCACCAACAAAAATCCGTTGGAAGAAGTCACTAAAGGCCACTTTCGCGAAGATCTTTATTATCGTCTTCATGTGATCCCGCTGAATTTACCGCCGCTAAGAGATCGGGGTTTTGATTCAGTGATGATTGCCAATCACCTGCTGCAAATCTATGCCAACGAAGAAAATAAGCTGATTAGTGGTTTCACGCCCGAAGCAGAAGAGATATTGCATAGCTATCAATGGCCTGGCAACGTCAGGGAGATGCAAAATATTATCAGATTGATTGCGGTGCTCAATAATGTTGAATGGATCACCCCACAGCAATTACCCGCGCCGTTAAATACGGTGAAACCAACGATTTCGATCCTCGACAATAGCAATGCCAATACTAATGCCAATATTAATGCCAATACCAATGCCAATATCAATGCCAATACCAGTGCATTTGGAAAACCGCTGAATGAACAACAAGTTATGACAGCGGCTGTCGGTGCATCCTCGTTTATCGACAGACGCAAAGAGTTGGCGCACACTTTGCACAATAGACGGGCAAGCGATGTACCATCAGGCAGTCAGGCTCAGTTGGTGACGTCTGATCATGATGAACAAGAATTAGCTCAGGCCAATAATACGGCCACAGCCCCTGAGGTGGATTTTCTGCCCAAAGAGAAAATTGAGCCATTTGGGGTTTATGAGAAAAAAATTATCGAAGCCGCTATTTCACGTTGTGATGGTAATGTACCTGAGGCAGCAGCGCAGCTGGCATTGAGTCCGTCTACCCTGTATCGAAAAATTCAGGCATGGAGGACAAATAAATAAACGAGGGTTAATATGGCTATTTTAGTAACAGGTGGAGCAGGTTATATCGGCTCGCACACTATCGTACAATTGATTAATACTGAACAAGAAGTGGTGGTGATTGATAATTTATCCAATTCATCGCAAGTTTCGTTACAGCGTATTAAAGCCATCACAGGAGTATCACCGACCTTTTATCAAGGTGATATTCAGGATGCTAAACTGTTGAAATTAATTTTTCAAAAGCATCAGATTGAATCTGTGGTGCATTTTGCCGGATTAAAATCGGTATCTGATTCGGTGAGTCAGCCAGTGTCCTACTATCGCAATAATATTAATGGCACCTTGACCTTGTGTGAAGAAATGGCCAAACACAATGTATTTAAACTGGTGTTTAGCTCAACCGCCAGTGTTTATGGCTTGCCAGAAACCATCCCAGTGACAGAAGATATGCCGACTGGCGCGACCAACCCTTATGGTCGTAGCAAGTTGATGGTTGAAGAAATATTAACTGATCTGAATGTCGCCGACCCGCGCTGGTCAATCGCTTTGTTGCGTTATTTTAACCCAGTTGGTGCACACGAATCCGGTTTGATTGGTGAAGACCCTAGAGGTGTTCCGGCTAACATTATGCCTTATATCTCTCAGGTCGCTATTGGCCGACGTCCAGAGTTATCGGTATTTGGTGGGGATTATGATACCCCTGATGGCACGGGCGTTCGTGATTATATTCATGTGGTTGATTTAGCCGATGCCCACTTAAAAGCCTTGAACTACCTTGAATTCAATGAAGGTGTCAGCACTTTTAACATTGGTACCGGGCAAGGTTATTCGGTGCTTGAACTGGTGCAAGCATTCACCAAAGTGACCGGTATTGAAGTGCCTTATCAAATCAAAGACCGCCGCCCCGGCGACGTTGCCGCCTCATGGGCTAATGCCGATTTGGCCAAAGCTGAATTAGGTTGGACGGCGAAAAAAGATATTAACCAAATGATGCAAGACAGCTGGCGCTGGCAAAGCGATAACCCTAAGGGTTATGAGTCCATGTAAATAGGGAATTTATCCCCGGGTTTATCCCCGGGGCCGATTGATTTAAACAAGATATGTGGATAAAAGCACCGTCTATGAATTGTTACCCCATATCACCAGCCTTCCTTTTTTTGATTTTCTCTATTTCACCTCTCACTGACCCGACACTTTAATAAATACTCAATAGCCAAAATAAATCATTGAATTACGGTAATCAAGCGATTACACTCATCCCGATTTAAATAATAATGATTAAAGGATCGCTAATGAGTTTACGTAATCAACTATTAAGTTTTGTTCTATTGTTGCTTAGCACTGCTGCCAATTCGACTATTACATTGGCACCGCCCCAAGCACACGTTGACGCTTTAACCGCATTTTATAACAGCACAAGTGGACCTGATTGGACTAAAAATGATAATTGGTTGATGACCTCAAAGAGTGTCTGTGGTTGGTATGGTGTTACTTGCTACTCCACTTTTGTTGAGACTAGGGAAGTGGATGGCGTCACCCATAACGTCTATCAAGCTTATATTGCGGCGCTTGATTTCCAAAGGAATAATTTACAGGGAAGCTTGCCGGATAGCTTTACAGTATTGACTGATTTGGAAACGTTGATGCTTTACAACAATGGATTAACCGGCTCAATACCAGCAAACATTGGCAGCTTGTCCAAGCTGAATTTTATTCACATGGGAAATAATAAATTAACGGGTGTTTTGCCAACAAGCCTCGGTGACCTGACTAGCTTAACGAGTTTACAACTATCCCAAAATTTACTGACTGGCACACTGCCATCGACTTTGAGTAATTTGACTAATTTACGATGGCTTGAGGTCAGCAGTAATCAACTCAGTGGTGTTTTGCCAGAGTATATTGGTAATTTATCAGCCTTAACAAATTTAAGCCTTGGTTATAACAACTTTAGCGGATCGATTCCCGCAGTGGTATTTGATCTTCCAGCGTTAGAGACTTTAGGCTTGGGTGGTAACCAGTTAACCGGGTCAATTCCAGATAACATCGGTAATGCAACGCAATTAACCCGATTGTGGTTAGCCGGGAATAAGCTCAGTGGCCCTATTCCTGAATCATATTATTCGTTAATGGATCGGGCTGAAACTCAGTGGCATATTTTAAATTTATTTGGTAATCCAGCATTGGGTGGACCTGTGCCGGCTGAAATGCCCACCATCTATCCGGTGATATTGGAGAAGCTACAAGCGGGTAAGTCGCTGCAAACTTTGCTTGGTGACAAAGCCTGTATTCCCAATCATTCGGCTGTGGCGGAGGTGTTAACTGATGATAGAAGATGGTACTTCTATCGTTGCTCTGATCAGGCCCATAGTTGTCCAGAAAAAAATACCGGCCCTGAATGTTTAGCGGGCAACCCAATCAATACCCGTACCGGCGTAAAACTACAAACGGCTACTGACTACCGCTCAGCCAGTGTATCTGGACTCAAAATCAGCCGAAGTTATAACAGTGCTCACAAGCGTTGGGCGTTTAATCTGACCGATAATGAACTGCAAATAAATCAACTCAACGATAAAAAAATGGTTACTGTTAATCGCAGTAATGGCCGCTCTTATCTTTATGAATGTTCGTTTGCCTGCTTTGTTTTTGATACTGGCAAAGCAACAAATCCTGCGTATAAATATCAACTCGATATTATTCCCACGGGCTACCGTTTTAAACTGCCAAGCGGCGCTACTGAGGAATATGACGTTGATGGCATTTTGGTCAAAACAATCAATGCCTCAGGTTATGGTCAAACTTATACCAGTGAAGGCGCAGATACGACCATCACTGACTCGTTTGGCAATGCGGTTATCATCACCAAAGATGAGCAAAAGCGTCCGATACAGATACAAACGCCGCAAGGTACTTATCGCTATGCTTATAATCAGCAAACGTTTTTACAGTCGGTCACCTATCCAAATAATGCGGTTCGGCAATATCTGTATGATGAGGCGGCTTTAAGTGAGGCGGGTGAAAGTCAAGGGTTGTTAACGGGTATTATTGGTGAAAACGGCCATCGTTTTGCCTCATGGTCTTATGATAAACAAGGTCGGGCGTGGAAAAGCCAACATGGTGAGATTGCCGATACCAGTGAAATTCATTTTGTTGATGAAACTATTCGCGATGAAGTGAGTGCTTTAGGTGAACGAACACGCACCTATTTTGATATTGAGGGCTTACGGGCAGAGAAAATTGAACACTTTAATCAGGCTGGCGATTTGGTGACTAGTGAAACCTATCGCTACGATAGCAATGGTTATGAATCTGAACATACTGATATAAATGGCCTGATCACTCGTTATACCCGTGATCATACTGGCAGAGAACTGACTCGGATTGAAAGGGCAGACACCTCTGATGCTCGTATCATAACCACCAGTTACTATGGTGTTACCAGCCAACCAGCGGTTATTACGACTCCCGAAACACGCACTAACATTTATTACACCACCCATGATAGTGGTTTGTTGGTTACGCAGCAGACCATCACGGACTTGGCGACTAATCAAGCCCGCTCTACCACATTTACTTACAATGGCGCAGGTTTGGTCACTTCAGTTGATGGCCCTCGTATAGATATTGGTGATGTTAGTGTGTTTGAGTACAATGCTCAGGGACTAAAAACTAAAACCACTAATGCACTGGGACAAACGACCACTGTTACTGCTTTTAATTCTTTTGGCAAACCGACCAGCATCATTGATGTTAATGGCATTACAACCACACTCACGTACGACGGGTTTGGCAGGATGTTAAGCAGCCAAACGGCTGGGTTAACCAGAGAGTTTAGCTACGACGCTAGCGGTTTACTCACTGCACTGACCAACCCTGATGGCAGCGCTATTCATTATGAGTATGATGCCGCAAATCGCTTAATTGCCCAGTTTGACAATGTTGGTAATCGGTTTGATTATCAACTTGATAGTGCAGGCAATCGCTTGAGCAGCGAAATTAAGGATGCCAATGGCGTATTGCAATTTCACCAGCAGCAATTATTTGATGAATTTGGTCGACTCACTAGCCTGATTGATGGCAACAACAATCGACAGGGCAAAGACTATTTGAGTAACGGACTATTATCAAAAGAGACCGACGCACTGAATTTTAGTGATGATTACGCTTATAATGCGGTGGCTCAGTTAAGCGAGCTGACTGATGCCAACGCGGGTAAAACGTCTTTTATTTATGACAGTGCAGGTCGCACCACGGCAATTACTGATGCACAAAACAAACAGACTCGTTATAGCTATAATGGCTTTGGTCAAGTCATCACACAAACAAGCCCAGATACCGGTGAAACCCGATTTAGTTACGATAATGCGGGAAACCTAATTGATAAGCTTGAAGTGGCCATTGGTCGTACCACCCATTATCAATATGATGCACTTAATCGACTGATATCCACGCATAGTGAATCGTATACTCCGCCAGACAAGTTACTGCCATTACTGGCGGATGAAAGCACGACAATCGCTTACACTTGGGATAGTGGTACTTTTGGTACAGGTTATTTGACTGCGGTCACCGATGATAGCGGTAGTCATCAAATGAGTTATGACAGTTTTGGTAATCTTGTTCAAAACAACGTGAGCATGGCGGGTTTTAGTGTCAGCAGCCAATATCACTATAATGCCAAAAATCAATTGGTTGGACTGACTTATCCGAGTGGGCGGCGAGTGGATTTTAGTTTAAACAGTTTGGGTCAAGTGGTTCAACTTACCACTACATTGGATGGTCAAACGCAAACGCTGGCTAGCGATATTAGTTATTTGCCTTTTGGGCCTGTCAGCGGATGGCGTTATGGCAATGACTTAACGCTTAGCCGCCAATTTGATTTGGATTTTCGCCAAGTCAGTCAATCTCTCGGCAGTATGGGAAGTGGCATTGAAAGTAGCATCGAAAACAAGATTTTTGGTTTTACCGCTCGCAGCAATCTTCAGTCGATTATTGACAACAATGACAGCCGAGACAATCAAAGTTTTTCTTATTCACCACTACAAAGTGTGGTCGCCGCCAATGGTGATTACGGCTCGTTGAGTTTTGCTTATGACGCGATCAATAATCGATTAAGCCGTCACGATAATGGACAAGTTGACAGCTATACCTATGCTGCCAGCAACCATCATTTGCAATCAATTACAGGCGCAGCGTCAACTGACTTTGTTTACAATACAGCTGGCGATACCATTCAAAAAGGAAATATCAGTTTTACCTATAATGATTCCGGGCGTGTGGCATCGGTTAACAACGATGGTGTGATCACCAGCTATCAATATAATTATTTGGCTCAGCGAGTAGTCAAAACCACGGCTGAGGACAGCACTTATTACCGCTATAATTTGGCGGGTCAGCTGATAGCACAAATGAATGCAGCGGGTGTTTCGCTGGTTGAATACATCTATTTGGATAATCAATTATTGGCGGTGATTTATAATCCTGATACTGTCACGCCGATACCAGAGGATTTGGTATTTGATGATACCCAGGCTGTAACAACAGGTCAGTGGAGTCAGGAAAAATCCAGAAAAGCCTACAATGGTTATCACCAAACCGCTGATAATAGTAATGCTTCAATCCGTTGGACCCCTCAGATTATTGGCGGTAGCTATCAAGTTTATGCACGGTGGCTGTCAAATCGAAAATACAATACTCAAGCGGCTTATGACATTAGCCATAATGGTACTACAGAGACGGTATTGAGCGACCAAACCAGCAATGGTAGCCAGTGGAATCTGTTAGGCACTTTTGACTTTACTGGTCAGGGCAATGAAACCATTACCTTGAATGATAGTAATGGTAAAGTCAGTGCAGATGCGATCCGTTTGGTCAGAGTGGCAGACTTGCCGCAAGCACCAAGTCAAATGTTCTATATTCACAATAATCATTTGGGGGCACCGACCAAGCTGACAAATAACAGTGGACAAGTAGTTTGGCGGGCGTATTACACTCCATTTGGCTTGGGTGCTATTGAAGAAGATGTCGATAACGACAATCAAGCGGTGACGTTTAATCCAAGATTTCCCGGGCAATATTTTGATGCTGAAACCGGGTTGCATTATAACTATTACAGATATTACGATCCCACAACTGGGCGATATTTGACGGCTGATCCGATTGGCTTGGATTACGATTTTTCAGATCCACAGCTCATGATAGCAATGATTATGGGTATTACAGTGTTTGAAGAGGCAAATGGTTTAAATCATATTTATAACTATGTAGATCAAAGTCCAACAAATAAATTTGATTTATATGGTTTATCGAAGAATGGTGGTGATGGAAGTTCTTCAGGTACTAATACAGCTAACCCTTATAAACACTGTAAAGAAGATCCCAAAGATCCAAATTTTATTATTTGCAGACAAAAAAAAGATGGTAAAAAAAGACGAAAAAGAAAACCAGCAGATTGGCCTGACGCTCAAAATAACTTTAGTTGTGATGATTCCTGTGAAGCAACAGCTAAAACGGTGGGAGCAATTGGGGTTGGTTATATTGTATATAGATGCGGTAGATTGTTGCCGTCTTTGTTGCCTCCTTTGTGGTGGACTATTCCTGCAAATGTTGCCGTACCATGAATAACCTAAAATTAGTAAGGTGTATATGATAAACAATGAGCTTTTTAACCAAGCAGATGAAGCTTTTGATAATGGTGATCTTGACAAGGCTTTCTCATTATTTAAAAAAGGTGCTGATAGTGGTGATCATCATGCAATGACTCGATTAGGAGCCATGTACAGTGACGGTGAAGGGGTTGAAGTTAATATTGACGAATCAATTTTATGGGATTTAAAAGCGATTAGTTCAGGCAGTACGTTATCTTTGTTCAATTTGGCGATCACTTATCGTACCTTGGGTGATATTAAGTCAGCGAAAGCGTGGTTGGAAAAAGCTATTGCAGCTGGAGATGGCGAGGCTTGTTTACAATTAGCTAAATTATATATGGTTAGTGATAAAGAAATACTCACTGTAAAAAAGTATCTGTTGGCTGCAATAGACAGTGATAATATTTGTGAAGAATCGGTAGAGGAGGCCAGCAATATTCTGAATAACATTTAGGTTCAGAGGTCAAACTAGTAATTATGGGATTATCTAAAGAATTGACAGAGTATTTGAAGTCTTGTGGGCATGTGGAAAAAAGTATCGAACAGTATAACCTCAGCACCGAGTTGTATCATGAGTTGGGAATATATGGAGAGGTTGCATACGATCACCTATTTAATCTCGAAAAGTCGTTTGGTGTAGATATGTCTTCTTTTGTATTTGAGGTCTATTTTCCCGATGAGTTTGTGGGAAAAACAACAGTCGGTAAGGTGTTCTATTGGTTTTTTCCGTGGCTCTGGCAAAAAAATAAAGGGCGTGACGACTATCAATCACTAACACTAGGTATGTTGGAGCAAGCTATTTTGGATAAAAAATGGGATTGTAAAGGTTTGAACAATTGAAGGGGGTCGATAGCGACAAGATCCCCAGCAAAGAGGCTTGGGGGATTTATCGGATAGAGATGTATTTGAAGCATTCGAGTTTTTTTCGGGTAAAAGCAACGATGAATTGCAAGCTGCTGGCTTGTTTGCAATTGGCTAAATTATATATGGTTAGTGATAAAGAAATACTCACTGTAAAAAAGTATCTGTTGGCTGCAATAGACAGTACTAATATTTGCGAAGAATCGGTTGAGGAGGCCAGCAATATTCTGAATAATATTTAGGTGTGCTGACCAAGCTGATAGGGTTGCTTTCAAATAAGGTCTATCCAAAAGTCATGAGGTAATAATGAACAGAAAGATAAAAGCTACATTGTTAAAGATTGAGCTTCAAATTGGACTAATTGATATTGCGGATGTGATTAGGTGGTTCGATGAGCAAATAATACTCTGTCATGAGAGCGATCCTGATTTAATGGAATTAACATCAATTTTACCGCAGACGAGTGCACAGGAGATCGCGGAAACTTTGGATACTCTTGGACAAGCATGTGACAAGGTGATCATTGAAGAACTTATTCAGGATTTACTGGTGAGGATAGAGATTGGTGAATATGAGTTCAAAAAAGTTGTCCATTGCATGGAACATCTTGAATTAATTAATATTTTTGTTGTTCAGGAAAAAAGTGCATATTTCAAATGTAGTATGGAAGACATAGAAAGTGGCGTTTACGGCGATATTAATTTATTGCGTACAGAGTTGATTGAGTACCTTAAATCTAAAAAATTGAAATAAACACAGAGTTGGCTTAACAAACACTGGAGACATCAACAGTAAATGACAGATGCGAACTTGCTACAATGAATTTAATAACCCTTATAGAACAGGTGTTTAAGCATCGAAAGCGGCCAACTAAATTAGCTGAATTAAACCGCTTAAGTGACGATGAGCGCCGAGAGATCGAGCATTTTGAATCGTTAACTGATTCAAATTTGACATTACTTGATCTCGAAGAATGCTTCGATATTATGTACTGGTTTACGCCAGAGACTTATTGCTACTTTCTGCCAGCTATTTGTATTGTCGGATTAAAAGCACAGAGGAATGATCTGCTTATTTATGATGCTATTATTGGCCCGCTTGATCGAAGCCCTGAGCCCTTGTACTGGGATGACTTTTTTACTGAACGCTGGCAATTACTCACTTGCGATGAATGTAATGCCATGCAGCAATGGTTATTGTGGCTGGCTGAAGAAGACTCTCCGTATGATGAGATAACATTAAATCGTAGTTTTGATACCTTGGCTCTTTTAGTTGATTTAAAATAGGCAATTCTGAGCAATGAAAAATCTTGATATTAGTATCGATGTTGAGGGAAAGCCACTCAATGAGCTCATGAACCTCTTTAATTGTGATATTAAAAGCAATGACGATTTTTACGATGTCTTTGCTTACAACATAATTAAAACTGATCACAGCTATCTACTGGCGCATATTGATTCATATAATAACATTCGCCAAAGAGTGATCATTTTTGCTCTGGGCTATGTCGAAGAGCCTTCTCAATCACTCGTGGACAAATTAGTCAGTTATCTGCAATGCAATGAAGCATTACTATGCGTTGAGGCCATTGATGCTTTAATACATCTGGAGCAAATTTCGTTATGGGTAAAAATAGAACCACTTTTAAACCATCAATCTGAACATGTCCGAGAAGCAGTATTACGTTATGCCCATGTAGCGCAACAAAGAACGATTAAATGACTAATAATTTTGGACTAGAATATGACAACATTAGAGGTTCTAGAACCTGAATTTCATATTATTGAATTAAAAGGTTTTTTTAACGGACTAAGGTGTGCTGTTGGTCACTCGTCTGGACGTTTTAGTGCCGACTTAATCATGAAAGACGGACGTGAAATTTTAGCAATCGTCGACGACACTATTTCTTTTATAAGCAAAAGTGGCTTGCTAATCAGTCAAAAAATCGTGGATTACAAATACGTTTGGCGACTGTTTGATACGTTTATCTATAAAAAAATCCCTCATTTAGATCATGAGCAACAGGTAAACCTTGACTGGAATTTGATTGAATATTATGGACTGATATCTACAGCTGAAAATGACAAATCATCGGTGGTGTTTTTGTCGAATTCGATGATTTTTTTGTTACTACATGGCTTTAGGGATATTAAGTGACTGCTATGATTGAAATCAGCGAGTTGCTAAAAATGTTCGAAAGTGACGATTACGAACAGCGTATGGAAGCGACAGAAATTGCTTATGATTTTATGATATGTACTATCCAGTTTGTGGATAAACGATCCTTCCGGTGGGCATCGCTGGAGCTCTGCACCACCCACAAAGACTGTAACCCCAAATCAGTTGATATTACCGTCTTTTGACAGGATAGGTAGTCATAGACTCACCTGGAATGTGGTTGGACGATGACGAATAGCTCATGGTGCGCAGAGCTGCTCGTCCCTCGCATTTTGCTACGCAAAAGTCGAAGTGTCGCACCAACCCTACGTGTATGCCGCAAAAACGACGTAGGGTGCCGTCAGAGGTTACGAGGAGCTTTGGTAACCATTGGATAAGCAGCCTTATTGATACCCCCGATAAAACGCTTCAATCCTCGGCACCAATGCTGAGGTTGAATAATTCTGGCGAATTTTCTCCCGCACATTTTCGCCGAGCCTAGTTTTGTCATCGGTTGGCAATTGCACCCATTGTGCAATGGCTTGTTGCAACAGGTCGATATCACCGGCTTTTACTAGCCAGCCTAAAGACGAGTCACTGATTAAATCACCCATGCCACCTACTGCAAAAGAGACCACTGGAATGCCCCGTGCCATGGCTTCGAGGGCAACATAAGGGAGTCCTTCGAAACGTGATGAAATACATAAAACATCAACATCGCTCCAGTGATCTACCATGGCGACATGACCTTTAAATTTAAGTTGGCCTTGGCGTATTAAGTTTTGATGTTGCAGGCTTAATTCGTCACGATCAGGGCCGTCGCCATAAATCACAAACTCAACGGCTTGGCCGTTGTCTGTGGCGTTTTGCTGTTGCCACTTCTGTGCCATCGCACAAAACTGGTCTGGACCTTTTTCGTGACTGAGGCGACCGACAAAAGCCACCTGAAACGGTTTAATAGTCTCGGTTTTGTTTCGCAGGTATTGCTTAAAATTCGCCAAACTCTGTGCGGGAACAGGCGCAGCAACTTCAACAAAATTGGGGATCATCTCAGCTTTATTCGGCAACATTGCCTTGATTGGATCGCTCACCGCAATGCAATCACCGAGTCGGGCAGTGAGGTGATCAATAAAACTGTAAACTCGCAGTTTGCCACTGCCCAAATCACCGGAGTGATAGGTAGAAATGACGGGGATCCCGAGCAAACGGGCAAATACCCGTGCGATGATCCCAGCTTTATAACCATGGGTATGAACAATAATCTGCTGTTTTTGCTGTTTCAATATACGCCAGTAATCTTTGACCGAGGCGGCAAATTGATAAGGAATATGATTGTCATCCAGTATTTGATAGAGCGGATGCTCAGCATAAGACTGAATAAATAATACCGTCACTTCATAACCCTGCTGCAATAAATAAGCGGCCAAGGTGAGCACATGAGTTTCAATGCCACCTAACTGGGAGCTATCAAGGGTTAATACGATTTTTCGCATATTGCTGTTACCGCCTTGCATTGGATGGTTGGTATAAATCACTGTAAATTAGTCGATAATTGATTGCCTCGAATTCGCCCAACAGTCATTTTGCGCAGTTTTCTCAACAGCTCCAACACCCCACTGACCTCGGCTTCAAAGATAATTTGTGGAATATTTTCAGCATCAAGAAATCTCGGCAATTCCATCGGGTTACTGTGTTCATCACAAAAACCGGGATAACAAGTAGTTGCTGTTTTAACTCCGAGCTGCTGTAAATAACCAAAACTGCTTTCATTATATACGCCCGACGGGTAACAATGATGCTCTGGATTACCGCCAACAATATCAACGATATGGTCACGATTGACGTTAATTTCCTCAGCAAATAAAGCATAACTGTCCAGTGGCGTATCATGAGTATGAGTATGCAGCTGAATATCAGCCCCCATTGCTTTGATCTCTTTGACCTGCTCAACAGACATCAAGGTTAATGCTTTGTTTTTGATGATAGTGTCAAAATCAAATTGCAAAGCATTAGCGATGTCTAGTAATAATGGCGTATCGTTACTTTCTCGCTTAATCGGTTTGATCAGCTGGCAAATCGAGGCAATATTGTCGCTAGAAACAACAATGTCGAGTTCAAAACCTTGATCATTGGTGTAGTTCAATCGTTTGCCTAATGAATGACCCAAAATATAATCAAGGGCAACATGGAAAATCGGTTGGTTATCCAGCACATTTTCAGTGGTCAGATACACCGTATAAGGCAGTTGGTAATCTTTGAATATTGGTGCGGCAACGCCAAGCGTGGAGGTCCAGCCATCATCAATGGTGATCACGACTTTGTTTTTTCTACCGTCTTTTTGATCGCCATGAATGCAAAATTCACTTAATGGAATCACTTGGCAATGCTTTTTAAGGTAATCAAAGCGACTTTTTAAGGTCGAGCTTTTAATAAACAGCTGATTTCTGAACTCAGTTTCATCGAGCACTTCAAAACCGTGATACGCCAAGATCAGGGTTTTATTCGCCACCCAGCGACGGCTTAAATAGAAAAATCCCAAAGCTCTGAGAACATATAAGACAATCATTTTCATTATTAACTTTCCTTACTCTATGGTACGGCTACCGTTTGAGTGCTTTGCGTGTTTTTAAATTCATTGGCCCATCTGATCATGGCAGCCCGAGGCCATATCAACAGATAAGATTTAGGGGTGTATTTACCCTGTTTATGTAAATCTAACCGGGTTTTTGATTTGTTTATGGCATTGCCACTGTGATCGTTACCAGTGAAAAAGCTGCTGGCACCGTTGTCGAGCGGCACTTGTTGCAAATACATCAATCGAGGGCTGATATCTTTTAGCTGGGGATCATAAAACCAGCTGCCACCAAAAATGCCTTTGATATCTGGATTTTGCTCCAGCATTTGTGCAATTCGCAAATAACATTGGTTCCAGCCATCAGGATTGAATTCGCTTAATTCTGGGGTGTGAGTGTGAATTTGGTAATAACCCCGGGTTCCGCCTTGTTTAAGTGCCAGCCAAGCAAATTTTATTGAGGCCAGTAGGTTACTGTTGATACCTTGGTTGATGCCATAACCGGAACTGGTTTCGACCACCTGTGCCCCTGCGGGAAAAAGTAAACGTCGCGCCATGGCTAAATCTTTCCAGTAAACATCATCGTCCGCGCCACCCCAACCGGATTCGGTTTCGCAAGTTGCAAAAAAACGGGTAAAGGTTTTTTGATATTGCGCCATGATGGCATCGGTGTAGTCGCCATGAAAGATGGCTTGCCAATTATTCAGGGCACACTGGATGATCACGATTTTCTCAATCAATATCGCCGTTTGAGTGTCCATCGACTGGAGTTGGCTAGCAAAGTCAGCAGCTCTGTAGCTGTCGATATGCTCACCAAAGGTCACGGCCAGATTGTTGACAATCGCCAGATGATCGACGGCTGTTTGCCCGGTTTTTGCCTGACTAACTAATGTTGATAACAGCGTTGTATAGTTTTCTTTAAGCATTAGATTCCACCTTATTAATAAGTGAGTATAATCATTTGATTGTGCCGTTTATCTTAGCGACCCGCTTGCAATTTATGAAAAGGAGCCGTAACCAACTGTTTTACATCGGCTAAAAATGCTTTAAGCAAACGCCATGACGGCGATAGCAAAAAGGCAAAAAGGTGATAACCACACGGTTTTAATAAACTATTTTCACTGCGGTGGAATTCACCATAACCAGTGAGTAGGCGAGAAATACTATGCAGCAATGCCGCTGGGCTGGCTTTCATGACCGGCTTATAATGACGCTGCATGATCTCTTGCACGTATTGCAGTCGTAGCTGCACTCGTGATGTCTCTGAGCCCGGACGCATCAGGTAAGCCATATCAACACTGCTGGTGTAACCAATAGGACCCCGCGATGCCGCTTCGAGCCAAAAATCCCAGTCCTCAGCCGATTTAAGCGTTTCATCAAAAAATATCATTTCACCAATAGCCTGACGGCTGATCATGACACAGGAGGTTCCAATGACGTTTTCAGCAAAAATGGTGCTGGCACTACGCCCTTCCAATGAGCGATAACCCGTTGCAATTTGCGAATTGGGAGATGATTGCTCAGTAGAAATGTTAGCTGAGGGGACATTTGTGCTAGTTGCCGCTTTATTACTGCTAGTCGCCACTTTATTAAAGCGAGGCCAATAACCAAAGCAATCACCCAAATCAGGATTGTCATCACTAAAATGCAAATAGTTGGTGAAAGTCAGGGTCACCTCAGGTTGTTGCTGGTGAAAAGCCAGCTGTTTGGCCAATTTGCCTTCGAACCAAATGTCGTCAGCATCTAAAAAGGCAATATAGTCACCTTTTGCTTGTCTGAGGCCGTGATTACGAGCTTTGGCCACGCCACCACCTGCGAGTTTAATTGGCTTGATCCGTTGATCACGCTGGGCTGCGGCGTTAAGGTATTGCCAGCTTTCATCTGTTGAACCATCATCAAGTATGAGGATCTCCAGCTCAGCCACTTGTTGCTTTTGAATACTTCTGATAGCAATTGGTAAAAATTCAAGACAGTTATAAGTAGGAATAATAATAGAAACCACCGGATTGGCTACTGCCGGGTGCAGTTCAAGCTGCGTTTGAGGTTCAAGGCTCTCTTTAAGTAACGTTTGGGTGGTTTTCATATTGATTTCCTGAGTTTTAATGGGTTCGCTTATCAACTTGCAAATTGCAATGGAAGATGGCACCCAAATTGCTGACTGTTGATGTATAGGCATTTGACGTGCCACTTTTAACCAGTTTTGACAAACAATCGCATTTTTGTTTTTTCAGTTAACTCAATGCGGGATTTATTATTGATATGAGTGCTATTTCTATTCGTGCTATTTTGATCAATGCTATTTCCATCAATACTATTTCTATCAATGTTATTTCTACCAATGCTATTTGCGGATACATTAATGCACAAATTAAAACGTTTGTTTAGCCTGATCATCACTGTTGTCTGGCGTTATGCGGATTTTGCGATGATTTGGTTTAATCCCTCCAGCCGAATACTGATTACTCTACCAGCCATACGCGAGCAATTTACGCTGTCATCCAATCAAATAGATCAGCTACCACGTTGTGAAGTGAATAAAAGCGATCCGTTGATTGCCTATTTTGATCAAGAAAACGGCTTGGTTCGTTATGATGCGCCTAAGGATGATGGTAAATACCATGAAACCAGACAACGTAATCAAGTCAGTGTGGTGCTGCACAACGGTTGTATTTGTCTGATGAAAACTTATCGCGATTTGAGTTGCCTGATGAATGAAGTCAGAGCATTACATCGGCTCAGAGCCATTGATGCCTTGCCCAAACTGGTTGGTATTAATCTGAAGCACCGTCAGGTTTATCAGTCTTTGGTGCCGGGCATACCATTATCTGAGACATTAAACGACAATGGCGAAAGCCCGGTGATGCTCTACTATTATGAAAATGAAATGACCGACAAAGCTGATTACCCCCGCGAATTTGATGCCATGACGGCTTATAAGTGGGTCACGCCCGCTTTTGTCAGTCAGTTGAGTCAGTTGCTTAATGATATTCATGATGCCAAAGTGCTGATCCGAGATGTTAAGTTTGGTAACATCTTGCAGCATCAAGGTATGCCTTATTTGGTAGACTTTGATGCCGCTACGGTATTGACAGGTCAGTCAAGCAAAAACCAGGCATTGATTGCCGAAGAAAACAGCCGCTTTAATCGCCTGCTGCCACTAGATTTAGATACTCATCAATCGAATTGAGACATAATTAATGAAAATGCCGTTTACTTTACACCAGTCGTTTTACTTTGCGCTGGGGATCTTGATTATGAAATCGGTTTCCCTGTTGATGTTGCCCGTCGTTACTCATTACCTCACACCTGCACAGTTCGGTGAGTTAGAATTATTACTTAGCGTGTCTAATTTTGCTACTATTTTGGTCGGCTTTGGTTTGGTTGATGCGCTGTATCGCTTTGCTGGGTTAAGCAATACCCCTGATGGTGAGAAAAAGATTGGCGCGACTATTTTCACCGCCTCTTTGATGACCGGTGGTATCAGTTTTACTGTTGGTTTGTTAGTTGCGCCGTTTGTGTTGCCTTATTTGGGCGAGACGACCACCTTGTTTGATGTGCAGCTGCTGGTGATTTTGTTTTCTGTTGAGGGCTGTATTGGTATTCCATTGGCTTGGTTGAAAATGAAAGAAAAAGCCTCGTCATTTTTTGTTTTAACCACGGGTAAAGCACTTATTCAGGCGCTGTTATCCTGGCAGCTATTGAGCGCTGGCCATGGTATGACGGCGATTTTACTGGCTGGGGTGATATCTTCGATGATCTTGGTTTGTTTGTTATTGAAAATCCAAATTGGTGAAACCGGGCTGGGATTTGATTTTGAAATCCTGCCTAAAGTGATGGTGTATGGTACGCCATTGGTGATCAGCGCATTAGCGTCGTTTGCCTTGCTTGGGGCTGACCGTTGGGTGATCAACATGATTTCAACGCCGGAGGATTTGGGGTTGTATGCGGTGGGTAAAAAGCTGGCGGCGGTGTCGGTTATTTTGATGCAACCGTTTTTGATGTGGTGGTATCCCCGACGATTTAAACAATTACGCATGGATAATGGTCGCAAAACAGTGGCGCATACCACCTCTTTAGGGATGGCGTTAGTGATGTGTTTTGCCACCATGATTTGTGTGGGTAGCCCGGTGTTGATTAGTACTTTGCTTAATGAGAATTACGCTCATGCGATGAATTATGTCCCGGCTATGGCCTTGCTTTATGCCATTAAACAATTGGCTGAGCTGGCCAATTTGGGCAGTTATATTGGTAGGACAACGTTGGGGGTGATGACGATTGATTTGATCACCGCTGCGGTGTCAATTACCTTGTTATATCTGTTGAGTCCGATCTATAAGGTGCCGGGGGTGATTGCGGCATTGATTATCGCCCAGTGTTTCCGTGCGGGACTGTTTTACTTCAAAAGTCAGCGAGCGTTGTGGTTGGGTTATGCCAAAGGCAAGCTTTCAGGTTTGGCGGTTGTATGTGTCGGCTTGGTGTTTGCGGCGTTGCAATTGACCGAATTGTTGTATCAATTCTTGTTGGCACTATCTGGTGTTGCTATTTTAGCGGCTTATGTGTATTTCAGTGGTTTATTTTCTTATAAAGCGTTAACTGCCGAAAGTAGAGAAAAGGCCGCAGCTGAAGCACTGGCACTGTCAGAGGCCAGTTCAACTAAATGAATTATTGGCCAGTCACGATTTATACCCTGATCGTGGGGTTAGCGTGGTTTGTAGCCCCGCATCCGGTGATTATCGTGGCAGCCGGTTTCGTGCCTATTGGTATGATCCTAGTGGCGAAAAACCCCTATGTGGTATGTTTAGGCTTTATTATTTTTTCATTTTTTCGTATTCACGAAGCGTTTCGGTTTTTAATTCCTTTGCATATCCCGTTGCTGTTGGCACTGGCCTCATTGGGGGTGCTTGGCTGGCATCTTTTTATTACCCGAGAAATTAAATATTTCTGGACGCCGCAGTTAAGTCGCTTTGCGGCTTTTTTTGGTCTGGTGACTATTGGTCTGATCTTTGCCAGTAACCGACCGGCAGCGATGTCTGCTTATACTTCGACGTATATTAAAATTGCTATTATGGCGATTGCGATTTCTTGGCTGAGTCGTACGCCACAGGATTTTTTGTTGGCCTGCCGATTATTTGTTCTGGCTGGGATATCAGTGGCCATAGTGGCATTGTTAAACAAAATGAACGGTATTGGACTGGTTGAAGGCACTCGGGTGACGATTGGTAGAGATATCGGTTCAATATTGGGTGATCCTAATGACCTATCGCTGGTCTTATTGTTCCCAATGGGTTTTGCCATGACGTTGGTTTTTGCCCAAGGGCTGAGTAAGTTCGAACGATTGCTGGCGTTGATCTTTTTCTTTACTTTGGCATCCGCCATTATAGCGACCCAAAGTCGTGGGGGCTTGTTGGGTATTATGGCCATTAGCGGTTTCTTTGCTTGGCACAAGGTCAAAAACAAAATGATTTTGGTTGTGGGCGCATCGGTATTGTTGCCGATATTACTGGTTGCTGCCGGTATATCCGATCGCTCATCCGGTGGTGCGGGCGAGGAGGGCGTTGATGCCTCATCAATGGGGCGGATATATGCTTGGGGAGCGGCAATCAAAATGGCCACCACCAATCCGTTGACGGGGGTTGGTCTTGATAACTTTTTTATCAATTATTACTATTTCAGCTCCCATTGGGACGGTTTGAATCATGCGGTGCACAGCACTTGGTTTGGGGTATTAGCAGAAACCGGTTTTCTTGGTTTTTTTGTTTTCATCACCTTGCTGGTTAACTTATTGAGTAACATACAAAAATCCAAAGTCAGAGTGATTGCAATGGGTAAATTGACTAGAGCAGGTAAACTCAACGATGAAAATGGCGAGCCGATAATGCACCACATCATCGAACCCTATGTCTATGCGATTTTTTCAGGCTTAGTCAGCTTTATGGTCTCTGGTACTTTCTTGACTCAGGGTTTCACTTGGCCGTTTTATATTTTGATGGCGTTGTCGGTGTCGGCGATCCGTTATGTTGAAGGACTTTGTGCCAAGGCCAATGCGGCGGGTCATAAGATCGCGTAATGAGGTTTTAAGGCTCCAATCATTTCATTATCTGAAAAACGCGAATAAATTCGCGTCTACGGCGTAGACGAGGTTTCAACCTCGTTAATGTTGACGAATGATTGCTACCTTAATTTGTTCTATATGATCAGAGCCAAAGTGATGAATAATAACGGCAAATCACTATATAAGTACCAATAGAAGGATATTGAAATGTTAAAATCAATGGTAAAGTTACCTCTTGTTTCACTCCTGTTTATCGCCTCTTTTGTACCGTCTTCAATTGCTGCTGATGGTATCAGTGATGGTGGAAAGGTGGTACATGTTGCATCAGTTGACGGGGCTTTATTGTTCTCGGTTGCGGGTGGTAGCAGTAGCAACAGACCTGCTTGCGCTTCAACAGCGAGATTTTCGGCAGCTGAAAAAAGCATCCATGCAGCAGTGGTATTAACGGCTTTTTCGACAGGTAAAACACTGGCAAATATTCATGGTAAGGGGACTTGTACGTTATGGCCCAATGCTGAGGATATCAGATGGATAGAAGTTTGCCCTTTGAATGGCTGTCCATAAGTTTGCTGGTTTGACAAATACTTAGGCGTCTTCCAAAAAATAATTAATCACCTCGTTGGCCTATGCGACCGTCTTCTACGTTGTGCCAGAGGTTACATAGACTGACTATGTGCCCTCTGGCACGCCTTGAAGACGGCCCCCTATCCGGCGCGATCTTGTTTAATTATTTATTTCCAAACACCTTATTAAGGAATGTAAGTAAAATGTATACAAAACTAAAATACTCGATTATGGCTTTACTTTTGTTGCCACAGGTTGCTGATGCTGCGGTGGTATTATCTGCACAGCATATCAAAGATGTGATTGTAAACTTAGATTCGGGCATTCACTTTAGATCCACTGAGGCTATGGTGAATCCAGATGATTGCGCCAGTGGCTCTTGGTATAAATTGGATAGTGAGTCAAAGTATGAAAAAGAGGCTTTCAGCTTGCTTTTATCCGCTCAAGCGAGAGACAAGACTATTACTGTTTATCTCAATGGTTGTACCGGTTCATACCCAAAAGTGAGTTATGTTTATTAAGGGGGCTCTGATCATATAGAGCAAATTAGGGTTATAGTTATCCTCAACATTCACGAGGTTGAAACCTCGTCTACGGCAGAGCGGGTGCACCGTAGACGAGAATTCACCGAAGTGTCGGACCATCACGTTTTTTGATTATCAATTGTTACCCTGTTTGATTGGTGCCTGTTTATTAACGAGTATTACAACTTACACTCTGCTTGTGGATAACGATAGATAAACAGGAGGCTTTTCCACAAGATAACCTCAAAAAAGGCCGATTTACGGTAGGGTGTAGATGATAGGGCAATTGCTCCCTTCATTGTCCTACCTCTTGCATTTGCGCCGTCGACACTTTTCTATTTATTTTTAATTTTTTTTTAAGTTAAAATCGCCTTGTGTTTATTCAAATATTCTGCATAATTATTCTTATGACAGCGTTGTCATGCATTAATACAAGCCACGGCTGCTGTGGTTTGAGCAACTTTTAGAGAAGCAAATAATTAGCTTTTTTACTTATTTGCATTTAATAAAAATTCACAAATTTTACAATAAATTGCACTTTTGTTGTTATTTTGCGCTATTGACCTTTTAAACCGTGAAGATTATGCTGTTGTTGTTTTGTTTATATTGGCATAATAAGCATTTATTATACAATTTACATGCATTTGGTATTTATTTTAAATATAAACTGATAACATTAAATTAATAACAACTATCGAATAAAAGTCAGGAATTTTCAATGAAAACGATTAACTAC
>CBDIDQ010000065.1:0-50404 GCA_965277695.1 Alteromonadaceae bacterium
GTTAGGCCGTATTCCGCTTTATGATGCACTGCCAAAAATCAAAGCGGGCACTTTGGAGACGGTGCTGGATGATTATAGTGTGCCAGATATCAAGGTTTATGGTGTGTTTGGCCCGGGGGCTGCTCAGGCGAAAAAATTACGTTTGTTGGTTGATTATTTGAAGGATTATTTTGCTCGTTTAGTGTTGGCGGTTGGATAGGGGGCGATATCCATGTATTCGCCCCTTTGTTTTACAGGTGCTGACGTACAGACCCGGCCATAACTTGTGCTGTCGATGTTGAAGTGTTTCCTAGTGGTCGTACTTTGTTGCTAACTTGCGTACCATAATTTGTCCAGGCATCTACTCGGGCTTGATTATCTTGCAAAGCTCGGACTTTTGCTTGAAATATTGGTGGTGAATCGGCGGGAGAAGGTGCAGGTAGCGTGTGGCTTTCCCAAGGTGCGGGCACGACATTACCACCTTGTATAAAATCAACACCGGTACGTAATTGACCTCTGTTTCTGTAGATAAAGCGCAATTCCGATCCGGTGATGGATTTTTGTGGCATACCGTTTTTATAATAATCTGCTTTTGTTGCCGCACCAACCTGATCTAAATCATCAAGGGCAAATTGTACTCGATTGCCCCGTTCAGTGGCATGGACAATACCGAATTTACTGGTTCGTGTCATCCTTTCATTAAAATCAGTTTCGGTAGTGATATCCTTCCCGATGGTGTGACTGAGCGCGTTAGAACCCTCATAGTGATGTATCGCTTTACCATAGGAGAGACTTTCGGCAATGTAATGTTCCTTAGGGACATTGCCGCCCCACTTTTTGGCTTTTTTCAATTGCTTCTCTAGCGTTGCTATACGTGTTTGCATTGACGGAGCGCTATTTATTGCAAAGTTTACCGTACCGTTATTTGCTAAGCTATATTTAGAGAGATGGGTTTTTTGGGTCAGGTGATCTACCGTGATAGGTGTTCTACTGCTTCTTATATCATTATTAGCGGCTATGGATTGTTTATATTCCGTTGTCGCTTGATCGTAATAATGGTTTCTGCCGGTATTGTCGGAAGCTCGGCCGTACAGCCGGGAGCCGTGAGCCAACGTTGGCCTGGGTACTGTCAAATGCTGCATAATATTACCTCTGTTTTTTAATCGGGTGCATAAAAACGCACACTTATGGTGCATTCTTTGAAATGCAAATTTTAATCCATTAATGAGATATAAAAAATTCAATAAAAACAATAGGTTATATTTATAGAAATCAATACGGGTGGGTGTTTTAGTGGTTAGTGGGTTAAATAAATAGTTTACTTGGGTGGTCAATTACCCTGAAAATTGACCGTCATTTTATTCAGACCTTAAATAAAAATCGACGCCGACAGATTCGATATGTTCAATAAGTTGTTTTGGTTGGTAATCCGGTATCAGTCAAGTCAGGCGTCATTGGTCAAGCCTTTCATGGTTTGTTCAAAAGTTACAAATAGAGGGTAATAAGTGGAGATGGTTCTTTCAATGACCTCAGCAACGATTTCTTCGTCATAAGTATGCACTGCTTTATTGTGATCGACTATCATCTTCATCCAGTCATCACCGTCGTTGATCATGTTATTTTTAAACGCTTCGCGGGTGGCATCACGAGAGCCCATGATTTGCGTGTTACCTTGATAAGTCGCAAAATCTTTCATCACTTTCCAAGACAATTCGTGGGTGAACTCAAAAGCTTTTATAAATCCTTGCTTCTCAAGGTTAGATAGAGGACGTTGGCTATGCAGTAAAACAGCCTCTTTGAGTTGTGCTAATGCCCTAGAATAATTTTGTAACCGTTGTTGCCATCTTACATTGTTAGTCATGCTTATCATCCAAAATAAACTATTTCAAATACAGTTAATTGAGCTGAATTACTCAGCCCGTAGTATACCTGCCGTCAGTTAATAATCCCAGAGAATGGCTAGCAGTCAACGCCAATCAGCGCATTTGAAGTGTTCCTGTGGCTTATTTGGTCTACTCTATTAGTGAAGGACAAATAGTCATAAGGATAATAACAGTAAGCTAGAGGTGCGTTGTGGCTGATAAAACGTCTGTTTTTAAAGTGCGCATTGATATTTCCAATATTGATCAACACCGCTATGAGAAGCTGTGTTTTACCGTTGCACTTGACCCTAAAGAATCTTTGTCGCATTTGGTGATGCGACTCATTGCCTACGCCATGGTGCCCGATGACAAGTTGTCTTTTGGCCATGGCGTTTGTGTGGGTGCCGATCCAGATGTGATGGTTAAAGATTATGACGACCATTATATTTACTGGATTGATATTGGTTTTCCCACTGTCGAGCGCCTACGAAAAGCATCCTATCAAGCCGATAATGTCATCGTGTTTAGCCTTAATAAAAGCCCATGGTTGAGCGAATCAATGATTGATTTGATGAACCTCAATAAACTCCATCTTATCCTCTTCCAACCTGAAATCATCGAGCGACTGGGTAAAAATCTCAGCCGTAATATCAATTGGAGCATTGTTATTGATGGTAATAAAATTGGTATCTCAAATAATGACTGCTATGTTGAATCTAAAATCACCCGGATTAATGCTATTGGCACTGGTGTTGTTGAAATGATTTAGTGGCTTTATTTATTAGAACGGATCGGCCAATTCAAGGTCGCTTAGCGGTCGAGAGCAGCAAGTTAAGATCTCGCCGTCACGTATCATCGCCATGGGGAAGATAGGATACTCAACCTCGCCTGAGATGATTTTGCAGCGACACGCGCCACAATAACCTTCGAGACATTGGTAATGAATTTCGCGGCCCTGAGCTTCAAGATAGCTTAGGGTAGACTTGTCGATAGCGCTGTCAAAGGGTTTTTCCAGCGCCTCACCATTATAAATTACGTTAAAGCGGGTTTGATCAGAGTTCAAAATCATCAAATTCAGAGGAGTCGATTTCGGCATCGATTTGACCAACCAGATAAGAGCTGATCTCTGTCTCCTGTGGCGCAACTTGTACGTTGTCGCTGACCAAATACGCGTTCATCCACGGCAGTGGATTACTTTTAACTTCAAACGGCGCGTCATAACCAATCGCAGTCAAACGTTGGTTAGAGATATATTCGATATATTGTTTCAATATTTCGGCGTTCATGCCAATCATGGATCCATCTTTAAACAGGTAATCAGCCCATTCTTTTTCTTGCTCAACCACGTCCAAGAACAGTTGTTTACCCTGCTCACGAAGTTCCATGCTGATTTCGGCCATTTCTGGGTCATCTTTGCCTGTCGCCCAAAGATTCAGAATATGCTGGGTGCCGGTTAAATGTATCGCCTCATCACGAGAAATCAGTTTGATGATTTTGGCGTTACCTTCGAGTAACTCCCGCTCAGCAAAGGCAAATGAGCAAGCAAAAGAAACGTAAAAACGGATGGCTTCAAGGGCGTTGACTGAGCAAATCGCCAAATACAGTGCTTTTTTGATTTCACGTTGACTGACGGTGATTAACTGACCGTCAATTTTGTGCTCGCCTTCACCGAGTGAATAATAAAGTTGGGTGAGTTTAATCAATTTGTCAAAATAGCGGGTGATACTGATAGCTCGTTTGACGATGTTCTCATTGACGATGATGTCGTTAAACACTTCACTCGGATCGTTAAACAGATTACGCAATATGTGAGTGTAAGAGCGGGAGTGGATGGTCTCTGAAAAAGCCCAAGTCTCAACCCAAGTTTCAATCTCTGGAATAGACACCAACGGCAAAAAGCAGATATTAACACTTCGCGCGGCAATAGAATCCAGCAGCGTTTGGTATTTCAGATTAGAAATGAAAATGTGTTTTTCACTGGCAGTAAGTGAATGCCAGTCGGTGCGATCACGAGAGATATCAACCTCTTCGGGACGCCAAAAGAACGATAACTGCTTTTCAATCAACTTTTCAAAGATCGGATGTTTCTGTTGATCAAAGCGCGATACGTTCACCGAATGACCCAAAAACATTGGTTCATTCAGTGGATCGTTCTTTACCGTATTAAATGTCGAAAAACTCATTTTCAGTCCTAATATACTGTCTACTGGGTGTCTTTTATTGGTTCTAATCTTGCTTGAACGTTATATTTTACAAGCGCCGCCTGCGCAATCATCATCTTCTTGCTCAACCACAACATCGTCTTGCATATCTGCCGCGCCGTCACGGGTATTATGATAGTAAAGGGTTTTAACCCCATATTTGTAGGCGGTTAACAGGTCTTTGAGCATCAATTTCATCGGCACTTTGTTGCCATCGAATTTGGCTGGGTCGTAATTGGTGTTGGATGAAATGGCCTGATCGATGAACTTTTGCATGATCCCCACTAATTGCAAATAACCATCATTTGACGGGATGCTCCACAGCAGTTCGTAGCTCTCTTTCAATCGTTCATATTCAGGCACAACTTGTTTCAAAATCCCATCTTTACTGGCTTTGATGCTGACATGACCGCGTGGTGGCTCAATACCATTGGTGGCATTGGAGATTTGCGACGAGGTTTCTGACGGCATCAGGGCTGACAAGGTTGAGTTTCTCAAGCCATGAGTGGTGATGTCTTTTCTTAATGCTTCCCAGTCATAATGCAGTGGTTCGCTACAGATTTTATCCAAATCTTTTTTGTACGAATCAACTGGCAAAATGCCTTCAGCGTAAGTGGTTTCGTTGAATTTAGGACAAGCACCAAATTCTTGTGCCAGCTTGTTTGAGGCTTTTAATAAATAGTATTGAATGGCTTCAAAGGTGCGATGGGTCAGGTTGTTGGCACTGCCATCAGAATATTTCACGCCGTTTTTAGCGAGGTAATAAGCATAGTTGATCACACCGACACCCAAGGTTCTACGGCCCATAGTGGCAACGTGTGCCGCCGGGATGGGGTAATCTTGATAATCTAGCAAGTTATCCAGTGCGCGAACCGCCAACTCGGCGAGTTCTTCGAGTTCACCAAGGTGATTGATGGCTCCGAGATTAAAGGCAGATAAAGTACATAAGGCAATTTCACCAGAGTCATCATTAACATGTGCCAGTGGTTTGGTCGGTAAAGCGATTTCTAAACACAGGTTGCTTTGACGAATTGGGGCAACTGCCGGGTTAAACGGGCTGTGAGTATTACAGTGATCGACGTTTTGCAGATAGATGCGACCAGTGTTAGCACGTTCTTGGGCAAACTGACTGAATAAATCCAGTGCTTTGATGCGTTTTTTACGAATCGATGGATCGCTTTCGTATTTGACGTACAGGGCTTCAAATTTGTCCTGATCGGCAAAGAAAGATTCATATAAGCCCGGGGTGTCTGATGGGCTGAACAAGGTAATATAATCGTCTTTGATCAAACGGGTGTACATGGTTTTGTTAAATTGCACCCCATAATCGAGATGTCTGACGCGGTTCTCGTCGACGCCACGGTTGTTTTTCAATACCAGTAATGACTCAACTTCAAGATGCCATAGCGGATAAAACAATGTCGCCGCACCGCCGCGAACGCCGCCTTGTGAACAGCTTTTCACCGCTGTTTGGAAGTGTTTATAAAATGGTACGCAACCAGTATGGAAGGCTTCACCGTCACGGATTGGGCTACCTAGTGCACGAATGTTACCGGCGTTGATGCCGATGCCTGCGCGTTGGCTGACGTATTTAACAATGGCGCTGGACGTGGCGTTGATTGAATCAAGGCTGTCGTCACACTCAATCAGTACGCATGAGCTGAACTGACGGGTAGGGGTTCTGACGCCTGACATAATAGGTGTCGGCAGTGAGATTTTAAAAGTGGAGATCGCATCGTAAAAACGCTTAACGTAATCGAGACGGCTGTCTTTAGGGTATTTGGCGAACAAACAGGCGGCGACCAGCATATAGAGGAACTGAGCACTTTCATAGATTTTGCCAGAGACCCGGTTTTGCACCAAGTATTTGCCTTCGAGCTGTTTAACGGCGGCATAGCTGAAGCTTAAATCTCGTTCGTGGTGGATAAAGCTTTGCATTTGGTTGAAATCGTCTTCGTTGTAATCTTCGAGCAGGTGCTGATCGTATTTGCCCAGCTCAATCAGGTTGACTACATGTTGATACAGATGAGGGGGTTCAAAGCAGCCATAGGCTTTTTTACGCAGATGGAAAACCGCCAAGCGGGCTGACAGATATTGATAATCCGGTGATTCTTTAGAGATTAAGTCAGCAGCGGCTTTGATGATGGTTTCGTGAATTTCGGCGGTTTTGATGCCGTCGAAAAACTGGATGTGTGATCTGAGTTCAACCTGTGAGACGGAGACGTTATCGAGACCTTCGGCGGCCCAGGTAATGACCTTGTGGATTTTGTCCAGATCGATAAGTTCTTTGGTACCGTCACGTTTGGTGACTGAGAGCATTTGGTTCATAGGTGTGCCTGTAAAATGTCCAATTTGAAGCGTATTTATCATCATAAAACTATCGCAAAAACGATTGTGGCCCCGAAGGCCCCACATACAACATATAGTCGATCTTACGAGATTTCACACAAGATAAAGTGGTTTGAGTTAACAATCAAGCGGCGACTTTGAATTAGTTCAGGGTCCATATCCTTGTGTTAGTAGCCACTAACACAGAACAATTAAGTGTACTCGCGTTATTTTAAAAACAAGTCAAAAATCATTAAAATTAAATATTTTTTTCGTTGCTTATTTGAGAAAAGTGGGATTGCGTCCAGTGGTTTATTAATCAGCCAAACAAGGATATTGGCGCTGTTTATTGCGCTTTTGTCAATGCCAATGTCGGGGTAATTTTTGAAAAGTTTTAATAGATTGTGTAGTTGATTGGACTAGTTGTCGCACTTTGCTGATCTAGGCTGAATCTATTGATGGTTAATTGCTGCCTTTCTCTGAATCATCAACTATAATCCGGCCTCCGTTTGCTTTATCAACACCTGCTTCCTATCGTTATAGCATCACGTTTACGAGTATTTAATAAAAAATTTATGCTAAAAAAATCAACAATAAACCAAATTATCACAACAAGTTTTCTCACAATCACCTTATGTTATTCCGCTTACTCTCAGGGCAGTCATCCCTCAAGTGAAGACAATGAAGATATGCTGTTTGATTTGAGTCTGGAAGACTTATTGAGTATCGAAGTGGTCACCGGGACTCGCAGCAAATCGAGAAAACGCGCTGATGCCACCGTTGCGATTGATTCCTACGATGCTGAATCGCTTAAACTGCATGGCTCTGGTGATTTAACTATGCTGCTGCGTGATCTTATCCCTTCTTATAATGCTTTGCCGAAGACCAGTGATGGCAATGCGTTTGTTCATGGGGCGACGTTACGTGGGTTGCCGCCGGATGATGTATTGTTGTTAGTCAATTCAAAACGACGTCATCGTGCGGCACTGATCCAACATGCGGGGCCAGCAGTAACGGCCGGGGCTCATGCGGCCGATCCTGCGCCTATTCCGGCCATTGCGTTGAAAAATATTGAGCTGTTGCGCGATGGTGCGGCGTCGCAATATGGTTCAGATGCGATTGCCGGAGTGTTGAATTTTATCCTCAAAGACAATAATGAAGGCGGGCATATTGAAGCGCAATGGGGTGAATTTTATGACGGTGAACGCACAATCACTATCGCGGGTAATATCGGTTTGTCGCTCGGCGAACGCGGGTTTGTTAATCTCAGCGCGGAATATATGGATTATGAGCAGCTGATCCGTGGCTTTCAACCTGCGGCGGCTCAAGCTGCCATTGATGCAGGTAATACCCAAGTGGGATTGGACAGTCCTTATGCTGGCGATAATTTAGCACAAACCTGGGGGCGGCCAGAAACGGATGGCTTAAGAACGGCTTGGAACATGGGTTATCAGCTTGGTGATGATCAACAGTTATATGGCTTTGGCAATTATGCCGATTATTTTGGCGACTACCGTTTTTTCTATCGAGCACTAAATCATCCATCATTACAGCCGATGCCATTGGATCCCAATGATCCCTCACAAGGCAATTTCTGTTGGTGTGATACTTTGTCTGGCGGTTATACACCACATCTGCAAAGTGATATTACTGATTTGGGCGCGACGCTGGGTTTGCGCGGTGAACGTACTGATGGCATATCCTATGATTTCAGCGTCAGTTTTGGCCGCAATGAAATCGACTATCAGTTGAAAAATACCTTGAATCCGTCATTTGGTCCGGATTCTCCTCGGGATTTTGGTGTCGGTGATTTAACCCAAAAAGAGTTGAATATTAGTGCAGATTTTTCTAAACCGATGAGCGACACGTTAAATTTTGCTTGGGGCGTTGAATGGCGTGAAGAAACCTATGTAATGGTTGAGTCGCAACTCGAAGCATGGTCATTGGGTCCTTGGGCTGGTGTGGGGACTTTGATTAATCCACTCACCAACGACTTTTATGCCCCACCACCGCTAGGTAGTAATGGGCTGTCGGGAACAACCGCTGATGCAGCGGGCAGTTTCAGCCGGGATAATTACGCGATTTATGCTGATATTGAGTGGCTGATGAGTGAGGCGGCTTTGATTCAGTCGGCGTTGCGGGTGGAGGAATTTTCTGATTTTGGCAGTACAGTCAATGGTAAGCTGGCTGCGCGTTACAAGCTGACGGATAACACCACATTGCGAGGGGCAATATCGACCGGGTTTCGTGCGCCGACACCGGGTCAGTCCAATTATACTGGCATTCGTACCACTGCTGATACTGCGAGTGGCATCTTGCTTCAAGATGGTACTATTTCACCAACCAGTGATTTGGCGTTGAGTCTCGGTGGCAAGGCACTGGATGCCGAAAAGTCGACTAATCTGAGTGTCGGTTTAACCTCAGCGTTACGGCATAATTTGAGTTTAGCGATTGATTTATATTGGATTGAACTCAAAGACCGGATAGCCAAAACCATTGATATTGTGGCCGAGGACAGATTCTTCACTCGGGCGTCGTTTTATACCAATGCGCTGACCAGCGAAACTCAGGGGTTTGATTTGAGTCTGCAATATTTAAATAATTGGCAGAATGGCTCTACTACCCAACTGAGTTTTTCCTATAACTACAATGAAAGCAAAATTACCGGACAAAATCAGGTGAACGGCATCAATCCGGTGTCTGATCTGCAAATCTTCAATATTGAGCACAGTTTGCCGCAAAACCGTTTCAATCTCACCGCAACCCATCAGTTTAATTATCATTGGCAACTCAAGCTTAAGGCCAATTTCTTTGGTGAAACTCATGACGAAAGAGTCACGCATGAAAAACGTAGTGCGCGAACCCTTGCTGATATCGAAGTGACTTACCAGTCTAGCCAACACTGGTCGTTAACGCTGGGCGCAAGTAACTTGTTTGATACCTACCCAAGTAAAATTGATGGCCAACTCTCTGATGGTTTGTCTTATGGGCGACGATCACCAGTGGGTTATGATGGCGGCATGATGTATATGAAATTAGGGTTTTCTTGGTAGACGCGAATTCATTCGGGCAGGGGACAGGCGACCGTGATCATCAGTCGCCAACCCAATTAATCTGCTAGAACTGAAAACTCAACTCAACCCAAGCATTACTGCCTTCGCTGGGCAATCGGTTCATGTGTGGTACTTCAACATTTCGGACGCGGTTATAACCAGACAAGTGATTGGCATACTGTCTGTCGAACAAGTTATCAACACCTGCACGGAGGGTGAAGTCATTGTTGAAGTAATAATCGAAAGACCAATTAACCACGCCATAACCCGAAGATTCCAACTCGTCGTTGATTGCCGATACATCGTCTTGCTCGCTATACGCTTTGAGCTGAATTTGCGTTTTCCAGCTATCAGCTTGATAGTTTAATGCCAGCTCAACACTTGGTGGGGCAATACGATAGAGGTTATCAGTCACGTCGCGACGTTTACCGCGTACATAACTGGCTAAACCTGATACCTGCCAGTTAGCATCTAACTGATAATACCAACGTAAGTCCATACCATAGAGTTCAGCGTCAACATTGGTGAAAATCAACGGGTTAGCATCGCTGAACATCACATTGGCGACCATTCTAACCGCTGGATCGGTGGCTGATGTGCCTTGAATATAATCGTCGATGCGTTGATAGTAAACATGTGGCGAGATGAAGAAATTATCGGTCTGATAGTTCAGGCCCAAATCCAGTTGATAGGCGGTTTCTTCATCAAGATTGATGTTACCCACGTAAGTTCTGCCATCGGCTAAACCGCCAGTCGCTTCCAGCGGCATCCACAAGTATCTTTCCTGATAAGAAGGGGCTCGTTGCTTGATACCAAAACCGGCGTAAAAACTGGTGGTTTGGTTGTAGCTATGTTGCATGTTCAGGGCGATATCGTAATTGGTTTCAGTTACGCTGCGGTCGGCGTTGTTCATGCCGTCAACCAAGCTGGCGACCATCATATTCATTGCTGCCATGCTGTTGGACACTTCACCGGCGTCGGCTTCGATATGTTTAATTCGACCGCCTAATGAATAAGTGGTGTCATTAAAGACCCCTTGCCATTCAGCAAATACGCCGATGCGGTTATCTTTCACATCGTTGAAGTTAGCGATTTTGAACATCGCATTGCTGGGATTAGTGATGGTGGAATCGTGGTCGGCGATATAGCCGTCAATGCCAAATTTCCACAGGTTTTGTTGATTGCCGTTGTCAACATGCAGTTTGAAATCGGTGGTGTTGGCGGTGGCATAGTTATAACGCTCCATGGCAGGCATTACGCCGGGACGTTTACTGAAATTATCCATGCCGTGGATGCTGTCAAGATAGCCGATCACCCAATTGACGTTCCAGCCCTCGACTTTAAATTTACCGTCAATGTTCACTCGGTTGCCGTAAATGAAATCAATATCCATGGCGATGGCGGGTGAGCCAGAATCATTGGTATCAGAATAGTGATAACTGATGCCAAATTCACTGTCATCCAACTCGATGCGATAATCCAAACCCGCTTGGCGTTTAGTGAAATAGGTTGGTGTCACTTCGCGACCGTCGCCGTCTTCATAATTTTCGCCAGTTTGAGAATTGGCAAAAACCATCAAGGCTTGATTATCTTTGTTGATGTTAAACCAGCTAGCAAAAGTATCGGCTTCGTTTTGTTCGCGGTAACCGGCCAAGAATGCGCCGTCGATGCCAACTTCTGAGGCGTTTGAAATATTGGCTTTGCGCATGTTGATGTTAATACTGCCACCGAGCGTATCGATGCCTGCACTGACCGGAGCGATACCCCGAAACACCGACATAGATTCAACAATAAGCGGGGTGACGTAGCTCATGGGTGCGTCCATTGCGTTCGGACCTGCGCCGATCAGGGTGTGGCCATCGACTGCGATGGCAACCCGGTCGCCGAACAAACCCCGGTATTGAGCAACCCCCGTGACCGGTCCGTTACGGTTAACGGTGGCACCAGGGACCGAATCCAACCAACCGGCCAAATCAGGCTTGATTGAACTGCCAATAGCAGTATCTTGGTCATTAACCAGTTTGTTTTGTGACGCTTTGATGGTGATAACTTCGATATGATCGGCAGCGGCGAAAAAACTACTGCTTAACAGACTAATGGCAATAGCTTTGGATAATAAGTTGAGCGAGGGCTTAAACGAGAGACGGCGTGTCATAATGAATTCCGGTATTTTTTATAAGGGTAACATTGCGCGGCATTATACCGCTGTGATCCCCGGTTTGATCACTGTGCGTCAATATGTCGCAGTGGTCTTATTATATTGCGTTTACGCTTTGAACATTCTGTGATCAATTGGATAGCGTTGTGTAGAAACAATAGTGAGTTGCAGGGCTTGTGGGTGGCGGGGAGCAAGCAGCGGTCATGCAAAATAACCTTTATCTAACTGGATTAATGCTTCTTCTACTAAAGGAGCCCCTTGTTCCAATTGGATCACCCAATTTAAATCACGACGGGAATAACCATGTTGCAATAACTCATCATAACAATTCAGTGCTATGCCTTTTTGGGTCACTTTGGCTAAATCAACAGCACTGTTAATCGGTGTTGATAACCATTGCGCCAATTTGACGAAAAGAAGCTGGCTATCCGACGAGTCATTAGATAAGTCAGGGGTAAATTCGGTGAGTGGCATCAGTAAAATCCAGATAAACGAACGATGTACCGCCAATGGTGCGGCACAATACCCACTTTGTCAATGTGCAGTGGCTTCGATACAGCTGCGGGCATAAATGCACCGCCTACGGGGAGTTAAATTCGAGTTTCAACTAGCGTTCGGCTTTAAATGGATTTGCCTAAATTAACCCCGCTCAGTAGGTAACCCTTGGTTGCTAAAACACAGTCGAAGCTTTATTATTTCAGACATCCTGCATGGCGTAGAAAAAAAATGATGAACGATATTTTACTGGGTAAAGGAGGTTTTGGTTTTGTGGTTAAATTTGAACTGGAAGATGGTACGTTGGCAGCCAAAAAAACCTTAAAACTGACTCAATTTGAAGATGATAACATCGAACTCAAAAGAAGATTTAAAAGAGAAGTTGAGTATCAGCAGAGCTTTGACCATCCAAATATTGTCAAAATTATCTATGCTGATTTGGCCCAAACACCGCCTTATTTTGTGATGCCATTGGCCACTTGCCAGCTTGGCAAAGAAGCAGAAAATGGAATTAACTTAGTTTACGCAGACAAGATTAATGCCTTTCAACATATCCTCAAGGCACTTCAGATCATTCATCAACAAGGTCATGTACATCGTGATATAAAACCGGCCAATATTCTCAGGTTTGATCATCCTGATGGCAGTTATCATTATGCGGTTTCTGATTTTGGTTTAATTGCGCCGTCTGACAGAGATGATACCACAAGTATTACTTCAACTCATGCAGCTATGGGGACTGAGTTTTATATGGCACCAGAATGTTTTCGCTTTGGAATGAAAAATGCGTCAGAACAATCCGATATCTATTCGTTGGGTGTTTTGTTGCTGTTTTTATGTAAAGAAGATAATGATGACTTGGGTTATCCATATGAACAAAGGCACTCTTCGGGTGTTTGGGGCAATATCATAAGCAAATGTACACAGCGTGATCCCCGAGACAGATATGGTTCTATTGATGACTTAGAAAATGATTTCAGTATTGTTTTTGCTAATAGGGCGAGTGAGTAACATATGAACAGTTTGATCAGGTTAATAGAGGCCAGTAGTTTCTCACACCCGAAGCGCATTGATAAAATCAATGAAGATGCCATTTTGCCTGCCTTCGAAGTGGGTGGCGCTATATTTCTGGCGCTTGCAGATGGTGTTGGTGGCTACTACGGCGGAGATATTGCGTCTCACGCTGCAATAAGTACGATCCGGGAGAAAGTATTACAATCTCCGGAGATGTCTATTGAATCCATATTCAATATTGTCAAAAAGAAAATGGAGCTGTTAGTTCAAGGCAATGATGAACTGGAAAAAATGGCCACTACATTAATTGTCTGCAAAATTTCAAAAAATGGCTTGGAAATAGCTAACGTCGGTGACTCAAGGGCTTATTGGGTAGAAAAAAATTCAATCAAAAAAATCACCACAGATCACACCCAAAAACAGGCGCTAATCGAAAGGGGAACGTTTTCCAAAAAAGAGCTAAAAGGCCATCACTCTGGTAATGTGCTGACCAATTCACTGCGATCTTCCCATGATTTCAGACTTGATCTGTTTAAAAAACCGTTGAAAACAGGCTCAGTGATCTTGATGTCTGATGGCGCTTATAGGGCAATAGAAGAAACTCGGGTAATTGGTAATAATGGTGCTAGTGATCTGATGCGGATTTGCAGTAATATCAAACAAAGAGTACTTAAGAACGGCCCTAGAGACGACTATTCACTGGTCGCTGTGAGTTATGAGTGTGGTTGACCCAATTACCGCGTTGTGGCCTTTTATCAGACTGATACTGACAATCCCCTTGCATTAAACCTGCGGCTGTGTTCAGCTGGGGTTCAGCGAAACATTACAAAAATCATTCACTATTATAGTCAGACATAAAACAGTATAAAAACGATATGAAACAGTCAATGGACAATGCGACGGACAATGCGATACCAGCTTATAAACCTACCATCAATCGATCACTATCTCGTGCTTTTTTTTCCACCGCCATTATTTCAACCGCTTGTATTTTAACAACTTTTACTGCTCAAGCCGATGATGACTGGTTAGGCGAAAACTGGCAGGTGAACGGTTTTGGCACGATTAGCTACACCAATACAGATAAATACGATTCTCGTATCCCTAGACGTAATATCAATCAAAGCGGCGTACAGCTGAAAAAAAATGGTTTTTTAATGGACTCCCGTGTTGGATTGCAAATCAAAGGCCAGTTAAACGACCATTGGGAAGTGGTTGGACAAGCCGTTGCTCGCCAGCAGTATGCCAATCATCTTGAAGATTATATCGACTTAGCGTTTGCCCGCTATCGCTATAACAATGAATGGCAAGTGGCTTTGGGTCGTCAGGCGTTTGACTTGTTCTTTTTATCCGATCACCGCAATACTGGTTACTCCTATGACTGGGTGCGCCCACCCACCGAATTCTATGGTTTTATGCCCTATGACTCCTTTGACGGGGTGAAAGTGGTCCGGGACTGGGGTGATTTTGATAGTGCCTGGCGCTGGAATTTCTCTGTCGGTAATATTAAAGCCAAATTCGATGGCGACGTATTAGCCCGCACCAGTGAAGTTGACAGTACCAAGGCTAGACCTATTTATGGTAGTGAGCTGAGTTGGCAATCCGGACAATGGCGACTCAGGGCGAATGTCGCCGTACTGAAGTTTGAGCAAAAATCCAATGACAGGGCTTATTTCGATGAGCTGGAATCACAAGTCGCGCCATTTTGGCCGGGGTTCAGACGGATCATTGCTGATTTGGGTCGTAATACCAACTTGCGTTACGGTGCGCTCGGCGCAGCCTGGCAATCCGGCGAATGGAAAGTTCAAAGTGAGTGGAATATTATCGATGCCGACTTTATTGGTATTGGTGGCCAACGCGCTTACGTTCATGTCGCCAAACGCTGGGACGACTGGCAACCTTTTGTCACCGTCGGTTATGCCCATGACAACCAGCGCAATCATTATCCGCCACCACCGATGGGCATCGGATTTGACCCTATTTTTGCCGGTATCGACGAGCTGGTAGAAAACGTCAGATATAACCAAACCAGTATCAGCCTTGGTGCTCGCTGGGATTTTGCCGCGCAAAAAGCGCTTAAATTCCAATGTGATCGCTTCTATTTCGACGCAGGTTCTGGCAGCATTCACGGCCGCATTGATTCGTCATATCGTCATGATGAAACCCGCTCTTGGTGCTCAGTCGCCTTTGATTGGGTATTTTAGCCATGATAATGACACATATGTTTAAAATACTGTTGTCCCTGAGTCTGCTGCTCACTTTGTTGATGCCCGTCAGCGCTCAGCTGCGTGCTGATGAATTCGAGACATCATGGCTGGTGGTGGTTAACGAAAGTTCCGGTCTGACTGAACTGTCACAAAAACAAGTGATGAGTTT
Organism: Alteromonadaceae bacterium; assembly: GCA_965277695.1. Classification (GTDB taxonomy): domain Bacteria; phylum Pseudomonadota; class Gammaproteobacteria; order Enterobacterales; family Alteromonadaceae; genus JABSOG01. The sequence goes on from CBDIDQ010000065.1 coordinate 15,467, forward strand.
ATTTTTGGGTCGTGCCCAGTTTTTACCTGACGGCACCCGGGTGAAAACCTTCGATTTTCCGGTTGATTCGGCCACCAGAGCGGGGTTTTATCAGCGCTTAACCGGTAAGAATATTGCCGATATTGATGCCTATTGGGCACGCTTGCGTTATTCTGGCAGAGCTTCACCACCACAGGTGCTCGCTGATGGTGACGCCATTATTCAACGAGTCAGCGAGCAGGGTGCGGCGCTGGCTTATTTACCTGCCCAATTTAAAGACACGTTGGCAGCCAATGGACTCAGGGCTGTACTGACGATGAGGAACCCATAAATGCGTTTTCGCCATTTACAGCACTATATTATGGCCGTGATGCTCGGCAGTGCTTTGTTGTTATCGGTCATTTTTAGTGTGATTGCCTATCACCTTATTCAACGTCAAGCGCAAGACGAAAGCGTTGAGTTAATTCAAAATCTGATCACCGTAGTAAACGCCACCGCATCGGCGGCGGTATTTTCTGGCAATGAAATGCTCGGTCGTGATGCGATTAATGGTTTGCTCAGCAATGATGCGGTTTATTCGGCGAAACTGGTGGGGTTTGCCGACGACGTTAATCAGGGCATGACACTTTCAGGTGTTAATGAAGCGGGCGGCAGTGCACTGACCACTATCACAGTGGCACTAAAATCGCCTTTTGATGAACAATCCTTGGGTAAATTGACGGTGCAGTCAAATGCGGATTGGGTGCAGCGCAATGCCATGGATGACGCATTTTATATGATCTTGAGTTTGATTATTGTTATTTTCTCTGCCTGTTTATTGACTGTGCAATTGCTTAAATCATTGATTTCAAAACCGTTAGTGGATGTGGTGGAGCAATTACAACGGATAAAACCCGGCGGAGACGAAAGCCTGATTTTGCCGCATCACCTCAAGACCAATGAAATCGGTTTGCTGGTGGCTGAATTCAATACCATGCTTGACAGAATAAAACAGGCGATGAAACTGGAGCGTCATTTGCGCCAAGATATGGAAACGGTGCAGTTGAGTCTCGAAAAAGCTAAGCAGGTGGCAGAGCACGCCACTTTGGCAAAAAGTACCTTCCTCGCCACCATGAGCCACGAAATTCGCACTCCGATGAACTCAATTTTAGGTTTTCTTGAACTGGCATTAGAGGCCACTGAATTGAGCACCGTCACTCGGCGGCATTTACAAATCGCGCAAACCTCGGCTAAATTTTTGCTTCAGTTAATCAACGATATTCTGGATGTCAGTAAAATTGAAAGTGGTAAATTGGAGCTAGAAAAACACCCGTTTGATTTGGGCGAATTACTGCTTGAAATTCATGAACTGATGGAGCTTAAAGCTCACGAAAAAGGCTTAGAGCTGAACTTACGCCATCCGCAAAAATTGGCTCCGGGATATAATTCAGATTCCTATCGATTACGACAAATTTTGATTAACCTGATCAGCAATGCGATTAAATTCACCGCTCACGGTAAGGTTGATATTGTGGTTAAAAGGGTGGCCAAGCAGACTTACGAGTTTTCCATCATAGACACTGGTATCGGGATTGCCGCAGACAGCATTGATCAAATTCTCAAACCTTTCACTCAGGCGGATGCGTCGATCACCCGTCAGTTTGGTGGCACCGGTCTTGGTACAACTATTTCGTCTGAGTTGGTGCAGTTACTCGGCGGCGAGTTGCAAATTGAAAGTGTGCAAGGCGAGGGCAGTCGCTTTTACTTTACTATCGTGCTTGAATCCGCCCCAGAAACCGCAGTCATGAATAAAACCCCGAGCAAAGCGGTGAGTAGCATTCAGCCGTCAAAACAGCTGAATATTTTGTTGGTGGATGATGTGATGGAAAACATTACCCTAGCGAAAATTTGGCTAGAAAAAGCCGGGCATACGGTGGTTGGAGCCGAAAATGGCGTGGCGGCGGTAGAAGCCACATTGGCTCATCCTTTTGATGTGATTTTGATGGACATTCAAATGCCTGAAATGAACGGCTATGAAGCGACACAGGCGATTCGGCAGCAAACGGTGCATGATGGTTATAACCAAACCGTGCCGATTGTTGCTATGACCGCCAGCGCCATGAAAGAAGTGATGGGCGAAGTGCTAGCGGCGGGCATGGACGAATATGTGATCAAACCGATTAACTTTGCCACCTTGTTTGAGGTGATTAACAAAGTTACGCAAACGGATGCTGTTGAAGGTGTTGTTGTGGATAGTGTTGAGAATAGTGTTGAGGACAGTGTTGAGAATAGTATTGATAATAAAGATGAAGCGGATTTATTGCCATTGATTGATTTTGCTGCCGGTTTGGCTTCTTGGATGGATGAAACCGCCTTTAATCGTTCTTTGAATAATTTTTTGCTGCAAAATCAACAGACGGTTACTGAGCTTAATGCTGCAATAGTGGCCATGGACAGTGATCGGGTTGATGGTATTATTCATAAAATAAAAGGGGCAGCAGGCAATTTACGCTTGAAGCGGCTATATGATTGTATTTGTCAGCATGAGAAACAATTGCTGCCATTGCCCAGCCCTGAGCAGGCAAAAGCTATCGTCGATCTGATGATGGCGATATTAATCGATACCTTGGCAGTGATTGATGCGGCGGCCACAAACGGTGTTGCTGATGCAGCCGTAGTGCCCGTAGCGCCGGAGAAAACCACTGAATGTAAAGCCTGTTTTGTCGCTATTCTTGATGCCTGTGAGCGCCATGATCCGGATGCGGCAGAAGCGGCTTTGGTCGACTTAGAGGTTTTTTTGTCGGACGACAAACTCACTGCTATTAATCATAAATTACAACAGTTTGACTTTGATTCAGCATTGATTATGCTGGCGCAATTAGCCGACGACCTAGCTTGTGCCTCAACACAAGAGGATTAATCATGACAACAGATTCTGTAGATAAATTATGGCGAATTTTGGTGGTTGATGACGAACCCAATAATTTGCAGTTGTTACGACAAATATTAAAAGGTAAATATCACATTTCATTGGCCACTAGCGGTATTCAAGCGGTTGAGCTGGCAGAAAAGTTTGAACCTGATTTGGTGTTACTGGATATTATGATGCCAGATGTTGATGGTTATGAGACTTGCAATATGCTCAAGTCGAGCCTTAAAACCGCTAAAATCCCAGTGATTTTTGTTACTGCCAAAACTGAAATGGAAGATGAAAAACGCGGTTTTGATGTTGGTGCGGTTGATTACATCACCAAACCGGTTTCTGCGCCGATTGTACATGCCAGAGTGGCGGCGCATTTGGCGTTATATGATCAACAACGAATGTTTGAAATTCAGCTAGAGCAACGTACCAGCGAACTGGCGTCGAGTCAAAATGCAGCGATTCATATGTTAGGCGAAGCGGGTCATTATAATGATGAGGATACCGGTGTACATATTTGGCGAATGGCGGCTTATGCAGCTGCAATTGCCAGAGCTGCCGGGTGGAATGTGACCAAGGCCAAGCAGTTACAGTTTGCCTCGCCGATGCATGATACCGGTAAAATTGGTATTCCCGATGCAATTTTGAAAAAGCCAGCCAAGTTAGATCAGCAAGAGTGGGTGACGATGAAATCTCACGCCCGCATTGGTTTTGAAATTTTATGTAAAAGCAATACGCCGTTATTTAAAGTGGCGGCAGAAGTGGCGTTATTTCATCATGAGAAATGGGATGGCAGCGGTTATCCCAAGGGGCTTAAGGGTGAAGCTATTCCCCAGACCGCTCGCATTGTGGCGATTGCCGATGTGTTTGATGCGCTAACGATGCAAAGACCGTATAAAAAAGCTTGGTCGGTGGATGACGCATTTGCCGAGATCGCCCGCTGCCGAGGCCAGCATTTTGACCCCCATCTGGTGGATTGTTTTCTGTCTATTCGTGAAGAAATCTTGTCAATCAGAGATCACTGGGCCAATCAGGAAGACGTCGACGTAAATTCAATTATGTAAACAAAAACGGGAACAGATCAAACAGGGTAACAATTGATAATCAAAAAAACGCGAATGAATTCGCGTCTACGGCGCACCCACTCTGCCGTAGACGAGGTTTCAACCTCGTGAATGTTGAGGATAACTGTAACCCTAATTTGCTCTATATGGTCAGAGCCCAAAAACGTAACCATTCAGCGTAATTGCTGATTCTGTGGATAAATGGTACCAAACAAGGTAGGAGGGCCGTCCTACCACGAATTATGCACAAGCTGAATAGTTACACAAAAACAAAAATTATATCTGGGAATTTTGGAGAATTAAATGAATATCTTTTATTTTGACAGTGCGCCGTTTTTAGCGGCTTGCGCGGTCATTATGTTTGTTTTTACCACGGTTTATCTGCTCAGTCGTCATCCGTCAAAGCAGACTAAACTGCTCACCAGCGGCCTGTTGGCGTTGGCGACTTTGTTTTGTATTGAAACCTTGTGGGTGACGTGGCGGTTAATTCCCTCGGCTGATTATGCTCAGGGTAAAACCTTTGGTGAGGTGAGTGGGGTATTGCATGACTGGGTGTCTGCGGCGGGCATCAATATGGGGGATTTGTATTTTTCTTGGGCGTTGGTGTTGTGCAGTATTGTGGCGGCGTATTTTGTCAGGCGATCTGGCACCAAAAAAGACCATACTCATCAGCGCGAGTTTTACGACCATTTTGCCAGCAATGCCGCTATCGCGGTGGTGTTGACTAGCATGTTCTACATCTACACGGTTATTCCCGGCTATTTTGAAAGCAATATCCTAATTTTGGAGAAAATTCTCTTTCGCGGCATCATTCCGTATATCACTGTCGGTTTGTTTATTTGGGTGATGCTTAATGTGGTTTTGCTGGCTCGGCGGATTATCTTTCAGCGTAAGCAGGATTTTCATATTCAAAGCGGTTTTGATGATGACGATAAATCAACGGCGATGGCAGAAGTCATGGAGCAAGCAAGTCATCATAGTGCGCTTAAATTTCGCATTGAAGAGATCAGTAAAATCAAGCAAAGCACTGGGCTGAATCTGTCAGAATATTCTCAATTGGTTGATCAACAAGCCGAAATGGAACGCGAAGAAATCGAAGTATCGATGTTGTATTTGCATACCGCAATGTGGGCTATTCCGGTGTTGGGTTTTCTCGGCACGGTATGGGGCATTGCTGAGGCGGTGGCTAATTTAATTCCGTTGATGAAAGGTTTGTCAGCGGCCAATCTCGGTGGCGGTCAGTTGGCGGATTCATTGGCTGGATTAGGGGTAGCGTTTGATACCACCTTGGTGGCATTGACCTTGAGTATTCCCGCGATGGCTTTGATTGCCTTGCTCGAAAAAACCGCTTATGAAGATATGTTGGTGCGAAACCGTATTATCTTGCGTCACGTTAGAGAGCTGTAAATGCGCAAAACTCGTAGAAGCCGTGAGCCCGGCGAATTACCTTCGTTCCCGATGTTGCAAATGTTCGGTGGCTTAATTGGGGTGCTGTTGGTGATTGTGGTGTTATCGGCGATCAACGCCCAATACATTCGTTCTAAACAGATAGATCCAGAGAATATTGTCGGTATTCAAACCGTTGAGTTGTCGACCAAACCACAGATTAAACTGTTTTTATATCGTGATTATGTGTTGATTGAACAAACTGGGCAAAAAGTGCCAGTGGCGTCATTGATGCAACCTAATAATCCGATGATCCGCTATTTGCGGCCCCACTTAAGTCAAATCAACAGCCGTAATAAGGACGTATTTTTGTTGCTCTATCCGGATGCTAACCGCACCATGTTTGCCATGCGTCAGCTGTTTTCGCGCATTAACGCTAGGTATTTCAACTTGCTGCTGCTCAATGAAGAGTTGATCCAGCAGCTTATTGGAGCTGACGTTTAATGCCACGTAAATCTTCCCCTTCGTACGGCGTATTTATGGTGGATATTTTTGCCTCTAGTGTTGGCATCTTTATTCTGGTGAGCTTGCTGTATTTGATTGTCTCGGCGCAGGCAACGTCCAGCGAAGCGATGGTCGAACGGTTTAAGGAGCTGGTTAAGCGCGACGAAATACCGATCCATAATTATCAAGTACCACGCAGAAGTGATCCCTTGCATGACTGGGGAGTTCGTGCCAATCATGCACGAGCGCAGCAAGAAGCCTTGGTTTTATTGATGCGAGACAAGGTGTTGCTTTATCACACCATGGAAATGCTGACGGTAAAAGACTTGATTGACAGCACTCGATTGAAACGTTATTACCAAAAATACAATAAGGGCGGTCGCTTGTTTCTCGAAGTGCATTATAACGATGCTTATCACGCCTTGTATGCCAAAGTACAACAATCGTTGCCGCAGAGTGTGCGTATTTGGACACATTGGGCTTATAACGCCGGTAATATCAACAATCCGAATCCCACTGCCGCTGATAGCCAAGCGGTTGATTTAGCACGGTTAAATGCCAATGGCGATCAGGTTGGTGGGATGCAAGAAAATGGTTTTGGTAGCAGCACTGGCCAACAAGATGGTACTGGGGCAGGCGAGCAAGACGGCACTGGCGATCAACAGGGCACGGGTGAGCAACAAGGCTCTGGCGGTGAAGGCACACAAGAAGGCGAGGGCGACGGTCAGCAGCAAGTAGGCGGACAACAAGGTGAAGGCTCACAAGGTGGTGCTACCGATGGCGTTGGCGCGATAGCAGTCACCGAGCCGGAGCCCGCTTGGCCACGAAAAAACACCGGTGAGGAAGCCACTGATGACAACGGTCAGCCAATGCCTGAAGGGGTTCAGGCAGAGATCACCGAGATGCTTAACCAGAATCTCGATGCCGAACAGTTCATTGACAGCTTTTTGCAAAGACAAGAACAAAGGCAAAAAGCACCAAAGAAACCAGGCAGTTATGCCAAAGGAGGATCATCAGATGGTGGTTCGTCTGAGCAACCTGAGACTGCGGGCTGGGGCGCTGAGTCAGCTGATTTTAAACAAGATGCCCCGTCTGGAACAGCCAATGACGCTGAGACAAGTGATGATCCACCAGCGGTTGTCGATGAAGAAATACAGGCGTTGGCAGCGGAATATATCAAGAAAAACGTGTTTTTGGCTATTCCGCTCTATTCACCGATTTATAACTTCATGCTCGATGTACAAGTGCCGGGTTATGCCCCAGAGCGTTATTATTTGGATGCCGTGCAACTGAAAAGTCGTCAAGCACCAGAGCATCAAGCGTCGGCATCTGCATTGGATCTTATTCGTGGCGATCAGGTTGCGCCTGTGGTTGCTACCGCAAACGCAAGTGCTACACCTCGTTGGCATCAGATGAAAATCACTAAAGTGCAGGGTGTTGTTAATGGTACTGGGGGGCCACAAACGGGCTGGTTATATGGTTTTATGGTAGGTGAAGTATTTATGATGCCCGTGCATCAAAATGATATTCAGTCAGCACTGAGGTCTGGTGGTCGATACTGGTTTAAACAGCCGACCCGCACTGATGAAGCCGAGTTATTTAACCCTGATCCCGCTTCCGTTAAAGTGAAGAAGGCGAAAAAAGCGCCATGAACAATTTAAAAGTCGATTTACGGGCTAGGCTACCGATGATATTAAGCCTGTTAATGCTGTTGATGGTATTGAGCTGGAGTGTGGTGCGTGAATTTGCTTATACACTCGATGATATGGTGCATTTCGACGCTGTTACCACCCAGTTAGGCGGAGAATCGCACCCGTTACTGGATAAACTCAGAGCTCAGCCAACCCTGAATATTGATGACGTGTTGGGCGCATTACCTGCAAAACGCGAGTTTACCGCCAAAAAACGGATTTTCGTTAGCCGTCATGAAGTCACCAATACGCAATATCAGGTGTTTCTCAACCAGATAAAAGCCCGTCCTGCTAGCTTGGCTAATTTTGCCCATTCAGCAACCCCGCAAGGCCATCAATTTTTGCCTTCAAGCCTACGAGATATTAAATACAACGGCAAACAACAGCCAGTCGTCAACCTTGACTGGCATGATGCTTATGCATTTTGTCGTTACATCAATATGCGCTTGCCGACGGCTGATGAGTTTGAAGCGATTTTTCAACTCGAAGCCGGGTTACGCCAACCCGCTGAATTTGACTTTCCACAAAACAATGGGCCACAAAACAATGGGCCACAAAACAAGCTTAGCAATGAAGAAGTGATCCCACGAAATGTGGCGTCCTATCAAAGCGCCAAAGGGGTTTTTCACGATATCATCGGCAACGTGATGGAGTGGGTGCAACCGGAGCAAGGGCGTCATTTTTTGATGGGTTATTCGTATAAACAATATGGTGATGTGGTTGAAGATAAGGAACCTGCGTTCTACCCTTGGAAGCGCACTTATGACAAAGCCAACGGATTTGAAAATGATTATGGTGTGCGTTGTGTTTATGAGCCAACTCAGGCTGACTTTTTATCAAAGATGCAATTAACAGCACCGCTGACTTCATCCGCTGGGGTGAACTGCTGGCAAACCATGGCAAACCTCGGCGAAAATGCATTTAACTTGCTAACTAATGACAATAAATGGCTATCGACCGGTGGCCGACCTTTTCCCCAAGAACTGTGCGAATTGCCACAAAAACGTTATCAACTGGGGCCTGATTTAGATCTCACGACTGGCGATTTAATCCATCAACATCCTTTAGGTCATGCATTTTATTTGCTTGGTCGTTCGGCACAAGACATCGAAGTGCCGACATTTTGGTTAGATCGAACAGAAGTCTCGGTGGCTGAATACGCCGATTTTGTTAATACCTTCGAGTCAGGTAAAAAGCTTTATGCTCACCCAGAAACCCCCAAAAACGTCGACCATACTCCGTTAAACTGGGCGCAACAACAGCAAAATGCTAATGCTGCGGTCACCGGTATCAGTTGGTGGAGTGCCTTCACTTATTGCGGCTGGCAGAATAAACGCCTGCCGTTTGCCACCGAATGGGAGCGGGCGGCTAATGGCAACGACCGCCGCATTTACGCTTGGGGTGACGACAGCAATGTCAACGCACAAACACCCGATTTAACCCCGCAAGGTGTCGCCGGCATGACCCGAAGTGTCAGCGAATGGACCGCCAGTTTTATGCTCGGCAGCGACGCCGCTGTAGTCAAAGGCGGCAGTGACTTTTTTGACTGGCAGATTTTTGGCCGGGCTTATGTTGAGCTGAAATTACCTCGCAATGTCCGCTCTGCGGCGGTGGGGTTTCGTTGTGCGCGGGGGTAATTAATCAGTTATTATTTCGATATGAACAGAGTCCGCAACAGGAGAGTTTTATGGAATGGCCAAAAATGCGTCAACAATATCCAGATCAATTTATTCTTATAGGCAACGCCCTTGAGGAGAAAATATCGGATACCACATTTAAAATTATCAGTGGCGAGTTGATCGAGGTTAGTAAAGACCCGAAGAAGATCTTAAAGATGTATCAAGAGTACAAACGAAAAGGCAAAAATGTGTTGTATGCTTTACCAACAACACCGAATGAGTTTATTATTGAAAACATACCGATTAATGGTGTTATTAAATGAAATTCAAATGGAAAAATGGACTTATTTGGGTAACGTTAAATGTTGTTTATGAAGGGCAGCCATTCGAAGTTTCTGAGTGTATTTTAGATACCGGTTCAGCTTCTACTGCGATAGATATTGATAAAGTTGGGTTGTAACTATTCAGCTTGTGGATAACTCATGGTAGGAGGGGTCGAAGTGTCGCACCAGTCCCGCCGCGATAAATGGTGCAGCCATTTTAAAAACCGTTGCACCTTCGGCACAAATCGCGCCGAGACGGCCCTCCTACATTGTTTTGATGTCATTTATCCACAGAACCATCGGTTTCGCTGAATAGTTATAATATCAATTATTTGGCACCAATCAAACAGGGTAACAATTGATAATCAAAAAAACGCGAATGAATTCGCGTCTACGGCCTACCAGCTCTGCCGTAGACGAGGTTTCAACCTCGTGAATGTTGAGGATAACTGTAACCCTGATTTGCTCTATATGGTCGGAGTCAATTATTTTTATAGTCGTTGACGATTTTTCTTAAAATTTTCAGCTTGTTGAAAAATATCTTTATACACTTCATCGCGATCAATCGGTGGATAACCATGTTTGGCTAATAAAAGAATGAGATCGACTTTTAGCTCGGCTTTGATGTCATCACGTTGGTTCCAATCGGTGTATTGCGCTTTGTCGTCAACGATCACTTTTATCGCTTTGGCTAAGGCGAGCAGTTTATCTTCGGGGTAATTAAAATCGTATTTTGTCGCTAATGATAGCAAAATATCGTAGAAGGCTTTTTCTTCAAAGTTAATCCCCATCACTTCAAAAGAGCCAATCTCTGCTTTAAGTTGGCCTATCAAGTCGACAATCTGTGCAGAGAAGTCTTCGATAACATCACTGTGTAATACATCTTGTTCTTTGCGTTCGTTATACCGCTCTACCAATGACCTAAGGCGGTTAGAGAAGTTAATGGCCTGCACCTGATTGGTTTTTTTAAAATCGCTGATGGCTTTTTCGAGTAACTTTTGCAATAGCTGGGCTTTGGTATTGGGTAGTTTGATTTTGCTGATCTTGATTAGGTAGTCATCATTAAAAATATCAATAGCACCGTCTTCATCACCGAGCTTAAAGATTTCTTCAAGCCCATCACTTTTAAGTGCTTCGGCAATCATGACCCTGACTTTGGCATTCATCTGAGCGGCATCGGCGGCTTCACCTTTGGTGAGTTTAAACACGATGCTACGCACTGCCAGATAAAAATGAAGGGTGTCGCGCTCGATTTCTGAGAGCTGCTCGCTGCCACAACACACATCATAAGCGGCTTTGAGCTGTTTAACCAACGCCATAAAACGTCGTTCAAATGTCACGGTTTGCAAGGCAAATTCTGCCGCATTGCTGAGGCAACGATATTGCGCTACTGGTGCGCCGCCAAAATAGGCTGAGCTGTCGAAGTGATGGAATAATTTGCCCAGTGAATCCAGCCGATCTTTGACCACAATCACCGATTGGTTAATATCTTCAACGTTGCTGCCATCGCTTTTGGCATATTGCGCAAGGGCTAGGTTCATCTGGGTTTTAATGCCAATATAATCAATTACTAGCCCTTTATCTTTGCCTTCGAATTTGCGATTGACCCTTGAGATGGTCTGGATCAGGTTGTGTTTTTGAACTGGTTTATCAATATAAATGCTATCAAGAAACGGCACGTCAAAACCGGTCAGCCACATGTCGACCACAATGGCTATTTTGAAATTTGATCGGGCTTTTTTAAATTGTTTGTCGAGTGTTTTGCGATATTCTTTGCTGCCCAGCAATTGATATAAATCTTTGTCATCGTCATTGCTACGGGTCATGACCATGTTAACTCGCGCCATTGGTTTGATTTTTTTACGTGCGTGTTCGGTTAATTCTTCACTTTTTTCACATTCGAGCACTGTAAACCAGTCAGGGCGCAAATGGGCTAGTTGTTGATAAAACTGATAAGCAATCTCGCGAGAGCTGCTAACAAACATGGCTTTGCCTTTAACCGTTGCGCCTTCTATAACGCGTTGTTCGTAATGCTTAACAAAGTCGGCAGCTAATACTTCGATGCGATCGGGATCCCCCAAAATCGCGTTGATGTTAATGGTGGCCCGTTTGCTTTGTTCTATCTGGTGTTCGTTGCTGCCCTCGTCGGCACATAGTTGATAATAAGCTTCGATGTCTTCGAGTTTTTGATTGTCTAACAGCACTTTGGCTGCCCGACCTTCATAAACAATACCCACGGTGATGCCATCTTTAACCGATTCGGTCATGGTGTATGAGTCGATCACTGGACCAAACACGGCCAGAGTGCCATCAATCGGAGTGCCGGTGAAACCAACATAGGTGGCATTTGGTAAAGAATCATGCAGGTATTTGGCAAAACCATAACTGCGTTTAACCCCGGTTTCACCTTGGGTTGTGGGGTGATAAGTGACCTTCTGATCGAGGTTAATCACTGAGCGGTGGGCTTCATCAGAAATACAAATGACATTATGCCGTTGGGTCAGCACTTGGGTGTCTTCGGTAAATTTATGAATGGTGGTGAGAAAAATCCCACCACTGTTACGGCCTTTAAGTAATTGACGCAAATGGTCGCGGCTTTGCACGGTTGTAATGGTTTGATCGCCAATGTAGGTTTTGGCATTGGTGAATTGCTGTGCCAGTTGATCATCCAAATTAGTGCGGTCGGTGATAAGAATAATTGTCGGGCTTTCAAAGTGAACGTTTTTCATCAGCAAGCGAGATAAAAACAACATGGTAAAGCTTTTACCACAGCCAGTAGCACCAAAATAGGTGCCGCCTTTGCCATCCCCCTGAGGTTTGCTGTTGCGTTCAATGTTTCGATATAGCTTAGTTGCGGCATAATATTGTGGGTAACGACAGACAATTTTTATTTCCTCTTTTGAGGTATCTGGAAAATAAATAAAGTGGCGGATAACCTCGGTGAGTCGTTTTTTATTGAACAAACCTTGTAGCAAGGTTTCTAGGCTATTGATGCTGTATTGTTCGGTTGATTCGTCACCACTGACTTTACGCCACGGATAGAAAAATTCGTAAGGTGCAAACAGCGATCCCATTTTTGTATTTACACCGTCACTTATCACGCCAAAAGCGTTATAAACCAGTAACTGTGGAATATCACGACGATAGCGGGTGGTGAGTTGTACATAAGCGTCGTGTATGGTGGCTTCTTCGCGAATGGCGCTTTTAAATTCAAATACCACGACGGGCAAACCGTTAATATACAAAATACCGTCGGGAATGCTTTTTTCGCCTGCGGTGTTATAACCTTCAATATAAAGCTGATTGACCATTTTGTAGATATTGTTGTCACCTTGCGGCGGTCGATTGGCGAGCTGATAAACAGCTCTGCCCGAATCGGCAATGCTGACCATAGTGCCTTGGTTTTGGCCTTGGCTTAGCGCCGCACCGGTATAATCAATCAGTTGAATATATAAGTCTTTTTCACTGCTTGCGCCGGGTAGGGCAGCGGCTTCGCGTTTAAGCAAAAAGCCGTCACTCAGCCACTGACAAAAGGTTTTGTTGCTGTCGTACAAATCGCTGGCAGGCAAGCTGTCGAGTTGACGAATAACCGAATCAATTTCATCAGCAGTGATATTGGCATGGGCATATTGCTTGGCTAAAAAAGCCCGCAAGTCAGCTTTGATGATCACCTTAGAAGACTCTCTGACTTCATTGGTAAACACATCAGCCCCCCGAACATGAGCAAACCCCTGTTCGCCCAATAGTTCAATAATCGCCGCTTCTAACCTTGCCTCGTTAAATTTCATCGCTTGGTCCTTTGCTCTTGTTGTTATTACCGTTATACCAGCTGTTCGGCGTCCGAGAGAGTTAATTCTCCCGAGATTAATTTAGGGAGTAGGGTGTCTCTGAGTGCTTTTAGTTGTTCTGATTCGTGATTGTTAATGCCGATTTTGCTTATTTTAGGATTTGTAATTGCCTCAAAGCATTTATAAATTTTATCATCGGCAATTATACAAGGGAATTCAGTTACAACTGCTGGTCGAATAGCAGGATACGCCCCACCATCAGCTAATCGCGCAAATTCGTCAATAACTTCAATCCTTGTTAGGTGCAAATACAGGTAAGACCTAAAATATTTACGTAAGGGTTTCATTACAGCAAAACCAGTACTACCTGTGAGGTTTTCTTGGTGAATGTAAGCAAAAGAACGATTTCCTGGGCGAACTAACCCGATTATCGTATCATGTCTCTCTAATATTCTTCGTGCTCTGCTCGGTGCCTCTTTGAATTGATATTGAGTCACTTCTTCAATATGTCCATTTTTTGTATTGGATAAATCAACATATGATACGTACTCAGGAGCATTTTTTTTTGTCCAAGAAAGAGAATTTATTGTAGCTATATCGGATGTACTATTAACTTTCCACCCCTTCGGCACCCAACCCAATTCCTCATTCAACTCAAACTCATCAGGGAATAACTGCTGAATATCTGCTGGTAAGGTTTGCTGCATAGCTTTACGCTGTTTTGCCTTGGCTTGTAATTCATCAGGAATGTCATTACCTGCAGCCAGCGCATTGTCCATTACTGGGTCAAAATCAACAAACCAGCTTTTGAATAACGCTTGCGCCATTTGTTCTAGGGTTTGGTTCATTTGGTGGTTGAGTTGGATTTTGTCGTCTAAAGAACCCAAAAATTCCGAAATTTTAAATTGTAACTTAAGAGCTGGTAATTTGAGTGGTATATCAGCTAGTATTTTGGTGTTTAAATTGGGCATTGTTGCACCAATAGCGTGACGAATGATCCATTCATGATTTGCAGGTGTACTTAGGTGATATAATAAAAACTTTGAGTTTACTTTGTTGCCTGGTCGAACTAATAAGCACCCAGTGCCACAAAACATACCAACGTCATCGTCTTGAATAAGTGCTTTACGAGTTACATCTCCTCTTCGACTATAAATAATATCCCCTTTTTTAACGACATGCCTTGAAAGTCTGGCGACGTCAGATTCTGTAATTCTGGCTATCCCTGATAAATTAACTTTACCATTAATGATATTTATTGGCATGATACAAGGAATACCATCGTTGACGTAATCGGATGCATGGAGTTGACTACCAAATGGTCCGGTTTGAATAAACCCTTTACCCTTACTAACTATTTCACCGAGAGTGGTTTGTTGAAACTCATCACTTTTTTGTATTGTATTTTTATCATTCTCACCACTTTGAATCACCAAATAATCGGCCTTAATGTTTGTCTTAAACTGCTGTGGTACGTCATCCCAATTAAATAAATCGACCCTAAAAGGCAAATCACTTTCTTCAAACGCTTCTCTTAATAAAGCGATATCGGCTGTTTGTTCAGGAGTGGCAAAAATAACCAGATCCAAATCTGAGCTGGGTCTGGCTGTCCATTTTACTCTTGAGCCATAAGCCCATGTTGTTGTATTGGGCAGATACTTATTTAGCAAAGTGAGTATGATTTGCTGTTGTGTTGCGGTGACATCTAACGATTTGGTTACTCCCATGTTTTACCACTCATGGTTTGATATAAACCTGTTGCGTCGTCAATAAAGCACTCAACAACGTTTAACGCTGCTGTCGCTTTGTCTTCGCTATAGTCATGTGCGGTGCCATTGCGGGCATTCAGATAACCAAACCATTGCTCTATACTACTGGCTAACAGATGATTTTCGTTGGCTATGCGCAATATTGGCTTTGGGCTATTGGGTAAATCGGGTAAGCCCATTTCTTCCGTTAAATACCGTTTAAGCACTTTCCAACTGGTATCAAAACAGGTCTCAAAACGTTGTAATACTGACTCTCTAACTGCTTCTTTGAGCAAGTCGGCGGTATTTGGGTCAAGGGTCAGGTGATTTTCAAATTGAAGTTCAAGGTGCTTAAGTGAACTTTTAAATTTATCGTAGTCAATCATCAACAATGCTCCTGTAATTCAACTGATATCACTTACCTGCACCATAACCCAATAAACTCAGGTTTTGCTTAATCACTACATCGAGTTTTTTTGCCTCGGCCATTTGTTGATACAAGGTCTGGCTGAGTTCGCTCATTTTGGTTTCAAAGGCAATACCGTCATCGGCTATTTCGGCAGCACCGACGTAGCGGCCCGGGGTGAGGACATAATCGTTGGCTTTAATATCGGCCAACGTGGCAGATTTGCAGTAACCCGCTTTATCTTGGTATTCACCGTCTTTGGTGTCGCCGCGCCAAGCGTGATAGGTTTGGGCGATGGCGGCTATATCGTCGTTGGTGAGTTCTTTTAATGTACGATTAACCATTAAACCTATTTCGCGGGCATCAATAAATAAGGTTTCGCCTTGGCGATTGCGTCTGGTTTGCTCGGTTCCCGGTTCGCTGGCCCGTTTGTTTTTGCTTAAAAACCACAAACACACCGGAATTTGGGTGGTGTAAAACAGCTGGCCGGGCAGGGCTATCATACAATCAACCAAATCGTTTTCGATGATTTTCTGCCTGATTGCGCCTTCACCGCTGGTGCTGGTACTCATTGAACCATTGGCTAATACAAAACCAGCGGTGCCGTTAATGCTGAGTTTCGAAATCATATGCATGATCCAAGCGTAATTGGCGTTACCCGTTGGCGGCGCATCATAACCCGACCAACGAGGGTCGTCGCTAAGTTCATTTTCGGCTCGCCATTGCTTTTGATTAAACGGCGGGTTGGCCATGATGAAGTCGGCTTTTAAATCAGGATGCTGATCTTTAAAAAAGGTGTCGCCAGCAACATCACCAAGATTGGCGGTAATGCCTCGCACGGCCAAATTCATTTTGGCCAGCTTATAAGTGGTGCTAGTGTATTCTTGACCGTAAATCGAAATATCTTTTTGATTGCCATTGTGGTTATTGATAAATTTAATCGACTGCACAAACATGCCACCTGAACCACAACAGGGGTCGTAAATTTTGCCTTTGAAGGGTTCTATCATTTCAGCTATCAGGCCAACCACTGATTTGGGGGTATAGAATTCGCCACCCAACTTACCTTCGTTAGCAGCAAACTTGCCTAAGAAGTATTCGTAAACCCGACCGACTAAATCTTCTTCGGTCATCTGACATTCGTTGGCGACGGTATCAATGTTGTTAATGGTGTCAATTAGGGCGGCAAGGTTGCGGGTTTCTAACCCTAAGCGTGAAAAGTAGTTATCAGGTAATGCACCTTTTAGTGAAGGGTTAGTTTTTTCGACAGTGTGTAAGGCGGTATCAATAATAACGGCAATATCATCTTGTTTAGTGAACTTTTTAATATGCGACCAGCGAGCTTCTTGGGGTAAATAGAACACATTGGCCATGGTGTAAAAGTCGACCATATCAATGTATTGTTCGCCATGATCTTTGCTGATGGCTGTTTTTCGCAGCTCAAACTTGTCGCTGATAAACTTTAAAAAAATCAGGCTTAGCACGATATGTTTGTATTCGGCTGATTCGACACTACCCCGGAGTTTATTGGCGCTGTCCCATAAGGTTTCTTCAAACCCCTGTGTTTTTGCTGCTTTTGTGCTAATTTTTGTACTGGTTTTTTTAGCTGCTGCCATTGCGATTAATTGCCTTGTGATTAGAAGTCGCCTGATACCCTATCTTGTCATAACCGAACGACCTTATTTCTCGACGGTTATTAGGGCAGCGAATTTAACACATTTTATGTATTGAGTCACACAACCGCTAAGCTAAGTCGCCAAGCCTAGCATCTCTTTACCACTATCAACAACCATGGTAGAAACCTCCTTATAAATACCATCGGCCATCACCCAGCAGTGCCAGTATAAGGTTTCGACTAGGCTTTGCTCAGGCAGAATATTGATTAATTCACCACTGCTCAGTTCATTGGCGATTTGTAATTCAGATATCAAGCAATAAGCCACGCCCAGTTTGGCTAATTCAACAAAAGCTTCTGATGAACGTACGGTATGGCGGGGATAACTGCCTGCTGAAAGACCATAGTTTTGTTCAATAAAACGAATATGCATATCATCTTTGGGGTCAAACGAGACGCCCGGGGCTTTTCTTAAACTGGCGGTGTTAATGCCTTCGGCAAAGTAACGTTGTTTGAATTGTGGTGTGGCGACCAATACGTAATTCATGGTGCCGAGTTCAAACGATTGGTAACCGGGTAATGCGGTGGGTTGCAGGCTGACGGCAGCATAGGCTTCGCCGGACTTGAGTTTTTCAAGGGTTCTGGCTTCATCGGCAACCAATAGGTTTAACTCAATCGGTCGGCTTTTTAATAACGGTGTTAGCGCTTTTAAAAACCAGGTGGCCACACTGTCGGCGTTGACTGCGATGGATAATTTAATCAATTGATCGGGGTCTTGCGGTAATAACTCGGGTAACAAACTGTTTTCGAGTTGTTGTACTTGCTTGTAATGACGCAACAGTTTTTGTCCGGTGGCTGTGGCCACTATGGGCTGACTACGAATGATCACCGGGTGGGCCACAAACGCCTCAAGGGCTTTGATTCGCTGAGAAACCGCTGACTGGGAGATGCACAATACTTGTGCCGCCCGCTCAAAACTCTGCTGTTGCATCACCACATTTAAGGCGTGAAGTAATTTGTAATCAAAGCGTGACATAAGTTTTACTTATACTTAATTAAAAACATTAATTTTAATTATATGACAAACGCCTTTACACTGCACTCACTCTTAATCATTTTCATCAGCTAATAGCAGTAAGGAGCAATCATCATGGTTTTTTTACCCTTTCTACAAGGTATCGGTTTAGGTGCCAGTATGATCATCCCAATTGGTGCGCAGAATTCATTTATTCTTAATCAGGCGGTCAAGCGTAATTATCACCTGCAAGCTGCTTCGATTTGTGTCGCCTGTGAAATTGTCTTGGTTGCGCTGGGTATTTTTGGCGGTGGTCAGCTTATTAGCGCCAACGATTGGCTACATACTTTGATCACTTGGGGTGGCATTGTATTTTTAGCCGGTTATGGTGGGTTATCATTTAAAGCCGCCTTAACCACGCAAACCGTTGACCAACAACAAGCCGCCAAATCTAAGTCGCTTAAGGCGGTTGTTGCTACCGCATTGGCGGTGACTTTACTTAACCCTCATGTCTATCTTGATACGGTGGTGATCCTCGGCAGTGTCGGCAGCCAGTTTGTCGGTGATGACAAAATCGCTTTTACGCTGGGGATCATACTGGCGTCAATATTATGGTTTTACAGCTTGTCTTTGGCTGCGGCAAGAATGTCAGAAATATTGAATCGCCCACGCGTCAGAAAAGGCATCGATTTAGCCGTTGGTACTATCATGTGGTTAATTGCCGCTTCGCTGTGTTATGCGTGGGTTAATGGGTAGCTTTTGACCTTGTTTGTCCTCCGTGCCCCCGTGTCTCCGTGGTGGTTTTTTTTGCTTTTAAAGAACAGAGCGCTCCAAATGACCAGAAAAGCCCATCGGCCTGCATAGCGGTAGTGCTAATGTGGCCTTTTTGTT
This sequence comes from Alteromonadaceae bacterium, assembly GCA_965277695.1. Classification (GTDB taxonomy): domain Bacteria; phylum Pseudomonadota; class Gammaproteobacteria; order Enterobacterales; family Alteromonadaceae; genus JABSOG01. Next base: position 34,395 of record CBDIDQ010000065.1, read on the forward strand.
TTAACGTTGTTACATGGTTCGGGGACTGTTCAGGGTTTTGCTGTTGATTTTTACACCCGGATTTTTCAACTGTCTTTTCAATGTAAGCACTGATATTTACAAAGTACGTTCCCCTGTCTGCCAAAACAAACCCTAACGGACACAGCACTGATTAAAAATAATGCAAACGGTGCAAATGCCTACAATTGCTGGGCTGTCGGGGTGTTCTTGCGGGTTTAATCGCTGTATCCTTGGGCTCGTTTCTTTATTTCAGATAGACCTTTATTTATGCCGTTTATTACTGACACCCAGTTTGAAGTTAAACGATTATTGGGCAAGTTTGACCGTTGTAGTGTAGATGAACAATTGATGTTGTTGGTGCTGTCGGTGGTTTACAAACCAGTGCATCAAACCATGTTGAATCTCATTCTTGGTGGTTTGACTGACGATGGGGTGTTTGGCAAAGATCAGCGTGTGCCTGCAATGGCGGCAAAAACCCGTAATCGGTTGAAAAAAGACGATCTGATTGAAGAGAGTAGCCATGGCATTCGGCTGAATAAATATTTACATCATAGCTTGACGATGAAGTGTATCGACAACAAGATGCTGGCGACTATCATCAACAGTGCCAACACTTTTATTCCGGTTAGGGCGCATCATTCTTGGGGTTTTCGTGATCCAATAGAAAAAGAAACTGAATTTCGCCAGTGTTTATACTTGGGTCAGTTTAACCGTTGTCTTGAGATGATAGAGATCAATAAAGACCCACAAGTGATTGATTTGGAACACACCGATCCCCTGATCGACTTATGTTTTTACCCCTACGCTCATGACTTTTTTCTCACGTTACCGGTGACATTACAATATCAAGCTTTTGCTACGCTGATGATCCGCCAACGAGAAGATTTACAGGACAACACTGAAACCATTGGCGCATTACAGCTGTTATTTGACGGTGGTCATTGCAATGACCACATGAAACTGTTGTTGGCGGAGCAGTTTTTGCTCAGAGACGACCCCCATCAAGCGCAACTTATTATTGAGCAGGTACCTGTGTCAGCTTATCGCTTGTCGTTGTTTGGTTGGGTGCATTTTTTACAAGATGATGCGATGGCGGCGATTGCTTGTTTTGAACAATCTTTAGTGGCGAAGAACAAAATCGCCCGGCGGGTGCGTCAACATGTGGGTGATTTTCCGGGTGTGATTTATTTGTTGGCATTGCTGCAAGCCGGTTATGAATCAGACGTTACGCTGTTCAATAAACTATTCGCTGAAGTGAATAACTATAAAGCCAATCAACGCTCTGACAAGCATTTTCTTAAATGTTATGAAACCCTTGATGGCATGGGCAGATTACTCAGTGGCAAGAGTAAAAAGCTGCGTGAAATTGACTTTCGTTATTACCATTATGATGAAGATTATTATTTTCGCTTGGCGGTATTGATCGGCGCTTTGTGTTTTGAATGGAGTCGTGAACAACCGCCAGAAGCTTATCTTGAACGTTTGGCTGATTATTGTAAAGCCGCCAAGAGTAGTTCAAGCCTGTGGTACGCACGGGTGGCGGCTAAATTATTGTTTAGTTACAACAAGCGAAATTTGCCCGCTAAAAACATCATTACTGATGACCCGGGGCAAACTATCGATATGCTCACTATGGTGAAGCAAAAAGAAGCCTGGCTACAGGCACTTGATCAACTGATTGCCTTAAGACCAGATGCCGCCGATAGTGCAGGACAATCAGCAGCAATCAACGAATGTCGGGTGGTTTGGCTTATTCATCCTTATCCGCCTTATAAAGTAGAGCCCAAAGAGCAGAAAATGGGCAAAAGAGGCTGGACCAAAGGCCGGGCGATTGCCTTGAAGCGATTACGCGATAGCCGCGAAGAATTTGATTATCTCAGCCAAGCCGATCATCGGATGTGCAACACCATTGCCAAAGAAGCGGTGTGGGGACATTACGGCGATAGAATGGAATATTCACTGTCGGGTTATGCCGCGCTAAAAGCCTGCATTGGTCATCCGGCGGCTTTTTCACTTGAAAACCTCAACCAGCCGGTGGACATTATTGAAGCCCAGCCGGAGTTGATGATCACTGAATCTGGCGACGGTTATAAAATCAATATGCCGGGATTGCCGGAGGACGCGGATGATTTTGACGAGGGTGAAACCTGTTTTGGTTTTGTCGCTTTAGGGGGTGATCGCTATAGCTTGACGCCGTTTACCGGTCAACACCTTGAGATCGCCGATATTGTTGGCCGCAAAGGTTTGAAAATTCCGCAAAAAGCCAAAGATAAAGTGCTCGAAAGTATTGCGGTTATCGCGCCATTACTGAATATTCAATCGGATATCGCTGGCATTGCCGAGGTCGAAACCGGGATTGAAGAGATAAGTCCAGATCACACCCTGTATATCAATATTCAACCTGCTGGTAGCGGTTTGCAGATGGAGTGTCATGTGCAACCGCTGGGTGAACATGGGCCAAATTTGCTGCCGGGCTCGGGCAATTCGATGGTAGTGGCACAGATTGAAGATAAACGAGTGATGACTAATCGGGTGTTAGCTTTAGAAAGTCGTCATTTGGATTTGCTGATTGCTGATTGCCCAATGTTTGCTTATATGGCTGATCATTTGTTGGTGCTGGATGATTTAGAAGATGCTTTGACTTGTCTTGAGCAATTAGAAGCTTTGCATCAAAGCGAGGCTGAGCCGCAGCTGGTATTGCAGTGGCCTAAGGGCCAGGAGTTAAAACTGAGCAAATCGGTGGATGCAAAAGAAATGAGTGTCACCGTTGGCAGGCAAAAAGATTGGTTTAGTGTTGAGGGCGAGTTGACCATTGGTGAAGACGAAGTGGTGGATTTGAAAAACCTGCTGACACTAATGGAAAATAGTCCTGGGCGATTTGTGCGGTTAGAAGATAACCGCTTTATTGCCTTGACTGAGCAGCTGCGTCAGCAACTCAGAGATATTGCCGCCACCGCCTTTAATGGCAAATTTCACCCGTTGGCAGCGCCGTTAATTGAAGATGCGACGGCTGGCATGAAGGTCAAATCCAATCGGGTGTGGCAACAGCAGCTGAAAAAACTCAAACAATCGTTCACTATCACACCGCAATTACCACCGACCTTGCAGGCAGATTTGCGGGATTATCAACTTGATGGTTTTGACTGGGCTTATCGACTGGCCCATTGGGGTGGTGGTGCTTGTTTGGCCGATGATATGGGATTGGGTAAAACGTTACAGGCGTTGGCAGTGATTTTAGCCCGTGCCGCTGATGGTCCGGCGCTGGTTTTAGCGCCAACCTCAGTGTGTTTTAACTGGCAAGAAGAGGCAGTACGTTTTGCGCCGACTTTGCAAGTGAAGATGTTTGGCATGAGTAGCAAAAAAGACAGACAAGCGATGCTTGAAGGTGCTGAACCGTTTGACCTGATTGTGTGTAGTTATGGTTTGCTGCAAACCGAAGGTGAGGGGTTGACCGCTGTTGACTGGCATACCATCGTTGCCGATGAAGCACAGGCGATTAAAAATCCTCAGGCCAAGCGGACCCAGGCGGCAATGGCGCTTAAGGGCGATTTTAAGATGATCACCACTGGCACACCGATTGAGAATAACCTTACTGAGTTGTGGAGTTTATTTCGTTTTATCAACCCTGGATTACTGGGGTCAAAGGAGCAATTTACCAGCCGTTTTGTCAACACCATTGAAAATGCCGATAAAGACGAAGGTTTGCGTCATGAGGCCAGTCAGGCGTTGCGGCGGATGATCAGCCCGTTTATTTTAAGACGGTTGAAATCAGAAGTATTGACCGAGTTGCCATCGCGCACCGAAATCAATTTACATGTTGAGCTGAGTCGTGAAGAGACCACCTTTTATGAGGCATTACGGCAAAAAGCAGTAGAAAACATGATGAAGTCTGATGCCAAGCCCGGTCAAAAACGAATTAAAATTCTTGCCGAAATTATGCGGTTACGTCGTGCTTGTTGTCATCCCTCGCTGGTGGTGAGCGAGTCTGAAATTGAAGGCTCTAAACTGAAGGTATTTGATAATTTGGTTGATGAGTTATTGCAAGGTAACCATCGGGCTTTGGTGTTCAGCCAATTTGTCGGACACCTAGACATCCTGCGGGCTCACCTAAAACAAAAGGGTATTAGCTTTCAATATCTTGATGGCAGTACCACCCCGGCAAATCGCAAAAAAGCGGTTAATGCCTTCCAAGGCGGCGAAGGGGATTTGTTTTTAATCAGCCTTAAAGCCGGTGGTGCCGGATTGAATCTGACGGCGGCGGATTATGTTATTCACATGGATCCATGGTGGAATCCGGCGGTAGAAGATCAAGCATCCGATCGCGCCCATCGTATGGGTCAAACCCGTCCGGTGACGATTTATCGTTTGATCACCCAGAACACCATTGAAGATAAAATTGTCGGTTTACACCAGCAAAAACGTGACTTGGCCAATAGCCTGCTCGAAGGCACCGAAAGCGCCGGCAGTTTATCGCTCGATGATATGATGAATTTGTTGCATGAGACCGGGTGATGGTTTTTAAGTACAGAGAAGGTCAAAATCAAAAACGCGAATGAATTCGCGTCTACGACGTAGACGAGGTTTTAACCTCGTGAATGCTGCGAATTTTGTGCGAATTATTAGATCTGGTGTATGATAAAAATATCCGCTCATCACTTCACCCAGCTACGACGGTAAATGCCCATCAAAACCTCAATTCGACTGATATTAGTACTCAGTGCTTGGCTTAATTGTGTTGTTTGTCAAGCCAGTGGGTCGGTGACCCACTTTAGCCGTTTCTCACTTGAACAGGGTTTGTCTCAAAACACGGTGTTAAGTGTGCTCAAAGATAGCTATGGGTTTTTGTGGTTTGGTACTGGAGATGGTCTGAACCGTTTTGACGGCTATACCTTTAAAGTTTTTCGTCATAATGCCCAAAGCGCTGGTACCGATTCAACTGCTATTTCAAACTATTCACTGTCAAATAATGCGGTGAAGAGTCTTTATGAAGATTCAAAAGGTAGGTTGTGGGTCGGTACTTATGGTGGCGGACTCAATCGATATGATGCCCAATCTGAACGTTTTATTCATTTTCGCCATGATAAATCAGACTCTCACAGTCTCAGTGACGATATTATTTTATCCATTTTTGAAGATTCCCATGGGGTGTTATGGGTCGGCACCTATAGTGGTGGACTGAATAAATTCAATGAAGCGTCAGGGACATTTGAGCGTTTCAGACATAGTGCGACCACAGCGGGCAGCCTGAGCAATGATAAGGTTTGGGCTATTAATGAGGATGCCGACGGTAGGCTGTGGGTGGGCACGGCTAACGGTTTGAATCGGTATGATCCGGCCAACCAAAGCTTTGAGCATTACACCAATATCGCATCAGATGAACACAGTTTGAGTCATCATGCGGTTTACGCCATTCATCAAGATTGGCAAGGTGAACTGTGGGTGGGTACCCAACAGGGTTTAAATCAGTATGATCGACAACAGCAGCATTTTAGGCGGTTTGAGCACCAAACCTCAGCGCCTGACAGCCTCAGTCATGCGCATGTCACCAGCCTTTTTGAAGATAACACTGGCACGCTTTGGGTTGGTACTGAGGGCGGCGGATTAAACCGTTATGATGCCGCGCAAAAACGCTTTGTGCATTTTAAACATGACAACACCGAACCACATAGTTTGAGTAATAACAGTGTGTTAGGGATTACACAAGACGCTCAAGGGGCGCTTTGGATTGGTACTTTTGGCGGTGGATTGAATAAGCTTGATACCACAAAGCAGTATTTCGGTCATTTTAAACATCAAACAGCCGATCCCTTTAGCTTGAGTCATAATGTGGTGATTGCTGGCTATAAAGACGCCTCAGGAACGCTTTGGGTGGGCACATTGGATGGTTTAAATCAGTATGATGCCAAGACCCAGCAATTTACCCGCTTTAACCATGATGCAACAGACTCACACAGTTTAAGTCACAACCGTATCAATGCGATTTATGGCGATTCAAGCGATACCCTGTGGGTCGGCACTCATGGCGGTGGGCTCAACAAATTCGATGCGACGACCAAGCAGTTCACTCATTTTAAACACCAGCCTTTAAACCCCAATAGCTTAAGTCATAATACGGTGTTATCTGTTTATGAAGACTCGCAAGGCACACTATGGATAGGCACTGATGGCGGTGGATTGAATAAGTTCGACCCTAAAACCGCTGATTTCAAGCATTATCGCCATGTCGCTGCCGATCCTCATAGCATCAGTCATGATGGCGTGTTTGCTATTCATGAGGGGACAAAAGGCATTCTTTGGATTGGCACTGATGGTGGCGGTATCAATCGTTTTGATACTCAGACCGAACAGTTCGAACGTTTTCAATATCAAGCGTCAAATCCCGAGGGTTTGAGTCACAATATCGCCAGAGTCATCTTTGAGGACAGTAAAGGGATCTTGTGGATTGGCACTTATGGCGGCGGGCTAAACAAGTATGATAAACAGACCAAAAAATTTCGTCATTACCGAGAAAAAGACGGTCTGCCTAATGAGGTGATTTATGCCATCCTCGAAGATGATCAGGGTAATTTGTGGATAAGTACTAATAAGGGCTTGTCTCGTTTTAACCCGGAGACAGAAACTTTCAGAAATTATGATGTCAACGATGGTTTGCAAAGCAATGAATTCAATACTCGAAGTGCGTTTAAAAGTGCAGATGGTGAGTTGTTTTTTGGCGGCATCAACGGGTTTAACCGCTTCTTTGCTGAAAACATTAAAGACAACGATCAGCCACCAAAGGTTGTTTTAACTGATTTTTTACTGGCGAATCAATCCGTGGCTATTGCCACTGATAACCCGGCTATAGCACCAAAATCCTTTGAGTTGAGACAATCAATTGATGCGTTATCGCAACTGAGCTTAAGTTATCAACAAAATTTGATTGCTTTTGAGTTTGCCGCTTTACACTTTACCAATCCGATGATGAACCAATATGCTTATCAACTCATCGGTCAGGATAAAGACTGGATTTATACCGATGCTAAAAACCGTCGAGCCACTTACACCAATTTACGTCCCGGTGAATATACTTTGCAGATCAAAGCCAGTAATAGCCATGGCTATTGGAATCAACAAGCTAAGTCGCTAAAAATCGCTATTTTGCCACCACCTTGGCGAACTTGGTGGGCTTATAGCCTTTATGGCTTGGTTTTTATGGTGCTCATTGTGGCGATTATTGTCGCGCAAGGTAATAAATCCCGCGCTCAAAAGCAGCAGATCCAAATCGAAAAGGCGCTTAATCTGCGGCTCAAACAGGTCGACAAATTAAAAGATGAATTTTTGGCCAATACGTCTCACGAATTACGCACACCGCTCAATGGCATCATTGGTCTGGCTGAATCGCTGATGGATGGGGTCGGTGGTCCACAATCGAATAACAGTTTGGCCAATTTGGCGATGATTGTCAGCAGTGGCAAACGCTTGTCTAATCTGGTGAATGATATTCTCGATTTTTCTAAATTGAAGCACAGTAACTTGGTGTTAAAGACCGCTGCCGTTGACCTGTATAGTATGGTCGAGGTGGTTTTAACCTTGTCACGCCCCTTGTTGGCAGATAAACCGCTTAAATTGATTAATGCCGTGTCCGAAGCATTGCCTGCGGCACAAGCGGATGAGGATCGCCTCGGACAAATCCTCCATAATTTGGTCGGTAATGCGATTAAGTTTACTGATGTCGGTGAGGTCACGGTATCAGCGGTACAAGTGGCTGATGGTTTAACCATTCGAGTGAGTGATAGCGGTATTGGTATCAAGGAAAGTCAATTTGACACTATCTTTGTCTCGTTTGAACAGCTCGAAGGAGAGACCGAAAGACGCTATAGCGGTACTGGTTTAGGCTTATCTGTCAGCAAGCAATTGGTGGAGCTGCACCATGGCACACTCACGGTTGAATCTGAGCTAGGGGTTGGTTCAACCTTTAATTTTACTTTACCGCTTGCTAATGCACAAACAAGCGCAGAAAACAGCGCAGAAAAAAAGCCAGCTATTGGCCAAGCGGTTGCTCGGTTGCATTCAATTGAGCAGGACAGGCCGTTGATAATGCCTCTGCTAGCTGATAGCGATAGCAGTCGCTTTCGTGTTTTAGTGGTGGATGACGAGCCGATTAACCGCCAGGTATTACATAATCATTTATCGTTGCAAAACTATCAGTTGGTTGAGGCATCAGACGGTGAGCAGGCGTTGTCGATTATTGCGCAAAGTGATCCATTTGACTTGATTTTGCTCGATATCATGATGCCTAGGGTGTCCGGTTATGAAGTGTGTACGCAGTTACGTCGTAGCTTTGCGGTGAATGATTTGCCAGTGATATTTTTGACCGCGAAGAATCAGGTCGCTGATATGATGCAAAGCTTTGCAGTGGGAGCCAATGACTATTTAAGCAAACCGATTAGTAAACACGAATTACTCACCCGGGTCGAAACCCACCTGAAATTTTTAGATATTAATCGTAATCTTGAAACTAAAGTGCTGGAGCGGACGCAAGCACTGGAACAAAAAAACCGTGAGATCAGGGTAGCTCAACAACAAATGGTGCAGTCAGCCAAAATGGCCTCTTTAGGCACTTTGACCGCCGGTGTCGCTCATGAAATTAATAATCCGACTAATTTTGTTCATGTCAGTGTGCAAAACCTGCATATCGATTTATCGCGATTTAATCGATTTATCATTGACTTAGCTGGTGATGATGCCGATGAGGATGTGCTTGATAGCTTTAAACAGCAATTTCAACCGCTTTATCAACATCTTGACACCATTCAGAGCGGTACTAAGCGGATCAAAGCGATTGTTGAAGATTTAAGAATGTTTAGTCAACTTGATGCCGCTGAGCATAAAAATGCCAAAATTACCGTTTTACTCAATGCGACGGTTAATCTGATCCGCTCACAATATCTTGAAACCATTGAGTTTGTCACTGATTTTGCCGTTATACCGGAGTTATATTGTTATCCGGCTCAGCTCAATCAAGTGTTTATGAACCTGATTGTTAACGCCTGTGAAGCGATTGCGGAGAAACAGTATCAAACAGACACAATCATAAAGGGAAAAGTGGTTATATGTTGTCGTCAATTAACTGATAGCGTTGCGATCACCATCGAAGACAACGGTGCTGGCATGACGGCTCAAACCCAAAGTCAATTGTTTGAACCGTTTTATACCACCAAGAAAGTGGGGGACGGGACTGGATTAGGCTTGTCGATAGCCTATGGGATTGTGCAAAAACATCATGGTGAGCTAAGTGTCAACTCAACATCAGGCAATGGCTCGACATTTTTGCTTAAATTGCCGAGCTGACATCTATGCCTCAACGCTCACGAGGTTGAAACCTCGTCTACGGTATAGACGCGAATTCACCGAAATGTCGGACCATCGCGTTTTTTAGACTTTATAGTGCCTAGCACCCTGCAATTCGGGATTGATATGGGTTTGGCCAAAATCGCTTAAGCCTTGCTTAACAGCAGCATCGTCACCAGCAAGCCAGTGTTTATGGATGGTTCTCAAGTGTGCCTTGGCATCTTCTTTTAATTTAAAGTGTTTCATAACGGCTTCGGGGTCGGCTTTAAACTTGTCTGCGGCACCATTGACGTTGTTTAAAATCGCATGGGCGAAATCAGTATTGGGATTTTTCATTGGTTATTTTCCTTTTTAGGTTACTTATGATGAATTTTGCTGAATAATTTTGCCAACCCTGCGGTGAGCGTATCAAGTTGGCTTTCGAGGTGATGAGGTATGCCTAAATAAGCTTTGTAAGTCACAGTGTTATTGTTGATAAAAATTTTGAAGTCGCACCATAGTTGCGCTTGGGTACTGAGTTGCGCTTGGGTACTGAGTAGCGCAAATAATTTTTCGGTTTTTTGTGTGGCTTGTTCTGGTGTCGAGTATTGCGTTGATAGCTGTTCGGTTAAATAAGTTTGGCTGGCTTGGTAAAATATAGTTTTATTGCTGACTGCTTTTTCGCTTAAATAAATACCAAGGCTAGGTAGCAGTTGTTGTGGAGTGATAGAAAAATCCAAATTAACGGTGTTTTCAATACATTGTCTGGTGCGTAAATCATCGAGGATTTGTTTGACTTGATTGATTGGTCCTTGCCAGCCCACTTGGGATAACAGCGCAATGGCATCATCGCAGCGGACACCGACAAAAATCTTAATGGTGTCGATACCGTTGCGAGTTAACTTCGACAGATACCCTACAGAGCCCAGTGTTGCAGCGGCATCAATAAACGCTGCAATGTCTTGTTTGAATTGAGACTCGCTAACCGCTGCGCCAAATAACATATCTACCAGTACGGCTGTTGTTTCAAGTAAATCAGCGGTCGAGGAAAATTTTGAATCATCAAGGCTGAGGTGCACACCGGGTGTGGTTAGTCCGGTTTGACAGTGATCATATTCTAAGCCAAAACACAGTGAGCGTTGGTGTAATGGCAGGGTATTAAAGGTGGTAATTAATTGATCTAATCCACTAAGCTCGACCGTTGGGATATTGGCTGTCGATAACAGTGCATAGGTGTTGGTCAAGTCGATTTGCGGGTTATCGTTGAGGCGAAATTCGAGGTAAGTGCTCAGCGGTTGACCACCGCCGTTAACCATCACTTGGGTTATTGCAGGGTGATCAATGGGGTCTACAAGTTCAGGGCTCAGCTGTTCTAACAGCTGTGTGAATAAGTTTGGTTGCACGAGTGTTACTATTATTTATTATCAGCTACCTTGCAGTGTATATGATTTTTTTTAAACAAGTCTATTGTTTATTGCCAGTGGCTTTAAACAGGTATCTCAATGACAAAAACCACGCCTTTACCGGGTTCACTTTGACAATTAATATCGCCGCCTAATTTTTGTACCACCAAATTAAAAACGATGTGCATTCCCAGCCCGGTATCGCCACGACCTCGGGTGGTGGTAAAAAACGGTTCGTACATTTTTTTCAGTGCCTCAGCGCTCATTCCGTTACCATTATCACTATAAGTAAAAAACAGGCAATGACCTTTTCGTTCAGCGTAAATAGTGATCTCTCCTGAACTTTGGTCTGAAAAACCGTGAGACAGCGAGTTTTCGACCAAATTCGATAACAGTTGCCACCAAGCTCCCGGGTAGGTTCTGATTGACCAGTGACCTTTAGATAGCAGCTCAATGGTGATTTTTTGGTTGGTTAACCGGGTTAAGCGTGGCTCTATGCTGGTGATGATGTCGCCGAGATAATCATGAAAAACAATTTCGTCAAAGCTGTCAGCGGTTTGTTCTACGGCGACTTTTTTGAAGCTTTGGATCAGCTCTGCTGCCCGGTGTAGGCTGTTTTCGACCAGTGTTTGGCTCTGGGTTGTCGCTTCGATGTAATCATCCAGTGATTTACGGGTCATGGTCCCGGCGGTTTTTTGTTGCAGCAAGGTTTGTAATCGCTCTTGGTGCAGACTCACCATAGTGATGCAAATGCCCAGTGGGGTATTCACTTCATGGGCAACACCAGAGACTAAATTGCCTAATGCCGCCATTTTTTCGGCCTCAAGCAGTTTTTGGCGTTGCTCAATCGCCTGTCGTTTGGTGAACCATTGATAACTAAACGAACCAATAATGCCAAATATTAACAACACATACAGCGTATAAGCCCACCAAGTACGCCACGGCGCGGGCAAAATGGTGAGCCCAATGGTACGCGCCTGCTCAGTCCAAACGCCTTCGTTATTGCTGGCTTTGACCATAAAGCGATAGTCGCCTGGCGATAAGTTGGTATAGCTGGCACGGCGATTTGTGACACTGGTTTCAATCCAGTCAGGGTTAAATCCGCTGAGTTTATACTTATATTGATTGTGCCAAGGGGCGGCATAATGCAGCGCAGCAAATTCGAAAGACAATACATTGTCTTTATGTTCCAAGGTTAACCATTCGGTGTGGTTAATCGCTTGAGTTAACGGGGTAGGGGCGTCAGCTGTACTGATAGGTACGCTTTTATTGAGTAAGCGAAAATCAGTAAAAACAATGGTTGGTGGTTGGCTGGCACGGACGATGTTTTCAGGATAAAAAGCACAAAACCCATAATTACCACCAAAAAAGAGCTGCCCGTCAGCTGCCCGATGGTAAGCACCAAAAGCCGCGCCATGACAATTACCCTGAGTGCCAACATTGGTTTTAATTCGGCCTGTGTTGAGATTAAAGCGGCTGATGCCCAGTTCACCGAGCCATAAATGGCCATTTTTATCACTAAGTACCGCTTGCACCCGATTACTTTGTAAGCCGTTTTTTTCACTGTAATGGCTGAAAGTTTGGCTGCTGAGGTCAAGCTTATTCAGTCCACCTTTGGTGGCAATCCATAATATCTGGTGTTCGTCCTGGCTGATCGAATACACTCTGTTATGACTCAAACTATTGATATTATTGGGATTGTTGAAATAGCGGGTGAAAATCTGCTGTTGTTGGTTGAAGTGATTAAGCCCGTTATCGGTGCCGACCCAAAGCGAGCCGTCATCGGTGGTGTATAAAGTGTTAATTTCATCGTGACTAAGGCTATGCTCAGCTTTGGCGTCATGAAAAAAATGGCTAAATGTTTTTGTTTCGGCATTAAACCGATTGAGACCTAATGTGGTACCAACCCATAATTGTCCCAGACTATCTTGATGCAGGGCGTTAATTTCGTCATCACTTAAACTGCCAACTTGACCTGTTTGATGTCGATAGTGAATAAAATGCTCGGCTTTGTCATCCCACCGATTAAGGCCCTGGGTGGTGCCAACCCATAAAGTACCTGTGGTGTCGACTAAAATGGCGCGTACATCATTGTGACTGAGGCTATGGGGATCGTTGGGGTCATGGCGAAAAAAAGTGAATCTGTCGGTGCTTTCATCGTAACGGTTAAGGCCCTGATCAGTGCCTATCCACACCGGACCTGCCGGGTCTTTAAAAATCGCCCTAACGTCGTTTTTATTTAAGCTGTTGGGGTTACTCGCATCGTGCTGCATTAAACCAAAGCGCTCAATGTCGGGATTAAATTTACTCAGTCCACCACCAAAAGTGCCTAACCACAGCAAGCCATCTTGACCCACTGAGATAGAATACACGTCATTGTCAATTAAACTGTCGGGGTTTTCTGGATGATGGCTGTAACGATAAAAGCGTTGGTTTATCGGATCGAAGCGGTTTAATCCACCAAAACGGGTGCCTATCCACAGTGAGCCAAGCTTGTCAGTGGCAATATCATACACCTGATTGCTGCTGAGACTATGCGGGTCATCAGGGTTGTGTTCAAAGCGTTGAAATGATTCGGTTTGACGGTCAAAGCGGTTAAGTCCGCCGCCTTGAGTGCCGATCCACAATGTTTGTTCAGCATCTTCAAACAGGCTGAGTACGCGATTATGGCTGAGGCTGTTTGGCTGCTCGGGTTGATGGTGATAATGGCTGAATCGGCCGGTTTGTCGGTCAAAGCGATTGAGGCCATTGTCGCGAGTACCAATCCATAAAATTCCCTGACTGTCGATTAATAGTGAATACAGTCCATTGCCGCTTAAACTGTTGGCGTCTTTTGGATTGTGGCTGTAGTGGGTGAATGTGCGGGTTTGACGATTATATTGATTAAGACCGCCTCTGGTGGCGATCCACAAATCACCTGCCTGATCTTCAACAATGGCGGTGACTTCGTTATTGCTCAGACTATTGGGGTTTTGTGGGTCGTGGCGATAGTTAGTAAAGCTTTCAGTTTGTGGATGATATTGAGCAAACCCTTCATGGGCAAAACTCAACCACAGTTCACCTTGGCTGTCCAAATAGAGGTTGTTGATATAACCGCCACCTAACGATGTGGGGTCTTCGGCGTCATGGAAAAAGGCTTTATATTGATTGCCATCGTAACGAAACAAACCATTTTGGCTACCGACCCAAATGTAGCCGTGGGGGCCTTGCAACACTTTATTGACCCAACTATTGCTTAATCCTTGCTGAGTGGGCTGGTTGTCGAACCAATAAAAGGCTTTTTTGGCTTGCAGGGATGGGGATGACAGTAACACTAAACAGCAGATGATAAAGCGGCAGAGACGAAGGTGGCTGTAGGGCATTGTTCACGCTTTCATTTTCAACTGATGTGAGTCTTTATAGTATAGGACTAAATTTTATTATTAAAGTGCAATAAAAAATCGTCGCTATTGAGCTGATGATCATTAAGTGTTATCCGCTGACATGACTCCACACCTTGCTGGTGGAGCCCTGTCGAAACAAATGTAGAAAGTCGCTATTTAGGCGCAGTAGCCGATGTTGTGGCAAAAGCACATTTTTTACCGCTTACTTTTTCGTTTTCAGCAATTTTCACCAATAACCAGCGGTTAAGTAATGCCAAGTTGCTGGCAGACATATCTCGGGTTACTGGCATCAAATCGCCAGCAGTGAAAGGTCGATTCATCGCGGTGTAGATTTCGCAGGCATTCTTGGCCACGGCTACCTCATTATCCAAGTTAATAAAGTTCATAATTGGATAAAGTTTGCCGTATTGCCCCAGCGTTTGTGCGACAAAGTTTTCCCAAGTCACGTTGGCGATATCAGGCTGATCGGTGTAAATATGCACGTCGATGGTGGCATCGTCTGGCTGCTTGAAATCATCACTGAGATTGCTATCGGCAAAATTATAGTTAAGGAAGTAGAGTTGCCCATCAATATAACCACGGGGGTTGCCCGGGTTACTGGCCTTAATAGCAAAGCTGGCAACACCACATTCATTGGTTTGAACTTCTCTGGGGTAGCTTAGTGCTGATTGCGGTATTGATAGATTGGCCCCGCCAAAATTAGCCGCTTGTCTGGGCGTTTGTAGATGCAGTTTAATCATTGTATTTTTCAGCGGTTGACCAAATTTTGTCGCATAAATATCGACTTGCTGAGTATTACCTCTGGGAAATTCATCGGTGGTTTTTTGTTCAGGATTCATCCGATAAACAAACTGGTTGGGTCTTAAATAGGTGCCTTGGGCATTTTCGTGTAAAAGTACACTTTGGCCAGCATTATTAGTGCTGATGATGCCCAGCGGACAACTATTTATCGCAGTCAAGTCATCGTCATTATCCAGTTGGATGATGGCTAGACCCGCGTTTTTGATATAGAAATCATTGGTTTGGTAATCAATTTTCCCCAGCATTTGGGCATTTTCGACGCTGATATCCCCGTTAAAATAACACAGTTGCAATTCTCCTAAAGACTTAATGTTGACATGGGAATTGTCTGCTGAGGCTGGTCGCACAGATTGCAGTGAATTGCCTAAATTGACAATGATCTGACAACGTTCATTATCGACTACCAGCGGTGCAAAATAACTAGTGTCGCTGGTGGGGGCCAGCATTCTGTCAGCGGTCATCATGGTGGGCTCTTCTGGCAGTGCTAGGCCAATGGCACCAAATACCTGACCATGGGTAAAATCAAATTCGGTGTTTGGTACATAAGCTTGTATCGAGGCTTGTTTGATTTGTTCAAAATACTGTTGGTTATCGGGCAATTTCAACACGCTTTTTAGTAGCTTGGTAAAATATGACTCGGTAGGAATGAGGCCCGGTGTACCGTCTGGATTCTGAAGATATTCGCCTAATGGCGTGAGCTTAGCGGTAATAATTCTGGGCACCCCAAGGATATTCATATACGCCAAGGTTGTATCGTTGATCAAGTAATTAATTGAATTTCGATTATAAGATCTTACAACAAAGCTAATGGATAGCTGAGGGTTGTCGCCAGTAACTGATTGAAGCAGGTTGTTTAGGCAAGATTTTGGCGTTAAGCCGTCAATCCTGAGGTTTTGCAACACCGACTGGTATAGCGCACTGAAGGAAAAATCCCCTGTAGGCGGTCCCAGAGCTTGTCTCCATATGTTCGAGAATGCGGATGCCAGATAATCCCCTAATAGGTGCGGCTGCTTGTCGTCACCGATTTGTACTGTCATGCCCCATAATTCAGAGACACCTTGCTGTTGTGGATCCAAATCGACAATTTTCGCCCCTTTTACTGAACCACGACAAG
>CBDIDQ010000066.1:0-15166 GCA_965277695.1 Alteromonadaceae bacterium
TCGGTGAGGAAGAAACCATCTTCTTCGACGGCGATGGTGGTTACATGGCTGTTGTTAGAGGAATTGTCATCCTTTTTGCTCACTACTAGCTCAGTATTCAAGGGCAGTTTGGTGGTGGATAAAACCACGCCGTCAAAACCGACACTGCCGATAACCTGCGGGCTGAGTCTGACCCGGGTGCCTGGGCGCAGGTTTACTTTGTCAAATTGACGGTCAAGCATATAGCTGACATCGAGGCTGTTATTGTCATATTTGACCAAAATATCGGTTTGGGTAGCGACGCCGTGAATTTCAAAGTCGCCATTGCTGTCGGTTCTGCCAATGGCACTGCCTGCCATGATTTTTAATCCGACAATAGGCTCAGGTGGTTTGCCTTTTTTGGCTGGTGACATGATGTTGCCATAGACAGTGCCAGTGGCGAATTGTTTGAAATTAAGCTTAGGTTTGCGCGTGGCGGCGGCACCACGGTAGGTGAATTCCAGACCAAACGACTTACCGTCGGTGGTGAAGTCTATTGTGCTATGTTCTTTATAACGCCAAGAGGCAGTCAGGTCGATACGGGTCTTTTGGCCAAAAACATGGTTGGCTTTTAAGTCTAAATCCCAGTGATTACCGGTCACGCCACCTTGTAAACGATAACGAATGTCAGCGGCTAAATCACTGTCATCACTGACCAACGACAGTTGCATGTTTTTGTCTTCAAATAGGTTGGTATTCGAGCCGATATTAGCTTCAAATTTGAGTCCATCTGCTGGTGTTTGGACTAGGGTATAACCGCCGCGAAAAGACAGTTTGCGCAATAATCGTTTGCTAAAGTCTTGAACCAGCAGGGTTTGTTTTGGTCTGGCACTCAATTGCGAGGTGATATTCCATTGATAGACATTGAGACCGTGATCAATCACTACCAAATTATTGATTAAGTTGTTACGAGGTAAAAAAGGGTCTGCCGAGGGTGTGGCTGAGGTGTCTGGGGTATCCACTTTAAAATAATTGAGCACTAGTTGTTGCTGCTCAAAGGCGGTGATCCGCAGCGATACTGCATGATATTTGCTCTTTTTGGCCAATACTGTGGCGGAGGCTGATGAGTCAAGCTGCAAATATTCATACTGTAAATTGGTTTGGCTACCCAGCCGCCATGTCGCATCAAATGATAAGCCTTGTTCTTTGCGCTTTTCTATCAAAGGATCTGTGGTGTCAGCATCGGCGATATTATCGACTTCACGGTCAAATGTCGCTAGGTTGACGTGTGCCCCAAGACTTAACCAATCGGTGACGCCATAACGAATGTTGGTTTGCAGCAGTTCACCGCTATCCATTCGTCCCACCGCACCATTAATATCCCAGCTGCCGGGTTGTTGTAATAAGGCGTCATCCGGGGCGATTTGTACTGAACTGGTTTCAACCTGACCATTGGTATAATACTTTTTGAAAGCAAAGCGATCACCGCCTGCCGCCAGTTGCTCAGGTAAATGAAAGTTACCGCTGTCATCGGTGACGATGGTTTCGACCAAGATGCCATTTTTGAACACGTCGACTTCTGTTTTTGGTTGAAATACATCCCAAAATTCAAATTTACCGGCACCTTTGACCTTTTCTTGGGTTTCGATGGTAAAACCATCAGTCAGCCGTCTGGCACCAATCAATTGGCTCGAAAAAGAGTTGGTACTACCAATGATCATATGATGGTACCAACTATCGCCGTAACGGCTGTATTGGTAGCTGTCGACGTTGGATTTAAATTGCTCTCCCTCAAAGGTGGTGTTCATTTGTAAAGTGCCTTGACCAATATCAGCGAGTAATTGTAATGAGGCATTAGTTTGTACGGGTTGGTCTTTTTTATAACCAAGGTTGAGGTCGTAACGCATTTCTAGCGGCATTTCATCATCAGGTTTTATTCGCGGCACTTTGGCGATACGTTCGTTTTCTTCGCGGGTGGCGATGTATTTTTTACGGTCAAATTCACGTTTGAGTTTTTGTTCGTCGAGGGATAAAAAATTGGCGGTCATCGACATTGCATAACGGTAGAGGGTCCAAGCGACATTGACGGGGATCCAATCCGGAAAAGCGCTATATTTTAACCACACTTTATTGTCGATAAAGGCAATGTCATTGGGGTCGACCGTGGGTTGGGGCTGGCCTTTTTTGTTGTTGCCCATTTGTTTTTGTTGGGCGTCAATCCAAAAGATGGTTTCGTCAGGATAAAGAGTACCCTGACAATATTGCCTTTGGGTATCACAAGTGGTGGGGATCTCCAGCCAGTCATTGAGAATGACTTGTACATCAAGATAAGGTTCTTCTTCTTCATTCATCATTACGCGAAAGAAATGTACACCTTTGCCATGGGCGATAACAAATTCAATGAATTCTTCGGCGAGTTCTGGTGGGGGAGATTCTTTTGGCGAGGCGGCAGCGTCGGCGGCGTAGGTGACTGGTGTCACCAGTAATAATAGTAGGAAAAATAAATTGTAGATACGTATTGGCATGGGGCTCTGACCATCCCGTAAAAAACATCGTAGGGTGGGTTAGCGGCATTTGGAAAAAATGGCGCGTAACCCACCATCGAGGTTGGCACGTTGCCAAGCCAACGGTATTTTAATTCCTTAAAGTGCCTGACAAGCCGCAGCGGTTTTGTCATCCGGGGTTTTAAAGCCGTTGTAGCTGACTTGATAATCGGCTGACGGATTATAGGTGTGCTCAAACAGGCGGTCTTTGGTCGAACCTCGCAAGCTCACTAAACGGTTATCAAAAATGGTTTTGCCGTTTTCTGTCAGAGTGATTTGACCGTCAAAACGCCATACTGTGGGGTTGACAATTTGGATGGCAAATTTGTCGTCAGTGGGGTTCTTTTGACAGAAAAATTCGAGACTCGGTTTGCCCTGACCTTTGGAGCCGTAAATGGCAATGGCGGTTTCCATTTTAACGTTGATATTCATGCCCATACCTTCACCGCCCTCGGCCACACCATTGGTAATGGTTCTGGCGACTTCGAGCATTTGCACCAGTAAATGGCTGCGGTAATCACCGTCACCGAGGTCTTTACCTGGGCGTATCGAGACCCGAATATCACGTCTTTGGCCAGGTTTTAGCGAGAGTCTTTTTGGACTGACCCGCATTGAGTTGGTCAAATCTTCGATTTGGCTGGTGTCTTCACTGAGATGCTTGCCCATTGAGAAGGTGCGATCATCTATTTTGAAATAGGTCGGGGTGATCTTCAGTCGAATGGTTTCATCGCCATCGTTAGTGACGATGAAAGATTGGGTGATCGGTTTTTTTAAGTCAAATTCAACAATACCTGGCGCGACCAAAAATGAGTTATTGGCAAAGGCTGACAGGGGTAAAAACAAAGGAAAAAACATCAAAAGGGTAATAAGTTGTTTCATAAGGGTTCCAATGGTTGCAATAAGGTTGAAAAGGTTAAAAATAACGTAGGTTAGGCGTATATGATCCGAAAGGTTGCAACCCCAACGTAATTACCCGATTGGTTTTCGGCTGCGATATTGGCGGTCGCACCTACCCGGATGTTACCTAAAATACCTTCGCTGTTAAGCGAGCCTGCACCGTTAGCGTCAACTGAGCCACCGAGAGTGAAGTTGTTGACCACGATTTGTGAAGCGGGTGTGCCGCCTTCGCCGATCTCCATCACTATTGAGGGTTCTACAATGGACGCTGTGATGGCGCGTAATGGCTCACCTGTGGTAATAAATTGCGCGGCTCCATTGCCATCTGGGGTGATCACCAGTTGTGCGGCGTTGCCAGCTATTTGTTCTGGAAATTGGAGGTTACTATCTTGTGAGACAAAAGCGGGCACGATGAGTCGTAAGCCGACATCGAAGCGTTCCTCGGCAGCGCCTACTGTTGTTGCTGCTGTGGCAGCGGCTAATGATGTTGTTAGCATCAATGCCTTAATGGTGGTTTGGTGTATTTTTCTCAACCGCATAACATTCCCTTTTACTAGTGACTAATGGAAGAATCGGCCAGAGAAAACCCTGACCGATATTTATTTCATGAGCAAACGATTACTGCTTATGAATAGATAACACGGAAGGTAGCAGTACCTACGTAGTCACCTGATACATCTTCGGCTTCGATGTGAGCGGTTCCGCCAACACGAACGTTGTTCAGGTTACCATTAACATCTAATGTGCCTGAACCATCGATTGGGTTTACGCCGTCAAAGTCGAAACTGTCAACAGTGATTGATTTAGCCGTCGAACCGCCGCCGTCAGTGATCATTTCGATTGAAGTTTCAACGATGTTAACCACGATGCCACGTTGAGGCTCACCAGTGATGTTGAATTGGGCAGCACCAGCTTCTGTAGGCAATACTGGTAATGCTTGCGCGGTACCAGCTTCTTGCTCAGGGAATCTAAGGCTGTTGACTTCTGTTACTGTCAATGGTTCGATTAGCGTTAACGTTGACTGGAAAGGTTCAGTCACAGCAGCAGCAAAAGCGGTCATTGAAGTAGCGGCGAAAAGGGTAGCTGTGGCAGTTGTCTTCAGGATGTTATGTAATTTCACTATATACTCTCTTTATGTTAATTAAGTTTAATTCATGCAACATAAGTTACTTACTTGTAATGCCAATCGTTGTTGACGAAGTAAATTGTACGTGGTTATGAGATTAAGTCCCCGGGGCATACTTTCCCCGGCAAAGCTTTTATGCTGGTTTTTTAGTCTTTGACGGCTTTTTTATTGATCTCTTTGCTGCTTTTTACCGCAGTCTTGGGGCTTTTTCTGTTGGTGTTTTTTTTTGCTTCATCAGCTGGGCCAGTCTTTTTATAGTTGCGCAAACCTCGTTCTGTGATACCAAAATTAGTGATAATCTCTTGATTGGAATAACCCGCATCAAGGGCTTCGATAATAGCCGCCCGGCGTACGGCAAGGAACACACCCCATAAAGAAGGTAAATCGACAAAACCTCGGGCATCGGTATTGTCAATGATGCGATGGTACTGGGTGTCAGACAAATTAAGGTCCAATTTTTTGTTGAAATCGGCTTTATTGGTAGCAATATACAGTTTGCGGCCACCATATTGCTGGATGATGCCAATCATGGTTGAAAAACCGCTGTTACTGGCTAGTTCGGCAGCCATCCAGGGCAGGCAGGAGAGGACTCTGGCGTGATATTTATCGCAAAAGTTGACGAGTTGCGTCATGTAGGTTTGATCTTCGATTAGAATACCGGTAAATAAATTCATTGATTATCACTCATAGATAGTAGTTGTTTGCATCGGAGGGATGTTAGGAACCTAGGCGATTGAATGTAGCCCTAGTGGTGCCTGAATGGATCTATAAAGGATATTCTTAGGGGTTGCACGGGGAAGCCTTCATGGCTTGCTGAAAGTTCCCCTTTGTGCTTAGTTCTTTGGCTTAGTACCTTGGCTTTGTGCTTGATGATCGATGGATGACGGTGGTTTATTCAGGTTTAACCGATAACGAAGGAATAGCGATTAATATTCGAATACCTTCGCCGAGATGGCTAGTCAGTTTGATGGTGCCATGGAGCTTGTCGACGACGATGTTGTGCACGATGCTAAGACCCAAACCGGTGCCGCCATTTTGACGTTTGGTTGTAAAAAATGGGTCCATTACTTTGTAGACAATATCGCTGGGGATACCAATGCCATTGTCTTGATATTCGATTTGAATTTCTTTGCCTTCGACACCTTTGAGATTAATGTTGATCATGCCATTGGCTTGGGATTCAAAACCGTGAATGATTGAATTGGAGATCAGGTTGGCGATAATTTGTGATAGGGCACCGGGGTAAGTGTGAAAAGAGCAATCCTGATCACACTTGAGATCGAGCGATACAGCGGCTTTTTTTATCTTCGGATGCAAACTTTGAATGATATCTTTGAAATAACGGTGCAAGCCGATCACTCGGGGTTTTTCACTGATCCGGTCTACTGAGACCTGTTTAAAGCTCTCCACCAAGTTGGCAGCCGACTTAAGATTATTAAAGGTAATATCCAAACCCTCAGCGGTGGATTTGAGATATTCATGCAAGCCTTTTTTCGATAGCGTACCTGATTCTAAGCCTTCCAAAAATGCTTCGGTTTTGTGTTGCATGTAGGTGGTTGCGGTAATGCCAACGCCAATAGGAGTGTTGATTTCATGGGCGACACCAGCGACCAGTCGACCTAACGAGGCGAGTTTTTCGGAGTCAAACAGCTGTCGTTGGACTTCTTTTTTCAGGGTAATGTCATACATCCAATAGAGGATGCAGTCTTGGCCTTCAAATTCAATCGCATACCAAGATAAGTAACACCAAAACGGTTTACCTTGGGAGTTTTTCAATTGCACTTCTCTGGCTTTGACACTGCCTGATTGCTCAAAGGCTTTGATAAAAGTGGTTCTTTGCTCTGGCGATGTCCAGCAGTTCAAAGCCGAATAACCAATGACTTCATCACACTCGTTAAAGCCTAGCAGTTTGGCACCACAGCTGTTGATCCAGCGAATAGAGTCGTCTGCGGCTAGGGTGATACCGATGCCAACCGGACTGGTTTCAAAAATTTCAATCAGTTTTTCGGAGGTCTTTAAGGCTTGTTGTTGGGCGCTGACCTGCTCTGTGATGTCGGTGTAGGTTAGGACATATCCCATTGGTACAGGGGTGCCGACGATCTCAATCACCTGCTCATTAGTCAAGATTCGGCGGTAGCTGATTGAACTGAATGCCTTGATGCGCGTCAGCTGCACTTCGTCGTTTTGGTATTGTTCGCTGTGGTGATCGCTGTCTTCACTGTCCTCTACCGCACGGTGAAATAATTGGTTGATATCGACACCGGGTTTTGCTGCATTATCAGGTAGTGCCATTAAATCAATAAACAGATGATTACAAACCAACAATTTGAATTGTTTATTATACAGGGTGACGCCGTGGTGGATGTTTTCAACAATCGCATCCCGTTCACTTTCTTTGGCATTACGTACTGCCGTCGCCAGAATTTGCCCGCTTTTTTGTTCTCGTTTAAACACTTCGAACATGCTGCTCATGAGGCCAATAAGAACACAAATATAACTGGCAATTTTCAACAAATGAGCAACATCAAACTCCAAGTCAAATACTTGTGCCGATACGGACATATACACCGCTTGGCCAAATAAACTGATAATGAGCGATATGACTAACCAGTGTTCGAAGGTATCGCTGCGCCAATGTCCTTTGCTTAAATAACCCCACAATGCCAAGGAGAAAAATAAAAACGGAAAAAATTCAGCCGGGCGATGAAAAAATACGTGAGGACTATATGCCGGGGGCAATGGACTAAAAATAAAAAAGCACGAAACCGCCAGCATAAACAGGGCGGCACAGATAAACACTAAACGCTCAAAGTGGCGATGACCGCCTTTAGGCTGATAATTGTTTTTCCATAATAACCAGCTTAAAAACAAAAATATTGATAAAAATTGGCGGGAGGCAATCCAGCTCCAGGGAATTAGGGCCGGTAAATTGGATGGCATAAAGGGTTGAAAGTAACTTGAGGTGACCACCATATGATAGCCGTCAAGAAAAAAGGTGCCGAGAAAGCCAGCCCCAACCATCAGATAAATCAGCTCTGTACGGGTGTAATAGCGGATGATGGCCATGACGCCGATAAACAATGCGAGGATGGTACAGACGACTTCCATCAGGCTATGCAGTTGAATACTGCTAATCCAGTGGCTGTCGTGCAGCGGTAAACTGATGAGGATTAATCCGATGGCGACTAGCCAGTATTGAATATGTCGTGAATTGATGTCAGGGGTTTCGGCTATGGGTTTGCCCAAGCTGATATCGTCAAAACCCCATTCTGGTTGTTCACTCATAGTATTTCCCTAAAATATAAAAGGTTTTTTCGCCTGTCATGTTGCATTTTATGTGATGGATTTGTCAATAATTGCTGTTACTGTTCTAGACAATTGACCGCGATTATGATACCGACCAAGAATAGCGTAAAAGCGTCATGGTGAAAAGACTTTCTTACCCTAAAAGGGCATAAAAAGTCTGAGTTTATCAGTGGACGACCACTTTGCCACCAGTGTGTTTCTAAATGATGACAAGTGATGATAAATTGATGGCGCTTGTGTGGTTAACTGGTCTGTATGACGATATCACTTATCGGCAAACAACTACACGCGAGAATATATCCCTGTTGCTTGTCTGTGTCTGTTAACGCCGCATCTTCGGTCATTTGCACTTCACCGCTTTGCAGTTTGACTTTGCAAGTACCACAAAAACCACTGCGACAAGAGTAGCGGATATCAGCCCCGGCTTGCTCAGCTTGCTCCAAAACGGAACTGAGGTTATCACCTTGATGGGTAAGGGATTGATTATCACCAGTGAACGTGAGTTGGCAGTTTTGCTTAATGGCTGGTGTGGCTGTCGATGCTGAGGCATCGGGATCACCCAATGGATGATTGCCAAAGCTTTCCTGAAAAATCTGCTGTTGATTTAAGCCTAGTGCCAACAATTGCGTTTTTGCGCTGATCATAAATTGTTCGGGTCCACACAGCAGTACGGTGCGTTGACCAATATCTTTGATATCTGCCAGCATTGGTTGATTTATTCTGCCATGAACTTGGGTAAGGATATAACTCACTTGGGTTTGACCTTGTTGTTTGGCCAGTAATTCAATTTCTTGACGGGCAATCAGGTCTGTTGCTGTGTGAGCACTGTGAAAGAATACGATGTCTTGATCAGATGCCTGATCAGCCGCTTGACGTAAAATCGATAACATTGGGGTGATACCACTGCCTGCTGAGAGCAAGAGTACCTTATTTTTTGTGAGCAATTCACTGTGGAAGATCCCCTGTGGTGATTGTGCTTGCACTGTATCGCCGACACGCAAGTGTTGATGCAAATAATTTGATACCACACCACCGGGTTTGCGTTTAATGGTTAATGCTAGTGTATTCGGTCGTGTCGGGCTTGATGACAGGGTATAACAGCGGTTTACGGCTTGTCCTTCAATGGTCAGGTTCAAGGTAATAAATTGCCCGGCTAGGTAGTTGACGGTGATGTCATCGGGTTGTTTAAACACAAAGGTTTTAACATCTGGGGTTTCGTCATGAATTGCAATACAGTTGAGCGGTTGGGGTTGAGTGCTTTGCCAGTGAGTGCCTTGTGTGCTCGTCGGGGTTAGATTCAGTGGACGGTATATGGTTGAGCTGTCTGGATATTTTTCACTTTCTTTGGTTGCTAACACCTCAACTTCATCGTCGATTGTGATCACGCCTTCATTCAGCGGGATCAGGTTTTGACCAAAGTAAAGTTTGCTGTCGGCTCCCTGACGGTATTGTGCCAGTACAGTTAAAGGTTCGCCGTCTTTGTCTTGTTCACTGGTAAATGGGTTCACTGTGGTGAATATACAGCGGGAGCAGGGGCTGTTGACTTCAAATTCGACTTCGCCGATGCGAATGCGTTGCCATTGGTCTTCGGCAAAAGGCGGTACGTTTTTGATCACGATGTTGGGTCTAAATTGGCTCATTAGGTGGTGATGGTGACTGCGACTGTTAAGGTCGGCTAATGAGGCTTCGCTGATCAATAATGCCGGATAACCATCGGCAAAACCGACGTGGCGGTGGTCATTTTTGATTTGTCTGCTGGTTTGTTCACCAAAATACACCAATCGGCAATTTAACCCGAGGTAGCGGCTGAACCAGTTATCATACTCAGCATGGCAATGCTGGCCTTGATTGGTTGAGGCCCAGACTTTGGTGGTGAGATAGTCTGAGGAGAATTGATCATAGTGTATGGTCAGTGGAGCCATGTTTGGTGCTTTAACCACTAGCCCTTTTTCAAGCAAAGTGACGTTGACCTGTGTCAGCGTCCCGTGAGTTCTGGCGGTGATGGCTTTATCCTGATCATCAATCAACACAAAACGGCGGTCAAAGGCCATGCCTTTACTTTCAACAAACACCTTATCGAGACTAATAGGTTGAGTTGATTTAATGGGGTGAATAGCCAGTGTGGTTACGCTGGCTTGGCTGTGGTCTGGCTTCATTTGTTGATTCTTGGCTGTGAGCAATTGAGTATTGCCAGAATAGTGGGGCGAGGAAGTCATTTCAAGTGGTTTTGCTTTTGACCTGGCTTTTCCTCAGTGCCTCTATGGTGCAAATAGATTGATAATTAATAAAAATGCGAATGAATTCGCGTCTACGGCGCACCAATCCTGACGTTTTCTAATCCCGCTCGGCGAAGTAATACTCATAAGATTTGATTTTTAATTCGGTGGAGAAGGCATTATCTATTAGGCGGTATTTGTGTTTGTTCATTTTGGGCTCTACGGCAATGAAAACCCCCGAAGAGTGGCCGTAAAAGTAGGAGCAGGCGACTTCTTTGGATAATTCGTTACTGTAATGATATACCTTGACTGGGCTGGGGTGATAAAACGCGTCTATTCGGTCGACCAATAGTAGCCTGATCCCCCGACGTAGTGCATCGCTGCCCTCTACGGGGGTGAAATTGGCATTGGAGTCTTTCAGGCTGTTTATCATTTCAGTGCCTGCGGGGACCCCGATGGTGAGGTTTTCAAACAGGTGAGTGGCACTTAAGAAGGGGATGAAGTTTTTCTTTTTAAAACATAGACCGGGTACTGAACGAAATAACGGTTTGGATAAGCGTCTGACGCCTTTTTGCGAATCATCTAACGGAAACAGCAAATCAATGTTGCCCTTTTTGAGTTCAACCAGTGCTCGTTTGGTTGGAAAGCGGATAAATTCAACATTGACGTACATGCCTTTTAACACTTTCTCGACATATTTGAAGGCTTTTTCATTCATTTTTTCGCGTTTGAAGTCAACATGAGGGGGGTATTCAACAACGCCGACCTTGATGGTTTCTGTTTCGGCAATCGCTGATTGCGAAAACAGACACAAACAGCAGATGATGATAAGGGTGCGGCTGATTTTATTGAACATAATTTTACCTAAAAGTCTTTTTTGTAGATAGTGACACTGACGCCGCCACCAAAATCAGTTAACTGCCAGTTTTCCATGGGGAATCCCGTTGTATCTATATCAGTCCATTTCGATTTGTCTTTATTGGCATTTAATGGATTATTTGCTGGTGTACCATGACAGGCTAGGCACATTGGGGTCAGTTTTACTTGGGCGAAGTGGCGATAGGAAGGTCTGCCGTCAAAAGTGGTGGTATGGTCAAAGTAAATGGGTAACTTTAATCGCTGGATCACGTCCATGGCTTTGGTTTCCCATTCATCTGGGGTGTTAAGTTTGTTTCTGACTTTATCGGTGTTATTGGTAAATTTGATTTTGACGCCTAATCCTTTAGTAGAGAGTTTTTCGGATATTTGAAAGGCAAAAATGGCCGGGATAAAACCTTTGGCTTTAATATCATCATCGGTGATCAAGGTGCGATTATCTTCCATGACTTCGACCATGACCTGGACCAGCATTCTTTTTAACACATGATCTTGTTTGGGAAATGCTTCGCTAAAGTCTTTTTTATAGGTTTGTTTGACGTTGTTGATAAAGGTTCTACCAAATAAGGCGGATTTATCACCGCCTCGTTGATTGATTAATTTTTGTTGTCTAAAGATATAAGTCATTGAGGCGCGGTACATTTGCGAAAGCTCGCTGACGACCACTATGGTATCAGAATCTACATTGGTGGTAACGGCAGTGAGGGCGGTTGGTGTAGTGAAGCAAAGGATTGAAGATAAGAAAAGCGTGAGGATTTTACGCATTGGAGATCCTGAGCAGTTAGTTGAAAAAGTAATGGCTCTAAGTGTAGGAGCACAAGGTTATCTTGTCCAGCGAGCGGAGCTGCCATTTAGCGGCAGCTCATTGATATTACGGCATTAATACAGGCTTAGTGATGATTTTATGCGGGCTTGTTACTGATTTAATACGGCTAATGTCGCTTTTTTCAGTCTGAGTTCGGCGCATTATTTTATGCCCAGTTTATGCCTCGTTTATGCCGAGCTGTGCCGAGAAGGGAAGCGAACGATGACTTTAACGCCTTCTCCCTCAACACTCGATAGCGTGATAGTACCTTCAAGGTCCTGTTCAACTAAACTTTTGATGATCCCCATACCCAGACCACTGCCGCCTTCGCCTTGTTTGGTGGTGTAATAAGGTTCAAAGGTTTTTTCGAGGATCGCCGGTGGCATTCCTCGGCCATTATCCTGATAAGTCATTTCAGTCCAGTCATCTTTTTCGCTGGCGGTGACGGATAACTGTCCGTATTCACCGTCGGCAAAACCGTGCAACAGTGAGTTATTGATTAGATTGGTGATAATTTGCGAAATGGCACCAGGGTAGCTGTTTATTTCAATTTCTGGTGGAATTTGTACTTGCACATCATGGCTGGTGGCTTTGAGTTTGGGTTTTAAACTCAAAATAATATTGTCGATATATTCGCGCAAGTTAAACGGCATGATGGTATAGCGGCATTGGTCGACAGCGACTAGTTTAAAACTGTGTAAAATGCGCGAGGCACTGTCGATATTGGTCTGTGAGATTTGCAGGGCTTCATTGACCTGACGTAAAAACGCCGCCAGCATGGCCGGTTTGAGGGTTTTATTCTCAAACGCTTGTTGCAATTCGTTGGCCTGATCGATGGTATAACTCAGTGCGGTGTTGAGTGTGCCCAGCGGGGTAGACACTTCATGGGCAATACTGCCGACAAAACGACCTAAAGAAGACATTTTCTCTGAGTTGAGCACTAAGTCTCGTTCGAACTTGGATTGTTCTAGCAATTTGAATTGGTTGGCGACTCGGGCCAGTACTTCATCTTGCTGCGCGGGTTTGGCAATGTAGTCGGCTCCGCCTACTGAAAAACCTTGGCGAATATTTTCGGGTTCCATTTTGGCGGTGACGAAGATCACCGGGATAGATTCGGTATCACGATCCAACTTCAATTGGCGACAGGTTTCATAGCCATCAATGCCTGGCATCATTACGTCGAGTAAAATTAAGTCCGGTTTGGCCCGGGCAATTAATTTTAGCGCTTTTTCACCACTGGTGACCGCTGAAATATTATAGTGTTGCCCGGCTAGATAACACCGTAACAAGTCAATATTGACAGGGTTATCATCGACGATCAGAATATCAAACGGCTTGGTTTGCTTGGCGGTTTTGGGATCGTGGGGTCTCATGAGTCCTCCTGTAAAAAAGTAGATAATTTATCCATGTCATATTGCGCGACAAAAGCCCTTACGGTACTGATGAATTCGCTGCAATTACTGTCTTTGGCTTCTAGGCTGGTTAGTAGGGCTTCAATATCCGAAATGCGATAGAGCTCGGCAGCTTCGATTAACTGATTGATAATATCTGGGTCCGCAGGCCGAGTCAGTGCCAGCACTTTTTCGCTGACTGGTGGTTCGGCGTCGGTATCCCGGTATTCAAATTCCACTTTAATAGTTTGTTCGATACAAGCAAACAAATCATCAATTAAAAAAGGTTTACTGACGTAATTGGCAAAACCGACGGATACATAATGGGTTTTATCTCGGCCGAGACTACAAGCGGTGACCGCAACCATAGGTGTTGCCTCGTTAAGTTTACTGTTTTTAGCCAGCGACAGCAGTTTAATGCCATCTATTTTGGGTATCACAATATCTGTCAGTACTAAATCAAAGTGGTTGTTATTTAATAAATCTATGGCGACTGCTCCATCTATTGCCTCTACCACGGTGAATCCGGCATCGTTGAGGATGCGGCTTAAAATATCGCGGTTAGCTTTTATATTGTCTACTACCAATACCACAACGGGTTGTTGGCTGCTCAGGCATTTATAGGAATGGGCGATAGTCGTCAGTTTATTTTCAGGTTTGTTATAGGGCAGAGTCAAATAAAAACTGAACGTTGTGCCTTGTTTATCTTGAGATTTTAATTCCAGTCGAGAGTCCATTAATTCGAGATATTTTTTCGAGATCGCCAGTCCCAGCCCAGTACCGCCTTTTTTCAGTCCGGCGTGGCCTTGATTGAATGGGGTAAATAACTTGGATTGATCTTTGTTTGAAATGCCCATGCCACTGTCGCTGACCTCAAAATAGAAAGTCGCATCACTGTGTTCATAGGCACAAAGCTGTACGTATCCGGTATCGGTGAATTTAACGGCGTTGCCAATAATATTAATCAGGATCTGGCGTAACTTGCCCTCGTCACCGAGCACCCAGTATTCGTCTTGGGAGAAATTCAGGTTGACTTGCCAAGACAGCCCTTTTTCTTGGGTTTTGAGCCTAAACATATCACTGAGGCCCTGTAGCAAGGCGATTAAATTAAAAGAAACCGGGTGCAGTTGTTGAGCCCCTGATTCTATTTTTGAAATGTCGAGGATATCGTTAATTAATTTGAGTAAATGGGCACTGGATTGAGTGACGACGTTAAGAGAGTGCTGTTGATCGACCGATAGCGTTTGATCGCGTTTGAGAATTTGACAGTAGCCCATGATGGCGTTCATTGGGGTTCTGATTTCATGGGAGATATTGGCGAGAAAAATCGATTTGGTTTTATTGGCCAGATTAGCCTCATCTTTGGCGATGTGGGCTTCTTCTTCGGCGACTTTGGTTTCTTGAACCTGTCGTGACAGACGGTTATTGAGGTTCATGGTGGATTGATTCATTCGGCGTAAGTAGTTAATAGTAATTGATGCGATGGTCAGGCCAAATAGTAACAGCAATGAAACCAATACGACCACTTGAATGAAAATGGCATTGACTTGTTCGAGCCCGGCGGTCAGGGAATGATCGACTTCAAGTACACCTCGGACATCGCCGAGTTTCCAGTCTTTTCTCGGGGAATCAAGGTGTTCATTATGGCAATCGACACATTCTGGACGCATCACATCGGCAACGGCATAACGAACGTTAAGCACCCCATCAATTTCTTCGATGCGAATGAATGGTTGGTTTTTGTTATTTTCTTTATTGAGAAAGGTCCAAGCTTGTGCGGCAAAATCATCGCGTAAACCGCCGGATTTCTCTCGTGTGGGATAAGGATAGGGACTATAGAGTTGGGTCCTGACATCCATTTCTTTGTTACCCATTTGTTCACCTAACAACATACTTAATGTGGCAGGTAGGGGAATGGCACCTTCTTTGCCGTGATAATCGTGAGTGACTTTCAGACCGCTTTTTAATGCGGTTTGCACGACTTCTGCGTTATACAGGGCACGAAATTGTGATAATACTGAGACATATTGGCTGGCGCTTTGTTTGGC
>CBDIDQ010000067.1:0-99917 GCA_965277695.1 Alteromonadaceae bacterium
ACCAAAAACACTGTCGAGCCAATCGTAAAAAGCCTGTTGGGTGTCACGATAACTGTCTTTGTCAAAAGGTTGATCCAACGCTTCAGTTATGGCATCTGGTATTAACATCGACTGACTCCTGTGGTTTGTTTGCCGCTAATTAACATTATTTTTTGTCGACGCTTAATGCTTGAAAATCCGATCGATGGTTTTGTTGTTGCGCAGGGTTAAAATTTCTACGCCATCATCGGTGACTAACAAGGTATGTTCCCACTGCGCTGATAAACTGCGATCTTTAGTGACCACGGTCCAATTGTCTTTTAGTACTTTTGAATGGCGTTTGCCTGCATTGACCATAGGTTCAATGGTAAAACACATTCCCGTTTTTAATACTTCACCAGTACCTGCTCGACCATAATGCAGCACCTGAGGTTCTTCATGAAACACCTTACCGATGCCGTGACCGCAATACTCGCGGACAATGCTGTAACTGGCTCCTTCGGCGTGTTTTTGAATGGCATTGCCGATGGTGCCGAGTTTCATACCTGGTTTCACCATCTTGATCGCCAAATAGAGGCATTCTTGCGCGGTTTTGGCCAATCGCTCAGCCATGATGCTAGGTTTGCCGACCATAAACATCTGGCTGGTATCACCGTGATAATCGTCGCTGATTACGGTGATATCGATATTGATGATATCGCCGTCTTTCAACTTCTTATCGTTGGGAATACCGTGGCAAATGACCTGATTAACTGAGGTGCAAATGGATTTGGGGAAACCATGGTAGTCTAATGGGGCCGGAATGACCTTTTGTTCATTGACCATGTAGTCATGACAAATGGTATTGAGCTCATCGGTGGTGATGCCGGCTTTAACGTAAGGTGCGATCATTTCCAGCACGTCTGCGGCGAGTTTTCCGGCCACACGCATTTTTTCTATTTCCTCAGCCGACTTGATAGTAATGCCCATTAATCTTCCTATTTATCTGATTTTTTCTGGTTCTTGCTGTTTTTTGCAGCAATTCGACCACTTGTGATTGAACTGACTACGCAAACCATGGTATAAAGCTGCCGAAATTTGGCGCGGGCACTATTGTCGTGTTTTTCCGTCAGATTTTAAAACACTATTTCAGATTATTTTTCAAAAGCGCCAACTGATTGCAATATCAGGACAAGAGTGGCTAAAAAATAACCAGAATAGCTTAAATTAATTCACATACATCGTCACGTAACCCGGGGTGCCATGAATTTGGTCGGACTTATGGGATGTATGGAAGCTTAACCCCACTAATTGAGGAAAAAATAGTATGTCTAATGTATCAATGCGCGACTTGCTTCAAGCAGGTGTTCACTTCGGTCACCAAACTCGCTACTGGAATCCAAAAATGAAGCCTTTCATTTTCGGTTCACGTAACAAAGTTCACATCATTAACCTTGAGCACACTGTGCCGATGTTCAATGAAGCGTTGGGCTTTTTACAAAACGTAGCGTCTAAAAAGGGTAAAATCCTTTTTGTTGGTACTAAACGCGCAGCCGCTGATTCAGTGAAAGAAGCAGCAGTACGTTGTGACCAGTTCTATGTTAACCACCGCTGGTTAGGCGGCATGTTGACTAACTGGAAAACAGTACGTCAGTCAATCAAACGTCTTAAAGATTATGAAACGCAAAGCAGCGACGGCACCTTTGACAAGTTGACCAAAAAAGAGGCGTTAATGCGCACTCGTGACATGGAAAAACTAGAAAAGAGCCTTGGCGGTATTAAAAACATGGCAGGTTTGCCTGATGCGATTTTCATCATCGGTGCAGACCACGAGCATATCGCTATCGCAGAAGCCAACAATCTGGGTATCCCAGTTGTAGCAGTTGTTGATACTAACTCTAGCCCAGACAACATCGATTATGTTGTACCAGGTAATGATGATGCGGTTCGTGCTATCCAGTTATACACCAACGCAGTAGCAGATGTTGCTATCGCCGGTCGTGACAACACCATTGAAGTACAAGCTGAAGAAGACAGTTTCGTTGAAACTGAACAGTAATCGCTAACGCTTTTTGTGTTTTTATACGACAACATTGGGTTGCGTCATTTTGACAATTCGCAATGTTGTCGTCTGTATCCCCTTTTCATATCTTGAGGAATTTTTAAAATGGCAATTACTGCTGCCCAGGTTAAAGAATTACGCGAACGTACTGCCGCTGGCATGATGGATTGTAAAAAAGCATTGGTTGAGACCAATGGTGACATGGAAGCTGCTATCGAGTTTATGCGTAAAAATGGTCAAGCGAAAGCGGCCAAAAAAGCCGGTCGTATTGCGGCTGAGGGCACCATCATCATCAAGTCAAGCGGTACTGCTGCTGCGTTGCTTGAAATCAACTGTGAAACTGACTTTGTTGCTCGTGATGAGAGCTTCCTGAACTTTGCTAACCAAGTTGCCGATGCGGCACTGGCTGGTAAAATCAGCGATATTGAAGCATTGAAAGCGGTTAGCTTGGGTGATGCGACAGTAGAAGAGACTCGTCTTACACTGGTCACTAAAATCGGTGAAAACATGAACGTACGTCGTGTGACTATCGTTGAAGGTGAGAACCTTGGCGAATATAATCACGGTGGCCGTATTGGTGTTGTTGCAGTACTTAAAGGCGGCGACAATGCTTTGGCGAAAGACATTGCCATGCACGTTGCAGCGAGCAACCCAGAGTTCACCACACCGGGTGATGTATCAGCCGAAGTGGTTGAGAAAGAAAAAGCCATTCAAATCGACATCGCGGTACAAAGCGGCAAACCTGCTGAGATCGCCGAGAAAATGGTGGTTGGCCGAATGAAGAAATTCACTCATGAAGTGAGCTTAACGGGTCAAGCATTCGTTAAAGATCCTTCAATTAGTGTTGCTGCACATCTTAAAGCCAACAATGCTGACGTGGTTAGCTTTGTTCGTTTAGAAGTCGGTGAAGGTATCGAGAAGAAAGAAGAAGATTTTGCCGCTGAAGTTGAAGCGACAATGGCGGCGGCGAAGAAGTAATTTTACTTTTTCTTTGTCGACTCACAATAAACGCGGCTCAATAGCCGCGTTTATTGTATCTGCACCTATTGCCTTAAAGAAAGGCTAGGCTTTGATCATATAGCGTAAATTAAGGTGACCTTTATTTTTCAACATTCACGAGGTTGAAACCTCGTCTACGGCAGGGCAGATGCGCCGTAGACGCGAATTCATTCGCGTTTTTTGACGATCAATTGTTACCCTATTTTAATCGAAGCCAAAAGCTAATACCCAAACTGAACACATAAACCAAAACGTATCATCAGTGGAGATAAAATATGAGTGTAAACCCGAAGCCAAAATTTTCTCGAATTCTGCTTAAACTCAGTGGTGAAGCTTTAGTTGGGGAACAGGGGTTTGGTATTGACCCGAAAGTGCTTGATCGCATGGCCGGTGAAATCAAAGAATTGGTTGAGTTGGGCATTCAGGTCGGCTTAGTGCTCGGTGGTGGCAATATCTTCCGTGGTGAAGGTTTGGCTCAAGCTGGGATGAATCGGGTGGTGGGTGACCATATGGGGATGCTGGCGACCGTCATGAACGGTTTGGCGATGCGTGACTCATTGCACCGGGCATTTGTTAATGCGCGTTTAATGTCGGCTATTCCACTGAACGGTATTTGTGACAGCTACACTTGGGCAGAAGCGATCAGCTTGTTGAAATCTGGTCGAGTGGTTATTTTCTCTGCGGGTACTGGTAATCCATTTTTTACCACTGATTCAGCCGCTTGTTTGCGTGGCATTGAAATCGAAGCTGACATTGTACTTAAAGCGACGCGGGTTGATGGGGTATTCTCTGCCGACCCAGAAAAAGACCCTGATGCCGAATTATACCCGCACCTGTCTTATGAAGACGTATTGAGCAAAGAATTAAAAGTGATGGATTTGGCGGCGTTTACGCTGGCTAGAGATCATAAAATGCCAATTCGTGTATTTAACATGAACAAACCGGGTGCTTTGATGCGAGTCATTGTCGGCGAAGAGGAAGGTACACTGATTGATGCCAATGCTGAGCAACTGCCAGGCTAACGTACATGAACTGCTGAGTCAAAAATATAGATAGTATTGTAATACCCCCGAATAATCGTTTGGGATTGAGGCATAAAGATGCCAGAATAAGACAGTTATTGAATCGAACCCAATAAAAAATTAACAGGAAAAGAATTGTGATTAACGAAATTATTGATGATGCCAAAAGCCGGATGCAAAAAAGCGTTGAGTCTTTAGGCACCCAGCTGGCCAAAATCCGTACCGGACGTGCTCACCCAAGCTTACTTGAC
Source organism: Alteromonadaceae bacterium (assembly GCA_965277695.1). Taxonomy (GTDB): domain Bacteria; phylum Pseudomonadota; class Gammaproteobacteria; order Enterobacterales; family Alteromonadaceae; genus JABSOG01. The sequence goes on from CBDIDQ010000067.1 coordinate 4,293, forward strand.
ACCATCAAAGTGTCAGCCTACGGCTCCATGACACCACTTAACCAAGTTGCTAACGTCAACGTACAGGACGCCAGAACACTCGGTATCAGCGTATATGACAAATCAATGGTGCAAGCTGTAGAAAAAGCCATCATGACCTCAGATTTGGGTTTAAACCCAGCCACAGCGGGTACTCTCATCCGCATTCCATTACCAGCCTTAACTGAAGAACGTCGTAAAGATTTGGTTAAAGTCGTGCGTGGCGAAATCGAAAACGGTCGCGTCTCCGTGCGCAACATCCGTCGCGATGCTAACAGTGATATCAAGCAATTACTGAAAGACAAAGACATCACCGAAGATGAGCAACGCGGTGCAGAAGACAGCATTCAAAAACTCACCGATGCTGCGATTAAAGAAATGGAAACCCTGTTGGACGTCAAAGAAAAAGAGTTGATGAAGATTTAATATCGGCTTTGTTTACTCGCTTAGGTGGTTGCTTAGGTGGTTGCTTAGGTGGTTGCTTAGGCGATGTCCTCGTGAAGGCCGATCCCTGTGTCGGCCTTTTGTCGTTTTAGCCCCTGCCAAATAAACCCGAAGCTATCACAAAAACCCAAGATTCAAAACATGTAGCTCTATCAACCGAGCCAGCGGAATATCATGTTGCTCAGCGGGTTGGCTGTTATTTGAATTCATCTTGTTGAGGAAAGTGGCGAGGCTTTGCACTGGCGGTGTTTTATCTGGATCGAGCCCGTCGTCTTGTACACTGACTGTCGCGGTGAGATTTACAGATCTAAGTGCGCTACTTTCGGTGGCTGCTATGGACATATAGCTAGCGCCTAAACCTAAACTCAGCGCCAATAATGTTTTTCTTATCGTTGATACTTTCATACTCATTCCTTATTCATGACTGTTGCAACGGCGTTATGTTGCTACTTGCTATGGTCGGTATCATACAGGGTGAATAAAACTGACGTTAGTACAGGGATGCCAAACATTGTCAGTTTTCTGCCAAAATAGCCTAAATTGACTTGGATGTCGTAAATTTAACAATGAATGGCTTAAATTTACCGAGCTTATGTTGAATAAAGATTTAATTTAGAGCCAAAAAAAAACGCCGCCACCCTTTACTTGGTGACGGCGTTTTGCTTTGCTGTTAATTGTTAACTGCTTATTGTTGACTCATTCGGCTTTGATCATACAAGCGTACATTTTGTACGGTGTAAGGGGCTTGTAAGCCTGATTTGGCCAGCATTTTGCGGTCAAACTGCATGTTGATCACTTGTTGGCCGATAGCGGCAAAGTTTTGCGCACTATGAGTTTCCATGATTGGCGTTGAATTACCCTGACGGTCATGACCATATAAAATGGCTCTGACTTCATAACGGCCTGGTGTTTTAACTGTTAAACCAATGTTGGCTACTGGTTTTTTCGCATCAACGGTTAATGATGACAACTTGTTCAGGTCGGCAGTATCTGGGGCCAAAGCAAAAGCAATTTTACCAGTACGATGCACTGGCTGGTTTTTGCTGTTGGCAACGGCATTAACATGTAACTCATAAAGGCCATTAATCGGGGCTTCGATAGCATCCACTTCAAGGGCTTGTTTTGACGCCGTGATCTGCGCAGTGCCACTAGCTGAGCGATTAACTGCGGCGGCAAACTTTTTGCCTGACGGTGACAAGATATACGCATCAACATTATTCAATGCCAAGGTATCGTCTTTATTTAACATCGCCGCATCAAAACTGAACGCTTCATTTTGCAGGTAATGTTGTTTTTGCGTCGAAATTTCTAGTTTGTTAACCGCATTTTTTTCTTTAACGTGGATCACATAGAGGCTTTTCGCCGCCAATGGCTGAGTGTAATTCAGTTTGAAGCTGCCCGGCTGTACCTCGTCGGTCAATTTGATAGCGGTAGCATTGTTAAAAATACCAGTTGCTTTCAAATCGTTTTCGCCAATGATGTTGCTAGCTAGGTTCTTCTGTGGCTGGTGGGCAGAGCGCAATTGCAGGGCTTTATTTTCAAATGTTTTGCCTTGGTTGCCCTGACGTGAAATCTTGATTAACGCACCGGTTTGCGTGGTGTGAACATCAACGCCTTTGTTTAACTGGCTGCCATTGACGGTGAAGTAGTATTCATCGCTAAGGGTAACTGCCGAAGGGCTGCTTAAGTTAAGCTGATGATCGGCGGCAAGGGCAAAGCTAAAGTTGATTGCATTGGCTTGCTCAGTTGTCGGTTTGGCGACTTTTACAGGCGTTGCGGCTGTCGCGGCAATGGCTGTACTGCTGATGAATAAACCTAAAGCGGCGGCAACAACCAGCGTGACGGGTTTTTTAGTGAAGGTGTTCATTGTGTGGCTCCTGGCTTAAATATCGTTACGTAAGATGACATCAAGACCGAAACAGTCACGACGGCTTTGCTGATGGCTTAAAGGCTCTGAGCCGTTGGTTACGTCTTTATCAGTAAACCATTCGATACCCGCAGCACGCTGTGAACTACATTCAAGGAAACCGTCAGAACAATTATCTAACCAGTTTTGGGTGGTTTCTAGCGCCACTTGATATTGGTAACCGGCACAATAGCTGTCGCCATCCCAAATGGCCGAGTCGACATCACTGCCAACCACTGAATAGAAAGGTTTAGGCAGGGCGGGGCGGCCACTGGTGCCATATAACCAGTCTTGATTGTAAGATGCCATCCAGCTGGTTTGTTGCATTTTCACCGCATCGCTTTTGTATCCCAGTATCCAGCCGAGCAGGCTTTCAAAGGTATTGCCAGCAATTGCCGCATCAGCTAATGGCGTACCAGCACTAGAAGGGGCAATGGCATTAACCCAGCGGATAGAATTGATGATCGCAGGGTAACGGCTATCCCAAGTTGGATTAGACATGATCCAACGCATCACGTTAGCACCATTAGAGTGGGTGAGTACCACCAGATCGTCGATGTTGTTATTTTGAATATAAGTGGTCAATTGACCAGCGAGGCAACCAGCGGCTTCGTTGGACCACATAAACTCTTCAAATTTGCAATTGATCATTACATAGTTGTTGCGGTTTGGTTGACCAGCCATCACTGAACTGACGAAATCACCCGTCCAATAATCGTTATAGGCATCGGTTTGGTTACCTGTGCCGTGAACAAAGGCGACGCCAGTGGCCGCCATTGAGGATATAGAGCAAAGGCCAAGGACTGCACCGAGACCCCATCGCATTACTTTTTGAATTGTCATGGTTAATTTTCTCACTGTTATCTTGTTATCATTAAATGTATTTATGATGACGCCTGTCAGTGCCAATATCCTTTTATTGCTCCATTCTGTTGCTTTATCAATGTTGATTTAGGTGTGACCTCACACCTCTTACCAGCACATTTTTTGCGAATTAAAAGTAAACGTCAAGTAACAAAATCGTAATAAAAGCGATATTTAACTATTAGGACAGGATTTTTATTGCGTTTAAATCGGCCACAGAGTCGGTGATACATGGCCTACCGCGAGTTAGAGTAGATACTCTAATAAAGTTGATGGAAAGTGATAAATATTTTTTTCAAAGTGCGTTTAACTGCTTAATTAGGAAATTTAGCCAGTTCAATCGTTATTGATAAGCCCAATTAGACAAAAATGGACAAAAAGCTCAACTGCACCTAGGCTTAATATGTTTAGCGGCAATCAAGTCGTTTAAATCACATCAAAACAAGGAAAGTGCCATCATGAAAACATCTATTATTCTACTACTATTGTGTTTATTTTTTACCACCTTGATTAGCCCCCGAACACTAGCAGCCGAGCGACCCGCCATTCAATTGGCGACACTTTATCGGCAAAACATTGACATTAAACACTATTGGGTCAGCGAAAAACTTGATGGTGTCAGGGCTTATTGGAATGGTCGGCAGCTAGTCTCACGTCAAGGTCATGTATTTGCTGCGCCTGATTGGTTCACTGACGGCTTTCCTAAGGTGCCACTGGATGGCGAGCTGTGGATTGGGCGGCAACAATTTGATTTAGTGTCGGGTACCGTACGAAAAAAAGAGCGAAGGAAAGAGCGAAGGAAAGAGCTAAAAAAACTCGGCGACCATCAAGGTTGGTATCAGGTGAAGCTAATGATTTTCGATTTGCCTGCTGTTAATGCGTCATTTACTGAGCGGGTTAAGCAAATGCAAACCTTGGTTGAACAGACCGATTCACCTTATCTGCAAATGATCAAACAACAGCGGTTGGACAATCAGCAACAGTTGATGGTTTTGCTTGATAAGGTAGTTGCAGATGGGGGAGAGGGGTTAATGTTGCATCGTGGCGGCGCTTATTATCAGGCTAGTCGCAGTGATGATTTAATGAAGTTAAAACGCCATTTCGACGCCGAAGCGGTGGTGCTGAAACACCTGCCGGGTAAGGGAAAATACAGCGGAATGCTTGGGGCCTTATTAGTGAAAACTGATGATGGCGTAACATTTAAAATAGGCAGTGGTTTTTCTGATCTTGAACGAAAAAATCCGCCAGCCATCGGTCGCATCATTACGTTTAAGTATTATGGTAAGACGATGAATAACGTGCCGCGTTTTGCCAGTTTTTTAAGGGTCAGGTAGCACACACTAACCATTCATATAAATGCCATCTTCAATAAACTGACGCCAGTCAAGGTGTTGAATGGTGGCATGGACTGCTAAGTCTTCGGTACCGGCGGGGTTGACATAATAAGCGCGGATCTCGTCGCCACAAGCATCTTGCAGTGCATCTGCTAGCAAGCAAGCCGCTTTATGGGTGGCGGCAAAGGCAGTTTCCCAACCTTTTTCGGTAATAAATTCAATGTGATACATCTGCTGCCCGCGACCTTTGTTTGACTCAGTTAAAACTTACCATAGTGAATAAATGGGCTTTTTTCTATGTTTAAACACCCGAAAACCCATCAATTGGTTTGATCGCCACTTTTTTGTTAGGGAAGCGATTAAATAATCAGCGGTTGCGATTTGTTAATTTTTTGTGTAATCTTAATGAAAGCGCTTTCACACATCGCCTTAACATTTCGATGTTTGATGGTGTTTTATTTAACATAGTAATGTAAGCGCTTACATTTCGGGCTTAAACTTGAGCTTAAGTTTCAAATCAACGGCAGCGCGATCAAGTGATTAATAATTGTAATGATAAAAGGCAATCTATGATGATAAAAACAACGAAAAGGTTAAAACAGACCACGAGGTGGCGATTAGCGTTGGCTGGTTTAACGCTATGTGCAGCTGGACCAGCACAAGCGGCAGTAGGTAACCTATTGTGGGAAGATAATTTTAACACGCTTGATTCAAATGTCTGGAATGTCGATATTGGAGACGGTTGTGATCAAGGTTTATGTGGTTGGGGCAATCAGGAGCTGCAATGGTACGCGCAAGATAATGTCTCAATTGGGGATGTGCCAGGCGAGAGCGGTAATAAAGCGCTAGTGTTAGAGGCTCGGGACGAAAGCGTTCAGAGCAAGGCATTTACCTCAGGTAAGGTCAATAGTAGTAATCATGTTTCGATACAATACGGTATGATTGAGGTGCGAATGCGTACCCCTGAAGTCGGTGTCGGTTTATGGCCTGCGGCCTGGATGCTAGGCACTAGCACCGCGACTTGGCCCGCCAAAGGCGAAATCGACATGATGGAAATGGGCCATAAAGCCGATGAACGTGCTCGTCAAGGACACGCTGGGGCGGATATCAACAGCTATGTTGGCTCAAATCTGATTTTTCATGCTGATGCGGCCTGTGGTACAGGTAACCCGAGTTGTGCAGCAAGCATCGCGTATGACGTTGGTTACAATAAACCTTATGTCGCCACCACGCCGTTAACTGATCGTTTTGTCACTTATCGAACATACTGGACCGACACTGCAATTCGTTTCACCATCACCGATAATGGTGTTGAGCATGACTTATACGAAGCGCCATTTACTATTAACGCCGAGTCGAGCGAGTTTCAAGCGCCGTTTTATCTGTTATTGAATTTGGCGGTTGGCGGCAACTTTACTGATGCGGCGAATAATGGCCAGGTAACAGCACCGAAGCCCGGTAAAATGATGATTGACTATATTCGGGTGTATGAACTCGATGGTCAAGGCGAGGTTTTTGTTAATAGCACTAGCGCTGAAACCGGCACTTTTGGTGTTTTCACTGATACTACAACCACTGACAATCAGCTTGAAGAGGGTGTCAGTTCAGATATTTATATTTGGGATGGCAATACCACACAAGGCAATCTTGCCCCATTAGAGGGCAGCAATGTCATTACTTGGCAAGCCACAGCAGGTACTTGGTTCGGCGGCGGTGTTCAGGCCAGACAAGCGGTTGATATGAGTCACTTTGCTGATGGCGAAGTGACTTTTGAGATTAAAATCCCTGCCAATGTGACGTTTAAAGTCAGTGTCACCGATACCTTTGGCAATGAAAACTGGTTGGAATTTCCCGCCAATACCACACAATACGGCTTAACCCGTAACGGCGAATGGGGCAAGGTGACCATACCTGTTGCTGATCTTCGTGGTTCTTTGATTGCGCTGGAATCAATGCAATATATGTTTGCTATTGCCAGTGTTGATGGTCAATTCCCGACTGCTCCATTCCAAATGGCGATTGATGATATCCTCTGGCATGGTGCTACGCCGTTAGTGACTAGTGAAGTGTTGGTTCAGGCCGAAGATTACACCAATTACTTTGATACCTCAGCGGGTAATAACGGTGGTCAGTATCGTGCAGAAGATGTTGATATTGAAGCCACTACAGATGTTGGTGGTGGTTACAATGTTGGCTGGACTGCCACTGGTGAATGGTTGGAGTATAGCGTGACTTTGGGTGCGGGTACTTACGATTTGAGCACTCGGGTGGCGTCAAATGTCGGTGGTGCAAGCTATTCATTGTTGCTCGATGGCAATACGTTGGCGAGTGATAGTGTCGCTGTTACTGGTGGTTGGCAAGCATTTGAAACCCATGATGTTGCTCAAGTGACCGTTGCTGAGGGCGTGCATACACTGCGTGTTGAAGTCGATGGCGGCGAGTTTAATCTCAATTGGATCAATATATTAGCAACCACACCAGCGGTACTCGACAGTGATAATGATGGTGTGATTGATAGCCTCGATTTGTGTGCCAACACCCCTGCGGGAACCGTCGTTGATGTTAATGGTTGTGCTGTAGGGCCAACCGGGTTGACCCAGACCAGCGATTCTAGCGTGACTTTTTTCGTCAACAGTAATGCTTGGGCCGATGTCCATTACTTCGATAAGAATGGCCTTCAACAGAATTTTCGTATGACCTTAGCCAATGGGCAAAACACTAAAGTGCTTAGTGGTTTGGCGTTAGGTGATGTTGTTACTTATTGGTTCACTTATTTGAGCGGTGATGGATCGGTGATCAACACTGCACAAGAAAGTCATACTATGGGCGGCGTTGTTGCTGACTCGGATAGCGATGGTGTTGCCGATAGTATTGACCAGTGTGCTAATACCCCAGCAGGAACAACTGTTGATGCTGTTGGTTGTGCGATTGTGGTTATTGGCGATGCCGATGGTGACGGCGTAGCTGATAATATCGACCAATGTGCTAATACTCCAGCAGGAACAACTGTTGATGCTGTCGGTTGTGCGATTGTGGTTATCGGCGATGCTGATGGTGACGGCGTAGCTGATAATATCGACCAATGTGCTAATACTCCAGCAGGAACAAGCGTAGATGCTGTCGGTTGTGCGATTGTGGTTATCGGTGATGCCGATGGTGACGGTGTAGCTGATAATATCGACCAATGTGCTAATACCCCAGCAGGAACAACTGTTGATGCTGTTGGTTGTGCGATTGTGGTTATCGGCGATGCCGATGGTGATGGCGTCGCTGATAATATTGACCAATGTGCCAATACGCCAGCGGGTACTCAGGTTGATGCGCAAGGTTGTGAGATTAACTTAGGTAGTATTGTGCCTTTGTATGGTGCAGGTACGGTGTTGGCGCAAGATGTTATCTTTGATCGGGGCGATGCAATTGTTACTCGTTTTGCTGACAGAGGACGTGACCGTCATGCCAAAGAAGACCAATTTCAGTCGTATGATCACTATTTAGCCCATTATTGGACTCATCGTACAGCACGATTCGAATTTGTTGATTTTGTGGCAAAAGGTGGCTCTACGATTGAGGTGAATTTTGTTACTGAATGGCGATTGGGCGTGAGGGAATTCAGAGCTTGGTATTCAGGTATGAACACTGTGGCGGAATATCATGGTAACTATCAAAACAATGTGGTTCAAGTTGGTAGCGGTACATTTGATGACAACCTTAATAAAATCAGCTCGACCGGTAGTCAATATAAGTATTCACTGCTAATCAATGAACATCGTGGTTTGAATGGTAGTGTTGGCTCGTTAGCAGCAGGGCAGGCGATGGAAATTGAAGTGAGTCAATTCCTTGCTAGTGTGCCAGAGGGGCGTAGTAACTACTATGGCACCACTTACCTTTATATGGTTGGCGAAGGTGGCATGGTGCCTTGGTATACGGTGGGTGATTTTGCCGACAAGAGTTCAGAGCGTGAGAATTCTCACAAAATCGATGAAAGTGGCTGGTTAGGCGGGCGCACTACCTTACCTTACGGTTATACCAATGAGCCGGATAATCACTTTATGCAAATGGCGACTAATCTATCAAGTGTCAACGGTCAACCGTTTGTGTTGGGTCGACGTATTCATCACACCGATTTTGAAACTGGTCAGCATGATGAAAAGATTGAAAACGGTATCTTTAACGAGATGGTGGGCAAAGCAGGCAGTCATTATGTCAATACCAGTTGTTCGGGTTGTCATGAACGTAATGGTCGTGCTGCACCTGCTGCGATTGGTGTGCCGTTAGATAAATGGGTGTTCAAAGTGGGTGATATCAATGGTAACCCAGATGCCAAAATTGGTCGAGTTTTACAGCCGGGCAATGTCGGTATTAATGATGCCACAGACGGTGAGGGTAGTGTATCTATCGCGTCATGGACTGAATTGAATGGTCTGCGTTCACCAAACTATGCGTTCAGCAAAGATACCCCGGTTAAATTCTCGGCGCGTATTGCACCACAGCTGGTGGGTTTAGGTTTGTTAGAAGCCATACCTGAGGCGGCGATCTTAGCATTAGAAGATGCTGATGGCAGCAAAACCAATGATGGCATCAGTGGTGTTGCTCAGCGGGTGATAGATCCGGTGACTGGCGATACTCGTTTGGGTCGCTTCGGTTATAAAGCTGCCACTACTAGTGTTAAACACCAGGTTGCTGGTGCATTTAACACCGATATGGGCGTAATGACTTCTGTATTGCCATCGCCTGATTGTGGTTCAGCGCAAACTGTGTGTGGTAACAGCGGTTCGGAATTGGCTGATGAGCATCTGGATAACTTGGTCAAATACATCGCTTTATTGGGTGTTCGTCCACAACGTGGCTTGGATGACGCACAAGTTCAGCAAGGTAAAGCGTTGTTCTCAAGCATTGGTTGTGAGGGTTGTCATACTGACACTTTCCAAACCAGCGAGTTCCATCCTTTTGCTGAGCTTCGAGATCAAACCATTCACCCTTACACCGATTTATTGGTACATGACATGGGTGCCGGTTTGGCCGATAACCTTGGCGAAGGTCAGGCGAGTGGCGCAGAGTGGCGAACCACACCGTTATGGGGTTTGGGTTTATCGGCTTGTGTAACTGGTGGGGTGATTAACCCAATAGGCGGACAGGGCAATGAAGTCTGTGATGCCAAACCGAGCTATTTGCATGATGGTCGTGCCCGTAGCATTAGCGAAGCCATCTTATGGCACGGCGGCGAGGGGGAAAATGCTAAAGTGGCGTTTGAGAATTTGTCTTCGACTGATAAGAATGCGGTGTTGGCGTTTTTAGGGTCTTTGTAAATGAAATCTGGGAGGGCGCTTATGCCCTCCCAACTTTATCAATGTTTATGCAGCAACATCTGGTTTTTCACATACGGTGATCTCGCCGGGAAATTTTAAAATACTGCCAGTATTGGTAAATACAATATGGCCATGTTGGCGCAGATTTTTTTGTTTTGCCTGAATGGCCTGATTTTCCAAATCCAATGCTTCGCGTTGTTCAGCAGCAAAATAGTTGTTGGCGACCACTTCTGAACGAATATGGTAATTAAAAGCCGCTTTGTTGGTGATATTTTTAAAGCCGACATTCGATAAGCAAGCGTAATACTCATCTCTTAATAAAAAGTGTCTATTGATAGCGGTGTTTTTCATGCCAGCTAAAGTGTCTTTGGCCTCGGCCAAAACCCTGACTTCATCTCGCAATACTTCGCTGTCAAATACAAACCCCAGATTAATCAGTTTGCCGCCAGGTTTAAGCAGGCGAAATAAATTGCGGTGTAAGGTTTCTTGTGATTTTAAAGGGATTTCGTGGTTGGCACTTTTAACCATAATACGGTCGTACTGTTGTTCTTTCAGTGCCTGATCATCGTTAAGCGAGGTGGCTGTGAGTAAATCACCCCAAATGATATCGGTGCCATCAGCTGGAAATTTGGCTCTGGCCAATTCTGTCTGTACTTGAGATATTTCGAGTAAGGTACAGTGAGGGGGCTTGATATTGGCGGTTTGACAATAATCCAGCAGCTGCATGGTCAAATTGCCATCGCCACCCATCGCATCCAAAACATGGCTAGTTTTATTCGCTTCAACACAATCGAGCAGCGTTTGCAGGGTTTGTTCGGTTAACCCGTTAATTTCGTTTTGCTCGTAAAGCCCTATTTTATCGTAATCGGCGGTAACAGACTGACTCATTACACTTATCCTCCAGTGCTAAAATTGATAATTTTCATGATGAGGCGGGAGTATAGCAAAAAATATGCCAGTAAATTGAGGTGAGTGGTTTGCAAATTGCGAATAATTGTATCTAATGAGTAACTTTTTGATTGGCCAGCTGACGCGTGTTGGCTGCTACTTTTTTGGCCAGCGCGTCGACTTGTGCTTTGGTTGCCATGGTATTTTGAAAGGTATTCATTGATAAGATTAGTGTGTTGAGCTTGTCATTCACCTTGTCGAATTTATCATCCATCTTTGCAAATTTATCATCCATCTTTGCAAATTTATCATCCATCTTTTTATTCATCTTTTCGAACTTCTCATCTATCTTTTCGAATTTTTCATCTATTTTTGCAAACTTCTCATCAACTTTATCGAATCTGGCATTCATTTCGATTTTTGTCGCAAGTGTAGGAATAATTCGATTAATATCTCTGACATCGTTGCTCAGGCGTTTGAACTCACCATCATGGTTGTTCCACAGGTAAGCAACCACAGAGATAAATAGCGCAAACAGCCCGGCGGCGATGGTTTCAAAGTTGATAAATTGCCTTAAAGTCAGTGCATTGCTATTTGCGTCATTATTGGCATTTGGGTTAACAGTAGCGTCAGTCATCGTTGGAGGTTTCCCCATTTATTTCAAGATAAGTGTATTTGGTGACAGTATTGACAGCAAGTGTAGCTTAATCCAAGGTGAGTTACCACTGTAATAACCAAAAAATAAATACGATTGTATTTCTTGTGTTCGTTTTAATGTATAAAGTGCGACGTTTTGGTGTTTATTGATTATATTTGAAATGAGTGTCTAAAGGGGCATAAATAGGGGCGTAGATAGGGGCATAGATAGGGGCGTGAATACATAATGGTTCTAAGGTGGTGCGCAGAGCGCACCTTACGGACGGGAGTTCAGTTCAGCAAATTTCGCTTTCTTGTCGCATCTGCTGCTCACCTGCTAGCTCCCCCTCCAACACAAAAGCAATATCACCAATACAACTGCCACAAACCGTACCTGCCCCCGTCGCTTCACCCACTGTTTTGACACAAGCTGCTTGACCGTCAGAAATGGCGGATTTGACTTGTTTAAGCCCGATTTTTTTGCATAAACACACCAATGCACCTTTGTCTGCGTCGCCGTAGGCTTGGCCTGAGAGGAAGGCGCATTTTAGTGTGCTGTCTAGTGGTTTCGATAAGGCAGTGGTGAGCCAGCTGGGGTCGAGTTGTGGGCGGCTGTTACTGACTTGCAGGCTCCAGTTGACGGTTTCATCGATTAGTGCGGTGCGGGTCAGGCGGGTGTTGCCGCCGCCATCGAGTTGGTGAGTCGTTTGCGGCAACTGCTTGGTTAAATTCTCCAGTAGTTGTTCAGGGCTGGTTTGGTCGGCAATATGGTATAAAAAACCGTTGCTGACTTTTTGCCAAACCCAGTAGTTGCTATTGAGATCAGTCAGCTGTTGTCGAGTTAAAAGCAGGGCTTCGCTGCTTATTTTGCTCGCGACTACGCTGACCGTTGAGCTTTTGAAAGCGGGTTGTTTTGAGGTTGGATCGGTGTCGGGGCGCACCAGCTGGTTGATGGATCCGGCACTGTAATGGCTGCCGCTCCAGTGCATGGGGACGAATGCGTTGCCTCGGCTGACGTGTTCGCTGGTTTGGAGGCGAATATTGATTTCACCCAATTCATTCATCATGTTAACAATGGCACCGTCTTGCAGGCCCCGGGCTTTGGCATCGGCGGGATGGATGCTTAAAATTGGCTCCAGTGCATGTTGGTTAAGTTGGGCTGAGACGCCTGTGCGGGTTAGGGTGTGCCATTGGTCTCGGTTTCGTCCGGTATTTAATATCAGTGGGGCGTGTTGATCCGCTGCTTGCTCGACTATCGGTGCTCTGGAATAAACCACGGGTACCATGTTGGGTCGACCGTTTGGGGTGGGGAATTGGCCGTCGGCAAATAAGCGTTTATCTTGTAATTCAATAACATCGGTTTTGCTTTGAGGCCATTGTACTGGGCTTAAACGGTCATACTGTTGTTCATTCAGTGCTGCTAGTGCGGTGATGTCAAAGCTGCCTGTTAGCTCGCAAGCTAGGGTTGAGAGTTCGGCGTGTTCTTTGAATATTTCGGCTTCATGGTTAAAGTTGAAGGCACTGGCAAAGCCCATCGCTTTGGCTACTTCACAGATGGCCCACCAGTCAGGTTTCGCTTGTTGATAAGCCGGTTTAAACGCCCGTTGACGGGAGATGCGCCGCTCAGCGTTGGTCATAGTGCCGGACTTTTCACCCCAAGCACGGGCAGGAAATATCACATTGGCATATTGCACGGTTTCGCTGGTGTCAAAAGCGTCACTGACAATCACCAGTGGGCATTTGCTCAATGCCTGTTTAATTTTTGCGGTCTGCGGCATGGTGACGACCGGGTTGGTGGCCATGATCCAAATGGCTTTTATTTTGCCCGAATCCACTGCATCAAATAAGTCTACCGCTGTGAGTCCCGGGGCGCTGGCTAGTCGTTCAGTTTGCCAAAAGTCGCTGACCAGTTGCTGGGCACCTACGTCGGCAAAACCTAAATGGGCGGCCAGAGTAGTCGCTAATCCGCCGACTTCACGCCCGCCCATGGCATTAGGTTGTCCGGTCATCGAGAAAGGCCCCATACCGGGATGACCAATTCGGTTAGTCAGCAAATGACAGTTGATGATCGCATTGCCTTGCTCAACGCCTTGAGTTGATTGATTAATACCCATCGAAAACACCGAAACGACTTTTTCTGTGGTGGCAAACAGTTTGAAAAATTGTTGTATTTCGGTAACTTCCACACCCAATAATTCAGCCAAATGATCACTGTGCTCGGCTCTAGCGGCGGCTAGTGTGGCTTCAATGTTATTGGCTTCAAAGTATTGGCTATCAGCATAATCATTGTCAGCCAAGTAACATAATAAGGCGTTGAATAACAGAATATCGGTGCCACTGTTGATGGCTAAATGTAGGTCGGCTAATTCACACGTGGCGGTTTTGCGAGGGTCAATGACCACTATTTTTAATGCCGGGCGACGTAGTTTTTCAGCTCGGATCCGTTGTTGTAGCACTGGATGACACCAAGCTAGGTTAGAGCCAATCAGCACAATCAAATCGGCCGTTTCAAGGTCGCTATATGTGGTCGGCACACAATCTCGGCCAAAGGACTTTTTGTGCGCTTCTACCGCTGAGGCCATGCATAATCTCGAATTAGTATCGATATTAGCGCTGCCAATAAAGCCTTTAAGCAGTTTATTGGCGACATAATAGTCTTCGGTTAGCATTTGTCCAGAGCCATAAAAAGCCACCGCTTCAGGCCCGTGTTGGGCAATAATCTGGTTCAGTTTACTGGCAACAAAAGCGGTTGATTTACTCCAGCTGGTTTTTACCCCATTAATACTGGGAAAGCCCAATCGAGTTTCGTCAGATAAGGTATCAGCTAATGAACGCCCTTTAGTACATAAGCGGCCAAAGTTGGCGGGATGGCTTGTATCCCCTTGAACGCTAAATTGACCTTCGGCTAGTTCGCTGATTTCTACACCGCAACCTACACCGCAATAGGGGCAGGTTGATTGGGTTTTTTGTTGTTGATTCATCACAGGAAAGCTCCCTTGCTTTGCGCACTGGCAAAATAGCTGAAATAATAATATTGTAATATTTGCTTGGAATGCAATTACTGCACCAAACGAGCATAGTTCCTTTGTGGGGAAGCTAATAATACCAATGATTCGCATTTTAATCCGACTACAGCCCTTGTCTGTACTGGGTGTAAGACATTTTAGCTGTGCATTAAGCGTTTTTTAGTTGGTAGCGGAAGCGCTTACATTTAGTGCATGAATGAGCTGTTATTGTTGACTGGTTTCTTTTACTAAGTCATTAATGCACCAAGTTGGTGCGTTTAAAATAATGTATTTTAGAGTGCGCTATTTTGGTGCGTTATTAAATTAATTTAAATCGTTTGATGGCTTTTATGACTCATTTTATTTATAAAATTGTTTTTAACTTATTGTTTTTAAATAAAAATAAATAAAATCTTAAATGCTTTTTCTCCCTTGGCATTCAACTTGCTCTAGCTCAATCACTGACACAATCAGCGACATTCAATGTCATGTGGATAATATGGATAAGAAAAATCAGGTAATTTACAGTGCGATAAGTGAGACTAAACCGACCCGTAATGGCGATGTGTTTTTGGTGGGCGCAGGTCCTGGCGATGCCGATTTGTTAACGGTAAAAGCGCTTAGGGTGATCCAGAGTTGTGATGTGATTTTGTATGATAATTTGGTCAGTGAAGAGATTAAATTGTTGTTTCCTAGTGCCACGAAGCAGTTTTTTGTTGGCAAGTCGAAAAGCAATCACAGTATTGACCAGAAAGACTTGAACAAGTTAATAGTGAATTTGTCGCGAAAAGGATTATCGGTTTGTCGTCTTAAAGGCGGCGACCCGTTTATTTTTGGCCGAGGCAGCGAAGAGATGCTGACCTTACATCAGGCCGGTATTGAGACTCAAGTGGTGCCTGGTATTACCGCCGCTTCTGGTTGCACCAGTTATGCGGGGATCCCCTTGACCCATCGCAAAGTTTCACAGGGATGTACTTTTGTTACCGCCCAGGCCGCCACTGAATTGGCGGTTAATTGGGCCAGTTTGGCCGCCGTTAATCATACCCTAGTCTTTTATATGGGGTTGAGTCAGCTGCCGATGATTAGCCAGCAATTGACCCAACATGGCTTGGCTGGCGATACGCCTGCGGCTTTAATTGAAAACGGTACTCAGTCGGTGCAACGAGTGCTGACAAGCACCGTTTCAGCGCTTGCTGAACAAGCCAAACAGCAGCAATTCGTCTCACCAACCTTGATTGTGATTGGCGAGGTGGTTAATTACCGCCAACAACTGCAATGGTTTGAAAAACTGGCCAATGAGCCACAAACCGATAGGGGATCATCAATGCATTTTGCCAACATTACCCGGCTTTCAGCCTGAGAAAAAACCAGCCTAAGAGAAAAAACTATGAAAAAACCAACAGTCATCGTTATTGGCAACGGCATGGTCGGCCATAAATTTATTGAAAATTTGACCGCCCAGCCTGAGCAACCTTATGAGATCGTTACTTTTAGTGAAGAGCCTAAGCTCGCTTATGATCGAGTGAAACTGAGCAGCTATTTCGAAGGCAATAGCGCCGACGATCTGGCCTTAACAACCCTTGAAAGGTACAAAGAGCTCGGCGTTAAGTGCCACCTCGGCGATAAAGTGGTGAATATTGATCGCACCAAGCAAATCGTCACCACTGAAAAAGGCGTTGAGCTGGCTTATGACAAGCTGATTTTAGCCACTGGTTCTACCCCATTTGTGCCGCCAGTTGAGGGCAATCAAGGTGAGCATATTCATGTTTATCGTACTTTGCAGGATTTGGATGACATTAAAGCCTCGGCACAAGGGGTTAAATCTGGGGTCGTTATTGGTGGCGGTCTGCTGGGGCTTGAAGCGGCTAATGCGTTGAAACAACTGGACTTAAAAACCAGCGTGGTGGAGTTTGCGCCACAGTTGATGCCAGTTCAGCTCGATAAAAATGGCGGTAAATTACTGCGTCAGAAAATCGAAGATCTGGGGGTTGAAGTGTTGACCCAAAAGAATACCAAACTTATCACGGCAGGCTATGACAGCCGCTATCAATTGCAATTTGCTGATGGCTCTGAGCTAGAAACCGATGTGATTGTGTTCTCGGCGGGTATTCGTCCACAAGATGAGTTGGCACGCAGTGCAGCACTGCAAATTGGCGAGCGGGGCGGCATTGTTATTGATGATACCTGTATGACGTCAGATCCACATATCTATGCGATTGGTGAATGTGCGCTGTGGCAAGGGCGGATTTTTGGTCTGGTTGCGCCGGGTTATCAAATGGCAAAAGTGGCGGCAAAGCATTGTGTTGACAGCGCCAATGGTCTGAATGATTCACTGGTGCGTGACAATGAGTCGCCGCTGTTGTTCCAAGGCGCTGATATGAGCACCAAGTTGAAATTATTAGGCGTTGATGTTGCCAGTATTGGCGACCCGCATGGCAACACTGAAGGCTCGCAAAGTTACAGTTTTACTGATGAGCACAGCGGTGTGTATAAAAAAGTCGTCGTCAGTAACGATGGTAAACACTTGCTTGGTGCGGTATTGGTCGGCGATGCACAGGACTACGGTAGTTGGTTGCAGTTGTATCTTAATAAGATGGAATTGCCGCAACCGGCAGAGCAGCTGTTGTTTCCGTTTGATGGAGATAGCGCGGGCAGTGCCGGGGCATCGGGAATTGCCAACCTACCAGATAGTGCACAGATTTGTTCATGTAACGATGTGTCCAAAGGCACCATCATAACTTGTGTTAAAAACGGCAGCCATGATTTGGCTGCATTGAAACAAGAATGTAATGCCGGTACTGGTTGTGGTGGTTGTGTCCAGTTGGTTGGACAGGTTTTAGATCATGAGCTGAGTGAAATGGGTTTTGAAGTCAATAATCACATCTGTGGTCATTTTGACTATTCTCGCGCTGAGTTGCTTGACATTATTCGGGTCAAAGAAATCAAGACGTTTGATGATGTGCTGACGCAACACGGTAAGGGAAAAATCGGTTGTGAGATTTGTAAACCAGCCGTGGGGTCGATTTTGGCGTCGTTATGGCATGAGCCGATCCTCGATAAGTCTCATGTGGCGTTACAGGACACTAATGATGCCTTTCTGGCAAATATGCAAAAAGACGGTACTTATTCAGTGGTTCCCCGGGTTGCTGGTGGTGAGATCACCGCAGAAAAACTATTGGTGATAGGTCAAGTGGCTAAAGAGTTTTCACTTTATACCAAGATCACCGGTGCTCAGCGAATTGGTTTGTTTGGTGCTCATTTACACCAGCTGCCTTTAATTTGGCAGCAACTGGTGGATGCGGGTTTTGAAACTGGGCAGGCTTATGGCAAGGCGTTAAGAGCGGTGAAGTCATGTGTTGGCACTAACTGGTGTCGCTTTGGGGTGCAAGATAGTACTGGTATGGCTATCCGGTTAGAAGAGCGTTATCGCGGTATTCGTTCGTCGCACAAGTTCAAAATGGGAGTGTCAGGTTGTACTCGTGAATGTGCCGAAGCACAAGGTAAGGACTTTGGCATTATCGCCACTGAAGGCGGCTGGAATTTATATGTTGGCGGTAACGGCGGAATGCGACCGAGACATGCTGAGCTGTTTGCCACCGATTTGGATGACGAGACGCTGCTTTGTTACATCGACCGGATTTTGATTTTTTATATCCGCACGGCTGAACGTTTACAACGAACTTCGGTATGGATGGAATCGATGGAAGGCGGTATTGATTACCTTAAAGAAGTGGTGCTTGAAGACAAACTCGGTCTTAACCAAGAGTTAGAAGCGCAAATGCAAGGGCTGGTTGATACCTATCAGTGCGAGTGGAAAGCCACCATTAATGACACTGAAAAAGTGCGTCGCTTCCAGCATTTTGTCAATACTAAAGCCGCCGATCCAAACGTGATTTTTACCACTCAACGGGGCCAAATCAGCCCGGCAGCAGCGTAACCTGACAATTAACAATTAACAATTAACAATTCAGCTTATGCATGTCTTAAGGGGTTCATGGTCTTTTCAAGTCATTGGAGCGCTTCGTTCTTAAAAAACATTTTGACCACGGAGACACGGAGATACGGAGAAAAACACAGTCAAAAGCCAATGCTTTTAAACTGTTTTGCTTTTGACCTTCTCCGTGCCTCCGTGTCTCCGTGGTGAGTGCTTTTGATTGTAAGGAACGAAGCGCTCCAGATACCTGAACAGCCCAGCAGCCCGCATAACGGTAGTGCTAAAAGAAAAAGATTTAAATTGATAGTTATATTGAGTAATTACTAACAACTAAAAGAGAGGTTTTTATGAAAAACTGGACTGATATTTGTGATTTAGATGACATTCCGGCAATGGGCGCTGTGTGTGCTCTGCATGAGGGTGAGCAGGTGGCGATATTTAACCTTTCTCACGAGGGGACGGTGAAATCGATTGCCAACTATGACCCTTTTGCTAAGGCGAGTGTGTTGTCGCGAGGGTTGGTTGGCGATATTGATGGCCATCAGGTAGTCGCTTCACCGATTAATAAAATGCATTTTAATCTCGATACGGGTGAGTGTTTGCAACGACCAGAGACCAAGGTTGAGGTTTACCCGGTACGTGTCGTCAACAACACAGTGCAACTACAACTTTCAGCATAATATAGGAGTCATTGAACATGAGTACTTCACCCGCTTTTTCGCTGGTATCTTTTAAGGGGAAAAACAAGATCTTGCATATGAGCTGGATGGCGTTTTTCATTACGTTTATGGTGTGGTTTAACCACGCTCCATTGTTAGGGGCTATCGCCGAGTCGCTGAATTTGACTGCTTCGCAAATCAAAACCTTGCTGATCCTCAATGTCGCTATTGCGATTCCGGCGAGGGTTATTGTCGGCATGTTGACCGATCACTTTGGTCCACGGCTCACCTATAGTACCTTGCTGGTGCTCTGTAGTATTCCGTGTTTTATGTTTGCCTTGTCTACTGACTTTGAGCAGGCGGCGCTGTCGCGGTTTTTAATGGGTTTTATTGGTGCTGGTTTTGTTATTGGTATTCGTTTGGTCAGTGAGTGGTTTCCGGCTAATGAGCTGGGTGTGGCTGAGGGAATTTATGGCGGCTGGGGTAATTTTGGCTCAGCAGCGGCGGCTATTAGCTTGCCAACATTGGCATTGATGTTTGGTGGTGATGATGGCTGGCGTTGGGCAATTGCCTCGACGGGTTTACTTAGCGCAGTGTTTGGGGTGTTGTTTTTCTTTCAAGTGTCAGATACGCCAAAAGGGTCGACTTATTATAAGCCCAAATCTGCTGGTGCGATGGAAGTGACCAGTGTAGGAGATTTCTTTTTATTGTTGCTGATGAAAGTGCCGATGTATTTGGTGTTGGCGCTGTTGGTATGGAAACTGGGTCAGCCGGGGATTGGTTTGCTTTCTGGTGAGTTGTCGCTTCAGTTATACATTGGTTTGGTAGCGCTTTATGTGCTGGAATGCTGGCAGACTTGGCGGGTCAATCACCGGGTATTTTCAATTCCGGTGGCTGAGGTTCATCGTTATCAGTTTAAACAAGTGGCGGTGTTGAACATATTATATTTTGCCACTTTTGGTTCTGAGTTGGCGGTAGTGTCGATGTTACCGTTGTTTTTCTCTGAGGTGTTTGAGTTGGATATGATCACAGCTGGATTATTGGCGTCGAGTTATGCCTTTATGAATCTGGTGTCACGTCCTGGTGGCGGCTGGCTCAGTGACCGCTTTGGCCGCAAGCGAACTTTGATGATATTAACGGCAGGTTTATCAGGTGGTTATTTGCTAATGGCAATGATGACGAGTCAGTGGCCCTTGGTATTAGCGGTGGCAGTGGCGATGTTATGCTCCTTCTTTGTGCAGGCTGGTGAGGGCGCAGTGTTTGCTACTGTGCCATTAATCAAACGTCGTCTAACAGGGCAAATCGCGGGTATGACTGGGGCTTATGGTAATGTCGGTGCGGTAAGTTATCTGACGGTGTTGACGTTTGTCAGTTATCAGATGTTTTTCTTTATTATTGCCATGAGTGCGCTGGTAGGGTTAGCCTGTCTGGTGTTTTTGCAAGAGCCTAGGGGATCAATGACCGAGATTAACGAAGATGGTACTGTTGAGTTGATTGGGGTTGGGTCTTAAAAAAGGTTAACAAGTGAAACAACAGACAAATGACAGCCAACTGCTGGCGATGCAGGGCAAACTCAGGTTGATGTCTGGGGCTTATTCGACGGCTGGGGTGAAGGCGCAAAACGAGGATGCTTATGGTGTGGCGTCGCCAACTGAGACGCCAACTCTGGTGAAGGGAGTGAAGGGGATTGTGGCGACGGTTGCCGATGGGGTTTCTCATGCCTCAGAGGCGGCCAAGGCTAGCGCTTATTGTGTTAAGCAGTTTAAACAGCTGTATTACGATGCGCCTGTTACTTGGTCGACACAACGGGCTATCTCTGAGGGTATGGCGAAAATCAATAGCGGGTTATTTCGGCGCTCGCAGGGTTATGAGCAACAGGACGAGCTACAAGACAAGCAACAGGGCGATCCGCAAGACAAGCAACAGGCGCAGTGGCTGACGACCTTTAGTGGTATCGTTTTCAAGTCGGCGACGGCACATATCTTTCATGTTGGTGATACGCAAATTTTGCGTATTCGGCATAATCAGGCAAGCATTCTCACGACGGCTCACAATCAAGCATTAGGAAATAGCGTACTAACCCGGGCGATGGGCGCTGATAATCATCTAAAAGTTGACTATCAGGCGGTGGATATTCAGCCCGGTGACGTGTTTATTCTTACCAGTGATGGTGTACATGATTATCTTTCCAGCCAAGTTATACTTGAGTTGGTTGCCAGTGAATTGTCGTTAGCGGCTTTAAGTGAACAGCTGGTGGTGCAGGCACAAAACAATGATAGCCTAGATAATCTCACCTGTTTGGTGGTTAGGGTTGATCAGGTGCCCAATCAACAACCGGATGAGATCAGGCAGTCATTGTTTGATAAGACTATTCCGCCTGCTCTTGAAGTGGGGCAAGTGCTTGAAGGTTATCGGGTGCTAGAAAACCTTTATGCGACTTCTCGTTCGCATTTGTATGTGGTTGAAAAAATTGATCATCTTAATAATGTTGAGCCTAAACGTTATATCCTCAAAGCCCCATCGTGCAATTTCGAAGAAGATGAGATTTATCTGCAAGGTTTTATTCATGAAGCCTGGGTTGGATCACAAATTGATCATCCGCTGATCATGAAGGTACACCCGGTCAAAACGAACAGTTATTTTCTTTATCATATCTGTGAGTATATTGAAGGCCAAACGCTGCGCCAATGGATGATTGACCATCCTAAATCGGGTATTGATGAGGTGCGGCGGATCATCACACAGGTGACGACGGCACTACGGGCTTTTGAACGGCTGGAAATTGTCCATCGGGATTTAAAGCCAGAAAACCTGATGATTGACAGTCATGGGCAAATCAAGCTGATTGACTATGGCACCGCTTCGGTGGCGGCAATCGAAGAGCAACTCGGTTCGCAGCAGCAAACCCACCCTTTGGGCACGGTTAATTATATTGCCCCTGAAACCCTGATTAATCTCAGCTCTAGTCATCTTAGTGACTTGTTTTCTGTTGGGGTGATTGCTTATGAAATGTTAACCGGACAATTGCCTTATCCACGACAGACGAGGGCAGGGACTCGGCCTTTGCCGTTTAAGAAATGGCAATACCGCAGTGCCAAAGACTATCGCGATGATATTCCTTTTTGGTTTGATTTGGCTTTGATGAAGGCGGTTAAAGCCGATCCAGCGCTGCGTTATCAGACCTATTCCGAATTTGTCGTGGATATCACTAAACCCAATTTAAACGCTGAGCAAGCTTATAAAAATCGACCATTGTTAGAAAGGGATCCGGTGAAGTTTTGGCAGCTGGTGAGCGCTTTATTAGCTGTTTGGGTGGCGATGCTGTTGTTATGAGTTGCTATGAGCTGTTATGAGCTGCGATGAAAAACCGTGACCTATATGCTAGGCTCAAATTCAGTTTGCTCTCGTTCAAAGGATAAAAAAATGTCAAAAGTGCTCTCTCCTCAAAGTATTGCCGCTTCGTTGCCTGATTTATGGTCGCCCCAGGTCATTGGTGAAGTGGATAATAATTATATTAAAGTGGCTAAAGTACAGGGGTCTTTTTGCTGGCACACCCATGATAATGAAGATGAGCTGTTTTATGTGCTTAAAGGCAAGTTGGTCATTGAGATTGAAGTGGATGACGAGACAGTGGAGTCGGTGACGCTTAATGAAGGCGACATCTATGTGGTGCCTAAAGGCGTTAGACATAATCCGGTGGCCGATGAAGAATGCCATTTGCTGGTGTTTGAGAAAAAAGAAACGCTGCATACTGGTGAAGTACAAAACGAGAAAACCCGCACCATTTCAGAACAGCTGACTGGTAGTTAGCCCCGCGTTATAACAAATCACTTCTTGCCTTAAAGCTCATAAAGCGTATAATACGCGAGCTTTTTTGACCCTGTGGCTTTCGCCTATATAGTGAGGGTTCACAGTGAAAAAGTATTTGGAATACACCTTAAATCATTAACATTAATACTGAGGACGATATGGTAACAATTCGTTTACAACGTGGTGGCGCTAAGAAGCGTCCATTTTATCAAGTAGTGGTTGCAGACAGCCGCTGTGCTCGTGACAAACGTTTCATCGAAAACGTTGGTTTCTTCAACCCGACTGCGATTGGTCAAGCGGAAAAAGTCCGTTTAGACTTAGATCGTGTTGATCATTGGGTTGGACAAGGTGCATCTTTGTCTGATCGTGTTGCCAACATTGTTAAGGGCGCTCGTAAAGTAGCAGCTGCCGCTTAATTTTGTTAGTAAGCACAAAATAGATTTTTGTAATCAGTAGTAAAAGAGCAAGGTTGGTATAAATGACGCAAAGTGAAAAAGTGATCCTCGGTAAAATAGGTGCACCCTATGGCATTAAAGGATGGCTCAAACTGACGCCTTATACTGATAACCCGGAAGGGATCTTTGACTACCAAACCTTGTTGATTCAATTGAATGAACAATGGCAGCAACAAACCGTTGCGGACTGGCGTCGTCATAATAATGGGGTAGTTGTCAAATTTGATGCAGTTGATGATCGTGATGCAGCTCAGCGCTTCACTCATGCCGAAATAGCGGTATTGGCTGAAGATTTACCGGCATTGCCGGACGAAGAGTTTTATTGGCGTGATTTGATTGGCCTGAATGTGGTTAATCAAAGCGGCTATCAAATGGGACAGGTTACCGACATATTAGAAACCGGTTCAAACGATGTATTAGTGGTAAAAGCGAAACCGAATGATGGTTTTGGCAAGACTGAGCGTTTAATTCCTTTTCTTACCGAACAGGTGGTAAAGGAAGTGAATCAACAAGAGAAAAATATACTTGTTGATTGGGATCCAGGATTCTGATTGCGGTGACACAAGAAAAACTATGGGTAGGCGTGGTTAGTCTTTTCCCTGAAATGTTTGAGGTGTTTACTCAGCAAGGAGTTTTTGGCCGAGCGGTAAAAAATGGCATAGTTAATTTTAATTGCTGGGATCCACGTGATTATGCTGTTGATAAGCATAGAACCGTTGATGACCGACCCCTACGGGGGAGGACCCGGTATGTTGATGATGGTGCAACCGTTACGAGACGCGATCCAAGCAGCGAAAGCGGCTGCTGGAGAGGATGCCAAAGTGATTTATCTTTCACCTCAGGGGAGAAAGTTAGATCAGCAGGGGGTTGAGCAATTAGCGCAAAATAAGCGTTTGATATTGGTCGCTGGTCGGTATGAAGGTATTGATGAACGTGTAATTGAGTCTGAAATTGACGAGGAATGGTCAGTGGGAGATTACGTGTTAAGTGGTGGAGAGTTACCGGCATTGACTTTGATTGATGCTGTGGCGCGTCATGTGCCCGGGGTACTTGGACATAGTTTGTCTGCTGAACAAGATTCGTTCGCTGATGGCTTGTTAGATTGTCCGCACTATACTCGACCTGAATATCTGGAAACCAAACAGGTGCCCTCAGTATTACTGAGTGGTGATCACGAAGCGATTCGAAAATGGCGTTTAAAACAATCTCTAACGAGAACTTGGCAGCGACGACCTGAATTGTTAAATAATCTAGCTCTGACTGAGGAGCAAGCGAGAATGTTGGCTGAGATTAAATCATCAGACTAACGCTTGTGGCAAATGACAGTTATCTGGAACTGAGAGAGAAAAATGAGTAAAGTTAATCAAAACCTTATTGCTGAGATTGAAAACGAGCAATTAAAAACTGATCTGCCAAAATTCGGCCCTGGTGATACACTGGTCGTTAAAGTAAAAGTTATCGAAGGTGACAAAGAGCGTCTCCAGGCTTACGAAGGTGTTGTTATTGCCGTTCGTAACCGTGGTTTACACTCTGCATTCACAGTTCGTAAAATTTCTAACGGTATTGGTGTTGAGCGTGTATTCCAAACTCACAGCCCAATGGTAGACAGTATCGAAGTTAAACGTCGCGGTGCAGTTCGTCGTGCGAAACTTTACTACTTGCGCGAGCGCTCTGGTCGTTCTGCACGTATCAGAGAAAAACTATAATCGTTGTCGCTTTTACTATTTAACGTAGTGAGCAGATTATCAGTTTAAAAAAAGCCCGAACAGTTCGCTGTTCGGGCTTTTTTATTATCTATGTACAATTCCCGCCAATACCGTCACAAAGCGCCATGGTCAATCAACAGCTGGTGGATCCGCTCAGCCATTTGGCGGTAACCGTTGACGTTAAAATGCACCAAGTCTGATTTGGTGTTAGGTTGGCGCATTAAATCACCGATTAACTCGTCAGCGAGGACTAGTTGGTATTGCTCGGCTAATTCGTGATAAAGCGGAGCGGTGTCGGCAAATAGGCTTTTCGCTGGTACGCCAATTAAAACCACAGGAACGCCGCTGTCTTGCGTCAGTTCAATCATCGCAGCAAGGTTGTTTTTGGTATCCTCTAAGTTGAAATTACGTAATATATCGTTACCGCCTTCGAGTAAAATCACCAGATCAGGATTGTTCCTATGCAATACTGTGGCAAAACGTTTTAAGCCATCGCTGGTGACTTCACCTGAAATTCCCTCATTGATCACCCGTCGTCCACTGAGTTTGGCCAGTACGCTAGGATAGCTGTGATCTTGCTCAACGCCTTTACCTTTGGTCAGACTGTCACCAAAGGCTAAAATGCTGCCTTGAGCCGGAATGGGCGGTAATTTGGCATCGTTGCAAGCACTTAGCGCTAGGGATAAGGTTAAGAGCGTTAGCAACTGTAAAATCAGTGGTTTGAATGGCCTCATGAGCTGATAACTGCATCGGTTTTGGCGGCGCAAACAAAATCATTGATATGCAGGCCGTTGATTGCGTGGGTCCACCAAGTTACGGTGACTTTACCCCATTCGGTGAGTATTCCTGGGTGGTGACCTTCGGCTTCGGCCATTTCGCCGACTCGATTGGTAAAGGCCAGTGCCTGACGGAAGTTTTTAAACTTGTAGACTCGTTCAAGCTGCATGATGTTATCACGAACATGAGAGGTCCAGTCGGGGATTTGTGCTATCAGTTGGACTAGTTCTTCTGCTGATACCGACGGTGCGTCGGCACGGCAAGCGACGCAGCTTTGATTAGTTAGTTTGGTCATGGTTTTTCAGGTCCTTAATCAGGTGATTTAACTGTTGATGATAATCGTTAACGGCTGTTTTTGCTATGCGCTGTTTTGCTATACGCTGTTTTGCTGTAAAGAGGCGAGTCT
The DNA here is from genome assembly GCA_965277695.1 of Alteromonadaceae bacterium. GTDB lineage: Bacteria > Pseudomonadota > Gammaproteobacteria > Enterobacterales > Alteromonadaceae > JABSOG01. The sequence goes on from CBDIDQ010000067.1 coordinate 30,441, forward strand.
TAGCAAGCGGCATTTTCTTTGGCAGGATAAGCCGATTTATGCATCCCGAGGTAGCGAGCTTCACGCAGCATTTTGGTCAGGTCCATGGTAGTCAGTTTAGCCAAATCAGCAAAACTCTTGATTTTGAAATAAGTGCGTTGCAGTTCGTCAATACGGTAGTGGGTGCGAAAAGCATCAATCACATCAAGGTTTTTACGTAGCGGTTGATTGCTCTCTAAACAATAATGACTTTCTTCTGTCGACGATAAAATGCCGCCGCCATAAATACGCAGACCTTTGGCGGTTTCAATTAAGCCAAACTCTACGGTGAACCAGTATAATCTGGCTAACATTCGGCGGTCAGCTCGATTTGCAGCAAGGCCGAGTTCACCATAATGTTGGGAGTATTCGGCATAGTCCGAGTTGGTTAGTAGTGGGCAATGACCAAAAAATTCATGAAACAGATCGGGCTCTTGAATATAGTCAATATCTTCACGGGTACGGATAAAGGTGGCAACCGGAAATTTCTTGTTGGCCAGTAATTCAAAAAATTGACCAAAGCCAATTAAAGCCGGTACTGGATGAACTCCCCAACCGGTCAGTGCGCCGAGTTTTTGGTTGATTTCTGGCAGTTGGGGAATTTGTTCAGCACTAAAATGCAAGGCTTCAACACCATCGAGAAATTCTTGGCAAGCCCGCTCCTGCAACATCAACTTTTGACGATTATAAAGAATTTTCCAGGTGCCGTGTTCTTCAGCTGTGTAATTAATATATCCGGTATTATCTGGTGTTTTGGAAACGTATTTGGTCGCTGCGGCCATAGTTAAACCTTTTTGCTGCTGTTAGGAGCTTCTGTCAGTAGCTTAGTAGCAAGCAGGTCATGGCTCTTGGTCTGGATGTGGATTTTACCGGGGTAATCAATGACTCCGCCCTATTTTGATTTTGACCTTGCTTTTCCTCCGTGCCCCCGTGTCTCCGTGGTGAAAAAAAGAATAGGACGCTACACGTTGAAGGGCGGGTGTAACCTTGCTGCACGGTTGCTGGGCTTTTCAGGGTTTTTGGAGCGCTTTGTTCTTTAAAATTAAAAGCATTTCTACCACGGAGACACGGAGATACGGAGAAGGTCAAAAGCAAAGACAGAAAAAAAGCGGGGTTTAAGGGTTTTGATTTTACTCTTAATTGTTAATTATTAACTGCTAATTATTAAGGTGCCTCAAGCGGTAGTCTGAGGGTAAAGGTCAGTCCCTGCTCGTTGGCGACTTCTATTTCGCCGCCGAGGATCCCCGTGCATAGGTTATAAACCACGTTTAATCCGAGGCCACTGCCACCTTTGCCGAGTTTGGAGGTGTAAAATGGATCGAAGATCTTGGCCAGTTCTTGTTCATTAATGCCGCAACCATCATCGCTGTAACGTAAAATTAGCTGCTCATTTTCACATACTCCGCTAATGTGGATATGGCCATTACTCTGGTTTTCAAAACCGTGGATCAGGGTGTTGGTGATAAAGTTGGTTAACACTTGTCCCAGCGGCCCTGGATAACTGCTCATTTCAATATCATGGTGAATTTCAACACTGATTGAATGAGTCGTTATTTTCAGTTTGGGTGTCAGGGTTTTGACCACATCTTCAATAGATTGGCCGAGGTTGAATTTGCGTCGCCGCTCACTGGTTTGATCAACCGCCACTTGTTTAAAACTGGTGATTAATTCGGTTGCCCGGTTGATGTTCGATTCAATCAAGTCAGTGGCCGAGCTGGCTTGATCAACATAACGGTTTAATGCGGATTTTTTCAACCCATTATTGCTTAATTGGGTTTTAATATCTTCAGTCAGGCTGTGCAATGATGTTGAAGCCGTTAACGCAATACCGATAGGGGTATTCAATTCGTGGGAGATACCGGCGACTAATGAACCCAGTGACGCCATTTTTTCTGCCTGTACTAGTTGTTCCTGAGCCTGTGCAAGCTGTGAGGTTTTTTCGATGACTTTTTCGCGAATTTGTTTATTCTTTTTCGCCTGACTCCAGGCTATCAGAGTGATGAAAAAGGAGATCACCAAACCACCAATTAAAATGGCTGTAGCTAAAGAGCTATCAGACCCTCCTTGATAGCTAGAATCGGTTGACCAAGTAAAATGCCATTCTCGGCCAACGCCTTTGACCCTTAAGTTTTTGGTGGCGATAACCTTCGCCGTCGGATCGGCATCGCCAGGGGTAAAATCAAGATGGTTATCATTGCCTAAAGCCAGTGAAAAATGCAAACCCGGTGGCATATGTAATTCATTAATCCCTTGGAGCAGGGTATCTAAATTGACTGCCGATAATAATACCCCTTGGGTGTCGCTGTTGGTTGCTGCAAAGGCGAGGATCACCATGTGTGCGCCGGTTTTGCTGGTAAATAAAGGACCTGTGACTGGTCTTTCTGGGGCGTTTAACGCCCGGGTGACAGTTTGGTTAATCGGCAGGCTGCTCGGTGCTGAATCGGGTAGTAGGTGATTTACTTTCCACAAATCCTCGTTGCCGGCGGCCAGTCCCGCCACCAAACGATCCGATTTATTTTTAAACACAAAAGCAACCGATAGCTGGCGGATTGACAGCTCGGTTTGCTCAATGGCGTCAATGGCTGCGGCAAACTCTTCCTGACTGATATCCTCGGTACCATAAAATAAAGAGGCGACGCCTTTAAAGGTTTCATTCTCTTTATCTAGCCAACCGAGAAAGATATTAGTGACTTGTTCGGCTTCACGGAAAGATTTATTGATCCAGTGAGCACTGGCTTCATTATAGACTTTCATGGTGAGATAACCGGTCGCTAATAGTCCAAATAATAGGAGTAAAAAGGTACTGAGTAACAAGGTGCGTTTTGAGGCTCTCATCAATTCACTTCCAAGGTTTCGCGGTAGCCATAAGGGGCAAAAATCTGCGAGATGTCGAAACGATTGATGTTATCGCCATCGACCAACAGCGTTTTGGGGCTGACGTGCAAAGGGGAGTGGCTTTGATTTTTAAGTGCCATATCAATTGCCAGAAACCCTTGAGTAACTGGCAGATTGGTGATTGACGCCCGGATATTGCCGCGTTTGATGTCACGATAAACCTGAGCACTGAATTCGTATGAGATGATTTGAATGTCACCAGTCAATGACATTTCATCGAGCACTTCAACGGCGGCTTGAGCCACCAGTGCTGAGCCGATGATGGTGGTTGTATCTAGATGAGCATTGAGGTAGTCGGTTAGGTGGCTTTTGATTTGCGGGTAGCTGGTGGTAAAAATGGTATCGTTGAGCTGATATTTTTGTGGATCTAGGGTTGCGGTAAAGGTATTAACAAAGGCTTTCACATACTGGGCCGACTGTTCGCCCGGTAGCAACACGGATTGGCTTAATGGGGTTAAGTTATGTAACTCGTTCATATAACTGGATAATTGACGACCAACATCACTATAAGAAGGAGACGAGCTGGCAAAAATCCCCTGACTGGCGAGGTTTTTGCCAATGGCAATCAAGTGAGTGGTATTTTCTAGCTGAATTAATGATTGATAGATGCTTTGATCTAGTGAGCCACCGACAATTATGCTTTGTGGCGCAAATTGCAGGCATTGCTGAACGGATTCGGCGTGCATTGTCGCCTTGTTTTTACCGCTGTCGTCAATATTATAAACTCTTAGTATCGCGCCTAGAGTACGGGCTTTTTTGACCAAGCCATAATTCATTGCAAACCAGTATGAAGTGGCTGATTTAGGGATGATTGCACAAATGCGGCGCTGTTTGGCGTGTTGTTGTTGCCATTGATAATTGGTGACTTGTCTGTTGCTATTGCCAGAAAAAGGGCTGGTCCAGCGTTCAAGCACCACAGCTTGTATGACTGGTTTGCTTTCTAGCGTATTGTGATCAGCCTGACTGTTATAGGTCCAAAAGGGGCCAAGCCAAAGCATCCCGAGTAACAATAGTACTCGCGGGGTGGTGAGTTTAAGGGTTGAGATTTGATATTGTTTCATAGTAAAGCCACTAACGGACAATTTCATCCATACTCAGCAGGGCATTGTCTTTATATCTTAGTCGTTTTTTGTCGAGCACGGAGACGTTAACGATTTTTTTCACTGATACGGGTTGTTCGATTTGGCGTTCACCGATTTGCCAGTCGTCTTCCATGATCTCCGCAATGATTGAGGCTGCCTGTACACCGAGTGCATAGTGATCGGGCACAATCGCAAATGCGCCAAAATTAAGCTTGCTTGACAGCATGGGTTTAATCCCGACAATCACAGGTATTCTTGACTTGGCCACCACTGGCAACCAGGCTGAACGGATCATCTCGGCGTTGAGTAAAGCATTATCGTTGAGTACCCATAGTGCATCAATGTCCTTGCTTAGCAGGCGTTTCAGGGCGCTTTTGAGTTTTTTATCTAAATTCAAATCCCTGTTAGGAATGCCGACTGTGACTAATTCGATACCCTCAGCCAAACAATAGTCAGCATTTTGTGCCATGGAGTTACTCATCCATTGACGATGGACCACACCGACTTTTTTGATTGGTTTTTTCAATACCGAGCGCATATTGACGATACTGGTGACAGCTGGTATTTCGTAACGGATACCGGTGGCGTTTTTTAGTTTAGCCAAAAAGCGGTCAACAAATAATGCGGCGACGGCGACACTGGGTGGAAACTGCATTTTGGGGTGAAGTTGTTGATATTTGCTATATAAATTGATCGCATTGTTTTCTACCAGCACGATGATTTTAGGTTGATGCTTTTGGATTTGCTGATCAATTTCAAGCACCGTTGAGTTCTTGCCAACGATATAAGTTTCAAAGCGTAGTTCTTCTTCTAAGTCGCCTGACAGGCCGGCGATCACTTCTTCAAATACCATGCCTGGGGCGGTGAAAACCAGCGCCGTGTCCTCGGCAAAAGCGGGTATTGAGAGCAAGCTCATGATTGACAATAGCAGGGTTAACAGCGTTTGCTGACAGGCATTAAGCGGCCTGTACGCTTGCTTTAAAGAACGCGCCATTGGTCAACTCCCAGTTTAGTATTTATCTTTCCATTAAACTTTTTGAGGCAATTTACAATGCTCTTCTTGACTGTTGCGGTTGAAGGGGCGGTAGTTAATGCCGCGCTGACCAGTCCCACTTTAATATCTAGCCGGGTGTAAACCAGATTGAGGTTTGATTTGTTTTTGATCTGCTGATAGAGACGTTTTGAGACAAAAATGCCATCCACTGAGCCGAAGGTGAGCAGTGGTAGCAAATCTTCTTGTTTGGTGACTCGTTTGATTTTGATATCAGCTTTAAATAATTGGGAGACAAACTCGCCCATGGGCTTGCGTCCTAATAAGTCGACTACGCCAATTTTCTTGTTGTTGATTTTGGCGATCTCCATCGGTTCATCGACAGAGACCAAAACATATTCTTCTTCGATGACGCCTTTTTGTACACCTCGTATCACGATTTGAAATGGACTGGCGCGTTTGATCACCGGTAATAGCGATAAAATGGCATCAGGTGGTGTTTTTTTGATTTGTTTACGAAAGTCTTTGCCACGACCGAATACGGTGACGGTAATGTTGGGGCAGACTACACTGATGTCTTGTTGCATGACTTTGGCTCTAACATCTGTCGGGACAAAAACAAACAAATTATCCCCCCGTACTGGCAGTGCCAGCAACAGGTATAGAATAAACGTTAGGGTGTCTTTACAACGCATTTATTGACCTTTATTGGTGTTTGTGAATTTGCCACTTTTCAGTTTTAACGATCTTCAATGATCGTAGCAGTGGTCACCGGGTTTACGCCAATAATGGCCGCTAAATTATCAACATACTCGGGCTTATTGGTGACTCTGCTTGGACTTATGCGCTTTGTTGTTGGCGTCAATTGACTCCATAGCGGTGGGTAACTACTGGTAATTATCGGTCGCTGGATCTACACTGGTTGTCAGCTGTAATGATAAAGGCAAACTCAGTGAAAGCTGGGGACGCAAAGCTTCTGGTCTAAGGGGTCGTTTTAATCCTATGATTGCAGAGCCGCCAACTTACATTTCAAGCCTTCTGGCTTGGCGTTTAAAATGACGCATTTGTAATGACGAAAATTATCCTGTAAAGCAGCTATAACCCTCGTTGAGTAGTCGTTTACTCATGTTTTCAGGAGTGTATTATTGTGAACACCATTGTAACTTTTTTTGTAAATGGCAGTGCCAATTCTGCTATGAATTCCACTATAAATAGTTCTGTTTTATCCAAACCCTCAAACAAGCCCATACTCAGACCGCCAATTTATCGCACCAGAAAACCCAACCATTTGAAATGGCTGGTGTTTACGGTTGTTTTTGGCTTGTTTGCGACTTTAGTTAGCGCCGTTTAGTGCAATTTAGAGGTTAACGGTGGGCAACGCTTCGCTATGCAAACCTCGCTTCGCTATTCAAATCTTGCCACCCTACAAAGCCTGCAAGCCCATGGGTTATTGATAACCTTTAACAGACAGTCTTTGGTAGGGTAGGCAGTGTGTTTTGCCTACCGTGAATTCAATGATAAACCCGATGATTTGTCGACAGGGACTTTATTTTGTGGTTTTCAATCTGATAATTGCTTAGTCATATCTTTGATCACGCCATGGATGATTTGTCGTAAATGCCTTAATTCACCGGCATGTGGTCTACTATCCGTCTGAGTCTTTACTATTGCATCGTACAATGTGCTAGCCCGGTGATTTATGTTTGTCACCATTTCAGTAATTGCTTTGTCCAAAAAACGCTTTTTTAAACCTATTGCTTCACCAAATCGAATTAACTCGGCGACTGTAACTTGATTAAAATATTGGGCGTTACCAATGGGCCAACTGAGTTCTGCTTCACCCCATTTTCCCGGTTCGTGATAGACGGTTGTTGATAACAGATCGTAATGAGGTGTTAAGGTGTTACCTTGTGGTTGGCAAAAAACAGACAGGTTTTTAAGGTGGGCATCGCCATTGCCAACCAGTGTGTTAAACAACATCCATTTGAAAATCGCTTGTCTGGTCAGCGCTTTAACACGGCACAAATCTATCAGGCGATTCAGATTTTTTATCGTGCTACCGGTATATTTTGCCCAACCGACAACAGAGAGTAACTGGCAGCCATCCAGAGTATGATCGCGTACTAACGCTTGCTCTGCTTTTTTAGTGCGGTCGAATCGTTCAATAATAAAAATTGGATCCGGCACCTGCCTGAAATAGGTTAGAGGCACATTCAGGCCACAGTCTTTTGCCAATTGCATCACAAACCATTCATTAACCGCTGTATGCGGATAATGTTCAGGGTGACGGTGATCAGGTTTTAGTATATGCGTTGATAATGTATTGCCAATGGGTTCGAATAAATGGCCATCACGATAAATTACCGCCATTTTATGTTGTGCACCAGCCAATGACATCCGCTTGGCATGAGGGGAAGACAGGGGAGCGATGGGGAGTCGGCCAATTCGTTGGTTCAGTTCAGCAAATGTCAGGGATAACTCACCACGATTGGTGATGGTTTCATCGGCCTTTAAAAGCGTTAAAGCACCTGCCGATTCTTGGCCGTAATAAGCTAACAGGGAAAATGAATCTGTATGTTCAAAATCCTTGTCTTGCGTTAGTACTGCCCTAGCATTTTCTTCAGGCAGTAAATTATCAAAAAACCACTGTACAGGTCGTAATGAAGCACCATCAACAATCGGGTTTGCCGAGCGTAATAACGCGGGTGACAAATCAAACGAATCAGCGCTGGTGAGCCAATTATCGTCATAATGAAATGACCATAGTTCCCGGTTTTCATTTACCCGGCCAATGAGCTGATGGTTAAACCACACATTTAAACTTCGGCTCATTTGCCCGACTCTTCATCGTCCGGGTGAGCAGTTAAATTCATCATAACTTCATTTAATTCGTCGCTGTCGAGGGGGACATCTAAATGGATATGAATACCCAATTCGTCACATAATGCGAAAACACTGCCAATATTCACTTGGCTTTTACCTTTTTCAACGTCGCCGACATAGACATGACTGCGATCAACCATATCCGCTAAATCTTCCTGGCGTATCTTCTGGGATTTGCGCACCGCTTTAATTAAATGGCCTAATGTCGCTACCGAATCTATTTTAACTTGCATATTCCACCTGTTATTTCAGTTAAAATTCTAAGCTATGGTTTAGATATTAGTTATATTTTGGGTTTTAGTCAATGAATCTAAGCTAGAGTTTAGTTTTTGTTATTTTGCTGGGCAAGATAGTAAGAGATAAGCTGTAGTTTAGATTTTTGGATAACTTCATGGTGGGCAAGACTTCGCTATGCAAACCTTGCTGCGCTATTCAAATCTTGCCACCCTACAAATCCTGCAAGCCCATGGGTTATTGATAACCTTTAACAGACAGTCGTTGGTAGGGTAGGCAGTGTGTTTTGCCTACCATGAATTCAATGATAAACCCGATGATTTATCGACAGGTTTTTTTCAGCAAGCACCTGACTTAAAATAAACGAACTTTCACACCATTTTTCTCTAATTGGTCTTTTACTGCGGTATCCATTGCTTTGTCAGCATACAAAAATTGAAGGTTTTTTAAGGCGAGTAAAGGTTGATAGTTGTTTATTTTAATTTCGATTATCGTTAAAATGTCAAGCTGAGTTAAATTCTCCAAAACATTTAAATCATTGATAAAAGTTTTGTTTAACCACAATTGTTTAAGCTGAGTAACACGGTTTAACCATGAACAATCTTGCAATGCTAAAGGCCGAAGGTTTAACAAGGTACTGTTAACCACAGACTGTATTAATGTCTCCGGCTCATGGGTAAATAAATTCTCCACCAGATTATTAATGACTGAAGGTTGGTTACACCGACTTTGCAAACAGCTGGCGGCTAAAGCCAATTGGCGGCTCAAGCGTTTATTACCGGCCAGTTTTATCGCTGGGTTGACGATGATTTTGGCGTATAACACAACACTTTCAGGGGCTTCATCAGTCCAACCGAGAGTTTGCATTCGTTGCATATTCTCAAACGGAAAAAGCCTATCCAGATGCTGTTCAATCACCCGGCGAGAGCGCCCGGTCAGTGAAAGTTCTTCAAATACCAGCTGCCAGATTTCACCCCAGTCCGGATCGTCTACTGTGGAAAATAAATCCAAAGTAAATTTATCTTTCGGGTCGAGTTCTTGCAGTGAATTAGCGATAGCATAAGCGGCGAAGTATTCCAAAAACGATAGGTGGCTGAAACCATAATACTCTTCGCCGTCAATTTGACCTTTGGGGATTAAAAAGCCAGTACGGGTTTTGATGTAATGGATCAACTGCTGACTATGCATACTCAACTTGCCCATATCCACTGCCTCAGCTAACTGTAATTGTAAAAACTGGTCGAGTTCAGTTTCACTGAGCTGTAATTGACGTTCGGCTGTTATTTCTGGCTGTTGGTGTTGCAAGTCTTCAAGGTCATCTTCATCCATGTCAGTTAGGCTGGTTTGGCTAATGACCAGTTGACCCGCCTGCATTTGCAGGGCGAGTTTGCCGAGCCAGTTTTTGATGTCTTGGTAATCGTATTCGTTGCTGAGTTGATTTTTGATTGAGCGGGCTCTGTCCATCGCGATCAGATAGGTTTCGCTAATACGTTGATAGAGTTCGGCGCGACCGTTGGGTAATTCACCCCGTCGCCACTGGATAAAACAAATTAGGTTGAGCAATACGGGTATTCGCGATAGGGCATTGAGTTGCAGGCTGTATTGGCCAATTTTGCCGATGTCAGTGATAAACTTTTGCCGCTTTTCATCGTTGGGTGGTAAATAGTTTTTTACCCAGTTAGTGGCAAACTGTTGGCGTTGCTCCGGGCTAAAAGGCGTCAGGTAATAATTGGCTGGCAAATGGGCTTGTTCATTGATTATTGACTCAAGCTGGTGTCTGTCGGCAAAGTGTTTCTTGTTTTGTGGTTCGTCGACATCAATTTGCCAAAAATCGACCGGGTTAAAACCCACCACACGGGAGGTCAGCAACAGACGGGTTTTTGGCGTGCTGGTCAATAATTGCCGAAGTTGTTTGCTGAGCCAATGGGATAACGCGGGCGAGATTTCATCTAGGCCGTCGATTAGCAATAACACCTGACCGGTGACCAACATTTGTTTTAGAGTATCTACTGCACCGGGTTTGTTAAACACCTGTGTTGCCAGTTGATCGCCTTGGGTGTTAAGGATTAATTCAATAAAAGTGTCGTTGGTGAGTTCAGTGGCTACATCGGTTGGTTTAAGTTCTCGGGCGGTTAAGACCAGTGGAAAAAGTGGGCCGAGTTGTTTTTTGCCATAGTTTTCATTCCAGTGGCACAACGAACAGACTAACCATTGGACTAAGGTGCTTTTGCCAACGCCCGGGTCGCCCAGCAGCACCAGCCTTGGATTATCGGCGATCACTCTGGCGACACTCATTAGTGCTTCTTCTTGATCATCGGTTGAAGGTGCAGAAGGTTCAGACTCTTGTTGTGCCAGTGTCTCGGGGGCTATTCTGTTTTGGCTGACTTTGGGGAAGACATAAAGTTGGTCGATATAAATCGAACCGCTGCCACCGTCTTCATCGTCCAGTGCCATGCCTTGATTATCAAGATAACCAAATAATTTGACCGCACTACGGCAATAGCTGCTTAACGGAGTGTCATACAGCGCGAGAAATTCACTGCTATTGGCGGCTTCAAAGCGCGGTAATGGATTGCGTATTACAGTGGTCATGTTTGCTACCTGTCACTTATTATTTATTGATTATACGCGGCAATTAAACTGTGCAGCAATTTACCAAAGGCGATTAAATCTAAGTCGCTTTTTGCTTCTTGAAAAACGTCCACCAAACGAAAAACTTCGAGCGCACTGGGGTGCCGGGTACTACCGCTGGTATTCGTACTGGGTTTGGTAAAACCGGCAAAGGCTTGTTGGTCATAACCACCGGACCCGCCTTCCGGGTTACAATAAGCAATCAGGTCATTAATGAATATTTCGGAAATCTCCAGACGCTCATAAATCAACGGATAGCTGACCGAGAAAACACTCAATACTAAAATAGCCAAATCGTAAATCGATTCTCTGTCAGCAAAGTTGTCGCCCACTAATGACTGTTTTTCTTCCAGCGTCAGTCGATAGAAACTAGCCATGCGGTTAGCCAGCATTTTCAATCGTCGTGGATTGGCGGGTAAACAATCAAACCGTTCAAATACGGTCTTTAATTCATCGAGGTTAACGGTATCAGCCATCAGCTGTTTAATTTGCGAAAGCACAAAACCATTACGTTGTTGCTGATTGGGAATAGGCAAACGGTGAGTGTCTTGACATAGCTTTTCGAGATATTCGACGCCATAAAACCCTTGGTCTTCAAGGTCCAACTCGTCTTTGGCTTTTTTACTCAACACCCCTTCAATTTGCTTCTGGTCAATGGCTAAAACCACGGTGCAGTTTGGAATATTTAAATAGAGTTTAATGCCCTCTAATAACTTCTCTGCGGCCTTGGGTTCACAACGGTCGAGGTCATCAATGAAAATCACCAATTTCTTGTTGCTGCCATCAGCGGCTTGTTCACCATCGTTGAGGATCACATCAATCGCTTTTTCTAGCGCATCATTGATTTGGTCAGTGGCTAAACGGCTGAGCAGATTGTCTTTTTCGTACTTCTCGCCGATGTCTTTAATTTTGCCAACGCCTGACATACCTGTGGCACTTTTTATCACGCCGTCAAACACTGATAATGCGCCAAAGACGGCAATTTTGGTTAGTTTGCCTGCGCTGTCGATAAACCCGGCGGTGGTCGAAAAATGATTTTTAATGCAATGAAGCAAGGCGATAACAGGCACTGGTTCGTTTTGATAACGCCAAGCTTCAAACCAGATGCCGGTAATATCAGTGTTGTTTGGTGAGTACGATTGTTTGCTGCCAATGCCCGGCGGCTGTTGATTGGTCAGTGCTTTATAAAGTTGCGCCAAAGCCGAGGTTTTACCCGACCCCCAATAACCTGTAATTGACAGGCTTTTAGGAGAAGGTGAGTTGCGCACTTCATCGGCAACACGGCGGACAAACCCACCAATACCCAACTGGCTGTCCATGGTTGGCTGGTCATTGGTGCTGTAGTTGTTGTCGGCCATGTATCTATCCCTTTTTTGATTGTTAAGTAACTATTCAGTTTGTTGATGTCTTAAGGGGTTGATAGGCTTTTCAAGTCACTGGAGCCCTTCGTTCTTAAAAAAATAAAAAAATTTGACCACGGAGACACGGAGATACGGAGAAAAGCAAAGTCAAAAAAAGAACAAGCCCTTAAAACCATTATTGCTTTTGACCTTCTCCGTGCCTCCGTGTCTCCGTGGTGAATGCTTTTGCTTGTAAAGAACAAAGCGCTCCAGATACCTGAACAGCTCACCTGCCCGCATGACGGTAGTCACACTGAATAGTTACGCTATTAATTATACTCACCCTTGCGCATTCAACGTCTGGCCACTCAATGCCACGCTATCTTTACCCATTAAATACAAATAGGTTGGCATTAAATCCAGTGGAGTGGCTAATGTGTTGACGTCTTCGCCGGGGTAAGCTTTTGAACGCATCGGGGTTTTGGTGGCTCCGGGATTGATGCTGTTGAAGCGGATGCTGCTTTTTTCGTATTCGTCAGCGATTGTCATCATTAGACCTTGAGAGGCGTGTTTTGATACCGCATAAGGTCCCCAGAAGGCGTGACCGCCAGTGGCAACGCCGGATGAGGTGAAGATCACTGAGGCATTTTCGGCGGCTTTTAACACTTCGATTAACGCTTGGGTCATTAAGAATTGGGCGGTGACGTTAGTATGGATGACTTCATTCCAGCTGTTTTCTGAAATATGCTCTAGTGGGCTAAGTACACCAAGGGCGGCGGCATTGTGTAATACGCCGTCGAGGCAACCGAATTGATCTTTGATGGTGTTGGCCATGTCGGTGTAGTGTTTTTTTGTTGCGCCTTTGAGGTCTAGTGGCACGATGGCGGGTTCTGGATAACCCGCGTTGACGATTTCGTCATAGACTGCTTCGAGTTTTTTTACGGTTTTGCCGAGTAAGATCACAGTGGCACCATGTTCGGCATAGGTGAGGGCGGCTTGACGGCCAATGCCATCGCCAGCACCTGTAACAAGCAGGGTTTTGTTGATTAATAAATCGGTTGGGGCTGTGTAGTTCATTATTGACTGAAAATGTTTGCTCAAATTTGGCAGGAATACTACCCTTGTAATGATTAAAAATCACTAATTACTGACGTTATTCTGACGTTATTGAAGTGTCAGGGTGAATTAATGATGCTGCCATCGCGAACTTAAGCGTAAAAATTGGTGGCTTATTCTGTCGCTTTACGTTAATTTTAACTGGTCTAAGGTGTTGACTCTATAGAAGGCACCCTAATTACTACCAACTAAAACTGTTGCCGATTAAACAATTACTAACTTCATGCATATCGCCATATTCATTTTGGCAGTATCGCATAAGAATAAAAAATATCAGGATTTGGGGAAAAACAATGAAAAAGCTAATTCTCAGCTTGCCAATAGCCGTGGCTATGGGTCTGAGTGGTTGTGGGGATGATACGACCTTACAAGATTTGGACAACGAAGTTGAACAGAATCAAACAACCGTCATACCAATTTCCAGAGTGGTATTTGATCCAACCGGCGGTAACCTATCAATACCAAATGATTTACTCTTCTCAGGCTCTACTGATGGTACGCTGGAAATGCCAGCCGAAGTCGCTGCCAGAGCCGCAGGCCAAACCCCTGATTATGGTGACCCTAGTGTCGTTATGGGTGCCCTTGATGGCTGGTCGACACAAAATCCATTCGTTTTGGACCTTGGTTTTGCTCCCGGTTATTCACTTGATGCTACTTCTGCGCAAACGCCAGGTGCGGTGCGCATTTTTGAAGTGAAAATGGGCGGCGATGCCGGTTGTGAAGAGGTACCACGCGGTGCCGCTTGTGCGCCGGTGGCTGAATTATCTTTCGGCGTTGATTTTGTCACTAGTGCCAGTGGTAACAGCGTGGCCGTTGCGCCATTAAAACCGCTTAAAGCCAAAACCACTTATATCGTGGCTTTGACTGATATGCTTAAAGATACCGATGGCAACGGTAGCTCTCGCTCTATCGGTCCTTCGAGTACTTATGATTTGGTGCGCCAAAACATTACCACTCATCCTCTGGGTACCGCTTCACAGTTGGCCTTGCAGGGTGCAGTTAATAGTTACGAAGGTGTATTGTCAGCGGGTTTCGGTGTTGATCCGGCAACGTTAAGCTTTACTTCTGCGATGACAACTCAGTCGGTAAATGATGTGTTGATGACGGTTAAAACCGTGATGGCAGCGAGTTTGAGTTTGAATCCGGCAGCTACACCCGTTGTTGGTGTGGCTTTTTCTGGCAAAACGGTAGCAGAGAAAATGGTTGAGCTGGGTAGCTTGTCACCTGACAGCCCAAGCTTACCGGCTTTTGGTGCTGCTTTGTTGTATGAAGGCAGTGTAACCTTACCTTATTATTTGGCAACACCAACTGCTGAAAACCCTTTGGCTCCAACCAATACTTCGTGGAAAGCGGCGTGTGACAGTGGTGCTATGGTTGCTGGTTTTGCGGCTCAGACGGGTGATGCTTACCCCTATGATCCAGCAACTACTGCGCCTGTCAGTGCTAATGATGGTTTGTGTTTGGCGTTAAGTGGCGGCAATTTAAGAGACTTTACCAATGCTGAAACTGGTTTTGTGCTGGATAAAGAACGTCATTTAACCAAGTTCAATACTATTCCAGTGACACGTTCAATGCAAAATCTTGAAGTGCAAATGACCTTACCTGAAATTAATACGGTTAACTTTATCCGCGTTAACGTATTGGGCATGGAACCGATTGAAATGCCAGCAGCCGGTTGGCCTGTGGTGATGTTGATCCACGGTATTCCTTCAAGAAAAGAAGATATGTTGTCTACTACGGCTAATTTAGCCTTGGCTGGTTTTGCCACTGCGGCGATTGATTTGCCATTGCACAGCAGCCGAGGTTTTGACCTCAATGGCGACGGTGTTGATGAAATTAATGCGTTTAGTGGTTCACCGACGCATTTCATGAATCTGGCCCAGTTGACTGTATTGCGCGATAATTTGCGTCAGGCAGCTGCTGATATGATGGCTTTCCGATTAGGGCTTAACTTTACTCAAGGCGCTGATATTGATGCTAGTAAAGTGTATACTCTAGGCTTGTCTTTAGGTGCAATCACTGGTACTAATTTCTTGTCAATTACCAATGCTAAAACTTTGGATGCGACTTTAGGTGCGCCGGGTCTGGATGCTTTGTTTGCCATCAATGCGGCGAATTTGAACGCACCAGCAGGTGGTTTGGCCAATATGATTGTTGAATCACCAGCGTTTGGTCCTTTGTTGCAAGGCGGGGTGTTAAGTGGCGCGGGTACTGCGTTATCTGATGAGTTCAATGCGTTCTTGGCGGCTCCAGCTGATCAATGTTTGTCGTTTGTGACCAATCAAGATGCTTATGTGAGCTGTGAAACCCAAGTGTTCTTGGCGGGTTTAGAGCAAGCAGGTGAAACGGCTAAACTGGCTGAGTTCCGAGCGTTGATTGGTTCATTTGTCTTTGCGGCTCAAACGACATTGGAAGCAGGCGACCCAAGCAACTATGCGGCTGGTTTAGCGGCTAATGGTACGCCAATATTGCTGACTGAAATTATTGGTGATGGCATGGAAAACTTGTCAGACCAAGTATTACCGAATCAAACCGTTAATAGTCCAATTGGTGGCACCGAGCCGCTGATCCGGGCATTGGGTTTGAGTGCTATCAGTGCTAGCAAGTTGGGTGAAGTGGACGAAAATGGTGTGCCAGCGACTTTCTCCGGGGTTATCCGTTATACCAAAGGGCATCACTCATCAGTGATTAACCCAGGCACTAATTCGGCGGGCAACAGACGCTGGAATTAACGCTCGGGTTACCCAAGAAATGCAATCTCAGGCAGTGAGTTATTTTGCTGCTGATGGTCGGGCTATCTTGGTTACTGATGATGCGCTTATCGCGGGTGCTAACTAACCGTCGACATTGAGTTGTAATAATCAAAGCCCGGCACTGTCGGGCTTTTTTCTGCTGATGGTTGGTGATTTTGATTATTAACGATGCTTTCATTGTTGCTGTTAATTAACCATAGGTATTGAAGCATCAAAAGCCTGATTTCTGTCGGGCTTTTTTGTGGCTGACGATTAAGATAGAATGTGCGGCCAAAAGCATAACAAGCAACACTAACAGGAGTGAACCACTTTGGAGTTTTTATATAATTACGGCCTTTTTCTGGCACAGGCAGTGACGATTGTATTGTCAATTGTTGCGGTTATTATCGGTGCTACAGCGGTGACATCCAAGCCTAAATCACAGCATGGTGAAATTGAAGTTGAAGATATCTCTGAGTACCTTGAGGATGTTAAGCATCAGTTTGAAGAGAAGGTGTTATCCAAAGAAGCGTTAAAGACTAAACAAAAAGCGCAGAAGAAGGCGCAAAAGGCGGCCGATAAAGCACCTGCCGAAGACAAGCCTCGGCTGTTTGTGGTGAACTTCATCGGCAGTATGGATGCCCGTGAAGTGACATCACTGCGCGAAGAAGTCACTGCGATTTTAACCATTGCCAGCAAAGAAGATGAAGTGCTGCTAAAAATTGATAGCGGCGGCGGTGTGGTTCATGGCTATGGTTTGGCTGCCTCGCAAGTGTCACGGATTAAAGACGCGAATATTCCGCTAACAGTAGCTGTCGATAAAGTTGCGGCTAGTGGTGGTTATATGATGGCGTGTGTGGCAGATAAAATCATTGCGGCACCTTTTGCTATTGTTGGCTCCATTGGGGTATTGGCGCAATTGCCTAATTTCAGCAAGCTGTTGAAAAAACATGATATCGATTACGAGCAATTCACCGCTGGTGATTACAAACGAACAGTCACTATGTTTGCTGAAAACACTGACAAAGGTCGTGCTAAGTTTAAAGAAGAGTTGGAAGAGACCCATGTTTTGTTCAAATCTTTTGTTTATGGTCATCGTCCGTCACTGGATATTGAATCTGTGGCCACTGGCGAGCACTGGTTTGGTACTGATGCCCATAAAAAGGGGTTGGTTGATCATATTCAAACCAGCGACGATTACATGATTGATAAAGCCAAAACCCATAAAGTGTTTGGTGTGAAGTGTTCGGTTAAAAAAGGCATGGCGGAGAAGTTGGGTTTGTCGATGTCGATTGCGGCCGATCGATTACTGTCAAAATGGTGGCAGCGCTCTGAGGCTAATGCCACTAATATTCAATAAATTATCAGCCGGGGAAATCGTTGATTATGGAAGC
Organism: Alteromonadaceae bacterium; assembly: GCA_965277695.1. Lineage (GTDB taxonomy): Bacteria > Pseudomonadota > Gammaproteobacteria > Enterobacterales > Alteromonadaceae > JABSOG01. The sequence goes on from CBDIDQ010000067.1 coordinate 47,757, forward strand.
ACCATTTTGGCAGCAATGCTGGGAAAAAGACCATATTGGTTTTCATCAGGATGATTTTAATCCCTTGCTGGTCGAATTATGGCAGCAATGGGCTCCATTGACAAAGGGCGAACCATCAGCTGTTTTCGTGCCCTTGAGTGGCAAGTCAAACGATATGCTTTTTATCGCGGGTCACAACAAGGTGCTAGGTGCTGAACTCAGTGAAATCGCCTGTCGTGACTTCTATGCTGAAAACAACATTGAGGTGGAGGTCTCTGACGAGCCTCGTTACGTCCATTATCACAGCGACCGGATAGATTTGTATCAGGGCGATTTCTTTGCCCTGACAGCGCAGGATGTTGAGAGCTGTCGGTTAATCTATGATCGGGCGGCATTGGTGGCTTTACCTGAATCGCTTCGAACGCAGTATGTCGCTCACCTGCGGGCTATTTTCCCCGCCAAAACCAAACTCATGTTGCTAAGCCTTGAATATCCTGAGGGCGAAATTGAAGGTCCGCCGTTCAGGGTTACTGAGCAAGAGGTGAATGCGTTGTTTGCTGGTTGTCGTATTGAGAAGGTGATTGCTCAGCCGTTGAGTGATAGCCGTTTTGCCCGGCGTAAATTGTCGGTGTCGTGTTTGGTTGAGGTGGTTTATTTTATTGAGTTTTGTCCGAGGTCGCTTAAAGGTATTGTGAAAGCGCCAAAAACTGTTTCAATTGAAGAAATGAATGAAGCGATTATAACCAAGGGTGCTGAATTTTGAGCGGACTGGATATCAATATTCTTGGCATGATCTTCGTTAATGACTCGGGACCAGACTGACTTCGATGTTGACCTTAAGGGTTTTTTTCAATATACCGATAATGTTTGTTAAGTTGTTCATGGTTGGGTTGCCATTGGCAGACAACATTCGATGTAGACTTTTGCTGGGCCTTTCGGTCTGCTGAGCGAGTGCCTCAAATCCTACGGTTGCATTAACAATATCTCGTAATACTAACCTTGCGGTATCAGGCTCTCCGTTAAGAAAAAGAGAAATAGCCTCATCAAGTAAGGCAATCGCAAATGCAGGGTCTCGATTAAGGCGATTGTTAATGGTTTCTTTAAAATCTCTGGTCAATGCTGTCATTATCATTACCTTTTTGCGGATGTTTTTTTCTTGCGCTGCTTATACTCTTGGTACAATTCTTTGGCTTTATTGATATCACTTTGCTGCTTTTTCTTGGTACCACCACCAAATAAAACAATTAGATGATCACCGTCTTGGGCCAGATAAATTCTATAACCTGGTCCCCAATCAATTCTGTATTCTCCAATACCACTGAACCATTTGATATTAGATACATTGCCAAGAACCATGCGGGCTTTGGCAACGGTGATCTTTGCAGCTGCGGTCGCATCTAATGTATCAAACCATTTTTGATAAGGGTTTGTACCATCACTTGTGATGTATTCCTGAACTTTCATGGGATTAATTAGTAACATAAACGTTACCATAGGTCAAACTTTTATCTGAGTCATATATAAAGAAAATGGCCCAGTTTTCATCGGTCCATGTTATCCTTGTGGTTATAAATTTCAGTACACAGTTTTGCTGTTGAAAATAAATAATAAGGCTGGAAATATCTTGATCAATATTAAAATGTATCCAGCAGAGGAAGGTGATGCGTTTCTTGTTAGCTTTGGTGAATTTCATGAAGTCAATATTATGATTGATATGGGATTGTCAAAAACGTACACAAATTGCATAAGGGCTGACCTTCTTGCATTAAAAAATAATGGTAAGAAGATTGATTTATTGGTTATTACTCATGTTGATGAGGATCATATACAGGGTGCTATCCGCTTTTTTGAAGAAAATGGACCGGAACAAAAGATAATTGAAGTGAGTGAAGTCTGGCATAACTCATACCGCCATTTACAATTCGAAAAAGAAAAAAGCCGAATGACAAATGACGAACAATTATCATTAGAACAGCTTAAACTGCAAAATCAATCCCGAAAATCCGATGGTATTAGTGATATTTCAGTGGTGCAAGGCACAACATTGGCGCGTTTACTTTATGCTAATGGTGTTAATTGGAATACATCATTTGGAGACAATGCAGTTTGTATTGATAATTCCTTCGAATGTTTTATTCCGGATATAAACATAAAATTACTTTCACCGAATAAAGAAAAACTTAGCAGGTTATCAAAGCATTGGCTAAATAAGCTAAATTCTATGTCCTATGATTTTAGTATCAATGACGATGAGATTTTTGATGATGCATTTGAACTATATATGCAATATATAAGGGATGACGTGGCTACAACTTCTAACATTTCAAGTTCAAAAGAGCACTTCGATATTGTCGGGTTAGCAGCGGTTGAAGGTGAGGACAAGTCGAAGACCAACGGTTCCTCTATTTCTTTTATCCTGGAGTATGCAGGTAAAAAGTTATTGTTTCTTGGTGACTCTCATGAGGATATTATCTTTGATGAATTGACGCTGCTACAAGCTACTGGTTACCTGCTTCATTTCGACGTCGTAAAAATATCCCATCATGGCAGCAATAACAATATTTCCAAACGCCTGCTTGATTTGATTCAATCACAAAGGTATTTGATTTCCACTAATGGTTTAAAACATTCACATCCAAACCTTGAGGCAATCTCTAAAATTGCGATGGCAGGTCACCGCAAGCTGATTTTGACAAATTATAGTCACGAAAAATTAGATTGTTTTGCGGTTCCAGCGTTAAAAGAGAAATACAAATATGAACTTCAACAATGTAACAACATAACAATTGCGTAGAGAATATGACTGATCTGGATAAAATCGTCTTTAAAGTAAAATGTGGTGAAAAAGCGGGCACGGCTTTTTTAATTTCAGCAAAACGAGCTTTGACGGCATTCCATGTGATTATTGATCATGAGCAAAGTGACATTATTATTTCGGATGGTAGAAATGAAATATGTAAGGCCAGGCTTAGCGATAAAATTGATACTCAATTAAAAAGACTCGATGTAGCACTTTTGGAGCTAGAGCAACCATTAAAATATGAAAAAACGATAAACTTTGTTGATTTCAAGTCTATTGGCAATGGCACTTGTTGGTGCTCAAGAGGTTTTCCAGCATCGAAAAATCTTGATGGTGACAATTTACTTGAAAAAGAGACTAATATTGTTAACCAACAATTTTCTTCATTGAAAGACGGCAAGATTGATATTGGGTTGGAGCATGATCAAAAGTTAATGTCCTACGAAGGCTATTGTAACGTCTCTTAATATAACGAACTGATCCCCACCCAATATCCCACGTTAAATTGGGTCTTTGTTGTCACAATCCACCAAAATAGTGAGAAATATCCTCGCCAAAAGTGAAGAAGGCTGATCCATCCGCTATTTTGTAAGTTACGACACTAAACAAAAAAGCCATCAAGGATCAGCCATGAAACTCATTTTGTCAGACATCCATAATCTTGATCAACATCTTTCGACTTTTCTTAACGATCCTGAGCGCTATCGACCTGAGCGGTGCCCCCATTGTGGTAAAAGTGGTCTGTGGCGACACGGCGTGTATTACCGCAATGCCAAGTGCGAACAGGGCGTCGGGTGTTCTGCCCCTGTGCCACGTTTTTACTGCCCAAATGAAGGGTGTGGGCGCACCTGTTCCGTATTACCCGAATATATTTCACCGCTGCGCTGGTATCACTGGGCTATGCAACAGATTGCGTTTACCCTGTTAGTTTGTGGATTGAGTCTCATGGATGTCTGCAATCGGATAGCCCTGTCACAGCCTCAATACCCACAAACCCCTGAAATATCAACACTCTACCGATGGTGGCAAGGATTGCAGTACGCATTTCTCCACCATTACTTTCACCTTTGCGGCCAATACCCTGAACTGGGCCGTTATCAGGATTTTCAAGCATTTTGGCGAGCTTGCCTCAAGCGAATGCTGTTTTCCACAGCCATGTGCCGTATCAACCACGCTGGCTATCCTATCCCATAATCTCACTCAGGTAATGAACGATGAAACCGACCTAAATAAACGTATTATTATCCCCACACAGTCTACTAATGACTTTTGACGCTAGTACCCGAATACTGGAGGCGATGATTCGTTATCTATTCGGAGGTTACTATGCAAACTATTCATCCTGTCGCCCTGTTTCGGCTTTCTGTGCTGGGTCCGTTGGCCAGCCGGGAACGCCTAGAACACGGTGAGCTGACACAAACGATCCGTCAACTGGCCACAAAACGTTATGATATTCCCGACTCAAAACGGGTTTACCTGAGTGAGCAGACCATTGCCCATTGGTATCGTTTATATCGGCAATCGGGCATTGATGCCCTGATACCGAAGACCCGCAAAGACCGGGGGCTGTCGAAGTTGTCCGGGGCCATACAGCAAGCGATTATCGATTGTAAAAAAGACAACCCTAAACGCTCCCTTGACACCATTATCATGATACAAGAAAACAGCGGATTGGTGACTCAGGGCGAACTGAAACGCTCGACCATTCATCGCCTGTTGCAGCAACACGGCCTGTCTCGTCCCGGTGAGTCGACAGAAGTCGTTGAACGCAGAAGCTTCAATGCCCTGTATGCGGGTGACCTGTGGTGTGGCGATGTCATGCATGGTCCCAAGTTGATGCTTGATGGGGCGATGCACAAAGTCTATTTGGTTTCCATCATGGATGATGCTTCCCGCCTTTTAACCCACAGTGCTTTTTGTTTCGGCGAAACGGCACTGGATATCGAAGGCGTACTCAAGCAGGCCATATTGAAGCGCGGATTACCGGTTAAATTGGTGGTGGACAATGGCGCTGCTTATCGATCTAAAAGCTTGCAAGGGATCTGTATTCGCCTCGGTATTCGGTTGATTTATTGTCGGCCATATGACCCGGAATCCAAAGGAAAATTGGAAAGATGGCACCGGGTATTCCGCCAACAGTTTTTTAACTGAGCTTGACCCCGCGAGCATTGATACGCTGGCGCAGTTAAATGAACGGCTCTGGGCTTGGCTTGAGCAAGTTTATCACCAAAGACCACACAAAAGTCTGGATGGATTAACGCCGTTGCAGCGCTATCAACAGGATCTGCACCATATCCAGCCGTTGGGCCGTTATGCCAATCAGTTTGATGAACTATTTCATCATCGGCTTACCCGCACCGTTCGTCGGGATGGCACCGTCTCTTATGAGGGGCAATTCTATGAAGTGCCGTGTGAACTGATGGGGCAACGCATTTAATTGGTGATCGACCCGCACACGAAGCAGCCGTTAACGGTTGAGTCCGCAGAAGGTGAAACGCTGGGGGCCGTCACCCCATTGGACCGTCAGGCGAATAACACCCGCAGGCGGCAACGACCTCAACCCGCTGACGAAACCCCTGCGTCATCGCCTAAAGCCGTGAATGTGGTGGAGATGGCGCTGCAACAACAAACCGCCAAATTGGCCTTGCCAATGCCGTCGAAAAAACAGGAGAAGTGACATGTATCTGCAACACTTTGGACTCACGGGTTGTCCGTTGGATAAAGGCACCACAACGCTGTTTGATGATGGTCAGCTAGCGATACTTAAAGAGCGCTTTAACTGGCTGCTGGAATCGCCGGGGATTGGTCTACTGACAGCGGAACCCGGCGTGGGCAAAACAGCGGCATTACGGCAATTGACGGCCACCCTGAATCCGCATCGTTATCAGGTTATTTACACGGAGGACACCCATTGCAGTCGGCGTGATTTGTACACGACGCTAGCGCTGAACTTAAGTCTGGCCCCCGCGTGGCGATGCACCCAATTATGGCGTGACATTAAAACGCGGGTGCTGGAACTGGCCGATACCAAGCAAGTACAGATCGTTTGGATCATTGATGAAGCGCAAAACCTACCCGGGGATTTTTATCAGGACTTCTCGGCGTTTTTGAATTTTGCCTTTGACTCACGCGAACTGATGACCGTGTGGTTGCTGGGGTCACCACAGATGTTGCAGACGATAAATCGTACCAGTCATGCGGCGTTGTCGAGCCGATTTCATGTGCGGGTTGAGCTGAAACCAATGGTTGAGTCAGCCCGTTTTCGCGCATTAATTGAACACGGCTTCAAGGCGGTGGGTTGTCAGCAAACCTTGTTGTCAGACTCTGGGTTTGAAATGCTGCGGCAGGCTTGCGGCGGCAGACCGCGACAGGCGTGTCAAATTCTGAAAGCGGCCTTGCGGCTGGCGGCGTCCAAAGGGTTAAACCATTTACCCGACGAACTGATTGAAGAAGCCGTGGAGATATTGAGATGAAAATGAAAACCCCCATCAGGTTGGTGATGCCAGATTTATCACCTAGGGCGGCTTACGCGTTGTCACAATGGATGAATGAACTGGCACACCAAATAGCGGATTATTATGCGGATGAAATCCGCACTCACACCTACGTGAAAGGCCGTGAAGCACTGGAAATGGAAAAAATAGACGCGCAAATTGAACAGAACAGGGTGTCAGAAGACGATCCGGATGATCCGATCCCTTTTTAAACATTGAAATAGTTGATCTCGCCCTCGTTTGGTAGTGTCACCAATCGAGGGCTTTTTTTTGACGAATAATCCCACTGTGATTAGCGCGGGACGATTCAGTTAAAATAGCGTGGGACATTACAGCTATTCTGGCGCACCACTTTTAATTGATGGTTTTGTAGCCGGGATCATCAATACTGAGTTGACAGAACGAGGCAATTCTAAAGAGTTAAATGCACTTTCAGTCAAGTATTTTAAAGCGCTTTTGGTTAGTGAAAATCTCCGAGTTCTAACTAAAGAAAGTCCCACTCAAAACAAGTGGTTGAAGGTATTGACTGACTCATGGTTTAAGCGTCAAGTCAGCAATAGTGTAGATAATTTGGGGGTACGTTATACCGCCGAACTTAACTTTAAACTCGATGTTGCTAAAAATTTCGATTTTATTGTCCGTAATGATTCATTCAGAACCCGGGTCGAAGCACATTTCCATAAATTTCTGGCAAAAATAAATAATGCTTTAGGTCAGCTTTCGCAATCGTCGCAGCACGATGAAATTTCACAATTAAGTAAAAGTATTCTGACAGTTGAAAATCAATATCACCAGATTCAAGAAGTTGGAATTATTTTTGTGGACACACCGTTATTGTTGGAAAAAATAGGGGAAATCGCTGACGTACTATCGACTATTCAAGATACTGGGCTTAATGAGCAGACAGACTCAAGTTATGCAGATGAAAGAGCTTTAAATGAAGCGCGAGAAGAGTTTTATGAGTTTCATGGTTTTCTAAAAAGCCATTTGCTAAAGCTTGCAAATAATCCTCATATGCTTTTGGCTGGTGAAGCTGGTATTGGTAAATCACATTTATTGGCTGATATTGCTATGAACAGAGTGAATGCCAAACAACCTTGTATTTTTCTGCTGGGTCAGCTCTTTACGTCAAATTCGTCACCTTGGGAGCAAATTTTACGAAATTTATTGAGAATCGAATGTAATGAAGAGGAATTGCTTGATGCGCTAAATGATATCGGAATGGCGCAAGGGGAAAGGGTGCTATTTATTATTGATGCGATTAATGAAGGACATGGCAAGTATTTCTGGCCAGAGTATATCAATGGTTTTATAAGCGACTTTAAAAAATATCCATGGGTTGGCTTGGTGCTTAGTGTGCGGACATCTTACGAGAGATTATTGACGCCAGATGATTTTCTTAAAAGCCAAAATATCACAAAAATTCGCCATGCAGGTTTTCGCGGCAAAGAGCATGAAGCGACAAGTTTGTTTTTCCGATGGTATCGGATAGATTTACCCAGCGTGCCCTTATTTAATCCGGAGTTTAGTAATCCATTGTTCCTGAAATTGTTTTGTGAAGGTTTGAATCGTAAGCGCCTGCATCAGATCCCGAAGGGCTATGGTGGTATTAGCAGTATCATCGACTTCTTTATTGAGAGCGTTGATAGTAAATTATCAAAACCAGTACATTTTGATTATCCTGAGCACAGGAAGTTAGTCCGTAAAGTCATTGATGGTTTAATTAAATTCAAACTCAACAATAATTTACCCTTTATTCCTTATGACGATGCATTTGATATCGCTGACCAAATATTAACGAGATATAGTAATAAGCGACGATTTTTGGACGCGCTGATTGAAGAAGGTGTGCTATCAAAGAATCTATTTTGGCAAGGGAATGACAAAAACGAAGAAGGTATATATTTGGCCTATGAAAGGTTTGAAGACCATTTGACAACAGCATTCCTGTTGGATGAACATCTTGATTTGGGTAACCCTGCTGCTGCCTTTCAAATTAACGGTGCAATGGAATCTTATATTGTCGACCGTTATGATAACCAGGGGATAATCGAATCACTATCAATACAGTTACCAGAAAGAGTTGGTAAAGAATTGTATGAGTTGCTTGATGAAAAACAAAAAGACTATGAGAGTATTATTGAGTCGTTTATTGCCAGTTTACTTTGGAGAAAGCTGGGGACCATAGAGGGGAAAACAAAGAGCTATGTAAATAACTTCGTCTTACAATATAAGAACACATACAGCTCATTTTTCGACGTACTCTATTGTGTAGCGGCTGACCCGGCTCATTATTATAATGCGGATATGCTACATGGTTATCTTCAGCAATTCACTATGGCTGATAGGGATACTGAATGGATGTCTTATCTACATGATGCTGCTAATGAAGGAAGCACGATTAACAAGCTAATTGATTGGGCACAAAAAAGTGATAATAAGTTACATTTATCAGATCAATCACGCGTCTTATTGAGTAAAGCATTTGCCTGGATATTTACGTCTACAAACATCGGGTTGAGGGACTCAGCAACCAAAGCATTGGTGGTTGTATTGGAAGATAACCTTGTGGTTACGGTTGAGCTATTGTCGGATTTTGAAACTGTTAACGATCCATATGTTTATGAGCGTCTACTTGCTGGCATATACGGCGCGGTGCTTCGTTCACATCAACTTAATGGATTGGGCGATTTGGCTAATTACCTGATTGCGGCTATTTTTTTAAAAGAAGAAGTCTACCCCAATGTCTTGGTGAGAGATTTTGCGAGGAATATTGTCGAGTATGCTCTTTATAAGGAACTCATAACGCTTGAATCTCCCGAAGTCATTCGACCTCCATATGTCAGTGTATTCCCTGCATCATTTCCAAGTAATGAAGAAATTGATTCTTTTAAATTTGATTATGACGCTGATGGTTTTAAGGATTATTATTGGAGTCAAAATGAAATATTAAGTTCAATGGTGACGGAGTATGGACGAGGAATTGGTGGATATGGTGATTTTGGACGATATACATTTCAATGTGCAGTGAGTGATTGGGCGCAATTTAAGCCAAATGATTTGAGCAACTATGCATGTAAGCTAATATTTGAAAAATATGGGTATAATGTAGAAAAACATGGTTTGTTTGATCATCATGCAAGTAGCGATGATCGCCATAGTAACAAAATTGAGAGAATAGGCAAAAAGTATCAATGGATTGCATTGTATGAAATATTGGCTCGACTTGCAGATAATCACAAAATGTGTGATGAGACTATTGGCTGGGGTGATGAACAGGGGTACATTTACTACCAAGGTCCTTGGCACTCCCATATCAGAAATATCGATCCTACAATGCTCAGTGAAAATATAAAAAAAAGAGAAGGTGTAACCATACCGTCAGTTCCATTTTATTCTAACTGGCAAGAATCAGAGGCAGAATGGTTGGTTAGCGATAAAAATTTACCAAATCCGGTTCAGCTTATTGATAGCAATGGCTTTTTTACCTTGGAGCATCACAATAGTTGGCAACAACCTATACCTCTTGGTATTGATAAACAAAATTTTCCTCGAAAAACACTATGGTACCAAATTAGGAGTTATTTTGTTGTCGAGAGTGAATTTGATGAGCTTGTAAACTGGCTGCAAAACCAGCACTTTATGGGTCGTTGGTTACCAGAAAGTCGTGGAAGTGGTAGGGTATTTTGCCGTGAATATTATTGGTCACCTGCCTATAAAGATCTTGATAAGCCGTATTACGGTGGTCAAGAGTGGCAGGAAATTTTACGTGAGCGGCGCAACCAATATTGTGAAGATGTGGTGGCCAGTGTTTTGCCAACAACTGAATGGCATTCATGGGAAGCCCCAGAAGATTCTGGCGATAGTATCTCTTTTTTGGCACCCCGACCAATCATGTTCGATGGTATGAAGCTAAATTATTCCAACTTACCGGGTGAATGGCACGATGCTAATGGCCAGATTGTGTGCTGTGATCCCTCTGTTACGAATAGAGATGTGTCAACATTAATTGTCCAAAAGTCGCAGTTTCAACAATACTTAACGGACAATAAGCTTAAGGTCGTTTGGACGTGTTTGGGAAGGAAGGAGGTTCATGGTAGGTCAATTCGTCATGATGGACCAAACGAATGGCTAGAGATGTCAGGGGTTTATTCACTTGATGGTGATGTTGTTAAGGGCAAGTTAAGACCCTTTGTACAGCGGCCTGGTGAACCGGTATTTGATATTGTCCAAAACAATCAATAATGATTGATGTTTAAATTTAAAAATATCTTTGGTAGAAAATGAAATGAGCAGAAAATTAAGAATATTCGTTAGTAGTACAATGGTGGATCTGGCAAATGAAAGAGATGCGGTTTTTCGTTGCTTAGCCAGTTTTAACTTTGAAGTTGTAAATGCGGAATCTTGGGGGCCTAACGGAGAATCCTCATGGGAGAGAATTCAAAATGAAATTGAATCATGCGATGTATTTTTGCTCTTAATTGGCGAAAGGTATGGGTGGATACCAGATAAAGGCCCTATGGCTTTCAAAAGCTTGTCTGTTACTCATATTGAATATCAAGAGGCCAAACGAGTAGATATTCCTATTTTGCCATTTTTGAAAGAGTTGGATTATGGATCCGATAGTACTTCTCAAGATGCGAAGCGACGAGATAGCTTTTGCAAGGAAGTTAGTGACTGGGCCAGTGGTCATTTTATTGCTAAATTTAAATTGGCATCAGATTTGGCAGATAAAGTAAGCAAAGCAGTAATTGATTTGCTTTCAAATAATTATCAAAGAAACCGGATTTCATCTCGTGCTGTGATTGTTACGCAAACTGCCGCAAGAATTGACAGAATAGAGCATGTTCAACGAACTAGTGTCAAATTGCCAAACGAGCTTGTCGAAGCGATAAGTAATAATGAGGCAGTACTTTTTGCTGGTTCTGGTATTTCTCTCGCTGCTGGATTGCCATCTGCAACTGCTTTTGCTGAACGAATTTGGGGGGCTATTAATAGAATTGATCCGGAATATAGTATTAGCAAAGCAGGTAGCGTATTAGCGGGATTGGCGGCAGATTATGAGGCGTTAAGCGGGCGAGTCCAGTTTGTTGAAATTTTGCGTGATCTGATGGATCCGCCACAGGGGATTGCGCCGACTTTAGCGCATTTGTCTGCTGCTCGCCTATTTCCTTTAATATTTACAACAAACTATGACAACTTGTTTGAAATGGCTTTGGCAGCTGAGAAAGTAGATTCCACTATTATTGTAAATGAAAGGGACGAGGAGATACCCAAACAGGCGTTAGTAAAGCTCCATGGTACTTTTGAAGAGCCTGAATCACTTATTATTTCTGAAAACGACATCGCGATGTTCGACAAAAATAGGCCGCAAGTTTGGCAGTCGACGATTGATATACTAAAAGACAAAAAAATCGTTATTGTAGGTTCTTCACTGCGTGACCCTAGTATCTTGAGACTGTTTAATGAAGTTGGTCACGATATGTCTGGATATTTTATTGCTCCTGATTTGATGGTTTCTACGCCTTCAAGGCTAAAGGGGTTTAATTTACAATGTATCAAAATGAATGCAGACGAATTTTTTAAGGCACTCACCCAAGCCATAACCGAATAGCCTACTTATACGATAACTTTGAGCCAATATGACGAATTTAGATAACATTGTATTTAAAGTGAGTTGTGGTAGCCAAACAGGTACTGCATTTTTGATTTCAAAAAACCGGGCGATAACGGTATTTCATGTAATTGCAGAGCATGAGCAATATGACATCATCATTTTTGACGGTACCAATGAAAAATGTAAGGCTAAGCTTAGTAATAAAGTGAATACTCAATACAAAAAACTTGATGTAGCATTGTTGGAGTTAGAGTTACCAATAATTTGCGAAAGTGCAATAGAGCTTGTTGACTTTGAATCTATACCAAAAGGGACCAAGTGGTGTTCCCGTGGGTTTCCGGCATCAAAAAACTGTAGTGGTGATAATATTCTTGAAAAAGATAACAATGTTGTAAATCAGCAATTTTCTTTTGTAAGAAACGACAAAATTGATATTCAGTTGGAACATGATCAAAAATTATCGTCTTATCAAGGGTATTCTGGAGCACCACTTTTGATTGATGGTGCTATTGCCGGGATTATAAATACGGAATTGGTAGAACAAGGTAATTCAAAAGAGTTAAATGCGCTTTCAATTAAACATTTTAAAGCACTTTTGGTTGGTGAAAACAATAACAAAGTGCAGACCAAAGTAAAACCAACTCCACGACCTTATGAAAAAGCAGTAAACCGAGAATTTGTATTTGTTGGCTCGACAGTTTGGACTCCTGTGATATTTGGGCAAGCACGAGATCTGGGACCTGCATTGATGGGACGATCCTTAGGGCCTGCCGATGTTGTTGCGTGTCCAAAATTGATAGAGGCAGATACGGCTATTGCTGAGCTAAAACACGCTTTTACTGCGCGAATTGTTGGTGAACCAGGGGTTGGCAAAACAATGTGCGCTTATCAAGCCGCTAAGCATTTTGCTGATTTGGGCTGGCAGGTTGTAAGGATCGTAAATCCACAGGTAAATAACATCAATTTACATATTGCTGATACGGATGATCCGATTCTATTTTTGATTGATGATGCTCATCTTACTTCTTCCTCTGTATTGAGAATTGCAGAAGAACAGGCTACCTCCAATCGGTTGTTGCTTTCTACACACAATGCTGTTGAGTGCGATTCTTCGTTTCGGCATTCTATAATAATTGACGCGACTCGTGCAGTGCGAACAATTGCAGCAGCACTCAAGTCAACACCAAAGCGAACTTTGGAAGTTGTCAATCGTATAGATGATCAGGTTGGTTTCACACCTCACTCTACATCCATCGAGGATAGAATTGCTGATGCGCAAGAAGACGCAAAGTTTCCTTGGCAATTTTGCTTTATTCTTGGTGGCGGTTGGCGAAGAGCGGCAGTCATGGCGAGTGCTGCAAAAGCAGCGAACGCTGATATTTTATTGGCGGTAGTCGCTATTCACCAAATTGCTTCCAGAGACAAGAACCCTACATTAGATGAATTGGCCAAGTTAATAGAGCCAGCCTGTTTGAATGAGAGAGATGTGGCAAAGGGAATTAAATGGCTTGTTAAAGAGCGATTGCTCTTAAGTTCGACAGATCTTAGATGTCCGCATCAAAGATATGCTGTGGTAGTGCTTAAAAAAATTATAGAGGGACAGTCTACGGAAGGAAAGGGGGAAGTCGGATTTGCTTTGCAATCCATTATGATGGATGAAAGTATGCCCATTGCGGGACTACGACTACTTTTACACGAACTCAAATTTTCCGGTGATTTCTCTCGTTGGACTTATCTCATTCCAGAATCCGCACTTATTTCTGTTATTGATAGATGTTGGGCAGCAAAAAGTGCTGACGAGCGGACTTATGCGTGTTTGATTTTAGGTGAACTGGATAAGTATATTAAGGGATGGCCAGAAGTGATTTTTGTTGGTAGAGAAAGCATTATAGGAAGTTGGATTTCAGCACCACTGGAGCCTGTTGGTTATGGGTTGTCTCATTTAATTAGCAGTGTTTCCAACGTGAATAAAGAGTTGGCATGTACTTTAGTCACATCAGCCAATTCATGTGCTGTTGCTGAGAGTATTTCAAATGCGAACCCTAAAACTGCTTTTCATCTAGGAAAACTGCTTGCCGCAATTGGTGTTGCCGCACAAGATCCTTGGTTTGAAATTTTCAAAACTAATTTAAACCCTAACAAATTGGTTGAATTGGCAGTAAATTGGCCACTTGATGGGAGAGTAGGTGCATTTGCTGAGATTTGTCAGTCTGTTATGTGGATTGATGAAAATCTCACATTGGATATGGTAGAACAGTTTTTACCGACCGCCCAGCATTTTTTGAACAAAGACCCTATCAACGCCTTTCGTGGTCTTAACGAGATTGCGTGGCATGTGCTTCGAGTGCTTGATCCTTTAGGAATATATGTTGGGGAATTAAAGCCCCAAAAGCGGCAACGAATGTTAGCGGCTAAAATGGTTAGGGCAATAAATGCAAGTGTATTAGCCGATCAACTTTCTGAAAGTCGTATTCGTCAATTCCAAGCGACTTCTTTTTTACTTTCATTTATGGCAAAGGCTGTACCCGCTAAGTTTCGGTCAACTATAGCCAAAATCAATTGGGATAAAATAGCAAAAAATGTAGGGGAAGATTGGGCCAATTTATCTCATGATACTTTGGTTTTGTTCAGTGTTGCTTATAGTGCAGTGCCATCTCGCGAAATGCTCGAAGCGTTGGTCAATTCCAACTTGCACAGGATTGAGCTGTTTCCGCCAAGGCTTGTTGTCATAAGCCCTTCAGCTGCTTTAAAGCATGTAGAACAAGGTGGTAAAATTAGATTAAGCCAGTACGGACACGTAGATTGGACATTTGGAGCATTTGCGTTGGCATTTTTCGCAGAAGAAAAACCAGAGCTGTTATCAGGGATATTGGCTCCATCTGAAATACCGACAGGGCTTGTACTATCAAATAGCCACCGTAGTTGGTATAAGGAAGCGGCTACTTATATAGAGATATTGATAGATGTAGCTCCGGAAAGTCTCCAGCGAATTCTAGATGCGGTTGAAACTGATGGTGCTGAAAAAGGGTGGGAAAGTGCTTTGAAACATGGCGGTGGGTACAGAAAAACAGTTGCGTTTTTAGTTGAGTCAAGTATTAATCGTACAGATCAATTGGGTGAAGTTGCCAACAATTTACGTCGTCGTTTTCCCAAATCATCAATACCAAAGAAAACTGAAATGGATTGATTGTTTTGTAACTATTCAGCGGAATAAATTAAAAAACACTGAATTATAGAGACTAATTGATTAACTGTTAAGATATGTGATTGTCTTCCTACGTGGATGTGGTTAGTAAACTTGCCGTTACCACTAAATCTGGCTTACACAGTGTTATCGCCGATAGTAGTGCCGCTGAAGCCCCCACCTACGGTCAGTGCTAAACAAAAGTCCCCGGCGAAAACACCGCCCCTTGAATATGATCACTTGACTGTCCTTCACCAAAACTCAATACCTCATGGGTAATGCTGGTGTTTTGCTTGATGAGCGTAGCGACTTCTTGATTTATATGGATAAATCCGGCGCGTACGGATTTGCCATCAGCAAGTCGACGCTCTTTACCCGCAGGTGTCATCGGCCAGTTGAGGCGTTCAAAGGTGATTTTCCAAATGCCAGGATAACTAAAGGTGATGTAGTTTTTAATGCCTCTTTGTAGACCGCGCTCTAAAACGCTCAGAAGTAAAGCGTCGATGACGTCAATTCTCGCTTGGTTTGAAAGGTTATCTCGATCAATCGCGAGACGACTGAGTTCGTGAAGTTCTTCACTGTGGGTGGGACCGTCTACCGCTAGGTGATTAAACACTTCGGATATCATATAAGGCAGTGTGGTGGGGTAGGAGCGCGTCACGCCTACCACCCGTCCTGCTTGATCACAGGCAATAAAGTATTCCGTCGCCAAATTATCGTAGCGATCAAACTCCATATTGCCGCTGCTCTCAGTTTCACCACAGGGTTGAACATAAATGTCTGACCACTGCTCTTTTTCGATAAGCTCTTTGTGTCGCAAGCGGTGTTGCTCGGCAATCAGATTACCCGAAAAAAGATGATTAGTCGCTATAGTCACGCAATGAACAACCAAAGTGTCGGCAAATTTTGTCATTAGCTTTTCGCCAATACCAAGTCTTGCTCTTCTATTTTGACGCCAGCTTTAGGGTCATGAAACATTTCCATATCCAGCTCACCTTCGCTTTTGGCAACAATGCACGAGACCATGCAATCACCAGTGACATTCACCGCAGTACGAGTCATATCAAGCAAGCGATCAACTGCCATGATGATGCCGATACCTTCGAGCGGTAGGCCAACTTGTTGTAATACCATGGTGAGCATAACCAGACCAACGCCAGGCACACCTGCGGTGCCGATAGAAGCCAATGTAGCAGTGACAATAACCATCAAATATTGGCTGATACTCAAATCAACATTAAACGCTTGAGCGATAAACACGGTGGCCACACCTTGCATAATGGCGGTGCCGTCCATATTGATGGTGGCTCCTAGCGGCACGGTGAAAGACGCTACACTGCTTTTAACGCCGAGTTTGTTGGTGGCTGTTTCAAGTGTGACCGGCAAAGTCGCGCTGCTGCTGGCGGTGCTGAAGGCGAACAATTGGGCGTTTTTCAGCTTCTTCATAAAGGTGATAGGGTTCAGACCAGACAGGGTTTTAAGGATGATAGGAAAGGTGATCAAGGCATGAACCACCAAAGCCAGTAATACGGTGAGGAAATAAATCCCAAGGTATTTGCCAAAATCAGCAATTTCAAAGGTCGAGGCCAGTTTGCCAATTAAGCAGAATACGCCGTATGGGGCAAAATGCATCAGTAAGGTGACTAATTTTAAATTGACCGTATTGATATCTTCAAACAAGTTGGTTAGGCGTTTGCCTGCTTCACCACTGAGTACAATGGCGAGACCAAAAAGAATAGAAAAGACGATGATTTGCAACATTTTACCTTCGGCCATGGCAGCGATAGGGTTGCTCGGGAACATGTCGATGATAACTTGACCGAGTGAGGGGGCTTCTTTGCCTGTTAGTGTGGCAGTGGATGTGAAGTTGGCCCCTTCGCCCGGCGAAATAATAATGGCCAACGAGATGGCAATGGTGATGGCGATGGCTGTAGTGACAACATAGAGGCCAATGGATTTACCGCCTAAACGGCCCAATTTGGTGGTGTCGCTAAGGGAGCAGATGCCGCATACCAAAGAGACAAAGACTAATGGCACGACCATCATTTTCAGGGTGCTGACGAAAACTTTACCGCCGACGTTAAATAAGTCGACAATAAACGTTTTTGGTGCAAACTCAAACAGCCCCAAATCGAAAGAAACGCCGGTAAAAAAAGTATTGATTAGCCAGCCGATGAGGAGTCCACCACCGAGACCGATTAATATCCGGCTGGTGAGGCCCATTTTATGAGTATCTGTCATGATTTTGTTGTGCTCGTTGAGTAGGTTGATAAAAACGATGAACTGTCATCGTATAAAAATACAGCAATCGGTCGATTTAAATAAGCAAAACCAGAATAAACCGGGATTGTTTAGCTTTTCTTAGGTTAACATACTACTCTGGATCGAGAAGAAAAAAAATTTATACGTGGAGTACCCTGATGCAATTTGGTGTTATGCAATCCTTTCGCTTTTTTACCCTATTATTACTTTCCTTATTTTTAATTGCCTGCGGTGGTGGCGGTAGCAGTGGCTTGACTGTCGATAATAGTGGCCCCGTCGGCGGGGGAGAGCCACCGCCGGAACCACCCGTACCCGTTTATACTGTGGCTTTGTCATTGCTCAATAATGCAGGCGAAGTTGACCCTACTACTGTCGTGTCGCGTGAATTACCTGGCTCGCTCAGGGCGGTGGTACAAAAAGATGGTGTCGCCATTGCTTTTGAATTGGTGACGTTTGTCGCCAATCAAGTAGGCGTGTTAGACCCAGAGGCGGGTACCGCTCGAACAACGGCTGAGGGTATCGCGACGATAGCTTTGCTACCGGGTATTGTAGAAGGGGCGGGCAGTGCGGTTGCCTCTATCACGCTCGAAGGTGGGGAGGTTATTTCAGATGTCGTTACCATTGCTTCGCTTGGTGATGCCTCTACACAACCTGATAATACCAGTGTTAACATTGCCATGGTGTTAAAAGACAGCACTACCGGGGAGGCTACAACAGTCGTTGGTGATGCCACGCCCGGTGTGATTGAGGCCACTGTGACTACCCTTGATGGTTCGCCTGTTGCTGATCAGGTGGTGACGTTTACCACTACGCTTGGCAAGCTAAATCCGGAGGCGGGCACTGCGTTGACTGACGAGAATGGTTTGGCCATTATTGGTTTGCTGGCTGGCACTGTTGCTGGTGCGGCGGAGATCACTGCAACAGTAGATACCAGCAATACGGTTTTGGGCTTTGTCACATTGGGCGATGAAGTCGTTCAGGGCACACCACCGGCGTTTAAAATTACCCTCGAATTGCTCAATAGCGATGGTGTGGCTGACCCCACAGCTATCGTTTCTCAAGCTCAGCCGGGTTCCTTAAGAGCCACTTTAAGCAAAAATGATGTCGCACTGCCATTTGAGTTGGTGACGTTCACCACGCAAATCACTGGCGTGTTAAATCCTACCTTAGGTACTGCTCAAACCAGTGCTGAAGGTATGGCATCAGTGACATTGTTACCGGGCACAGGTGCTGGTACAGGTACCGCTACGGTTGCTTTTACGACCCCAGATGGTGAAGTGGTTAGCAGTGAAATCACCTTTAATTCAGCAGGTGATGCGCCGTCAAACTCAGGCTCTACAGATGTGAAAATGTCATTGGCGCTTAAAGACGGTAATACTGGTTTGGATATTACTACTATCAGTGCGACGATCCCGGGAGTGCTGGAGATCACCGTCACCGATTTTGATGGCTTGCCCATTGCGGGCAGCGTGGTGTCGTTTAGCAGTACGCTGGGTCAATTCAGACCATCGATTGGTACCGCACTGACTGATGTTAACGGCTTTGCCAGTATTATTTTAACCGCAGGCAGTGTTGAAGGTGCTGGCGAAGTGACGGCCAGTTTTGAAGGCACTACCACCAAGTTGGGCTTTAATTCGCTGGGGGATGTGGTTGACCCTGATTTAATTACCGCCGATGTTGAATTTAAAATAATCAATTGCCCAACGGGCTGGGACCGCACGGTTCGAGATATCGACTTGTGTACAGAAACACAAAATATTTCATCGACAGCCCCTGGTATTTTGTTCATCACCGTACTGAAAGAAGGCAGTACGGTACCGCTGAAATCAACTTTGGTTACCGCGACATCAACGATTGGTCGGATCAGCCCAGACACGGGCACCGCAATCACCGATGATAATGGTATTGCTTTGCTGGATTTATTGGCTGGCAGTGATGTCGGTGCTGGTGAAGTTGAAGTGACGGTGATCACCACTAACGCTAAAAAAGCGTTTGAGATTGGTGCTGCTGAGGTAACTATTACGGTTAACAATGGTTTGGCTGTCGGTGATACTTTGTCTGCCGGGGCGACTACTGTGATCACAGTGTCCATTTTTGATGTTGATAACTCGTTGTTTATTCCACCACTGAATGTTGAATTCACTTCAAACTGTGCGGTATCGGTACCGCCTAAAGCGGTGCTTGATGGCAACGTCACCAGTGTTGGTGGTGTCGCCACTGCCACTTATCGGGCTGATGGCTGTTCGCCGGAAGATACCGTGACGGTAACAGTGATCACCGGTGGTGATGCTATTACTGAAACCGTGGTGATCCCGGTGAATGAAGCGGTGATTGGCTCAATGGAATTTGTTGGAGTATCCAATAACTATCTGGCGCTTAAAGGCACTGGTGGGTTAAATCGTAGTGAAACCTCCGTTGTCGAATTCAGAGTGTTGGATGAAAATGGCAATGCGGCTTCGCAAAAAGAAGTCACCTTTGAACTGACCAACGATGCTGGTGGCATTTCAATTTCTCCTACCAGCGCACAGTCGAATAATGATGGTCTAGTACAGACGGTGGTTCGCTCAGGTGACGTACCAGGGGCTGTCAGAGTGTTGGCTTATGTCACGCCGACTGATACTGATCCGGGCAATCACAATAACCGGATTTCGGTGGTCTCTGATGTGTTGATTATTTCGACCGGTTTGCCGGATAACAACAGTTTTACTTTATCTCCGTTTATCCATAACCCTGAGGCATTGCAGTTTAATGGCGAGGTTGTTGATGTCACTGTATTTATGGCTGATCACTTTAACAACCCGGTACCAGATGGTACGGCTGTGGTGCTGACAACAGAAGGTGGGTCAATTAAACCGGGATGTACGACAGTGATGGGGGCATGTACGGTTGAGTGGACCAGTCAGGATGTTCGACCATTTACTGATCATTCTCATTATCTCAATTCGGTTGCTCACAAATGTGATCCTTACTTTGGCGCTGCTGCACCTTGTACTTTTGGTATCTCCGATGATGGTGGAGCCACTAGAGATACACCCTTAGGTGGTCGTGCCACTATTATGGCTCATGCGGTGGGTGAAGAATCGTTTACCGACTTAAACGGTAATGGGGTGTTTGATGCGGGTGAATATTATAACCGCTACGATTTGACTGAGGCGTTTATTGATCACAATGAAAATGGCGTGTATGACGGTATCAGTTGTGAAGATGCTACTCAGCCATGTTTACCGGCAAATTCTGACGGTGGTGAGTTTGAAGAGTTTTGGGACTTTAATAACGATGATACATTTTCACCGCCAGATGGCATTTACAATGGCTTTTTATGTAGTGCAGCGGCACAAGCCACGGGCCACTGTAATTGGGAACCTTTACATGTCCGTGATAATGCGGTGATTGTGATGTCAGGCAGTAATGCGGTGACCAGAGTTGTGTCCCGGGATAATTCCACGACTAATCCGGATATTGGCGTTTGTGATAATGATGTGAGAACTGCCAGTAACAATGTTGTCAGGGTATTGGAGGGTTCAGATATTAGTGGTTGGTGTGATATCAGTTCGGTGGATTTGTCGATATATCGTGATGCCGATAGTAATGATGTCGGTTTGGTGTCAGTGACTATGATTGTTTTCTTCTCTGATATCTTTAACAACCCGATGCCAGCAGGGACTACCGTACAGATCACTACTGATAATGGTATTTTGTCCGGTGGGCTCAGTACAGTGATTGGTAGCACAACGGCTGTTCGTCCTGAGTTTTTGGAATTTGCTATCTCAAGAGAAGGAGAAGGTAACAAGAAAACCGGTGGTGCGATAACGATTACAATCACCACACCTAAGCAGATTATTACGACTCGTAATATTGGTGTGACTGATGATCGTTAAGCCTTAATGAGCAAATGTTAACGGTCAAATGTTAACAAATCAGACAAAGCCCGGTTTATCCGGGCTTTGTCGTTTTTACAGCTGTTAACATTTAATTAAAGATTTATTCTCCGGTAATATGTTGTATATCAGCCAGTTATTAATTTTTTGCGATTGTTGTTCTCACAAAGGGTTGCAATAACAAATCATAAATGTAAACTGGCCTTAGGTTTTAGCAAACCTGTAATAAAAATATAACAACTCAAACTCAAATATAAAACGTGAAGGTAATAGAAATAAAATGAACAAATCTAAAGCAATCTTGTTAGGCGGCCTGTTGGCATTCACAATAGCACCGGTATCGGCAGCTGTTAATCAATCAGTTAATGTTAATGCGAGTGGCGTAGCCCATGCATTTGGTCTTAATGCTGATCACAGTTTCACTGAACAAGCTTCATTCAAAACTCATAAAGGCAACAGCAAAAGCAAAATGGCGCTGACATATAAAGGTGTTAACGTTTACGGTATGCACGCTGTTGTTGAAAAAAATGCCCAAGGTCAAATGTTTGCTGCACAAGGCAAATTGGCTGATTTCGCTGGCACTAACGTAGTTGCCAAAATTTCCAAAGCCTCAGCGATCAATACAGTGAAATCACTGTTTGGTGCTAAAAACATCAGCAATCTTAGTGTTGAGTTGGTACTTGACGCCGAGTCAAAGCAACTGGCTTACAAAGTTATTTTCTTAAATGCAGATAAAGTCTCTCGTCCTTTTGCGTTGGTTAATGCAGCCGATGGCAAAGTGATCAAATCTATGGACGCTATGGCGCATAAAGGCAAGCCGGGCGGCGGCACAGGCGGCGGTAGCGGTACTGCTTTTAATGCAACTGGTCCTGGTGGCAACGACAAAACGGGCATGTACTACTACGGCAATGACTTCGGTCCATTAGAAGTGACTGAAAGTGGCGGTAATTGCGTGATGGAAAATGACAACGTAAAAACCATTGATTTAAACCACGGTACTCGTGTTTCGCGTAAAGATGGTGCTTTCTCGTTTACTTGTCCTGAAAACTCTTATAAATCAATTAACGGTGCTCATTCTCCGTTAAATGATGCACATTACTTCGGTAACGTTATCTTCAACATGTACGGCGACTGGTATGGTGTTGCACCATTAAGCCAAAAGCTAGAAATGCGTGTACATTACTCAAACAACTACCAGAATGCATTCTGGGATGGTACAGCAATGACTTTCGGTGACGGTGGCAGCACTTTCTATCCACTAGTTAGCCTTGACGTATCGGCTCATGAAGTTAGCCACGGTGTTACTGAACAGCGTTCAGGTTTACAATACAGCGGCGAATCTGGCGGTATGAACGAAGCTTTCTCTGACATGGCTGGTGAAGCTGCTGAAAACTACATGCACGGTTCTAACGACTGGCTGGTTGGTGCAGAAATCTTCAAAGGTAACGGTGCATTACGTTATATGGATCAGCCTACTAGAGATGGCCGTTCAATTGACCACGCTGCTGATATGACTTCAAACCTTGACGTTCATTACAGCTCAGGTGTTTACAACCACGCTTTCTACAACCTGTCTAGAACAGCCGGTTGGAGCGTACAACAAGCATTTGAAGTAATGCTTCGCGCTAATGACCTATATTGGACTGCCAGCTCAACTTTCAACGCCGGTGCCTGTGGTGTTGAATCAGCAGCGTCTGACTTAGGTTACGATGCCTCTGACGTTACTGCTGCTTTCGCTGACGTTGGTGTGCAGTGTTAATCATCGCTTATTAACTAGCGTTAATTTATAAGTCGTTTAAAAAGCCCGGTTTTGCCGGGCTTCGTTATATCTAACAAGCGGTAAAATTAATCCGCATAACTAATTCGGGCTCTGCTCAAACTGGGTAACAATTAAATGGTGTTTTATTGTAGTTCGCACTATGGGAGCAAAGTCAAAAAACATGCTTTAAATTGTTGTTTTATATGATTAAAATTGTGCACAGAGTGCACACGCAACCGCCAATTCCTACCTTCTGTTACTATTTTAAAATAAAGTAGAATGTGATTATTTCTTTTGGTCGATTTGTTTTAAATTTTGCATGACGGATTTGTCAAAGTCAGAGACTATTCTTTGTTGTTTGTTAAATATTTGATATTCTGCTTTCGCTTTTTCATCAGCCACCTTTTTACTGACGCTGCCCTTATTTTCAAGCACTCTGAATTCATTGAAGCTAATAAATTTATCCACACTTTGCGCCATTGATTGCATGGTAATCAATGTTCTGTTTTCGATGACATTTTCGATGTAATCAAAAAAACCTGTTATTGTGCGTTCCAAGCGCTTGATTTCACTTTCTTGCAGATAGTTTTTAGCAATGGTCACATCCGCAGATAATATTCGTCCATCAGGTGCATTTTTCCATGTCTGTAAACCCATGTTTGGCGATTCATGGTTGGCCTGTTGATAAATAATCTCAGCCGCTGTATGACCCGTAATGGCAAAGTGAAACTTATTTTGGACAAAAGCGTAGAATGAGCGAGTGATGTCAGCATTCTTATCATAGTCTACTGTGCACTCGGCAAAAATATCAGTCACTTGCTGATAAATCCGCCTTTCACTGGCTCGGATCGAACGAATGCGATCCAGTAATTCATGAAAATAATCTTTACCAAAGGCTGTCTCAGCCTGTTTCAGCCGTTCATCATCTAAAATAAAGCCCTTAATAATGAACTCTTTTAAAAGTTGGGTTGCCCAGATTCGAAATTGAGTTGCTCGGCGTGAATTAACCCGGTAGCCTACAGCAATGATCACATCTAAATTATAATACTGCGTTTGGTAGTTTTTGCCGTCGCTGGCAGTAGTAAAGAATTTATTTACTACTGAATTTTCTTCGAGTTCACCTTCGGCAAAAATCCTTTTCAAATGCTGGCTTATATTTTGTTTACTGGTATCAAACAATTCAGCTAAAAGCTGTTGAGTTAGCCAAATAGTTTCCCCATGTAAGTAAACTTTGACTTCAACTTTATCGTTATCTGTCTGATAAAGTAAAAAATTATTTAAAGTAGTCATTTTAGTACATCAACGCTGTTTGTTCTTAATTGCTTAGGCTCAAATTGTAAGCTATTTTTGCGTTAAATACAATTTCAACTACAAGCTTGACGATTTAACTGATTGCAGGTGTAAGGGATAGCTAGGTTCACACGCAACCGCCAATTCCTGCCTTTTAAGATATCCCAAATAACCTAAATACAATTGTGCCACAGCCTGTGGCACTTTTATAAACCACTTATTACAGCATCAGCTATTTTCTATAGCCAACATATTCATTATTAAACGAATTAAAGTGTCCTTTTGCGATGGCTCCGATTCCGCTACCAGCAAAGTTAACGCGGCTAAACCAGTATCGTTGATAACAGGATGACCATTTGTTGTAAACAGGTGGTTGTTGCGGTGAAGAAAATCCACAAATAAGAAGGCTCCACTGCGTTTATTCCCATCAGCAAATGGATGATTTTTTACGACAAAATACAGCAAATGAGCCGCCTTGCTTTGAATTGTGGGGTAAGCGGGTTCGCCGAAAACGCTTTGCTCCAGATTGCCTAATAAGGATGCCAGACCAATTCCGCGAGGTTTGGCAAACAGATCAGTTGCTTCCCCTCGCGCTATTAACGACTTTTTGAGTGCTTCCAGTGCTTTTGTTGCTTGTTCAAAAGTCGGCAAAGTCCCACCTAAACTGCCATTTGGCTCATCCAGTAACCCTTCATCATATCGCTGTAACCACAAAAATGTCTGTGTATAACGGGTGACGATTTCTATGAGCCCTCGACCAGTATCACGTAACAAATCAGGGTTGGCAGCGGCTTTTCGTATAATTTGCAAAGCCGCCTCAAGCGCTTTGGCATTTTGCTCAAAACGTTTTTGGTTAACGGTGTAACCTTGTATCAAGTGTTCCTTAAGCAGATTTGTTGCCCACTGACGAAAGCGGGTGCCGTTGACAGATTTGACCCTATAACCGACCGAAATAATAACATCAAGATTATAAAATTTGACTGGTTTATCAGAATTTGCAATGTGCATATTTTGCACATTGCTTTTGATGTCCAATTCACCTTCTTTGAATATCTTGCCAATATGGCGTGTGATAACGGATCGTTCCCGACCAAAAAGCGCTGCCATTTGTTCTTGGCGAAGCCACACGTTGTCCTTTTCTAACTGAACACAAATTTCACCATTATCACTTTCAAAGATCGCTATTTCGCTCAAGATATTACCCAGTATGAAGTGTGTTTGACAAGCTTGAGATGATAACGAACAACGGTAGTAAGTCAAAGCAATACTGTTATTGCGGGGCAATGAAAATTAAACACTTGATTTTTTTGACTATTTCACAGTGTCAGGCCAATAGCAGTGGTGAGCAGGTATTGAAGGTTGGGGTTTTGCGCTGATGCTGCTTGTTTATTGGCGTCTTCAAAACCAGCCATTAACGTCAAGTGTTGAGATTGCCCTGTGGCCATTGAGAGAATACCGGCTAAATCACCATACAAATTCATACTGAGCTTTTTGCCTGTCTCATCGGGCGTGAGGATGATTTTATCAATCAAAGAGCGGAGTATATCAGCGGCTTCTTGGATGTCGCTTTCTTGGTTCAGGTTCGCCCTGAGGGCTGTCACTTCTTCATGATAGCGTAGGGCCATGTCGGGACGCAGCAAGACAGGCGTTGTGGTTACGCTGTTTAAATAGGTTTCGGTTTGCTCTCGCGCTATAGCAATTTGTGCGATCTCATCTTTGACTTCACTGGCGGGAATGCCTTGCTTGATGGCTTCAATCAGGTTGGTTTTGTCTTTCGTGAGTTTAGTCAATTTACGTTGGGCTTGTTCAATATGGGTGGTTTGGTGTTGACCTAACCGTTTCATGTGCGCGGTGTATTCCTGACAAAAAACGTCAAACAAATCTGGTTTCATCAGGTGACTTTGCAGCGCCCCTAAAACGGCCTCTTCAAGCTTGACACGGCTGATGGTAATGCGGTTGTTGCAGGTGCCTTTGCGGGCGTTGGTGCAGCCATAACGCGTACCGTTTAATTGACTGACCCCGCCAGCACAACAGCCACATTTCAAGAGATAGGATAATAAGGCTTTAGGTCGCCGTGTGGTATGCAGTTTGGCGTCAAATGCGATTGCATTTTGTCTGGCCCTGACTTTATCCCACAGCGCTTGATCGATAATGCGAAGGTCTGGCACGTCGGTGATCACCCAGTTCTCTCTCGCATTTGAGCGCCTCGTCCGCTTGCCTGTATCCGGGTTTTTAGGGTAACTATGACGATTCCAAATCAATCGACCGATATACAACTCGTTATTAATGATG
Source organism: Alteromonadaceae bacterium (assembly GCA_965277695.1). Taxonomy (GTDB): domain Bacteria; phylum Pseudomonadota; class Gammaproteobacteria; order Enterobacterales; family Alteromonadaceae; genus JABSOG01. The sequence continues at coordinate 74,312 of CBDIDQ010000067.1, forward strand.
CCAGATCCATATTTGCGTGCGCCGTAGATGGTCGAGGCAGACCAGCCTTGGCCCGATGGATTAGGGATATTGTCTTTGTTCAGCGCCACCGCAATCCGCAAGGGCGATTGACCTGCGGCATAATGTTCAAAAATACGCGTGACAATGGCCGCTTGCGCAGGATTAATGGTGCGCTCGCCACGCACGGGATCGCCCGCCGCATTAAATCGTTTGACCACATCATAACCATAAGCGTGTCCACCGCCAGATTTCCCCTTTTCAATTCGCCCACGAAGACCACGATGGGTTTTGGCCGCCAAATCTTTGAGAAACAGTGCATTCATGGTGCCTTTCAAACCAATATGAATGTCGCTCACTTCACCGCCATCACTGAGCGAAAAAATCTTGATCCCTGCAAAACTGAGACGTTTGTAAATGCCTGCAATATCCTCTTGATCCCGTGACAAGCGATCCAGTCCTTCGGTGAGCACCACATCAAATTTCCCCATTGCCGCATCTTGCATCAACATTTGCAAACCTGCACGGTGCATGGATGCGCCACTCACCGCATAGTCACTATAAGGCAAAGTGATGTGCCAGCCTTCGCGCTCGGCACGAAGGGTGCAAATGCGAATTTGATCTTCAATGGATGCCTGACTTTGCATGTCACTAGAATAGCGGGCATAGATGGCGACTCTGGTCATTCTGTTTAGTCCTTTCCTTCTTTGTTTTGCAACGCTGCCCATGCCTCAAAATCTCGCTCTGCTGCGCGACGCGCGATAAATTTGACCAAATTGGTGAGTTGGTTCGACGATAGTGCTGTGTCTTTTTGGGCGCTAAACCAGTCTTGTTGGACATTGTTGGTGTTTGAAATGCTCACAGGCTTACCTCCGGGTCTTGGTGTTGTTGGCCGCCATGCGGGTGTTGTTCACTGGCTGTCACCTTTGGCAAAGCCGCACTTTTGAAGCCGTGATAAAGCGGTTTAGCTTTAACTTGATGCGATCTTTCGCTGTCATATTCAAAGAGGGCCAATAGGCTGTTTTCCCATTGTTCAACCATTTGGTTCATTTTTTCTTGTTCAGACAAAAAATCTTTAACATCTTGCGAAACAAACCGAAGTCCTCTGTCCTTTAACAAGGCGCTGGTTTTTACTTTGGCTTCTTCCAATCGTTTGGCGAGCTTTAGCAAATGACCCTGAATCATGGTCACGCGGGTTAATTCATCAATGAAGACCGTATCAACATTGCCTGCGTTGGCATCCCTAATCAGCGCGGTTATCGCTGGTTGCGGCTCAGTGGCATAGATAAGTGGGTCATCCACATAAGTATGAAATTCATCCACACCGTTGTGTGCCGCTTCCTTGGTGAGCTTTGCCACCTGCTCTTTAATCAAAGATTCAAATGGCAAGTCCAATGAATGCCGAGCATAAATAACATTTTTAACCATGACTGTTCTCCTTTTTGTGCGGGGCTATCACAGGTTCAACTCCATCTGTGCTTCTCGCGTTTGTTCTGTGCTTCTGGCTTCATCATTAGTGCGTGGAATGCACCATGTGTCGCTGCGTACAACACGTTGGAAGCCCGTTTGTATATGGTTGATTACTTCTTCCATCGCTTGTCCGCCCTCACTGGCTTTGAGAGTTTCTAGACCCAATTCCCATTCAGCGGCCATGCCGTAAAGATGGCTGAGGGCCGCTTTGGCGGTGTTGACTTTTTCAAGCGCCACTTGATAGCTCAGGTCCCCAGTATCAAATAAAGAACACACCGTGACATGAGATTGCGCCAGCCTTTGGCAAATTTGAGAAAGATTGCTTTCATCTCTGCTAAGGCGCTCTAACCCTTCGGTGAGCACGACATCAAATTCTCCGGCACTGGCATCAGAAATCAGGTCCATTAACCCGGTGCGCCGCTGCGTTGAACTGATATCCGCTTCATCGCTATACACCGCAAAAACCTCAACGCCAGCCTCCAGCGCCTCTTGGGTGCAAGCGATAATTTGCGCTCGAATTGAGGTGTCGTTTTCAATATCGCCCGAGTACCGGGCATAAATCACCACTTTAATCATGATTGTCCTCCTTGATTGTGTGTTGGATACTCATAAACCCATCTCCGGGTTATGATTGGGGTGCTGGCTTTGCTTTTGCGTCGTTGCCAGATTAAAACGACGTTTTAAAGCTTCATTACCAACGCCTTCGGCATAGGCCACAAAATCGCTGTTAAGCTGCATTTTTTCATTTTGGTGGCGTTGTCTTAAAGCTTGATAATTCGTCTGGAATTGTTGGCTTTTATCGAGGTGGGCTTTGATCAACGCCTCTTTTTCTTTTTGGTCCCGTACTTCACCGATTTTGGCCTCGGCCTCATTGATTTTGTGTAGTTTGGCCGACTGCCCAGTGAAGAAATCCCACAGGCCGCGCCAACCTTGACGAATACGGGTCAAACGTTGTTTGTTTTCCGCTGTATGGCGGATGCTCTGGTCGGCCTTGAGTGCAGCCCGTTCTTGTCGCTGGGTGTTAATGATGGTGGCTTTTTCAACCTTGAACGGTTGGCGTTGCAGCTTGTGCTTGAACGCCAATTCACGCGCAAAGCGCTGGTGAATACTGGTGTGCTCGTTGGCAATTTTGGCTTTGATTTGTTCGACACTTGGTAGCGCTTCGCGCTCGCCCAGCCGCGCTTGCAACTCTTTGGTTTTGATACCTAACGCGCGGCTGAGTGAATAGATTTCACCTTGCCAGTCAACAGCGACATAAGCACGGCGCTCACCTTGTGCCAAAAAGTAGCCCGATTCAGCCATGGCATGTTTAAAACTGGCCTTGCTATCTGACATGGCCCAGCAATCTTGCAAGGCCGCTTTAATTTGTTTGGGATTGAGTTTTTGTCGTTTGGCTTGTTGCCATTCCGCCAGCGTAAAATTGCGTGGATCGCTGAGTCCAGGTTGTTTGAAACCGTTGGGCAGATCCCAACCATTTTCAATGAATAGCTCTTTGGCGAGGCCGTTGAGCTTCTTTTTATAATAGGGCACCTTGATGGCTTTCATTTCTTGCGCATCGATTAACGACACCACGCAATGATAATGACGGCGGCCTTGTTTTTCATGGGCGACAAGGCAATGGGGTTGTTTGTCTAAGTGGAGCTTTTGCAAGCTGCGCATGACCGTTTTATCAATCAAGTCTCTGGAAACGTCGGCTGTCTCTGGCGGGTTGAAACTGATGGACAGCATAAATTTATGCGCTTGTGTGCCCCGACTCAGCGCATAAATTTCATGCAGTGCACCGGGCAATTGCTCACTGACAAAACCGTCAACAGCCAAGACTTCAACATGGTCGTTAGTATCGCTCATCAAATGCACTGCGAGGTTTTTGGCACCGCCACGTTTTGAGGCTTTAATAATCATGTCAATCCTCCTTTATGCCCAACCCCTTGATCAGGGTAGTACGTATCAATTGAACGGATAAACAGGCTTCGGTGAGCTGGCTTTGTATCTCGGGTGTCATAATCAATGTGCCCGTGTTGATGGCTTTGGCAATTTGATTAAGGTTGTTAGAAATACGGGACTGGCCCAGCATGGCCAACACTTTGCCGATTTCTTTGCTGTCCTGCTTGCCTCCCTTTTTCTGATAAACAGAGGATTGCGCCCGAAAATTATCATCAAAGACTTTGAGCCGAATAAACGCCGGATCTGTCACCTCCATCTGTTTGGCCTTGGTGCGAATATAATCGCGCTCCTCGGCACTCAGACGAATGGAATAGGGTGATGTCGCTTTTATCTCTTTCATGTTCGAACTCACTTTTCAGGTGCTATCACTCGGTTTTGGTTTTACTGGCTTGGATTTTGAGTTTGCTGTGGCGCGGGTGCTGGCGTTTGTTTGTCCGCCCGCATTTTTTGCAATGCCTCTTTGGCTTCACGCGATTGCAAAACAAGCTTTCCGTGCACGGTCTTCCCCGTTAAATAGCCATCTTTGCCTTGCCAAACGGCCCCGATTTTAAGCCATTGGCTATTATCGCCTTCACCCGTCACTTGAAGTACTTCGTAATCCGGTTGACGATTTTTATTGGGTTGACCCATGTCGCTTTGGTTTTGTGTTGGCCCTTGTGGGACCGGTGTATTGTCATCTTTCATCGTATGGCTCCTGTGGTGTTAAAATTTGTATCTCTTTCCATAATAAACCTGTAGTTGTAAAGATTTCCTTAACAGGTATTTATGGTTTTACTGTATTAGCAACATTGAATTGGACGTTGGCTTGCCCCTCATGACGGGTTAGGCTCATGCTGCGCCTTACCTGCATATGAGCGTGTTGCAGCTTTTTGTCACCGTGCTTGAGTTCACCTGTCGACTGGGCATAACTGGATGTGTGCAGTTGTGTTTCGGTATAGCCGCCTACGCCTATGGTATAGTGTGTTTCGGTATTAAGCCGTAGTGGCGCAGCGCGTAGCGCCTCCAAATCCGCTTTAGTGACTGTCATTGTCAGCCTAACTGTATTAGCAAAGCTGAATTGGACACGGGCTTGCCCCTTATGGCGGGCAAGCGCCATATCTCGTTTTAACTGCATATGGGCGTGTTGCAGTGTCCTGTCACCGCGCGTGAGCTTGCTTGTCCACTCGGCATAAATAGATGAGTGCACCAACGTTTCGGTGTAGCCGCCCATGGTGTAGTGCATTTCGGCATTAAGCCGTGGAGGCGCAGCCCGTAGCGCCTCCAAATCCGCTTTAGTGACTGTCATCGTCACCCTCCTCACAATAAAATGAATGTAAAATTATGCTGAATCTCTGGCTGGCCAATGGCCCCTTGGCTGCCAAGAAAGGACGCCCTAGCACCGCAGCACAAAGCGCGTGAACCGTCGCAACCAAGTTTCTCGATGGTCTGGATCGGCGTTGTATCGAATTACGGGCAAGGCGCAATAGTAGGGTTCATTCTTCAATCGCATGGCCCGCCTACCAGCACGGGTGACAATGATATTCCCGCTGTCTGGCTCCAACAGGCGGGCCAGTTGTTCCTTATCCATCACAGGCACATTGCGGTAGGTTTTGCGGCGGGTATATTTATCTTTTTCAACATGGGCTTTTTGACCCAGCGTTTGACTGAGCATATTCAGATTGTCGGGGTGATTGGTGCCCATCCACAACACCGCATCGGCGTTGCCTGTAAAGGCTTTGTACGTGGATGGGTAGCTGTGTTTCATGCCCTCAATATCCTGTGCAATACCGACAATGGTTTGGCCGTAGGAACGGCCCACAGGAAGGGCCACTTCCAACGCCTCATTTTTACCCTGCGCTTGCAACTCGTCGATCACAAACAGGCACTGTCCATTTTTTTCTTTAACGCTTTCAAACGTATAAGTGGCCATGTTGGTCAACAGACGCGCTAACGGAGCCAACTCTTCCCGAATGGACAAAACGGGTGCACAAAAACTCAACACCACATCCGAACGGGTTTTGAGGTCCGACAAAGGTCTGGTAGTCCGCGTCAGCATGGCTTTTACGGAGGGTAAATCGAGCCATTTCGTCTGCTCTTGCAAAGTGGATAAAATATTGCCCGATGTTTCCCCGCTGGCGCTACACATACCGGAAACGCCCCCCGCGACCGCGCCGCCAAAGGCCGTATTTTCGCTCATCAGCTTGTAAAGCAATGCTCGGCTTTCCTCTGCCGTGCTTTCTAGGCTGCCATCTTCGTTATAAATGCGATAACCATGAACGATAAGTTCCCGCATATAGCCCAGCGTATGACAGCTTTCTTCGTGAGCGGTCAATATGTGCAAAATTAAGCTCGTGACAAATGCCCGTGCCATGTCGGTGAAATACGGCGTCCGTGATCCACTGGGTGTAATAATCAAAGCGGCGGCGATGCGTGTCGCCCATTTCACGGCGGCATTGGTTCCTTCTCGCTGCATAGCGGCTTCTAAATCATCCAGCGGATTCCATTGATCGGTTGTCTCTTCATACGGTGCCAACACCACCCAGATACGACAATCTTTGCTTCTCAGTGTATGGGTGCATTGGCTTTTAGGGTCGATCAAAAAAACACTGCCTTGCCAGCACGACAACATGGAGCAAATATAGGTCGTTTTGCCAGCACCGGTCATCGCGTATATAAAAAGGTGACGAGACACAGGAATGCCAACTGGTTGTAACCAACCGACACCTAGCCCGAAAGTTCGACCAATGAAAATTTTTTGCGGCGTATACAGATTGGTCAACACCGCCCAAACACTGGCAAACCCACCGCTAGCCATTTTTCCATGGCGAAAGACTCGCTCCCACCAAAGGGCACATCCCATCCACAGACGCATCACGCTGCGCCATGGCAAGCGTGGCCAGTAGCGATATAATCCCGGGTGATACAGCCCCACCGCTCGCAACAGGATGATCAAGGCAGAACGAGTAATCGCCAGCCCCGCCACCACACCCACCGCGTACAGAGTAAGCAGTGGGTGTGAGGCCATCAATAATTCATCCATGACGAGGCCCGCCATTAAAACCCAACAACTTTTTCAGAACTTCAAAGCTCACGCGAAACACGATAACCCAGCTCAAAAATGCACAAAAAATCACCCCTGTCAGGGCCAGTTCATGGGGAACCGCCATCGGTTCCGTCTGAAAAAGGCTGAGTACAAAGAGAAACATCTGTTCTCCGGGCCATAAAAATATGTCACGATTACTCATAACTCACTCCTTTTCGCAATGATGACAAGCGGGTCAATCAAAAGTGTGTGGAGACTAGTGCTTTGTCCTTTGCGTAAAGCACTTGCCACGCCTTTGCCTTTGTTGCCCGTTTTGGCCTTGATGTGGAAAGGTTTGGTAATCAACCGTTCTTGGGTTGTAATGCGGATTTCCCCATGCACCCCATCGGCAGGGGCCGCGCCAGCGTAGTAATTCAAGGCGATTTTGAGTTGTCCAACATTCACAGGCCGGGTGAAGCGAATGGTTTCAAATCCGCCTGAGCTTTGTGGTGCATGACGTATATCTTTTATGAGTTGGCCAATGGCATTTTGGTCATGCCCATAGTAAAGCGGCTTTGTTCCCTCGCTATGAAGTACCCATAAGTCTATATCGCACTCACATTGCCACCGTAAGCCAATACTCCTGATTTTACTGTGAGCGGAATTGAATTCTGCCACCGTTGATGAATTGTCGATTAGCCCCGGTTCAACAGGAGCTTCGAGCGCTTGCAAGCGCATCATCGTTTGCTTGGTCGAGGGCGAACGTTTGAAAGAATGGGGCAGAGCTGTGGCCTCGCGCTTGGCACGGTCTAAAATCGTTGGTATATCACTACCAAAGCTCACAAGCTTGGCCCCCATTCCTTCAAAATATAGTGTCCAAAAACGATGAACGGCGTAGGAATGCGCTTCATTTTGAAATGCCGTGGCCCGTGCAAAGCTCCAGTGAACTTGAATAGCTGTAAGCCAGTTTTCTTGCCCTTTAAGGCCATATGGCGATTGCAGGCGGTTCACATTCAAGTGGCCATCGGATGGAATCAATCCCCCGGCCATGGATACGGCCAATTCGCTTGGCTCGTCAAATAAGGGTGCTCCTTGCAAAACAACATGAAGCCTCTCTTTACTCGGCAGTTGTGCCAGCGCCATAACCAAGCGTGGCAAGTGTAAACTGCCCGCGATCCGTCCTGCTGGCAAATGGGCCGCTTTGGCAAAGGCTTTGAGTTGGACTAGCCCTACACGGTTTTTGGCCAGAAAAGCACGGGTGCGCCTCGCACCATGGCTTGTTAGTTGCGCTAAAACTTGCCCACTTTGACCATCCAAAATGTAAGCCTTATCCCCTTTGGGCAAGCGGGAGGTATGGCTCATAATGGCTTGAATGTGGTTTTGTGCATCTTCTTGGGTTTGAAGGGGCGAGACAACAAAACTATAGGTCTGGCTGAATGCTTGTGAGGCATACAACGACAGGATAAAAACGAGGGTTGAGCATTTCATAGCGAGATCTCCTAAAGGGCTTGAAAACGGCGTTGATGCGAAATAAAAGCGGCCACACGATGCTGGATATAAACTGTGCGTTCGGCTTCTAATGTTTGAATGGTCGTTTGCACCTCACACCATTGGGTGTGAGCAAACTTAAAGGCTGCTCGGCTGACGTTAAGCGTGGCTTGACGCTCACGATATTCAGGATTGGTAATCCAAGTCTGAGGACTATATTTGAGTACTATATCTTCTAACCCTAAAGCAAGTGCCGCCCCGCAAAAGAGTTCAAGCAGGATTTGGCAAAGCACCAGCGGCATACCGCTAGTCGCGCTGTCTATGTCCCAGTCCATAGAGCCGCTGATACTGGCAAAGCTCATCGCAAAGAGCACCGTCCACACCAACAGCAAAATGAAAGTGGCACCATAAATCACCAGCGCATAATTGCGGCGGTGCGTGTCTAGCTCGATAAAGTTGGTCACCACCTTAAGCGCCAGAGACGAAATTGGTAAGATGAACGAGAGAAGCAGGGCCAGCGAAGGGCTATTTTCAAAGGTCTCAATTTGCGATGCCATAAGGTTCGCGTAGATATTGGCAACTCCCAATATAAGGGCGATCATTGCGCCTAACGCCAAGAGCACAGCCATAACCTGATCGCTGCCACTCCAGCGACCAACAGGCACAATGCGCCCGCTTCCGGCCTCAGGTGATGATTTTCTTCGCGGCTTGGTGCCTCTGCATTGTTTCTCTTGCGCTTCTACCTTGGCTTTGGCGCTTTTCATCTGGGCTTCTGCATATGGTGCATCCATATTGGCACGCACCAATTCCTGCCCTTTAGGCGAAGCATCAAATTCATGCTCAGTGATCTCTGTTTTGATCTGCACCGCCTTCTCTGGATCTGAATGACCCAACAATGCCCGGTCGAGATCAGACATTGCTGTTTGATTTGGCGGTGTCGCCGCCAACGGTTTTAGGTTTTTACACACGCCCATAGTTAATCTCCAAAACTTCGCTATGCATCATCAAAAACATCGTACCAACCGTAGGTTTCATCAATTCTTGCCCTTTGGAAGATACAATGAACTCTTGTTCGGTTGTCTCTGTTTATAACTGTATGGTCGCTATTCCCTTTATTCTATCCTGATAGGCGGATAGTGAAGCACCTGAACCAACAACAAAGAACAAAAAGTAGGAAGGCCATCTGGATGGATTTTTCATTGTAAGTTCCTAGCCCCTGTATGAAGGGCATTTTATCGTTAAAATCTTGGTTTAGGGTTTGCGCAAACCTTGGTGCTATAGTGCCTTTGGTGCTCCGTAAAACCTACGGAGTATGCGGAGTGAGCACTCCTTAAATGCTCGAAGTTCTTTAAAATCAACGTCTGAAAGTGATTTTCAAAAACAATTTTGTGTTATTGACATAAGGGTTTGCGAAGTGCTAGAAATAGATAAAATGGAAATTTACAGAGATTGAAGAAAGTGAAAAACAAGGATGCAAAAAAAGAAAACCTATTCCCCTACCAGTAAGCTCACTGTCGATCTGCCAAACCCCATATTTGAGATGTTTTCGTCACTGGCAAGAGTTAAGGCTAAAACAGAAAATAAATCGGTAGATGCCGTTGTAGTTGAATTGCTTACGGAATGGACATTGAAAGGCCATACTGATTGTTTTGGAGACGAAAGCTTTACACAACAGGAGTTATCTCAGCGGCAAAAGGAAGATAAACATCTTGAAAGCTATCATTTACGGCCCAAATAATTGAACTAACAACACATTCTTACCAAAAACATCCTTATTGGCTGTGAATCATTGATTTTCTGCGTACTAATATCATGCACGGACTGTTATATACAAACGCAATTTCTCCAATATGCTATCCTACAGCTTATTACGCTTTGAAATTTCAAGTTGGACCTAAATGGTAGGCATAAATGGCATCGCCCTAGAAAAACACAACAATTATTTAGATCGATTTTATAAAAGCATGTCATCCAGCGGTCGGGATGAGGCGATTGATAGATGTAATCTGGAAAAAGACGATTTTGCCAGTTTAAGAGGTCAGTGGGAATATTATCACCTGCTTGATTACAAAGAAGATGTTGTTCTTATAAAAGGAAAGAAAACTGTCGAAGATGCCATTGTAGCCCGAGGCATTGATAACCCGCACAAAGTAAGCCGTTATCCAACAAATCCTTCGCTTGGTGCTAAAACCAAAGATATACCTGAAAACGTATTTCAGGCATTGACAGATGTTAAAGGGTGTAATGAAGCCGCATGTTTTGTTGATTTCCTTGAATTTTGTCGCGATTGCAAAAAATACGGCGCTCAGGGCTTGCCTTTAAATTTTTTCAATAATGAAAAATCAGCACTTGAAGCGGCGATTATTGAATTGAAAAATGAATTAAAAAGCAACCCTGATGAGAAAACTGAAGGTCAGCATAAAGAGCAATTAACGCCTGAGAACACTGGTAAAGCTTTTGATGGCATCAATATTTTCTGGGAAAAAGGTAATAATGAGCATGATAAGGCCACCTGCAAAGTCCAACCTTGCTATGGTGAAGAGCACCTAATAATACCTAACACCCATGACAACATTGATTTAGAACAACCATCGACTGTCCTTCGGTGGTCATCCAATATCAGCTCCTTTATTGGACGAGGTAAAGAAATTCTGCGTTTGCAGAATTGGCTCAAGTCTGACGTGCCTAAATCAATTCAGCTTATATCCGGTGCAGGCGGCGTAGGAAAAACCCGGCTGGCTTTTCATTTTTCAGAAGAGGCTATTTCTTCCAAAGAATGGACGGCAGGCCAAACAACTGGCGCGATTAAAGGACGCTGGTATATGGGCGATAAGGGGATGTTGCTGATCATTGATTACCCAGAAGAGCGCAAATTGACAGTCACTCAGTTTTTACGCGCTGTTTATGAAATGGATGATTTGCCCAACAGAATGCATCTGCGGGTGCTGCTGCTTTCCCGTGACCCTAATTTTTTGGATGTTATTGAGGAAGCCGCCCCAGGTTTGTCTAGCATGCCAATATTTTTAACAGATTTAGATACGAATGAGAAACAATGGGAGCTTGTGGAAGATGCCTGGAGGGGGTTGCAATATCAAAGACGAAAAGCTGCCGATGTAGACCAGTTTGATATTAAGGATTCACCGTTACTTTTAAAGCCAGATGATTTTGTTACTTGGCAAAAAAAACAAACGACCCATTCTACGGCGCTTATGGTGCTTGCGTTAGCCTACTACATTTTTGATAAACCAGACGCGATTAGTAACGGCATTGTCGAATTGACGGGTCAAAACATAATCCGCTATATGACCAAGCGGGAAATTAAGTTCGTTCGCAAGGAGGTTGAAGAATATTTTGGCGTAAAAAAGCTGATTGATACGTTCAAACCTGAGAGTATTTTTCTGCTCAAAGCCATGGCGGCAATCGCGAGTGACTTTAACGATACAACACTCCCACTATTTACTGATGACATACATAATTCTGTCGTTAAATTTCAGCTTCCTGACGTTGAACATATTCAGGAATTAAGTTTGTGGAAGAACAAACAATTTGCTGCTTTAACACCTGATATTTTAGCGGCAGATTTTTTGGCTTTTTGTTTAGAAAAATACGCCAAAACCCAAGCCGCAGACTGGGTCTTTGCGGCAACGGGACTGACCCAAGTTGACAGCGCTAATGTCAATAACCGATACATAACCGAAAACTTCTCAACGTTAGGCCGATTGATATTTGATGCTAAAATCACTTTAAAAGCAGCCCAATGGCCAGTAGAGGAAATAGCAAAGGCTTTAACCAAAAAGATTGCCTATTGCACATGGGTTGCTGATAATCTCGCCACGAAATTTGAGCTTGAACCACACCTTCACCTGTTAAACGACTCTGCGTTGGGCAAATGTTTACAGCAAAAATTGAAACCACAAGACGAGGCACGCTATCAAGTAGCCATGAGCACGACTTTAGCGCAAACTGGTCGTTTATCAGGGGCGCTTAAGACTATCAAACATGCTGTGGGTCTTTTTGAGGTGCTGGCAAAGGATAACCCTGCGGCCTATACGGGGGGGTTGGCGTTAAGCCTGATGAATCAGGCGGTTCACCTTGGGGAAAACAATCAAACGATGGCAGCGCTTGAGGTTATCCAACGCGCGGTTACGCTTTATGAAACCTTGGCAAAGGAGAATCCTGCGGCCTATACGGGGTATTTAGCACAAAGCCTGACGAACTTGTCCAATTATCTTGCAGAAAACAATCAAACGATGGCAGCGCTTGAGGTTATCCAACGCGCCGTTACGCTTTATGAAACCTTGGCAAAGGAGAATCCTGCGGCCTATACGGGGGATTTAGCAAAATGCCTGGTGAACCTATCTATTGGTCTTGCAGAAAACAATCAAAAGATGCCAGCGCTTGAGGCTATCCAGCGCGTCGTTACGCGTTATGAAACCTTGGCAAAGGATAACCCTGCGGTCTATACGGGGAGTTTAGCAAAAACCCTGATGAATCTGTCTATTTATCTTGCAGAAAACGATCAAAAAACGGCTGCTCTTGAGGCTGTCCAGCGAGCCGTTACGCTTTATGAATCCTTGGCAGAGGATAATCCTGCGGCCTATACGGGGGATTTAGCAAAATGCCTGATGAACCTATCTATTGGTCTTGCAGAAAACAATCAAAAGATGCCAGCGCGTGAGGCTATCCAGCGCGCCATTACGCATTATGAAACCTTGGCAAACGATAACCCTGCGGTCTATACAGGGGATTTAGCGTTAAGCCTGATGAACCAGGCTATTCATCTTGGAGAAAACAATCAAAAGATGGCAGCATTTAAGGCTATCCAGCGCGCCGTTTCGCTTTATGAAGCCTTGGCAAAGGAGAATCCTGCATTCTATACGGGGGATTTAGCGTTTTGCCTGATAAACCTGTCTATTCATCTTGGGGAAAATAATCAAAAGATAGCAGCGCTTGAGGTTATGCAGCGCACCGTTACGCTATATGAAACCTTGGCAAAGGATAATCCTGCGGCCTATACGGGGGATTTAGCACGAAGCCTGACGAACATGTCTATTTATCTTGCAGAATACAATCAAAAAGACAAAGGGCTTGAGGTGATTAGGCGAGCCGTTGCACTTAATGAAATACTGGTAAAAGATAACCCTATGACCTATAGAGAAGTTCAGGGTGAATGTTTAACAATTTACTGCAATGTTTTTGAATTACATATGCCTTATCTTATTCAGGCAAAAGCCATTTATTTGCAAGTGCGGAATACTTGTCATATGGATTGGGTGATGGATTTTACAAATACTTTAAATGATTTGTTTGCGCGGGCCAAACAAGCAGAGGATAACGAAGCAATAAAAACCATCGCAGCCATATTACAAGAGATAAACGCGTAGAAATAAAATGATACAGATAAGTAAAGACAAATCATAAACCACTACCAACCTTTGGCTAGGTTGTTTTTTCCGCCCGAATGCTTACAAAGTCCTGACCCCAAATGACCCAGCATGATCCGAAGCGTTTTGGTGTCGACCTTAAAACGTTTCCGCTACGCGCAAGATGTCCCCTATGTACTACAAAACAAGTTTTTCCGTACATAGGGGCCTCTTGGAAGGGCGTGCCGCCCGTTTCATCCCTGCTAGAATTTCCTAACTTCATACACGCAACAAGTTGCTAATTCAGTAATGAAATTGTTGTACGTTGCACAATTAAAACGTTTGCCCGTTTAAAAATCAGCAGTCAAAGGGTGCTTCGCCGCCCCTTAACAATCCCTCGACTTAGGGCCATTACATTGTCCCCAAGACCCCCATGACCAACCGTTCGCCGATTGGATGCCGTGGGCGTTTTGCCGCCCAACCACAATCACTGTTTCGCCAGTGAAGACGACCAAAGACTGTCTTTGGATGCAGAATAAAAAAACGAGAATAAGGTCAACGACAAGCTTTCATTAGAGAAGGGAGGCGCAATGGTTCCTGATTACCACTATAGCAAGGCTTTAGCCTTTCCCTCTCGCGCCTGTCAAATCAGAAGCCAAAACAATGAAAAAAATGCGGTCCGGTAGGTCCTATTTTTTAAATTCTTTAGCCCAAGCTGTGCCAGCACAGTTCTTGATTGGACACTTGCTCACTCCCTGTTCGCCACATGGCAAGGGTTATGTCAGACGCGCAAGGGGCGCGTTTAGACAAACGCCCTTTTTAAAAGGGTTTGTTCAACGTATGAAAGGAAAAAACAATGAACAAATATAAAAGTGCAACTCAAACAACTGAGATTAAAATTTATGTGGCAGATATGGCGGCTTATCGTGAAGGTTTGGTCCATGGGATCTGGCTTGATGCCACTGGCCCTGTTGAAGTTGTGGAAGCTCAAATTAGGGTTATGCTGGCGAATTCGCCTGTTGATCGTACTGGTACCCAATGGGCTATCCATGATTATCAAGGATTTAACTCAGGTTACTTTAGCTTTGCCGAAGACCTCGTTACGGTGCATAAAAAAGCCTTATTGGCCAAAGATCAAGAAGATTTACGGAGTGGTTTACTTGCCCATTTTAACGGTGATTATGCTGAGGCTGATCGTGTTTTAAAGGAGTGTTACGAAGGCTTGTATATTTCTGTAGGAGATTATGCCCAACAGTACATGCAGGACAATGGTAAGGTTTCTGAGACTATTGCCGATTACGTTGATTATGAGGCGCTGGGCCATGGAATGGTAATAAGCGAGGAGATATTTGCAATTGAATTGGATAGTAATATTCACGTTTTCGTTTTGAGCTAAATTATGGTGCTGGCCTCGGGTTTATCATCTGAGGCCAGTGCTTGATATATCATTTTAAAATTGAGGGCTACGACTCTTTAGTAACGATATAATAAGTAAGAGTTATCGTGCCCATCCCGGGCCAGCAACACCTATGTCTTCGCCTGTAACTTCAATCTCATCATCAGTAGGGTGAACAAAAGACAGACAGAATGTCAGCAATCTGTGGTTCGATTGCGTCAGTATCGTTGAATGCGTTAAATCCCGGTTCGGTTCCCCCAACAAGTGCTGTCTTACTTTTCGTCATTAGTTCTCTTCCTTAGTCATGTGAGCTGCCTAACACCTTACTTACAGGATAGGGTTAAGTGTTTTTTTGTTCGGCCAAGCAATTATGACTTGGCTGTTTTTATTTCTATATTTAACACTACCGATGGCGATTTATTTTGAAGAATCTCTTGATGGTGTTTTGGATATCTAGCCAGCAATCATGCTGACACAGAATTTTGAACGCCTTCGAAAAAATCGTATTAGAAGCCATTGATTTTCAACTTATACGACGCATAGTCGATGTTTTGCTAAAAAACCTTTGGTGAAACTATAAACCTGCTGTGGGCAGACAATAAAGCTCTTTACTATTTATGATTGCAATACGGTACTGTTCTTTATTTAACACTAAACGGTTAAATTACGTCATGTCATACTCTGTCATGTCATACTCTGTCATGTCATTTTCCCGCAGCTACTGAACACACCTCACATTTTATAATAGCATAACGTTGAATGCATGGACCTTTCAACATGTTAATCAATAACATGAGGTACAGTAATATGATTAGTCAAAAAAAACGCCAATATACTAAAGTAAAACGCTTAGCTAGAATGCTTTTGCTACGCATCAAAAAGGTATCAATGTACATGGTTTTCCCTCCCAGTTGGTCAACCATTTTTGTAACAATTTTGCCTCCTCAATGGCAGGATCTTTTATGCAACATGGTTTCTCTCTTTCCTTTAATGCAATGAGATTGATTTGAGCAATACAATCTTATGGGTGGCCTAAGTGTTTCTTAAGTACTGTGGCCACTCACTACTATTCTCCCACTTAAGTTCCATAATAGCGAACTCACAGCATAGCTCTTTCAGCCAACTCGGAATTCGTCGCGTTTTAAACTGCTCCAAAAACAAATTTGTTTTTTTGCGGATCTGAACATCAGAACCAGTCTCATGAACAAATGCATTATTTATCACTCTAGATACAGGATTTGATGCATTTTTGCTTCCAAAACCACTCGCTTCTCCCAAGAAACTAATAAGGCTTCCTTCAACACTGAGGTTTTTCGGTGGTGGATTTGGAATAAATCCCGGTGTAACACGAATTCCAGTTTTCATGTAACTAACACCGGCAACATCAAGACGACTTTTTAGCGAACCACAATTTTCCAATAATTCAAGGTGCCATTGAACCCATCTTTGATTTACCATTATCCTCATCGTACTCAACTCATCCACAACATCATCTGGGTGTATCCATTCTCCATCTTGTATGTTCAACAAAATTTCATCGAGCCAAAAAGCAAGGGACTTTTCACCTGATTGCAGCCCCAAATCATTGGTAAATTCACGCTTCGATGGATTCCATCCACTGGTTGAGAATGCATTTTTCCATTCTTCATTATTTTTGTAATCGCGAGTTACTATCATGAAAACCATTGCAAGCCCTCGCTGAATAACATTGTCATTTAGCTTGTTTATGTTTGTCGAATGACTTGAATGCAAACCAGATAATTTTTTCAACAATAAACAAGCTTCTTTGAAATCTTGTGCTAGTCCGCCAAGCTGTTGAATGAATTTACCTATTTTAGGGTACCTGAATGGTGCCAAATCCCAAGAAGTACCAGTGCATTCACTGTCAAAGCAGTCAGAAGGTAATTTTTCTTCTAAGATAACGCTATCTGCAAACACAGATGCGACATCAATACAATCTCTATCGCCTGATCCATATGTGACTTTTATCCCAAAATCACAACGTTTGATTATGCAATTACTACGTTTGGATATTTCCGACCATCGCATTAATTGTGACCAGTCTTTAGGTAACATGTACACACTATTCGTTTTATGCTTTGCTGAGTCTTTATGGGAAAATGAAACCAACTTTTTTCGATAATCTACCAGTGCTAGATTAAGCGCCCCTTTAAACGAAGTATGTGCTTTATTTCTTAGCCAACGAAAGCACCACTTTAAACGTGAATCTGGACTTTTAAGTTCATGCAAAGGAACTTCATCCCCCAAAATAGCAGCTAGTTCACCGATTTCATGGGCAGCGAAGAAACCCATTCTATTTTGGTTATGTATGAGTTCTTCCTCCCAGATTTGTGATTCGGCTGTATGTATACCTATGCCAATTGGCCTACCAAAAGATCGCGCCATAGCCGCGATCGGTTTCAAGTGAGACAATCCTGTAGGTATGCTGCGGCTTCTACTAGAAGGCTCGATATTCCTTCTAGCATCTGCATAATTTAAAGGTGAAGTCTCGTCATGATCAAAATGAACATCAGCCACGATTAAATCAGGTGGATGGGAGAATTCGTTACTCCAAAAAGCGATTGCTCTCTCCCAGTCATTGATTGCATAGCAATCATATCCACGTTCCGAAAAAACCATGACTTCAATCTGTGAACAAGGCCAATCTTCGAATATTTCACTTCTAGTCTGTGTGTGTCTAGGTGAAACTTGATCATTAATCCGTAATAAAACAAGATCGCGGGGAGTTGTAGTCATTTTATCTCCTAGCTGATTTAATTTTGTTAGCAAGACGATTTGGGTGTATTGTAATAGGAACCCAAAAAGTGGCATTAGTTTCATTGTGTTTTTGGATGATCGGATTAGCAAAAGTTGCCATTTCAGTTTGTTGCAGTAGCATTTCAGTAGTTTTTAATCCTGACGGCAGTTCATTATTTAATTCTTCTGGCCTAACAGAGTCATTACCAACAGAAAGCAATATACCTTCGGGTAAATTACCTTCCAGCCTCAACCTCAGCGGCGGTAATTCTGTATATGTAGATTCGTTCTTTTTATAATATTTAATTGCATTTCTAATTGGCTCTAGGATGGCAGGAATTAAGGCAAATAATGCATCTTCGTTGTCATAAACAAATGGCGGCAACCCAACACGAGACAAGTTAAAATTAAAGTATTGCTCAATACCTTCTGTATATTTCCACTCAGTACGTTCTTCTTCGCCATTATTAACAACGATCAATTCCATAACTGACCATCCTTGAGCAATACAAAGTGTTTGAGCTATCATTTCAATACTATATTTATAAATATTCAGCACTTTCGTAGAATCACCAGTTTCCCACTCCAATAAAAGTTCCTCATCAACCCAATTTTCAAGTTTTTTGAATTCTCCTCTTTGTAAAAGAGCAAAAAGCCTAAGTAAATGCCCCAGCCCCTCTGCGTAGGCAAAAAGAGATAGTGAGTTTATAGCACGAAAAATAGTAAATTGATTTTTCTCATTATCTAAACTTGGTAGTTTACGAAGCTGCTCGATAGACTGCGACCACCCTGTAGATTGCACAGCCGTTTTCAAGGTATGTCCAAGACCGTCATAAATACGAGCTTGATTTTGCATAAGACCTAACTGCCCATGAGAATGACTTAACGTCACTTTTAGCAGGACACGCTGTAAATCAACAGCAAGATACTCGATATTTTTTTGAAATTTATTTGATGAAAATTTTACTTCTTTATTGACTGCCAATATAATAAATACAGCGCCAGCTGGTTGTAAGTTTTCCAATTTGTTTTTTTCAGCACTAACGCCACTCAAAGTTGAGTCTGCATCAGGTCGCAATAAGGGAACAACAACAAGAATAGATTTTCGATATACATCAATTAACTTCCTTTGAATATTGCAGTCCTCCATACATAAAACAAATTGATCTGCTAGAGCTGCAACTTGCGTTTTAATATCTGTTGAACTATTCCCCAATTCATACTCCCACTTAGAAGCAAGCGAAGCTCTATACCATTTTGCCTTGCTATCGCTGAATAAATCACTTTTTGGTAATTTAGTTAAAGACCTATCTGTCTTAACGATAACACATGTATTTTTATAAAGGCTACGGTGAGCAACAATTGGCTCATTACTAATAACAGTGCGATTCGCCATATATTTGAGCGCCTTATGGTAACATTTCAAAACGCTACCATTATTGTCATCCAATTCGCTCAAAATGTGACTAACACCTATTGGACCAGCCGTAATAGGTAACAGATGTTTATCTGAAATAAGTGACACATCAGTAAGTAAAACTCTAAAACCGTAATCCTTGCATATTTCGATTGGCGGCTTTATCTTGCCAGGAATATCGTTATTACCTCGCTGGCTGACTTGCTCTATATCGTTATTCTGAGATACAACGTTACGAATTAAATCATCAAAAGCGGGAAGATCCCAACTTGGATGTTTTATTTCCCACCCTCTGTGACCGTTTCTGTTGCTCATATACAAATTCTTATGAATAAAGGTTAGATAGAACTTTTAGGATTTTCTTCAAAATTGGTAACGAATTTAGTACCTATAAAGCACGATACTGTAGAGACAAATAACCCGAGTACAGTGCCCCATATTGTTATGTGAACATTGTTCATAACATTTCCGTAGATTGCCGTCGGTATTGATATTAAAAAAGCAGCAACAACACCCAACACGACAGCTTTAGGATTAGGTTTTTTCCCGTATATTATATACAACACTGGAGCTAAACCACCAACTGCTACGGCACCATAAGTTAGGAATATCCAAAAAATATCTGGTTTAAGTGATGCAATTAAAACACCCAGAGTACCAATAGCAATCATACCAATTCGTGCTGACCGAAGAGCACTTTTCTCATCAGTATTTGTATTAATATATTTTTGATAAATATCGACGGAGACTATTGAACTTATCGCGCAGAACGCCGAATCCAAAGTTGAAGCCAGCCCAGCAAAGGCCATGAGAACAAATAATCCCAATGCCCATTTTGGTAAGTAGAATCCGATAACGGCAGGCCCTACCATCTCAGGATTTGCAATTTCAAGTGAGCCTGCTTTGACTAAATCAGCGCCAATAAAACCTAACACTGAAAGAGCTAAAGGAACAAGCGCAAAAAACGCCCCACCCAAGTAAAACATTTTACGAATATGTTGAGGTTTTACTGAATAAGCTCGTTGGTAAAACATTTGATCTTGTAAAGTCCCGCCAATCAGACCGATGGCGGCGAGAATGCCAACTTCGTAGGTGATGGTTGGATCAAGAGGATTAGTTAAGTTGGCTAGTCCTCCAAAATCCAATTTTGCAATACCACCAGACTCAGCTAACACCCACGGTACTAGTACAAAGGCAATACCCATAACCATTACCATTTGCAGGGCATCGGTGATAATAGACGCTCGCATTCCACTTATTAAAGAATAAACTAATGCCGTACCAGAAAGACCGAATAAAGCAACATGAAAATCCAACCCACTCAACATTGAAAGCATTGCACCGCCTGCAACACCATTAATTGCCACAGCGGTCAACAACCATAGTATAAATGTTGTCAGCAGCGCAATGTGTGCGGCTTTATTTTGCATTCGATCATGAATTAATTCAGTTAAAGTGAAACCGTTTGGGTGAATTGTTCTGACTTTTTTGGCGACTTGAGCAAAAATAATGAAACAAAGGATATTGGGAAACATAAACCAGAAAATACCAGGGACACCATTTTTAAAAGCCTGCAAAGAACATACAAATACCGCTGGAACCCAAATAAAAGTCGCAGCTGAACTTAACGCCCCTCTAATAAGTCCAACTTCTCTATCAGCAACTAAAAACCCTGTTAATGTTTCCTTGCGTTGCCTTGTTAATAACCAAGCAGCGGATATCATAAAAACGGCAAACCCACCCAGTAAAAGTGCCCCTTCAAGTTGTGATACGAAAGTCATCGCTCTTTTCTCCAATTTATATAGATGCACGTAAGTTTGACATTATGTAAGTTATTAAAAATGACACGATCTGACGTTAGGATTAACGATTCATTGTTAGTCTTATCTATACTTTCGTTACCAATAATACTATCTCGTAACATAGTACCCGCAGATAAGTATCCAGCCCACCAAAGATAAGTATATCCATATTACAAAAAACCACCTGTACCGTTCGCTTATTTTAAGCGTAGTACAGGTGGTTCTAGTAAACAATTTTATTACTTGCCGCCATCCCCCAAACGTAAAGTATAGATTCGTTGGAATCCGAACAACTCCATTTTGCCTAAATTCAATCGGGGTAGTATGGAAAAAGTTGGTGCTCTTTTCTACGGAACTTTGCAAAAAATGAGACTGTTTGAAGTAATGAGTGATATCAAGGATAGATGATGACAGCAGGCAGAGTATGGGCTGCAAAGATTACCCACTCAGCAACTTCATAAAGTGTAGCACTCCTACAGACAGTTGCATTACAAATCGTAATGGTCCGTGCTGCAATCAAAACAAAAACTCTAACTCGTGAAGTGCCCATAGCGTGTTACGGGAAGGTACATTATTTTAGAGCTCGGGGTATCGGTGATATGAATTTCCAACTACTAATTACTGTACGATAATCAATGGTTATCGTTGTTTATACCCAAAGGTCGTTTACTGTTCGAATGTAGCTCGTCTACGTCGCTGGTTTTTTGGGAATACCGAATCTTTGATGTTATACTGCGCTGTCAATAATTACAGAAGAGAATTCCCGTGGCAAGATCAAGTGCTTTGTTTAATATGTCTATTGGTGCCATTGACCCATTGAAAAATTATCGTGATGCAATTGGTGCTATTGAGCCTTTGAAAAATTATCGAGACGTAATTGGTGTCATTGAGCCTTTGAAAAATTATCGAGACGTAATTGGTGTCATTGAGCCTTTGAAAAGTTACCATGACATGATTGGTGCCATTGAGCCTTTCAAAACTTACCATGACATGATTGGTGCCATTGAGCCTTTGAAAACTTACCATGACATGATTGGTGCCATTGAGCCTTTCAAAACTTATCATGACATGATTGGTGCCATTGAGCCTTTGAAAACTTACCGTGACATGATTGGTGCCATTGAGCCTTTGAAAACTTACCGTGACATGATTGGTGCCATTGAGCCTTTGAAAACTTACCGTGACATGATTGGTGCCATTGAGCCTTTGAAAGCTTACCATGATGTTATCAGTACCATTGATCCTTTGAAGACTTACCGTCAATCTTTTACTTCAATACAACAACTCAAGGATTCTCTAGGAACAATAGACCTAAATACCGCCCATAGTAATATATTCAAGAAACTTCAGAATTTTACTTCGAATGTGAATGATGAAATTGAAATAGAAATAGATAATTCGGGTACTATAAAGATATCGACGACACAGGTTATGGCAAGTGAATTAGAAGCTTTGTCACGAGATATTATAGAAAAATCCTCCAAAAGCTTTTCTTTATCACTTGAAAAAGCTGTAAATAAGTTGATATATGAAGTACAAAAACAGCAAGATCCGTTAGTTCAGAAGATACTAATGTGGTTTATCTTTCCTTTGATGGTCGGGATTGTATTATCATTAATTAACCCAATTTCAGCACAGTATGTAAATTCGAAGAGTGCCCCAAATAAAAAGGCGTTAGCCAAGGAATTAAAGAATTCAGTAAATAGTTCAACTGAAAGGTTGGAGTTAATTACACCACTTAGATATGTGTCTGCTGACAAGTTAAATGTAAGAATAAACGCTTCAAGAAAGTCAGAAAAAATTGGTGTTTTGTATTTTCCTTCGGTAGTTATTATTATTGAAAAACGAAAAAATTGGTCTTTGATAGAATGGCGCGAACCTGATACAGAAGTTTCAATTCGTGGATGGGTTTTCTCTAGGTATTTGGCTAAGTTCAGATGACTCCTATGAGGATAATAAGATTGACTGACCATTTCTAGACTTATCTTGAATGTGACATTGGCAGCTTAAGTGGTCAAAACTTACAATGATAATGGCTACTAAACATTGTACATATAACGACTGATATTGTGATAACTGGATTGACGCTTCGTAAAAGCCGAGATTAGGTGTAGGATGCTATCCAACCCCCCCCCAACATAATTACCCTTCTACTGTTGAAATCCTTGCACCAAGGTCTGAACCGCTGTTTTTTCTTGAAGAAGCGTATTAAACAATTGGAATACATGATTGACTTTTTATAAAGAAATATTAAATAAAGTGTTTGAAAAACTGCCATTTCACGAATATTTATTGAGGCTTTACTCATTTATACTTGAACCTAATATTCGAGATGATTATAGGTGTCGAATCCAGCTTACAAATGCTGGGATCGATATTTTTAACGCATTAGGACTGCTAATTGCAACTGTATCTGTAATGATACTTGTTGATAATGACTATAATTATTTTAAAATAATTAAAGCTTTAAACCCCTTATATATAACGGCTTCGTACATTTTATATGCATTATATTTTTCTTCTTTAGTGGCTTTTATTTCGGCTACACTCATGACGACAAAATGGAGTCTGGCAAGTAAACGATGGCTTATCAATTTTGATCTTATTTTTGCACATTGCTTAAGAAATTACGCTGCGGTTGGTTTTTTTTTGGGCATTCCTTATATTGTGTATATTGGACAACTTTTATATTTGGGTAAATCGCCTGATGAGGTCTTTTCAAACATATATTGGTGGTTATATTTACTGCTTACCTTGATTGTGTTGCCGTTTAGACTGTTAATAAACCCCATTTACTACAAAATAAAGTTCTCCAAATTTAAACCTTTGGGATGGTTCCTAATTATTTTCATTATTTGGATCGTGTCTTTTTTAAATACGTTAATACCAAATGTATCTCATGATCAAATGCTCAATAAAGAAGAGTTGTGTAAGTTTTTTAGGAGTGGAGCACACTATAAAAGCCTTACTGATGATCGTAAAAAGATGGCTGAGAAATATTTTTGCAAAAATAATTTTACTGATACCAAAATAAATAAATGACAATGCCACTGCTGACCTCGGATTGATAATCTGAGGATAGTGCTTGATCGCATAATTACTGTTTCGCCAGTGAAGACGACCAAAGACAGTCTTTGGATGCCAGATAAAGCAAGGTCAAAAGCCTTTGTGAGAAAGGCTTTTCCCTATCTGCAAACCTCGTACCTCGGTTTTCCGCAACCCTTTCAAGCGGGGCCACCCCGCAACGCCCCGACTCTTTGTAAGAGCACAAGCAAAATCAAAAGCAGCGGTCTTGTCCGCTCAAAATCAAGAAAAATAGATGCTCACCGTGTACTCGGTCGTTCCGCCCTGTGTGCCGCACCACTGATGCACGATTTTTCTGGATTTTTTCACCACCGCTTAAGGTCTTTGGCTGCCAAGGATTAATGCACAGCGCTAAAAGCGCGCTTTTCATCAATCCATAGCACTATTTAAAAAGGCAAAAATTATGATTAATCTAAACACCAATATTCCAACATCAGACATTCAAATCTATGTGGCCGATTTAGCGGCTTACAACGCAGGGCATTTACATGGCGTGTTCATTGATGCCACTGACGATTTAGACGACATCCAAGACCAAATTAATACCATGCTGGCCAGCTCGCCCGTGGAGGATGCAGAAGAATACGCCATTCACGACTATGAAGGTTTTGAGGGTTGTTCGATTGAAGAATATGAGGGTATTGAATCGGCCCATGAAAAGGCCCTGTTTATTGCTGAGCATGGCGCTTTGGGTGGGCTTATGCTGACCCATTTTTGTGATGATATGGAGGAAGCCCGCAAAGCTTTGAATGATTGTTATTGCGGGTCTTATGAGTCATTGGCCGATTATGCGCAAGAGTTGACTGAGGACAGCACTGATATTCCCGCGCATTTAAAATCGTATATTGACTACGAAAAAATGGGCCGTGATATGGAGATGGGCGGCGGTATTTATACTATTGAGGTCAAATGGGATGAAGTACATATTTTCTCGAATTGTTGAAGGGATTGCCGAGCCTTGGGGGCTATCTTCAAGGCTTGGCTGTGGCGTTTTTGTGCCATCCACCCACACGGCCCGCCCGCCACCCCTAAAATCAAAAGCAAAACCCTACTGCTGTTGCAGTAAGTCTGGTGCGTACTGCGCATTATTTGAGTTTTACATGCCCATATGAATGTCAGCGCCCAGCTTGAACAATAACCCCCCTATTCTTTAATCGCTTGCCTGCACATCTCACCCGCCTCACCGATGCGTTTGAGGGTTGTACAAAACTTGGCAATCTCTCGTTGAGTAAAAACCGCATTGTTCTTTTTGCGATAACAAATATCCCTATGAACCGCCTTTAAATCATCCGTAGCCTTAACCATGCGCTTTAATGTCGTGTGCAAAGTGGCGGCTATCAACGGGTTTTTAAGTCCTTCGGGTTTAGCCATTTTGACTTTACCTTGTGCCGTATAACGGCAATTCACCAGTGCGTCATACACATTATTCAAATGAAAACTGTACTGCGTTAGCTCACTGGAAAACAAGATTTGCATATCGGCATCGCGCTTTGAAAGCCCTGCAATTGTTCGGTCTAAACGGCCAGCGATATCACTGACCTCATATAACGTGTCTGTGATTTTGGGATGAATTAACGTGTTGTCTGCGTTCATAAGGGAACCCTTTTGCTAGTCTTTATGGAAATATTTTTTCAGCCACAAAGCCGCTCTGTATCCCATGAAAAGCATTCTTTTTGTTTGCGTTTTAGGGCTGTGGGCGCTACATCAAAAAGGGTTCCCTTTTGTCTATGATTCATTAAAGAAAAGCTGACCGATTGATCCATGAGAAAGCTAGGCTATATCCGCACATCGACGGACAAACAACTGGCTGACCGCCAAATCAACCAGCTCCAAGCGGTTTGCGATGCCGTCTTTATCGAAGATGCCGTGTCCGCCGTGGGCAAGCAT
>CBDIDQ010000068.1:0-31459 GCA_965277695.1 Alteromonadaceae bacterium
TCCGCTGCAAAAAGGCCACATGTACAAGATATTGGGTGATCGGGCCGCATGTGAAGCCGCTTATCTGCAATCTCTGGCACTAGAAAAAGTCAACGGCACGGCCTACTGGGCATTGGCTGATTTAAAGTCCTATCAGTTTGATGACACCACTATCGACAAAATGCGAACACTGCTTCACCATAGCAAAACCCCACCAGCACAAGCCTCACAAGCGGCTTTTGCTTTAGGCAAAGCGTTTGAAGACCATCAAGACTATGCCCAAGCGTTTGACTATTATCGCCAAGCCAATGATTTGCGACCGGATATTCACTTTGACCCGGCAGATTATGAAAGCCAATGTCAGCAACTGGCCGACACTTTCACCGATAAATTACTCAAGACACAAGCGAGCAAACCCTCGGGACCTCGGCCGATTTTTATCGTTGGTTTACCACGCTCAGGCTCGACCCTGATAGAGCAAATTTTATCCAGCCACAGTGCGATTGAAGGCACCATGGAATTGCTCAATTTGCCTCGGCTCATTCGCAATATCAACATCGAAGGCGGCAAACAAGATACCCCCTACCCCGCTGCGATGTCGCTACTTGACGAAAAGAGCTTACAGGCTTATGGCCAACTTTACCTTGACCAAACTCAGGTGTATCGCACCGACAAACCCTACTTTATTGATAAAGCACCGCCTAACTTTCACAACGTTGGCCTGATCCAGATGATTTTGCCCGACGCCATTATCATTGATGCCCGCAGGCACCCGCTTTCTACCGGTTTCAGTAATTTCAAACAACACTACGCCAGTGGTCATGATTTCAGCTATAACCTCGACCACATTGGCCATTACTTCAACAGCTATGTGAAACTAATGGACCACTGGGATAAGGTGCTGCCGGGTAAAGTATTATGTCTGCAATACGAAGCGCTAGTGCAAGATACCGAAGCGCAAATCCGCCGCTTGCTGGCACATTGTGAATTACCGTTTGAAGCCCAATGCCTTGATTTTCACCAAAATAAACGCGCAGTAAGAACCGCCAGCAGCGAACAGGTCCGTCAGCCCATCAACCACCAAGGCCGATTGCAGTGGCGTAATTTTGAAACGTATTTAGCACCATTAAAACAAACCTTGGGGGAAGCAACCTTGACGCGATTTCAAGCTTGGGAATAACACCTGATGACGAAATGGCCTAACCACCAAAAACCCGCCGCAGCTTGATTTTCACCGACCGCCAGTGCGTCAACGGCACTGTCGGTGCATGATCGAATACATACTGACATTCTGCGGCATTAAGCTGAACTTCACCGCCATGGGCTAGCATTACTGAGGTTGGTTTTAACGCTTTGACTTTAATCAACGACGCCCGATAACGATTAGGATAAAACAGCGGAAAAGGCGCAATGTAATGGCCTTTAACCTTGACCATTAAATCCGCTACGTAAATACGTTGACTGGGGTTATGCAGCAACGACAAGTCTCTATCGGTGTGACCTTGAGTGTATATTGCTGTCCATTCATCAAAACCCGGCAGGGTATCACCATCACTCAATCTGAAGTCTGGTTTGAGTTTTTTCGCATACCAAATATTTTTGCGCGGTTTACCTTTGCGCCCGGCAACCCATAACGCCAACGCCATATCCGTCAAATGCATTAAAAACCCATCCAACCCCTGATACCAGTGACCATCCACATCGGCAGTGGCAATTTTACAACCAGTCAAGCGGCGTAACTTATGTGCCGCCCCCGCATGATCCGGGTGCATATGAGTGACCACAATCAGGCTTAAATCAGTAAAAGGGCGATTGAGTTTTTCGGTGATAAACTGCCGCAAAGTGGCGACATCAGCCCGACAACAGCCGTCAAGCAACAGCAATTTATCCGCGTATTCTGCCAGATAAATCGACTGAATGTAGCCTTCGATATGATGGAGTTTCATGATGTGATTAGCGGCTTAGTGAACAAATAGGCCCACAGGTATAACAAAACTCGGGGCACTAATCAAACGCTTGTTTGAAATAGAACAAGATACGAGAAAATCAAATGATTACGATAACCTTTGAAGCTACAGTCTTTTGGGTGTTACAGAGCGCCAGCGATGCCCACCAAAAGGACCGTTTACCCACAAACTAAATAGTGGCTTAGTCATAGCAGGCAAAGCAGTATCCGCAGCAGTGACTATACTGTGAAAATCAATCCAAATAGCAAAATAACAACCAAACATAAATGACCTCAATTCCGCTCGCTGCCTTTTTGCTTGAACTATCAACAGACGGTTTTCACCTGACAGTGCAGGACTATCAGCGCATCGGACTGGCGTTACAGACTGATGGGTCATGGACCATCATCCGCTTACGCAGTGTCTTAAACGCCTTGCTGGCTAAGGACCCGGAGCAAAGCCTTTGTTTTTTGCGTCGGTTTGATGATTTTTTTGATTTGACGGTGCAAAGTAAAAGCGGCAAACAAAACATCGATGTCAGCGCTATTTTGGCAGAGGTGAACCAATTACAAAACAATGAAATTCCGCAATCGGTTGCAAAAGAAAGACTACCACCATTAAAATCAGGACAAACTGCGACGACCAAATCCCCCGACGCTTGGTATTTATCGTTCTCCTTCATCTTACCTGCTGCTGGTCTTTTGTTATTTATTGGCTACGTTTTTATTCAACTACTTTCTCCGCCTGTTACCACTATAAATACTACACCAATCGAACCGGAGATCACCTCAATACCCCAAAATAACGAACCAGAAAAATTAACACCAACGGAGCCTGCACAACGGGTCTATTCAAATGTGCCAGTGGTCAAAAAGATCACCCACACGCCTATTAAGGGTAAAGATGACTGGAAATATTCAATGGCCATTGCATTATGCCTTTTAGTAATAACCGGTTTTTATGCCGTTTATATCTGGGTATCTCGTCAAACGCCAAAGGACAAGGGAGATAAATGGGATAGCACCCAACCCCGGCATTTTGCCAAAGAGCGGATTGGCGGCAAACCAGCCCCTCGACTTAACCCAGAGACACTGGCCCATTTGGCAGATTCAATGGGGTATTTTCAAAGTGAACAATACTCCAAGCAACTGGATGTACCCGCTTCGGTTAGCGCCACCATGGACAAAGGCGGTATCCCAGCGCTGCATTTTGACAAACGTCGACAATTGCGTCAGCTAATTATACTGGTTGATAGCTTTGCCGAAGCACTGGCTTGGAACCCCATTGCGACTGAATTAGAACAAGGTTTGTCGTTGTTGGGTGTACCTTTACTATATGGTCAATTTCGTGGCGCACCTGATGAAATTCTCACTGAGGACGGCAATACCATCTATCTCGATGACCTAGATAGCAACCGCAATGGTTATTTGTTATTGATTTTCAGCGATGGCAAGGGGCTTCGACCACATCATCGTCAACTATTAGAAGCAATCAACCGCTGGCCAATGAAAGCTTGGATGGAATTGCGAGCAAAAGAGTTTTGGGATGAAAGCGCCGCCTTACCAGCCCGATATGGTATTGATTTGTATCCAGCCAGCGCAGAGGGATTGTTAAGTGCTTTTGCGGCGTTCCTGACCGAAAGAGGCGCTGAAACAGAAAGTAAAGAGCAGGTTATATCAAACACAGCCGCCACAGCAGGAGATTTGCACCACAAGCTGGAAACATTGTTGGCGGATACGCTGCCTTTGGCACAAGCCTGCGCGATGATGCAGCCCATCACACTGGGTTTGGTTGATGCCTTGCGTCGTGAGTTTTATCCCAATCTGGCTGTTGAGAGAGTTGAACGGCTCATTGCTATTCCAGGCACCACCAGAACCGCCACAGGTTTACAGTTTAGCGACTCAGTATTGGCCATATTACGGGCCGATTTTGCCATTCGCCGAACAGAATTAGAGCAAGAGCAGGTATTACACTTTCTATTACGGCACATTGATGCGGTTGAGCCTGCCGCCAAAGGCAGCCCTGCCCATCTGAGTTGGGAGTTGACCAGAACCCGAATAGCGCTTGAATTGGCACCTGATCAAGCCCTAAAGCGGTTATCTGAGTTATCACAATCACCGTTACACAATACCATTCAGGCAGAGCTAGAAAAGGTGGTTCAACCGGGGCAGATAAAACAAGCTGGTAACAAAGACTTTTCGCCCATTCCCTTACGCAAAGCCACCACCACACGAGATGGTCGCCAGCGGTTGGGACAATTGGCGAAAAACAGTGGTATTGCGCCGCTGGTGAGTTATCCGGTGGCTAAAAAGCACTGGGCTGGTTTAAGTGCTTTTATTTTGATTTTTGTTGTTTTTTTTGATCAGGCATGGGAGCGGTATAATACGCTCATAGAGAGAAAGGTGAATATAAAGCTTGTTAACTCTGAACCCAATTATGTGCAATATGGATTCAATTATGTGCAATATCAATTTGAACACAAAGTAACAAATGGTTGGAAACCTGTACTTATAGAACTTATAGAAAGACCTATCTTGAATTCCCTATTTTGACCTGCGGGCTTTTATCTGTCAAGAGATGAATACCGATTAGTATTTTTTGGCAATGGCAACATACAAACCCAAGAACTAGGGGTGATCGAAGACAATATTGAAGTAACACTGGGAACACAAATAATCAAACGCCCATGTACACAAAACCGCCTTGAACTAGGTTTAACTCTCTTTCGTTGTCCGCCTTCACTCATGCCAGGCCAAAGTGAGTTTTCGAAAAAATCATGGGCAGAGAGTGTGGGCCAAAAACTATCAGTAAATCGTTTATTAAGTGTTGGGATAGACTTTTCTGTGCAAACTAAGCCCTCTGCCATTGGCACACAACTATTACAGAGCAGCGCTGTTGATTTGTTGTATCATTTTTCTCTTGCGCCCAATGAAGAAAGCTTACAAAACGCGGTGGAATTAATTGAGCAAGAATTGGCTCCGTGGACGCTCAAAGATGCTCAACTGATCATCATTTCACCAACTGACTTAAGTCCAGCTTTACTACAAAACTTTGCAGCTCGCACCAGAGTAGTGACGCTAAATACACAAAGAGATCGAGCTAACATCGAAAAATTATTAACGCCCGGTACCCAGTCTAATATACTGGAAAAGGAAATTCTCGCCGCTATCCCGCAAGCCAGTATCACAGGAGCTACACCGCCTATCGTATTGACCCGTCCTATCACTACGCTAGGTTATTTGACAGTCACGACTATGACAAAAAACATTCCAATATCAGCCAAACTAAGATTATCCAGGCAGTCAGAAGTCTCTCCAATTAACGGAAAAAATGACGAAAGCATGGAAATACCCGCAGGAAAATGGCAAATACAAGCAGTCGCCTCAGCTGGGTTACGCTCTAAGTGGATACCGGTCGAAATAATTGCCGGAGAACATCAGCAAATATCTCTGGATTTGTCCCCGGTGGAGCTGGAGGTGCAAACGCTGAAAGATCATCAGGGTCTACATTGGTCAGTTGCTTTTTCTCCTGATGGCAAAACTCTAGCTTCAGCAAGTGGAGATGAAACTATCAAACTTTGGAATATCACCAATGGATCGCTAAAAGCAACCCTCTTAGGTCATACGGATAGTGTCACATCAATCACATTCTCGCCAAATGGTCAGCTTTTAGTATCTAGCAGTTACGGCAAGACGATTAAAGTCTGGGATTTACAAACTGAGAAAGTCATTCATACACTAACCAACAATACTGAGATTTACTCAGTCGTATTTTCTCCAAATGGCAAAATACTGGCTTCCTCAGGAAGAGATTCTGTACAGCTTTGGGATGTTGCGACCTGGCAAAACATCTATCGTCTCAGTGATAACACAGAGTGGTGTCATAGTGCTGAGTTCTCTTCTGATGAAAAGCATTTAGTAGCAATCTGTAAAGATGATTATAATATTTGGGATCTAAAAACAGGAAAGTTGACGCAAACAGTTAAATGGGGTCATGGGTTTTATCCAAAAATAATTTCAATATCCTCGGATGCTCAGATTGTCGCAATATCAAAGATTAGTACAACACCCGACAACCAAGAACCTATATTTAAATTGTGGAATTTCACCCTAAATCAAGAAATCAGCACAATAGAAACCGACAATAGTACTTTGACCGGAATAGCTTTCTCTTCTGACAACAAAATTCTTGCAGTCGCCAGCACAGTTGACTTTTCTAATAACAGAATATTACTTTTGGATGTCACCACTGGGACAGAAATACGAAGAGAATATGTAGAGCGGACAAATAAATTAGCTTTCTCACCAGATGGCCAAACCTTAGCTAGCGGAAGTGGATCAATACAACTTTGGCAAATGTATCCCAAATTCACCACCCCGGTCTGGGAAGCTGAAACCAAGACAGGAGACCAGCAATGAGCATCGAAAAAACAACATGGCCTTTCCCATCAGCGCCTTCCGGTGCAAACGTCCGTTACACCGTTGAAATTGAACGGACACAAGGGCAATATCAGGGGCTGATTCATCAAGACTCAACTCAAAAAGGCTTAGCGCTAAACAACATCCAACTCACTCCAGACGCAACAATAACCATCAAGCAACAGCCAATAACCCTGGCTCAGCTCATCGATAAACTCATTGAGTTTGATCAACAATGGCTAAAAGCTTGGTTTGATGAACGCGCACAATTCGAACTGGGTCTGTATTTATATCAACAACTATTTGGCAGCTTACACCCGGCCACAATCCAGCCAGCAAATGGCACGGTTGAAATTCGCATTATCAGCGAAGATGAACATATCAACCGCCTGCCGTGGATATTGCTGGCCCATCATGGGGTGTTTCTGACCACCAGCGGCTGGTCGCTAAGCCTATCTCACAACAGCCAACCTGAGAACCATGAATTACCGCCCTCTTGTAGAATGCTGATTATCGCCCCTCAGCCAGAGGGCGAAGCCGACACCAGAGCAGATGCGCACATTAGCGAGCTGCAACAGATGTTATCGTTACAAGACAGCAGTTATCTTTGCCTACAAGGCAAAGGCGAAAACCTTGAAATTGTCACTACTTGGCCTGCCTTTAAAGCCGCGTTGAAAACCTTTAAACCTCAGGTGTTATATTATTATGGCCATGGTTGCGGTGATCAAAACAGCTCCCAATTGGTTTTCGCCGACCAACACAACCAACGAATAGATAAGTCAGCCTCAGACTTGCGGCCATTACTGCAATCCATACCGGGCGGGCCGCCACTTATCGCCTATATTAATTGTTGCCTCGGTGACGCCGGGGGATTTCTCGGCGTCGGACAGCAATTGGCTGGCATCATTCCCGCCGTTGTCACCAATCGCACTATGGCCTTTATCAAAGCAACACAAACTCAGGGTTTAGCCTTTTGGCAAAACGCCCTACTTGAAGGATTGCCACCCCATGAGGCCACAGGCCAAATTCGTATCGAACTAGAAGAAGAAAGTACAGCAGAGAGTTTTGGTTTCAGTGATACCCGCTGGATGACCCCGGTACTGTATTGCAACTATCAACACTGGAAAAGCAACCCACCCAAAGCCTCTACCCGACTCGACCGTGACCCTCACTGGCGGCTGAAACTCAACCGGGTATCGCAATTTGGCCAGGTTTTTCTGCAAACTTATCAAATGTTTATGGAGAAAAAACCCAGAGCATTAAGTTATCTATGGTATGGCGAGCCAGAACAAGGGCTTGAAATTTTTCATCATCGACTTAAAGTCGAGTTACAAGAAAAATTAACAGACACGTTAGTTTACGAAGTCAAACCACAATGGCCAACGGATTTGGCAGACCCCAACCAATCGTTTCGCGATATGCTGACCCAGGCATTTGGCATTAACCAATTGGATCATCTTGCGGCACATATTCGTACTGAGAGTAAAAGTGTCTCCGGGCGGCAAACACTGGTTTATATTCGCCATACACCAGTCACTTCAATCTATACCTTTCATCCACAAAATCTCAAAACTTACCTTGAATGGCTGAATATTCATATCGTCAGCGAACTGCCACCACAGGCTTGCCTGTTGGTGGGGATTTCGTATGAAGTCAAAAACCCTAACAAGTTTTATGACTTGTTAATCGAAAAAGAACAGTTAAATGCCCTTGAATTGTCTGATTTGGTTTTTCAATTACTGGATGAATTAGAAAAAATTAACCGCAAAGATATTATTGATTTTTTGGCCACCCATAGTATTCAAGTGCCGGTTGATATCAAAGACGGCATTTTGGACAAAATCCTCGGTAAAACCAAAGGTAGTTATGAAAAAGTGCTTGAAGAACTCAAAGGATTAGAAAGACGTGCTTGGCGAATGGTGCAACAGGCCAATCAAACCAAAGATGCCGATAATAACGGCAAAGATGATTATGATGATGTGTTTTAATGGCACCAATCAAACAGGGTAACAATTGATAATCAAAAAACGCGAATGAATTCGCGTCTACGGCCTACCAGTTCTGGCGTAGACGAGGTTTCAACCTCGTGAATATTTCCAACACCACTAATTTTTTAACCTCGCCCAGGAGAAAACCATGGACCAATACCCATTCAGATTACTTAACAGTGACGTTGAAGGCCCTTTAGCGGACAAGAAATGGTTGCAGCAACGTCCATCACAAGGTATTGGTGCTTCATTTGCCGATGACGCCAAACTGTTTATTCCCGGTGAAGCATTAGAGACCGCCATCAATACCGCCATTGCCGTGAGTGAACCTTTGTTAATTACCGGAGAGCCGGGCACAGGCAAAACTCAGTCTGCCTATTACACCGCTTATAAATTGGGTATTGAACCGGTGATCCACTTTCAGGTGAAATCTGACAGCACCGCCAAAGATTTGCTCTATCATTTTGATACCATTCGTTATTTTCACGATGCCCACCTAAGCAAGGAAGAACGCAAAGAAGAGCACAAATTAGACAAAAAAGACTACGTTGAACCACGGGCTTTATGGCAGGCTCTTAATGCCAAAGAACCCCGAATTCTGCTCATTGATGAAATCGACAAAGCCCCCAGAGATTTCCCTAATGATTTGCTGCTAGAACTCGACAAACTGGAGTTTACCGTCACCGAAACCGGTGAAAAAGTGCGCTGTCAGCCACAAAACCGTCCGATCATCTTTATAACCTCAAACAGTGAACGACGCTTGCCAGAGCCTTTTTTGCGTCGCTGTGTTTACCATCACATTCCTTTTGACCGGGATTTGATTTTCACCGCAGTGAACAAACGCCAAGCGGAATTTCCTCGCCTGAGCCATGATTTTATTCAAATGGCCATTGAGCGTTTTTTGGCACTGCGTGAAGCCAATTTACGTAAACCGCCCAGCACCGCTGAACTGCTGATTTGGCTCCGGGTTTTGGGGATTAATGAAAACATCTATTCACAGCATCTTGATGAGAATTTGGCAAAATTACCTCACCTTGGGGCGTTGATTAAAGACCATCAAGACCTTAATGATTTGTAATTAAAAAGGATTTTGTTTTTGACCTTGCTTTAACGCTATTGCATGGCCGATGGGCTTTTCGGGTTTTTGGAGTCCTTCGTTCCTTAAGTGCAAAAGCATTTGGACCACGGAGATACGGAGAACAACAAAGTCAAAAGAAGAACAATACCTTAATTAAACAATCATTGCTTTTGACTTTCTCCGTGCCTCCGTGTCTCCGTGGTGAATGCTTTTGCTTGTAAAGAACAAAGCGCTCCAATGACTCTGAACAGCCCACCTGCCTGTATAACGGTAGTGCTAAAAGGAAAAGGACTTTGAATCAATAGTTATACGAAATAATTACAAATATAATCGTTGTTTTAAACCTCAGCCAAACCATACTCCCGAACAACCAAATTAGCCACAGCCGCCAGCTTCCCCTTCAACGCCTGTTCAACATCGCCAACGTCTTGTTGGCTTAACGTGATCAAAGCTTTGGTTTGCAAATCATTACTATGATGAATAAAAGTGTATTGATGATTCTCAGCGACGGTCCAGTGGTGGATATCTGGATTGTTTAAATGTTCAATAAATGTTTCGCTGGTGACTATGGTAAACTCAAAATTCAGCACCTGGCTTTCATCACCAAACCAGCCTGCTGTCAGCGCTTGAAAGTTAATCCAAGCTTCGATTTTTGCTGCCAATTTGCTGGCTGATTTTAACGGTTTGTCAAGGGCAACCGTGATAGGAAATCCGTCTTGCATTTATGTGTATCCGCATTGTTAATTGTTAATGGTTAATGTTATGTGATTAATTATCGGCCTGAGCCAACACTAACGGTGTGCTGATATTAAATGCCACCCCGTCACCTAGGCTGCTGGTGCAATCAATACGCCCTAGCAGTCTCAAAGTTACCAAGTTATAAACAATATGCATTCCCAACCCAGTGCCACCACTTTCTCGATTTGTGGTATAAAAGGGGTCAAACACTCGCTTCACCTGATCATCAGACATGCCTTTACCATTATCCCGATAATAAAAGTGTAGTCGACCCTGCCTTTGCTCAGCACCAATATAAACCTGACCACCATCTCTTAATGCAAAGCCGTGGATCAATGAATTATCAATCAGATTGGTGATCACCTTCGCCCACACCCCAGGATATGTGGTCAACAAAATATCATTCGACACCTCAACATTCAAAGACACCCTTTGCTGTTGCATTCTTGGCAATACGCTATCAATCACTTTTTGCAAATACTGATCGAACAACACCTCAGCCACCACTTCATGGGTTTGCTCCACCGCCACTTGCTTAAAGTTGTTGATCAAATCCGCTGAGCGATGAATATTACGCTGTGCCACCCGCATCTGTTCTTGCGACTGTTCAAGGTAACTTTTCAGTTCCGTCGCCTTGATGGTACCCGCCTTAAACTGTGCGTCCAGCTTTTCCAAGTTCTCTAATTGCAAACTAATCACCGTGACGCAAACCCCCAGTGGTGTATTCACTTCATGCGCCACCCCAGCCACCAAATAGCTTAACGCCGCCATTTTTTCTGACTGGATCAACTGCCCCTGTGTGTCCTTCAACTGGTCAAGAGAGCTTTGTAATTCTAACGTGCGTTTGGCGACACTTTTCTCCAAGTTTTCATTAAGGGTTTTTAGCTGGGATTGGGTATCATACAACTCATGTACATTTATCAGTACCCCGGTCATCCGCAGCACATTGCCCTGTTCATCACGAGCAACCACCCGCCCTTTATTCATTACCCAAGTCCACTCATTCGAAGTATTTTTCATCCGATAAGCATTTTCAAAATTGTCCGTTTTGGCTTGCATATGCTGTTGTAAATTATCCAGATAGCCATCTCTATCAGCCGGATGAATATTTTTGACAAAAGCCAATGTCGACCCCATCGGTTCCAACTCCGGAAAGTCAAATTCTGCCAGAATATTACGCCGCAATACCACGCCCTTAACCAAATCCCAATCCCATAATTGATGGCGGCTGCCCCACAGCGCAAAAGATAAGCGTTTTTCGCTGTCTGCCACTTGCTCGGCAGCCTCCAGACGAATGCTCATCTGCCGATGCCGCTCACGCCAAAACCCCATTATGCTCAGTCCTGCCAGCAAGCCATAAAGTAAATAAGCCCACCAAGTTTGCCACGGTGCAGGCACAACCCTGACCGCCAACACCGCGTCCGTTTCATTCCATACACCATCTTTATTACTGCCCTTGACATGAAATGTATAATTGCCCGGCGGTATATTGGTGTATGTAGCAAAACGTTTGTCTGCGCTTGTGGTGATCCAATCTTTATCAAATCCGACCAGCTTATATTTATATTGATTACTGCTTGGATCGGCAAAATGCAAGGCGGCAAATTCAAATGAAAACACATAATCTTGGTGGGTTAGCGTCAGCACCTCGGTGAAACCAATCGAGTGCTCTAGCGGCGACCCCGGCTGGCGTAACGGCACACTTTGATTCAACAACAAAAAATCGGTGAGCACCACCGTTGGCGAATGTTGATCATCATTAATATCCTCTGGATAAAACGCGTTAAAACCATTCACCCCACCAGCAAAAATTTGTCCATCAGCAGCCTGAAAAGCCGCCCCTTGCTCAAACTGATTGCTCTGTAAACCGTCATTGACCAAATAAATCTCAAACGTCTGAGCCGCTGGATCAAAGCGATTAATCCCCCGATTAGTGGTGATCCAAAGATCCCCCTGTTTATCTTCCATAATGGCAAAAACCGAATCATTACTCAGTCCATCACCTTCTCTGTAATGAGTAAAGTTTTGTTGCTTGCTGTCAAACTTGTTCAACCCACCTTTAGTACCAAACCAGAGATCATGTCGACTATCCTCAAACATCGAAAATATCGTGCTGTGACTAAGGCTATCCGGTTTATCTGGATCATGATTATAATGAATAAACTGGCCGGTTTTACGCTCAAAACGACTCAAGCCATGGCCCTGGGTACCCACCCAAAGCCGATCCGAGTCATCAATAAACAAACAATGGATCCAGTTGCCACTAACGCTACCCGGGTCAGTCTCATCGTGAATGAAACGTTCAAAAGTACCAAGGCGACGATTAAATCGATTCAGACCATTTCGAGTGCCCACCCACAGATCGCCCTGCGAGTCCTCAACCACGTCATAAACCTGATGGCTGCTGCTAATACTGCTCGGATCCTCAGGGTCATGTAAATACCTAGTGAAAGTACCATCAGCATTCAGCCGATTTAATCCGCCGTTTTCGGTGCCCGCCCACAAGGTACCAGCAGAATCTTCAAACACCGATACCACAAAATTATCACTGAGGCTGGCGGGATCAGCAGGATCATGGGTATAGTGAGTAAATTGCTGGGTCTGTGGATCAAAGCGATTAACTCCACCGCCTTGAGTAGCCAGCCATAAGATCTCGTTTTTACCCTGATGCAGTGACCAAATCGAGCTGCTATTAAGCCCATAAGGGCTCAATACATCCCGCTGATGGTGGCCAAACGCCGACAATGCAGCATTGAATTTGTTGATCCCACCACCAAAAGTCCCGACCCAAAAAACCCCAGTGCGATCTTGGTAGATGGCAAAAATATTGTTGTTACTTAAACTATACGGGTCCACTGGATTGTTTCGATAACTGATAAAATTTTGATGGCTTGGATCAAAGCGATTCAGCCCACCACCCCAAGTACCAACCCAAAGCTTGCCTGCCTGATCTTGATAAACACTATAAACAAAATCACTACTCAGGCTTTTTGGATCTGCCGAATCATGACGATAATGAACAAAGGTTTCGTTAGACCGATCAAACCGGTTTAAGCCGCCACCCCGAGTACCAATCCACAAGGTTTGGTCACTATCTTCAAAGACCACATAAACCCGATCATGACTGAGGCTATCAGGCTTGACGGGATCATGAGTGAACCGAGTAAAAGACTGTTTACGGGCATCAAAACGGTTAAGACCACCATTACGAGTACCCACCCAAAGCACCTGTTGATGATCTTCAAACACCGTATAAACATCATCGTCACTCAAACTATTAGGATTATTCGGGTCATGACGATAGTGATAGAATGTGCCGTCGTCTCGGTCAAAGCGGCTTAAACCGCCACCAAACAGCCCAGTCCAAAGATACCCTTGATGATCTTCAACAATCGAGATCACCACCTCACTGCCAAGACTGGTTGGCTCATCGGGTTGATGCAGATAATTAATAAACGACTCACTTTCGGGCACATAACGACTCAAGCCAGCTTTGGTACCAACCCCAAAGCACACCAGCTCTGTCTTCATAAAGTGTGGTTACATAGCCGCCTGATAATGAGCTGGCATCCTGGGGGTTATGTTTAAACAGCTTAAAATGATAACCATCATAGCGGTTCAAGCCATCTTGAGTGGCAAACCACATAAAACCCTGACGGTCTTGTATGATGCTCAAGGCAGTGGCATGTGACAGCCCCTGTTCAAGCGAAAGACGTTCAAAACGAATAGTATTACGGGAATTGGTGTCGCGAGCAAAGGCAACAGAATCAAAGAGAGTAAACAACAGTAACAGCGTCAGCAGCAGCGTAGCAAATAAACCACGCCTGCGGCTGACAGACAAACCGGGTAAAATCATGTGAAATTGAGGCAAAATCGCGCTTAGTTATCTTGAAAGACCATTTTAAGACTATAGCCTAATAAGGCCCTGACCATCTAGAACAAAGTGCGACTTAAACCATTGTAAACCCGGCCTTTGTCGGTTTTTTGTTAGCCTCTATCTCCATTCATACAAGCCGCGTGAACAGCACGACACTCATCCAAAGTACCACCGTTGACTAAACAAGCAGTCAGAATGCTTCTACACTCCGGCGTATTCGACACGGCGGCGAACGAACTCAACCCCATACCCAAGCCCAAAACCATACAGATTAGTTTCTTTTTCATTATTTTATTTCCTGTCTTTATTTTTTAACGGTTACAGTAAAAAGCTAAACCTTCCAATACAAAACACGCTGTTTGCATTACCCTGAGCACACTTTGCTCTTAAATCATCACAATCTGCATCACTAGGTGCGGCACCAGCGACGCCAGATAGTGTAATACTCAACCCCAAACCTAAACCTAAAGAGGTGGTCAATAAGGCTTTTTTAATTTTGCTTACTTTCATTTTTCAATCCTATGTTTTTTTTAAAAGCGGTTGTTAAAAGCTGTTGTTAAAAGCGCTGTTATAAACTGTGTTAAAAGCGCTGTTCAAATCAGCGAAGTCATCATAATAAGCCTGACAATTCATCAGTTATAAAAAATTGGACAGTTTTTTGTAATTACTGGACAAGAAAAAATAAAGTGTTATTTATCAAACTATTAGCATCATTCAACAGCTAAAGTTTGTTGATACTGCTTGGGAGGGATGCCGAATTTGGCTTTAAAACAACGCGAGAAATAGGCGTGGGAAGAAAAGCCAATGGCATAATAGATTTGCGAAGCCCGTTGTCCGCTTGCCAGCAACTTCACCGCTTGCTCCAAACGGTAGTTTCTGACCAATTCCGGAAAGGTCAGATTAAAGCTCGCTTTTAGTTTTCGTTGCAGCTGTTTCTCACTCATCAGTAACGCTTCGCTGAAGATCAGCGTATTGAGTTCAGCATTACTATAATGATTAGCCAGTTGGTCATTCACTTTGTCTAAAAACTGCTGCTCAAGTTCATTGAGTGGCACCGCACTTTGTGGTGTTGAGTCAAGCGCCTGACCTGCCCGTTTGCTGAGAATGTCACGAATGCTGAGAATATTATTAATTCGCAGACTAAGCTCGGTTAGATTAAAGGGTTTGGCGATATAATCATCTACTAATAATTGCAGCCCCTTAAGTCGACTTTCGAGGCTGCCTTTAGCGGTGAGTAATATGATCGGAATATGGTTGGTCAGTTCATCAGACTTGAGTAATTGCGCCAATTCATATCCATCCATCAGCGGCATCATAATGTCACTGAGGATTAAATCAGGCAGATGTTCACGAGCAATGTCTAATCCCGATTGACCATTTGCTGCCGACATCAGATTATAATCGCCACTCAAGTGAGTGTTGAGCAGCTTTCTCATATCGGCATTGTCATCAATAATTAACAACGACTTTTTTTGTGCTGCTTTTTGCCCTGGTTTTTGCCCTGCTTGGATTGCGCTTTTTGCCGCAACAGCAAAGTCACCAGCAAATTCTGTTGTGGTTTCGTCTATAGCCAACACCAGTTGCTGATCAATGCTGGCCGCTATTGTTGATGATGGGACCACCGTGGGATTTACCTGTACTGTCTCTACGGGCAAAATAATACTAAATATTGACCCCTGCCCCAGTTGGCTGCGCAGTTTGATTTCACCATTATTGACGTTCACCAACTCTTTGACCAAAGCCAAACCAATCCCCGCACCGGGGGCAAATTCCCCTTGCGTCGTCGTAATGCGGTTAAACCGATTAAAAATGACTTCACTATCTTTTTCACTGATACCGATACCGTTGTCTGCAATCGCAATTTCAACCTGTTGCGGTTGAGTTAGTGTTGGCTTTAATGCCGTTACAGTTACGCTTACTTGACCTTCAGCCGGGGTATATTTATAGGCCATTTGACAATAGGTTAATCAGTATTTTGTTTAATGAATCTGGAAACAACCTCAGGGTCATTTCCTCGAACGGATTAATACTCAAGGTGATTTGCTTTGCGGTCATTAAGGGTTCAAACGAGGCGATCATAATATCAAGAGTTTGCGTCAATGAAACTTGCTCAGATTGACTTTGCAGATGATGCCTCAAGCTTGGTGAATTCTTGCAGTTGGTCAACCAATTTAAGTAAACGTCGGCTACTGCGTTTCATCAGCGTCAAATCATCTTTAAGATGCTGTGACTTAGGGTCCGACAACATCTGCTCAAGCGGACTCAAAATTAACGTCAGTGGCGTCCTGAATTCATGAGACACGTTGGCGAACAGCTGTTCTTTTTGCTCCAGTAAAGTGCTGATTGTCGCCGTATGCTGATTAATACCCTGCTCCAGTGCTTGCGAGCGTTTGACCAAATTGAATGTTTTCCAGCGATAAATAGCGTATACACCAACCACGATGATGATCAGATAAAACACATAAGCTAATTTGGTTTGCCACCAAGGCGGCGTG
This sequence comes from Alteromonadaceae bacterium, assembly GCA_965277695.1. Lineage (GTDB taxonomy): Bacteria > Pseudomonadota > Gammaproteobacteria > Enterobacterales > Alteromonadaceae > JABSOG01. Next base: position 16,520 of record CBDIDQ010000068.1, read on the forward strand.
ATGGTTATTTTGAGTGAACGATATGGTGTCTGCCAGCTGCCATCAAGCTGGCTGGTTTTGACTTTAAATTCATAAGTTTTTGGCGTTAATGCGGTGAATGTGGCCACTAGATCACTGGTTTGTTTTTCAATCCATTGGTCATCAAGCCCTTCGAGTTTATAGGCGTAGCGGAGTTTTTCACCCTGATTGTAATTGGTGCTGGCAAAGGATAACGAAAACAAATAGTCCTGATAAGATAACCTCAGATGAGGCGTTTTATTCAGTATTACCGCCAGTGGTGAGTCAGGACCGGGTAATATTGATTGATTCAACACTTTAAGGTCCGTTAGTAGAATACCAGCTGTTGGATCAGCCAACCCGACATCAACCGTTCCGTCATAAAACAGAGCTAGCGGTGAAAATTGGGTCAGCTGATTTTTATCAATCAACACCACCTTGCCTTGAGTCGTAGTTAGCATTTTAATGCCATTACCCATCTGCAATGGTAAGCGACCAAAAACCTGACTAGTTTTATCCTTCAGGTTAAATCGAATTAAACCAGCGGTGGTCGCCAGCCACAGATTTTGCTGGTTATCTGCTGTAACCGCATAAATGGTGTTGCTTGGCAGACCGTCTTTTTGATTGGTAAATTGAATGGCTAGTGTATCCGGGTCAAATCGGCCTAAACCAAAGTTTTGAGTCCCCACCCAGATAGTACCCGAGCTATCTTTAATTAATGACCAGACACCGCGTAGTGGTTTACCTTGATAAGAAATTGGGGTCAATTGTTTACGTTGCGGATGATATACTTTCAAACCATGATGACGAAAGCCCAGCAATAACCGTTGCGAGTCCAATGGCAATATGCTGGCCACAACCCCCTCTTCGATATGATGCTCATATTGACTCGCCCCAACGGCTAAACTGAATAATCCCGAGGCTTTTTGTTTGCCCGATTTAAATAAACTAATCCACAGCGTGTCTTGGTGATCAATGGCCATGGTATGCAAATTATTATTCGGCAACTCAGGCAATGGCTGTAACGCTGTCAGCCGTTGCTCATTTGGCTCGAACTTGAAAATACCCTGCTTGAAAATAGACAGTCTCAGGGTACCATCTTGTGCTTCAACAATCGCATTGATATGGCCCTGTGACTGCGCACGTAAAGTCACTTCAAGGGTTTGCTCATTATACTGATAAAGATTATTGTTGGCCCCAATCCACATATCACCACGACTATCCTTAAATACGGCACCTAGGGTTAAGACTGATTGATTATTTGCGGTTAAAACGTCAAATAAAAAGCCTTCTGACGATATTTTTAACAACCCTTGTTTAAGCGTCGCCAGCCACAAAGCCCCACTGCGATCTTGAGTCATGGATGTCACCGACATCGAAGTCAACGCCGTGCGACTGTTCGAATTATTGTTGACCTCGGTAAAAACCTGCCGTTGGCGATCAAACAAACTTAATCCGTTATATAAAGTGCCAACCCACAAACGCTGTTGGTCATCTTCAAAGATTGTGCGGATATTCAGTGCTTTGATGTGATTTTGCGCTTTAAGCGGCAAGGTGAAGTGATCAAAACTGTTATTAGAAAAATCAAAGCGGTTCATGCCGTTGCCAGTGGCAATCCAGATATCACCCTGACTTGTTTCATACACCCGTTTTATCACATTGGCATCAATGCTGTTGGCGTCGTTGCTATCATGTTCAAAGTGCCTAACGCTTTGCTCTTTGGCATCCACTTGCGAGTCGTAAACAAATAATCCCTGACCCGCGACCGTATACCACAGCCGCTGTTTAGAGTCCTCAAACAGCGTCATAACACGTTGGTTATTATCTGCTTTGAGAGGTTGCAAAGCGGCATTTTTAGCTTGGCTTAAGCCTGTTTTGATATCGAAAAGGTTGATCCCCGGGTTGGCTCCCAACCACAGTTTATTATCATTGGCTTTAGCAATCGCAAATAAGCGGTCACTGCTGATACTGTCAGGGCTATTGCTATGATGTTTAAAGTGAGTAAATTCAAAGGTACTTTTATCAAAGCGGTTTAAACCGCCACCATAAGTCACAATCCACAACATGCCTGCGTCATCTTCTACCATGCCAGTGATGAAATCGTGAGAAAGGCTATTGTCATTGTCTGGGTCATGGCGAAATGCTTTCATCTCAACACCATCAAAACGCAGAAGACCTTTATTAGAACCAATCCAGATAAAGCCATCGCTGCCCTGTAACAAATGATAGTATGCGCCGGAGATGGATTTCAGCTGCTGTACAATTGGACCTGGATTGGCAAAAGGCGTTGCGGGTTGAGCAACGCCAGCAGGTAAGACAGCAAATAAGCCCAGCAGCATTATGACGAACAAACAGTTTAGCGGCATTTGAATGATAGAGTTGCGATTTGAGCCGGGCAGTAAACCACAACGCCATTCAGATGTCGATATTACTCCTCTTTCATCCAATTTGAGATCTGCTGAAGAACGTCTGGATTGGTTGGTAGTGCATCATGAGTTGATATAAAACCAGCTGTGTGAGCAGTATCTTGAGGTGAGTAATTATAACAGGCACTTAAGATTGGCACTATACCATCGCCATCAGCAATTGCATTGGTATTCTTATTCAGTTCGACAGATTGGCTTTCTACATCAACAAGCCCCTTTGCTTGGCTATAGTCAAATCCAATGCAAGTTGGATGAATCCCACGGCCATAAATACAGTAGTATGTCAATTTTTCGGTGTCTGCTAACGAGTTCCAAAATGATTGAGCATCATTTAGATTGACCAATGACAAATTATTCAGCTCATCAAATAAGTCAGTGGGTAAATCCGCATCTTTCCCGTCTATATTGTTATAATCAAAGATACTGTAAGATGTTATCGGTGTCCCCTCTGTATATACTATAAACTCCCGTGAATCTGGTGGTAACAACTCAAAACTAGACACACCGTTTGGGCCATCATTGGTTCCTGGATCAGCTGGAGTGGTCACAACCATTTGTGCGAAGTCATCAAAGACTTTATAGCTCGCCAAACGCTCAAGCAACGATTCACTGGTTTGTGTACTCAAGTACTTACTTAATGCTTTCCCCCTAATTGCACATAAAGCCAATGGAGCCCCATAATGAGGAGTGCCCAATGTTATTAATGATTTTATATTTGAAACATCATCAGCCAAGTTTTCTAAATAAATACGAGCGACTAACCCTCCCATACTATGCCCAACCAAATATATTTGGTAAGGAACGTCCTTATAAGCTGTTTTGACTTGATCAATAACAGATCCCAATGCTTGGGCAGAAACGCTATTATCCACCCGCCAATCATAAGCGAAACCAACCAGCAGATCACTGGCCAAGGTCCCACTCAGGTCGAGTTTTGGATCGGTTACCTGGTCAGATGAGTATGTTGGGAGTATGGCTGTGCTGTGATTATTTGTAATAAAATATGACACAAATACACCATAACCACTTGGCTTCGGATCACTGCTCGTATCCCACCCCAACGGCTCTTTCGGTATCAGGTTTGTCGCCATAAGCTCTGTATATGCTTTTTCTGTATTCAAATTTTTCAGTTCATCTTCCACCTGGGTGGGCCATACAACGTCACTACCACCTGCGGGAACCAATGAACTACCAGTAGTACCAGGTAGCAATATGACTATATTATTCATAATTGAATCCTTATAGAATAGGGCTATAATTGTGTACCAGTTACATGAATTTTTTATTTCAGGTCTGTCCGTGTTTAACCCCTGTATCTTCACACCATTGTTCCATTAATATCCTAAACAAGAAAAATAACTGATAAATGATTTCGATTAGCTTGTCAGAAACCACGACGATTTCTAATCTGAAACCAGTTTAAAACGACTGAATATGAAATAACATTACACGAGATTACAGTTGAATTGAGCACAGCAAGTTAGCCGTAAAACAGCTAGAAAAAAATAATAATAGGCTTGGCAAGTGCCCGCACAAGGCGCTTGATATATTGATACCTGATCACCACTGCACCACACTAACGGTCGCAACGGTGACAGTAAAATCCTCAACCCCGTTAAATATTCTGACCTCATAAACGCCCGCATCGGCAGTAGACACCATCGGCACCAGATACACACTACTGTTGGTGCCAATAGATTGACCATCTTTGAACCATTGATACCAAGCGGTTGGTGAACCCGACACGGTAAAAGCAAGATACAGTGGCATGTTCGAATACAGCGTCAATTGCTGATTTTGCGGACCATTATAAGTCAGCCCATATGCCGTTTGAACAATAATACCGTGCACACTTTTACTGAATGAACCGTTAGTCACTGCAACGCTATAAATCGCGCCATCAAAATAATTAGTCGAGGCAAATGTCAGGGTATTAGTGGTTTGCGCAGGCATAACTACCCCGTTTTTAAACCATTGGTAAGTGAGTGCTGTGGCTGCTGTGGCCCCTGTGGCATCAACCGTCAAAGCAAAAGGTTTGCCCATAACGGCGGTGTGTTCGAGTAACAATTGCGCCTCGTTCAAAATCGTCAATGGACTTTGCACTACCACCTCAAAAGTATTGGTGATGATACTCCCTACCCCATTAGTGATTTCTGCGTGCCAAGTGCCGGCATGAAAATCAGTAACTGCGGCAAAGGTCACTGCTGGCGTATAGGCTTGATGCATTAAGCTGCCATTGCGATACCATTTGACAATGCCTTGTGGCGATTGGGGCGAATTTAACCGCAAGATCATCGGTGCGTTAAGCGACACCAGCTGATCTTGTGGCTGACTCAATAACGTTGGCGGCAAAAAAACATCAAGGTAGCTAGCGATACTTGATGTAGTGCCAGATTCGTTGGTCACCTCAACACTATAAAAACCAACATCTTGCACACTCACGTTGTTTAGTGGCAACGCCGTGTCTGTGGCACCTTCAATTCGTTGTTTTTCATCATTCAGTGACGACTGATAATACCATTGATAGGTCGCAGGCGTGGGTGAGTATACCTCGAAATTGAAATAAGTGTCGTAACCCGGCACTGAGAAATTTGGCCCCGGCTGACGGGTAATATACGGTTTTAGCACCGACTGTTCATCATCAAAAAGCAGGTGAAAAGTCAGGTGCTCAGCTGTTTGCTCAAGGGTGATGATAGTAAAGCCGGTGTGGGTTAAATAGGGTTCAAAATCGAATCCACTGGTGCTGACAGTCGACAGCAAGTCAACCTGGTAGCTATTTTGGTTATCATCAAAATGTCGATAAAGCACCGTTGGATTGGCGTTGATCTCACCATGTTTGGCCTGACTGCCTTGATGCACCTGTAACCCTTGGGTATAGGTCGGATTAAGCTCGCTATCTAATCCAGATAATTGGCGATAAGATAAATATAAATTGACCACACTATCAGGATGATTAAATTTTTCGAACCTAAGCACTCTTTGATGACCTTTAAAAGGCAACTCGGCGCTCAAGGCATGAATAGTATAGACGCCACTGGCACTAATTTGTTGTATCGAACCCGGTAATTGCTGCTCAAGCCAGCCTAATGAAGCATGATCTGCCCCGTTGAAATTAACCAGTTTGTTTGGGCTACCCATCACGCTGCTAGCGTCACTATAAGCGCCTTCACTCAAACCGTCTCCATTGTTATCAGCACCAGCATGGAACAGACCAAAGTTATGACCCATCTCATGCACCCAAATCAATGGATCATGACTGAATAATACTGACCATCGTCCCTTGTTATTATTGGCAATACTGCCTGGATCCGCAATACCAGATTCCGCACACAAAAAATTGGTGCTTTGCGGCAATACATACTGTTCAAAGTCAAAATCACTGCGATTCAACCCTTGTGATGCTAGCGTTTGATCAACTTGCCCGGCGAGGCTTGACACATAAGCACCGTAATCGTCACAGATATTAGTACCGCCTCCATGAATTGTACCGCCAGATAGCTTGATGATATGCGAATGAGGGCTTGATTGAATATCAATGGCCCGCGCCGAAGCTGTCCAATAATATTCACTGACCGTAGCCATTTTTTGTTTCACTTGATTGATGGATAATTCATTGGTGTAAAGCGTACCCGGGCTATCGCCAATGGTGGCATCAAGTACAATTGAGAGGATTCTAACTTGTTTGGGTAATGGTGTCGGTGATTGAGTCGGTAGTGGCTCGGCAAAGGTCAAAGTGGTCAAAGTGGTCAAAAAACAAAGGACAAACATAAGCAGCTTTTTCATGGTGGCGTCTCCTGAGTCATCTGTTAATTGTATTTCCAAATACAAAACATCAACAGATAAAAGGTTTTGTTCAACCCGTGATTGAGTGAACGATTATCATCCTACGGCGAGTTACAACACAAAACTGTGAGCTTGATCACATCGCGAAAAGTCAGCGGTTTTTGCTTGGCAGAATATGATCATATACCAAATCAGACACAAGCAAAACATTAAGCTTAATTTGTAATCAAACAAGTTATCTGTGATACTAAGTTTTATCTTGCAAAACAAGACTCGAACACATTAGATATTACGAGGCATTAGGTATATGGCTGATCTGGTAAAGCCCCACGACTCATATTTTCGTTCCTCCATGCAAAACCCGTTGATAGCGCAGCAGTTTTTCCAACATCACCTATCCGATCTCGTGCGCAGTGCAGTGAATTTAGACACAATAGAACTTGAAAATAGTAGTTATATTGATGAAAAGCTACAAGAAACGATCAGCGATTTAGTCTTTACCTGTCGTTATAATCACAATACGACTGATATCGAAGCGAATAGTGAAGCCAAAGTTGTGTTATTGGTTGAACACCAATCAACACCAGACCGCTTTATGGCTTTTAGGGTGTACCATTATTTATTTAATATGTTATACACACTGTTAAAACAGCGGCCAAAAGAACAAGCAAAGGATCCACTACCACCTGTCTATGCACTGGTTTTTTACCATGGCAAACAAACGCCCTATCCCTATTCGATGGATTTAGCCAGCTGCTTTGATGATCCACTGGGCATTATGCAAAAAATGTTTGAAAACCCAGTCTCTTTGATTGACGTCAATCAGATTTCAGATGATGAATTGAAACAACAGGCGTTAATTGGCATAATCACTGGAGCCTTGAAATACAGTCGCAGTCAAAATGTTGGACCTGACTTGCTATGGTTAATCAAGAAATTGAACTCAATGGATGTGTGCGAGCATTTAAAAAGTGCAATAACAAAAATGACGTTAAACTATATGATTGGTGTGGGGACTATCGCCAATGTTGAAGCGTTTATGGAAGACATTAGGCAATTGCCTGAACCTATACGAGGTGAATTTATGACAGCAGCAGAACAACTAAAAGCTTTAGGCACAGAGGAAGGTCTAGAGAGAGGTCTAGAGCAAGGTCTAGAGCAAGGTCTAGAGCAAGGTCGTGAAGAAGGTCTGGAGAAAAGCAAAAAGGAAATAGCCATTAACTCCTTAAAAGAAAACGCCGATCCGCGCTTTGTCGCCCGTATCACCAAGCTGGATTTAGCCGTTATCCTTAAGCTAAAAGAACAGCTAGAAAAGGAATAATCAGCCATTAGGCGTTACGATTAACACTTAAAAAGCCCGGCAATTGTCGGGTTTTTTGTTACCGCGCATACTCTTGCTTGAGCAACCCAATCACCCAATTATGCAGCGGATCTTGACCCGAGCGGGTATGCCAAGCAGCAACAACTTCAAAATCCACCGCCTCAATTGGCTTTTCAATCAACGCCAGCTGAGTCAACTTGTCGTTAGGTAGTTCCCGGGAAGGCAAAAAAGCAATCGCGTCTGTTTTTTCTATATACCCGGGCAACAGCGAAAAACAAGGCACCGATATAATCACATTACGTTTAAGCCCCGCCGCTTCAAACCACACATCAACCGCATCGCAAAAATTAGCTCTCGAAGGTGACACCACAATTTGCGGTTGTAACGCAATATCTGCCAACGATAATTGACGCAGGGCCAATGGCGAATGTTTTGCAGCGACACAAACATAATGATCGCGAAACATAAAGTGATCACCGCCAGCCGTTCGGGTGATGGTTGTGATTATCAGGTTGATATTACCAATGAAGCGTCAATTCGTGATTTATTTAGCCAAGTTGGCCATTTTGACGCGGTAGTTAATACCGTCGGTCATTGTGAATATGCCGATTTTGTCGAGATGACTGAGCAACAATGGATGACAACGGTGATGAGCAAGATGATGGGGCAAATCAATCTGGTGCGAATTGGTCAAGAAAGTATTGCTGACAAAGGCTCCTTTACCTTGATCTCCGGCATTTTAAACCTCAAACCCATTCCCTTTGCCATAGCAGATGCCACCGTCAGTGGTGCGATTGATACCTTCGTCAAATGTGTGGCTTTAGAGATGCCCCGCAATATCCGCGTTAATGTGGTTAATCCAACGGTATTAGAAGAAGCTTGGCAAGTGTACGGCGAAATGATGCCCGGATTCCAACCAGTGCCCGGCACTTTGGTTGGCAAAGCGTTTGAGCGGGCTGTTGATGGTTTCTTAAATGGCGAAGTGCTTTTTGTTGATGCCTGATCGCCGAGGCCAAAGCTATATTTAAGAGGCATTTAGAATTCAACCGTTCAATTCAATGCCCTCTTTAATCACTTCCGGATGGCGAAATGCAATTTGAATCAACGCTTTTGCTGCGCCTGAGGGCTGTCTGCGGCCCTGCTCCCACTCCTGTAATGTTCGTGCTGATATTTGTAAAGCCTGAGCAAATTGCACTTGCGATAAGCCTGTTTTAAATCTAGCTGCGGCAACTTCATTAGGATTAACTTGAGTACTTCGAGCGATTTGACCCGCTTTCATTTCTTTAACTGATTGTAATAATTTATTACCCAGCTCTTGTGAGCTCATTATCTTGGATGAATTAGTCATTTTCTATTACCTCACGGATAGCTTTCAGGATATGTGCCGGAATATTCTCTTTAACGACCTTATTGTAGATCGTCAATAACCAGATTTCTCCATTGGCAAGCCTGGTAAAATAAACAATTCGGACACCACCTCGCTTACCTGAACCAGTTCTTGTCCAACGCACTTTTCTACAACCGCCACTTCCGGGAATAACGTCACCTGCTTCTGGGTAAACAGCCAACCAAGCACAAAATGCACCTCGCTCTTCCTCTGACCAGATCTTGCGAGCATCATTTTCGAATGTGGGAGTTTCTATGATTGTATACATGCAAACAACATACGTCAGAGCCGGATATTGTGCAAGTAATTTTGACAGTTTATTAAGAGAAAAAAGTTTGGTTACAACGCCGTCGCTGATAAAATAATTACGCGAAATTCGTTATTAATTTAGCAACGCAATAACCTCCATAGTGGATTTAAAATATTTAACAAAAACATGGAGCGGTAATGCAATCTTTCTTACGTTGCCAATCTAAAAATCCCCATGTTATCAACATACCATTACCACCTCAAACTTTACAAATTAACCCTTTGTTTTTGTACAATATAATCAGCCATAAATTTAATAGTTGCATTACTGCTAGGCTCAGTTGAGACTTTAAGTATTTCCTTTAGATCGGAGGGTAAAACCTTCAGCCTACCCGTAGCTAAAGCCATTAAAAACTCAAAACTAGCTTCTCCTTGATCAATAGCCCAGTTTTGTATTATTGATATCAATACATCTGTCATTTGTCGGCTAAAATTTTCATCAATGGTATAGTCTAATTCCTCGGGGGTTGCAGCTCGAAGAAAACATGCTTGTATAACCCCATCATTATACCTATCAAAACAAATAGGACTTAACACAGTTGAATGGTACGTACTATCCAGCCCTGTATCTGCATTTTTTAATCGAAGATCATGGAGAATAGCTTGAATCGCCCAATACACATCAGCTTGTGAAACCTTATTACAATCTATTTTTAAATCTGCCCAAAAAGCAAAGCCTTCACGCAATGTCAACTTTTCATCATTTGGAGTATCTAAAAACAGTCCATTTTGTGAGTCTACATTTCCACTTAAATCACTCTTTCTTTGACTAAGAACAGTGGGTAACGGACCAGCTATATCAACATCAGATAAAGGATCGTCAATTTCGTTTAAAATCAAAGTTTCAAGATCCCACGCTGTAACTATATGCTCCTTAACTCTAGGTACAGGACAATCTTTGAGAATAATTAACTCGTGTCCACCTTGTTGTAAATCTTTTCTTAATTGATCTTTGGATTTCTTAGTTGGTAACTTTGAAATGGCAACTAAATATTTAATAGAAGCCGATTTTTCCAATATTCGCAACTTTCGAGATGCCGATAATAGTTTTCTACCAGAGGTAATAGTACCTGCAATTACCATTGCAGAATTAGGCTTGAACTCGCTATTATTTTCAAGATCCTCCAAAGATAACCATTTAATACTTGATTCATCTGAACCTAAATATGAAATCACTTTTTCTTTTAGCGCTTGCGAACCGTCATCATCTAACGTGATAATTGTTTTTATATCGCGTGAAAATGATTTATTTAAAGCCATTTTCAAATCTTCAATTATCCCTTCCGACAACTCGTCGTTATTCAAAAATTCACGGGTATCAATGTAAAAATGTTCGTTGATATTTTGCTTTGTAGCTTTATTCCAATGCAATAAGCCATTACTAACAAAGTTCTTAAAAAATCTAGCCCGATCACTGCTAAAATCATCTTTTTTGATTAAAAACATTTCATGACGCGGTGTTTCAGGAAGAAATTGCTCTCCAACGATATGAATTAACTTTGAGTTTTCTTTGCAAAGCTTACAATTTTCTGACTCAATTGAATAAATACCATTCGTCATGGCTGAGCAAATATCATAAATTCCTATTTGATCTAAACCAAGTTGGCTATAAAATAAGGTGAATATTCGATCTCTATAAAGATTGGTAGAAGATCCTAATTTAGAAACCAAACCACCACTGGTTGTAGCCGAAATAAAAACAAATGTTGCCGGGCCTTCAATAAAATCATGCTCTTTACTTAAAGCAGCATAAGATTCAAAACTCTCAATGGTAGGTATTTCTTTTTGATATTTCATAGATAATTGTAATGCAGTCATAATCAAAAACGATATTGATGATGTATCCACGTAAATATGTTTAATATTTTCAATAATACGAGGAAGTAAACCCAAGGCCATGAAAGCAACCTCGTTACCGGAAGTTAATAAATTTGAGACACGAATAAATTTATCACAATGATCCCCAGAGGGCTTTACAAAATGATAATGTGGTGAAGATGTCAGGACGCCTTTTCTTCTTTTAAATATATCAACACTACCAGATTGTAATATTTTGTTTTGTAATTGAAAATTAACTTTAACACTTGTTTTAAAATCAATGAAATCACCGTCTGTGGTCACGGAAAAAAACTCAATACAACTTTCATCTCTTGAAATAAGAGAGCTTACTACCTTAGCAAATTGCTCATCCTCAAAAATTCTCGAAATACTGTCTTGGAGAGAATTTAAACCAAGCAAATATATTTTTGAAGGAGTAAGGTTAATACTTACATCTTTTTTAATAATTGCCTCTATAGCATCGCCTTTTAATTCAGATGCGCTAAATACAACAATGCTTTGTGTACCCTTATTGTGACCATCATCAAAACGAAATAAAAATAAATCACTCATTATTTATCTCCTAATGGTATTAGAAGGGTTATCGCAACACCAACGACATTGGACATTTCAGTTAAGTTTGACGATGCTTCAGATTGTGTATTCCAATCATAAAACCCACAATCATCTCCCAAGTTATAAGGTTGGTTCTTAAAATCACGATAAAGTGACAGTCGGCCAGATCTAACTTTCATAAATCCATTTAACTGTGAGAGTCGTTTCATTACAACAGGTAGCCCCATCCCTTTATAATCTTCCTTTGAGGAAGTACTTCTAAATGAGAAACATTTTTTAAAAATGTTATATGTCTCATCTATATTAATACTAAGTGAATTGTTATTGCTTTGGTGATCTGCAAGCCATCGATCACAATAGCCTAACCCTGAGTCAACAATCCCGAGTTCTAAAAACCGACATCTTTCCAAATTATATTTACCCAAAGATGACATATAATTGACAATAGCCTCATCACCAGCAACCATATTTTCAGCACCAATTTCATCAAGATTAATAGCTTTAGCATAAATTGTTCTTACAGCTGGTCTGAGCCATTCGTCACGATTAATTCGTCTTGAACCATGCTCATGTGTATTTTTAAATAATTCGGAGAAAATACGGCCAATGATTTCATAATCTTCATCTAACAAAGGTGCTGAGCCACCAGTAGTGCGAAAAGATTTCTGTATCATCGCATGAATAATATTCTCAATTTGTTGATCTTGCCGAAGTATTGGTTTGCCGCCGAACTCTCTCGTATAAAAATTCCTGTCAAAACCTTTAGTACTATGATCGACAAAAGAAAACCAGCACAATCCCCCTCGTTGTAGCCCATATTGATTATCACTTTGCTTTTCAATCATCGTTTTAGCTACTGCATATAAATCTCTTTTAATATCATCCTCTTCAATTCCAGAAATAAAAACAAGGTTCTTAGACATTAATGCACCAGAAAATTTATAAGGTTGCTCAATAATCACCCTGAGTTGTTCAGCAAATTGCTTTCTACTCTTGGTAAATCTCAATGTTTTTTTAGGGTAAACCTTTGCCCATGTATTAATACATTGAATCGCAGCTGCTAAGCCTCCCCAAAACGCACCTTTTGTACTAATCGGAATTATCAAATCATCTTCTTTTTGAAGAATTTCGATTAAAATATTTTCTATATTTTTAATTTTCAATTCTTGTGGGAATTTTACCAATTTAAACCTCCATAAGTTATGTTCATTTTCCATCTAAAAAAACTGACCAAAAAATAACTACATTGATACTTACACGCGCCAGACTATAAGTCACCTATTGATCGAAATAAACTCTGTTAATCGAACAAAAACCCATCTAATAGTTTTACATATGTGAAATAGCCACAATTTATTAGACTATCAACCGTGAGTCAGGAGTTTTGCTAGCTTAGTATCTGTCCACAAACGCAGTTTCTATGACATATAATGGGAGGACAGCGCTATGCCACATTAGCGGTAAGGCTTATGAATCAATAAGTTAATGAATTCATCAGATGGTAAGTTGACGCTCAGCATCGCAAGCGTTAACGTTTCTAGATCAAAACTAGCTTAGGAAATTGCTGGCCCGTACTTTGTCACACGTATCACCAAGCTTGAATTAGCGGTTATCCTTGAATTAAAAAAAACAGCTAGAAGAGGAATAATAAATCTGACAATATGCCAACCTCAACAATAAAATCGCCCACATCCTTGTGGGCAAGTCATCGTCAGCGAGTTATCATTTTATCGCACGCTGGCGAGAAGCTTTTTGCGCTTCATGCAACTTGTCAAAGAACGGTGCTGGTAGCACTTGTTCTTCAACCCCCATCAGCGTCGGCAACACCACTTTCGCTCGGTCTTTCGGCGATTTGATGTGTTGTATCAACTTATTGCTTTGGCGTTTTTGCAAGCGAGCTTTGGTCCTATCCTGCACTTTTTTAGCCCCCGGATATCTCGCATCAGTCGGGCTATTGCCAAACTTAACGTGACGGTTAGGCTCAATCAAAAACTCATTATTGACCGCATATTGGTCTTTCACGTCATAGTTATAATAGTGAAAGTAAAAGGTCAAGAAATCCCAGTCATTATGGTCCCACAACTGGTTAATCTGGCCATCATTATTGACGTCATAACTGCCCACGGTAAAGTCCATGTTGTTATCACAGTTCAAATCCAATCCGCCTAACAGCAAGGCTTCGCTGGTTTGGGTTTCAATGATTTTTGGCTGCAAACCATCAGAATAACCAATATGGAAATCTTGCGGGCTGGCACTTAAACCATGCACTAAATTACCCCAAGTAGTGTTATTCGGGTGATTGCGCGCAATGATTGGCGTACAGGCATAATCTAATACTGGCGAACGGTTAAGGTAATAACGCTCTTTCACCATAGTGTCATAACTAACATCAGCATACTTGTCTGTTGGTCCACCTTGCAGTTGGAACAAATAATTCATTGCACTGGGGTAGTTCAACTTGAAGTTTTGTGCATCCGCATCAGGGAAACCATCATGACTGAGGCCCAAAATATGACCCAATTCATGCACCATGGTCGACGCTTGTGCATTGATCAGTCGATTAGTATTTTCAGGTGAATCATCTGTCAAGCTCCAACCCGTACCACCCATGCTTAAATACATGTAACGGTCAAGCAAGTCTGGTGCTTGTCCAGATGAACCCCGGTTAGCCCCACCTTGTGAATTGGCAAACAACACGTAATAGAAGATTTTCTCCCGCTCCGGGTTGTTAGCAAAATACTGCGGCATAAAGACCTCAACCATGCCCGGTACTTCGATTGAACGACCATTGTAACTATCCGTCCAGTTCGACAAATGCACATATTCTTGGAACGGTACCGCCTGTCCACCACCTAAGTCAAAATCAAGCGGATCGACACCAGACGCCTTATCAAATAAGTCACCCGCGTCCATATGAATGTGAATACCACGCTCGGCATAAACCTGCTTAACCCGCTCTAGAGTTTCACGTTTAGGCTCAGTACCATGGTCAATCAAAGCATTGCCCTGATCATCACGGATAACATTACCGTCATAATCTTTCAACTGATGTTTCGCCATGTAATCCACTTCAACAAACATATCTGTTTGATTAGCTCTAGCACCCCAGTCGTATAACGGCATGGTGTAGAAAGTTTTACCTGGTTGCTCAGCACAATCCGGGATACCGTCAAAATCGGCGTCGAGGGTTAAATCATCACAAGAAGGTTGTACCGGGTGTGGAATTTCAACAATCTGCAAAGGGAAAGGCAATGACAATACCGCTTTTTGCCCACCCACTTCAACAATCGCTTTACCGTTGTCGGTATTACTTTGACGCGCAT
>CBDIDQ010000069.1:0-5511 GCA_965277695.1 Alteromonadaceae bacterium
CTCTGCGGTGGCTGCCGAATTAACCCCGGCACAGCTCAGTCAGCTCAAGGGCAATCCGCAAGTTAAACGAATCGAAGACGATCCACCGCGACGGGTGCAAAACGCATCAACACCTTACGGTATCGCAATGGTGCAGGCTGATATGCTCAACGACGCTGACATCGGCAATCAAAAAGTGTGTATCATTGATACTGGTTATGACCTCAACCACGAAGACTTGATGAGCGGTGCCAATGTCACTGGTGAAGTCAGTAATACACTCACCTCCTCGGTCGATTTAGGCGAATGGTCCACCGATACTTATGGTCACGGCACCCATGTTGCCGGGATTATTTCATCACTCAATAACAGTGTCGGTGTTGAAGGTGTGACGCCTAACGGCCTGCTGAATCTGCATATCGTTAAAGTCATTCACAAATCCAATTACTGGAATTATTGGGGCTCCGATGTAATTGACGCGGTGAATCGTTGCCAGGCTGCGGGGACGACCGTTATCAATATGAGTCTGGCAGGCACCATGACCAGCGAGGCAGAAAAAGCCGCTATTGATAATGCCTATGACAATGGCATATTACTCGTCGGTGCCTCTGGCAACCGGGGTAACGACAGTTATTATTACCCAGCCTCTTATGATTCGGTGATTTCGGTGGGTGCCGTTGATGAGCAAAGCAATGCCTGGGTATACACCCAAACCAATGACCAAATTGAATTAGCCGCTCCCGGCGTTGGCGTGAACTCAACTCTGCCCAACAACCGTTATGGCAAAATCGATGGCACCTCAGCAGCCGCACCTTATGTTGCTGGTGTCGCCGCTTTGGTTTGGAGCTTAAACCCAGATTGTAGTAATCAAGAAGTTCGCGATGCGCTGCGCCGTTCAGCTCTTGACCGTGGCGAACCCGGTCGGGATGACAGCTATGGTAACGGTATTGTACAAGCCAAAGCCGCCACTGATTTGCTTAGCGCCGAAGGGTGTAATGCCAATGAACCCAATGTTGTCACTACCGTTGATGATGCCGTTGTCTTCACCGATAACACCAATGCCGAACCGATTGGTGACTTGTCTACCATCGAACCAGATGTGTGGCTAACTCAAGCCGTGGCTGCGGGAATGCGTTGTGTCGCCCCAACCGGCTTTCAAATTCAATCGTCAAATAATCGTTGGTTAGTCCGTCCAGCAGGTTTATCGTTTGCTTTTGATGTTGGCGTCAATGACTTTGGTTTTAATGCCTATTTGGGTGCCCCAGCAACAGTTACCATTACCACTGCCTCAGGTAAAATCAGTGTAATTAACCTGAGCCAAAGTGGTTATGTCGGTATCAGCTCACCAGATCCGATTGTCAATATCAATTTTATTGGACCGAGCCTGGAATTAGCTAACTTCTCTCGCAGCGGCCCGCGTAATGGTATTAGTAGTTTCACTAACGCCACCACATTTGCAGCTAAGGGCGTAAACTACGGCACTGGTGGCATCGATGATTCACCGACCAAAAACCAATGGTTCAAACGGGTCGACACCAATGGCTTATATTGTGTGTCGCCCAACAATGTCGGCATTGCCAGCAGTGGTAGCAGCGATTTTAATATTGCCCCTACCGATGACAATATCATCACCTCTAATGGCAATCAGGACTTCACCATTAACTTCAATTACCCACCGAATCGCATCAGCTTCAATACTTACCTCAATGAATTTGGTCCTGCCACACTGACTGTCACCACCACAGACAATGTGCAAACCGAATACAGTATTGCCCATGACCCCGCAATCGTCGGTTTTTTTGGTTTAGATTCAGTGCAAAAAATCAAATCCATCCGCTGGCAAAGTGTTGATGGCTGGCGGGTGAAAACTGGTATTGCTAATTTGGTTACTGATGTCGATATTCCTGAGTTGACTTTTTACACCGATCTGAGTGTGTTCAACCAGCAGAATTCAACCTTTGTCATTGAAGATTTTGAAGCTTGGTCACCAAAAAACACACCACTTTCAGGCCCAATAACAAATGCAGGTATCCGCTGGACCAGTCCAATCAATTTATATGCGATATGGGCAAGGGCCAACTCCTCGTTTGATGTGCCAGATCCAATACTCTCAACAGTGCTCACTGCTAGTGGTGACGAAATCTTCATCATGGATTTTTCTTTCCCGGTGACGACAGTAGGCATGGACACCTACATCAACATTTATGGCCCAGCCACAATAACGATCACGTTTAGCGACGGCAGTGTCGAAACCACCACCCACAACCATAACCCGACCCAAATCGGCTTCTGGGGCATACGTTCAACCCAGCCGATCACCTCAATCAAATGGCAAACGGTTAAAGGCGGGGTGGTAAATACTGGGATTGATAATATCAGGGTCAATAATTAATTTTCAGCTATAAAGCTTAAAGCGAAAAAAACCCGCCACAAGGATGTGACGGGCTGTTGTTTTGGTAAACATAACAAATATTAACGCAAAGATGGAATGTTTACGCCTGTCATCTTGATAATCAGTATCTGGCCGGATACTGATAAACGAGCAAAAGAAATGGCCAATCATTTAAGCATTAAACCACTGCCATAAACCTGACCATCAAAAACGCGAATGAATTCGCGTCTACGACGTTAAGGAGACATTCTCACCTTAATTGGATCTATATGCATTGCTTTGTTAAAAATCACCTGCATACAGCACATGCAGAGACTCTATTACCGGGTAGGACGCATTACAAAGTCCAGAACCTTTTAGCGTAAGGTTTTGATTTGACGCCTGTGCGGCAAGCACAGCAGCATACATTTTTTCTTCTAAAGGTGTTGATAATAAAAGCACATAATTCCAGTTTGTATCTGTGTGGCAAGCCACTTTCGATTGTTCTGATGGCAATTTTGAGGTTTTAATGAAAACAGCATCAGGAATATTCTTGTCATAACCAATCATTTTTATGGTGACGTTTTCTACCGAACTAGCGGCGAGGGTATTGGTCGAAATTAACAGAAAAATTAAAGTCCACATTATTTTGTTCATTTTTTACTCCATTTAAGTTTAAAGATCACAACAGATTAATTTTTACTTCTCATGAAGTCCAGCCCCCCGAAGTCAGAAACAACACTTAAAACGAAAAAAAGCCGCCACAAGAATGTGACGGGCCATTTTTAGAAGACGGCTGTGACGATTAGTGGGTCACTTTAATCCCTTCAACCAAATGCACTCTTTGCGCATTTTTATCAAACATAAAATCCAATTGCACTACATTGCCCGCCACCACATCTTGGTCGTGGGTTTCGTATTTCCAATGAGATAAAGCGGTCAACGCAACATTATCAAACACCCCTGCTGGTTTGGATTTCACCACCGTAATATTGTCGGTATGGCCATTAGGTCTGATATCAAATTTAAGTAATACAGCACCAGAGAGTTTTTCTTCAACAGCCAAACGAGGATATTCAGGCTCAACTCTTGTCAGTGGTTTTGCTTCATACGACGAGCTGACCAGCTTATCGCCACCTGAACTAATGTTTCCGGCATAACTCATTGATGATAATAAGGTGACTGTCAGCATTGAAACCGCTGCAATGCTTAACCCTGAGGTTTTAGCGTTGGTTTTTATATGTTTTATACGTTCAAACATGATTTCTCTATCTCCATACTTTTTAAAGGACAATTGAGCAAAAGCCATTGGCGGTGCCGTTTGTGCTGTCACTAAAAGGGCTTTGCTGTAGTTGATCCTGCTGTTCAAGTGTTTTCGCGCCAAAACAGTTTGATCACAGGATAGTTCTTGGTCACGGCGAAACCGAAAATAAGCCAGCCAGACCAAGGGATGAAACCAAAATAACGCCAATAACGAAAACGCTATAAAGTTCCAGTAAATGTCATTGCGATCAAAATGACAAATTTCGTGTTCCAGAATGAGACGTTGCTGCTCTGGGTTATACAACAGCGCAAAATCCTCTGGAATAATTAACTTTTGTTTGAATAAACCCACCAGCATCGGACTATGGGTGTGGGCACTTTGATACAGTGACAAAGACTCAGGCAAGATAAACTCCGGGTCATTCAATTCACAAGCTTGGATATTCAGCCCACCTAAAAACCGACTGTGACTGACAGTCCAATAGGTAATAGAACACACTGAAATAAACAGCCACACCGTGACAAACCAATCGATATTAAAGCCACTTTTAATTGCAGCTGTCGAATTGACAATAAAATGTGCCACTTGACCATTCACTGCACCCGCCTGCTTAAACCAATCAAGCGGTAACAGATAAAATAGCAGGCTTGCAGGCACCACCAGCCATAACGAATAGACACTATTAGCGCCGAGCTTTTCGAGCAAAGGCGCATGTACAATCAGCAACACCACTAAAATAAGGGTTAATGGTGCGATTAACTCGATCAGTAAATTAATCATTTTCCTGCTCCCAACGCGAAATAAGCGCTTTGAGTTCATCGATATCGTCTTTTTTCAAGTCCTTATTTTTAGCAAAACCAGCAATCAATGGTGACAAACGTCCGCTAAACAGCCGTTCAATCAAACTCTGACTCTCAATTTGGGTATAAGCCTCCCGCTCCAGCAGCGGATAATATAAATAGCTGCGCTGGCGTTTTTCAAAACTCACCGCTTGTTTTTTTACCAACCGATTGAGTAATGTTTTAACAGTTTTTTCATGCCAAGTCTTTTTCTCATTCAGCTGCGCAATCAGCTCATTGGCAGTCGCCGGATGCTGATCCCACAGTGCGTCAAGTACTTCAAATTCTGCTTTACTGATGTCTGTCATTGCTTGATCTCTCGAATGAATTACATATGTAATCTTTCCTATAGATTACAGGTGTAATAGTTAAAGTCAAGCGGGAGTTTAAAAGTAATCAAATGAAAAAAGAAAAGATTCGACCCAAACAACAATTGGGTTTAAGCTACGCGACTTCCAAAAAAACAAAGCGTTTATAAAGCGTTAGCAATGAAATTAATTATTAAAAGCGGTATAGCGGCATTAATTATGGCAAGTTCATCGGTGCTTGCTGCGCCCGGCTGGTATGCAGGCAAAGTTAGCCGGGTCGCTTTATATCAGGAGTGGTCATTGATAAAGCTAAAAATGGTCCAAACGGGATTTGCCATACCGAAGGTATGACAGCTGATTTACGCGCAAAGTAGTCGTACATCTAATCACGGTGGTTAGGTTGCTTGTCTTATACAACGTTTAACACATTGAATAATCAGAGCTTAACCACTACCTCATTCAATTTACTCAAAGCCTCTTTATCATCACCAACCAACTCTTTGTACTGTGCGATCAAATCCACAAGCTTTGGATCCGATGCATCTTGGTGAAAACCAACGTTTCGCTTAATGTTATTTAAAAGCTTATCTGTGATGCCTTTTATAAATTGTGCTCTATTGCTCTGACCCGATCCAACCGCCCCCTTAACGTGACCCTTAATATGGAAAATTGAATTATCTTCGACAAGGTTAATCATATACCTTAAATTACGCCTGCCAGTGCCAGATAATGAAAAAATACCTTTATCAA
>CBDIDQ010000070.1:0-27368 GCA_965277695.1 Alteromonadaceae bacterium
GAATAAAACAGCACGTTTTCACGATAAGGGTCAACCCAACCACCGCTGGGCTGTTGAAAAATAATTTGCTGAGTGGGTTTAATCGCAAAAGCCCGTTCAGCCAGTTGGCGAAAACTTGGGGTATTGAACAAAATGCCATAGTTAGCGCAAAACTTAGCGTATTTATCGCCGGGTTTATAACCGTCAATCATCAATCCTGAGGCCGGGTCATCATTGCGCTCGGTGATCACATAGTTATAGCCTTTTTCTTGAAACACTTTGGCGATTTCAAAAGCAAAACAACTACCTGCTGAACCTATTGGTGTAGTGGGATCCATAATTGGATGTTTCACCATATACGGCAGGGTTTGGTATTTGGAAGCGGGTTTATCTGGGTGCACTGGTGAGGGCCAAAACACCCCGCTAGAACGGGCTTTATCGGTAGACGAATACCGGCTGATACTGTCTTTAAACTCCGCCTCGAATTTGGCCAATTGCAGCAGGTTATTCATATTATCGGAGCCTAACTGACCGCTCCAGTTGATATTACCTTCAAATGAACCCTTTAAGGTTTCAACCAGTGCCGTGACCGTATTGAGGTGCTGTAATTCGGGGTCGGCTTCAATTAGTCGCAGATATATCAAGCTGGCAAAAAGACCCTCGGGGAAAATGTTCTGGAGTAATAATTTGAGCTGTTGCGGTGACACAATCGCACCATTGGTTGGGACCGCAATATGCTGACTGCTGGCAAATTCAGCTTGTTCTTGTGTTTCTTTTGCCACATAAGCCAGCAGGGTTTCGGCGATTTTGTCAAAGTCCATACTGCGAATGGGCAATACTTTTTCTTTGGTATATTGCCAATGGTAAGGCGAAGGTAAAAAGCATAGTTGCAAAACATGGCGAGAACCAGTGACGGGTATCTTGCCTCTGTGAGCTAGCATGGTGGGGTTAAACAATAAACCGTCACCAGCTTCAATGTTCTCATACATCACTTCATTGAGTGTGAGGTTTTTCTCTTGTGCCAGTGCGGTTAAATCAGCGGTGCGGGCATCAAGACTGCCATAAATATAACCGACATCTTTGAGCTGATCGGTGCTGGGTTTTTCCATAAACTTGGTGTTGCCGAGGTGGTCCTGATACTTATTGAGATAAATCAAAATCTTGACGTAGTTTTGTGGGGTGCCATCACAATGCCAGAGGTTTGATACCGAGTCGGTATCTTTGTCAGTTTCGAGGTAAGAATACCAAAACATGGTATATTCACTGCGAAAATAAGAGCATAACAAGCTATCAATTTCATCGCTTAAAATGAGCGGCAATAGTGAGGTCATCACATTGCTGTGATACATTGCCGCCGGGTCCTCTTTGGCCTGTTTAATAAATATTTCACATAAATCCGGCGGCAGTACGCCTTTGAGCAGCATATGCAATTGTTGATTAAATGGGTTATCTTGTAATACTTCAGGGCGGGCAAACCGCTCTTGGCAAACCTGATTGAGTTGTTCATAACCATACTGCTGTTCATATAAATTGCGCATATTATGGTGAGCTTCAGGGACCAAGTGAAAGGTATGATCGCCAATGGGTTCTATAAATTCATCGATTTCGGGTTGGTTGTCAAAACTGACTTTGCGTACTTCCATTAGTCTTTACCCCTGACAATAAATATTTGCTTAAACATTTCAACGACCTGCTCAACTGTAGATGGTTTAACATGACGGTCGTCAGCTCCCCAGGCATCTTCGATACATTCCATTACCAGCTCATAACTGGGCAGGTAATACATGTGTTCATTTTTTTCTGTTAGCGCTTCGGCGGCGACTCTTAGCACGGCTTTTGAGTGGGTATTGGCGGCAATAATATGTTGTTCTTTAGCTCGACCGGTGGCTAAAAATGGAATAGGGGAGACACTGATGATTAATTTGAAATTGGGATTATGCTGGCGAACAATATCGTAGAAGGTTTGAATATTATCGACATTCTCTTCTACCGTTAATGTTTTGTGTTTAACCAGCGGATACATGTTGCCCCGTGGATTACGTGACATTACAGTGCCATCGCGAAACTCCCAGCACTCATTTAATCCCAGCGTAATGATAAAGACTTCTGTTTCTTCCAGCGATTTACGACAGGCGGCAATGTGATGATAATAATCCCTGAGATAAGCTTGTTGGGAATAAAACAGCACATTTTCACGATAAGGGTCGACCCAACCACCATCGGCTTGCTGAAACAATAGTTGCGGGGTGGGTTTGATACCGAAGGCACGCTCTGCCATTTGGCGAAAACTCGGGGTGTTGAACAAAATGCCGTAATTGGCGCAAAATTTGGCGTATTTATCTCCGGGGGAATAACCGTCGACGATCATGCCTGACTGCGGGTCGTCATTTCTTTCGGTGATCACATAGTTATAGCCTTTCTCTTGAAACACCCGGGCAATTTCAAAAGCAAAACAGCTGCCCGCTGAGCCGATAGGGGTGCTCATATCCATGATGGGATATTTTTGCACATAAGGCATCATGTTGTATTTGGACGCTGGTTTTTCAGGATGTATCGGTGAGGGCCAAAAGACAGCGGTGGCGTCAGGTTTTCCCTGAGCGGCATAACGGCCAATACTTTTTCTAAACTCATCTTCGTAATTGGCCAGCTGTACTAGGTTTTTCATGTTATCTACGCCCAGTTCACCCTTGAAATTGATGCTGCCCTGAAATGAACGTTTTAAAGCATTAACTAATGCCGTAACGGTATTGATGTGTTGCAGGCTCGGATCGGCATCTATCAGGCGAGAATACATCAGCCCGGAAAATTCACCTTCTGGGAAGATATTACGCAATAACAGATTGAGCTGGGCCGGTGATTTTATCGCGCCATCAGCGGGCACCACAACCCGGCTTTGGGTGGTATCTGAGGTGGCTTTATTGGCGTAATTTAGCAGGGTGACTGGAGCGCCTTCAAATTCCATACAACGAGTTTGGCTATGTAATACCTTGTCTTTGGTGAACTTCCAGTGATAGGGAGAGGGGATAAAGCACAACTGTAAAACATGACGGGTGCCCGTCTCGGGTATCTTGCCGATATGAGCCAGTTGATTGGGGTTGAACAATAAGGCGTCACCGGCTTCAATATCTTTATACATGATTTCATTGATGGGGATGTTTTTAGCTCGGCTCAGTGGCCCAAGCTCATCGGTGCGGGCCTTAATACTGCCAAACAGATAACCGACCTCTTTGAGTTTATCGCTGGTGGTTTTATCCAAAAATTTAGTGTTGCCTAAATGGTCTTCATATTTATTAAGATAAATCAGCATTTTGAGATGTTTTGCCGGGCCGCCATCACAATGCCAGTGAGAAGAATAAGAGCGATTTTCTCGGTCCGGTGTGGTTTCTAGATAAGAGTACCAAAACAGGGTGTATTCACTGTTAAAATAGGAGCATAACAGGCTGTCGATGTCTTCGGTTAAAATCAGCGGCAGTAGGGAATTCATAAAATCGGCGTGGTAAAGGGAGCCTTTGTTGTCGACGGACTGTTGCATGAACATTTCACAAAGGTCGGTGGGTAACACGCTTTTGAGTTTCATCAGCATGGTTTTATTGAATGAGGTTTGCCGCAACACCTCGGGTCTGGTGAACATGGCCTGACTGACTTCGTTTAAGCGGGCATAGCCAAACTTGTCCTCATACAGTTCCCGAGCGGTATTGTGAGACTCCGGCACCAGCCGATAAGTTTGGCCTTCAAACTCTTCGGTATACTCATCCATCTCAGGCTGCTGATAGAAATTAACTTTGTTTACTTGCATAACTCATCTGCTCTTATGGGCTATCTTTTGGGGTTATATTGTTAATTAAGCAAATTGCATTCCTAATAGCAAGTTAAACGAGGTAAAACCTCGTCGACGTGACGTAGACGAGAATTCATTCTCGTTTTTTAAGCTATTCAACCATCGACCAATTTAGCGCAGTCCCCCGAGCAACATCGCGATTGACTGTTTTGCCTATAACCTCATCAAAGTGCTTCGGTGGCAAACCAAAACCTGGGCGAATGCGACGAATATTTTGCTCGCTTAACTGTTCACCTTGTTTGATATCTTGCACCACATAAATCGAGCGGCGGAACTTGAGGTTAGGTTTCTCTGCGTCTTTGGTGGAGTAGTCACCCTTACCCAGTGCTGACCAAGCATCGCGGGTTGATTGGCATAATAATTTCAGCTCATCAGGCTCCAATGAGAAAGCCGCATCCGGTCCGCCATCATCGCGGTTGAGGGTGAAATGCTTCTCCACCACCACGGCACCTAAAGCGACACCTGTGATTGCTGCTGTTACGCCAAGGGTGTGATCTGATAGCCCGACGGCAACATCGAAGTCGGTTTTTAGTCGGGTGATCGACGCTAAGTTAGCGCCCGCAATGGGGGTCGGGTAGCCGCTGATGCAATGTAAAATCAATAATTCGTTGCATCCGGCATCACGGGCGGTATCGATGGCTTGTTGTATTTCTTGCTGATTAGCCATACCAGTCGACATAATCATTGGTTTGCCAGTGGCGGCGACTTTTTTAATCAGGATTAAATCGGTCAACTCAAATGAGGCTATTTTATAAGCGGGTGCGCCTAGCTGCTCTAACAAATCGACAGCGGTTTCATCAAAAGGGGAGCTGAATAGGGTGATACCGAGACGTTTTGCTGCGTCGAATAATTGTTGATGCCACTCCCATGGCGTGTGTGCCCACTGATAGAGCTGATACAGCTGCTTGGAGTGCCATAAACCGCCGTCAATCAGAAAGTCTGGCTGGTCACTGTCGATGGTCATGGTATCAGCGGTATAGGTTTGGATTTTCACCGCCTGTGCCCCTGCTTCTTTGGCGATGTGAATGAGCTGCAAAGCTTTGTTTATATCGCCATTATGGTTGCCGGAGATTTCAGCAATGATATACGGCGGATTATCAGGGCCAATGGCGATCCCATCAATGATCATGTTATTTTCCTCTTTTACTTTTAGCAGCTAACAGATACCAGTGATTATTTAACGGCAAAAAACCCGCTTTGGCAAATGCCTTTACCGAGGCTTGATTCTGCGGGTCAATATAAGCCAGCAAAGGCTGGTCACTATAGGCTTGTTGAATGAGCAATAACGCCTGATGCCCGAGACCTTGACCATAACAGCCGGGGGCTAAGGCAATGGACACTTCAAAGCCGTGGATGTTTTTCTGTTTTATATTGAGAGTTTTGATATCGAGCCGGACAAAACCACAGGCTTGTTCACCGCGTTTGAGCAAATAAAAATAAATTGCCGGATTAGTCATTACCGAATCAAACCACTTTTGGTGTTGCGCGGGTGTGGGCGGCTCGGTATTGCGGGAATATTGCCGGGTTTTTGGCGCAGATTGCCACTCTAGTAAGCGATCTTTATCAGCGTTGCTGACAGCTTGCAGATAGAGCTGAGGCTCAGCCTGTAACTGATGTAACCGCTTGCCTAATAACTCACAACCATTGCCGTTGCACATGGCAAAAGCCTTATCGGTTATTTGCTGATAACGACTGATATCATTGATAAAGCGATTGATTGCTGGCGCTAATTCGTCAACTAATTGATTAGCGTCGAGCACTGCAATAGCACTTTGACTTTGCTTCACCGCTTGGGCGATATGCTGTTGGTTATCGGCAATACACACCAGCACACCGGGCAGACCTAAGCAGCATCTTTCGAGCATTGAAGTGCCAGCGGCGGCAATGGCGATATCATTAGCTAAAATCAGCGCTGCCATATTATTGACGTTAACGTGCAATTGCATATTTAGCGGGCTGCTGTCGACCAACATTTTGATACTATCGAGGTGTTTGGCTTGGTCTGTCAGTACAATGTTGATGGTCCAATTGGCTGCTGGTTTAAGCGTCGCCAATTGAGTCAAAACGCTGTGGGTGACATTATCTGGATCCATCGCGCCCATGCTGATCAACACCGATTGTACTGTGTTTAATTTGCTTCGCTTTAGTGTTGCCTCCTCACGTAATGCCATAAATTGTGGCCTTAATAGCGCATGTTCAGCACCCGTGATGATGTGCTGACAGCGGGACGTCAGCCAGCGGCTATAGTCATCAGCTGTTCTACCTTGGGACTGATCAAACAGTAAATCACACTGATGGGGTCGGTTTGCTAAGTCATCAATCACCACAAAGCTGTGGGTTAAAGGTGAAAGTAACGCTTCCCATGTTGTGCTTATTTGGTAATGGTCAACAATTATTAGACTAATCGAACTATTAAGCTGATAGCATATTTTACGACAAGCAATGGCATCAGTCTGTTGTTCAAAAGGTGTATTGGCGGGTAGCAGAGTGAGGGCAAACCCATTTTGCTTAATGAGTTCGCCGAGGTGGCCATTTTCTTCCCGGCAGATAAAGTGTATTGCGGTTACTTGTTTCGCCAATTCAGCAGCTAACGTGAGACAACGGTAAATATGGCCGCCACCGATATCGGCAGAGGCGTCGGCGCGGATAATCACAATACTCATATTACAGAACTCATATTACAACGGCCATAGGGATGCCTTAGCGTTTTTTTAAATCCTAACAAGAAAGTGGGGCGTTGGGTAATTTAATTGATTGTTGCAGTAAGATTATCAGCTAAAATGAAGCTGAGAATAAAACAAACAAAACAAAGAGGCAGTTATGAAAGATTGTATTATCGCCGGTGGCGGCATCTCGGGGCTTTTTGCTGCCATTTTGGCTAAAGACCATTGTGAGAAAGTGACTGTCATCGAAAGTGCCGACCGTTGTGGCGGGCTGTTGCGCTCGTGGCAAAATGACGATGGTGTGACCTTTGATTTTGGCACTCACATTCCTTGCGAAACCGCTTATGACGAGATTAATCAAATTTTATTTCGTGGCATGTACGATAACCCCGATCAATGGAATTCTCTCGATATCACCAAGGTCTCCAACAGCTTTATGGGCAAGCATTATGATACCGCCCAGTTTATGCCACTGCATTATCTTGATGAGCCAGATTATCACCGGGCGCTGGTAGAGATTTTATCTGCACCAGGCATGGCACTCGATGAAGCAGATAATTTTGAACAGTATTCCCTTGCCAATTATGGTGAAACCATCACCTATCAGATTTTTAAACCGCTGATGCGCAAGCTGCAAAACGCTGAGCTTAATGAACTGCACCCTACCGTACATACTTTTTTTGCTTTGACCCGCTTTGTGCCCGGAGATGCCGAATTGTGTCGCCAGCTGAAAAAATCCCCGGTGTTTGACGACAAGCTGGCATTTGCCTCTTACGAAGAAGGATTGAGCGGTTCTACTAAGTTTTACCCTAAAACTCGGGGCATCGAATTGTGGGTTAGGCAGTTAATTCAACAAGCACAAGACAAAGGCGTTGAATTTAGAACTGCTGCACGTATCACCGCTTTACAACAAACTGGCGACAAGGTGACTGGTGTGACGCTGAACGGTGATGAAGTGATGCCGTGCGACCAGCTGATTTGGACCATTCCGCCAATTTTCGCTATCAAGCAGTTGGGTATTGCTTATCAAGGTGTACCGCCGCAGTTTTGCCCGATGAGCTTGCACCACTTGGTGTTTGACCAGCCTTTTCTCGATAAAAATTATTACTCCAACATCAATGACTGGGATTACCAAGGGTTCAGGCTCACTTTATATCCCAATGTCACATTAGGCGAATCAACTGGGCCGTACAGTTGTACTGTAGAGGTGTTGTGCAGTGATATTGATGATAAAGAACAGCTTAATACTGTGTTGGTGGAGGAGTTGAAAACCCTCGGTTATGTCGCTCAGAATGCCACAATGCTGAGCCATCACATTGTTGATATTCCGATGGGGTTCCCTAAGTTTACCAGTGCTTTTGTCGCTGAAAAAAGTCGTCAACTGGATTTGATCAACGCCAATATCACTAATATGACTTTAATAGGCAAAGCCAGTCGTAAAGAGTTCTTTATTTATGGCATTTTGCATGAGACTTGGGTTGAGCTGGGGCGGTTGTTTGAATAATCAATTCCACCAGTATTTGATGCTGAGGCAATTGTTTTAGCAATAGCAAATACGCAGGCGAAAAACTTCATTTTGGTCTGATAAGGTGATTATTTTTTGTACCATTACCGCCTAGTTTTTGGTATGGTAGCATCATTCAGGTTCTACCTAGTTATATCTGTATTAGGTGTTTGTGGCCGGTTTAGTGTTGTGCCAACCATGCATAGTAGTGACTTCGACGAGTTGGGGTTTTAGTTTACCCCGGTATTGCGATAACAAGTTACTGAGTCGGAAAATTAGCAAAGTGTTAGGCACTATTATTAGTAATCTAGTTTTACAGCAAAGAACGGAGATGTAGCAATGAATATTGAAAAGGCATCAGAATTACTGTGCATCAAATTGAAAGAGACTGATTTAACTCAGCTTTCGATAGGGGACCTTGCAAGTCTGGCAGCTTTCGATTTTGTGAAGAAAAATCTTGGTCAAATAGCTGCAACAGTACAAGGTGTGTGCAACATCACTAAAGTTGATGATGCAGCCCCGCCTCCAGGATGGCAATGTAAATGCTATATTAATGGTGGCATAACATCCTACTCTTTTAAAGGTCCTGGGTTTCCTCACTGGGTAGCTGGTGGTGACGGTGGAATGAAAAATGGAATAGCTAGGTATACCGTTGTTGATCCAACAACCGGACAAGTATTTTTTGTTGAAATTTAGCGTAATAGGAAGCAGGGCTTACAAAAAGTAATTAGCCTTGCGCTTGCGGGTCGTTGCTGCCATCTTCTGCGTTGTGCGAGGGTGGCACGCCTTGAAGACGGCCCTCTATCCTGTCCAATTGTGATTATTTATTTTTTTCAGACGCCCGATTAAATAATATGTATCTCTTATAATGTAGGATGTATTGCCGTCTCACGTTTAGGTTGCAACGCCACCTCAAGCCAGAATGAACACCCTTTACCTAGGGTGCTTTCTACGCCAATGCTACCGCCCATCAACTCAACTAGATGTTTACTGATAGTCAGGCCAATGCCGGTACCCTCAATGTGGTTGTTGGTGGTGAGTCGCTCAAAAGGCGTAAACAAGCGGTTGATTTCAGCTTCACTGATACCATCGCCGGTATCGGTGACGTAAATTTTTAATCGCTGTGCTTCAGCATTTTTGATCACCTCAGCGGTAAGGATTATTTGACCTTGATCACAATTATATTTAATCGCATTGGAAAGTAGGTTTAGTAAAACTTGTTTTAAGCGGCTGTGATCGGCCAGCACCACAAAACCCCGATTGCTGATGTTGTCTGTGAGTGTCAAATGCTGTAGCTGAGCTTGATGACCAATCATCATCAAGCATTGTGATAACAAGTCATCCATTTCTACCGCTTCTATTGAAAGGTTCATTTTACCCGATTCAATTTTGGCCATATCGAGTAATTCATTGATTAGGTTCAACAAATAATATCCAGCCGCTAAGATCTCCCGGACATTACCTTGCTCAATCTCACTGCGATCTTTGTTTTTCAGCGCCAGTAGTTGACCAAATCCGAGCACTGCATTGAGTGGGGTACGTAATTCGTGACTCATGCGTGATAAAAATTCTGATTTTGCTCGGTTGGAGCGCTCTGCTTCTTGTTTCGCTGCCAGCAAGTGGCTTTCTTTTTGTTTCTGCTCTGTCATATCCCTGACAATGGCTTGCAATACTTCTTGACCCTCTAAAGTCATTGGCGTTAACAATACCTCAGCGGGAAAGTCTTCACCATTGGCACGACGGTGAACCCATTCTGCCCGGTTTTTGCCCTGACTGTAGGCTTTGGCAATCACCTGTTCAGCTTCGGTATGGGAGTCTGTGCCGCTGGGTTGTTGAGGTGGGGAAACCTCACTGGGATGTAAATTAAGAAACTGCGATTTGTCAGTGTAACCAAATAACTTGAGCGTCGCTTGATTGCAATCGATAAAACCGGTGTCTCCCAGCGTCATAATCGCTTCATCAGATAATTCAAATAAAGTACGGTAACTCGATTGACGCTCTGCCAGCTTTTGTTGCGCTCTGAGTTTTTCAGTGATGTCTTGTACTAATGATGCCATACCAATCACAGCACCCTTTTTATCAATCAGAGGGGTGTTATACCATTGGCAAGTAATTCGCTCGCCAGTGTTGGTTTTGTTGTCATTGATACTTTGAAAACCATCGTGGGTTGCCAACACTTGATCCCACACTCTGTGGACCTGGTTTTTAACATCGTCCGGAATGATGAGTTCACAAACATCACGTCCCATGGCTTGGGTTTTGCTGAAACCAAAGATTTTTTCAGCCGCCGGATTCCACTCAGTCACCAATGAGTCACTGTCACACTCAATCACCCCTAACGGTGTGTGTTGCAGGTGCATAGTCATTTTCTGTTGCGAATCTCTGATGGTTTCCTCAGCCTGACGCTGGGCTGTTATATCTCTGACCAGTACGGAGATCAGGCGTTCGCTACCAACCAAGACAACACCGAAGCGCACTTCGACAGGAAAGGTTGAGCGGTCTTTACGTAGGTGTACACAGTCTAGCTGAAACCGCCCCACTTGTTCCAGTTTAGGCCAAATTTCCAACAGTTTTTGTTGATCAGCACCGACTTCGATGTCAACCACTGACAGGGCCAATAATTCTTCCCGAGTGTAACCTAAGCTGGTGCAGGCTTGTTGATTAACGTCGACAAAGCGTCCTTGCATATCATGGAGAAAAAATGAATCTGTTTCAGTTTCTAATAATATTTGATAACGTTGCTGGCTCTCTATTAATGACTGTTGTTGAGTCATACTGTCGAATTGCAGGCAAATACTTTGCCTTAGCAGCAGATAATTGCGCCGCGCAGCGATGCTCAGCATCACCAGATAAAAGCTCAGCATCGAGCCCATTACCATGCTCAGTTCGATTTTACTGAGAAAAAACTGTATTAATAAAGGCAGCAAGGTTAGTGATAAAAAAAGCAATACAGGGAGTGGCAAGTAACATAAAGTGGTGAGGGCAGAAGCCGCCATACCTGCGATAACAAAGGCTAAAAATACCTGCCTTGCCGGATCGTCTGGCGGAAAAAGCCAAATCGCAGCGGCTGTCCAGATCAATGCCGAGAAAATGCTACCGAGTAAAAATCGTTGATACCAGATATTCGGTTTTTCGTTCAGTGTTTTGCTAACAGTGTACCAATGGTGTAATGCAAAGCGGCCGAGAGAAACTAATAGCAAAAATACTAACCATATCAATAACCGATGCTGTTCGATCACTGGCCACAATACGCCAGCCACAATCGATCCATTCACCAGTGTTGCCAAAACCGCTTGATTAACAGGAATGTACAGCTGCCGGGTTTGTTCTGCCAGAATGGCCGATTGCTTATCAAGGGACTTCAATGAGGTTGCTCCGATGAGTTGTTGCCTGTCACGGTGTTAGTTCAGAATACTTTCATCAGTATAGTCGCTTATGGTTTTTTCGTGTTTAGGCTTTTGCCAGCCAGTATTTAACTCCCTGAGCATCAAGAAAATATTTGGCGTCACAGCCTTGCAACAGGGCGATGGTGGCCAGCATTCCAGCCTGAATGCATTGCGGGGCAGCGACAGTGACAGCGCGGGGAGCGTCGATGATTGGCCAGCCGGTTTTGGGGTTGAGAATATGACTATAACGCTTGCCGTCTTTGAATAAGTAACGTCTGGCATCGCCACTGGTGGCTAATGCACCTTGCCTGATAGCAATGGCTGCAATCGCTTCGCTCGCTGCCGGGTTTTCTATGCCGATGGTCCAAGCTTGTTGATTGGCTTTGGCGCAAGTAAGGCAAATATCACCGCCAAAATTGACCACGATGGAGATGTTTGGTGCCGCTTTTCTGAGTAATTGAGTTACTCGGTCAACAGCATACTCTTTGCCGATACCGCCAAAGTCGATTTGCATCCCCTCGGGCAGGGTAATGCTGCTGGTGTCATAACTGATTTTTTGCCAGCCTATCAGAGGTAATAGGGCTTTTACTGCCTCGCTGGTAGGTAGCCGATCACTGCCGTCAAAAGTCCAGGTTTTTCTCAGTACTCCAGAGGTGATATCAAACAAACCTTCACTGATGAGATAACACTGGTTGGCAAATTCGAGTAACTGGTAAATCTCGCTGTCAATAGCGACAGGAAAGCCGTGACTGCCGTTGATTTTGGCGCATAGGCTGGCGGGATTATAACGGCTGAATTTGTCTTCGATGCGCCAAGCTTCGGTGGCGGCAATCTGTGTCAATCGCCGGGTTAAATTCAGATCACGACTATCGACCAAAATTTCACAAGGGCTGGCCATGGCATCGAATGTGCCGATGCAATAGTCTTTTCGGTCTTCGAGGCTTTTTTGAACAGTGACAATCCGATCAGGCAAGTGTGGCTCTCCGTCAGAATGAATAGTTTATTTGCAATATTACGGCTTTGAGTTTGGGGTTCAGATCATAATTGCTCAACACGCCAGGTGACATGAAACCGCCACTTTTTGGATCTTGCTGGTAATATTCCAATCGCAATGCTAAATCGTTACCACTCGGCAACGTCATGCCAAATTTGACTCCCACCGTATAGGCGCTCATTTCACCAATACGATAATCGGCGCTGGCGAAGGCGGGCAGTGCTTCTCCCTGATTTAAAAAGGGTCGATAGAAGTGTGCTTTGTCTTGTTGATAGTATCTCAAATGCGGCTCTAAATAACGGTCATCGTTAAGCAAATAACGGAATTTGACGTCTGTAGTATGAGAATCAATGGCCCAGTCATCCGTCATATAGCGATAGGATAAATCAGTCACAAGTTGATTGAAATGATATTTGCTTTGCCAGTAAAAGCTTTGTTTACGCCGCTGCCGAGGGCGATTTTCAAATAATAGGTTTTGGGTTAAACCTTGCTGGTCTACCAGACTTAGGAGTTTGAATGGGTCGGTGAGGTAACCATCATTGTAAGAATAGGAGTAATTAAATTGCATGATCATGCGGCGGTTGATGACCTGTGTGACGCCGATTAATAAGTCGATAATATCTTTGTTGCCATTGCCGCTTAAACGGGTTTGCTTGAATTCGTCGTCGTTAATCCTTTCATCCTTTGACTTTGCCATGGCGGCAAAAGCCACCGGACGACCACCTTCTGGGTCGATAATATCGTGTGAATAAGCCAATCCGGCGGATAATGTGGTGTTTTTGCGGTTTATGTCACGACTGATTGAACCGTTGAACCCGACAGACAAATAGTCATATTCTTTGGAAAGATGTACGCCGATACTGCTATTGTCGGTTTCGTTTAAAGGTTGTGACCACTGGGCGTTTAATTGTAGCCGGGTGTCACGAAAGGTGTGATCTAATGGGGTTTCACCAGCGGCTACCTGATAATTGCCCTGACCTGAAGGGCGAGTGAACGTTTGAACCCTAGGCTGTGGGACGGCACCGGTAGCCGATGCGCCGGTAAGAGAATCGATGGTGGCTTTCAGGTCGAGGATTTCGCTGTCGCCAAAGTCTTTTTGTCCGGCGATAATCCCTTCGACTGCGGCTACTCGGTCATCGGATTCACTGTAGTACAACAGGGCGGTGTCGAATTGCCAGTCATCGTCTTGCGCTGCCAGTGCATCTGCCCCGAGCAAAGCACAGGATGCGGCGGTAAGTGCACCGGTGAGGTTGACAAATTTGCGGGGTTTTTTCGCTGGTTGTTTTTCAGATTGAGGTGCTAATTGCATCCGCAGCCACCGCCAGCAAAGCTGCGGCCACCACTACTGGCTTCTTTACTAAAGTAAATGTGGTCGTCTAGTGAGTTGTCTAGTGGGCTGGCGTTTAAGGCCATGGCATCGGTGGCCAATAAATCACGTTGCCAAGGCTCAACGCCTAAATTGGCACAACCGCTAATGATACCGCTGAGCGTTAGCACCATGATGGTTGATTTAAGCGTTTTACCTTGCATGACTTTTAGCCTTCTATTTGCCTTCTATGAGGTTTCTACTGTTTGTCTTGTTGCTTGCGCTTGATCAAGTGTTCGATTTGCTGTTCATAACCGGCGATTTTTTTACTGCGAAAACCAACGTGGCTGGTGGCAATGTTGCCGTTGTGGTCAATCAGGTAGCTGCTGGGCATTCCTTTGACTTGGTAAATTCTGGCCAAGTCACCCATCGGGTCGTAAGTTACTGAAAAGTCGGCAGGGAATTTAGCGAGAAATTTATCGGCCAGTTTACGCTGGGCATCGGTGTTGATTGATAGCACGACAAAATCATCTGATGAGTATTTGGCATTGATTTGGTTAAGCCAAGGAAAAGACTTACGACAAGGACCACACCAAGAGGCCCAAAAATCAATATATACCACTTTGCCTTTTAAATCGGATAAGCGTTGCTGGTCTTTAATGGCAAAGTCAGGGGCGGCTTTTAATTGCGCTTCTTTGTTGTGCTCGGCAGCCTGAGCGGTTAGTTGAGTGAGCGGTATCAAGATAAATGCGATTAAACTAAACCGGGTAAGGGTTCGGGTAAAAAGTGTCATGGGATGTCCTCAGACAGTGATTAGCGATAGGGTAGGGAACTTATTTTTAAGTAACAATAAATGTAACTATTCAGCGAAATTAATGGCCCGTGGATAAATCTACTTTACTGTTTATTGTTTGTACTCAGTAAAGTAGGAGTTGCGTCCCCGCTACGATAAATGGCGCAGCCATTTAAAAAATCGTTGCACCTTCGGCACAAATCACGAGCTGGAGCTCGTTTCTACCACGAGTTATTCACAAGCTGAATAGTTACCAATAAACAAGTAAAGTGATATTTGTCGAAGTCATTCCTTGAGCATTGCCGAGAAGTCAAAGTATTGTTCTACGCGAAATGCAACTGCAAACATTAATGTGCCACCGGCTCGTTTTGAATGCGTGAATATCGATATTCTACGTCTTCGCCTGTTTCAGCTACTTGGATCAATAGCAGCCAATCATCGTTTTCTAGACGACGAATAGCAGCCATCACTTTGTCGGTGGGACCGAACTCGCCAAATTGACGAAATTGGCCGAGTATTTCCGGTGATGGAAAGTTTTGCTGTAACATAAGCGCCTCAATAAAGTTTGTAGAAACTCTTGCCATAATAAGTAATTGGTTAAGGTATATCAAGGTAGAATGAAGTTAAAAATGAGTAGGAAAGTGGTGGCTATTGAATGCAGTCGTGGGGTTATGGTGTAGCAGACAAAGAAAAGGCGCTACCATATTTCAGAGCGCCTCTGTTTCCTCTTGCGTCCTGCGCAAAATGTCCTTGTTATCGTCCGCTGATATTCCGTTTTGTTGTCAGCTACTTTCCCCTGTCGCTGCGCTTTCACCATCAATGTGAGCATCCTGTTTATCCTCCAGTGATTTATCCATTGTACCATCCTATGGTATATCCTGATCATCCGTTGATATCCGTGTCCTTCATCATCCGCTGATGTCCTTGTCCTTCATCATCCGCTGATGTCCTTGTCCTGTATCATTCCTTTGAAGTCCTTGTCCTAGTATCAATTCCTTTGAAGTCCTTGTCCTGTATCAATTCCTTTGAAGTCCTTGTCCTGTATCAATTCCTTTGAAGTCCTTGTCCTGTATCAATTCCTTTGAAGTCCTTGTCCTGTATCAATTCCTTTGAAGTCCTTGTCCTGTTATCAATTCCTTTGAAGTCCTTGTCCTGTTATCAATTCCTTTGAAGTCCTTGTCCTGTTATCAATTCCTTTGAAGTCCTTGTCCTGTTATCAATTCCTTTGAAGTCCTTGTCCTGTTATCAATTCCTTTGAAGTCCTTGTCCTGTTATCAATTCCTTTGAAGTCCTTGTCCTGTTATCAATTCCTTTGAAGTCCTTGTCCTGTTATCAATTCCTTTGAAGTCCTTGTCCTGTATCAAATCCTTTGAAGTCCTTGCCCTGTTATCAAATCCTTTGAAGTCCTTGTCCTGTTATCAAATCCTTTGAAGTCCTTGTCCTGTTATCAAATCCTTTGAAGTCCTTGTCCTGTATCAATTCCTTTGAAATCCTTGTCCTGTATCAATTCCTTTGAAGTCGTTATTTCCGTATAATGCCCTGTATCAATTCCTTTGAAGTCCTTGCTCCTTTATAAGCCCTGTATCAAATCCTTCGAAGTCCTGTCCTTCACCATCCGTTGATGTTTTTCCATTCCTTTGAAAATATCCATTTAAATGTAACTGGTCATGCTGTTCGTCGTGGGTGAATGTTTAACCTGTTAACCGCTCGCTTAACGCTTGCTTGGTATTCGTTGCACTCCGTGTAACTCATGGGATGTATAATATGAGCATATGGCCGCTGGCAGAAGACACTTTTTGCTGATTTCTTTGCGCTGTTGCAGCGGTGACTTCTTACATTACTAATAAAAACAATGACTTAAGGTTAAACTGTTGGTTTTTTGTGTGACTTCTCACCAGTTTCTCCTACTGCTAAGTGAGAGATGTCTTACATGGCGATGGGCGCTTGTCCAAATGACGACTCTGAGACAATCAGTGAGTTACGGTTTTTTACGCTTATGTCAGCTCAAAATGGCGGGATTAAGGTAGTAAATTGTTTTTTATAGCGGGTTTAGATTGATTATGGTGTTAAGGCGTTATTTTGATAGCAAAACTATAAGGGTGGGATAAGCGCGGATGGATCCGCGCTTTGATAGGCTGAGACTTACAGCAGCTTATGCCAACTTATACCAAACTGGGCAGCAACCCACCGAGGAACAAGTCGTTCAATTGGGCATCTCTTAAGATGGTGCAGGCGTTTTCTATGTCAGGACCGAAGTGACGATCATTGTCATAATAACTCACCTTGGCGCGTAAAATCGCTTTGGCTTGCTCTATCTTGTCAGCACCTTTTAATGGCGCTCTGAAATCCATGCCTTGAGCGGCGGCGAGATATTCAATGGCCAATACACCTAAGGTGTTTTCAGCCATGTCAGCCAGGCGACGACCAGCAAAAGCGGCCATCGAAACATGGTCTTCCTGATTGGCTGAGGTTGGTAGACTATCCACTGACGCCGGATGGGCCAGTGATTTGTTTTCTGACGCCAATGCCGCAGAAGTCACCTGGGCAATCATAAAGCCAGAGTTGACGCCGCCGTTTTCGACCAAAAATGGCGGTAACTTGCTCAACGTGGCATCAATCAATAAGGCCATGCGGCGTTCTGAGATTGAACCAATCTCAGCAATTGCCAGCGCCAAGTTATCAGCAACCATAGCAATAGGCTCAGCGTGGAAATTACCGCCTGAGATGATATCGCCTTCATCGGCAAATACCAGCGGGTTATCGGTGACACCATTGGATTCAGTCAATAGGGTATCAGCAGCAAAACGGATTTGGCTTAAACACGCGCCCATGACCTGTGGCTGACAACGTAATGAGTAAGGGTCTTGCACTTTCTCACAATCAAAATGAGACTCACCAATTTCAGAGCTGTCACCGAGCATGTCACGATATGCCGCTGCGGCATCAATTTGACCTTGTTGGCCACGTACTTGATGAACACGGGCATCAAACGGTGAGCGTCCGCCCATAGCCGCTTCAACACACATCGAACCAATCACTGTGCCAGCGGCATATAAATCTTCTGCTCTGAACAAACCTTCTAGGGTAAAGGCTGTAGAGGCTTGGGTACCATTGAGTAGTGCCAAACCTTTCTTTTGCGGCTAATACGACCGGTTCAATACCGGCGATTTTGAGTCCTTCGGCGGCATCGTGAATTTGGCCGTGATAGCTGAATTCACCTTCGCCAATCAGTGGCACACACATATGCGCTAATGGCGCTAAATCGCCTGATGCACCAACAGAGCCTTTCTTTGGCACACAAGGGTACATTTGGGCATTAACCAAGCTGATCAACGCTTCAATGACTGACAGGCGAATACCAGAATAACCGCGAGCCAGTGAGTTGATTTTTAACACCATCATCAAACGAACCGTTGAATCGTCCATCAGGTCGCCAATACCGGCGGCGTGTGATAACACAATAGAGCGTTGCAGCAATTCGAGCTCATCATTGGCGATACGGGTGCTGGCTAATAAACCAAAGCCAGTATTGATGCCATAAACCACGCGGTCTTCGGCAATAATTTGCTGCACAGTGTCAGATGAGCGTTGGATGCCAGCATGAGCCGACTTATTGAGGCTGAGTTTTACCGGCTCGCGGCTGACTCGGCGTAATTGGGCGAGGGTCAAGCTGCCTGGGGTGATTTCTAATTCAAACATGGTTATCTCTCTTTAATCGTTTAATCTTGCTTACTTTGGATTAGTCTTTATTAAGCATGGGCAGGTCGAGACCCTGTTCGTTAGCACAGTTTTCGGCGATGTCGTAACCAGCATCCGCATGACGCATAACGCCCGTCGCGGGGTCATTCCACAATACCCGGCTAATGCGTTGCCCGGCTTCATCCGTACCATCAGCAACAATAACCACACCAGCATGTTGGCTAAAGCCCATGCCTACGCCGCCGCCATGATGAATAGATACCCAAGTTGCACCGCCAGCAGTATTTAGCAGAGCGTTTAATAGTGGCCAATCAGAAACCGCATCAGAGCCGTCAAGCATCGATTCGGTTTCGCGGTTAGGGCTGGCTACTGAGCCGGAATCAAGGTGATCACGACCAATAACAATCGGTGCACTCAATTCGCCACTTTTTACCATGTCGTTGAAAGCTGAGGCGATGCGAGCCCGATCTTTAAGGCCAATCCAGCATATACGTGCAGGTAATCCCTGAAAATCAATGCGCTCGCGAGCCATGTCGAGCCAGTTATGCAGATGCGGGTTATCGGGGATCAATTCTTTCACTTTAGCGTCGGTTTTGTAGATATCTTCCGGGTCGCCAGACAATGCCACCCAACGGAAAGGCCCAATGCCTTCGCAGAATAACGGGCGAATATAAGCAGGCACAAAACCGGGGAAGTCAAAGGCGTTTTCGACGCCGACTTCAAACGCCATTTGACGGATATTGTTGCCGTAATCCAGCGTTGCAGCACCAGCTGTTTGTAACGCCAACATGGCGCGAACTTGCACCGCCATGGATTCTTTAGCGGCTTTAACAACACCGGCTTCATCGACTTTACGTTGTTCGGCGGCATAAGCCATGGTCCAGCCTTGCGGCAAATAACCATTGAGTGGATCGTGTGCAGAGGTTTGGTCAGTGACCACATCAGGGGTGATGCCTTTATCGACCAGCTCAGTGAAGACGTCGGCAGCATTGCCCAACAGGCCGACAGATACCGGTTTACCTGAGACTTTAGCTTCCTCAATCATCGCTAGTGCTTCATCCAAGCTGGTGGCTTTTTTATCGACGTAACGGGTTCTTAAACGAAAATCAATGCGGGTTTCGTCGACATCAACGGCCAGCATTGAAAAACCAGCCATAGTGGCGGCCAGTGGTTGTGCACCACCCATGCCGCCCAAACCACCAGTTAAGACCCACCTGCCACTAGCATCTCCATCAAAATGTTGATTGGCAACTGAGCCGAAGGTTTCATAAGTGCCCTGAACAATGCCTTGTGAGCCGATATAAATCCACGAACCAGCGGTCATTTGGCCGTACATCATCAGCCCTTTTTTATCGAGTTCGTTGAAGTGCTCCCAGTTGCCCCAGTTAGGCACCAAGTTGGAGTTAGCAATTAATACTCGGGGGGCGTCAGGATGCGTTTTGAATACGCCAACCGGTTTGCCGGATTGGATCAGCAAGCTTTCGTCGTTTTCGAGGCGGTCTAGGGTTTCGACTATTTTGTCATAACATTCCCAGTTACGGGCTGCGCGACCAATGCCACCATAAACCACCAAAGACTCGGGAAATTCAGCCACTTCTGGATCTAAATTGTTCATCAACATGCGTTTGGCGGCTTCGGTTAACCAGCTTTTAGCGGTGATTGTTGAACCACGAGCGGCGCGGATTTTACGAGTGTGATCGGTTCTGATATCTGACATGAGCTTTTCTTCTCCTGCTATTTGTGAAGGTAAAAGGTTTGTAAAGATTAAAATGGTTAAAAGTCGTTAAAAGTCGTTAAAAAGTTAAATGACTGTCGAGGCGATAACGGCTACCCGGACAGGTTAATCGGGCAAAGCTGACCACACCTTGGTCACTCCAAGTGCGCCGGGTGATTAATAAACAAGGGTCGCTTTGGGTCATTTCTAGATGCTGGCATTGTTGGACATCCGGGCTGACCGCTTCGATAGTGTGTTGTGCTTCGGTTAATGGCGCGGTTTTTGATAAATATTCATGAGGGGTCATCACAGAGAAATCCTGAGCCAAATAATCATTGGCCAGTAACGGATTGACAAAGCGTTCTTCGAGTTGCAGCGGCACGTTATTCTCACAGTGGATCAGTAGTGAATAATAAATCATAGCAGCTTGTTCAACTTCCAGCGCAATATTAATCGGTGGCTCGGCAGCGATGGCTTCAAGGCGGATTTGCCGACAGTGATATTGATGGCCACGCTGCTTAATTTCATCGGCAATATTGCGAATTTCAAGGATTGACGAGTGAGATTTCAAACTGGCGACAAATGTGCCTAAACCCTGTGTACGGGTTAGTACACCCTCATCACTCAACTCTTGTAATGCCCGACGAGCAGTCATACGGCTGACGTTAAATTGACTGGCCAAGGCATTTTCTGATGGCACTTTGGTGTTCTCGGCCCATACCCGGGATTGGATCTGGCTGGTGATAAAACGTTTGATCACGATAAATTTTGCTAGTGCCATAATGAGTGTTGTGCTGAGGTCAATTGCTTCGGGTATTAAAAAAATAGCACAAAAAAGCTTGTATATACAACCCCGAATGCTATTATTTTTATCATCACTTATTCAACTTACTTTGCAAAACGAGAGGCTGAGACAAAATGAATCAATGGGATCAGGTATGGCTCGATATTAATATCGCGACTATGAATAATGACGACGATAATGGCCCGGCTTATGGGGCCATCACCGATGGGGCAATCGCCGTTACTGATGGTAAAATCAGCTGGATTGGGCGACGTAAAGATTTGCCAGAATTTGATGTGCTGGCCACCCCGGTTCACAAAGGTGACGGGGCTTGGGTCACGCCCGGATTGATTGATTGCCATACCCACTTGGTGTTTGGTGGCTCTCGGGCAGAGGAATTTGAAAAACGGCTACAAGGGGTATCTTACGAAGAGATTTCCCGTCAGGGTGGTGGCATTGTATCGACGGTTAACGCCACGCGCAAAGCCGACGAAGAAGAATTGTTTGTGGCTGCCAAAGATCGCTTAAATGCGTTGATGAAAGAAGGGGTGACCACGGTTGAAATCAAATCTGGTTATGGTCTAGACACCGAAACTGAAATCAAAATGTTGCAGGTTGCCCGGTTACTCGGTGAGCATCATCCGGTTGAGGTAAAAACTACCTTTTTGGGTGCACATGCGTTACCGCCAGAATACAAAGGCGATGCGGATGGTTACATCAAGCTAGTTTGCGATGAAATGTTGCCAGCCGTGCATGAGCAAAGTTGGCCGATGCGGTTGACGCGTTTTGCGAAGGTATTGGTTTTTCTGTCGAACAGACCCGTCAAGTATTTGATAAAGCAGTGGAATTAGGTTTGCCGGTGAAGCTTCACGCGGAGCAATTATCCAATTTGGGCGGCACTGAATTGGTCGCTGAATTCAACGGTTTATCGTCAGACCACTTAGAATATGTCGATGAAGCAGGGGTTAAAGCGATGAAAGCCGCAGGCACGGTGGCGGTATTGTTACCGGGGGCGTTTTACTTCTTGCGTGAAACCCAATTGCCACCGATTGATTTGTTGAATAAATATCAGGTGCCAATTGCGATTGCCACCGATACCAACCCTGGGTCTTCGCCATTATGTTCGATTTTATTGATGCTGAACATGGCTTGCACCTTGTTCAGAATGCCGCCAGAGCAAGCGCTGGCTGGGGTCACTCGAAACGCCGCTCAGGCGCTGGGATTAAGTGATCGTGGGGTGTTAAAAGCCGGTGCCAAAGCCGATTTTGTGTTGTGGAATATCGGCCATCCGGCAGAGTTGGCTTATCAGTTTGGGGTCAATAAGGCTAAATGTGTTGTTATTAACGGTGGGTTTTGATGTCGGGAATAATTCGTGGAACGAGCTCCAGCTCGCGATTTACGCTTTAACACAAAATAATACCCAACGAGAACGGGCTGCTATATGATGTGGCTCATCAACCTTAACTGTTTGCTGCTAATGAAAAAATTGTTTACTCGTCCTATCTGGCTGTTGCCGCTGTTGTTAATATCGTCAATGTTGTTCAGTAGTGCAGCGAATGCCGCTTCTTTTGCTGATTCTGTCTTTAACCATGGTTTATCGCTGGGTGCGTTATTGACGACGCTGGCGGTATTGCTGATTCAAATTACTCATCAACGTTCTGTCAGCAGCTTGATTATTGCGGTGGCAGTGATTGTTGCCGTCGCTTTACTGGTTATTCCGATGCCACCCGCATTGGCTTGGGTCGCATGGTTTGCGGTATTAGCGATTCAAAGTGCCGCGCATTACAGATTGATTGTCGATGTGCCTTCGCGACGAGTGTTTGTTGCACTGGCGAGTGTTGTTATGGTGATTTGCGGTGCCAGCGAGCTGATGATCAACACCGGAATGAACTGGTTGGCTATTCCGTTACTGCTCAGTGCGGTGGTGTGTTTTGGCAATGGTTGGAGTAAATACGGTCAGGTAAAACAGGATTTAGACCAAGAGAAAATCCACAGTGAAAGGCAGATGGTCGAGGCCGGACACGATGTTAAAACCGGCTTACCTAACCGACTGAAAATTGAACATATCGGTGATAATCTTATTCGCTCAGGCAATCATAAAAGTCTGTCATTTTTGTTGATCAAAATGAATAACTTTCAAGAGATCAATAAAGTCCTTGGCCATAGTAATGGCGATTTATTGCTGGCACAGGCTGCCCAGCGTATTCAAAACAAACTCAAAGATATCGACGATGTGATGGTGCTGGAAATGAGCGAAGGCAGCTCAGTTAAAGTCGCTAATTTGGGCGGTGTCGACTTTGGTATTTTAATTGATTCTAGTGTTAAGAATCATCTGGCAGAGAATATTGCTGATGATTTTATCAATAAATTGATGGACCCGTTGGTGTTGCAAAGCTGTGCACTGGAGTTTGTCATCTCTGCCGGGATAGCGAATTACCCTGAGCATGGCACGTCGATTTCTGCGTTGATCAACCACTCACTGGATGCGATAAACTCTTATCGTACTGGCGATTCAAAAGACGTGGTGTATTCGCCGGATTCAGAATTTTATACCAATGAACGTATCTCGCTGATGTCATCATTACGTGATGCGATTAATGACAATACTCTGGTGCTACATGTTCAGCCGTTGGTGAATCTAAAAAACAATGAGGTGTATGGTGGTGAGGTGTTTATTCGCTGGCGTCATCCGGAGAAAGGTTTAATTCATCCAGAAGAATTTATTGCGTTGGCGGAGCAAACCGGGGTGATTTTCTCATTGACCCAGTGGATTTTGGAGCAAGTAATTGTTCAGCTCAGAGTGATGAAAGAGGCCGGGCTGACACAAAAACTGTCGGTTAATATTGGTAATACGGATTTGCTGCAAATTGAATTGATTGAGACCATCGAACTGTTGATGTTGCGTGAAGGCATTGATTGTAGCAGCCTGATTTTGGAGATTAAAGAAGCGGCTTTACTGGATAATCCAGACAAAGCTTATGAGGTGTTACAACAAATCAGTCAACGAAACATTGGCATTTCTATTGATGATTTTGGCACTGGTTATACCTCACTGAATTACCTACGAAAACTGCCGATCAAAGAAGTCAAAATCGACTGTTCATTTGTTGCTGGCCTTGGCAATTCAAATACCAACAACGCCATCACCGGCGCGATAATAGACATCGCCAGAAAGCTGGAGCTAGACGTGGTA
This sequence comes from Alteromonadaceae bacterium, assembly GCA_965277695.1. Classification (GTDB taxonomy): domain Bacteria; phylum Pseudomonadota; class Gammaproteobacteria; order Enterobacterales; family Alteromonadaceae; genus JABSOG01. The sequence continues at coordinate 23,854 of CBDIDQ010000070.1, forward strand.
GCAGAAGGCGTTGAAGATGAAAGCACCGCCCGCAAGCTATTGGAAATGGGCTGTTCAAAAGCCCAAGGTTATTTGTATTCGAAGCCGTTTGAATTAAGTGGTTTTGCCAGCTGGGTGCAGCAGTGGGAGAAGGGGCGGTAGGGGGTTCGGCATGTCGAATTTATCCCCGTTGTTTGATCTCATCGCTCAGGTATTCGCCTATATTACGGGTCTGTTGATCAAACTCAACACCCAGCAATACAATGGCTTTATCGCTTTTTAGGTATTTTTGGGCGTATTGTTTGTCTTGGATTTGTTTTAACGCGTCTTCTTTGGTGCCGTTTAATTTGAACTCAATGACGTAGATGATATCAGCGGTTTGCATCACACAATTTATCGAGGTGTTAATGTTGTTGAACGTCCCTGTAGTGCTCCCTTCGCCCATCCTTGGGCTCATATCATAGGAACACAAACTGCGGGCACTCGTTTGAGTTCCTATTCGCCCATCGTTGGTGCTAACCTCTGCTTCAACGCTCAGGCCGATCATGGTGATAATGGCGTAAAACAAAGACTGATAATATTTCTCCCGGTCAACCGCGAGTTCATAGGGAATATTAGCGAAGAAAATCTTGAGAATTTTAAAGAAATCATCTAACCGACCAGCATTGAGATAATCCACTAGGTCATAGATATAAGCATCCCCAACCCCTTTTTCCAAATGACTATAACGGGTCGCCACCGAATCAAAAAATGACCTTTTCACTTCGTAATTGGGAAAATCTAAGCTGTAGCGGGAATTGCGATAATCTTTAATGGTGAGGTAACCGGTTTGCACAAACAAGGATAAAACATCTATATTTTCCGGTTCTGTGCTGTCAAATGCACTGGCGGTAATCGCCAATGTTGATAGGTTGCTTAAATCGTATTTTTTGTGTTCTAGCAAATCTAACAAAAACGTAGGGGTAGCAGTGCTATACCAATAGTTTTGGAATTACGCTGAATGATTACTAAAAAGTAAGCCATTACAGCATTACCTACTTCTGCCGAACGCTTAACATCTTGCGCCGTTGCTTGGTATTTTATGCAGTGTAGCGCGAAGATATCCTAATATGTGTATCATAATGGTACTAAGTGATATTTAGGTAATGACAGTATTAAGAGTGACATAAAGGTAATGATAAATGGTGTTTAAGTGGTGAAATCCACTGGTGACAGCTGAGTATAGTTAAATGGTGTGTAAAATGGTTTCCATTTGTTAATCTAATATGGTCGCATTTATGGACGTTTGTAAATGCTCAGCGCTTGCTCGGTATTCGCCCATAGCGAGTAAATTTAATTTACGCCATCCCTCCTGTAGGCGGTGCATTTATGCCCGCATGTTTTTGTTCAGGGTTTGGTGTTGTCTGGTGGTTTACGGTCGCTCTGGCTCCCTTGCGGGGATAAATCCACCGCCTACGATATTACGTTGTAGGCGGTGCATTTATGCCCGCATGTTTTTGTTCGGGATTTGGTGTTGTCTGGTGGTTTTACGGTCGCTCTGGCTCCCTGCGGGGGGGTCGACATTTCGATAAATCTGCCGCCTACAATATCACGTTGTAGCACGATTTCAATTTGGCAGCTAAGTGGCAAAACACCCAAGAGTATCACCCGCACCAAACTGACGAACTGAGCGATAATCAGCAGTTATCATTTCCTGAGTGTAAATAAAACAGTTATTAGTAAGTCAACGATGGGCTAGCCAAGTCAAGAGACCACCCACTGGCATTAAGCTTAAACAACTTGATCAAAGTCGATAAGCTTTAATGCTTTGGTATCTACGTTTTGTTGTGCCTTCCATAGGTCGAAACTTGCTTGTAGGGTCAGCCAGCTTTGGGCTGTTCCGCCGAGTACTTTAGATAACCGGACGGCCATTTCAGGAGATAGACCCGCATTTCCATTGATAAGTCGATTAAACGTGCTACGAGCTACGCCTAGTTGATCGGCAACCTTATTTGCTGTTATTTCCTTGAACGGTTCAATATAGGTGCGTTGGATCAGTGCTCCGGGGTGCGGGGGGGTTGTGTTGTTGAAAAGCCATTAATGATAATCCTCATAATTTACAATGTAGGCGTTACCGTTTTCAAACTGAAAAACAATGCGCCAATTGCCTGAAACGTTAATTGCCCAGAGTCCTTCCCTTGGTGGTAAGGCTAAAATAACGCCTTAAGTCATACCTATTAATGTGTATTTATTAAGGTACGGTTACCGCTTAGTATTTACCAAGTTGAAACCTCGTCTACGACAGTGTGGATGCGACGTAGACGAGAATTCATTGTCGTTTTTTAGATAGTCGAATTTAAACACAACCTGACCCTGGCAACGCTCCCAACAATTCCTTTATTTGTGCAATAGACAAAAGTATGATCAGTCCGCCTCAAAGTGCGGCATTATTTCATCCGGTAAATCTTTTCTTTGCCACTAAAAGTATCAAAGTCGTTGCTGACTTCACTAAAGGTGATCGACTCCTTATCACCCAACACTAAAAACCCCTTGGGTGACAGGCTGTCACGAAATAAACCCAATGCCCGATTTTGCAACGTCTGATTAAAATAAATCAGTACATTACGGCAGATCACCAGATTCATTTCACCAAACACTGTATCGGTGACTAAATTGTGGTTAGAAAAAATAATGTGGCTTTTTAAGCTGTCATCCAGTTTTGCTGAGTCATATTTGACTTGGTAATAGTCCGAAAAAGACCCCGAACCACCTGCCGCTTGGTAATTTCGAGTGAAATCTTTCATCCGGTCCAGTGAGTAAATCCCCTTTTTTGCTATCTCTAACGAGTGATTATTAAAATCAGTGGCATAAATCTGCGCTTGCTCCAGTAACCCCAACTCCTTTAACAGTATCACCATGGAATAGACTTCTTCACCAGTGGCACATCCGACATGCCAGATGTTAATCTGTGGAAAAATACTTAATTTTGGTAAAACTGCTTGACGTAATTCGGCAAAAACCCATGGATCACGAAACATGCCTGTCACTGTCACCGACATGCCTTTGAGAAATTGATTTAAAAAGTCGGCTTTATACAAGATGTCAGGCATCAGTTGGCTGATGTAAGCGTAACCATTGTTGACCGCAATATCCCGTATTCGTCGTTTAATACTCGCCCGGGCATATTGATGAAAATCATAACCATGCACCTGATTAATCAGCCCAAGTATCGCGTCGAGTTCATATTCTTCTAGTTCAACTGGGTCCATAAGATGACTCGTTATTTTTTGAACAGCCAAACTTTTAACATCGATAACAGCTTGTCAAAATTGATCGGCTTGGTGAGATAATCTGTTGCCCCGGCGTCAATGCACAGCTTGCGGTCTTCGGGCATCGCTTTGGCGGTGAGTGCAATGATTGGCACCTCTGAATAGTCGTTCATTTTTCTGATCTCTCGGATGGCTTCATAACCATCCATGATTGGCATCATAATGTCCATTATGATCAGTTCTATGTCTTCATGAGCGCTTAATTTATCCAGTGCTGTTTGACCATTA
>CBDIDQ010000071.1:0-35000 GCA_965277695.1 Alteromonadaceae bacterium
CATTATTAACTTCATTTTTGTTTGAACCCTCTTCTAAAAAATTATTCAAATCTCTTGAAAATTCATTCCCATTAATTTCTTTTATTGGATTTATGTAATTTTCATTACTTTCTTCATTAATTTCATAAGTAAAGTTTTTATATTTATTGGCTTTTTTAACTTGTTGATCTTCCTTTTTCTCAAATATTGTAACTAATCTATTGTGAGAATATTCTTGCTCTTCTAAATTATTTATTAATTCTTCAAGATTTTCATTTTCTAAAAACTGCAATTTTTTTTTAGGACTTTCAGAAATCCTATTATTTTTAGAACTTACTGTAAAATTTGTAAAAAATTTGAAAGGCCTCATTTCTGCATTAATTTTATTGAATAAATTTTCTTGATTATTGTTTATTTTAAAAGAAAGGTTTGGGTTTTCTAAAATATTGTTTTTATTTTCCTTAAAATCCAAATTAGAGGACTTTAAATTAGATCCCATTTTAGATTTTTCCTTTTTTTCTTGAGTAAAAATCATTTCTTCTTCCTTTTCAACATTTTTATCATTTTGATTTGCTTTTCAATTTTTTTTTTAATTTTTAAATTTATTTATTTAATTGAAACCTGTTGTTCTGCCTCTTTCATATTGTTCTTCTTGTATTTTTAAAAATTCAGGTTCAAAAAGATTATTAAAAAATTTCATACTTCTTTTGTGATTTTCCAAATTTATTTTCTCTTAAAATTTTATTTACTAGTTTTAAAAATAATATTACCCATAAATCTTATGCAATTTTTATCAATTATTCCAAATTTTATGATTTCTTCACAAACAAAATTATTAAAAATTCCATAAACAAATTTATTATCTCTTCTATTATAATGAACTCCTTATCACAATAAATAAATAATTTAATAATAATTTTTTCATTTATTTTATACCTTTTCCTTCAAAAGATCCCTTGATAAAATTTCCATCAAAAACATCTTTTTTTGAATGAAAAAGCATTCCTTTTCCATTTAATAATCCATTCTACAAATAAAATATATTACATATTTTTATAATAGAAAAACTGTAAAGTTTCCAAAACAATATATTTCATCCTTTTTAAAAAAAATTCCTAAGCCTGAAGGCGTCATATTTTCGCCAAATCCAATATATCTTTTTTTATATTGTTTTAATTGAACATTTCATTTTTTTTTTTATTACTTTATCTTCGAATCAAAATTAAAACTGATTAATTGCTGGGAAGACTTACTCCAAATTAAATTTTTTTTATTTTTTTAACAATTTATAAATACATTTTCTTTGAAATTCTTACAACTCTTAGTAAGAATTTTGCACGTTAAATTAAGAATATCATCACTTAAAAACTGCTTGATTTCAGAAAATAAAGTAATAAAACTAGGGATTTCTAAAATACAATTATAATTAATTTTGTAAAAATATATAAAAATTAACCATTTTCATTGGAAACATTTTCTTTTTGAATTTCTTTTATAAATTTGCCATTTTTATAAAGATAATGTTTCCAAAGCAATTGTTGCTTATAGAAATGAAAGCAAGAACCATCCATTACATTATTCTTCCAATTTGCAATTTTTAAGTTCCCATCAAAAAATTTTATAAGTCCAGAACCTTGCATTTTATTTTTTTCAAAAGATGGCAAAAAGACCATTTGATCTTTAAAAATAATTAATCCCTTTCCATGAATATTATCTTTTTCCCACTCTCCTATTAATAAAATTTAATTTAATTTTTTTATTAATTTTTTAAACCAATATAAATTTTTCCATCATCCCATATAAATATCCCCTTCCCTTCTCTTCTATATCCTGATGAATCTCCTTGATATATTCCATCTTTGTATTCCAGAGTGATGAATAAATCTTGAAATATTAGAATTTATATTATATTTTACATACTTTTTAATGTTTTAGTTTTAGCTTTAGAACTCATAGTTATATGTTTAATATTTTAACAAATAAATTAATAAATTATTAATTTTCACTTATTTTATTGAATTATTTTTAAATATAAATTTATTTCTTTTAATTTTTTGAGTATTTTTTAAAGTTAAATATAATAATAAAAAAAATTTTTAAATATTTATTTTGTATTTAATATATTTAGTTAATTAAAAATATTTCAAATAAAATCATATTTCTGAATTTTGAGAAAAATTAACAAAGAATTTGTATTTTTAAAAAATAAAAGAAACTTAAAATAAAAATATAAAAAAAATAAATTATGATAAGCCATGTTGAAAAAGAAAATATCTTAAGAAGAGAATTTAAAAAAATTGATGTTAATAGTGATATGTATATATTTAAAGAAGAACTTTTTGGTTATTTAGATAAGAAAGTGATAAATTTAAATATATATTATTAAACTTGATTTAAAAAAAAAAGTTAGGTGGTCGAGAATTTGATAGAGATATTGCAGATCAACTTTTTGAAAGGATGGACCAAAATTATGATCAAAAAGTATCAATTGAAGAATTTATTAAAGTTTTTTTGGAAGCTGATAATATTCTTACAATGAAAGTTGAAAATTGTAAAAAAATAATAAGAGAATGTAATATAGATAAAAATGAATCAGTTAATAAAATGGAAGAGTGTAAAAGAATTGAAATATTAAATAATCAAGGAATATCTAATGATAGTTTCATTTCTGTGAATGTAATTGAATTTAAGTCTAAAAAACAGTTAGAAAGATTGCAACTTTACGTTACGATTCAATTAGGAAATTCAAAAGTACAAACAAATTTATCAAAATTAGATTTACCTTTTTGGAATGAAAATTTCAATCTGTTTATTTATTTATTTTATTAAATTTGAGTATTTTTTAATTATTGAAAGTCCTGCAGTTTCAATTAATGAAGATCTTATTTTTCAAGTTATTGATCATGATCCACGAACAAGAGATGAAATTCTAGGAAAAATTACCATCCCTTTAAATTATTTCATGGATCAAACAAGGCATAATCAATGGTTTGATTTATCTGATAACTATGGACACATTACTGTAAATTCTCTTCATCTTGAAATTCAATGGATTCATTCAAAAGTTTATTTTTATTGCTATATAAAATATTTTTTAAAAAAAAAGATGAAATTTTTGAAAGAATCTATTGTAAAACTTGAAGAAACAATAAAAATTCAAGAAGAAGATATAATCGAATTTGAAAATGATTTAGCAATTTTATATGAACCATTTCGCGAGTTGCATCCTTTAATTAAAAAAGGGTTTCTTCATAGTGTCAATGACCAAAATCAGGAAATGAATAGGAATGAATATAATGATGTAGAAAAAATGCAAATACAAGGTTTTTTTTCATTTAATTTTTTAAAAATTTATGAAAAATTTATTTTTTTATTTTTTAAGATTTAATAAAAAATAGAGAAATAAAGTATGCTTTATTATCAACGATTATATATTTAATATTGAGTCTTTTTGCAAGTTTTGATAGGACAACTTTCTTTGATGTAAGAATAAAATTTATTTTCTTAATATTGTTTTTAAAGATTATTATTGGGTCATTATTTATAATAATGTTTGCCAGTAAGAAATTTTTTGTTAGATTTGTCAAAATTTTCATTTATTGTATCGTAGTATCTATGATTCTAGATCTTATATGGCTTATTATATTTACATCTGTAATATAATACTTGTTTTTTTTATTCTATTAAATAATTAGAATTTTTGGAATATTAATATTGGCATAAGAGTTTATCCAACATTTTTAGTTTCTCTTCAAAGATTCACAATTTTTGTTAGCTATGTCTTATTCTTCTTTAAAGTAAAAATTTTTTTTATAATTAAACAATAACTTAAAGTTTAAAATACTTTTTTAAACTGATCTAAATAAAAAAAAATTTAGATAGTTTTATTGTTTTTCTTATTCAAATTGAAGAATTTACTTTTATCTCAAGACATTAATGTATGAAACAACAAATTGAGCTAGGATTTTTTGATTATAATTTTTTCAATAATTTTTTGAATAATAAACGAAAAAATAATAAAAAAATAATAGAATATTTTAAATAAATTATAATATATTTTAAAATAATTTTTATTTAATTTATTATAATTTTTAATAATTTAAGTCTTCTTTGTTTTTTTTTTTTTTTAATTTAAAATTTAGTGCGAAAATTCAAATATTTATAAAATATGGATGATGAAAATTATTGGGATATTGATGATATTTTAGCAGGAGAGGAAAAAATTACTGTTAAATTTAATCATGATTGTTATAAACTTTCAAGATTGGATCAAAATTTAAAAGAAAAGCCAGAAGAAGATATAACTGAAGGAACAGTATTAGAATTACCGATTTGGCTTGCAATAAAACTTTCACAGGGTGAATGTGTTTCAATAATAATTCCTCATATTTTTCGGGAAAATTTTAAGAATATAATTTTAGCTGACCCTACTGTAATAAATTTAAGAGAAAAAACTCAATATTATTATGCTGTAGCTTTCAAAATTAAAGATCATATAGATGATGAAAACTTAATTTCAACTTTATCAACTGCTTTTTTGAATAGAATTAAAGAATTTTCTCGTATTTCTTATCATTTAAGAATTGAATCTTGTGGTGGTTTAACACGTAAAATGGATAATTTAGAATTAAAAATTTTCAATTGTGGAAGAACAGCTGCAATGAATTTTAGAAATTGGAAAGAAAATCTTAAAGATAAATATGATCATTATGAATTAACTTATAAAAAATTGAGAAAAATTAAAAAAGAATAAAAAAGATGGTTTGTGATTGATTTTGTTTAGGTTTTGATATTTTTTTATTTAATCAATTTAATTTTTAAGAATAATTAAAAATTTTTATTAAAATTTAATCATAGTTTAATAAGATAAGAAAATTAAATATTCTTTTAATAAAAAGAAAAGATTATAGAATTTTTTTTTACTAAAAAAAAGAAATTAATATTTATTTTGAAATTTATTTTAAACGTTTAAAATTACAATTCTAAAATTCACCAATAAAAAATTATTTGAATAGTTAAAATTGAGATTATTTTCAAAAAAAAAATAAATAAATTAATAATAAAATGAATTCATCTTTTGAAATCGAATTTGGTCCAAAACTGAATCCTATTCCAAAAACAATTAATTCAAATAATAATTTCAATAAATTTTTGGAAAACAGAAATAATTTGAAAAATTCAGAATCTTCATTTTCTTCATCATCAGAGTCAGTGAGAAATTCTTATAAAGTGCTTGAAAGTGGAAGAAAAAGTTCAAGAAGTTTTGTAGAAAAAATGCCATCTCTCAAAAGCCCTGGAAGAAGAAAAAAAGCTTTTTATTATGATGATGAATACTTGAATATTAAACAGAGAATTAAAAAAACATTCAAAATTAAACCTGTTGAAGAATTATTGAAAAATAAGAAATCTTTTTATGATATAATCTCACTTTTTTGCATTGTTAAAACATTTATTTATAAATTAAAAAATTTGAGTTCAATTATGGACACTAATAAGTTGAAACCTCTTCATTTTGAAATAATCAAAGATGCTACTCAAAGCTATGAAATTAAACATGAAAATAAAAATTATTTTTTAGGTAATTTTTTTTTTATTATAGTCAATACAATTAATTAATACTGCTCAAAGTTAGAGTAAAAAAAAATTTTAATTAATAATTGTTTTTTTTTTTGAAATTAAATTAAATTTTATCTTTATTTTTTTTGCTTTTTTGAAATAATTTTTGAAAAAAAATAAAAATTCTTGTATTTTGAAATTTCTTGATTTAATTTAAAAAAAAAATTAATTTTAAATGATTCCAAATTATTGATTGTAAAATAATTTAATATTAATAAAAAAGAATGCATAAGATCAAAAATTCTTTTTGTTCCAAATCAAAAATTTACAATTGGTTGGAATATAATACAATTATTTCTTATAATATATAATTTAATAATGCTTCCTATTGAATCAAGCTTTGGGTTGCAATTTTTCAGCAAAAGATCAATTTTTAATAAAATTTTTCTTATTTTTTTTTTCTTTGATAGTTTAATCTTTCTAAATACTTCTTTTTACAATAGAGGAAAGCTAGTGAAAAACAAAAGAAAAATTTTAAAATATTTTTTGCATAATAGAATGATTTTAGATTTGATTTCAATTTTTCCTTTTATCAATAGGTTATTTTTTAAACATTTAGAATTAATAAATACAGAATATAATTTTCTTATTGATCTCTTATTCTTATTTAGAGTTTACCATTTTAATGAAATTTCAAAAAAATTTGGGAATTTTTTATTTTTGGATGTTAATTTTCAATGCTATTACCTCTTAATAAAATTATTATTTCGAATTTTATTTTTGTCACATATATTTGCATGTCTTTGGCATTTTATAGGAAATATTCAATTAGAACAAAAAAATACTTGGATGCATTATAAAGAAATTGAATTTGAAGATTTTTACACAAAGTACTTATATTCTTTTTACTTTGTAAGCGTAACAATGAATACAGTTGGCTATGGAGATATTACTCCTCAGAATAAACTTGAATTTTTATACTCAATATTTTTCATTTTTAGTGCTTGTATTATTTTTGCATTTACAATTAATTCAATTGGTAACTTTTATTAAATAAACTATTATAATGAAATATCATAATTAATTTTTTACAAAAGGAATAATATTAAAAAAATTGAATCTAAAAGATGATGAATATCAAAATAATTTAAATATTATTAATAGATATATGAAAAAAAAACAAATTCATTTGGATTTGAGATTAAGAGTGAAAAATTACTTTGAATATTTATGGTATGAAGAAAATGCTCAAAATGAAAAAGAAGAGAATAAGTTAATAGAAAAATTATCAATCTCTTTAAAAGAGGAATTATTATTAGAAGGAAATGGAGATACAATTAAATCAATTCCAATTTTAACAGATAATTTTAGCGAATTATTTTTACGTAAACTTGTTACAGTTATAAAACAGGTTAGATATGTTCCAGGAGATATCATTTATCAAGTATTTTTATTAATTAGTTTAATTATCATATTTTTTTAAGAAAAATGATAATAGGGATAAATCATTATATTTAATTCAAAAAGGTGAAGTAGAAACATTTATTGTAAACAATAAAGGGGAATATATTTGTATTAGAAAAATGAAAGTTTATTAAAAAAAATTAAAAAATAGAGTATAAAGAAAAAAAAAATTAGAAAAAAGAAATTTTTGGCCAATATTCTTTTTTTTCGGATCTCTCAAGAAAAGAAAGTATGAGAAGTGTCAGTTTTTCTACTGTATTTATGATAAAAAAAGATGAGTTTTTAGAGGTTTTAAAAAATTTTCCAAATGATCATGTAATATTTATAATTTGAATAAAGAAATAATTAAAATTTAAATGTAGGAAGTGTTTTCTAAATTAAAAGATAAAGTTATCCTTTATAAAAATTATTCTTGTATAAATTTATTTTGTTACTCATGTTACAATACTGAACATATATCAATTAATGAATGCCCTTTACTACATTACTGTCCAAAAAAAGAAAATATTATAGCAAAACATAATTTTTCTAAGCCACAAGAAAGAGTAAAAAATAATAGAACAATTTTGAAAAAATTAAATGCTTTAAATTACAGCAAATTAATAAAGCATAAAAATAGAGAATTTAGAATGGACTTAATGGAATCAATAATGGATGAAGACTTATTTTATATGCCTCAAAAAAACATAGAACAAACTAATCTAAAACTTCCAATTCAAATAAAAAGTTCAGAATCAATTTATTCAAGCCATAAAGATAAAGAAAAGGATAAAGAAAAAGAAAAAGAAAAGGATAGAGAAAAAGAAAATGAAAGGGATAAATCTTTTAAATTTGAATGTGATAAAAAAGTTAAAATAACTGATGATCATTTTGAAATTGTAAATGATGTTAAAATTATGGATTATAATTTGTATTTTGCTGAAAATAATTTTAAAAATGTTGTTTTAAAATATGAAAATTATATGATTCCAAAAAGGATAGAAATGACTAGAAATAAAATGATTTTAGATTTAATTATAAATCCTAATTTACTAAAAGATGAAGGTCCATTATTTCTTCAATTGGAAAGTCAAAGGAATATTGGGTCATTAAAGAAAAGTTTTTTTAAAGATTTGAAATTTGATAACAAAAAAAGAGTTGATAATAAAAAGAAAAGCATATTAGGGAGATTAAATTTGCAAAATATTAAAAAAAAAATTAAAATTAAATTTTTTAAAAATTGAATAAATTTTAGAGAAAATTATTTATTAAAATTTCAAAAAAAAATAAATTTTATAATAATAATAAGTCATTTATTAATTCATGTTTCAGCGGGTCATTGATCCAACCTCGTTATTTATTCTCTGGCAACCGGGCATTGTTGGTGATTTGTCGATGAAGCGCTTTACTACCAGTGAGCAGCATTTGCAGCTGTTGGTTGAGAAGTTATCGCGTTATTACAGCCTTGACCATCAGGTGATTTTATATGAGGCGGCGACCAATCCAATAGAACAAACTCGGCAAGAGACTATCAGCTTGAAAGATTTATCAACAACGGCATTAAAGCAAATCACCACCTTGGTGATCCCGCCAACCGCTGAGTTAGTTTATGATCAATTGTTCGTTGACAAAATAAATGCCTTGGGATGAATTACAGATATACCGCTGATTTGATGCTTTTGATTTGATGCTTTTATGTTCGATGTTAATTTTTTCATCAGGATTTAACTAAATTTTTTTAATCTTTCCCAAAACAACACGACTTTAAACGTTTATTCGTACTACTATCTGTTAAATGATTTTTTTATTTCGTTGATACTAATTAAAACTATGGGTTGGTCACAAGAATACAAAAAAGCCACAGTATTGATCGCTGATGATGATGAGTCACAACTGGAATTGTTGGAGCAGGCATTAGCTATTCACCGTTTTACGGTGATCGCAGTCAGAAATGGCCTAGAAGCGGTCAACGCTTTTCGCGAATTTCGCCCCGATGTGGTGTTGCTGGACGTCGATATGCCATTGATGGATGGTTTTACTGCCTGTCAGTTGATCCGTGAAGAATTTCCGAATTTATCAGTACCAATTGTGATGGTTACCGGCATGGATGATGTTGAATCCATTGAAAAAGCCTATAGCGTCGGGGCGGTTGATTTTATCGCCAAACCCTTATCTTGGCCAGTCCTTGGCCACCGAGTGTTTTATTATCTTAAAGGCAGCCGGGCACTTGATGAAATTAAAGCGCGTAATGAACGGGAAAAAACCCTGTTTATGGCGATCCCCGATTCAGTGATCCACTTTGACCAAACCCTCAGTGCCAAAGATATTCATATTGGCAAGCAACGCCATTTATTCGCCGATGTCGATCATTGCAGTGTCGATGATGGCGCTAACTGTATCAATGATTACGAGCATAGCGAACTGGTCACTAAGGTGACGGGCTGGCTTAAAGATCGGCTGGATAGCAACCAAACCGGATTACCAGAACAACAGTTTGAAGAATCGCTGTGGCTTAATGGCGAACGTAATCATATTGAAATTCGCATTGCGGCGAGCAGTCAAAATGAAGCTCATAATGAAGCGATTGTGGTGATCCGAGATATCTCTCAGCGCAAAGCCAATGAACAACGGATCCTCAATCTGGTGTTGTACGACCAACTTACTGGGTTACCTAATCGCCGCTATCTTGAAGATGAACTCGAACGCTGTTTAAGCCAAACCAATGCCCCTGAGAACAAAGTTGCGTTGTTGTTTAGTACTATTGACCGATTCAGTAAAATCAATGAATCTTTTGGTTTGAAAGTCGGTGATGAGTTGTTGATCCAAACTAGTCGGCGGATCAAAGAAGGGCTGAATTACATTATTAAGGGCGAGCATGGTGCCAATGAAGGTCATTATCGCTTAGCCCGCTTCAGTGAAAATGAATTTGCCATTATGCTGACCCACCTCAATGATACCAATGAGGCTTTTCGGGTCGCTCAGTTGCTGCAAGATATGGTGATTGACCCTTTTACTATTGAGCAAAACGAAATCTATATTTCACTGTCGGTGGGTATCGCATTTTATCCCGATGACGCCCAGCACAGTAGCCGATTGTTGGAAATGGCCGGACAAGCTGCGGGGCTGGCGAAAAAACCCGGTAATCAAATCACTTGTTATTCTGCTTCGATTAATCAGCAAGCCCAACGCAAACTGGCGATTGAAAAGCATTTACGCCGGGCGTTGGAGAAAAACGAATTTCATTTGGTGTTCCAGCCCAAATTGTGTGTCGCCAGTCCAGAGAATCTTAGTGCCGAGGTATTATTACGTTGGAATAGCGATGAGCTAGGGGTGGTGTCTCCAGCTGAATTTATCCCTATCGCCGAACAAGATGAAGTGATTATTGCCCTGAGTCGCTGGATTGTGGCTGAGTCTTGCCGTCTTAACGCCAAATTACGTAACCAGTTTAAAAAAGATGTGAAGCTGGCTATCAACTTGTCACCGCAGCAGTTTACTGAGCAACAAAATCTGGTGCAATTTTTTATGGAACAAGTGGGTAATGTCGGTATGGAGCCAAAGCATTTTGAACTGGAGATCACCGAAAACATATTGATTGATGATGTCGACTACACCTCCAAACAGCTCAATGAATTACGTGAACTCGGCTTTTCTATTGCGATTGATGATTTTGGTACTGGTTATTCTTCGTTGAGTTATCTGACCAAGTTTAATATTAATACCTTGAAGATTGATCAGTCGTTTATTAATACTTTCGATGACCCTCGTAGTCAAAAATTAATTGAAACCCTGATTGTGATGGGTAAAAAACTCAATATGCAAATTGTTGCCGAAGGGGTCGAAACCCAACAACAATTGACATTTTTACAAGAAAATCAATGTGATTTTGTCCAAGGGTATTTTTACGCCAAACCGATGCTGTTTGATCAGTTTGTCGAATTTTTACAGCGTTGATCCTTACTTAATTCGCAGGTACCTCCATGATGAAAGTGTCTGAATTAAAACAATCGCTGACAGCAAGGCTATTATCGCGTTTGTTGTCCGCTGTGGTGGTTTGTTCTGTTGTCAGTCAGTCTGTGCAAGCCGATGAGTTTCCTGACCCGCTAGAAGATATGGCGTTGTTAGATTTGATGAATATCGAAATGGTTTCTGGTAGCAAGATTAAACAGGAACTCAGTGATATTACCGCAGCGGCTTATGTGATCACCGCAGAAGATATTAAAAATGCGGGGGTGAGCGATTTACCACAATTACTTGATATGGTGCCGGGATTATTTATTGCCGAGGCATCAGCGAATAGCTGGTCGGTGGGTATTCGCGGTTTTAACAGTGTTTTTTCTAATAAAATGCTGGTGATGATTGATGGTCGCAGCTTGTTTTCACCGTTATTTTCTGGGGTTTTTTGGGAGCAACTTGACCTTTATCTACCAGATATTGAACGTATCGAAGTGATCCGGGGGGTTGGTTCAACCGTGTGGGGAGCCAATGCGGTGAATGGGGTGATTAATATTATTACCCGTTCGACTTTGGATAATGAAAGCATTCAAATGTACACCAATACTGGCTCGCAAGTCGACTATGATGCGGGTATACGCTTTGGTGCCAAGATAGCCGATCAAAGCTATGCGAGGGTTTACTTTAAAAGTAAGCAAATGGATGGCAATGATTATCCATCGCCTGTTGGTGGGCCGATTGATGATAGTTGGTCATCGGATGCGATGGGGATTAAGTGGGAGTATTTTGCCGGGCGGGATGCTTTTATGCTCTCCGGTGATTATATTAATCAGCAGGTTAATGATCCGGTCTTGATCACTTCTCGTTTACCATCAAATGTGGTGCCGATTGATAATGAAAATGCCAATCTGAGTTTTCAATGGCAACGACAAATGTCTACCGACAAGGCATTCACCTTGTCTTCACAAGTGCAAAATAGTAAGCGTACCAGTGACTATTATGCGATTGATGACCAAATGCTCAATCTTGAGTTTGATACCAATTATCAATGGCAGGATCATCAATGGCTGTTTGGTGTTGGGGTTCGCCATCACCAGATAGATTTTACCCCAGGACTGGCATTTGACGTTAATACGCCCCGATTAACAGTAGCTAACTCATCAGATGAAGCGACCACTCGTACCACCATATTAAGTGGATATATTCAGGATGAATGGCGCTTTTATCCCGAACATAGTGTTATTTTAGGCACTAAGTTTGAACGTCACAGACACAATCATGAGAAGCTAAACCAAACCTACGAAGCCAGTTTATGGTTACCGACCTTGCGTTATCGCTTTGAGGTGTCTGATCACAGTCGCTTGTGGGCTGCGGTATCCCATAGCGGCCGTATTCCCTCGGTTGCCGAGCAAACCATGTTTATTCCCTTTGTGAGCGATGCGCCGGGCGAGGGTCAAAATCCTTTCCCGTGGCCGCTTGAAAGTTTTACTGCTGGCAATAGCCGTTTTGACAAGGAAACGCTGTTATCTTTTGAACTGGGTTTCAGAACTAATGTCAATGATGACAATAATATCGATATTGCGCTTTATCATAATCGCTACTCGGATGTTAGGGGGTTTCTCGCTGATCAACCTCGTTGCTTGTTGAGTGGTTTGCCTGCCCCGGCGTGTTTGGCTGAGGATAAAGTAGTGTTCAATGGTTTTTTTGAAAACGGTTTATCGATGACGGTTAATGGGCTAGAGGTGACTTGGCAGAGTCGTTTTGGTGAGAGTGTCAATGCGGTGGTCAACTATACCTATACCAATTCATTACTGGACGCATTGCCTGTGGGTATGGTGGTGGATGATGCTTTATTACTGACGCCGAAACATCAGTTGGCTATTCAGTTGGATTGGCAGGCGTTAGACGCGCTTAATTTACGGCTTAAATATAAATATGTCGGTAATTTTGATGATGCTAAAGGGATCTTGTTCGGCCCGAAGGACCATTTTTTGGATGAACAGCATAACGTCGATGTGATCGCCACTTATGCCTTATCAGCACGTTGGCAGGCAAAGTTTAACGTGACGAATTTATTCAAACAGCGGGGCAAGGAGTGGATACGTGAATTCAGAGGCTCAAATACCAGCGAAGTGGGTCGTCGTTTTAGTTTTGGTGTGGACGTGAAATTTTGATGGCGATTCTTGCCCGTTTTAATCAAGCCCGGCGTCAGCTGACTGCTCTGCTAATAGCGTTATTACTGTGCGTGTCGTTTAATGGTTTGAGCGCAGAGACACCTAAGCGTGACTTGCAATGGGCCTTTATGATGAACTTCATTCGTTATTTCAGTTGGCCGCAGGCGAAGGTTAATCCGGTGGTTAAAGTGTGTGTGGTGGGTCGTAATCCGTTTGAAGTGGTTAAAGAAAACCTCTCATTGAACAAGAAAAACGGTAAAATAACCGTAGTAGAATATCATGATAACTTGCCAAAACTGACGGTGTTGAGCCAGTGTAACGTGATATATTTTTCAGCCAGTATCACCACTGTGCAGCTGGCTTTTGTATTTTCGCAGCTTAAACAAAGTGCAATCGTGACCATTGGTGACCATCAGGGATTTATTGAAATTGGTGGTATTGTCCAGTTTACGCAAAAAAACAACAAATTGCGCTTTCGTCTAAACAAACCGCTGTTAAGCACGATTAATCTTAAAATTCATCCTTCATTATTACGCCTTTCAGATTAGAGAAAGTCAGATAGCAAAAACAAAGTAGGATAGCGAAAAAAGGAGAGGCATGTGTTTCATTTCAGATCGATAAAAAGTAAAACTCTGGCATTTATCTTACTCAGTTGTTTATTGGTGGTATTTATCACCATCACAGTTAATCTGGTTAAAAATATCTTTATTTTTAGGGATATTGAAGTTAACCATATTGAGTCTATTGCCAGTGCCATTGAACAGAATCTGCAAGCTTCATTGCTGTTTAATCACACCAGTTCGGCGCAAGAGTTGCTATCGAGTTTGCAAAATAATCAGGCGATTTCGTTTGCTGTGCTGCTTGATGAGTCGTCGGCAGAGTTTGCCAGTTATGCTCGGGATGAACGCTATGACATGCAGATGCGTGAACTGATCAGCCAACCCTTGTCACATGATGGAGTGGGAGCGACAGATAGTGGTGATCGTTATGTAATGACCGAAATGGTGGTCAATAACGGGGTGATCGGCTATCTTATCATTGGTACTACCGATGATTTATCGAGTTATTTGATCAGGCAAGACAGTATTGCTGCGTTGGCGATTTTTGTCTTTGTGATCTTGTTTGCTTTTGTATTATCGAAAATAATGACTTCGACCATTACCAAACCTATCATTGAAACCTCGGATTTTATTCAACAAGTGATCACCCGCCAAGATTATTCATTGAAACTGGCGGTGATCAGTGACGATGAAGTGGCTTCTTTACAGCATAACCTCAATCAATTGCTGCTTCGGGCGGAGCATTGGACGGCGGAGCTGACTGAGCACAGTATTCAGCTCGAAGATAAAGTTAAACAACGTACCTTAAGCCTTAACGAATTGAACGCCGAACTTGAAGTGATGGTTGACGAAATGGCTAAAGCTAAGGATTCGGCAGAAAACGCCAATCTGGCCAAATCGCAATTTCTGGCCAATATGAGCCATGAAATTCGCACCCCGCTCAATGGCATTTTGGGCATGGCTGAATTGCTCAGTTATAGTCAACTGGATGATAAACAAACCCCTTATGTCAACAGCATCAGAAACTCGGGTAAGAATCTGGTGAGCATCATCAACGACATTCTCGACTTTTCTAAGATTGAAGCTGGTAAGTTGGTATTTAGTCCATCGCCGGTTAATTTACGGCGGGATTTTGAATCATTGTTGAAACTGATCTCTGAAAATTCACGGCAAAAAGGCTTGGAGATCAGTGCTGACTTGCCGATTTTACCGGTCGAATTTTTTATTGTTGATTACATTCGCTTAAATCAAGTGGTGCTGAATTTACTCAGCAATGCGATAAAGTTCACTCGTAGTGGTTATGTTGAATTACGCTGGCGGGTTGAGTTGCATGATGATCATAATGCCGATTTAATCCTTGAAATAGAAGACACCGGTATTGGCATTGATGCTGAAAAGCAAAACCTGATTTTTAATTCTTTTCAACAGGAAGATTCGTCAACCACCCGGCATTTTGGTGGTACTGGGCTGGGTTTGACTATTTCAAAACAGATTGTTGAGCTGATGAATGGTCAAATTGGTTTGGTGAGTGAAAAAGGCGCGGGCAGTAAATTTACCGTGACCATGACCTTGCCGGTAGAGCTTAAGCAACCTAAAGAGCCTTATCAGCAAGCCGATTGTATGACAAACCTGCGTGTCGCGTTGATCACCACCGACCAGCGCCTGCCGATGACTTTTGCCCGTTATTGCCAATACTGGGGCGTGCGATGTGAGTGCTTTAAACAGGGGGCTTTATTTCTTGGTTCGGTCAGTGCCGGTGGCAGTAATACCCGCTTTGATGCGGTGTTTGTTGATACCGCGATTGACGATATTCCTTACAGTGAAATGGAAGCACATCTGTTACAGGGGACTAATGGAAATAAAGCAGGTAATGAATTAGTTATCGTGCCGCTGGTCGATAAACCCGAGAAATGGGTGGGCAAACAAACCTTTGCGATGTACAAGCCAGTGTTGACCGAAGACTTGTTTACCGTATTGAAAAAAATCGCCGACAACGAATCGCTGGTATCGCGACGGACTAATGGTCGCAATACACCGAAACTTGAGCTGACTAAGTTCCATCATGTGTCGATACTATTGGCAGAAGACAATCTCACCAATCAGGATTATGCCCGAGTGATTTTTGATTATATTGGCTGTGATTATGACATTGTTGAAAATGGCTTATTGGCTCGGGATCAATTCAAAAAACAGCATTATGATTTGATTTTTATGGACTGTCAGATGCCCGAGATGGATGGTTATCAGGCGTCATTGGCGATCCGAACAATTGAGCAACAAAGCGGACAAAAAGAAACCCCGATAGTGGCATTAACTGCTCATGCTAGAGCAGAAGATAAAGAAAAATGCCTAGCCTATAAAATGAATGATCATTTGACCAAACCTTATGAAATTCAAGAATTGATTGAGGCGATTGAAAGAAATCTCAGTGCTGAAAAACTCGCAGCGAGTCGAGCTGCCACTGAACATGTGGCAGAGCAGCAAAAACTAGCGGCAAAAGCGGTGGTTGAGATAGCCAAGCCACAGGCTGAAATGGTGCTGGACATGAAGAAAATTGACAATATCAAAATGCTCAATGAACTCAGTGGTAAAAACATCCTTGGCAATATCATCAAACGTTATCTGGATGAGTCCGAAGTGACCTTAACGTTAATCAAACAAGCGGTGGCTGACGAGCAGTGGGAAACTCTGCGTACTAGCAGCCATAAACTTAAATCCAGCTCAGCCAACCTTGGTGGTGTCACTGTGGCCGAATTGTGTGCGTTGACAGAGAAAGCAGCCAAGGAAAAAAGTCACGTCAGTGACGAATACGTCAGCTCTCTTGATGGTGCTATGGCCGAGTTTGTCAGCGAGTTGGAGAAGATTGCTGCCGGGGTTGTTAATTCTTAGCCTTCTCAATATCGGCAATAAAGCGACTGAAATCGCTGACGCCTTCAAATTCTGTAAAAGTCTTGTGCGGTTTTTTGCTGTCTGGGTTTTCTACCGCTAACAAATGACCAATACCTGCTTGTTGGGCGACGTGCAGCAAGTTTACGCTGTCATCAACAAACAGGGTGCGAGCTGGGTCATAGCCTAAATAGGCTTGCAGCTGTCGCCACAAATCGGCTGATTCCTTGGTAACACCAAACTGATGGGTAGAGAGCAGGGTGTCGATGTACTGATCGAGGTTGGTGATTTCAACTTTTAACGACAGACTGTCTGGGTGGGCATTGGTAACCAGCACAACTTGCTTACCGGCTCTTTTTAAGGCTAACAAAAAATTAGGCACATCTTGGCGTAGGGCAATCAGGTGTTTGATCTCGTGCTTTAATTCAGCAATGGGCAAGTCCAGTTTCTGTTGCCAGTAGTCAAGGCAGTACCACTGAATTTGACCACTGACCTTTTGATATTCCTGTGCCAGATAATCCTTAGCTTGTTCAATCTCGATGTCACATTTTTGCGCATAACGCTGTGGTAAATGGTGTTGCCAGAATTGATTGTCAAAATGCAGGTCGAGCAAAGTGCCGTCCATATCCAGCAATACAGTATCTATTTCTTTCCAGTTTGGCATATTTTTTATCTGTGTTAATCAATAGGTTAAGGCTTAACTCTGAATTAGAAATGAAATTAGTTTTTCTTTTCTAATTAGATGGTTTCGGTTTATTATTAATAAGCCACAATAATCATTTGGCGAAACAACCAATCATAGCAAAGAAGCCAGCAAGAAGTACATGAGGTATTATATGGTGCCAGAAACAGAGCCAAAAACAGAGCTAGAAGCAGTACCAACAAATAATTCAAAACAACTCCCCGAAATACTTGATTGCCAGATCGCCGCACAAAGCCGATTGTTTACCGTCGAAACGGTTCATTTGCAGTTTTCCAACGGGGTTAAACGACATTACGAACGGATGAAAGGTAGCGGTCGAGGTGCGGTGATGGTTATCCCCTTTCTTGCACAAGCCGCTGAGCAAACCTTATTGCTGATTAACGAGTATTCTGGCGGCACCCATAGCTATGAACTGGGTTTTGTTAAAGGTCTGATTGATCCGGGAGAAACCGCAGCCGAGGCGGCGAACCGTGAGCTGATGGAAGAAATTGGCTACGGTGCCAAAACCCTTATTCCGCTCAAAGAACTCAGTCTGGCTCCTGGCTATTTTAATGCTCGGATCAGTATCTTTTTGGCCTTTGATTTATATCAAAAACGGCTGGAAGGCGATGAACCTGAACCTTTGGAGATTGTACCTTGGCCGCAGGCACAGTTGGATGAACTGCTGGATCATCCGGACTTTTCTGAGTCCCGTAGTGTGGCCGGGCTGCTGTTGGCGAAAAAATGGCTAGTAAGTCAAGCACGCAATAAAACCCTTCATAAAACCCTTAATCAAGGAGCCGCTTAATGGATAAACCCCAACCTTATCAGGCGATTGAATTACTGGATGCGGTCAAATCAATCGCTTGGCGCGCCGGACAAACAGTGCTAGCTATTTATCAACAGGGTGATTTTGAACAGATCATCAAATCTGATCACACCCCGGTAACTTCGGCTGATTATGCTTCTAATGAGGTATTAACCAGAGCGTTGAGCGCATTGGATCCGAGCATTCCGATCATATCTGAGGAAATGACCCCAACAGAATTTACTGCACGTAAGCAATGGTCACGTTATTGGCTGTTAGACCCACTGGATGGCACTCAGGAGTTTATTTCTCGTAGCGGTGATTTTGCCGTTAATATTGCGCTGGTGGATAATGGTTGGCCAGTATTGGGGGTGATTTACTGGCCAGTGGCAGATATCACCTATTATGCAGTTAAGGGTTATGGCTCGCATAAGCAAACGGCTGAGGGTCGCCAGCAAATTCATGCCCGTCGCAGCTCGGATGATGAGATCCGGGTGGCAATTAGTCGGGTGCAACCTTTAACCACAGTAACGCAATACCTGTATGAGCACGTCAAATCGAGTGTGCATCGCTATGGTAGCTGTGCTCTAAAAAGCTGCTTTGTCGCAGAGGGGATCGCCGATTGTTATTTAAGAGTGGGACCGACAGGCGAATGGGATACTGGTGCGCCGCATATTATTGTTGAAGAAGCCGGGGGTAAAATTGTTGATAGTGAGTTTAAACCACTGAGTTACAACCAGCGGGATTCATTGAAAAACCCCGATTTTTTGGTGCTAGGTGATCAAAGTATCTCGTGGCAAGAAGTGATCAAACCCCATCCTACTGAACGTAAGTATTGATCGTGGAGGGGATATTATTGCGCTTATAGTAGTGTGCGCTTGGCGCACAAATACCAAAATCGCTTTAAACGAGTGCTTGAGCCAGAGTGATCCAATTTTCAAACAATGACTTGGCGAGTACCACAAAACCATCAGAATGGGTATTGCCTTCGTTTTCGATGATCGCCAATAGCATTTCGACGATGGTGTTGACATGCTCTGTTTCAATATCAACGTAAAAACATTGTTGGTAAATATCGTTACAATTTTCGTTACCGATAGGTAAAGGTTCTTGTGCCAGTACATCGGTTAATGCTTGAGCGATTGCAGGTTGTTGGTGTTTAACTAAATAACGGGTTGATTCAAGGCTACCCCGACAAAATATAGCAAAACTTTCGCTGGGCATAATTAACTTTAATTCAAATTCGAGCGCCATATTAAACCTCTGTATTAAACCTCTGTTTTAAACCTCTGATCATGCTTGGATCAACGTTTGGATAATTGCTTAAAGAATCGAATTTCATCAATGATGAGCCCAACAAGATACAGGATCAATGCAAAAACGACAAATAATTCTGCGCTTTAATTAAACCTTTTATTCAACAAAAGTGGTTAAATAACAACATTAAGTGTTGTTTTTAACCATTTAATAACATTCCCAGATAAAAGATGCCAAAGAAAAGCATTTTATTTCAATGACTAAAGGTCAGCATTACGTTAACCTGCGGTTTTTGTAACAAAGCGTGAGAGTTCAAGTTTTTTTGTGTTTAAATCAACGACAAAAGGTAATTAAGTCATGAAAATCATACCGCCAACAGCATTTAGCACTATTCCATGGAAAAACGGTCAAGGTCAGACCGTCGAATTAGCGATTAACCCCGGTGGCGGGCTATTAGATTTTGATTGGCGATTGAGTATGGCCGCTGTAGTTGAAGATGGCGTCTTTTCTGACTTTAGTGGCTATCAGCGTCATCTAGTGCTGATTGAAGGCGAGGGATTGACGCTGAAGCATGAAAATGGCGCTGATCTTGTTACAGCTCTTGTTAGTAGTGATGAATTGACTGAACTGTTAAGTGTGGCGACCTTTGATGGTGGCTGCAAAACCACCGGTTTACTCAAAGCCGGGGCGATCACTGATTTTAATGTGATCACCAAAGCAAGCAAATATCAGGTAACAGTACAAACCTTTGTACAGGCCAATACGGTCACATTAACGCCCTGTCATTTATGCTTTGTTTATGCATTAAAGCAAGAGGCGGTATTGCTCGATGGTGAGCATAAACAACCATTGCCTAGTGGACATTTATTGATGCTCGATGAGACCGACACAAACAACATTAAAGTCAGTGGACAACAATTGATTGTGGTTTCATTGTCTCTTTTATAGCTACTACATCTACTCTTGCTCTGCTCTTAACTATTAACTGTTAATTAGCAATGAACTACCTTATTTCACGCCAATAAATCACCCGGTCATTACCTCGGTATTGACCAAAGGTCGCGGTGGCGCTAGGGTTCATTTGCGAACCATCCCCTTGCCAGTCAAAGTTAAACCAATCGGGCACCGTATATTGCACTTCTATAGGACCTGAGGTGTTAAATTGTTGCAATATCAGCCCAGAGGTTTCACTGGTAACAAACATGCCATCACCACTGGCCGTTGTCGATGCTGTACTTAGAGTGACGTTGTTGCTATCGAATGTGGTACAGCTATCATCGTTGATGAGCACAAATGCATTACCGTCATATTGTTCAATCAGCATGGGGATAGCTAAATTTTGGTCTTGAGGGCCAAACGACTCACGTAAACGCCAGCGACCATAACGTACATTAAGCCCCCCGACACTTTGCGTCAAAGCTGCAACGGTTGTGACTGAATCTGCATCGGTCACGTTGCTAATCGTAAAGTCAATGGTGGCTCCAAAAGGCCCTATCAGTGAATTAGCATTGCGGTTGTAAGCAAAATTATCGTCGATGTTATAAGTGTATTGGCTGATCCAAGGGTATGAAATATTAGGGTCACCTTCGTCTATATAAGAACCGAAATCTCCAACGCTCATATTGGCGGTCAGTGGTAGCCGTGCCAGATCATTGCCTGTTTGTGTGGTGTCTGTCGTGGGAGTTAGCCAGTTAACACCGCCAACATTGAGTTTATTAAAATCACCGACGTAGTTTATTGTTGGTGTATTCGATTGATTGACTGGTGTGATTTTTACCATGCCCTGCTGTGCATAAGTAATACTGCCAATTAATCCCGTTGCTAAATCATATTGCCCGGTATAGACAAAAGGGCTTCCTCCTGCGGCGCAATGGCCTGTCAGGATAGGGGGTTGGATGGTTTTTAGGTTGAACTGTCTGGGAATAAAGCGACCGACATTAATCGTTGATGAAGCAATCACTCGATTTACGCCTTCGCCGTAATAATCTTTGTCCCGGGCGGTGAGTTGGATCAGACCGACTTCACTATAGTTGCCGCTCACTTTGGCTATTCCATCAGCAAAACTGCTGCCACTGAGCGCAATACTGGTCATATTACTGTCTAACAATACATCGGCTAGGTTCAACTTTAACCCCCCATCGACAGTGGCCCCGCCTAGTGGCGCGGTACGTAATGCGGATATTTCAATTCGGTCATTTGCCATCGGTTGGTAATTGGGTGTTACCGTATTAGTGTTATTGTTGCAGTGAGCACTGATGTTGAAGTCGAAATCGGCCCCTGCGATATGGGTAGGGTTCTCTGCGCTGGTGATACTCGTGGCGCTATTGAGTACCGTTATGTCGTCGTTAGTTTCGGTTCTGCTCGCTGATATGGCCAAATGATGTGGGTGATACAGCGCTGAATCGGTGCCTGTGAGGGTTAACCCGGCTAACGGACCGCTACCAACGCCATTAACTGTAATACTGATGCTACCAGCATCATTGTAAACCATTGGCACGGTTACCTCAGCATTGGGACCGAACGATAAGGTTCTTGACTGGGTTGATCCGGCAATGGCTAAAGGAGCGTTATCCACTGAAGGGATAGTGACGCCTGTGCTTGGCAATGCATAGTTAAAACTCAAATCAACCGTTTGATTGCCAGTATATAAAGGCGCACAATTGGTGCCAGTATCGCTTTGTTTGACTGCTTGAATGATTAAATCGTGTGTCTGGCAAGATTCTCCTGGCTCCAAATTTACCAAGAAACCCGCTGCATCGAATGTCATTCGACAGTCACTTGCGCCGTTAAGGCTACAGACTTGTGATTGGCTGGCGATAGTGGTGGCCTCACTGATCGAGAGGATTTCAGTGCTGGCATTGGTAAAATTAAACGGCACTGGCCCGCTGCCAAGAATCGTCGGCGTGGCTACTGTGGTGCCGCCGACATTGAGCTTCATGGTGATCGGCTCTTGGCTTAGGTTGTCACAGCCCGGGTCTAGACAAGCCTTGATGGTGACGGTTTCTGCCTGACAGGTAAGCGCCTGACCATCGTGTTCGATACGGTAATGATCAACAATGCCAAAACATGAGCGGCTACTGCCATCCCAATTATTGCCAGCCAGAATATTATCACGAATATCGTTGATGTTACCTTGACTCAATACACTGTCGAAAATCAAAAACTCATCGAGTAAACCTTGCCAGTCCTGGGCTGAATCGAAGTCGCCGAGTAGACTATCTTGATCTTGACCCAGCACAATGGCGATCACTTGCAGGGCGCTGGTGTCATTGCCATCGGTGTGAGTGACACAGCCTTGTGAAACCCCATCAAAGAAGAAGCAGCTCTGTGCGCTACTAGCCTTGCGGGTCCACACCAATTGATGCCAATTGCCATCGTTCATTGCCACTGTAGTGCCCAGTTTGGTGCTCTCATCAAACTGACTTGAAGTGATTGTTGGCCAAAATTCGTTGTTATTGTCAAAGTACCAGACCGCCTCATTGGCACCTAACCCAGAGTCCCCACTGGCCGCCGAGAGAATGGTTGAATCATTGGTGGTGGTCGCTTTGCCCCAAATCACTGTAGTGAAGTCGGTTAAACCATTCATCGCGGCGGCATTGACGGTTAAATAATCATCATCACCGTTGCTGCTTAAATCAGCGGCGTTACACACCAGTCCCGGGGTTGGCAAACTGTTGATGGCACTACCGTGATAGTTGTTGCCAGAACTGTCGAGCACTGAATTGCTATTGGCCCAGCTGCTTTCATCAAAACGCATATCTAATACGGCGGTGGGCGTTGGTGCCACCGGACAGGTGCGGGCTGAACCGTCATAGCCGAGGCCATTATTTTGATTAGTATAAATTTGGCTAATTTGGCTACTGTCTAGGGCGGCACTAAATACCACCAATTCGTCGAGCAGGCCGTCAAAGGCTTGGCTGGCATCAAATCCGCCGCCGACATTATCCTGCTCCTGACCGAGGATCAGGCTGGCGATATTCATTGTACTTGAAGTGTCGTTGGCACACTCTTGTAATACCGCATCACGATAAAGACAGATTTCACTATTTGAGCGGGTCCAGACCAGATGATGCCAATCATTGTCGGCAATGTTACTGGTGGTGATTTTGGCGATCTCTGAATTATGAATGTCTGGGGCGAACACTGTACCGGAGTCAAACCACATCAATAGTTCATTGGCTGAGCCGCTGTTAGCGCCAGAAATTATGCTACGGCGAGTCATATCGCCAGTTTTTGCCCACAGTGAGAGTGAAAAATTCTTACGGCCACTCAATAAATCATTGGGTAGGGTAATGAAGTCTGAGGTGCCCGTTGCGGTAAAATCAGCGGCGTTACAGACTTTGCCATCAATCGGTTGCGTGGCAATGGCGCTGCCGCTGAATCCACCAATTGAATCAACCACTTCACCAGCACCACCACTCCAGCTGGTTTCGTCAAAGCGGTATTCAGCTACTGGTGCTCGCTCACAAGAAATAGCTGACCGGGTAGTACCATCATGGTTCAGTCCGGCTTTTTCATTGGCATAAATACGGCTGACATTGGCGCTAGAAAGGTTACCCGAGTAAAACCGCAATTCATCCAATTGGCCTTCAAAGCCTTGTCTGATGTCAAACCTACTGCCGTAGCGGTCTTGCTCCTGACCGAGGACAAAGCCAGCAGTGTTAGTGACAGACAATGGCGTACTATTGACACGAGGTTTACACTCTTCAAACTGACCATCGACATACAAACAACCTTCTCTATCTGTACGCATGAGTACAATTTGGTGCCATTCACCGTCAGTCAATGATTTGCTGCTGTTGAAGTTTATGCCTCGGTTTTGTACGGTTAAATTGACAATATTGCTACCGACTAGGTGTGACTCTAGTTCGTCATCGGAATGGCTGCTGCCCAGCGCCTGGTAGATTTCCTGCTGATCTTTGCTGACTGTGGTTCTGATCCACACTGAGGTGGTGAAATCGCCTAGCCCATCGATTGATCCCGGAGGTAAGGTTACCCAGTCAGTGACTGAGTTAGCCGATAAATCCAGTGCCTGGCCGATGATGCCATTAGGGTCCGGCTGTGGTATGCCATGAGCCATGGCGTCGTAGCTGCCTTGAGTATCGAGTAAATTTGACGCCGAAGAACATTCATCGAAGCGATATTCAGCGAGCAGTGTGGTGTTGTCTGGGGGGATCGCGGTGGTTGAACAAAAGTCATTAAAATCTGTATTGGCTATATCGCTGCCATTGTAATTGATGATGGCGTCTCTTTCTAAGGTGACCTTTTTTGCTGATGTAGATCCAGTGATAATGGCTCGTTCTTTAAGTTTGACGTGATTCTGCGCATAGATGTAACCGTTGATGGTGCTATCTCTTTTCAGGTCGATGTCGCGATAGGCATATATAAACACTTTAGACGGATTGCCCTGGAAGTTGATTCGAGCCCTTTCACCTAAATTGAGTTTTTTATTGAGATACAAGCGTACGGTACCGCTACCGATGGCATTGATGCTGCTATCTCTGGCCATTTTGAGTTCATCAATATAATAATCACCAGCGGGCAGGTTGACCACTGAATTTTCACCGACCTCAAATTTGTTGATGCCATAAGAAGGCTGACTGGAGGCGGTTAACAGGGTATTTCTGTGCATCTTAATTTTGTCATATAAAAAGATCCCTTGGTCGCCCATGGTGCCGGTGATATCATTTTCTCGAAATTCGATTCTTTCTGTGGCAGTAAAAACAAAGGGAGACAGCGTTACTGACTCTACGGCAGTGCCGCCTGAGGTACATTGGGTTGGCCAACACGACGTGCTGTTTCTGCTGCTATCAACATTGGGTGAGGCGAGAATACCATCCGGATTACCAGAAATTTGCGAGCGTTCTTTAAAAATGATACTACCATCGACATGGTTACTGGTCGCCCCATCGGCAAATGTGGCGCTGCATTGGGCTGCCAGTAAGGCGCTTGGCCAGAATAATATGATAATGTAGAGTGTGGTGAGTAACTTGGTGTTCATCCCAATCTCCTACAGCTTAGCTGGGTACTAAGTTAAGTAAACACCACAATATCATATTGTTGATAAAGAACATATTGCAAAATCGTTACGTTAGTTTGGGGGAACAATGAAGCTTATATACCGTAGACGCGAATTTATTCGCCTTGTTCGAACAATTTTGAAAATTCTTGAATCAGTTTGAAAATTCTTGAAATATAAAAAGTGGGGTGACTGATGGGGATTGAACCCACGACAACCAAGATCACAACCTGGGGCTCTACCAACTGAGCTACAGTCACCATTGCTTATGCAATTTGTCTTTTCGACGGGGGGCATTCTACCTAACTGACATTGAATAGCCAATATTTTTCTTTGTCATTTAGTCATTTTTATTCTCAGTGAATTTGCATACAATGGCGGTAAAATAACGATCCATTACGGACTGTGCTTAACCACTATGATAATCCAAGCTAAAATTAAATTAAAAAATACCAGCAAGCTATTCACCTTCATCTGCACTTTACTAACTCTCACAACATCTGCCGCTATTGCTATGCCTGTGGTGGTAAAAATATATTACAGGTTATACTTTATCTACTCAGGCTGTTGATCACGATGCAACCAAACCCGCGCAATGGCAATCTTTTAAAACCCTAGTGTTCGAACACGGTAAAGTGGTCGAAATCGGCAATGAGGCCGTGGCTAGCAAATACCCTACTGCCAAAGTGATTGACGGTAAAAATCAGGTGTTGTTGCCGGGTTTAATTGATGCTCATGGACATATGCTCGGTTTAGGTTTTGGTCGACTGAATGTTGATGTCAGAGATACTAAAAGCGCCACCGATACCGCACTCAAAGTGCAGGCATATGCTAAAAAACACCCACAGCTGAGTTGGATCAAAGGGCGCGGCTGGAACCAAGAATTATGGCCGGGACGACAATTCCCCAGCGCCAAAGATATGGACGAATATGTCACTGACCGCCCGGTTTGGTTACGTCGGGTTGACGGGCATGCTGGCTGGGCTAATCGTAAAGCGTTGGCTTTTGCCGGGATTAACAAAGACACCTTGGACCCCGCTGGTGGCCTGATCATGCGTGATGCCGCCGGTGAGCCGACCGGTGTACTGGTGGATAACGCCATGAACCTACTAGAAAGCAAAATTCCTCAACCGACCGCTGCCGAATCACAAAGTGCGCTGGATATAGCGATGAAACATCTATTAAGCTTGGGGATCACCAGTGTTCACGACGCCAGTATTCTGTTCGACACCTATCAGTTGTATCGAGATAATGTCAAAAATAACACATTGGACATTCGCATATACGCGATGCTCGAAGCCATGGAGCCCAGACTATTACAGCTATTAGGTCAGGGCTATTTTAACGATGACCAAGATATGTTGTCAGTACGCAGTGTTAAGCTGTCGATTGACGGAGCACTGGGTAGTCGTGGGGCAGCAATGTTGGCTCCATATTCCGATAAAACGGGCCATAAAGGCTTGATGTTGGCCTCAGCCGAACAAATTGAACTGCTGTTTAATCAAGTACTTAAACATAAATTCCAACTCAATGTGCATGCCATCGGCGACAAAGGCAACCAAGTGGTGCTAGACCAGTTTGAGAAAACCTATCAACGCTGGGGTGGTCAGTCATTACGCCATCGTATTGAACATGCGCAAGTGGTTGCAGTGACTGATATACCTCGGTTTAAATCATTGAATATTATTCCTTCAATGCAACCGACCCATGCCACCAGTGATATGAATATGGCACAAGACCGAGTGGGTAAAGCCCGCTTAAAAGGCGCTTATGCTTGGCAAACCTTTTTAAAACAGGGTAGCCGCATTGCCTCTGGCTCAGACTTCCCGATTGAACTGGCTAACCCCTTCTATGGCATCCATGCCGCAGTTACCCGACAAAATCGCCAGAATCAACCCGCTGGTGGTTGGATCCCCGAAGAAGCCATGACCACTGCCGAGGCATTTACCTCATTTACCCTTGATGCCGCTTACGCTGCCCATCAGGAAAAAGTGATCGGCAGCCTCGAAAAAGGCAAATGGGCTGATTTCATCCTCGTCGACAAAGATGTCTTCAAAATTTCTCCTAGTGAATTATGGCAAGTCAAGGTTTTACAAACCTGGATTGCTGGCGAGAATAAATACATCGCGCCGTGAAATCGATACCGATCTCACCGGATCACATTTAACCTTTAAAAAAACGAGAATGAGTTCTCGTCTACGGCGCATCAATTCGTAGACGAGGTTTTAACCTCGTTAATGCAAAGAGATAATTGTCACTTTAATCTGTGTTATCAATACGCTTAACCTTCGATTTACCTGTCTAACACCTAACCTTTAAAACGAGAATGAATTCTCGCCTACGGCCATGCCTAAAAAATAATCAAAAAATCCCCTTGACAGAATTTCAAAAGTCCTTATTATGAACGTCAAGATATATAGACGGCTAAACGTCTAGCAATAAAGACTTAAATTAATAACCAAATTTGCCTTATAGGGGATTGCCATGACACACTTCGCCACATCAGCCGTACGTTCCGGAATAGAAACAGATACCCAATTTGGTGCTGTTACACCACCAATCTACCTAACCAGCAACTATAGCTTTGAAGGTTTTGGTAAGCCACGAAAATATGATTATGCGCGTTCAGGTAACCCGACTCGCGGTGGCCTTGAAGGTGCATTGACAGAATTGGAACATGGCGCAGGTGCGACGGTAACGTCTAGTGGTATGTCGGCAGTGTCATTACCTTTGCAATTATTGCAACCTGGTGATTTATTGATTGCTCCTCATGATTGTTACGGCGGCAGCTACCGTTTATTCAGCAACTTGGCAAAAAAAGGTCATTTTGAATTATTGTTTGTTGACCAAACTGATGAAGTGGCATTGGCCGCAGCATTGGCGAAAAAACCTAAAATCTTATGGATTGAATCACCAAGTAACCCTTTGCTGCGTGTTGTTGATATCGTTAAATTGGCTAAACTGGCCAGTGATATCAATTGCCTGACTGTGGTTGATAACACCTTCTTATCTCCTGCACAGCAGCAACCGCTAGATTTGGGTGCCGACATCGTAGTGCATTCAACCACTAAATATATTAATGGTCACAGTGACGTTGTTGGTGGTGCAGTTGTCAGTAAATCACCAGAAGTAGCCGCTGATTTGGCTTGGTGGGGCAACTGCCTAGGCATTACCGGCTCACCATTTGACAGCTTCATGACTTTGCGTGGTCTGCGAACTTTACCTGTGCGAATTCGTCAGCATCAAGAAAACACCTTTGAAGTGGTTAACTTCTTAGAACAGCAAAGAGCAGTGAAAAAGATTTATTACCCGGGCCTTAAAAGCCACCCTAACCACGAAATTGCGAAAAAGCAGCAACAAGGTTTCGGCGCGATTGTCAGCTTTGAATTGGATGAAAACGAGTGTGATATCGTTAAATTCCTTGAAAGCCTCGAATTGTTCTCTTTGGCAGAATCTCTTGGCGGCGTAGAAAGTCTGATTTGTCATCCGTCTACCATGACTCATGCTGCCATGGATATTCCGGCACAATTAACAGCGGGTATCACTAGAGCACTGGTCCGAGTTTCTGTGGGTATCGAACTGGCCGATGATTTGTTGGCAGATATCGCCCAGGCACTTAAAGTATCCGCTTTAAACAGCAAGTCGGTAAACAGTCAGGAGCTGGAATATGAGCCTAGTTGAGGAACTCTTTGTTGAGCAAAGTGAAGCATTATCTCAGCAGCTGAAACAAATTCAGCTGTTGGAGAGCAAGCAGCAGCTTGGTGCTGAGAATGTCGGTGAGAGCGCAATAACTAAGGTTAGTGTTCACAAATTTGGCGGCAGCAGCTTAAAATCTGCTGCTGCAATTAACCAAGTTACCAGCATTATTGAGCAAAACTGCACGGCTGGTGATTTGGTGATATTGTCGGCAATGGGCAATACCACAGATTTGTTATTTGATTTAGTCAGTCGTTATCAGCAGGCACAAGACAATGATGAGTTGTTTACGCCTGATTGCACCGCTGTCACCGCGTATCAGCAAGAGGTGATTGAAGCACTGTTGCCGACGGATATTGCCTCGGCACTGATAACCCAATTGCAGGATGATATTCAACGTATTCACTTTTTGCTCTCACGCTCGCTGGCGTGGGAAACCTTAAACCAAGATGACATCATCGCTTATGGTGAGCTGTGGTCGACCCGCGTTGTCTGTGCTGCATTGCAACACCGAGGCGTGGCTAATCAACGGGTTGATTCGAGAGACTTTATTCATACCGCAGCGCAGCAGCCTTGTGTCAATAAAAATAGTCCAGCAGGTGCCCAGATTGACTGGGATAAAAGCCAGCATACCTTTGATGCTTGGTTAGTAGAATTGAGCAACGAAGCCAAAGGCTCTGTTGCCATCGTTAGTGGTTATATTGCCACTAATCCTCAAGGCAGCACTACCACATTAGGCCGTAACGGTAGCGATTTTTCTGCCACTATAGTGGCCAAACTGGCTAACGCCAAAATGGTCTACTTATGGACCGACGTTAACGGCGTATACAGTGCCGATCCCAACCTTTTTTGTGATACCAAAGTGATCCCCGTATTAGGCTTAAATGAAGCCAATGCGCTGGCGAGCTTAGGTTCACCCGTTTTCCATGAAAAAACCCTCAGACCGTTGCAACAAGGCAATATTCCGATTCGTATTCGTAATGCTCAGATTGGTAGCGACAAATGCGCTGACAGTGGTGAGGACAAAAATACTGGCACCTTGATTTTGACCCAACCGGTGAAATGGCAAGGGGCAAAAACCTTGGCGCTGAAACAATCGGTCTGCCTGTTTAGCATCAAATGGCACAATCGTTTGTTGGTGGCAGAGTTTAATGACCAGCTGGCTAGTGCTTTAGCGCATCAGCAGATTGTCAGCTATTGCTGGCTGGCTGAGGAAGGCACATTGAAGTTTTGTGTCAGCGATGCTGATCAACAGCGAGTTGAGGGGTTATTGGCTAAAGTCGAGCGTAGTTGTCAGCTGACTTTTCAAACACACTTGTCGATCATTTCATTGGTCGGTAGTGAATTACTGCAACAGGGTAAACATTTAGGCTCATATTTTTCACTGATCCAGCAATCAAACAAACAAGTACTGCACTATCACTATGATACCAATGGGGCAATCAGTGCCATTGTTAACGATAAGCGTCCGATTGCATTGGTTTCACTCATTCATAAAGCCATCTTTACCAATAACCAAGCTAATTCAGAGTTCAATGAGGTGTTTGAAACAACGCAAAATCAAGCGGTGATTAATTTAGTATTGTTGGGTTATGGCAATATCGGTCGTAAACTGACGGATATTTTGTCGCAGCAGCTTGGTTTAATTAACAGCCGGGCGAAAAGCAAAATTCAACTGGTCGCGGTGGCGAACTCAACTAATTACATTTTTGATGCACAAGGACTTGAGCTGGATGTTGTTGACCAAGCTTTGGCCGCCAGCAGTCACAAAACCGTCGATATTGAGCACAGTTTACTTGCGATTGATGATCAGCAACTAGCGATTGTTGATGTCACTGCCAGCCAAGATGTTGCTAATTTATATGAGACTTTTTTCAGCAAAGGCCGTGATGTGATCAGTGCCAGCAAACTGGGGATCACCTTGCCGCACACTGATTATGCACAACTGTTGCAACTGGCAAAAAGTAATCACAGCCAATGGTTGAGTAATGTCACTTGTGGTGCGGGTTTGCCAATCCAGCAGTCGATCAGTGATTTGGTGCTCAGTGGCGATAAAATAAACAGTGTTTCTGGTTTGTTCTCTGGCACATTATCGTGGATATTGAATCGTTATGATGGCAAGACGCCTTTTTCGTCAGTGGTCGCACAAGCTAAAAAGTTGGGATTGACCGAGCCGGATCCGCGTGATGACTTATCGGGTAAAGATGTACAGCGAAAACTGCTAATTATCGCTCGTACCATGGGCTTAACCTTAGACCTTGAGCAAATCAGACTGACACCGCTGATCCCCGAGCATTTTCTGGCGCTTTCAGCCGAAGACTTTGCCGCTGCCAGTGATGAACTTGATCAATACATGCAGCAAAAATGGCAGCAAGCCAATGAGCAAAACATGAAACTGTGTTACTCAGGACAGTTAAACTTTACCCAACTGCAAGGTGAGCTTCAGCTACAAGAAGCTGAAGTCGGCTTAAGTTTTCGTAAGGTGACTGATCCGCTGACGAATGTGTCACCAGCAGATAATATTGTGGTGATTCATTCTGATTGGCACCGCAGTAATCCGCTGATCATTCGTGGTCCCGGTGCCGGTATTAATGTCACCGCTGCGGGCATTGTTGCTGATATTATTAAACTGGCAAGTTAGATTTAGGAGCTTAGGAGTGAACACTGTGAATGTCTTGAGGGTTTGATGGGCTTTTCAAGTCACTGGAGCGCTTTGTTCTTAAAAAAATAAAACAGTTTGACCACGGAGATACGGAGAAAAACAACGATTTTAACTGTTTTGCTTTTGACCTTCTCCGTGCTTCCGTGTCTCCGTGGTGAATGCTTTTGCTTGTAAAGAACAAAGCGCTCCAGATACCCGAACAGCCCGACAGCCGGTATAACGGTAGTGCTACAAGAAAATGATTGTAAATACTCAGGTTTCGCGAAGCCCTAGCGGTTATATTTTGCTTTGATTTCATCTCGTTTGGCTAAGTCTGCATAACAAGTTATGAAGGGCGGCCATTCGGGATCTTGTTCAGGGCGGGCTGGCGTTATTGCTGTAACTTGTGCCTCAGCATGTTGAGGGGCTGAGGTAATGGCTGCTACGCCTGTTGTTGTCAGTGTTGTTGTCAGCGATTCGAGCAACTGGGTTTGCTTATCCACTTTCTTGGCTAGATTTGCCACCTCTGTGCGTAATGCCGAGACAATATCCGGTAAATCACTATTGTCCGGTAGCATCATCTCATCAACAATCGCATCTTCACTTGCCTCACTAAGTAACGGACCATAGACTCGTTTCAGTTCGGCCACCTCCAGATATCGTTTGCCTTTAGTACAGTGGACAAAATGGATATGGCCTTTTGCCATCAGCCGGTATAACGCGTTTTTGCTTTTACCGGTGAGAGCGGTGGCTTTTTCGATGGAGATAAACATAAAGGCAATGATGGACTCTGAGGTTCGACAAGCGAGGTATTTTACGCATTGTTGGCAATCAAGACTAGAGAAATAAAATTTTTCAGGCAAGCGAGGTTAAATGCTCACCTGATTTATTTTAAATCGGCAATTCGTCTTGCTTAAAAATTGCTGTAGAATCAATGATTAAACTGTATTTATTGTCGATTTTTACAATCCCATTTAACATCTTTTGGGTTTGATCATTGAGCTTAAATCCGGTTTCCATGATTTTACTTAACGACTTAATTTCACTGTCCATAATATTTACACTATCTTCGACACTATCGACCAACAGACCGATATAAGGTGTTCTGCCATCGACCGTGGTATAAACGATAATTGGTTTGTAGCTTTCAGTGATTTGGGTGCGGGCGTCTTCGAATAACCTTTTCAGTGGGTTATAAGTGATTGATTTTTCTTTTTCGAGTATCTGCAAAGCTTCGTCTAGTTGGGCTGAATTAGCCAGATTGATCAACTGATCAGCGAGATCATGGAGTCTGCGGTGGGGTTCATCAAAACGTTTTAACAGACTGGACAAATCTTCATCATCGCTTGAAAAACTATCATACCAGTTGCCAAAAACACACTTATGGCAAGATAATTCTTTGGTAAAGGCGGTACTATTTTTTAAAGCATACTCCAGTGCAATCATCCATTCATCATGCTCACGCTCGCCTTTGGCTAATAACTCCACCAGTTTGAGGTTCACTTCTTCGGTGATCTGATTGTTCATGATCATCCCTAAATCAAACACCGGCGTGGGAGTACCGACATAATCTTTAACGCCCAAGAAGCTGTGATCTTCGGTGGGTATAGTAGTTAAATCTTCTTGGTATCGTTCTGTGACCAAAATATCGAGGATGTTCAGTGCGATATATTTCTCACCAACTCTAAAATTGACTAAATCCATTAACTTTCTCTGTAAGATGAATGTAAAAGCTATTGCCTTGAATTATAGACATATAAATTGCTCAAAGGGTAAAGATTGTTGGTTTAAATTGATTTTGTTGGATGTTTCAGTGAATTTCATTGTCTCTTTCATTAGCTCTTTCATTGTCTGGGTCGCTTTTATCACAATGTTTGTTTTACAATAGTTGGCAAATGAACCGTTATTACCTATTTACTGCCTATGCATCACCAATCAAAGCTTATGACAAATCGTCAACAAACGCTGGTATTACTACTGCCCTTATTGTCCACACTGATAGTCTCAAACAATGCTAATGCTGCGCAGGATCAGCGTAGTTATCGTGGCGATGTTGAATTTGGCGCTGTTTTAACGACTGGTAACAGCCAAACGGCATCGGCAAAAGCGGCGATTAACGTCGAGCAGGATTTTGCCTTCTGGCGGACTGAATACATGATTGATGCGCAATATCAGCGGTCGCAATTTGACGAAGACGGTGAGTCGCAGCGGGATACCACAGAGCAGCAGATCTTCGTTTCTTATCAAGGCAATTATAAACTAGACAGTGAAGCGGAGAGTTTCTTCATTTTTGGCTCCTACAATGATGATCGGTTTAATGGTTATAACTACGAACTGACAACAGCGGTGGGTTATGGTTGGCGGTTTTATGAAACCAGTAACAACACCATTGATTTTGAGATTGGTCCAGGTCAAGAATGGAAGGAGCTTGATGATGGTACTAAGCGTCGGGGCACCATTTTTCGTGGTGCGTTCAAATATGAACAGGAATTAACCGTAGCCACCCGATTTAGGCAAGAGATTGTGACGGATTTAAGTTTCAGTGGTGAAAGCTCTAGTACTAAAGCCGAGTCATCAATGATTGCACAGATCAATGGTCGGTTGGCGCTGAGAGTGTCGTTTTTGTTGGAATACAACAGTAAACCGGAGGATGACAGACGTAAGGTGGATACTGAAACTGGTCTTACTCTTGTCTATTCGTTTTAGGCGGCATTTTAAGCGGAGAAGAGGCAGCTAGGCTGCCTCTGAATTAAACACTAAACTTGTTCTTGAAAAGCTTCTTCCTCTACTTTTTCAGGGCGGTCTTTAGCTTCCCTGACTTTCAAGGTACGTTGTTGAAACTCCGATTCATTTAACGCTTCGATGGCCGTTGCAGCGGTTGCCTCAGCCATTTCTACGAAGCCAAATCCCCGGCGTTTGCCAGTTTGGCGGTCTTTTAACAAACGGACAGAATGGACATAACCAAACTTTTCGAACAGCTCTTTAATAACGGCTTCATTAGCTCGATAAGGCAAGTTACCAACATAGATTGTTTTTGTTGGTCCTCCTTTATCGTTATCAGAAGTTGCGGTTGCAGCCGAAGTTGGTGCTGTTTTTGTTGCCGCAGGGGCGGATGTAGCGGATGTTGATGAAGACGTTGATGAAGGAGTGTTGGTGATAATGGCAATGAAGAGTGAACCAATGAGTAAGCCAGTGGCGAAAACACCAGCAGGCATATCAGGAGAAGCAATCATAAACATAATAGCGTAGCCGACAACGGCCAGTATTAGTGAATAGACGATGGAAGATTGAAATGCGGACATTTTGTAAAACCCTTAAATTTTTATAATTGAAATGATCATGAATGAT